>NZ_JAFEUO010000005.1:0-651328 GCF_016900955.1 Micromonospora humidisoli
ACCCGGAAGCTAAGCCCTCCAGCGCCGATGGTACTGCACTCGGGAGGGTGTGGGAGAGTAGGACACCGCCGGACAATCTTTCGGTCGAGGCCGGCCCCGTCACGGGGCCGGCCTCGACTGCTGCCTGCGCCCATTACCCGGGACCTGTCGGACGTCCGGCAGGTCCCGATTCACCCCTGTCGTCGGCTGATGCATTTCGGCCATTTTCCCGCCGTCCGGAAACGGGTCGTCATTCCGACAGTCACGCCTGGTTCGGGCTGCATTTGGGAAAATATGACGGATGGACGAACTGACGAACGGGAAACAGTCATCGTCGGGTCCGGGCCGGGCGGCAGAAAGCGATGAACCGACGATCCGTGTCGTGGTGGTGGGGCCTCCGGGACTATTGCGTACCGCCCTCGCGGCGATCCTGGCCGCCGCCCCCGGGTTCGAATTGGCCGGGGAGAGCGATCCCGACCACCACCTGACGGACGGAGTCGTCACCCGACGTCCCAACGTCGTCCTGGTCGACCTCGACGCGATCGAGGATCCGGCCGTACTCGCCGGACGGTGGCATGCCCGGCTGCCGGAATGCGCGGTGGTGGTGCTGACCTCCCGGCGGACCGCCCGGGCGCTGCGCCGTGCCCTCGGGGCGCGGGCCCGGGGGATCATCGCCAAGGACGTCCCGCCCCAGGAACTCCTGGACCAGCTTCGGCTCATCGCCGAGGGACAGCGGATGATCGACCCGGTGACCGCCCTGGCCGCGTTGGACGCCGCCGTCAACCCCCTCAACGACCGGGAACGTGAGGTGACGGCCGCTGCCGCCCGGGGCATGTCGACCAAGGAGATCGCCGGTCATCTGCACCTGGCGCCGGGCACCGTCCGCAACCACCTGTCCACCGTGCTCCGCAAGACCGGGGCCCGCAACCGGTGGGAAGCGGTCCAGCGGGCCCAGGACGCCGGCTGGATCTGACCACCCGTGAGAAGGGGTGTCGGACCAGTTACGGATTGAATAAGATTCCGAACCGTGCGTCATCGGACGCATGCATTTTGTCAACACGGGTGTGATCTCGGGAGTCGCTTATGGTTCGCACACTGCTCGCCCTCCAGGGCGGACTGCTCCGGGGCGCCCTCGCCCAACTGCTCGCCGCCGAACACGACATCGAGATCGTGGGCGAGGTGGACAGCCCGCACCAGCTGCGGGCGGCGGTCCGGGCCGAACGCCCCGACGTGGCAGTGGTCGAATTCGACATGTTGACCGTGACGGAACTGGTCCGGCTGGCCACCCTGGGCGTCCCGGAATCCGTCGTCGGCGACACCCCGGCCGCCGGCGACGAGTCCACCGCCACCGTCCCGGGTCCCCGCCCGCCGACGGAACCGATCACCGTACCCGTGGGTGCCCTGCTGGTCCTCGTCGAACAGCGCCGGGCCGGCCGACTCGGGCCGGTGCTCGCCGAGCACGGCCACCGGATCGGCTTCCTCAGCCGCGACGTGCCACCCGGCCGGATCGTCGACGGGGTGCGTCAGCTCGCCGAGGGACGGGTCGTGCTCGACCCCGACCTGGTGGTCGCGGCCCTTGAGGTCGCCGACAGCCCGTTGACCAACCGGGAACGGGAAGTGCTCGACGTGGTCGCCGAGGGGCATCCCGTCCAGGAGATCGCCGAACGGCTGGTGCTGTCGGCCGGCACGGTACGCAACCACCTGTCGCGGATCATGGCGAAGACCGGCGCGCGGACCCGCTGGGAGGCGGTGCGGATCGCCCGCGACTCCGGCTGGCTGTGACCGGCACCGGCCCCGACACCATGCCCGGCACCGGCACCCGGCCGGTGACACCTACGTCCGGGCCGCCGCCGACGTCCCGTCCGATGCCGTCCAGCAGGTGGCGGTGTCCGACGGTTCGGTCTCGCCGTAGCCGACCAGGGCACGGTAGGCCGGTGAACGCTCCAACAGCCCCTGGTGGGTGTCCAGCAGTGCGGTCCGCCCGTCGAGCAGCAGGACCCGCCGCGCCCGCAGCGCCGAACTGACCCGGTGGGCGATCACCACCAGCGTGCCGGGCCGGGCGGCGAAAGCCGTCTCCAGCCGGGCCTCGGTGGCCGGATCCAGGTGACAGGTCGCCTCGTCGAGGATGGTCAACGGGGCGGGGGAGAGCCAGGCCCGCAGCAACGCCACCTGCTGCCGTTCCCCGGCCGACAGGTCCGCCGGGCGCAGCGTCGCGTCGTACCCGCCGAGCCGGGTCAGCAGCCCGGTGAGCCCCAGCCGGGCCGCCGCCCGGTCCAGCTCGTCGTCCGGCACGCCGGGGGCCAGGTAGCCGAGGTTGTCGCGGAGCGTGCCGGTGAAGACGTACGCCTCCTGGGGGATCAGCACCCGCCGCTCGGCCAGTGCGCCGGGCGTCGCCCCGGTCACCGGCGACCCGCCGACGTGGACGGTGCCCGACTGGGGGTGCAGCACCCCGGCGATCAACCCCGCCAGGGTCGACTTGCCGATCCCGCTGGCCCCGACGATCACCAGGTGGTCCCCGACGGGCACCTCGAGGTCGAGCCCGTCGAGCACCGGGTCGGCGTGCGGGCCGTACCGGAAGGTCACCCCACGCAGCGACAACGCTGCCCCGGTGTGCTGCGGCGTGGGACGGGGCAGCAGCGACCCGGCCGGGCCGGCATCGGCCGGCGCGGCGGTACGCAGCAGCCGGTCCAGGGTGACGGCGAACCGGAGACCACCGGCGGCGACCCCCTGCACCAGGCTGTGCAGGGCCGGCTGCACCCCCCGCGTGACGTAGACGAGCGCGCCCAGCAGCGCGCCCGGCCCCAGCCCCTGACGGACCAGCCACGGCGCGGCCAGCAGCAGCACCGGCACCGGCAGCCAGCCACCCAGCGCGAGGCTCAGGCTGCGGGTCGCCGCCATGGTGGCCAGCCGGCGCTCCACCCGGGCCTGCGCGTCGACGGCCCCGCCGACCCAGCCGGTGACCTGGTCGCGGGCCCCGCTGGCGGTGACGTCGCGGTGGCCGCTCACCGCGGTCACCACGGCCCGGCCAAGCTGCTCGTCGGCCAGCACGTACTCCCGCTGCCGGGCCACCATCACCGGCAGCGCCACGGCGAACAGGCCGAGACCGGCCAGCACCGGCACCGCGACCAGCAGCGCCACCGGGGCTGCCAGCGAGAACAGGCCGAGCACGGCGGCGCCGAGGGCGAACAGGAAGCCCCGCACCACCATCAGCAGCCCGGCGTAGGTGTCCCGGACCAGTTCCACCTGGTGGGTGAGCCGGGCCACCGCCGCGTCGTCGGCCCGTCCGCCGGCCGCGCCGGCCACCGCGCCGCGCACCACCCGGCGCAGCAGGTCGTCGCGGAACGGCTCCACCACCGCCCCGAGCAGCGCGTACGACCGGTTGGTGCCGGCCGCGCCGACCAGCACGGCCAACCCCAGCAGGGCCAGCCAGGCCAGTCCGACGCCGGGCCGACCGGCGAGGAAGCCGCTGTCCACGGCCCGCGCGGTGAACAGCCCGGACAGGGCGGCCGGCAGCACCTCGGCGGCCGACCAGCCGGCCAACCGCCACAGCTGCGTCCGCCGGTCCCGCAGCGCGGCCCGGGTCACGCCGACGACAGTGGTCACGACCGGAACACCTCCCGGTAGTCGGGGTCGGCCCACAACGCCCGGTGCGGGCCGACGGCACGTATCCGCCCGTCGGCCACCCACGCGACCAGGTCCGCCCGGGCGGCTATGCCGAGCCGGTGGCTGACCACCATCCGGGTACGCCGGTCACCCGGCCCGGTCAGCGCCCGGGTCACCTGGTACTCGGTGGCGGTGTCCAGGCTGGACGTGGCGTCGTCGAGGATCAGCAGCCGTTCGGCGCGCAACGCGCGGGCCAGCCCGAGCCGTTGCCGTTCGCCACCGGACATGGCGACCTCGGCCAGCGGGGTGCGGTACCGGTCGGGCAGCCGTTCGACGAAGTCGTGGATGGCGGCGGCGCGGGCCAGCGGCACCGGGTCCGCACCGGCCCCGACGGCGGCACCGACCGTGTCGCCGACCAGCACCGGACGTTCGAACCCGTAGCCGATCGCGGCGTGCAGGGCGGCCGGGGTCAGCTCCGGAAGCGGCACACCGTCCAGGAGCACCACCCCGTCGTCCGGGTCGCGCAGCCGCCCGGCGACGGCGGCGAGCAGTGACTTGCCCGCACCGGAGGCACCGACGACGGCCAGCAGCGTGCCGCCGGGCACCCGAAGGTCCACCCGGTCGAGCAGGGCCCGGCCGTCGGCGTCGCGGACGGTGACGCCGCGCAGTTCCAGGGTGCCCGGCCCGGACGCCAGGGGCCGGTCGCCGTACGGGCGGGCGGGTTCGGTGAGCACGTCGGCGGCCCGGCGGCAGCCGGCGCGTACCCGCACGGCGGTGTTGAGGGCGGCGACCACGGTGCCGAGACCCGCGCCGAGGGCGGCGTACTGGATGGCGGCCAGTAGCTCCCCGGGGGTCAACCGACCGGCGGTCAGCGACACCCCACCGACGGCGACGATCGCGACCTGGAGCAGCGGGTTGAGCACCGCGCCCCGGGTCGCCGCGCCGGCGAGCACCGTCCAGGTCCGCGCCCCGTGCCGGTGCAGCGCGGGCAGGGGGGTCAGCACCCGGTCGACCTCCCGTTCGCCGGTGCCGGCGGCGGCGATGGTGCGCGCCCCGGCCAGGGCCTCCACCAGTCGCCCGGCGAGGTCGCCCTGGGCCTGCTGGTAGCCGGCGACGGCGGCGGAGGCGTCGGCGACGAAGCCGCGCAGCAGCAGGCCGAGCAGGAGCAGCCCGGTGACGAAGGTGACGCCGAGCCACGGGTCGATCAGGGTGAGCGCCACCAGGCTGCCCACCGGCGGCAGCGCCACGGTGGCGGCCGTGACCAGCGTCGGGGCGGCCTGACCGGCGTCGGCGACCTGCCCCACCACGCGGCCGGCGAGGTCACCCACCGGCCGGCGGGCGGCGGTCTGCGGGGCGAGGGCGAACAGGTGCCGGACCAGGGTGTGCCGCAGGTGGGCCACCGACCGGGCAGTGGCCGCGCCGGTGCCGTAGTCCCGCACGACGCCGACGACGACCAGCAGGGCGATCAGCCCGACGACGGCGGCCAGCCAGCGGTCGGGGGAGTCCTTCGGCGCGGTGCCGACGGCGGCGTCGACGGCCCGGCCCAGCACGGCCGGCAGGGCCAGTTCGGCGACCGTGCCGGCCACGGTGACCACGGCCAGCGTCGGGGTCCACCAGCCGGCCGCGCGGACGGCCCGCAGCAGGAGCCGGTCGGTCGGTGTCATCGCGTCCCCTCCCACGCCGCGCGGCCCCGGACCGGCGGGTGCCGGTCCGGGGCCATGCGATACCGGTCGATCAGTTGCAGGTGGTGACGCTCAGCGAGCTGTCGCCGCAGAGCAGGAGGCTGGCCTGGCTGCCGCCGCCGGTGCGCTCGGTGGCCGGCAGTTCCATCGCCTGGAGGTCGAGCAGAGCCATGGTCTTACCTCTTTCTGTCGGTGTTCGGTGCGGATGTGCCTGGTGTGAATCCGGTGGGGTCGTCGGGTCGACGACCGTCGGTTCAGTTGCAGGTGGTGACGCTCAGCGAGCTGTCGCCGCAGAGCAGCAGACTCGCCCGGCTGCCACCGCCGGTACGCTCGGCGGCCGGCAGCTCCATCCCCTGAAGGTCGAGCAGGGCCATGTCTTTCCTCCTTTCCACAGTCGTCGGGTCGGGTTGCCCCGGGGTGACCCCCGGGGAGCGGGTGGGCCGTCAGTCGGCCGGGGTGGGGTCGCCGGTCGACGCCAGCAGCGGTAGCCGGACCGGATCGGTGGGTCGGCTGGCGGCCACGGCGGCCAGCACGCCGGCGGTGCCGGTGGCCAGGTCCATGGAGAGCCGCAGCAGCTGGTCGCCGGGGAAGGCGGTGCCCCCGGCGTACGGCAGGGCGTGCCAACCCAGCAGGCGGGCCTGGGTACGGGCCACGTCGTACTCGCCCCGGCCGGCCAGGTAGGCCACGATGCCGGCGCGTCCGGCGAACAGCCCGGACTGGGCATAGAACGGGAAGTCGGCGCAGCGGCGGATCGCGTCGGCCTGCTCGCGCAGTGCCTCGTCGGGCCGGTGGCGCAGGTACCTGTCGAGCACCAGCCCCACCCCGACGCTGCCCTCCGCGAGGTACGGCATGGTCCGCCAGCCCTCGTTGACCTCCAGGTGCCCGTCGTCGCGGCGTACGCACCGGCGCAGGTCCTGCCGCAGCGCGATGGCGGCGTGGTCGAGCAGCCGCTCGTCGGGTTCCCGTTCGTGCCGGTCCAGCAGCATCAGGGCCGCGCCGGCCCCGCCGCGCAGCAGCCCGGCGTACGGGTGCCGGCCGCCGCTGACCTCGGCCACCGAGTCGACGTCGCCGAGCCGGTCGACGACCAGGTCGACGGCCCGTCGGGCGGCGGCCTCGTAGCGGTCCTCGCCGGTCAGCGTGGCGAAGTGGGTCAGGTTCAACGCGATGCCGGGCAGGCCGCCCACCAGGTCGTTGCCGAGTTCCGTCCACGGTTCGTCGAGGCAGCGGTCGAGCAGCCGGCGGGCCTCGTCGCGGTGGCCGAGCAGGTCCAGTACGTACGCCACCCCGTGCAGCCCGTCGAAGAAGCCGAGGCGGCTGCCGGAGGCGGGTTGCCGGACCCGGTCGATCAGCCAGCGGACGTGGTCGGGGTCGACGGGGACGCCGGTGGCGTGCAGCGCCCAGAGCACCCCGGCCGCGCCGTGGGCGAGGTTCAGCCCGCCGTCGTTGCCGCTGAACTGCCTGATGTCGCCGGGGAAGAGCCGGTCGTCGCGGTGCGGCGTGGCGCTGGCGGTGATCGCCCGGACCAGCCGGTCACGCAGGCCGGGCCAGTCGTCCGGGTCGACCCGCACCAGGTCCGGGTCCGGCCGGTGTGCGGTCGGGGTCGCCGTGCCGGGCGGGTCGGCGGCCGGTGGGCCGCCGACGATGACCGCGACGGTCTCGTCGAGCACCGCCCGGTCGACCGGGAAGTGCTCGGCCACCACGTCGGCCAGGTGCGCCGCCTTCTGCGGGGCCAACCGCAGCATCGCGGTCAGCGGCAGGAACAGGGCGAGTCGCAGGCAGGCCAGGGCGTACCGGTCGACGTCGGGGCCGACCCGGTCGCGGGGCGCGGCGAACGCCTGGTTGCGCAGCGCCGGGCGGCCGGCCTCGGCGGCCGGCGCGGCGACCTCGAAGTCGATCAGGGTGACCGTGCCGTCGTCGCCGACCATGATGTTGAACATGTGCAGGTCGCCGTAGACGATGCCGTGCGCGTGGATGGCCTCGACCGCCTCGGCGACCTGCCGGTGCACGTCCAGCGCCCAGCGGGTGTAGTCGGCGCGGTCGGCGTCCGGGTGCACCAGCGGGTAGCGCTGCACGACCACCTGGTTGAGCGGGCGGCCGTCGACGAACTCCAGCGCCAGGAACTCGTGCCCGCCGAAGCTGAACTCGTCGTGCACCCGCACCAGGTGCGGGACGTCGGCGAGTTGGCGCAGCACGCTGGCCTCCCGGTGCAGCCGGGTCACCGCGTCCGCACCGGTGGCGTCCAGGCCGGCGTACGGGCGGGCCTCCTTCAGCACCACCCGGGTGTCGGTCCGGGTGTCCCGGGCCTCGTACAGGCCGCCGCCGTTGGAGAAGTGGATGACCTTCTCGATCCGGTAGGGCAGTTCGGTGGTGCTGGCGGCGTTGCGGGCGGCCAGGTGCGGGGCGAGGAAGTCGGGCAGGGTCACCCAGTCGGGCAGGTGGAACACCGGGTCGCGGCGGTCGGGCACCAGGGTCCCGGTGGCATCGGCGATGGCCGGCACCACCTGACCCTCGGGCGACAGGCAGTAGCGGGCGGCGAAACCGCCGTAGCGCAGGTAGACCGGGCCGTCGCCGTAGCGCAGGTCGCTGAGGATGTAGGGGCCCTGCTCGCCGTCGAGCAGCGCCGCCAACTCCTTGGCGGTCAGTTCCAGTTCGGCGTCGTCACGGGGGTAGACGGTGACGAACTTGCCGCTGCCGCCCCGGCGGGCGTACTTGCTGTTGCGCATCAGCAGCATCCGGGGGCCGCGCAGGTGCTTGAACGGGATGCCGCGCGGCTGGCAGTAGTCCATCACCTGGGTGAGCACCCGTTCGGCGTTGTCCAGTCGGGCCGAGACGTGGATCTTCCAGCCCTGGGCGGGCAGCGTGCCGCCGACCGGGGCGTGGATCAGCCAGTCGTCCTTGACCTCGCACTCCCAGCCGGCGGGCTGCGGGCGGTCGGTGGCGTAGCCGATGCCGGTGGCGGTGGCGCTCGCGCTGGACAACGAGTCGTAGAAGAGCGGGTCGACCGCGCAGTACGCGTCGTATCGGTCGTCCATCTCGGCTGCCTCCCATCCCCTGATCGGTTGATGTCAATCCTGCGATCGGCGGGCCGTCGCGCACAGTGCGATGCGTCATCGACCGACGGTGAGATTCCGGCCGGAAACTCGTGACAATGGCGGAGTTTGAAATCGCGAATACGGCATCACCTGCGGATCGGCCCGGACGTCGGCCCCGGCCCGCGCGACCGCCGGGCCACCTGTGGGAAGCCATGACAGAACCGCCGGTCGGCCGGGTCCGTGGTGGACCCGGCCGACCGGCGGAACGGGAAACGCGACCTACCGGCGGTCGGTGTACGGGTGCCGGGCCAGGCCGGCGTGCACCATCGTGGTCAGGGTGACGATGTCGTAGACCGGCACCCCGAGCCGGGCCTGGATCAGGTGCGCGAACGGCACCAGGTCGGTGCACTCGATGACCACCGCCCCCAGGTCCGGGCCGGCCAGGGCGTCCGCCCGGGCCACCACCTCGGCGGCCAACCGGTCGACGTCGAGGGCGTCGCGCCGGCCCTCCAGCATCACCTCACGGAACTCCGGCGCGTCGGCCATCCCGGCCACCCGGATCGGCACGTCCTGCGCGCCGACCGCGGCCAGGTGCCGCCGGGTCAGCGCCGCCGCGTCGGCGGTCAACACCCCGACCGTCCGGCCCGGACCGAGCATCCGGTGCACCATCGGCAGCTGGAGCAGGCTCGACGAGTGCAACGGCACGTCCACGGCGGCGGCCAGCTCCGCCTGGAACAGCACCAGGAAACCGCACGCCCCGGTGATCGCGGCGACCCCGGCGCCCTGCAGGTCCCGGGCGGCCGTGACGAACGGCGTGAGCAGGGTCGGATCGGCCTCGCGGACCAGCCGTTGCGGGGTGGCCCCCTCGACGACCCGGTACACCACCGGGAAGTCGAACGTCGCCGGGTTGCGGATGTGGCCGGGGATCTTGTCGAAGCTGGTCTGCAGGCAGAGCACCCCGATCGCCGGGGCGCTCACCGGTGCCCCCGCCGGTGCCGGTCCACCGCGAACGTCGCCAGGGGCACGTCCGGCGTCGCCCCCGTGACGAGCTGGGCGAGCAGCCGCCCGCCGGCCGGGGCGAGCCCCATCCCGATGTGCCCGTGCCCGGTCGCGACGCTGACGTTGCGGTACGACCCGAGCCGGCCGATCAACGGCAGGCTGTCCGGGGTGCACGGCCGCAGCCCGCTCCACACCTGCACCCGGCCCCCGGTGTCGCACCCCGGCAGGTACGACCGCACGGTGCGCCGGATGCCGTCCACCCGACGCGGGGACACGCTGGTGTCCAGGCCGGTCAGCTCCAGCGTCCCGGCCAGCCGTATCCGGTCGCCCAACGGCATGACGGCCACCTTCCCCTCACTGAGCAGAACCGGCAGGGTCGGGGTGGCCGGGCCCGCGTCGACGGTCACCGCGTACCCCTTGGCGGGTTGCAGCAGCAGGCCGACGCCCAACTGCCTGGCGCACGCCACCGACCACACCCCGGCGGCGAGCACCACCTCACCTGGGCGCAGGTCGCCCCGGCTGGTGCGCACGGCGCGGACCCGGCGGTCGACGGTGTCGAAGCCGCGTACCTCGGTGTCGGTGAGGATCTCCACCCCGGCGGCCCGCAACAGCCGGGCGAACGCGACCAGGAACGCCGGGATGCGCAGCGCGGCACCCTCCTCGTTGAGCAGCGCCCCGGCGACGGCGAACTCGACGCCCGGTTGCAGCCGGGCCAGCTCCGCCCGGTCCACGGTGCGCAGCGGCACCCCCCGGGCCACCGCCGCCGGCAGCGACGCCCGCGCCTGCGCGTACCCCTGCGGCGTACGGCAGGCCAGCAGCATGCCGCGGGCGGTGAGGGTGCCGGCCAGCTCGTCGTGTGCGCAGACCTCCCGCAGGATGGCCAGGCTGCGCTGCTTGAGGTCGAGCAGCACCTCGAAGCCGGCGCGGGCCTGCCGCTGCGTGCAGTTGCGGCGGAAGTGCCACAACCAGGTCAGCAGCTCCCGGTCGAGCCGGGGCCGGACGTGGAACGGGCTGTCCGGGTGCAGCAGCCAGCGCAGCCCCTTCGCCGGCACCCCCGGCTCGGCCAGCGGGGCGGCCCCCTGGGTGCCGACGAAACCGGTGTTGCCCGACGAACAGGCGGCCGGGTCGCCGACCTCACCCCGGTCCACCACGGTCACGCTCAGCCCGGCCCGGCGCAGGAACCAGGCGCAGAACAGCCCGGCCACGCCCGCGCCGACGACCAGGACGTCGGGATCGGACCGTGCGGGTACGTCGTGCGGCGCGGGCGTCGTCGCCATCCCGGCCCCCGCTACAGGGTGACGACGAAGAAGCAGGTGGGCAGGTTGACCACGACCCGTTCCCAGATCTCGGCGCACAGCGCCCGCCCCGGTTCGGCGAAGGTGCCCGGCGGCGGCTCGGCGAACCGGATGGTCGACCGGCCGGCGTCGAACAGCACCGCGCCGTGGCCGAAGTCGCCGACGATCGCGGTGCCCGGGTCGACCAGCCGGGTCCGGACGATGAAGACGCCGTTGTCCTCCACGTCGCGCAGCAGGTGTCCCTCGCCGAGCAGCCGGTAGTAGTCGGCCGGGTTGATGATCAGGCCGTCGGCGGTGCTGCCCATCTGCTCCACCTCGTTGCAGGCGGCCAGGATGGTCGACGCGAACGGCGCGGGGTCGGTGAGCCGGCCGAGCTGCGGCATGTTCAGCAACCCGCCCTCGCCGCGCAGGATGGTGTGGTTCTCGGCGGTGGCCAGCCGCACCACCAGGCGGTAGTCGATGAACTGGGCGAAACCCACCGGGTCGGCCCACAGTTCGTCGGGCACCTGCACCCAGGCCCGGGTGGTCAGCAGTTCCGGGATGGGGGAGCGGTGGAAGTGGTTGGCGGCCTCCCGGCGCAGGTCCGCACCGTCCACCACCGGGTCGCCGGGGCGCGGTGGGCTCTCGTGCCAGTAGAACTCCTGCGGCTCCCGGGACAGGTCGACCACCTTGAGCATGTTCCGCGACGGGTAGCGGGGCTTGCGCCGGGAGCTGGTCAGCGAGTCGGTGATGGTGACGTCGTAGTCGACGCCGGTGTCGAAACCGTCCTTGGCGAACGCTTCGACGAACAACCCGCCTGGCGACATCTGGGTCCTGCGTTCGGCGACGACCTCGGCGATCGTCCGCTTGACGGCGTCGGTGCGCTGCATGACTGCCCTCCTGGTCTGAAGCTGGTACGCGGGTCGGTCAGGCCGGCTTGCGGGCGACGAACATGCCCCAGCCGAACTCGCCCCGGTCGATCGCCGCCTGGATCTCGTCGCAGGAGGCGGCGAAGCCGAGGATCCATTGCCGGGCCGCCTCGTCGTCGCTCCCGGCGGCCCGCTGCCGGGCGGTCTCCCCGAGCACCCGGTACGTCTGCCGGATGTGGCTGTCGAGGCTGCGGGCGACGGTCACCTCGAACCCGGCCGCCGTCAACGCCTCCCGGTAGCCGTCGAGGGAGTAGCCGCTGCTCCACCGCACCCGGTCGTAGACGTGCCGGCGGGCCGCCTCGCCGACCTCGGCGACGGGTTGCAGGAAGTCGGTGACGG
The DNA here is from genome assembly GCF_016900955.1 of Micromonospora humidisoli. Lineage (NCBI taxonomy): Bacteria > Bacillati > Actinomycetota > Actinomycetes > Micromonosporales > Micromonosporaceae > Micromonospora > Micromonospora humidisoli. Next base: position 11,838 of record NZ_JAFEUO010000005.1, read on the forward strand.
CCAACGTTCCGCCGGGGGTGAGCACCCGGAACATCTCCGCGTGGCTGCGCGCCTTGTCCGGCACCAGGAACAGCGCGTCCTGGCTGACCACGTGGGTGAAGCTGCCGTCGGCGTACGGCATGGCGGTGGCCGAGCCGTGCCGGAAGGCGACCGGCAGGCCACCCCCGCGTTCGGTCAGTTTGGTCTGGGCGAAGCGGACCCGTTCGATGCTCAGGTCCAGCCCCTCACCCCGGCAGCCGGTGCGCCCGGCCAGCCGCAGCAGGAAGTTGCCGCAGCCGCAGCCGACGTCCAGCACCGTCGAGGACGCGTCGATGCCGGCCTCGGCGGCGAGGATGTCCGACGTCCGGTCGGCCGCCGCCGGGTAGTCGGTGTCGTCGGCGTCGGCGAAGTAGCCGGTGTGCAGCACCCCCTCGCTGTCCCAGAAGCTGAGGTACGTCTGGGTGGTCTGGTCGAAGAACTCGGAGACGTCCCGTTCGGTGAACTGGCTGGTCGTGGACATGCGGGCACTCCTTCGTGCGCGGGTCGGGGCGTCGGGCCGGCCGGAGCCGGGCAGGCGGTGGTCGGGGAGGGCGGTGGTCAGGCGTAGGTGTTCCGGCCGACGCCGGTCAGGTGGGGCAGCTCCGGGCCGGTCGCGGCGGCCCCGCCGTCGATCAGGTGCACCCCGGCGGTGACGAAGGAGGCCCGCTCGCTGGCCAGGAAGGCGGCCACCGCGGCCACCTCGTCCGGCCGGGCCAGCCGGCCCACCGCGCTGTGGTGGCCCATCGCCGCCAGCCGGGCCTCCACGTCACCGTCGGTGGCGAGCCGGGCGGCGGCCCGTTCCATCGGCGGGGTCCGCACCCCGCCCGGGGCGAGCACGTTGACGGTGATGCCGTCGCGGCCCACGTCGACGGCGAGGCCCTGGGCGAAGCGGACCAGCGCCGCCCGGGTCACCCCGGAGAGCACCAGCGGCCCGATCGGCACACAGGCGGTCTCGGAGGCGACGAACAGCAGCCGTCCCCAGCCGGCGGCCCGCAGGTGCGGCAGCGCGGCGGTGGCCAGCGCCACCGCCGGCAGCAGCACCCGGTCCACGGCGGCCCGGTAGTCGTCGACGGCGAAACCGCTGGCGGTGCCGACCGGCGGGCTGCCACCGCCGGCCACCAGCACGTGCACCCCGCCCAGGTCGGCGGCGACCGCGTCGACCCAGTCGCGGGCCGCGTCGGGGTCGGTGAGGTCGACGCTGGTGGCGCTGACCCGACCGGTCGCCACCTGCGCCACCTCCCGTTGCGCGGCAGCCAGCCGGTGCGGGTCGCGTCCGCAGATCGCCACCTGGGCGCCCTCGGCGGCGAACTCCTTCGCGCAGGCCAACCCGATGCCGCTGGTGCCACCCGCGACCAGGGCCACCCGCCCCTTCAGCCCGAGATCCACGCCCGTTACCTCCCGTTGTCCGATGTGCTGCCGACCGTCGCCGGGGCGGGGCCGGGGGAGCGGTAGCCGTACCGGCCGAACAGCGGCCAGGCCAGCGCCGTCGCGGCCCACCGCCGGCCGGGGGACAGGGTGCGCCGCCAGCCGTCGTCGGAGTCCCGGATGAGCGTCGGCCCGGTGCGGAACCGGTCCGGGTTGCCGGTGACCGTGTGGTTGGTGTGCAGGTGCACGGTGCGGCCCTGCACCGGGTTGCCGGCCGGGTCGGCGGCACAGCACCGCAGCAACGCGTCAACGGTGCCGGCCGGGTCGGCGGTGAACTGCTCGTAGCGCAGAAACATCGACCGGTCCGGGTACCGGCGGGTGATCGCGGCGGCGGCCCGGTTGAAGCCGTGCCAGTAGCCGGTGCTGCGGGCGGCGGACATCGCATAGACGTACTGTTTCGGCTCCCGCCACGAGTGCGCCACCGCCCGGGGGTCGCGGACCAGGTGCACGTAGTACGGCCGGACGCCGGGCAGGTGTGCCAGCAGCGCGGCCTCGCCGGGGATCTTCGTGGTGTCCACGATCACCCGTGCCCCGGTCCGCTCGGCGATGCCGTGGTAGACCCGGCCCATCAGGTCGGCGTGCGCGCGGATCTCGTCGTCGTACAGGCCGCGGCGCAGCACCCGCCAGGTGTGCCGGGTACGCACCCGGGACCACTGCCGCCGGATCACCGTCGCGGCGTGCGCGTCCGGGGACGTCCCGGCGGGGCGGCCGATCGGCAGCACCGTCGACCAGATCGGGCAGCCGGTCAACGCCTCGCCGCAGCCGCACCGGTCGTTGACCCCCCGGCCGGTGGCGTTCTTCCACAGGAAGTGCAGCTCACCGACGTGGAAGAACCCGGGCACCTCGTTGAGGACGTTGCCGATGATGGTGCTGCCGTTGCGGCACCAGCCGGTGATGCACAGGACGGTCAACGGCTCGCTCATCCGGCGGGTACCTCCGTGGGTGTGGTGGGGCGGCCGATGCGTACCGCCAGGGCCGCCGCGACCAGCGCGCAGGCCGCGCCGACGGTGAAGACCGCCGGGTAGCCGAAGCCGGCGGCGACCAGGCCGGTGACCGGCCCCCACACCGCGAGCCCCAGATCCCAGAACGAGGTGTACGCGCCGATCGCCGTGCCCTGCCGGGCCGGGTCGGTCCGGTTCATCACCATCAGCGCCAGCGACGGGTGCAGCAGCGAGAAGCCGACCCCCATGACCACGCTGCCGGCCACCGCGACCGGCAGGTTCGGGGCGACCGCGACGACGGCCAGCCCGACCGCCTCACCGACCCCGCACCAGGCCGCCACCCGGCGTGGGCCGAGCCGGTCGGGCAGGTGCCCGATGACCAGCCGGGTGCCGGCGTAGACGGCGCTGAAACAGCTCAGCACCACCACCCCGTGCCCGATGTCGCGGGCGTCGAGGTGCAGCACCACGAACGCGGCGAGCCCGGCGTAACCGGCGGCCCCGAAGGTCAGCGCGATCCCGGGCAGCAGCGCCGGGCGCAGCAGCAGGCCGCCGCCACCGCCCGTCGGGGCGGTCCGGGGTGGCGTCGGCACCACGGCGACCAGTCCGGCGGCGAGCAGCGGCGCGGCGGCGCTGAGCACCCACACCGCGGTGAAGGAGACCTGTTGCAGGGTCGCCCCGAGGAACGTGCCGGCGGAGATGCCGCCCCACATGCTTACCCCGTACAGGCCGATGAGCTGGCCGCGTCGGTGGTGGGGGGCGAGCGCGACCGTCCACACCGCACCGGCGGTGAACAGGGCGGCCTCACCGGCACCGAGCAGCAGCCGTACGGCGACCAGCGCGGGCACGCCCAACGGCAGCAGGTAGAGCAGGCCCCCGGCGGCGACGACCAGCGCCCCGGTCAGCATCACCGTGCGGTGGCCGTACCGGTCGGCCAGCGCGCCGGCGACCGGGCGGACCAGCAGCGCGGTCACCGCCGTCACGGTGACCACCAGGCCGACGGTGAAGTCCCCGGCGTCGTGCCGGTCGCGCAGGAACGCCGGGAGCACCGGGATGACCGCGGTGAGCCCCAGGTAGCCGGCGAAGAGACCACCGAAGATGCCCACCATCGCCAGCCGGGGGACGGTGGTGTCCCGGGTCGGGGCGGTGGTCATGCCCGCACCGACTCCACCCCGACCGCCGCCGGTGCTGCGGCGGCCACCTTGCGGACCGCGCGGATCAACTGGTCGCAGTCGTCGGGGGTCAGGCTGGACGACAGTGGCACGTCGACCGTCTCGGCGAGTAGCCGGGCGGTTCGTGGCAGGGTGGCCCGGATCCGTGCCGGGTCGCGGTCGTCGTACATGAACCGCCAGTTCCAGAAGGCGCGCACGTTGAGGTCGTCGTCCGCGCCGATGTTGCGGGCGTCGATGCCCTCGGCGCGCAGGGCGCGGGCGAACCAGCCGGCGTCCCCGCCGGGCACCCGGAACACGAACGCCTCACCGAGGTACGCCCCGGGCGCGACCGGGTTGCGGACCGCGATCCCCGGCAGGTCGGCCAGTGCGCCGCTGACCTGGGCGTAGTTGCGGTGGAACAGGGCCAGTCGCTGCGGCAGCCGGGTCAGCTCGGCGCGCAGCAGGGCGGCCCGGATCTCGTCCATCCGCAGGCTGAGCAGGGGCAGGTCCAACCCGTCGACGGGTGGCTCGGTGCCGGGGAAGTGCCGCCGCAGCCGCCCCTCGTACGCCCCGGACAGCGCCACCGCCCGGCCGAACAGGGTGCTGTCGTCGGTGACCAGGAAGCCGCCCTCACCGCAGTTGAGCGCCTTGTCGGACTGGGTGCTGAACGCCCCGGCCACGCCGAACGTGCCGAGCTTGCGGCCGTGCAGTTCGGCGCCGAGCGCGGGCACCGCGTCCTCGATCAGCGGTACGCCCATCTCGGCGGCGAAGGCGGCCAGCGCGGCGACGTCGGCGGCGAAACCGCGCATGTGCACCACGAGGATCGCCTTGATCTCCGGTCGCCAGCGGCGGCGCAGGTCGTCGAGGTCCATCCGCAGGTCGTCGTCCACCTCGACCAGGAATGGTCGGCACCCGGCCAGCACGATGGCGCTCGGGGTGGCGACGAAAGTGAATCCCGGGCAGGCCACCAATGAGCCGGGCGGAACGGCGGCACCCATGATCGCCAGGGCGAGCGCGGCGGTGCCACTGGATACGGCGAGGGCGTGCCGGGTACCGAAATAGCGGCACAGTTCCGCCTCGAACTGCCCGCACTCTGTTTCCGACTCGTTGCGGTGGTCGTAGCGGAAATAGAGGTGGCTGCGGATAGCGCGCATCGCCGCTTCCTCGTCGTCGGAGCAGACGTGCACAGCGCCTTTGTCGTAGGTGGGCCAGGGGGTGCGGCGGATCGGTGCGCCACCGTGCAGGGCAAGCCGTTCATGCAGCTCAGCGCCGTTCGACGCCGGCCGGGGCCGGGTCGGCGCGGGATCTTCGTCGTTCCCGTTCACCGGTGTGCTCCTGACTGCCTGCGGCAGTTTTCCCGACTGGTTCGACAGGGAATTGCGCACGGGGCATCCGCCTCGCGGGCAACCGCGTCGAAAAGCCGGAACAACTACCAGATCCGACATTTTTGCGGGCCGGGAATCCGGTGAACAACATGATTGCCCTCGGGGTGCGGGCCGTCAACCATGTGCCGGGAATGAGCGTCGACTTAACACCCGTTGAGGTCAGTCGGCGATGACCGTGGTGGCACACAGTGACCACTGCGAATGGCGAATGTCGGGCATTCCGCCGGGTCGGATCGTCCCGGCCTGCCGTTATGCGCTGCCGGCCGGGGCGCGGCCTCCTACCGTGCGTGTGGGCGGCGCGGCTCGGAGCCGTGACTGCGCCGGACGGGTGCCCCGCCCCGAGCCGGAGGACGGGTCGGCTCCTGCGGCCGGGGCCCGGCCGTCGCGCCCGGACCCCGTCTCCCGCTAACTCCGGGGTGCGAGAACCTGGACCGGGGTGGGACTGGGCTCGGTACCGCCGTCCCCGAGTTGGCCCTGGCCGTTGGCACCCCCGGCGACCACCGTGTAGTCAGGCTGCAGCGCCAGGCTGTGGTAGTCGCCGGCGGCGATGTCCCGGATCCCGTACAGGAACCGCTCGCAGGGGGCGGTCTGGCCCACCGCGCACACCTGCCCCGGGACGGGTCGGCCGGTGAACGTGCCGTCGCCGAGCTGACCTGTGAAGTTGTCGCCCCAGGCCAGGACGCCACCGCTACTCAGCTGCGCCATGCTGTGGGCCGGGCCGGCGACGATGTCGCGGATTCCGTACAGGAACCGTTGGCAGGGGGCGGTCTGGCCCACCGCGCACACCCGCACCGGGACGGGTCGGCCGGTGAACGTGCCGTCGCCGAGCTGACCTGTGAAGTTGTCGCCCCAGGTGACGGGGCCGCCGTCACCCAACAGCGCCATGCTGTCGGCGACGTTGGCAGCCACCGATCTCGCCGCGTACAGGAAGCGGGTGCAGGGTGCGACCTGTCCCACCGCGCACACCCGCACCGGAGTGGCGCGGAGGACTGTGGTGCCGTCACCCAGCTGCCCGAGCTGGTTCCAGCCCCAGGCGAGGGCCAGCGCGTTGTCGGCCACCGCCACCGTGTGGACCCAGCCGCCGGCGATGGACCTGACTCCGCTGAGGAACTTCGTGCACGGTGCGACCTGCCCCACCGCGCAGACCCGTACGGGAGTGAGGCGGGTGTAGATGGTGCCGTCGCCGAGCTCGCCGAAGGAGTTGTAGCCCCAGGCGACGGCGGAGGTGTCGTCCAGCACCGCCAGACTGTGGGACGCGCCGGCGGCGATGGACCTGACCCCGGTCAGGAACCTGGTGCAGGGTGCGACCTGCCTCACCGCGCACACCCGTACCGGGGTGGGGTGGTTGTTATGGGTGCCGTCACCGAGATCCCCCCAGTTCTCGCCCCAGGCGACGACGGTGCGGTCCCTGAGCAGGGCGAGGTTGTGATTGCTGCCGGCGGCGATGGCGATCACGCCGGTGAGGAAACTGGTGCAGGGAGCGCCCTGTCCCACCGCGCACACCCGCACCGGGGTGGTGCGGTCGACGGTGGTGCCGTCGCCCAGCTGCCCGGACTGGTTCCCGCCCCAGGCGACGACGGTGCCGTCCGAGCGCAGCGCGAGGCTGTGGCTCTCACCGGCACCGATGGCGGTCACGGCACCGAGTTTCGCCGGTGACCGCCCCGTTCCGGCGTAGGCCGGCACCGTGGCGGTGACGGCACGTTCGCCGGGTGCGCCGTCGGCGTGTGCGGCGGACGCGTCACCGATCGCCGCCACCATCGCGAGTAATGCGACCCCGACGGCGAGGGCCGATCGTCGGCAGTGGACCGTCGTCATGGCGACGGTGGGGTGTGACGACCCCTCGGATGGCCGGCCGCTCATTCTTCTCTCCCTCCGAGGGTCGCATGGACTTGCGCCGACCTGATCAGGAGGGGCCGTCAGGTGGGGGCGGGGCTTCGCCGTTTACGGGAACTGAATGACCCTCGGGGAAAGCGTCGTCGGGGTGCGGGAACGTGATCGCCGTTCACCTTGTCGTCGGTAGATTTCCGGGCGGGTTCAGCGGAAATATATACCGCTGCCGAATGATCAGAAAATAGGCGTATCGAATGAGTAATCTGCTCACCATTCTTCGGTGTCGCCGTCGGGGTGGCAGCCCAGGGCACGAATGGGCGTACTGCCGCGGTGCCCGGCGGGGCGGGCCGGTGGCTGCGCCGCCGGGTGGCTCGGCCTGTCCGGCCGGTGGCAGCCACCGGCCGCCGCGCGTGCGGGGTGATCGGCCGGGGCGTTCGGAAACAGGTGACCGTCAGACGGTGTAGAGGACCTTCACGCCGCTGATGGTGGTCGCCGAGACGGCGGTGCCGCGGACATTGGAGTTCAGGTTGCGCCACCCGTTGTTGCTGGCCGCCTCGTGCACCATTCCGCCGATCACGGTGTAGATGATCTTTACGCCGTTGTGGTTGATGGCGGCCAGGGCGTCGGGGCTGACCCCGGAGATGCCGGAGTTGAGGTTGCGCCAGCCGTTGATGCTGTTCGCCTCGTGCACCCAGCCGCCCACGACCGTGTAGATGTACTTGACGCCGTCCATGCTGATCACGGCGAGGGCGTTGTTGCTGACGCCGGAGATGCCGGTCCACAGGTTGCGCCAGCCGTTGTTGCTGGCCGCCTCGTGCACCAGGCCCCCGACCACGGTGTAGATGATCTTCACGCCGTTGTGGTTGATGGCGGCCAGGGCGTCGGGGCTGACCCCGGAGATGCCGGTGTTCAGGTTCTTCCAGCCGTTGGCGCTGGACGCCTCGTGCACCCAGCCGCCGACCACGGTGTAGATGTACTTGACGCCGTCCACGTTGATCACGGCGAGGGCGTTGTTGCTGACGCCGGAGATGCCGGTCCACAGGTTGCGCCAGCCGGTGTCGCTGGAGGCCTCGTACACCAGGCCGTTGTTGACCGTGTAGAGCAGCTTGTTGCCGCCCATGACCATGGACGCGGTGGCCGATCCGGTGATGCTGTTGACCGGCAGCATCTGCCAGCCGCTGTGGCTGCCCGACTCGTACACCTGACGGTTGGCGGCCTGGCCGCAGTTCTGGCTGGTCATGTTCCGGGCCGGCGAGGTGGGCCCGGAGACGTAGAGCGGGCCGGTCGACGGGCTGCCGTCGGAGGTGATGCCGGAGGGCACCCCGTTGAAGTACGCCTCGGTCTTGACGCCGTCGCGTACCTGCTCGTAGTGCAGGTGCGGGCCGGTGGAGTTGCCGGTGCTGCCGACCCGGCCGAGCTGCTGGCCGGTCGACACCCACTGTCCGGCGGCGACCATCGGGGTCTCGATCATGTGCAGGTAGAGCGTCCGCCACCCGCCACCGTGCTCGATGACCACGTACCAGCCGCCACCGCTGCCCCAGCCGGCGAACGAGACGGTGCCGCTGTAGGAGGCGAGGACCGGCCGGCCGTTGCTGGCCCCGCCGGTGAAGGTCAGGTCGATGTCGTAGTCGTCGTGACCGTAGTAGGTGGCCATCCGCCAGGTCTCGCCGCAGGGCACCGGCATCTGGAAGTTCGGCCGGGGGCCGGCGGCCCGGGCCGGGGTGGCCACGACGGCGGCGGCACCCGCGAGCGCGAGCACCATGACGCCGGCGGTCGCGAGCGTCAGCCGGGCGGAGGCGAGGAGTCGGGTGAGTGGACCCGTCATGCGCGGTTTCCTCCAAAGTGGAGCAAAGGGTTGAAGGATGTCGATCCTACGGTTCCGCACCCGGCCAGAGGGCCCGCGCCGCTCAGCCGGTGGCGACCGAGACGGCGACCGCCACCATGATCACGGCGATCGTCGCGTCGACGGCCCGCCACGCCGCCGGGCGGGCGAGCAGCGGCCCCAACCGGCGCGCGCCGAGGCCCAACCCGGTGAACCAGGCCAGGCTCGCCGTCACCGCGCCGGCACCGAACGCCCACCGGTTCGGGTCCTGGTGGGCGACCGTGCCGAGCAGCACCACCGTGTCGAGGTAGACGTGCGGGTTGAGGAACGTGAACGCCAGGCAGGCCAGCAGCGTCGCCCGCAACGTGGCCGGGGGACGGTCGACCGGGCTGAGGGCGGTGGGGCGCAGGGCGCGGCGGGCGGCCAGCAGCGCGTACCCGAGCAGGAACGCGACGCCGCCCCAGCGGACGGCGACCAGGACGGCCGGCGTCGCGGTCAGCGCCGCCCCCAGGCCGGCGATGCCGGCGGTCATCAGGGTGGCGTCGGCGGCCACGCAGACCGCCACCACCGGCAGTACGTGCTCCCGGCGCAAACCCTGGCGCAGCACGAAGGCGTTCTGCGCCCCGATGGCGACGATCAACGCGAGGGAGAAGCCGAAACCGGCGAGCACGGAACCCATGACGGCCACGCTAGGACGGCGGCCTCCTGCACTCCAGCTAAAGATTCTGCACGACCGTTAGAATCGCTTATGCCACTCGACCCGGTCCAGTTGGCGACGTTCCAGGCCGTCGTCACCCACGGCAGCTTCGACGCCGCCGCGCGGGCGATGAACGTCACCCCGTCGGCGGTCAGCCAACGCATCAAGGCCCTCGAACAGGCCGTCGGGCAGGTGCTCGTCCGCCGGACCCGGCCGTGTGTGCCGACCGCCGCCGGCACCCCGCTGGTCCGCCTCGGCGGGCAGGTGGCGCTGTTGGAACAGGAGGCCCTCGACGCCGCGCGCGGCACGCTGGGCGACGGCACCCGCACCCGGGTCGCCGTCGTGGTCAACGCCGACTCCCTCGCCGGCTGGTTCCTGCCGGCCCTGACCGCCGTGCCCGACGTCCTGGTCGACCTGCACACCGACGACGAGGGGCACACCGCCCGGCTGCTGCGCGACGGCACCGTGATGGCGGCGGTCACCACCGAACGCGTCGCCGTGCAGGGCTGCCGGGTGCTGCGCCTCGGCGCGATGCGCTACCTCGCCGTCGCCACCCCCGCCCTGCACGCCGCGAGCTTCGCCGACCGCGCCCCGGCCGCCGCGTTCCCGACCGCGACCATGATCCGCTTCGACCGCAAGGACACCCTGCAACACCGCTTCGCCCGTACGCTCACCCGCCGCGACGTCGACCCGCCGACACACTTCGTGCCCGGGACGGCCGCCTTCACCGAGGCGATCCGGCTCGGCCTCGGCTGGGGCCTGCTCCCTGAGGCCGTCGCCCGCCCCGAACTGGCCACCGGACGCCTCGTCGAACTGGCCGCCGGCCGGCACCTCGACGTGCCGCTGTACTGGCAGTACTGGCGACTGGAGTCGACGGCGCTGGCGGCCTTGACGGTGGCGGTCCGGGCCGCCGCCGGCACCGCGCTGCGCTGACCCGTGCCACCCCACGGCGTGCCCAGCTCGACCCGACCGGGGGCGCGGCGGTTCGCCCGCTCAGCCGGGCACCGACCCGGCGACGAAAGTCCTGCGGTACACCTGCGGTGACACTCCACTGAGCCGCTTGAACTGCACCCGGAAGTGCGCCGGTGAGGCGAAACCGACCAGGTGGGCGATCCGGTCGACCCCGTGGTCGGTGCGTTCCAGCAGCTCCTGAGCCCGGCGGATACGCACGGTCGCGACCCACTGCATCGGGGTGAGGCCGGTCTCCTGGTGGAAACGGCGGTTGAGCGTCCGCACGCTGAGCCCGGCCCGGGCGGCCACGTCGGCCAGGGTCAGCCGCTCGTTCGCGTGCGACTCCCACCATTGCAGCACCGGGCCGAGGCCCGCCCCGCCGGGGTCCGCGCCCGGGTGCACGATGAACTGCGCCTGCCCGCCGTCGCGGTGCAGCGGGGCCACGGCCTGCCGGGACGCGTCGGCGGCGACCGCAGCCCCGTGGTCACGGCGGACCAGGTGCAGGCACATGTCCACGCCCGCCGTCGCTCCGGCGGAGGTGACGAACTGGCCGGCGTCGACGTACAGCACCGCCGGGTCCACCCGGACGGCCGGGAACATCGCCTGGAACAGTTCGGCGGCGGCCCAGTGCGTGGTGGCCCGTCGACCGTCGAGCAACCCGGCGGCGGCCAGGGTGAACGCGCCCACGCAGATCGAGGCGATCCGGACGCCGGCGGCAGCAGCCGCCCGCAGCGCGTCCAGCACCGCGCCGGGCACCGGCGCGGCCGGGTCGTAGCGGCCCGGCACGATGACGGTGTCGGCGTCGGTGAGCGCGTCGAGGCCGTGGTCGACGGCCAGCCGCAGCGGGCCGGCGTCGACCACCGGCTCGCCGCCGCAGACCAGCACCCGGTAGCCGGCCCGGCCGCCCGGCAACCGCACCCGGCCCAGCACCTCGATCGGGGTGGCCAGGTCGAACGCGATGGTGCCCGGCAGCGCGAGGACCAGCACGGTGTGCACGACGGCACCTCCCCGGGATCGTCGGCGGACGGCAAGAAACAGTCGGACGATGGCAATCGTGCCACTGGCCGGTTCAGGCGGTGCGGTCGAGGATCGGTGGCATGTTGGTACAGATCGTGTTGTTCGACGGATTCGACCCGCTCGACGTCATCGCGCCCTTCGAGGTCCTCGCCGCCGGCGGCGACACCGTCGGCGACGCCCTGGCGGTGGAACTCGTCTCGGCGCAGGGCCCGAGGGAGGTGGTCAGCGGCACCCGTGGCCTGACGCTGCGGGCGACCGCGCCGCTGGACCCGACCCGGCCGGGCTACGTCGTGGTGCCCGGTGCCAGCGGGCCCACCACCGGCGACCCCGACGAGGGCGTGGCGACCATCCCCGTGCTGCTGGCCCGGTTCGCCGACTCGGCGGCCGTACCGCTGCTGCGCGCCGCCCTCGACAACCCCGACGTGACGGTGGCGGCCGTCTGCGGCGGGTCGCTCGCCCTGGCCATGGCCGGCCTGATCGAGGGCCGCCACGCGGTGACCCACCACCTCGGCATGGACGTGCTCGACGCCACCGGCGTACACGCGGTGCCGGCCCGGGTCGTCGACGACGGCGACCTCGTCACCGCGGGCGGCGTCACCTCCGGCCTGGACCTCGGGCTGCACATCCTGGAACGGGAGTTCGGCCCCCGGGTCGCGCACGCCGTGGAGACCCTCTTCGAGTACGAGCGACGCGGCACCGTGTGGCGTGCCGCCGGCCACCTTCCCGTGACGGTCTGAGGAGAAACGGTGGCACATCCCGTCATCGGCACCTGGGACGTCAGCCTGAAGACCCCCATCGGCACGCTGCGCGCCACCTACGTCTTCCACGACACCGGCGGGGTGCCCGCCGGCACCGCGTCGACGGCGGCGGAGACCGTGACGCTGACGGCGGTGACCTGCGCCGGCCCCAGGGTGACCTGGCGACAGTCGGTGACCCGGCCGATGCGCCTGCACCTCGACTTCGACGTGGTGGTGGACGGCGACACCCTGGCCGGTCACTCCCGCGCGGGGCGGCTGCCCCGCACGGTGGTCACCGGCACCCGCCGTCCATCCGGCCAGGTCACCCGACCCGCCGGGTAGTCGTCCGCACCGGGTGCTCGGTGCGGATGTGCGAGACGTACGTCGGGACGCTCGCCTGGCTGATCACCGGCGGCGCGACGATCGTCGCCCGCCCGCATCCTCTCAGGACCGTCGAGTATCTGACAGCATCACCTCGCCCTTCAGGGCCAAGGTACGTTTCGGACCTTGGTGGCTGGCAGCTTGATCGTCCACCATGTACGGTCATGCGTCCGCCACTCGTGGGGTCGATCCGACAGTCATCGAGCCTGGTAGATGGCATGGTGGTGAGGGGGCAGGATGGTGCGGGAGAGGATCGGCGGCTACGAGATCGTCGCGCCCCTCGGATCGGGCGGCATGGGCGACGTGTTCTTCGCGGTGTCGCCTACTGCGGAGCGGGTCGCGGTAAAGGTCATCAAACAGCACCTCATCGAGGCACCAACGGTCCGGGAACGGTTCGCCGCCGAGGTGGACAGCCTGAAGCTGGTCTACGGTTCCCGGGTCGCCCGGCTGGAGGGTGCCGACCCGTACGCTCAGCCGGCCTGGCTGGCCGTCGAGTACGTCCCGGGTGCCACGCTGCGTCAGCACGTCGACGCGCGGGGGCCGTTGCCGTTGCCGCTGGCCGCCCTGGCCGGCGCGATGCTCGCCGAGGGCCTCGACAAGGTGCACCAGGTCAAGCTGCTGCACCGCGATCTCAAACCGCAGAACATCATTCTGGGGCCGGACGGGCCGAAGCTGATCGACTTCGGTCTGGCGATCCTGATCGAACGCCATGCCTATCTGACCGAGCCGGGCGCCCTGGCCGGCACCCCCGCCTACATGTCACCCGAGCAGGTCAAGGGCGAGCGGGAGCTCACCGAGGCGGTGGACATCTACGGGCTGGCCGCGACGCTGGTCTTCGCGCTCACCGGCCACGGGCTCTATCCCTCGGCCAACTCGTGGAACCTGCTGCTGCGAATCAGCGAGCCGGATGACCTACCCGATCTGTCCGGTGTGCCGGGCGAGCTGGCCCAGCTGTTCGGCACGATGCTCGCCTTCGACCCCACCGCCCGTCCCGGGCTGCACGACGTCCGCACCCGGCTGTTGGCGGTCGCCACCGCCACGAGCGGCCGGAGCATCCACGCCCTGCGGCGGGAGCTGGCCGCGCTCACCTACGACGGGGAAACCGAGCTGCTCGTCCCACCGGACCTGGACGACCCGAAGCAGGACCCGGAGGGTAGCCCGCTCGTCGAAGGCGACACCGGCACCACGCCGGAATCGACCCTGACCACAGCCGACCCCGACCGACCCGCCGGTCGATCGGACGTCACCTGGCTGGTCGACAAGATCCGCCGTCAGTACGCCCGCCGGGCGACCCTGTAGGAAGGCTCCACCCCGATGACCACCCCCCAGGCCACCACCTTCGCCCCGGGTTCCCGCATCGTCGTGCGGGACGAGGAGTGGCTGGTCCGCAGCGTCAGGACCGGCACCGCGGACGGCACGATGGTGAAGGCCGTCGGCGTGTCCGAGTTCGTGCAGGACATCGAGGCGACCTTCTTCACCGCGCTCGAAGACATCACCCCGTTGGTGCCCGAGGACACGGTGCTCGTCCAGGACGCCTCGTCGCGGTTCCGGCAGAGCCGGCTCTTCCTGGAGGCGGTGCTACGGCGTACGCCGTTGCCGCGTACCGAGCGGGGGTTGGCGCTGGCCGACCGGTTCCTGTTGGACCCGCTGCCCTACCAGCAACGGCCCGTCGAGCTGGCGTTGTCCGGGCTGCGGCCCCGGATCCTGCTCGCTGACGTGGTGGGGTTGGGCAAGACGCTGGAGATCGGGCTGATCCTCGCCGAGTTGATCCGCCGGGGCCGGGGCGACCGCATCCTGGTGGTGTCACCGCAGCAGGTTCTGGAACAGTTCCAGCGGGAACTGTGGACCCGGTTCGCGATCCCGTTGGTCCGGCTCGACTCGACAGGCATCCAGCGGATCCAGCAGGAGATCCCCGCCGGGCGCAATCCGTTCACCTACTTCAAGCGGGCCATCATCTCGGTGGACACCCTCAAGGACGCCGGCCAGTTCGGGCACCACCTGGAGGCCACCACCTGGGACGCCGTGGTCATCGACGAATCGCACAACCTGATCAACAAGGGCACCCAGCGCAACGAGCTGGCCCGTCGGCTGGCCGCCAAGACCGACGCGTTGCTGCTGGCCAGCGCCACTCCGCACAACGGCGACAAGGAGTCCTTCGCCCGGTTGATCTCGTTGCTCGACCCGGCGGCGATCGCCAACGAGAAGGACTACCAGGCCAGCGACATCGCGCACCTCTACCTGCGCCGCACCAAGATCAGCCCGGAGGTGCGCGACCAGATCGGCGACAAGTGGGCCGACCGGGGACCGTCGCAGGCCCTGCACTGCCCGGCGAGCCCGATCGAGGAGCGGATCTTCGACGAGCTGACCGACGTGTGGTTGGCCGGCAGGTGGACCGACAAGGCGATCACCGGTCAGGACCGGCTCTTTCCGTACACGCTGTTGAAGTCGTTCCTGTCGTCGCACCGGGCGCTGCACGAGACGGTGACCAACCGGCGGAAGAAGGCCACCGGCACCGAGCGGGCGGCGCTGGACCGGCTCGCGGAGCTGACCACGGCGATGACCGACCAGGACTCCAGCAAGCTGCGCCGGCTGGTCGACGCGCTGCGGGAGATCGGGGTCGGCCGGGGCAGTGACACCCGGGCGGTGGTCTTCTCCGAACGGGTACCGACCATCACATGGCTCGCCGACGTCGTCCCCGGGATGCTCGGCCTCAAGCCGACCGCCATCCGGGTGCTGCACGGCGGGGTGGCCGACAAGGACGAGCAGCGGATCCTGCAGGAGTTCGAGCTCGCCGGCAGCGAGGTCCGGCTGCTGCTCACCGGGGACGTCGCCTCCGAGGGAGTCAACCTGCACCGGCAGTGCCACCACCTGTTCCACTACGACATCCCGTGGAGTCTGATCCGCATCGAGCAGCGCAACGGTCGGGTCGACCGCTACGGGCAGCAGCACCAGCCGCAGTTCCGGGCGCTGATCCTCACCTCCGCCCGCCCGGACGCCAAGGACGACCGGACGGTCGCCGAGAAGCTGCTGCGGCGGGAGGAGACCGCCCACCGCAGCCTCGGCAGCGTGGAGGCGGTCACCGGCCGGTACGACCCCAAGGCCGAGGAGGACCGCCTGGTCCGGGACCTGCTCGCCGGAAAGACGGTGGACGAGTCCTACGACGCCGCACACGCCGAGATCGACGTGATGGCCGACCTGTTCGGCGAGGTAGGCACGGCCCCCGAGGCGGCGGACATCCCCCGCGCCCGGGTGCCGAAGCTGTTCGACTCGACCCGGGACTTCGTCGACGCGGCTCTCGCCGAGATCTACGACGACCGCCCCGAGGACCACCTCGACCTGCGCCGCGAGGACGAACTGTTCACCTTCCTCGCCCCCGACGACCTGGTGCACCGGCTCACCGACCTGCCCCGCTCCTACCTGCGTGCCCACCGCGAGGGCGAGGACCTGCGGTTGAAGGTCACCTTCGACCGCCCGCTGGCCCAACGCAAGCTCGACCAGGCCCGGCAGAGCAGGACCCCGACCTGGCCGGAGATCGCCTTCCTCAGCGACGTGCACCCGATGGTCGACTGGCTGGTCGACAAGGTGCTGATCCGGTTGGGCCGCCAGCAGGCCCCGGTGCTCACCGCCGACGTCGCCGCACCGACGTTCCTGATCCAGGGCGTCTACGCCAACCGCCTCGGCCAACCCACCGTCGTGCAGTGGATGGCGGTGACCGACCTGCCCGCGTCGCCGACGATCCGACCGATGGACGAGGTGTTGCGCGAGGCCAACGTCGGCCCGACGATGGTCAACCGCGCCGAGGCCATCGCGGTCGACCCGTTGCAGGCGCTGCTGCCGGCGGCCGTCCGCGCCGCCCGGCAGCACCTCGAGGGCAAGCGCGCCGACTGGGCCGAGGCGAACGCCGAACCGCTGCGCCGGCACCGTCGGCAGTTGGAGACCTTCGAGCAGACCAGCCTGCTCGACGAGTTGCCCGGCGTGCACCGGGAGAAACGTCGCCGCCGTATCGACACCACCGTCAAGGAGCAGCACGACCTGCTTGACCGGCTGGAAACCACCGGCGATCCGCTGCTGCGGGTGCTCGCCGTCCTCGTACCGTCGCAGGGGAGTGCCGCATGAGTTTCGAGTCGCTGACCAACCGCGGCGAGTACCTCTCCGCGCACTACCTCGCCGAGATCCTGCCCAGCACCCTCAAGGGCGGGCTGCTCAAGAAGTGGGCCGAGGACGAGAAGTCCGGGCGGGTCACCCCGCGCGCCGGGCTGCGCGGCATCCGCCGGCAGTTCTTCGACGCCAAGACCGAGCTGACCGACGTCGACCTGTTCGACCCGGAGCGGCTGCGTAAACACCACCACGAGGTGCTCAAGGCCCTCGGGTTCGACCCGCAGCCGCAGACCATCACCGTCGAACGCTCCGGCCAGGAGCACGAGGTGGTGGTGGCGCACGCCGAGTTGACCACTGCGCACGGCATCGTCGCGCTGGACTGCGGGTGGGCGGTCGACACCGAGGCCGCGCAGGACCCGGACGACGCCGGCCGGCTGCTCGACCCGCTCACCCTGTCGGGCACCGAGACCATTGCCACGGGTGCGAAGCTCGCGTCGCTGCTGTTCGCCGCCGACAGCCCGAAGCCCCGGTACGTGCTGATCCTCAGCGGTGGTGTGCTCACCCTCGCCGACCGTACCGCCTGGGGTGAGGGCCGTTACCTGGCGGTCAGCCTCGACACCGCGTACGCCCGCAACGACGAGCGGGAGCTCGACGTCGTCGCCGCGTTGTTCGGCGCGGATTCGCTGCGCCCGCCCGCCGAGGGCGGCACCGAACCCCTCGCCGAGCTGGTCGCCGGCTCCCGGCAGCACGCCGTCGGGGTGTCCAGCGAACTCCGCGAGGGCCTGAAGGTCTCCGTCGAACTCATCGCCAACGAGGTGCTGGACCAGATCCGCCGGGCCGGCTTCCCGCCGCAGGACGTGATGGACCTCGACGAGCTGGCCAGGGAACTCGGCCGGGAGGCGCTGCGGTACCTCTACCGGATCCTGTTCCTGCTCTATGCCGAGGCCCGGCCGGAGCTGGGGGTGCTGCCGGTCAACGATCCGCAGTACGTCGAGGGGTACAGCCTGGCCCGCCTCGGTGACCTGGTGTCCCGCCGGTTGGCCCCCTCCGGCGAGGGCGGCTACCACCTCTACGAGTCGCTGGACCTGCTGTTCCGCATGGTCAACGACGGGCACCGGCCGCGCGGCGGTGTGGTGGTCGACGACCAGGCCAGCGAGGGGGAGGGGCTGCGGTTCGAGCCGATGAAGTCGGACCTGTTCCTGCCGGAGCGGACCAGGCTCATCGGCCGGCTGATCCCCGAGCCGGGCAGTGACCCCGACGACGACCACGGCCCGAAGATCGACACCCGGCTGCGCAACAAGGTCCTCTACGAGGTGCTGCGCCGGCTGATGCTCACCCGGGGCGGCAAGCGGCGGCGCGGCGGTTTCATCTCGTACGCGCAGCTCGGCATCAACCAGCTCGGCGCGGTCTACGAGGGGCTGATGTCGTACTCCGGGTTCGTCGCCACCGAGCAGCTCTACGAGGTCGCCAAGAACGGCGACCCGAAGGACGGCTCGTGGATGATCCCGGCATCCAAGCATGACGACTACGACGACGACGTCTTCGTCTACAAGGAGGACCCGTACACGGGGGTGCGGAGCCAGGTCCGCTACCAGCCCGGCCAGTTCGTCTACCGGCTCGCCGGCCGGGACCGGCAGACCAGCGCCTCCTACTACACGCCGCAGTCGTTGACCGAGGTCACCGTCCAGCTCGCCCTGAAATACCGGCTCGACCAGGACGGCACCGTCACCCCGGCCCGGGAGCTGCTGGACTGGACGATCTGTGAGCCGGCGCTCGGCTCCGGTGCGTTCCTCAACGAGGCGATCAACCAGGTCGCCGCCGAATACCTGCGCCGCCGCGCCCGCGAGTTGCAGGTCGACCTGGAACCAGAGCAATACCACCTCGAACTCCAGCGGGTGAAGGCCTACATCGCGCTGCACAACAGCTATGGCGTCGACCTCAACCGCACCGCCGTCGAGCTGGCCGACGTGTCGCTCTGGCTCAACGTCATGCACGCCGGCCTGCAAGCGCCATGGTTCGGCCTGCACCTGCAACGCGGCAACTCGCTCATCGGCTGCGGGCGCAAGACCTACACCCCGGCGCAGCTCGCCGACAAGTCGTGGCTGACCACCGCACCGGCCGAGAAACCCTTCCGGGACGGCCCGATCGACCCCGACACCATCCACCACTTCCTGCTCCCCGCCGACGGCTGGGGCGCGGTCGCGGGCGAGAAGGAGGCCCGCGAGTTGGCGCCGGCCGAAACCGCCAAACTCAAAGCCTGGCGGACGGCGATGAAGCGCATGCCGTCCGCCAAGGGCAAGAACTCGCAGGTCAAGCGTTTGCAGGGGCTGGCCCGGCGGGTGGAGTTCCTGTGGGGACTGGTGCAGCAGCGCCTCGACATCTCCGAGCGGGAGATCCGCCGGCACATCCCGGTGTGGGGGGCCGACGACCTGCCGCCGGTCACCGAGGCGGTGCCCCGGGACGAGATCCTGGCCGACCTGACCGCGCCCGGCACGCCGTACTGGCGGCTCAAGACGCTGATGGACGTCTGGTGCGCGCTCTGGTTCTGGCCGCTGGACAAGGTCGGCCTCCTCGACGGCACCGACCCCGCCTACCCGTCCGCGCCCGTCCAGGTCACCCACGTCAAGGACGAGCCGTCGTACGACGACCAGGTGGTCTATGAGACGGCGGACTTCTTCGGCAACGTACAGCCGCAGCAGACGATGCTGCCGACTAAGGCAACCGGCACCCGGCGGATGACGGTGGCCGAACACCTCCGCCAACAGGTCCCACTAACCAACCTGGACGAGTGGCTGACGTTCGCCGAAGCGCTGATCGGCCGCAAGGACGCCGACGCCGCTACCGCAGCCTTCTACGGCCGCAGCCTCACCAGCCTCGCCGAGATAAGCGACCTCGAACAGAAACTAGACGGCGTCATCGGCGTCGACTCCCCCTGGAAGCTCTCCGATCGCTTTCCCTGGCTCCTCATTACCGAATGCGTTGCCGAGGAGCAGGGCTTCTTTCACTGGGAACTTACCTTCGTCCAAGCGTTCACAAGAGGCGGTTTCGACCTGCAAGTAGGTAATCCGCCCTGGGTTAGACCAGATTGGAAAGAAGATGAAGTTCTAGCAGAGAATGACCCATGGTTCCGACTTGCAGAACGGGCTCCTATGGAGGAGTGGCGAAGTCGAAAGAAGGAATCACTCGAATCGGATTTCGTTAAGCTAGGTTTTTTGGGAGAGTTGACTGGCAACTCTGCTACAGCAGATTTTCTAGCGCATGGGACGGTTTATCCGTTAATTTCAGGTACTCGCCCTAATCTTTATCGCGCAATGATGTGCCAGGTTTGGGCGCACCTCGGGGTGATTGGAATTGCTGGGCTGGTCCACCCTGACACCCATTTCGCAGGTGCGAAGGAAGCGGCTCTGCGAGAAACTTCTTACCATCATCTTCGGGTTCACGCCGGGTTTGTTAATGGCGCAAACTGGGCATTTGCCGATGCGAACAGAAATATCGAGTTCGGTTTGCATATCTACGGTCGGCGAAAGTCGATTGGGTTCAGTCACCTAAGTCGTCTATACGCTGCCTCGGTCTTGATCGAGTCACTTAACCATTCCGGCGAAGGTCCGATCCCTAGCCAGCGCTACGGTGGGTCGTGGGACAATCGGCCGCACAAGGCTAGAGTTCTATACGTAGATGAGGGGGTCTTGCAGGTTTGGCAGCGTCTCCGAGGTGCTGGTGACGACGAGCCGCCCTGCCGATCGCCATTACTCCAACCTATCACCGTGGCGGAGGAAAGGGCTATCGCCGCGTTGTCTCTGGTAGAACGTCGGATGGGATCTGAGAGCTATTTCGTTAGCCGTGGATACGATGAGGCGAATGCCAAGAAGGAGGGTATGATCAGCTGGGAACCAGGAGCATCGCTCGGCCTCGACGGGATTGTTTTTCAGGGTCCGCACTTTGGTATCGCAACTCCTTTCGCTAAGGAGCCGAAGGTTCCTTACAGGAATAACCACGACTGGGTTTTGGTCAATTTATCTGCTATGTCGTCCCACTTCGTCCCAGCCGCTAACTATGTGCTCTCTGCTGATGAGCTAGAAAGTCGCAAAGGTCAGGATGTGTGGAGCGGCAGCCGCTACTCCGACTACTATCGATTGGCCTGGCGGCGAATGATTGCCTTCAACATGGAGAGATCGCTATTCGCATCGCTCCTTCCACCTGGACCGACGCACGTCCATGCGGTACAAAGCCTTGCATTTCCTACTAACAAGTCTACCTCTTTAGCTGCTGGTTTCTTCGCAGCTCTACCGCTTGACTACCTGCTTCGGATTACTGGCCGGTCGGATCTGACAGCGTTGGACTGTCGCACAATGCCTCTGGCGCGAGAAGATCATCCTCTGGCTGCTAGTCTTCTACTAAGGACACTTAGGCTCAACTGTCTGACCGCTGCCTTTGAAGCCTTGTGGGGCGAGTTGTACGATCCGCTCTGGATGGAAGAGCAATGGGTGAGTGGCCCGCTGGAGAAACAAGCTCTCGGCCGAGTCAAGCCAGAATGGCATCCTGGGACGCCTCTTAGAACAGAGTGTGAGCGGCGGCTGGCGCTAGTGGAAATCGACGCTCTTGTAGCGGTCTGGCTCGGAATTGGAATTGAAGAACTATTGGCAATGCTGCGCTCTCGATATTTCACGCTAGTTGAGCGAGAAGAGCAGATGTGGTTCGACCGATCTGGACGCAAGTTGGCGGCGGACTCCTATACGTTCGGGTTCGGGCAGGAGCGGCAGCATTATGAGCAACTGATGGCACATATTGAGACCCCTGATAAAAATCCGGTGCCGGTGGGGTATATGGGCCCCTTCTATAAGGCGGATCGTGAAAGTGAGTATCGGCTAGCGCATTCTGTTTTCAGCGAACGGCTCCGGGTAGCGGTTGATGCGGGGTGGTGGGAGGGGTAAGGCGTTGATCTATGGCGCGCGCCCCGATTCTGACATGAGTCGTCGACAAGAGAGCTCGACGCGGTTAATTCGTTTGGATCCCTGATCGTTACTATCTGAGCCACTGTGGCGATTTCTCTCTGTTGTGGCGAGCATTGGAGCTGCTGTTGCCGCCTCCTTCGTTGACGACAGAAGGAGATTTGTGATAGTTGCTAGACGATCGATATGGAAGATCCAGACTATCTCTAGCGTATCCAGTGGCAGTTTAGGTCGAATTTCCGAACCGTGATAGCGGACGTCTGCCTATCGATTTTGCGGGAATTTGCTCATTCTGGTGCTGATACTCTCATGCCTCTCTGCCTCAAGAGTGCGCGCTTGCTTTAGTTCTTCATCTATGCGTTGATTCCTGCAGACCTAAGCTGACTGAATCCCGATAGTCGGGCAGCTGAGATAGTCGCGGTTGGTCTTGGGGAGCCTATGCTTCCGCATCGTGAAGGTCCGGCCGGTGGTCTTTGATCCACCGCTCGACGTCTTCTGCCCGCCAGATGCGTCCGACCGACAGGACGGCCGCCGGATCGGGAAACGACTTCGAGTTGGTGATCTGGTAGGCGCGTGTGCGGGAGACGCCAAGCATCTCCTGCACCTCTTGGCTCGCTACCAGCCGGAGCTTTCCCACAGGATCAACGCTAGGAGCACCCGAACTGAACATGTGCTTCCTGAGCGATAGCACTGTGCAGATGCTTATAAGCGTGTAAGCTGTGCACCTGTTCACTCACTGGGTGGTCCGAGACAGGGGAGGGGTCATGAGTCGGCGGTGGAAGTGGTTCTTGCGGGTGGGGCGGGCAGGCGTTGACCTGGTGGGGAGGGCCGTATCGGAGAGGGGTGGGTCGGGGCGTTCGCTGCCTCCGGGCGGGCTGGTGGGCGTACCCGATGAGCCTGGGGCCTCGCGGGGTGGCGGTGTGGTGCGGTCCGGGCGGGGCGTTCGGCGGGTGGGGGTGGCGCGGAACCAGCGGGCGGGCCGTTAAGCGCTGCTGCCGTCGGGTGGGTGCCACGGGCGGCGGGGGAGCGGGCCGGGTGAAGGGCGGCGGGCCGTTGGTTGACGATGGGTCGTCGGTGCCGCGTCGGCACCTCGGGCGGGTGTTGGGACAGTTGCGGGCCGAGGCGGGGATGACGGTGGACGGCGCGGCGGAGGTGTTGCAGTTCAGCCGGCGCAAGCTGTGGCAGATCGAGGCGGGTCGGTCCGCCGTGAGCCGTAGCGACGTGCGGGTCATGTGCGAGCGTTACGCTGCGCGGCCCGAGCTGACCGCCGCGCTGGTCACCCTCGCCGGGCAGACGCAGGCGAAGGGCTGGTGGCATGCGTACGGCGATCCGCTGCCCCGCTGGTGCGAGCCGTACGTCAGCCTGGCCGCCGAGGCCCGCCGCCTCCGCGAGTACGCCGACGGGATGATCCCCGTGCTGCTACAGACCCGGGAGTACGCGACGGCCGTCTGCCGGCAACGGGCCGATCTCACCGAGGCGGACCGGGACCGCCTGATCGAGGTACGCCTGCGGCGGCAGCGCGTGCTGCGGCGGCTGCCGGCGGCACCGCGGTTGGAGGTGGTGCTGGCCGAGGCGGTGCTGCTGCGTGCCGTCGGGGATCCGGGGGTGATGGTCGCGCAGTTGCGGCACCTGGTGGAGGCGAGTCACCTACCGCAGGTGTCGCTGCGGGTGGTGCCACTCGCCGTGGGGAGCTACCGGGCCGCCCTGGCTGGCCCGTTCATGCTGCTCGACTTCCCGCCGGTGAGCCGGGTGGAGCCCGACCCGCCGGTGGTCTACCGCGAGTTCTTGACCGGGGCGCTCTATCTTGACCGGGAGTCGGAGGCGGCCGAGTACGAGCAGGCGTGGGCGGGTCTGGACGCGGTGGCCCTGGGCCACGACGAGTCCCGCCGGCTGATCGAGACGATCAGCGCCGAGGTCCACCAGGGCGGAGCCGCGTCAGGGGTCAGACGATGCTGAACCGGGGGTTCGACTGATCCGGGCGAGCATAGTCTGAAGTGGACAGCCCGCGACGGGTCATGTTGGTCCACGGTCGGGCCGGCAATCGTGTCCGGTCGGACCAACCACCCGTACCGCTCTCGCATCTAGGGTTGTCGACACTACCCGTTGGGATCTGCGTCAGGTGGGCGCAGCGATGCGGCCTCTGCCACGGCGCGGGGCCGCCGCCGGAACCGCGGGCGACGGGGGTCGGATGGCGATCGGTATGGAGCGCAAGGTCATCAAGGTCGTGCAACAGGCGTTGTCGCAGGGGCCGATGCCGCAGGAGGATCTGCTGACGGCGCTGCGGCAGGCGGGGCTGCGTACCGACAGCACGGGTCTCTTCATCGTGTGCGCCACACACGGACTCGCTGACCTCCAGGACGACGTCTGGGTGCCGCGTGGGTGGGCCTCCCCGGTGACCGGAAGGGCGGAGGCAACTCCCCGCCGACGCCCGCCGCGCCCGCCGGCCGCCCAGCGGGCAGCCGCCGAGGTGCGTCAACTCGCGTCCTCCATCGGCATTTCGATGGACGAGCCGACCCCGCCGGCCGGGCCGGTGCCCGCCGACTGGCCACAGATCGCCGCGCAGGCCGGGCGGGCATTACAGGAGGAACTCCGCGCCGTCACCGACCGGCGGACCCTGCAGGACGTGCCGGTCAGCGGTGGCTCCGTGGTCGCGGAGTCAGCTGCCCAGCGCCTCATGCGGTTCGAGGCTGAGGGTGACCTCGGAGTGTCCGAGGGAACCCAGGCGACACTGGTAGTCGAGGGTACGCCGATCGACGTCGAAGTGGTGTCGGTCTTCGGTAACGTGGTGACCCTGTCGGTGCCGCCCGGCGCGATCCTGCCGGAGGAGGCCGTGCTGCGCTGCGACCTTTCCTGGCTGCTTTCTTTCCAGAGCAAGCGCCTTCGTGAGTTGGCCAACGGCGGGCCGGGCTTCCACGCCGAGGCCGCCGCCGCGCTGTTGACGGCCGGCCGGGCCGCCGCGCCGGACGACCTGCCGGCCGTTGCTGTCGACCACCTCAATGCCGGCCAGCGGTACGCCGTGCAACTCGCCCTCACCCCCGGTGTCACCTGGCTCTGGGGACCACCGGGCACGGGAAAGACCACCACCATCGGCACCCTCGTGGCGGAACTCTGCATACGTGGGCTGCGGGTCCTGCTCACCGCCCCCACCAACGCCGCCGTCGACGTCGCGGTTCAGGCGGTCCTCAAACAGATTCCCGAGCTCGCCGGTGGTGGCCTGGTCCGGCTGGGCCAGCCCTCCGACACCTCCCTCATCGGTCGCGCTGACGGGCATGTCCTGATCGATGAGATCGCCGCGAAGCGCGGTGAGGTTCTGGCCCGGATGCGGGTCCGCGAGGGGCAGCGGACCCGCGACCTGCGGCAGCGACTCAACGCCCTGCAACGGCGGCACGCGAGCCTCACCGAAGAGGAACAGGACGAGCGGCTGACCTTGGAGTGGGACCTGGCCGAGGCGACCGCGACGGTACGGGAACTCGACGAGTCCCTGCACCACGTACGGCGGCAGGTCTGCCGGGAGGCGGAGGTGGTGGCCGCCACCTCGCACCAGGTGGTGCTGAAGACGCTGCGCGAGCTGACCTTCGACGTGGTGATCCTCGACGAGGCGAGCATGACGACGACGGCGCTGGCGATGCTGGTCGCGGGCGCGGGCAGCGGCCACACCGTCGTCGCGGGCGACTTCCGGCAACTGCCGCCGGTCGTCGTCGCCGACACCCCCGCCGCGCAGGACTGGCTGCGGAAGAGCCCGTTCGAGAAGGCCGGCGTGGACGTCGTGGTGGGCGAAGGACCGTCCCGCTGTCGACTCGCGGCGCTTACCGAGCAGTACCGCATGCGGCAGGACATCAACCATGTGGTGAGCGAGGCGTTCTACCCCGAGAGCCCGCTCGTCACCGCGCCGACGGTGCCCGCCAGGCCACGACGGAGCAGGGCGGAGTGGGCCGCCGGTGAGCTCGTCCTGCTCGACACCTCACGGCTCGGCGCGCGGACAGCGCGCAAACAGGGCATGTTCTCCCGGTACAACCTGATGCACGCGCAACTCGTCGCCGGGCTCGTTGCCGTTCCGGACGCCGACGTGTCCAGCCTCGGTGTCATCTCGCCCTTCGCGGCGCAGGCCAGCCTCCTGCAGTCGCTGCTGCCCGAATCCGAGCGGGGAGACTGGGCCGCCTCGACGGTGCACCGGTTCCAGGGCGGTGAGCGGGACGTCGTCGTCTACGACAGCGTCGACACCGGCTTCGGCGTACGCCCGCTGCACCGATGGTTCACCGAGGGTGAGCCCGGCGGCGACGGCGCCCGGCTGCTGAACGTGGCGGCCAGCCGTGCTCGCGACCATCTGGTGGTCGTTGCCGCGCTGGACCAGTTGCACCGGCACCGCACCACCCGGGACGCGGTCTGGCGGTTCTTCACCAAGCTGCTGGAGCGCGGGCGGATCGTCACCCCGGACGCGGCGCTACACCACGGGTCGGTCACCCGACGGATCACCGGAGACGTCACCGGCCCACTGGGCGACGACCTAGCGAAGGCCACCTCGGTCGAGATGTGGCTGCCCCGGGCACCACTGGTCCGGTTGCACCCGCTGATCCCGGCCCTGAAGATGATCGCCGAGCAGGACGTCGACACCGAACCGGTGACGGTCTGGGTCGAACCGGACCCGGACGGGTACCTGTCGGCGGAGGCGATGGAAGCCCGACGTGGCGGCGTGAACATTCGCCCGTGCACGCCGATCCTGGAATCCGGCGCTGTCATCGACGACGTGGTCTGGACCTCGACCGGATCCCTGCTCGGTCCCGAGCCCGGTGTGGTGCTGCGCACCCGGCACGCGGCCTTCGCCGACGCGGTACGACGGGCGCAGCGGCGACGCCCTGGCGTCGCACCCGGCAGCGGGCAACTCGGCGACGACTGCGGTCGCTGTGCCCGTACCCTGGTCCGGTTCGAGGTGGGCCGACGTGGTCTGCCGACCGTCGGTTACCGCTGTCCGCGCTGCGACAGCTCGTCCCGGTCCGGGCATCGCCCGCGACCCGGCCTCCGTGACGGTCTCGACCTCGCCCTGGACCGGCATCGATAGGTGTCGCTCATCCGGCTCCGTCGAGGACCCGGACGACGAGGACGGTCCCGTCGGTGCCGTACGAGTAGACCCCACCGTCGGCCGGCGCTGCCGGGGGTCTCTGGAGGAAGGTCGGGGCGTCCCGCAGGTAGGCGCTGACCCGGCCGTCGGTCAGCTCGCGGTAGAGGTGGCTCTCCACACCACGGAACACCTCAAGCACCCGGCCCCGGCTCAGGGGCGCGTGGTGCCGGGTCCCCTCCGCCGAGATCCCGTTCGGCAGGGCAAGCGTCGCCGCGCTGCTCGTCGCCCATGCCGGGTCCAGGTCGAACAGGCCCGGCTGGGATGTGGCCTCCTCCGTTCCGCGCTGCCGTGGGGTGGCGTACTCACTGGCAGCGGAGCTGTTCCCCGCGAAGAGCAGCGCGGTGGCCGCCACGGCGCGGGTCAGGATCTGGGTGAACCAGCCACGCTCCGGCTCAGGTATGTCGAAGACCTGGGGTGCGCCGGGCGGCAAGTCGTCGGCCGCGTCGGTTCCGGTGCCGGTCGCCCCGGCCGGCGACGGGGGGAGGGTTGGGGATCTGCGCTGCCTGGGTGTCATCCGGGGTGGCCGTGCGCGGTCGCCAGGACCTGTCCTCGGGGCGGGTGCTCAACAGGCCGTCCAGCTCCGCGTCGTCGCCGGACCACAGCTCGTCGTCCCCGGGCGGATCGAGCACGTACGCGGTGATCCCGGCCTGGGTGAGGTGCGAGGCGACCATGAGGGACGGCGGATGCCTGCCACCCACCGACAGCGCCTCCACCTGGACGGCGGCGCGGGCGAGCTGGCCGTGGATGAAACTCGGCTGCTGGTGGGTGCCCTTGCACTCCAGGATTACGATCTTCATCCGCCGGCGGGTCTTGGTGGCGTGGTGCCCGAGCAGAATGTAATCCGGTCGCTTCTTGGTCGGCGAGACGGACTCCACCGCACCGCCCCCCTCCACGAAACCGGCCTTCAACGCCACCTCCGCGTCGACCGCGTGGAACGTCCACCCCCGGAACTGGCGGCGGAGCACGTGCTTGGCGACGACGAGGGCCAAGCCGATGCCCAACTGCTCGGACTGGGTCACCTTGTGGTGGTAGACGACCTCGTTGGCGTCGGGTGTCAGGGCGAGAAGCCCCCGGTTGGTCCTGGTCAGCGTGGCGCAGTAGCGCACGGCGGCCCAGTGCCGGGCCACCTGCGACAGCGGCGACGTGGTCAGCAGGGTGGTGGCCACGCCCAACTCGTGCAGCACCCGCGCCGGGCTGGTCCGCAGCCCGCCGCTGCCGACGTCCACCGGGAGCAACTGCTTGTGATACCAGTACGCCTCGCGGTTCTTGGCGTGGGTCTGGGCATACCGCAGCACGTCGGTGACGAGCTGCTCGGAGGACTCCAGCGCCAGCAGGGACTGGTGGCTCAGCGCCCGTACGAGGGAATCGATCTCCACACCCACCCCCGGTACCGGCGCACCGCACGCCAAGCACCCAGAGTGATCGAACTATGCCCCTGCGTCAATAGCGTGAGGCTTGGTTCCGCACGTTCGCTGTCGCGTCGCCTCCGTAGTCGAGTGGGAGACGGTGTGCTGTCAACCGCGGTACCGACGAATCAGGTCGAGGAAGTTCCGCAGCTTGCGCACGTCCGTGGGTTTGACCGGATCGGGATTGAAGTGCATCACGTTGTTACGAACCCGACGCAGCCGGTCGAGACGCTGGATAAAGATCGTCCGGTCGAGCGGCCACCCGAGCTGCTTCCAGCAGTCCGGATCGTTGAGCACCGCCTGGTATTGACCCACGGACATCGAGTCGAACGACTTGAACGACATGCCGGCCGACCGGCATGCCTGCTTGACGGTCTCATCGTCGAACGTGTTCTGCAGGAGTTGCCGCAACTCTTGGTCGATCTCGCCGATCAGGAAGAAGGGGGTCGCGGTCTCGTCGTACTTCCGCACCACGTCGGCGGCGGTGATGATTCCGGTGATCTCTTCCTGGTCGTCTCTGACGAAGATGAAACCATCCCGCTGGAGGGTGCCAAGCACGTCGAGAAGCCGGACGTGGTAGTCGAAGACCCGGGTGGCTGCACGACGATCGATCGCGTCGCTGAAGGTGGCGTTCGCGTCACGGTGCTTGGCAGCGGCGATCGACTCCCAACTGACCGCACCGTGGAGTGTGTGCGGGTCGGCCAGCACCGCGATCTGGGAGAAGTCGTCCACCTGCATTGCCGTGATCGCCTCTTCGAACGAGGCGGTAGGGGGAACCCAGGTCAATGACATCTCGTCGGGCAGTAGGTTGCCCAGCGTCAGCCCGACGTCGATGCTCTCCTCGTCACTGGCGGACGGCACCAACTCGCTGCTGTCGACCCCGGGCTCGACCACGGTGGCTGCGTCGTCTCCCTCGGGCAGCCCCACGATCCGGATCGTCCTGTCCAGGCCCACGGTGCGGAAGTCGGGAACGGTGGTCAGGCCGTGGTTGGCCAGGTCCGCGTCGATCTGCACACTTGCCGTCCGGTCGCGGTCCTCGACGCCCCAGTGCTTGATGAACTCGCGGACAGTCAAGGTGCGAGGCCGACCCGCCTCGGCGTCTGCTCGCGCCTCCTCCAGCAGGGTGAAGCGGTGTCGTGCCGCCTGAGTCTCCTCATGTGGACCGGCGTGGTCCGCTTCCACCTCTTCGGCGACGTCCTTGAGGAGCTTTACCCGCAGTTGGTGCAGTGTCTGTCCGTTCGGCTGGACCCGCCATACCGCCCACCCGGGCACCGCGACGAGACCGGAAGCCTCCACAGCCGCCCGGGACGGGGTGCCGAACTCCCGTCCGTCCGGAAGGCGGAGCTGGCCCCGGGGAGTGACGGTCGCGCTGTACGCGGGTTCGCCGATTTTCTGCTGGTACCGCAGCTCGGTGCCAGGAGTGAGTAGCCCGGCGTCGAGCAGGTCGGATATCCGGACGCGGCGTCCGTTGATGAGGAGCTCTCGACGGCGCTGTCGGGACGGGTCGTTCGTCATGCTGTCGCCTTCATCGGATGAGGTGGGTTCGTGCGGGACGACGGGGGAGTCATGATCCTCGACCTCGTCGCTGTCATCGGACCTGTGTGTGTCGGGTACCAGGATCGGCTCTACGCGCAGGGAACTGCTTGCGGCCGTGAGGGCACGTTCGCCCGCCGATGTCTTGGTGAGCTCACCGGCGCCCATCTTCCAGCCGAGGATGGAGAGCTCATTGGCTCCACGACCGACTGCGGTGTCCTCATAGCTGTCGACTATCCGTACTGTCACCCGGTCTGCGTACTCGTGCACCCGGGGTGCCAGCAGCATCAGCTTGGCCTTCCGGCCGGATGGGCGATCATAGCGGTCATAGCCGGGTGGTGCGGCGGTGAGATCGCCCCGACGCCAAGCGTTGATCATGTCGGCGATGGCCGGATAGTCGGTTACGACGGTCACCCGATACCTCGGCATGAGCCGGCGCAGAGCCCAGAAGAGTGCCCTTGTCTCCGCCGCCAACTCCCCATCGCCGTCGAAACGGCGATGGGTCGTGGTCGCCCCGAAGCCGAAGTGGCCGTCGTCGGCGAGGTAACCCCAACCCCGAGGGTGTTCATTGCTGCTCGGGTGCAACTGGTACCAGCCCACGACGGCCACTTCGACCGCACTGTCGGTGGGAACGACGCCTTGTCGTAGCTGCGCTTCCTGTATCCAGCGATCGCGGCGGATCGATTGCATCGCACCGCGCTTCGCCTCCTGCGGCGTGGCCAATCGCAAGGAGTCGGGGTGATCGCAGATCCGCCGTGCCTTCAAGGTGCGCCAAGGCTCGGGATGTATCCACTCACCGTCGCGTGAGACGCAGATGACGCCGCAGTGGCGGCAGATGTGCTCGCCGGTGGCTTCTGGTTCTGCCACGGAGGATTCGCCCCGTCCCTCGGTTTCAGGTCGTCGCAGCCTAGGCGATGATCGACATCGGGCAGTGTCGCGAACCCGACTCTAAATCCACAAAGGAGACGACGGTAGCCAGCCACTGTGGATGCTGACGTAGCATGCCTCGGGTGATCCGCTCATGAGGCCGACCATCGCCGCCGATACCCTGCGTCGGACCCTCACCCAGTACCTCACCACCACCTTCGGCCTCACCGAGGATGGCGTACGCCAAGGTTTGGACGGATTTTTCTCCCACTCCGAGCAGGGCATCTTCCGGGGGCCGTACCTGCGGATCCGCACCCCCTTCCGCCCGGCGGTGGGGGAGTGGAAAGCATGCCTGGACTGGGCGCCGGCCGACTTCACCCCCTACCTGCACCAGGCGAACGCGTTCGCCCGGCTGTCGACGAAAAACCGGACGGCCGAGCCGACCCTGATCACCACCGGCACCGGCTCCGGCAAGACGGAGTCGTTCCTGATCCCGGTGCTCGACCACTGCCGGCGGCAGAAGCAGCAGGGCCGGGCCGGGATCAAGGCGATCCTGCTCTACCCGATGAACGCCCTCGCGACCGACCAGACCCAGCGGATCAACGAGCTACTCACCGATCCGGCGCTCAACGGGGTCACCGCCGGCCTCTACATCGGCGACGTCGCGGCCATCGAATACGCGCACGTGTTCACCAAACGCTCCGAGATGCGGCGCACCCCGCCGGACATCCTGATCACCAACTACAAGATGCTGGACCTGCTGCTGCAACGCCACGACGACCTGCCGCTGTGGGAGGCCGCCGAGCCGGCGTACGTGGTGCTGGACGAGTTCCACACCTACGACGGCGCGCAGGGCACCGACGTGGCGATGCTGCTGCGCCGGCTCGCCGCCGCGCTCGGCCTCGCCGAGCCGGATCGGCCGCTCGGACCCATCTGCCCGGTCGCCACCTCCGCCACCCTCGGCGAGGGTGGCGGCCAGGACGGCCGAACCGCGATCCGGGAGGTCGCCGAGCAGGTCTTCGGCGTCGCCTTCGACGCCGGATCGCTGGTGGGGGAGGACCGCTACGAGGCGGGCGAGTTCGTCGCCCGGCAGGACTTCAGCCTGCCGCTGCCCACCCCCGAGCAGCTGGCGGCGATCGACGACCGCGACCCCCCGCGGATGCTGGCCGAGGTCGCCGAGCTGATCGTCGGGGAGCGCTGCCTGGACGACCCGCCGCGCCTCGGCGCACTGCTGCGGCAGCATCCGCTGACCAAGGCGGTGCTCGACTCCCTCCAGGCCCGCCCGTGCACCCTCGACGAGATCATCGACGTGCTGCCCCGGAAGAACGCCACCGGCTGGGGCAGCGTGATGAAGACCCGGCCCGAGATCACCGCGAAGGCCCTCGCTCGGTTCGTCGGCCTGCTCTCCGTCGCACAGAACCCGCAAGCGCCCGGCCGACCCCTGCTCAACATCGAAACCCACCTGTGGGTACGCGCCGTCTCCCGGCTGCTGCGCGGCACCTCCCACCGGGCCACCTTCGGCTGGTACGGCGAAGCGCCACGCGAGTTGGACCCGTACGCCGCCGACGCCGACCTGGTCGTGGCCGACAACCGGTACCCCCGGCTGCCGGCGGTCTACTGCCGGCACTGCGGCAGATCCGGCTGGATGGCGCTGTCGCCGGAGAAGGATCCCCAGGAACTGGAGACCGACCCGGACAAGATCTACCGGGCCAGCGTCGGTCGGGACAAGCGCCGGATCCGCGCCCTGATCGCCGCCACCGACGACGAGGTACGCCAGCGCGTCCGGGGCCTGCTGGTCCTGGAATACGGCCGATGGGTGCGCCCCTTCGACGAGCACCGGGACCGGGAGATCAGCGACGACGAGATCGCCGTGCTGGGCGACATCGTCGACACCGACGGTGCCGAGAAGGACCGCTGCCCGTCCTGTGAACTCGACCACGGCATCCGCTTCCTCGGTGCCGGTCTGGCCACCCTCGCCTCGGTGGCGATCACCCAGCTCTTCACCGGTGGTGAGCTCGACGAGGCCGAGAAGAAGACCCTGCTCTTCAACGACTCGGTGCAGGACGCCGCCCACCGGGCCGGTTTCGTCGCCAACCGGTCCTACTCGTTCTCGCTGCGCTCGCTGCTCGCCAGCCGACTCGTCGCCGGAGAGTCGATCGGGCTCGACGACCTCGTCGCCCGGATGATCGAGGCCGCGGCGCAGCCGGAGATCCTCTGCACCGTCGTACCGCCGGACCTGCAGGACCAGCCGGGGGTCGACAGCCTGCTCGCCGGCGAGCACAACGGCAGCCGGGACACCTGGGAGCTGATCAGCGAACGGCTCGTCTTCGCCACCGTGATGGAGACCGGTCTGCGTTCCCGTCAGGGCCGCACCCTGGAGCTGACCCGCAGCGTCGCCGTCGAGGTGGCCCTCGACGATCCGGCCCGCGCCGCCGCGATCTGCCGGGACGTGCACCTGACAGTCCCGGCCGGCATCCTCGGCACACCGCCCGACGACGCCCGTTACCTCGCCTTCCTGCGCGGTCTACTGGAACGGCTGCGTACCCGGGGTGCGATCTACCACGAGTGGCTGGTGCCGTACCTCAAGCGGGGCGGCACCCGGTGGCAGGTCTGGGGCGGCCGGCCGGCGGGGATGCCCGCCTTCCCGAAGGGCCTCTCCGCGCCCGCGTTCCTGCTCGCGACGCCGAAGTCCCGCTCCGAGTTCGACGTGGTCACCGCGCGCGGCAACTGGTACCAGGACTGGACGTCCCGCTGCCTCGGCCTGGACCTCGGCGACGCCGCCGGGTTCCTCGCCAGGCTGCTGCCGGCCCTCGCCGCCGCCGACATCGTCGCCGTGGGCGACACCGACGACGGCAACACGGTGTACGGCCTGATGCCCGGCCACCTGCGGGTCACCCGACTCGACGACGCCTCCGCCACGTCGGCCGGGGTCGGCTGCGACACCTGCCACTGGCAGCAGACCGAGCACCCCGACCGGGTCGCCGACTGGCTCGACCAGCCGTGCCGCCAGTACCGCTGTCGCGGTCGACTCCGGGCCGCTCCCGACGACACCGCCCCCGACGACTACTACCGCCGCCTCTACCTGGACAGCCCGGTGTTCCGGGTGGTCACCGGAGAACACACCGGCATGCTCACCCGGGCCCAGCGGGAGACGGTGGAGAGGCAGTTCCGCGACGGCGAGCGCTACACCGACCCGAACGTGCTGTCCTGCACGCCCACCCTGGAGATGGGCATCGACATCGGCGCCCTCTCGGCGGTGGTGTTGGCGTCCCTGCCACACGGCCCGGCCAACTACGTCCAGCGGGCCGGTCGCGCCGGCCGTAAGAGTGGTAACGCGTTGGTGCTGACCCTGGTCGGACGATCCGAGCGGGACCGCTACTACCTCACCGATCCGCGCGACATGATCGCCGGGCAGATCGTCCCGCCCGGCTGCTTCCTGTCCGCCGTGGAGATCCTGCGCCGCCAGTACCTCGCCCACCTGATCGACCTGGCCGCCCGGGGTCGGCTGGCCGGTGTGCTGCCGATGCCCCGCCGGGCGCACGTGCTGTTCGGGCCGACCGGTTGGCTGACCGCCCTCGCCGAAGCGGGTCGCCGCGACGGTGGCCGGCTGGTGGGCGAGTTCCTGAGACTCTTCGGTGACAAAGTCCTGCCGGCCGCTGTCGACCAGCTGCGCGAGTTCGCGGTGGACGGCATCGTCCACCGGGTCAAGGAAGCCGACGAGGTGTGGGAGTCCCGGCTGGACGACCTGCGACGCCGGTTGCGGGAACTCGCCGCCGCCCGGGGGACGCTGGTGTCCAGCGACCCCGACCACGCCCGCGAGATCAAGATGCTGAAGGCGGAAGAGAACGCGGTCCGTCGCCGGTTGCGTGATGTCAGCGCCGCAGCGGCCCACGGCACCCTGGTCGAGTTCGGGCTGTTGCCGAACTATGCGCTCGTGGACACCCGCACCGACCTGGAAGCCACCCTGACCTGGGAGGACAAGTCCAACGGCGACCGTCGGTTCCACAGCGAACTGCGCGAGTACGCCCGCCCCGCCCGGCAGGCGCTGGTCGAGATCGCCCCCGGCAACAGCTACTACGTCCGGGGCTACCAGCACGAGGTCTCGGGGCTCGACGTCGGCCCGGCCGACCGGCCCGCGTACGAGCAGTGGCGGGTCTGCGCCCAGTGCGGCTATGTCCGGACCCACCTGGCCAAGGAGGACACCAGCGCCTGCCCGCGCTGCACCGACCCGGGCATCGCCGACCACGGGCGGCTCTTCCAGGTCCTCCAGCCGACCCGGGTGCTCAGTCGCGACCGGCGCGACGACGCGCGCATCCGCGACGACAGCGACGACCGGGCGCGGCGCTTCTACGCCACCGCCGTCGCCGTCGACATCGACCCAGCCAGGGTCGACTCCTCCTGGCGGCATGCCCGGGACACCTTCGGTGTCGACTACAGTCGGCACGCGGTGATCCGCCACTTCAACCTCGGCGCGCAGCGCTACGACCGGACCGCCGAATTCTTCGCCGGTGACGAGGTGCGGATCAACCGGTTCCACACCTGCACCTCCTGCGGCGGTACCACGGTCGACGGCGCACCGGCGGTGGGGCAGCAACTCGCCGCGCAGGCATCCGGATCGACAGTGGTGCAGGGTGCCGAGCACCACCGGCCGTGGTGCCCGTACCGACGCTCGCCAGCCGGGCCGGACACCCACGTGGATTTGATCCTGGCGCACCAGTTGGAGACCGAGGCGCTACGCATCCTGATCCCGGCGGCGACGGCCGTGGTGGCGGAACGCGTCGTTTCCTTCGCCGCCGCCGTGCGCCTCGGCATCGCCGCCCAGTACGGCGGCGACCCGGCACACCTGCAGGTCGTGTCGTCCACCATGCCTGACGGGCAGAGCGACGGCACCCGCAACTTCGTTGTCGTCTACGACACCCAGCCGCAGGGCACCGGATACCTGCATCGGCTCGCCCGGTCCGAGGAGTTCCGCCGCATCCTCGAACTGGCCCGCACCCGGATCGCCGACTGCGTCTGCCGGCACGAGGGCCGGGACGTCTGCCACCGCTGTCTGCTGCGGTACGCCCGCAACGAGGAATTCGCGCTGATGAGCCGCGACGAGGCGTTGGGCATGCTGGACCGGCTCCTCGACACGTGGACCGTCAAGGAGGGCACCCGCACCGACGAGATCTCGCTCATCCACCAGGTGGAGAGCGAGCTGGAAATGCGATTCCTCACCAAACTCCTGGCCCTCGGCGACGCGCCGGGGTCGGGTCTGCGCATCGAGCGGCGCACCGACCACGACGGTGCCCGCATCGCCGATCTGCGGTTCGTCAGCGCCGACGGGCACAACGTCACGCACTGGCAGATGAAGTTGCAGAACACCGTCAAGGGGACCCGGCCCGACGTGCACTTCAAGCGCCTGGACGGCTCGTCGCCCGAGGTGGCCGTCTATCTCGACGGCTTCAAGTACCACGCCACCGCCCAGCACAACCGGCTCGCCGACGACGCCGAGAAACGGGCCCGGCTGCGCGCCCACGGATATCTCGTCTTCGCCGCCACCTGGGACGACGTCAAGACCTGGGGCA
The DNA here is from genome assembly GCF_016900955.1 of Micromonospora humidisoli. Lineage (NCBI taxonomy): Bacteria > Bacillati > Actinomycetota > Actinomycetes > Micromonosporales > Micromonosporaceae > Micromonospora > Micromonospora humidisoli. The sequence goes on from NZ_JAFEUO010000005.1 coordinate 47,726, forward strand.
ACCTGGACGGGCCGGGACGCTGGACCCCGTACGGCGGCGTCTGCAAGCAGGCGGCCAGGGAGAACTACCGTAAGTTCCTCCCCGGCGCCGACCCGGACGAGCTTGAGGGGACCGTCTGGGTCAACCCTGTCGAACAGCTGATGCGGTTCCTCGCCGAACCGGATCTCATCCGCTGGCAGCGCCGGGCCGAAGCCGCCGCGTCGGGTCTCCTCAAACAAGCCCGGGAGAACACCGCCACCGACTCCGGCGGGGTGCCGCAGCGGGTGCTGGCCGCCCTGCGCGGGGAGCCCCTGCCGGGACCGAACGCCCGACACATCATGATCGCGCGGGCCCGGGACAACGCCGACTGCCCGGTGACCCTCGTCATCGACGGTCGCGGCAAGCCGCTGCCCACCTGGACCGCCCTGACCCTCGTCGACGACCGTCCCGGCGCGATCGCCGACCCGGTACACAAGGAACGCTGGGCCGGCTGGCTCACCTGGGGCAACGTGATCCAGTTCCTGACCAACGGCGGCGGGGACGCCGGCCAGCTCGCCGTGTCCGCCCTCGACGCCTTCGAGCCGGCCTCGCTGGCGGTCACCGAAGGCACCGGTCTCACCCTGGCCCGACGCGCGCTGCCGCTCGACGAGGAGACAGCGACGTGGCTCGGCGTCACCACTGAGCCGCCCGCCGACATGGCGACGCTCGACGAGGAATCACCGTGGCGCGACGTCCTGCGCCTCCTGGACCCGGACGAGAACACCCTCGACCAGCTGGTGCGGCAGCTCGCCCAACAGGACCTGCCCGCGCCGGTCGTCGGCTACGAGCTGGGCGACCAGGGGTGGCCCGCCGAGCTCGCATGGCCCGACCAGCGCATCGCCGTGGTGCTCACCGGGCGGGATGACGACCCGGAGACCGAGGGCCGCGACCGGGCGTACGCCGAGGCGGGCTGGCATGCCCGCACCGCGCGGGAGTGGGCAGTGGACGAGCTGACGGCACAGATCAGGGCGACGGGCGGGGGAGAACATCGATGAACAACGGGGCAACCCTGCGCATGCTGGACCGCGCCGACAAGGAGGTCATGAAGCTCACCCGAGCCGATATCGGCGCGGTCTACGAGTTCATGCACAAGTTCCGCCACAACCCGGAGAATCCCGGACTGAACCTGAAGGCGCTCAACGGCGACTCCCGGCTGATGTCCGCCCGGGTCAACAAGGACTACCGTGCGCTGCTGCTGCACATCGTCGAACGGGACTACCTGCTCGTCGCTGTCAAGCACCGGGGCGAGGTGTACGACGATCTCAGCCGGTACGCGTACCGGATCAACCGGATCACCGGCGGCATCGAGGTCGTCGACCTGGGACCGGTGGGTGACAGCATCATCGGGCGGGTCGTACCACCCGAGACGGAGACCGCGCCGCAGCCGCTCTTCGCTGCGTACACCGACCGGCAACTGCTGGAGCTCGGCGTCTCCGAGCCGCTGTTGCCGCAGATCCGCGACCTCACCGCCGAGGCGGAACTGCTGGAGTTGCTCGACCGGGCCCCCCAGCTCACCACCGACGTGCTCTTCGCACTCTTCGACGGCACCCCCTATGACGAGGTCCTCCGGCAGGTCACCGATCCGGTACGCGCCGACGACCGGATCGACCCGGACGACTTCGAGACGGCGGTGGAACGCCCGGCCACGCAGGTGACCTCCGACGACGAGGCGTTGCAGGCAATGCTGGGTGAGGCGTTCGAGCGGTGGCAGATCTTCCTGCACCCCACCCAGCGGAAACTGGTGGAGCGTCCGTACCGGGGGCCGGCCAGGGTCGGCGGCGGGCCGGGCACGGGGAAGACCATCGTCGCCCTGCACCGGGTCGCCCACCTGGCCCGGCAGCTGCCCCCCGGCGCGGACAAGCCGATCCTGCTCACCACCTTCAACCGCAACCTCGCCGCTGACCTGCGTACCCGGCTGATGGCGCTGGGTGGCCAGGAGCTGGTGTCCCGGGTGGACATCATCAACATCGACCGGCTCGCCAGCCGGGTCGTCGCCGAGGCTAAATCCGGCGGCGGCCGTCGGGTGGTCGACGACAACCAGGTGCCCGACCTGTGGGCCGACTTCCTCGTCGAGACCGGCGAAACCGGATGGGACGCGGAGTTCCTCGCCGCCGAGTGGACGCAGGTCATCCTGGGCCAGGTGCTCACCTCCCGTACCGACTACTTCAAGGCCCGCCGGCCCCAACGTGGTCGCAGCCTCACCCGGGTCGAGCGGGACCAGGTCTGGCAGCTGACCGAACGCTTCACCAACTGGTTGGAGAGCCGGGGGGTGTGGACCTGGCGTCAGGTCGCGCAGCGGGCGGCCCGTCTGGAGATGGACCGGACCGCGGCTCACCCCGGCAGCCTCTCCAGCGAATCCTCCGGGGGGTTCTACCGGCCCCGTTACCGTCACGTCGTAGTCGACGAGGCACAGGATCTCAGCGCCGCACACTGGAAGATGCTGCGGGCGATGGTCGCGCCCGGCCCGGACGACATGTTCCTGACCGGCGACACCCACCAGCGCATCTATGACAACCACGTCACCCTGGGCAGCCTCGGCGTCCACATCCGGGGCCGTTCGTCCCGGCTCACCCTGAGCTACCGCACCACCCGGCAGATCCTGGCGGACGCTCTGGAGATCATGACCGGGGAGGTGTACGACGATCTCGACGGCGGCGAGGAGGACCTGGCGGGATACCGGTCGCTGCTCCGAGGCAGCCGGCCGACATTCCGTGGTGCGACGACCTGGGCACAGGAACGGGACCTCGTCGTCGAGCAGCTGCGCGACTGGGGACGCCCGACCGACGGCTCTGTGGCCGTCTGCGTACCCACCCGGGAGATGGCGACGGAGGTGATCGCGAGCCTGGAGGCCGACGGGCTGCCGGTGGTGGAGATCGGCCCGGACGGCCCGAAGGAGCCCGACGGCGTCCACGTCGGCACGATGCACCGGTTCAAGGGCCTGGAGTATCAGCGAATGATCATCGCCGGTGTGGCGGATGGCCTCGTGCCCCGCCAGATGATCAACCGGTTCCGGGACACCGACCCCAAGCGTTACCAGCGTGAGCGCCAACGCGACAGATCGTTGCTCTTCGTCGCCGCCACCCGCCCGCGCGACGAACTGGCGGTGTTCTGGCATGGCACGCCCAGCCCCTTCCTCACCAGTCGTCTCGTGCAACGCCACCAACCGTGAGCACCGGCGGGCCATCCGGAGCAGTCAACTGCCCCATGGCAGTGTCCCGCCCGACGTCGACCGTGCCTCCACCCAACCCTCTGGGATCTGCAGCTTCAGGAAGGATGACGGCATGAGGACCTTCCTGACCCCGGAGCAGATCGCCCACCGGACCCGGCGTGCGGTCGACGCGGCCGTCCACGCCGGACGCGCCCGTGGGCTCGACGTGACCGACGCCCGCGTGCTCTACGAAGCCTTCTCCGTGGTCGTGCACCTCGCGCCGTCGCCGGTCGTGGCCCGGGTGCCCACCGTCCTGCCCGCTTATGCGGACCTCGACAGTGTGGCCGGTCGGCAGCGGGCGGAATTGGACGTGACGGCATGGCTCACCGAGCGGGGCGTCCCGGTCATCCCGCCCAGCCCTCTCGTGCCCCGCGAACCCGTCCGACACGACGGGTTCTCGATGACGTTCTGGCAGCTGATCGAGCTGGCCCCGGCCGGGGAACCCGACTACGTGGCGAACTGTGGCCTCGTACCCGAACTGCACGCCGCGCTGCGCGACTACCCTGGTGAACTGTCGTTCCTGTCCGCCGCCGAACCGCAGTTCGTCGAGGACGGTCTCGTCGCGCTCGACGGTCAGCCCGACCTGATCGACCCGGCCGACCTGGACCGCGCCCGCCGGGAATGGCAGGTGCTGGCGCCACTCGTACGCTCCCGCGAGCTGTTCGAGAAGACGTTCCCCGGGGTCGACCTGCAACCGGTCCACGGCGACTCCCCGGTCGTCAACATGGTCGCCGGGGTCGACGGGTACCGCTACGCCGACTTCGAGATGGTGACGCTGGGGCCCGTCGAGTGGGACGTCGTCGGCGTCGGCCCGGAGGGGGAAGCCGCCTACCGGAGTGCGGCGCAGCTCCGAAACATGCGGGACCTCGACGAGGGGGTGCTGCGGTTCGTCACGGCGGTGGGGATGCTGCGGGGCGTCGCCTGTCTCGCCCTGGCCCCCCAATTGCCGATGCTGGCGGACGCCCTCGGCGGCATGCTCGACCAGTGGCGGTCGACACCGTTCGCCGGAGGGCTCGGCTAGCGGGGGCGACGAGCCCAGCGCAATCGTGCTGCTCGCCGCCTTGTTCGTGGCCTGGTCGGAACCTCAGCCGCCTACGCTGCGACTCGCGGTAACGGCTGCGCGACCGCGCCTGGGCCGACGCCCGCCATAGCCCGAGGACAGGAACTTCGCAGCGCCGTACCCGTGGTATCTGGTACGGCGCTGCTGACGGCCGACGGTGCGGGCGTCGCTGTCAGCCGAGATCGTGTTCCGCCGGATCGGTGTTGAGGACCCAGGCGAGCGGCATGGTGGCTCGGAGGGTGTATTGGTCGCCGTCCAGACGGTGCATCGTCACCGTCTGCGCCTGGTCCTGATCGACCATCCAGTACTGGGGAATTCGTGCGGCGGCGTACTCGCTGCGCTTCGTCACGGTGTCCACCCCCTCGGAACCTGGTGAGACGATCTCGATGACGAGCAGTACGTCGGCCACCGGAAGCCAGACCCCGTCGGCCTGTTCCTTGCTCCACACCACCAGGTCCGGAATACGTCCACCGACGCCGCCGTGCCGTCCCGGAATGCGCAACCCGACCGCTTGGGCGACCCGGTCCGCCGGTACGCCGCCCTGAGCGAGCCACAGCATCAGCCGGGTTGCGATGATGGCATGGGCGTATCCCGGCGGCGGCATGATCGAGAGGACTCCCTCGGGACTGATCTCGTACCGGTGGTGTTCGTCCGCAGCCATCATCGCGGTGAGATCGTCGAGCGTCACGACAGGGGGCATATGTCTGCCGACCGCCTCCGAACTCATGGCACACATCGTACCGGTCAGTGAGCCGGGCACCCGGCAGGCCGCGCCTCATCGTCGGAGGTCATGCGACGTGTGGGGGCGACGGCCGGTGGTAGCCGAGGAGCCGCATCGCCTCCTTGCCTGCCGCGCGAAGATCCTCGATCGGCAGTTCAGGAACGAGATAGTTGTTTCTACGTATGGTGGCGAGGAATGCCTCGGGAAGGCGTACGTGGTAGGTCGTCACGTAGAACCGCAGGTCGTCGCGCCAGAGCCACTCGCCGTCCGTCATGACGGAGGCGCCGCCCACCAGGTGCCGGTCACTACCGAGGACGTCTACCTCCGCGCCCATCACGTCGATCAGGCCATGACCGTCGCGGAGATACCGCACCACACCCTCGACATCGGGCAGCGGGCCTGGGGCCAGGTGGGTGCGGATGCTCTCGGCATAGACCTCGGCTGGGTCCGGACCGAGTTCACGGAAGAAGCCCACTGTCTTCATCGACGGCCTTCCGGTCGCGGGTCGAAGGTTCTCCAGACTCCACCGGCCTCGATGACAGGTGGCTCCGGTTCCGCCGCCCATCGTTCCGTGCCCACTCTCCTTGTCGGCGCGATCACGGTCACGCCAAGCTCGTCAGCGACCTGCTGCCCGAGCGGGACGCCGCTTGTCACACTGGAATCAATCGTGCCCGAGTAACAGGACACCAGGCGTACGGGGCCCCCGTCATAGGCCGGATTCTCTCTGATTGCCGTAGCGATCTGTACCGCGCTGGTCGGGTTCCCGTCCATGTCCGCCCCCTCGGCCGAGACCTTACCGGGGAGGAAGTAGCCCTTGTCCGTGCCGTGGACGACCACATCGTGGTGCCCGTCGAGAGGCAGAACCTTTTCGCTGTTCCGCATCGTGCGTGCGTCGTACCCGACGGTCGTGGAGTGGTTGGTGTGGTAGACCGGATCACCGGCGGGGAGATGGGAAGCTGGCTGTTCCTCCGGGGGTCTCGGCCGGGAGCGTGGGTCAGCCCAGTCACGGCGTGAGCCCATCCGATCAGTCGGTCCGATCCGAGCGAGTCGGTTGAGGGTCTGCTTGAGTTTCTCGATGAGGCCGCCGAGGCGGCGTAGTTCCGGCAGCAACCGCCGCAGGCTCGCCAGCAGCCCGCGCAGCAGCCGGGCGATCCGGGCCGCCCACGATCCCACCAGCGTGGTCACCTGCTCCACCACCCACGGCGTGGCGAGCCCGCCGGTGGCGAGCAGTTCGCCCGCGTACACGATGAGGCGGGAGACGCAGGCGGCGATGGCGTCGCGGACGAGGAGCCGGACGGCGGCGACGAGGCCGGCGGCACCCTCGGTGGCGGCGGCGAGGGTGTCGGCGCCCTCGGCGAGGCCGGTGATCGCCCGGTGCTGCTCGGCGGCCCAGGCCCGGTAGGCGGTGGCGGCGCTGCCGGCCCAGTCGGCTACCTCGGTACGCGCCGCGTGGGTCAGTTCGGCGGCGTCCTGCCGGAGGGCTGCGGCGACGCTGCGCCAGGTCTGGGCGTGGGCGGTGATCTGTGCGGGGTCGCCGGCCAGCCAGTCCAGGGCTTCGCTGAGCGGCCTGACGTGTTCGATGAGCCAGGCGATGCCGTACTGGAGCAGGGCGCCGACCGGGTCGGAGACCAGGGCGAGGGCGTCCAGGCCGGCGCTGACCACGCCGAGGCTGCCGTCGATCCAGCTGCCGGCGCGGACGCCCTGGGCGATGAGTTCGATGTCCTCGCAGATCCAGATCCCGGCCCACGCGCTGGGGCCGGCGTCCGAGGCGGTGGCGACCAGCGGGTTGCCGGTCACCGGCCGTCCCGTATCCGGTCGAGGTGTCGGGCGGCCCGGCTGTCCGTGGCCCGGTAGCCCACGGCGCTGGACCGCAGCTTGGCGGCGGTGTCCCGGACCGATCCGGCAGCGGTGCCGACGCCGTCGACCAGGGTCTGCTGGAGGCCGTCGAGCAGCGCCGGCATGATCGCGCAGAGCTGCCCGTACGCGTCGGCGTCGAGCCGGACGTGCCGGCCGGCCCCTTGGGCGGTGTCGAGGCTGTCGGCGCAGCGGTCGAGGTGGGCGGCGTGCCGGTTCAGGTCGTCCGGGTCGACCCGGATGTGGTCACCGCCGGGCATCCGGCGTGCCGGCCCCGGTGTCGAGTCGCCGCCGGTGGGACTCGATGATCGCCCGGGTGGCCGGGTCGTCGACGCCGAGGGCCCGGGTGGTGGCCTCGGTGAGCTGCCGCAGCAGGTCGGTGCGGGCGGCCCGGGTGGTCGCCATGATCTGCCGGGCGGTGTGGGCGGCGGAGCGCTGCCGGGTCTGTTCGTCGAGCCGCAGGTCGACCAGCAGGCCGGTGGAGTCGACGGTGACCTCGATGGTGCGGTCGGAGCTGCGGGCGGTGCCGGTCAACGCCTGTGCGCTGACCGACAGGGCCCGTGCCCGCTCCGCCTGCCCGACGAGCGAGGACTCCCACTCGTCGAGCCGGCGTGCGGCAGCGTCCAGTGCCGACTCGTCCGCCCACATCCGACCCTCCCCAGGGGACAGTGGCCCCGACGCCACCTCGCCCGGTGGCGTCGGCCCGCCGTGGTCGACCGACCCGACGTCACCGACACGGTATCAACCGGTTACGCGCGGCAGTGTCCCGTCGGTGGGAGCCTGGCGTCCGGCGGTGCCGCTGTCCGCCCCTGATTGCTCCGATCAGGGCCGGGGGTTGCCGGGCGGCCCCCGAGCGTCCATTATGCTCACAGCGCGTACTGGCAACGATGCCCTCGGTAGTCGCGCACCCTGTGAGTGAAGGGAATCCCGCGTGAACTGGATCGCCCGGACGGGCCTGCCGCTGCGGCGGCGGGGCCCGGGAACGACCACCCCCCTGCGCGCCGTCCTGGCCGCCCTCGCCGTCCTGCTCGCGGGGGTGGCCGCCACGGTCACCGTCGCCACGCCGGCCAGCGCCGCGACCACGACGATCTGCAAGAGTTCCCCGATCCCCGCCGGCTACGTGATCGTGGCGGAGGGGTCGTCCGCGTCCTGCCCGTACAGCTTCCCCAACACGTGGACCATCACCACGCCGTCGACCACCTCGACCACCGTCGTGTGCAAGGTCTCCACCATCCCGCCCGGCTACGTGATCCTGGCGGAGGGGTCGTCGGCGTCCTGTCCCTACAGCTTCCCCAACACGTGGACCATCAAGATCCCGCCGACCGGCTCGGCGAGCGTGATGTGCAAGGCGTCCACCCTGCCGTCCGGTTTCGTGATCGTCGCGCAGGGCTCGTCGGCGTCCTGTCCCTACAGCTTCCCCAACACCTGGACCATCACCACCCCGTCCACCACGGGCATCACCACCATCTGCTCGGCCTCGCCGATCCCCGCCGGTTATGTCGTGGTCGGCACCGGCTCGTCGGCGTCCTGCCCGTACAGCTTCCCGAACACCAAGAACATCAGGCTGCCCTGACGGGCGGGCTCGGGCCGTGGCTCCGGATGGGGCCGTGGCCCAGCTCACCGCCGCCGCCGTGCCCGGACGTCGCGTCGGCCCGGCCCGGGTGCGTAGAGTTCCCGGGTCGGGCCGGCGGTCGGCCCCGGACGCGAGGGCGGGACGATAGCGGACATGACGGTGGACAACGTCGGACAACCGGTCCCCGACGCCGGCGCCCCCGGTGTCGACCAGGGCGACCTCGCGGCCGCGCTGCGGGTCTTCGCGGCGCTGGAGTCGCTGCCCAGTGACCACCCGGACGTGGTACGGGTGCAGCGGGCCACCGCCCGGCTGTTCAAGATGGTGAAGCAGCGGCGACGCGAGGAGCGGCGGGACGCCGTCCTGGCGCACGACCGGGCGGTGACGGCCGCCACCGCCACCGGCGCCCCGGGGCGGATCGACGACGAGACCAAGGGCATCCCGCTGGCCTCGCCCACCGCCGGGGACACCGCCGGGACGCTGATCAACCCGCGCGGCTGCTACATCTGCAAGACCCGGTACCGCCAGGTGGACGCGTTCTACCACCAGCTCTGCCCCGACTGCGCCACCCTCAACCGGGAACGCCGCGACGCCCGGTGCGACCTGACCGGGCGGCGGGCGCTGCTCACCGGGGGCCGCGCCAAGATCGGCATGTACATCGCGCTGCGCCTGCTGCGCGACGGCGCGCACACCACGATCACCACCCGGTTCCCGCACGACGCGGTCCGCCGGTTCACCGCCATGCCGGACAGCGCCGACTGGCTGCACCGGCTGCGCGTGGTCGGCATCGACCTGCGCGATCCCGCCCAGGTGGTGGCGCTGGCCGACTCGGTCGCCGCGCAGGGTCCGCTGGACATCCTGATCAACAACGCCGCGCAGACCGTACGCCGTACCCCAGGCGCGTACGCCCACCTGGTCGCCGCCGAGTCGGCGGCGCTGCCCGAGGGGCCGCTGCCGGAACTGCTCACCTTCACCGGCGGCCGGGGCGTCACCCTGGCGCTGCCCGAGGGCACCCTGCCGACGCCCACCATCGCCCCGCACGCCCTCACCGCGCTGGCGTTGACCGGCCGGTCCGCGACGCCGGAGCGGATCGCCGCCGCCACCGCCGTCGACGCCGGTGGGCTCGCCCCCGACCTCGGGGACACCAACAGTTGGGTGCAGCGGGTGCACGAGGTCGACCCGGTCGAGCTGCTCGAGGTGCAGCTGTGCAACGTGACTGCCCCGTTCGTGCTGGTCAGCCGGCTGCGGCCGGCGTTGGCCGCCGCACCGACCGGGCGGGCGTACGTGGTGAACGTGTCAGCGATGGAGGGGCAGTTCGCCCGGGGCTACAAGGGTGCGGGGCACCCGCACACCAACATGGCCAAGGCGGCGCTGAACATGCTCACCCGCACCAGCGCCGAGGACATGCGCGCCGACGGCATCCTGATGACCAGCGTCGACACCGGGTGGATCACCGACGAGCGCCCGCACCCGACGAAGATGCGCTTGGCCGACGAGGGGTTCCACGCCCCGTTGGACCTGGTCGACGGAGCCGCCCGGGTGTACGACCCGATCGTGCGTGGCGAACGGGGCGAGGAACTGTACGGCTGCTTCCTCAAGGACTACGCGCCCTGCGCCTGGTGAACGGCGCGGTGCGGCCGGTGCGGTCAGGCCACCCGGGGGACCGGCAGCACGCCCCGGTGGGCGGTGCCCGAGATGTCGCCGGTCTGGTCGACGGCCGGTGACCGGGGCGCGACCCGGGCGGTGGCCGGCCCGGTGGCGGGCGGCCCGGCCGCGGGCGGTACGGACGGCAGCACCGTGGTCGGGGTGAGCGACGACTCCACCTCGGCGAGCACGGCACGCAGCCGGGACACGTCGTCGACGGCCATCCGGAACGACCCCCGGCAGGTGGTGCCGCTCCACAGGGACAGCACCACCGCGCCCCGCTCCGGGTGGTAGCTGACCCGCATCGTCCGTTCGTCGCCCCGCACGTCGGTGAACAGGTCACCGAAGCTGGGCATCGGCAGTACCTCTCCCATCGACCCAGCATGCCCGAGCCGACGGCGACCGGGAAGCCCCGACGGATCAGTCGGGCAATCGGGGCATCTCCAGGCCGGGGCGACGGCCGAGCAAGGTGGCCCGGGTCAGCGCCGCCGCGCCGAACCGGTCCCGGACGGCGTCGACGGCGGTGTCCAGCCCGATCTTCCGGTCGGGGGTGAACGGCAGTTCGGGCTGCACCGGGGCGTCGTCGAGGTTGCCCACCGCCACCCCGAGCAGCGTGATCCCCCGTTGGGCCAGCTCGGGCTGGGCGGCCCGCAGCAGCGACCGGGCGACGCTCAGCAGCGACGCCGTACGGTCGGTGGCCCGGCGCAGGGTCCGCGACCGGGTGGCCGCGGTGTAGTCGGCGAACCGCAGCCGCAGGGTCACCGTCCGGCCGGCCCGGCCGGCGGCCCGCATCCGGCGGGCCACCCGGTCGACCAGCCCGGCCAGCGTCGCGTCGACGTCGGCGGGGGAGTGCGGCCCGGACCCCAGGGCGTGCTGCGCGCCCATCGACGATCGGCGGCGGCCCACCTGTACCGGCCGTGGGTCGCGGTTGTGGGCCAGCGCGTGCAGGTGCCGGCCCGCACCCGCGCCGAGCAGCGAATCCAGGGCCGGGACGTCGAGGTGGGCCACCTGCCCGACGGTGTGCAGACCCCGGGCGCGCAGCTTCGCCGCGGTGACCGGGCCGACCCCCCAGAGCCGCTCCACCGGCAGCGGGTGCAGGAACGCCAGCTCACCGTCGGGTGTCACCTCCAGCAGCCCGTCCGGTTTGGCGACCCCGCTGGCGACCTTGGCGAGGAACTTGGTCCGGGCCACCCCGACGGTGATCGGCAGCCCGACCTGTTCGCGGACCGTCCGGCGCAGCCGGGCGGCGATCTGCACGGGTGGCCCGCTGAGCCGGCGCAGCCCGCCCACGTCGAGGAACGCCTCGTCGACGGAGAGCCCCTCCACCCAGGGAGTGGTGTCCCGGAAGATGGCGAACACGGCCCGGCTCGCCGCCGTGTACGCGGCCATCCTCGGCGGCACCACGACCGCCGTGGGGCACAGCCGCCGGGCCTGCCGGGCACCCATCGCGCTCTGCACCCCGCAGGCCTTCGCCTCGTAGCTTGCCGCCAGCACCACCCCGCCGCCGACGATCACCGGTCGGCCGCGCAGGCAGGGGTCGTCGCGCTGCTCGACCGAGGCGTAGAAGGCGTCCAGGTCGGCGTGCAGGATGCTGGCTCCGGTCGACACCCGGACCATGCTCGCACACATGTTCGAAAAATTGTGCTGAGCTGCCTGAACCGGGGTCAGCGCCGGGCGGTGGCGGAGGGCGGGGCGCTGCCGCCCCGGGGCGCCTCCCCGGCCATCAGCCGGGTGATCTCCGCCCGGTCGGCCGCCGACGGCAACCCCCACTGCGGCTGGTAGCCGTAGACCTCCCGCAGCGGCCGGGCCGAGGTCCGGCCGTCGAGGATCTCGACCGCGTCGGTGTCGATCAGCCCCGGGTGCTCGACCCCGCACGCCTCGGCCACCTTGACCAGGTCCCGGCGCAGGGTGCCGATGTAGTTGGCCGCCCGTACCGACTTGCGCGCCGGGTCCAGGCCCCGGGCCAGCCAGGCGTTCTGGGTGGCCACGCCGGTGGGACAGGTGTCGGTGTGGCACTTCTGCGCCTGGATGCAGCCGATCGCCAGCATCGCCTCCCGGCCCACGTTGACCAGGTCGCAGCCGAGCGCGAACGCCACCACGGCATTGTCCGGCAGGCCCAGTTTGCCCGCGCCGACGAACACGGTCTGCTCGTGCAGCCCCCGCTCGGCGAAGGTGCGGTAGACCCGGGCAAAGCCCTGCTGGAACGGCAGCGACACCGAGTCGGTGAAGATCAGCGGGGCGGCGCCGGTGCCGCCTTCGCCGCCGTCGACGGTGACGAAGTCGACGCCCCGGCCGGTGTCGCGCATCAGCGTGGTCAGCTCCTCCCAGAACCCCAGGTCGCCGACGGCGGACTTGATGCCGACCGGCAGCCCGGTCTCGGCGGCCAGCAACTCCACCCAGTCCAGCAGGCTGTCGCAGTCGGAGAACTCGGCGTGCCGCGACGGGCTCACGCAGTCCTGCCCGGGGGTGATGCCCCGGGTGGCGGCGATCTCGGCGGACACCTTCGCCCCGGGCAGCAGCCCGCCCAGGCTGGGTTTCGCGCCCTGGCTGAGCTTGATCTCCAGGGCGCGCACCGGTGCCCCGGCGACCAGGTCGCGCAGCCGGGCGAGGTCGAACCGGCCCCGGGCGTCGCGGCAGCCGAAGTACGCCGTGCCGAGCTGGAAGACCAGCTCGCCGCCGTGGCGGTGGTACGGCGACAGCCCGCCCTCGCCGGTGTTCTGCAGGCAGCCGGCCAGCGCCGCCCCCTGGTTGAGGGCGGACACCGCGTTGCCGGACAGCGAGCCGAAGCTCATCCCGGAGATGTTGACCACCGACCCGGGACGGAACGCCTTCGCCCGTCCGCGTGGCCCACCGAGCACCTTGGCCGCCGGCAGCCGTACGTCGTGCCCGGCGGTCGGAACCGACGACGGTACGGTCCGGGCGAACGTGCGGTGTTTGATGATCGGGTAGCCGGGGCTGCGTTCGATGTCGTTGTCGGTGCCGAACCCGAAGTAGTTGTTCTCCTGCTTGGCCGAGGCGTAGATCCACCGCCGTTGGTCCCGGGTGAACGGCCGTTCCTCGTCGTTGCCGGCGACGATGTACTGGCGCAGCTCCGGCCCGATCGCCTCCAGCAGGTACCGGGCCCGCCCGACCAGCGGGAAGTTGCGCAGCAGCGCATGGTCACGTTGCAGGACGTCGCGGGCGGCGAGGCCGGCGACGGCGGCGGCGATCACGGGTGCGGTGCGGCGGGCCCACGTCATGCCGGCCACATTCTCCGCTGCCGCCGCCGCCCAAACGCCCCTGGCCGCGTGGCGGGTGGTCAGCGCCGCAGCGACTGCCGCACGATGCCGCCGACCAGCGCGCACCAGGTGTCGGTGGAGACCCGGCCGGTGCGGGGCAGGCCGTGCAGCGCCTGGAGGTCCTGCACGGCGCGGCGGGTGGCCCGGTCGTAGCTGCCGGTGACGGTGACCTCGGCGTAGCCCTTCCAGTTCAGGATGAACTGCACCGCCTGCACCGGCAGGCCGGTGGCGTCGCGGTCCAGTTCCGGCGCGAGGGTCTCCCAGGTGGGGGCGGTCAGGGTGGCGTCGACGTCGACCGGGATGCCGTTGCGGGCCTGCCAGTCGCCGACCGCGGCGACGGTGGCGGCGTCGAACGTGCCGCTCGGGGTGACCGGATAGCCCCGGTGGGCGAGCAGGTACTGGGCGACCTGGACGCCGGGGGCGTTGACGAAGCGCCACAGGTCGGGCCAGCGGCGGGCCGGCACGTCGGTCAGCCGGGTGCCGAGCCGGCGGAAGACCTCCCGGCGCACTGCCGGAAAGAGGCGGTAGAACTGCGCGCCGGGGCACTGGGTGACGCGGAAGTCCCAGTGGCCGAAGATGTCGTGGGCGTGCAGGCCGTACTGCCGGCAGATGGTGGTGCAGAGCCGGACCAGGGAGTCGAGCAGCGCCTGCGGCGGGGTGTCGGTGACGTAGGTGCCCTCGTTCTCGATGCCGATGGCCCGGCCGTTCTCGCCGGGGCAGTGCGCCGAGACCATCTGCCGGTCGCCGGCCCGCAGCCGTTCCAGGCTGCCGTGCCGTCCCTCCAGGACGTACCCGCCCCGGCTGATGGTGAAGTGCTGGCCGGTGTCGGACCAGCCGTTGCCGTCCATGTGCAGGTCCTGGCAGTCGTGGGCCAGGGTGACCGCCTGCTCGCGGGAGTAGTCGGTGACGTTCGGGAAGGCCATGTGGTGCACGATGATCTTGTTGGTGGGGATGGTGCTGACCGACAGTGGGTCGGCCGGCGGGCGGGCGTCCCACCCGTCGCAGCCGATGATCCAGTCCAGGTCCGCGCCGGGGGCGGCGGCCCGGGCGGCGTCGGGCAGGGCCAGGTCGGACCCGACGACCGCGACGGTGGCCGCGCCGAGGCCGGCCCGCAGCAGCGTACGACGGTCGAGAGCGGGGCGTACGACGGACATGGCATCTCCTCGGCGGCCGGCGACGGCGCTGGCGCGGACGTGAAAACTAGCTCCAGCGATTTCGCGTGAGATGGAGGATATTGCCACCTCGGCGGTCGGCGCTAGAGGGCGTCATCGATCGATTCTGCCCATCGTGGCGGTGTGCCGGGCAGAACTGTCCGAATTTCCTGCCGTCGGGGGCGGTCCCGGGTCGGCCGCTCAGTCGGCGGCGGCGAAGCCGTCCAGGGCGGCCAGCAGGTGCCGCCGGGTCTGCGCCGTGCCGAAGTGCCCCGCCCCCTCGACCACGTGCAGGCGCGAATCCGGCCAGGCCCGGTGCAGCTCCCAGGCGGTGGCCAGCGGGCTGCCCAGGTCGACCCGGCCGTGGATCAGCACCCCCGGGATGCCGGCGAGCCGGTCGGCCCGCCGGATCAGCTCACCCTCGGCCAGCCAGGCCCCCTGCGAGAAGTAGTGCGCGCAGATCCGCACCATCGCGGTCCGCTCGGCCGACGGGCGGTCGCCGTACGGGTTGCCCACCCCCTCGGCGGAGACCACCGCGTCCTCCCAGGCACACCAGTCCAGCACGGCACGCTCGCGCACCGCCGGGTCCGGGTCCGCCAGCAGCCGGGCGTACGCGCCGACCACGTCGTCGTCCGGGCCGACGCCGCCGCCGGCGAGGAAGCGTTCCCACTCGCGCGGGAAGTACCGCCCGACGCCCCGGTAGAGCCAGTCGATCTCCGACCGGCGGGTGGTGGTGACCGCCGCGATCACGATCGCCGACACCCGTCGGGGGTGCCGCTGCGCGTACGCCAGCAGCAGCGTCGAGCCCCACGACCCGCCGTGGAGCAGCCACCTGTCGACGCCCAGGTGCGCACGCAGCCGCTCCATGTCGGCGACCAGGTGCGCGGTGGTGTTGTGCCGCAGGTCGGTGGCCGGGTCGGCGGCGTGCGGGGTGCTGCGCCCGCAGTTGCGCTGGTCGAACAGGACCACCCGGTAACGGGCCGGGTCGAAGTACCGCCGGGCCAACGGGCCGCAGCCCGAGCCCGGTCCACCGTGGACGACCAGCGCGGGCCGGCCGGCCGGGTTGCCGCAGACCTCCCAGTAGACCTTGTTGCCGTCGCCGACGTCGAGCATGCCCTGGTCGTACGGCTCGATCGGCGGGTAACGCTCGTCCATCGGTGGGCCTCCCCGGGCGATATACAACAGCACTGTTACATTACGGCATGCCCGACGACGCGTCCGACCCCGCACTGCTCGGCACCCGGCTGCGGCACCTGCTGGAACTGCTCGACGGCGACGTCGCCGCCTGCTACGCCGACCTCGGGCTGCCCGGCTTCCGGCCCCGCTACACCCCGGTGCTGATGGCGCTGGACCGCCTCGGCCCGGCGTCGATCCGTACCCTGGCCCAGGCGACCGGGGTGACCCACTCCGCGGCCAGCCAGACCGTCGCCCGGATGGCGGCCGACGGGCTGGTCACCCTCGCCCCCGGTGTCGATGCCCGGCACCGCGTCGTCACCCCCACCGACCGGGCCCGGGACCTGCTTCCCGTCCTGCATGCCGAGTACGCCGTCACCGCTGCCGCCGCCCGCCGGTTCGAGGCGGAACTGCCCTACCCGCTGAGCCGCCTCGTCGACGAGGCCCTGGCCGCGCTGCGGCGACGGTCGATGCGGCAACGCGTCGCCGACGTCGCCCCGCAGTTCGCCGGCCCGACCGGCCACGACCCGGGGTCACCGGCCGGCGGCCCCGACCGGTGACCGGAACCAATCTCCGGAGCCGGACGTCCGGCCGCGCGGAAACAACCGTTGCGCCGATGGACCGCAGCTCGACCCGGGTAAGAATGATCAGTGTGGCCCTGACCTGTGACCAGTCCCGGCGGACCGGAGAGGCCGGCGGGTGACCGGCGACTGGCGGTTGTCCGGCTACACCCCGGTACGGCAGCTCGGCACCGGCGCGTCCGGGCGGGTGCTGCTCGCCACCCACGACGCCACCGGCACCCCGGTCGCCATCCGCTACCTCACCCCGTCCCTCGGCGACGACCCCGCCTTCCGGCTGGCCTTCCGGGAACAGGCGCGGCTGCTGGTCGACGTGGACGACCCGCACGTCTGCCGGCTCTTCGAGTACGCCGAGTCGCACTCCGCCGCCGCGATCGTCGCCGAGCTGGTCAACGGGGTGACACTGCGCCACCTGCTGCGCGCGCACGGCCCGGTCCCGCCGGAGGCCGCGCTCTGCGTCCTCAAGGGCTCGCTCGCCGGCCTCGCCGCCGCGCACGCCCGGGGCGTGGTGCACGGCGACCACCGGCCGGAGAACGTCCTGGTCACCCCGGACGGGCGGTGCAAGCTCACCGACCTCGCCATCGTCCTGCCCACCGCCATCGGCCGCCGGCTGGCCCCCGAACAGTGGACCGGGGCCCCGGCCGAGCCGGCCGGCGACATCTACGCCGCGACCGCCACGTTCGTCGAGTGCCTCACCGGGCGACCCCCCTACGACGGGCGGGACCAGGCCACCCTGCGCGCCCAGCACAGCGCCGCGCCGATCCCGGACGTCCCGACCCCGGCACCCGTGCACGACCTGCTGCGGCACGGGCTGGCCTGGTGCCCCGCCGACCGTACCCAGCCCGCCGAGATCTTCCTCGCCGAGCTGGAACACACCGCCGCCCGCTCGTACGGCGGGGAGTGGGAGGAGCGTGGCCGGCGTCAGCTCGCCCAGCGGGTCGCGCTGCTCGCCGCGTCCCTCCCGCTACCCGACGGGGGCCCCGGAGCCGGTGACCCGGTCGACGCCCCCGACGCGGGGCCGGACCCGACCCGGCGCGGCGGCCCGCGTAGCGTCCTGGTCGGGGTGGGCCTGACCGCCACCCTGCTGGTCGGTGTCGTCGCGCTGGGCGTCGCCGCCGGCCGGTCCGGTCCGCTCACCCTCGCCGACGGCACCGCCGGGCCGGGAGCGACCGCCGCCGCCACCCGCAGCCCCGCGCCGCTGGCCGCCGCGCCGGCGATCACCGTCGTGCCCGCCGAGCCGAGACCCACCCCCACCCCGGCGGCGAGCACCACCGGCGCGTCGCCCAGCACCGCCCCGACCCGGTCCGCCGCCGCGACCACCACCCGGGTACGCACCCCGAGCCCTGCGCCGCCGACGACGCCGAACGTCCCGCTCCTGCCGCCGGACGTGTCGCCGCCGACGGTGTCCACACCCGACGTCAGCCCGATCACCGTGGCGCCGCAGGGCTGCCCCGACGCGGTCACCGCGACCACGGTCACCGCGACGGTGGTCGACGACCGGGCCGCCGGCGACCTGCTGCGGGTGGTCTTCCGGTACACCCTCGACGGTGTCACCCGGACCGTCGGCATGGACCAGACCGCGCCTGACGTCTTCCAGGGTGCCCTCGGTGACCTGCCGACGCCCCCGGCGCTGACCCGGATCCCGGTCCAGGTCGTCGCCGTCGACGACGCCGGCAACGCCTCGGCGCCCACCGGCGCGGTGGTGGTGTCGCTGTTGCCCGCCTGCACGTCGAGCTGACCGGGACGGCCCCGCGCCGGGATGCCCGGCCGGACCGCCGGGTTTCCGTCGACCGGGTCGGGGGTAGCTTCGGGGGCCGACCGAGCTGACGGTGGAGGACCACGGATGACAGACAAGTTCAGCGATGCGGTGGGCGACGCCCTGCGGGCGGTGATGCTCTTCCTGCCCAAGGCGGTCGCCTTCGTGGCGATCCTGGTGGCCGGCTGGCTGATGGCCAAGGCCGTCCGCAGGATCGTCGACAAGGTGCTGGAGCGGGTGCACTTCGACCGGGCCGTCGAACGGGGCGGGATCAAGACGGCGCTGGCCCGTTCCCGCTACGACGCCAGCGACATCGTCGCCAAGCTCGCCTACTACGGGGTGCTGCTGGTGACGCTCCAACTCGCCTTCGGTATCTGGGGTCCCAACCCGATCTCCGACCTCATCGCCGGGGTGATCGCCTGGCTGCCCCGGGCGTTCGTCGCGATCGTCATCGTGGTCGTCGCCGCCGCGATCGCCAACGCGGTCAAGGACATCATCAGCAGCGCGCTCGGCGGGCTGTCCTACGGCCGGGTGCTGGCCAACATCGCCTCGGTGTTCATCCTCGGCCTGGGCGTGATCGCCGCACTCAACCAGATCGGCGTGGCCACCGCGGTCACCACGCCGGTGCTGGTCGCCGTGCTCGCCACCGTCGGCGGCATCCTCGTCGTCGGGGTCGGCGGTGGACTGATCCGCCCGATGCAGGCCCGCTGGGAGTCCTGGCTGACCCGTGCCGAGCAGGAGTCGCGCACCATCGCCAGCCACGCCCGCGCCTACCAGGCCGGCCGGCGTGACGTCGAGGCCCGGCTGGACCCGTACGCGGAGGCCGAACGCACCCAGCCGGTCCCCACCGCCACGCCCACCCCGCCCGCGCCGGTTTCCACCACGCCGCCTGCGGCGGTGGACGACGACGCCGAGCGTACCCAGGTGGTGACCCGCCCCGACGACGTCGAGGCGACCCAGGTCGTGCCACGCCAGGCCGGACCGGCCGACGGTCCCGCCACCGACAGCGAGGCCACCATGGTCATCCCGCCGGTGGACCCGGAGATCCCCCGCCGCTGACCGTGCCGCGCGACGGGGCGGACGCCGGAGCAGGCTCCGCCCCCGTCGGCAGGCGGACCCCGCGCCGGGGCCGCGCCACCGGCCGCAGCCGGCTAGCATCGGGCGCATGACCTGGCGATGGTGATCCGGCACTGAGGGCCGAAACCGTGGACCGCCACGGACGCCGTACCTTCCGCGTCCGTCACGTCCCGGGAAAGGCCCTGATGAACCCCCTCTCCGTGCGGGTGCCCGACACCCGTGTCCGCAGGCTGTCCGCCACGCTCTACGGCTACCTGTTCCTCAGCGATCTCGTCCTGCTCTACCCGGTGTACGTCCTGCTGTTCAGCGACACCGGGCTCACCGTCGGGCAGATCTCCGCGCTCTTCGTGATCTGGTCGGTGACCGCGATCGTGCTGGAGGTCCCCTCCGGGGCCTGGGCCGACGCGGTCTCCCGACGTCTGCTGCTCTGCCTCGCGCCGCTGCTCACCGGGGGCTGCTTCGCCCTGTGGGTGCTGGCCGGGTCGTGGTGGGCGTTCGCGCTCGGTTTCGTCCTCTGGGGAGCCGGCGGCGTGCTCGGCTCCGGTGCCCTGGAGGCGTTGGTCTACACCGAACTCGACAGGCTCGGCGCGGCAGCCCGCTACGCCCGCACGATGGGTCGGGGCCGGACCGCCGGCATGCTCGGGGTGCTCGCCTCGCTGGGCCTGGCCGGCCCGGTCCTCACCGCCGGCGGGTACCGGGCCGTCGGTGCGGCGAGCGTGCTGTCCGCCGTCCTCGCCGCGGCCGTCGCCACCCGCTTCCCGCGACACCGACCCGCCCCGCCACCGTCCGCCGTGTCGTGCGACGAGGTCGGGCCGGGCTGGTGGGCGAGCCTGCGCGCCGGCCTCGTCGAGACCCGCGCCGATCGACGGGTACGGGCGGCCGTGCTACTCGTCCCGGTGGTGACGGCGGTCGGAGGCACCCTCGACGAGTACACCCCGCTGCTGGCCCGCGACACCGGCGTCGCGGCGTCCACGGTGCCGCTGCTGCTCCTGCCGGTCTGGATCGGGATGACCGTCGGCGGCCTGCTCGCCCCGGCGGCCCAACGCCTGACCGACCGCGGCTACGCGGCGCTGCTCGCGCTGGCCGCCGTCGCCCTGGCCGCCGGGGCCGCCGTCCGGCATCCGGGGGGCTTCCTGCTGCTCGGGGTGGCGTTCTGCGCGCTGCAACTCGCCACCGTGCTCGCCGACGCCCGCCTCCAGCACCGGATCACCGGTCCGGGACGGGCCACCGTCACCTCGGTTGCGGGCATGGGCACCGACCTGGCCATGGTCGTGGTCTACGCCGGGTACGCGCTGGTCGCCGCGAGCGGCGGGCACCCGGTGGCGTTCGTCGCGGCGGCCGTGCCGTACCTGCTGGTGGCCGGGGGTTTGGCGGTGTCGGGCCGGGCCGGGGAGCGGCCGACGACGCCGGTGACGCGGTGAACCGCCCCCGGCCGGGAGCGGGCGCCGGCGGCGGTGCCGCGATCAGTCCGGTAGCGCGTCCAGGTAGACCCAGGTGCCGTCCTCGCGGACGAACCGGCTGTGCTCCGCCATCGTGCCCGGCTGCCCTGCCTCGCGGTAGTGGGCGCGGAACGTCACCGTGCCCGTGGTGTCCAGCAGGCCGCCGCGCGTGCTGTCGACGATCTCCAGCCGGGTCCACCGGGTGCCCGGATCGAGGTGCAGCCGGCGTGGCCGGGTCGTGGAGTGCCAGCTGCGCAGCAGGTAGTCGGCATCACCGACGACGAAGGCGCTGAACCGGGAGCGCATCAACGCCTGCGCCGTGGGGGCCGTGCCCTCGCCGGCGTGCAGCGGCCCGCAGCACTCGTCGTACGGCAGGCCGGTGCCGCAGGGGCAGGGCCGTTGCGATGCGTGTTTCGCCACCCGCCCATCCTGCCGTAACCGTCGCACGGGCCGACCCGGGGTCGGCCCGTGCGGGTACGGCGGTCAGGAGGCGTAGCCGCGGCTGGCGATCCAGTCGCCGAGGTCGTCGACGTCGATGCGGTAGGAGGCGGTGTCCGGGTTGGCGGAGTCGGCGATGGTGACGGTCCGCCCGCCGTCGTGGTAGCCGGTGACGCTGATGTAGTGGCCGCCCTCGAAGGAGTGGGTGTTGCCGTCGGTGTCGGTGGCGGTGCCGGCGATGTTGGCGACCACGGCGCGGCCGTCGTCGACGGCGCGGACGATGTCGGCGCGCAGCCTGTCGGTCTGCTTGTCGTCGGCCTT
Source organism: Micromonospora humidisoli (assembly GCF_016900955.1). Lineage (NCBI taxonomy): Bacteria > Bacillati > Actinomycetota > Actinomycetes > Micromonosporales > Micromonosporaceae > Micromonospora > Micromonospora humidisoli. Next base: position 69,012 of record NZ_JAFEUO010000005.1, read on the forward strand.
GCTGCTGCGGATCTCGGTGCTGCGGTACGCGTCGCGGCCGGTCTCCCGGTTGAGCACCGGGGTGATGTCGTTGATGCTGTCGGTGCCATCCTCGGTGGTGCCCATGTGCTTGGCCATGGTGTCCACGTCGATGTTCTTGCCCTGGACGCTCAGCGCGTTACGGGCGGCGGCCGGGCCGCAGTAGTAGAAGTTCGGCTGCGCCTCGTAGTCGACCTTCAGCTCGCGCTCGCCGGCCGGCCGGCGGTCGGCCTGGAGGGCGGCGGGACGGTCGGTCCCGGCGACGTGGGCGGCGATCGCGGGGCCGGCGACGCCACCGGCGGTGGCGGCCAGGCCGGCGACGGTCAGGGCGGTCTTGCGCAGGATGTCGGTACGCATGGGGATGCTCCTCTGCGTCGGGGGTGCGGTGGACGCGCTCGGGGGAGAGCGCGTCGCGGAAGTCAGAAGGGAAGCGCGCGGCGGTCGGGGGGACCTGCTCGGGCGTCCGGGGGAGGTGTAACCAACCCGGTGGCGACCGCATTCCGTGGTCGGTGTTCCGGGGCCTGCTCCCCACGGGGAGCGGCGGTGGTATGCCAGGTACAACGCCCCGGCCCTGGCGACGATTCCGCCGTGGGGGTGGCCCCGGCCACGCGACACCGGTCCCGGAGGCGACATGTCGGCGGCGACCGGGCGCCCGGCCGGCCCGCCCACCGGACACCGACGGCGACGTCGCCCCGTACCGGGCGGCGGGCCGCGCCGGCGGACGGTGGCGACCGGCGCGAACCCGACATTCCGCGCGCACGGTGAGTGCCCGGGACGAACGTCCGTCCTCGCCCCGTAGGCGGCGGCGGTCCATCGCTAGCCTGGGCGGTCATGAACGTCGCACAGCGGGACAGCCGGCGGCACCGGTGAGCCCCACCCAGCGCCTCCTCGACCCCGACCAGGTCCGTCGGTACGTCGCGGCCTCCCTCGGGCCCGCCGTCCGGGTCACCGGCTGCGGTCCGCTCAGCGGCGGCGGGTTCGCCGCCGTCTGGTGGGTCCGGCTCGACGACGGGCGTGCCGTGGTGCTCAAGGTGGGGCCGCCCCCGTCGGTGCCGCTGCTGCGCTACGAACGCGACCTGATCGCCGCCGAGGCACGCTACCTGCGGCTGGTGGCGGCGCACGCGCCGGCCGTGCCCGTGCCACCGCTGCTGCACCACGGCAGTGACCCGACCCTCGGGGACTGGCTGCTCACCGGCCACCTCCCCGGGCGGATGCTGTACACCCTCGTCGCCGACGGCGTGCCGGTCGACGAAGTCTGGACGGGGTTGGGCACGGCGTTCGCCGCCCTGCACCGGGTGACCGGCGACCGGTACGGCTACGACGGCGGTCGGGCCGCCGGCCCGACCTGGCGGTCGGCGTACACCGCGATGGTGGACGACCTGCTCGCCGACGCGGCGGACTGGGCGGTGCCGCTGCCGCTGCCGGCCGACCGGCTGCGGGCCCTGGTCGCCAGGCACGCCGGGGTGCTGGACGTGGTGCGCCGTCCGGCGCTGCTGCACTTCGACGGCTGGGCGGGCAACGTCCTCGCCGTGCCGGACCCGGACGGCGGGCACCGGCTCGGCGGGCTGGTCGACGGTGAGCGTTTCCTGTATGGCGACCCGCTGCTGGACCTGGTGTCGCCGCTGCTGTTCCGCCGCGCCGAGGACACCCCCGACGACCCGTTCCTGCGCGGCTACCGCACGGCCGGGGCGCGGGTGGCGCTGGCCGAGCCGGGGGTACGCCGCCGGCTCGGCCTCTACCGGCTCTACCTCTACCTGCTGATGACGGTGGAGGCGCCCAGCCGGGAGATCACCGTGGACACCGAACCCGACCGGTTCCGGATCCTGGCGCGGCTGCTCGACGAGGAACTGTCCGCCCTGGACGGGCCCTGACCGGACGGCGGGTCAGAGCCAGCCGGAGCGGCGGAACAGCCGGTGCAGGGTGAACGCCGCCGTCGCCATCAGCGCCAGCGCGGCCGGGTAGCCGTACCGCCAGGACAGTTCGGGCATCCGGGCGAAGTTCATCCCGTAGACCCCGGCGACCGCGGTCTGGGTGGCGGCGATCGCCGCCCACGCCGCGATCTTGCGCATGTCGTTGTTCTGGTCGACGGCGAGTTGGGCCAGCCGGGACTGCAGGAGCGAGTTGAGCAGCTCGTCGTAGGTGGTGATCCGGTCGACCGCCCGGGTGAGCCGGCCCTCCACGTCGACGTACCACCGGCGCAGCCCCGCCGGTAGGCCGCCGTCGGGCCCGGTGACCAGGGCACGCAGCGGCTCCTGGAGCGGCAGGACCGCCCGCTTGAACTCGACCAGTTCCCGTTTGAGCTGGTAGATCTGCTGGATGTCGGCGGCGTGGTCGGGGGCGAAGACGGTCTCCTCGACGCGTTCCAGGTCCCGTTCGAGGTGGGCGGCGACCTCCAGGTAGAGGTCGACCATCCGGGCGGTCACCGCGTACGCCACCGCCCACGGGCCCTCGGCGAGCAGCGACGGGCGGCCCTCGATCGCGCGGCGGACCGGCGCGAGGGCACCTGACGCGCCATGCCGGACGGTGACCACGAACCGGTCGCCCAGCAGCACCATCACGTCGCCGGTGTCCACCACGTCGGAGGTCGCGGTCAGCTCACCCTGGGCGACGTAGGCGGCGGTGCGCAGCACCAGCAGGGTGACCGGGCCGTGCCGCTGCACGGTGGGGCGGTGCCCGTCGGCCAGCGCCTGCGCCACGGTCAGCTCGTCGAGGCCGAAGACCTGCCCGACGGCGGCGAGCACCGCCGCGCCCGGGTCGTGCAGGCCCAGCCAGACGAAGGCGTTGCGGCCGCGCCGGGTGCGGGCGTACGCGTCGGCGTAGTGCGGCCGGCCGGCCTCCCGGCGGCCGTTGACGTAGACCGCGCAGTCGACCACGGCGTCCGGGTTGGACCGGCGGGCCGGCCTGCCGGGGGTGTCCCCGGGGCGTCGGCGCAGCCGGCCGACCAGGGTGCCGAGCCGGGGCCCGAGCAGGGTCGTCAGCGCTCGCCGCTCCACCGGACACCTCCGCCTCGCCGCCCGTCCGCCGGCCCACCGTAGTGGGTCGGCGCGACACCGGGCGGGGCGGGTCAGCCGACGGCGGTGGCCCGCACGACGACGTTGTCGGAGTAGTCGCGGGACCGTTCGTCGAACCGCCCGCCGCAGGTGACCAGGCGCAGCGTCGGTCCCGGTCCGCCCGGCCCGTAGACCAGCGCGGTGGGGAAGTTCCGCTTCGGGTACGCCCCGACGCCGTCGACCGCGAACCGCACCACCCGCCCGTCGGCGCGGGTGATCCGGACGGTGTCCCCGGGGCGCAGCCGTCCCAGGTCGAAGAAGACCGCCGGCCCGTCGCGGGTGTCGACGTGCCCGACGACGACGGCGTTGCCCGCCTCGCCGGGGCTGGCCCCGGGCCGGTACCAGCCGGCGACGGTGGGCCGGTCCAGCGGCGGCACCTCGAGGGTGCCGTTCGGGTCGCCGGCCACCGGCACCAGGTCGGCGTGTACGCCGATGGCGGGGATGTCGATGCGGACCGGGGTGGAGCGGGGCAGGGCCGGGACCGGGGAGCGGCTGGTGTTGCCGCCGCTGACGTCGATGCTCGGCTGGGGTGGTCCGACCGGTCCGAGGGTCAGCCCGGCGGCGATCAGGGCGATCCCGGCGGTGCCGCTGAGGGTGACCGCGGTGACGGCGGCGCGGGTCCGGCCCGCCCACTCGCGTACGCCCATCGCCCGTCCTCCCCGACGTCCGATGTGGTCGGGGTGCCCGTACCGGTTCGGTGCGGGCACCCGTCCCCAGGGATGGTGTGGCGCGTCGTCGACCGACGCCTGTGGTGTGGTCAGGCGGCGGTGCCCGCCGCCGCCCGGCGTCGGCGGCGCAGCAGCACGGTGGTGCCGAGCGCGGCGGCCCCGGCGAGGGCTCCTCCGGCGGCCAGCAGGCCGGTGTTGCCGGTGCCGCCGCCGGCCCCGGCGGGTGCCGCGCCGATCGGCGTGACGGTGAAGGTGGCGCTGCCGGCGGAGCTGCCGTCGCCGCAGGTGGCGGCCACGGTGTAGGTGCCGAGGGTGAACCCGGCGGTGAAGAGTTCGGCGCTCAGCCCACCGCCGGCTGCGGCGGTGGTGGAGCGGACGTTCTGGTCCCGGTCCGGGCCGGTGACGTGGAAGATCACGTCACCGGACTTCGGGTTACAGGTCGCCGCGGTGAGCACGACCGTCCCGCCGACCGGCGTGGTGGCCGGCGACACCGTGGTGTCCGCGAGTGCGGCGGTCGGGAGCAGGAGCGTGCCGAGGCCCACGCCGAGCGCCGTGGATACGAGAACCTTCTGTGCCTTCATACGCGTCTTCCCTCACTTTTCGTCCGCTGTCTGCGTGGGACGTCGTTCGGGTGGCCAACTCCGTAACTAGCACCGGTGTGCCCAACACTAGGAGGGATGGGCCCTCCTACCGGGGTAAATGAGAAATCTTCGTTGCCGTCACGTGTTTTCCCGTCCGCCGGAGAGCGGCGGAATTGCCGGGACACCGCGGACAGCCGCGCCCACCTCACAACCCAGCCTCCTAGGATGCTCTAGGGGTAGTGACCAGCACGCCACGCGCACAGTCGACGAACCCGCCGACCTGTGCGCAGGGGTCAGCGGCGGCGGGCCTGGAGGGTGTAGGTCTGGGGGAGCCGCCACGGGCGTTCGGTCAGCCGCCACTCGCCGTGCTCGTCGCGGGTCTGCCGCCCCGGCAGCGCGTCCCAGGGGGCGCTGTCGTGCTCGTGCAGCATGGTCAGCTCCAACCCGGCGTCGAGCAGGGCGGTGACCACCTCGCCGAGCCCGTGGTTCCACTCATGGGTGGTGTTGTGGGTGAAGGTGGCCTCGGTGCTCACGTAGGTGCCGCCCTCGTCCCACACCAGCGGTTCGGCGCGCTCGAAGTACGGGTGCTCGACCGCCAGCACGCCGTCCGGGCGGGTCTCGTCCAGGGCCCACAGCATCGGGTGCCCCTCGCGCAGGAACAGCCGCCCGCCCGGACGCAGCAGGGCGGCGACCACGCCCGCCCAGCGGCGGATGTCCGGCAGCCAGCACAACGCGCCGACCCCGGTGTAGACCAGGTCGAAGCCGCCGACGCCGAGCACGTCGGGCGCGTCGTACACGTCGGCCTGGACGAAGTCGACGGCCGCGCCGGTGCGCCCGGCCAGCGACCGGGCCTCAGCCAGCGACGCGCCGGAGAAGTCCAGGCCGGTCATCCGTGCGCCGAGCCGGTGCAGCGACACGGTGTCGGTGCCGATGTGGCACTGCAGGTGCACGCCGCGCAGCCCGGCCACGTCACCGAGGCGGGGCAGGTCGAACCGGACCACCTCGCTGAGGTGGGCCGGGTCGGCGGCGAACCGCTCCACGGCGTAGTCCGGGGAGGCGGCGTGGGCGGCGGCGCGGTCGTCCCAGCTGGCCCGGTTGAGGGTGCGGTAGTCGGTGCCGGGCGTCTGCCGGCCCGGCTCGTCGTCGTCGGTCACCGGCTGACGGTGGCAGATGCGGCAGGTCGGCTCAACGGCAATTCGGGGGCCGGTCTCGTCCGGGCCCGGTGGACGGCGGTGGGTGTCAGCGCTGCCTGGTAGGTTGCCGGCCCGTGACGGGGGAGGGACTGGACGCCCGGTTCGGCAGGCTCTGGGCGGCGACCACGCTGTCGGCGCTGGGCAGCGGTATGGCCACGGTGGCGGCCCCGCTGTACGCGGCGGCCCGCAGTGACGATCCGCTGGTGGTCGCCGCCGCTGCGGGCGCGGCCTGGCTGCCCTGGCTGCTGTTCGCCCTGCCCGGCGGGGTCCTGGCCGACCGGCTGGACCGGCGGCGGTTGATGGTCGTCATCGACTGGGTGCGGGTGGTCGCCCTGCTGGCGCTGGGCGTGGCGATGCTGGCCGGACGGGCCGGGATTCCACTGCTGTACGCCGTGCTGTTCGTGGCGAACACCGGTGAGATCGTGTTCCGGTCGGCCAGCCAGGCGATGCTGCCGACGATCGTGCCCACGGCCCGGCTGGAACGGGCCAACGGCTGGCTCGGCGGCGGCACCACGGTGGCCCAGAGAATGCTGGCGGGCCCGCTCGGCGGGTTCCTGTTCGTCCTCGCCGAGAGCCTCCCGTTCCTCGCCAACGCCGGCACGTACGCGCTCAGCGCGGTGCTCATCGCCCTGATCGGCGGGTCGTTCCGGGGCGGCGGGGACGCCGTCCCGACGGGGACCCGGTCGGTGCGGGCGGAGATCGGCGCGGGCTTCCGGTTCCTGATCGGCCAGCGGCTGCTGCGGGTGATGGCCGTGCTGATCGGCCTGCTCAACCTCACCCTGACGGCCGCGATGGCGGTCCTGGTGCTGGTGGCGACCGAACGTCTCGGCCTGGACTCCGTCGGCTACGGGCTGCTGTTCACCAGCCTGTCGGCCGGCGGGCTGCTCGGCGCGGTGGTCGGTGACCGGCTCATCGCCCGGGTCGGTGCCACCTGGACGGTACGGGTCGGGTTGCTGGTCGAGGCGGGGCTGCACCTGGCGTTGGCCGCCTCGACCAGTGCCTGGCTCGTCGGGTCCGCGCTGTTCGCGTTCGGGGTGCACGGGGCGCTGTGGGGGATCGTGTTCCACTCGCTGCGGCAGCGGCTGACCCCGTCCGAGCTGCGTGGCCGGGTCGGTGCGACGACGCTGTTCGTCGCGGCCGGCGGCAACTGCGCGGGCGCGCTGCTCGGCGGGGTGGTGGCCGGCAGGTTCGGGCTGACCGCGCCCTACTGGACGGGGTTCGTGGTGGCCCTCGTCGTCGCGGTGGCGACCTGGCGGGTGTTCGACCGTGCCGCCGTGGCCGCCGCCTACGCCGGTACGCCGTCCCGGTCGGCCGCCGCACCCGGTGCGGTCACCGGGTGAGTCGGGCGGGGAGCCCATCCGCACGCCGTCAGGCGGGGACGGGCAGCACGGTCCGCTCGGCGGCGCTGCGGTGCGCCAGCTCGATCAGTTCCACCGTGCGTACCGCGTCCCGGGGGTCCACCGGTAGTGGTCCGTCGCCGCGTAACGCAGCCTCGACCTGGGCGTAGAAGTCCTGGTAGCGGCCCGGTTCGGTGGGTGTCGGGCGGAGGTCGTCGCCCGCACCGAGCAGGCCGTACCGGTCGGGGGTGACCTCGCCCCAGCCGGGTGCGTCGGGCCGGCCGCCGTGGCGCAGCGCGTCCTCCTGCCCGTCGAGGCCGTGGCAGGTGTATCCGGCTCGGTCGCCGAGTACCCGCAGCCGGGGGCCGAGTTGGGCGGTGACCGCGCTCATCCACAGGTGGGAGCGGACTCCGCCGACGTGGGTGAGCGCCACGAACGCGTCGTCGTCGACCTGCGCGCCGGGGCGACGCCGGTCCACCTCGGCGTAGACGGTGTCGACCGGGCCGAACAACTGCACGGCCTGGTCGACGAGGTGCGCGCCGAGGTCGTAGAGGACCCCACCGGCGTCGGCGGGGCTGCCGCCCTCCCGCCAGCCGGCCCGGATCTGCGGCCGCCAGCGTTCGAACCGGGACTCGAACCGGGTCACCCGACCCAGCGCGCCGTCCTCGACCAGCCGTCGTACGGTGCGGAAGTCGCCGTCCCACCGGCGGTTCTGGAACACGGTCAGCGGCACGCCCCGGCGGTCCGCCTCGTCGACCAGGGCGCGGGCGTCGGCGGCGGTGGCGGCGAGTGGCTTGTCCACCACGATGGGCAGCCCGGCGGCGAGCGCCGCCCGGGTGTGGGTGACGTGGGAGCTGTTCGGGGTGGCCACCACCACCAGGTCGAGGGTGTCCGGGTCGGCCCACAACGCCCCGGCGTCGTCGACGACCCGGGCGTCGGGGTGCTCGTCGGCGACCTGCTGCCGGCGCTGCGGGTCGGCGGTGACGACGGCGGCCAGCCGCAGCCCGCCGGTGGCGGCGATCAGCGGGGCGTGGAACACCCGGCCGGCGACGCCGTAGCCGAGCAGCCCGACCCGCAGGGGGTGCCGCGTGCGGTCCGTCATGTTGGTTCCCCGATCGTCGCCGCCGGTCGTCCGGTCCCACCGAACCTACGCGCCGGTGGGTGCGGGGCCGGTGTCAGGCCGGCGTCGGGTCGGTCACCCAGCCGGCGACCAGCACCAGGCCGGTGGGGCGGTGCACGGCGAGGAAGCCGAACGGCCGGTCGACGTCGAGGCGTACCCGTCGCCGTCGGACGGTGGCGCGGGGGGCCGCGCCGCCGGCCCGCATGGCCAGAGCGGTGACGGCGGCGGCCCGTAGGCCGGTGGCGGTGAACTCGGCGTGGGTGCTCTGCCGGGCGGCGGAGACCGACAGTCGGGGGCTGATGTCGGGGAAGTGGTCGCCGTCGCGGGCGGCGGTGGCGAGGCCGAACAGGTCGGCGTGGTCGAGCAGGTCGTGTTCGCCGGTCACGGTGAATCCGACGGTACGTACCAGCAGCTCCGGCCGGTCGTCGTACCCGTCGACGGTGTCCTCGGTGACGCCGGGTCCGGCCGGTGCGGGCAGGGTCGCCGGGTGGTCGAGCGCCCCGATCGCGGCCGGGAGGACCCGGGCGGCGGGTTGCCCGTCCGGGCCGAGGGCGAGCAGCACGTCGACGTCGGCATCCCCGGGGACGGTGAGCAGGCTGACCGGGCCGGCGGCGGTGTCGGCGACCCGCAGTGTGGCCGGGTCGCCGCCGCCCCGGTGCAGTCCGGCCAGGGTGCGGCCCTGCCACGGCCCGGTCGTCGGCCGGTAGGGGGCGGGGTGGAACGGGGTGGCCCAGTCGACCAGCACGCTCAGCGCGGTGGCCAGCACCAGCGCGGTGCCGGGCCCCACCGGGACGGGCATCCGGGTGATCAGGCCGTTGGTGTGGTCGTGTGCCCACCGGTCGAGTCGCGGCTGGTCGACGGTCGGGTCGCCGGTCAGCTCGCCCCGGGTCGCGGCGTCCATCTCGGTCAGCCAGCGGCGGCCCAGGGGCAGCCCGGCGCGGGACCAGAAGCCGGCCGCGAGGCGGGTGGTGGGGGAGTCGACCGGGGTGACCGGGGTGGGGGCGACGGCGTGCAGTTCGTCGCGGGCCGGGCCGGTGGCGAACCGGGCGAGCTGGGCGAGCAGCGGGTACACCCCGACGCCGGACAGGACGGTCTGGCGGTCGTCCAGTCGGGACGCCCAGCGGGCGGTGAGGGTGTTGGCGGACGGGGTCATGGGGCGGGACGCTACCCGGCCGCCGCTCCGGCGCCACGGTGCACGGTCGGCGGCACGGTGGGGCGGTCGCGGGCCGGGATGCGGGTGGCGCGTGGTGGGAGGGGTCCGTGCCTGCGGCCCGGCCGGGGTGTGACAGCGTGACCTGGTGGGTGTGCGGGAGGTCGACCTGGCCGTCGTCGGTGGTGGCGGGGCCGGTTCGCTGGTGCTCGCCGCGCTGGCCCGGCACGAGCTGCCGGGGCTGCGGGTCGCCGTGGTGGACCCGGTACGCAAGCGCGGCCAGGACCGCACCTGGGCGTTCTGGGGCATCCCCGGCGGTGATCTGGAGCCGATGCTCAGCGCCAGCTGGTCGCGGGTGGAGGTGACCACCGCGGCGGCGACCCGGGTGCTGGAGCTGACCCCGCTGCGGTACGCGATGCTGCGGTCCGCGCCGCTCTACGAGCGGGCTGCCGAGGCGGAACGGCGGCTCGGCGCGACCCGCCACGACGTGGCGGTGGGGGCGCTCGACGACGACGGCACGGCGGTGACGGTGCGCGACACCGACGGGCGGGCGGTGCTGCGGGCCGGTTGGGTGCTCGACTCGCGTCCGCGTCCGCCCCGCCGGCCCGGCCGGACGGCCTGGTTGCAGCACTTCCGGGGCTGGTGGTTGGAGTCGTCGACGCCGGTGTTCGATCCGGGGCGGGCGGTGCTGATGGACTTCCGCACCCCGCAGCCGGCCCGGGGGGTGTCGTTCGGTTACGTGCTGCCGGTCAGTGACCGGTACGCCCTCGTCGAGTACACCGAGTTCTCCCCGGCGGTGCTCACCGACGCCGGCTACGACGCGGGCCTGCGCGGCTATGCCGGCCTGCTCGGGCTGGACCTGGCGGCGCTGACGGTGCGGGAGGTGGAGGACGGGGTGATCCCGATGACCGACGCGCCGTTCGACGGCCGCCCGTCGCCCCGGGTGGTGCGCCTGGGCACCGCTGGTGGGGCGACCCGCCCGTCGACCGGGTTCACCTTCTCGGCGATGCACCGGCAGGCGGGGCAGGTCGCCGCGGCACTCGCCGCCGGCCGTGCGCCGGTGCCCCGGCCGGCGTACCCGGGGCGGCACCGGTGGATGGACGCGGTGGCGTTGCGGGCGTGGGACTCCGGGGCGGTGGGCGGGCCGGAGTTCTTCGACCGGCTCTTCGACCGGAACCCGGCGTCGCGGGTGCTGCGGTTCCTCGACGGGGCGACGAGCCCGGCGGAGGACGTGGCCCTGATGCGGTCGAGTCCGCTGCTGCCGATGACCTCGGCGGTGGTCGGTGACGCGGTGGGCCGGCTGCGCGCCCGGCTGAGCCGGCGCTGAGCCGGGGCGGCGGTCAGCCGGCGGCCCGGACCGCGTCGCGGATCAGCGTCCGTAGGCCCTCCATCGGGTCGCCGTCGTTCGCGCCGAGCCGGTTGCGGGTCGCCGCCACCGACAGGCCCAGCTGCGGGTACGCGTAGGCGAGGCTGCCGCCGCTGCCGGAGGTGCCGAACGAGCCGTCGTCGTCGACGGCGTAGCCGAGGCCGAACGCCATCTCCTGCCCGAACACCCACTCGACGCCCCGGACGGCGACGGCGCTGACCTGGCGCAGCCGGTCGGCGGAGATCAGGCGTACTCCGTCGACGTCGCCGATGAGTGCGGCGTAGAGCCGGGCGGCGGCGCGGGCGGTGAGGGTGCCCACGGCGGGCACGTCGGCGCGCAGCACGTCGGGTCGGCTGCCGATGGTGGCGTCGGGGCGGACTGCCGGTGGGGCGACGGCGTCGAAGTGCGGCAGGTGGGCGGAGGCGAACGCCATCAGGTCGGCCAGGCCGTTGTCCTCCAGGACGGCCAGCCGGGGCAGGTCGGCGTCGGGCACCCCGAAGAACAGTTCCCCGGTGACGCCCAACGGGGCGGCGACGTCCTCGGCGAGGACAGCGGAGACCGTCCGGTCGGTGGCCCGGCGGACCACCTCGCCGACCAGCCAGCCGTACGTCCACGCGTGGTAGGCGATCCGTTCGCCGGGTGCCCAGCGGGGCTCCGCGTCGGCGACGAGGGCGCACATCCGGTCCCAGTCGGTGAAGTCGGCGGGGGTGACGTCGGCGGGGAGGGCGGGGACCCCGGCGGTGTGGGTGAGCACGTGTCGCAGGGTGACGGTGTGTTTGCCGTGCCTGGCGAACTGCGGCCAGACGTCGGCGACGCGCAGGTCGTAGTCGAGCCGGCCCGCTTCGGCGAGGACGTGCACGACGCTGCTGGTCAGGCCCTTGCCGGTGGAGACGCTGAAGATCGGGGTGTCGGCGGTCAGCGGCCGGCCGGTGGCGGTGTCGGCGGTCCCGGCGGTCTCGTCGATGATCAGCCGCCCGTGCCGGTAGGCCGCCACCTGCACGCCCGCCTCCCGGCCGGAGTCGACGAGCGTGTGCAGGGTCCGGCGTACCTCGGCCCGGAGGGCGTCTTCGTCGATGGTCACGGTCGCCGACTCTGCCAGAGCCGGTCCGGGGTCGCCGCCGCATTTCCGGTCGGTGCCGGCGACGTCGGGTCGCCGGGGTCCGTGTCCCTGCGGCGGTGTCCGGGTGGGGTGCCGGTAGGTTCGGCGGCATGGTGGACGGGGTGGTGGAGATCTGGACCGACGGGGCGTGCAGTGGCAACCCGGGGCCGGGGGGTTGGGGTGTGCTGCTGCGCTATGGCGGGCACGAGCGGGAGCTGTGCGGTGGCGAGGCCACCCCGACCACCAACAACCGGATGGAGCTGACCGCGGCGATCGAGGCGTTGGAGGCGTTGACCCGGCCGGCCACGGTACGGCTGCACACCGACAGCACGTACGTGCGCAACGGCATCACCAGTTGGCTGGCGTCGTGGAAGCGTAACGGGTGGCGTACCGCGGCGAAGCAGCCGGTGAAGAACGCCGACCTGTGGCAGCGGCTGGAGGCGGCCTGTGCCCGGCACGAGGTGAGCTGGCACTGGGTGAAGGGGCACAACGGTCATCCGGAGAACGAGCGTGCCGACGCGCTGGCCAACCGGGGGATGACGCAGGCGCGGGCGGGGGTGGGCGTCGCCCGCTGAGCCCCGGGCCGCCGTGCGCCGACGCCCACCGTGTGGCCGCGACCGCGCCGGGGCCGGTGGCGGCGTGCTACTCGGTGGGCGGGTGGGCGGCCTCCTCCTCGGCGGGGTCGCCCGCACCGGAGACCGCGGCCACGTCGTAGCCGGCGCGGCTGGTCTCCCGGGCCGACAGGTGTTCCTCGGCGGGCAGGTCGGCGAAGTCGTCGCCGGTGTCCCCGCCGTCGCCCAGCGACTCGCCCGGCGGGCGCAGCGACGCCTCGTACGCCGGCACGCCGTCCGGCTCGTCGGTGTCGGCCCGGTCGGTGCGTGGTTGTTCCGTCATGCCGACCTACCTGCCCGCCCTACCGCCCGGCAAACCCACCCACCGGGGGCCGCCGTCAGCGGCGGGGGCGGCGCGGCCGGCGGGCCGGGGTGAGCGGCACCACCGTGGTCCAGTGCGCGGGGCGGCGTAGCCGTGTCGGCAGGGCGGTGTGCCGGTCACCCCGGGCCGCCTCAAGCTGGGACTGGTGCAGGAACAGGGTGTCGGACAGGTCGGCCCCGCGCAGGTCGGTGCCGCGCAGGTCGGCGCCGGTGACGTCGGCTCGGCGCAGGTCTGCTCGGCGCAGGTCCGCGCCGAGCAGCCGGGCCCCGCGCAGGTTCGCCCCGACCAGGTCCGCGCCGCGCAGGTCCGCGCCGAGCAGCAGCGCGCCCCGTCGGTCGGCCCCGCCGGTGCCGGCACGGGCGGCTTCGCTGGCCGCCGCGAGCAGCGGGTTCACCAGGTCGCGGTGGGCGTCCACGTCGACCGTGGCCAGTTCCTGCCCGGTGCCGCCGGCCAGCGTGTCGGTGGCGTCGCGGGCGGCGCGCAGCTCGTCGTGCAGCGGGCCGGCGGGGGTGAGGGTGAGTGCCTCGGTGAGATACCAGAGCAGTTCGTGCAGGGGCCGGGTGACGGTGAACGCGGCGAACATGCCGGCGGCGGTGGCCGGGTCGGTGCGCCAGTCCCGGCCGGCGAAGGTGACCTGGCTGACCCGCTGGCCGGCGCCGAAGCAGTCGAACACGACGCAGCCGGGGTAGCCGCGTTCGCGCAGCTCGTCGTGGATGCCGCAGCGGGAGTCGGCGCGCAGGTGGTGGCAGGCGCGGCCGGCGGGTTTGTCCCGGGCGAAGTCGGCGGAGGCGGCGAACGCCGGGGCGACGCAGCACAATCCGACGCAGCGGGCGCAGTCCGCCCGCAGCCCGGTGGTGTCGGCCATGCTGTCCGTCGTCTCCCTCGTACGGTGGTGGTTGCCGGCACTGTCCGGGCCGGTCCGCCCCGGCCATTGTCCGCCGGGCTCCGGACCGCCGATCGGGAGGGTCCGCCCGCCGATCGGGGCGACGGGTACGGCCGGGCGGTCCGGGTGGACGGGAGGGTCAGCGGCACCCGCCGCCCCGGGAGGGTGGGATAGGGTCCGGTCACCGCCTCGGACCCGGGAGTTGCGATGTCCACCGACCACGTCGACGTGCTCATCGTCGGCGCGGGGCTGTCCGGTGTCGGTGCCGCCTGCCACCTGCGACGCACCTGCCCCGACACGACGTACGCGGTCATCGAGGCGCGGGACGCGGTCGGCGGCACCTGGGACCTGTTCCGCTATCCGGGCGTACGCTCCGACTCGGACATGTTCACCCTCGGCTACGCGTTCCGCCCGTGGGCCGCACCGCAGGCCATCGCCGACGGCGACACCATCCTGCGCTACGTGCGCCAAACCGCCAGGGAGTACGGCCTCGAGGAGCACATCCGGTTCCGGCACCGGGTGCGTCGCGCCGAGTGGGACAGCAGCACCGCCCGCTGGACGGTCCACGTGCACCGCGACGACACCGCCGAGGACATCGTCCTGACCTGCGGATTCCTCTTCTCCTGCACCGGCTACTACCGGTACGACGCCGGTTACACCCCCGACTTCCCGGACGTCGGGCGGTACACGGGCCGGCTGGTGCACCCGCAGCACTGGCCCGACGACCTCGACCACACCGGCCGGCGGGTGGTGGTGATCGGCAGCGGGGCCACCGCGGTGACCCTGGTGCCGGCGCTGGCGCGGCGCGCCGGGCACGTCACCATGCTGCAGCGTTCCCCCACGTACGTGATCGCGTTGCCGGCCCGGGACCGGCTGGCCGACGTGCTGCGCCGCCGGCTGCCCGCCCGCGCCGCCCACCGGCTGGTACGCGCCAAGAACGTGCTGTTCGGCACCGTCAACTACCAGCTCGCCCGACGTGCGCCCCGGATGGTGCGGGCGTTCCTGCGGCGGGCCGCGAAGGGTCGGCTGCCCGCCGGGTACGACGTGGACAGGCACTTCTCGCCCCGCTACGACCCGTGGGACCAGCGGCTGTGCGTGGCACCCGACGGTGACCTGTTCGAGGCCCTGTCCGCCGGCCGCGCCTCGGTGGTCACCGACACCGTCGAGGCGTTCACCCCCGGCGGTGTCCGGCTCGGCTCCGGCGTCGAGCTGCCCGCCGACATCGTGGTCACCGCCACCGGCCTGCAACTGCTCGCCTTGGGTGGGATGACCCTCAGCGTCGACGGTGTCGACGTCGATCTCGGCGCGACGGTGGCGTACAAGGGGATGATGCTCTCCGGGGTGCCGAACTTCGCGTTGACCATCGGCTACACCAACGCCTCGTGGACGTTGAAGGCCGACCTGGTCGCCACCTACGTGTGCCGGTTGCTGCGTCACCTGGACGCCACCGGCCAGCAGGTCGTCACCCCGGTCGAGCCCCCTGACGGCGACCTGTCGCCGCTGATCGACTTGCGGTCCGGGTACGTGCTGCGCAGTGTGGACACGCTGCCCCGGCAGGGTGCCCGCGCGCCGTGGCGGCTGTACCAGAACTACCTCCGCGACGTCGTGCTGATGAAACACGGTCGGCTCGTCGACGAGGGGGTGCGTTTCTCCCGGGCGACCGCCGACACCCCGGTCGGCTGAGCCCGTCACCCCGTCCTATCGTCTCTTTCCCGCAGCAAGGAGGCCGCGTGCGTAACTTCGACTTCACGGCCGGGACCGCCGTGGTCACCGGTGCCGCCAGCGGAATCGGCGAGGCCCTCGCCCACGGGTTGGCCCGGCGTGGCAGCGACCTGGTCCTGCTCGACCGCGACGGCGACCGGCTCGACGCGGTGGCCGCCGCGGTCCGGGCCGCGCATCCCGGGCGTCAGGTCGACACCCACCTGGTCGACCTGGCCGACCTGTGCACCACCGCCCGGGTCGCCGAGGAGGTCATGGCCCGGCATCCCCGGGTCCGGTTGCTGGTCAACAACGCCGGGGTGGCCCTCGGTGGCCGTTTCGACCAGGTCACCATGGACGAGTTCCACTGGGTCGTCGACATCAACTTCCGGGCGCCGGTGCAGCTCACCCACGCCCTGCTGCCGGCGTTGCGGGCCGAACCCGGCGCGCACCTGGTCAACGTGTCCAGCCTGTTCGGGTTGATCGCCCCGGCCGGGCAGACCGCCTACGCGGCCAGCAAGTTCGCCCTGCGGGGCTTCACCGAGGCGCTGCGGCACGAGTTGGCCGACGACGGCATCGGGGTGACGTCGGTGCACCCCGGCGGCATCGCCACCCGGATCGCCCGCAACGCCCGGGTCGGCGTCGGGGTGCCCCGCGAGGAGTTCGACGCGGCGCGGCGGCAGTTCGAGAAGCTGCTGTCCATCCCTGCCGAACAGGCCGCCGAGGTGATCCTGCGCGGTGTCGAACGTCGACGCGGCCGGGTGCTGATCGGCTGGTCGGCGAAGCTGCCCGACCTGCTGGCCCGGGTCGCGCCCGGCTCGTACGGCCGGCTGGTCGCCGCTGGGGTCCGGCTCGCCGGTGGTCCGGGCCCACGGTCGGTGTCGACCGCCCGGGTGGCGGCCCCGGTGCCGGCGGAACTGCCCGCCGGTGAGGTCGCCTGACCACCGGCCGGGGCACGACGCCCCCGACGGCCGGGACGGTGGCCGCGGGAGGACGGCCGGTCAGGGCGGGTTGCCGCCCCGCTTCTCCTCCTGCGCCAGCACCGCCTCCCGGCGTTCCGGGTCGTCGCGGGCGGCCAGTTCCGCGGCCAGCCGCGGGTCGCCGACCAGCCGTTCCCGGTTGTGGTGCAGGAACGCCGCGAACCCGCCGGTGTACGGGCAGGCGAGGTCGCCGAGTTCCCGGTCCGGCTGGTAGCGGCAACCGGTGCAGTAGTCGCTGATCTCGTCGATGTACCGCCCATCCACGGCGTACGGGCGGGTGTCCACCCGGGCCAGGTCGGCGTACTGGCTCATGCCGAGCACCGTCGTGTTCATCACCCACTCGGCGCCGTCGACGAAGCTGCGCTGGAACCAGTCGACCAGTTCGGTGGGCCGCCAGCCGCGCTGCAACGCGTGGTTGCCGAGCACCAGCAGCCGCTGGGCGTGGTGCGCCCAGGCCCGGTCCCGCACCCCGGCGAGCACGTCGGCCAGGCAGCGTGCCTCCACCGCGTCGGCGTCGAGGTCCTCGAACCACTGCGGCAGCGGTTCGGTGGCGGCGAGCCAACCGGTGCCCCGGTAGGGCGGGTCGACGTACCAGTAGAGCTGCCAGAGGAACTCCCGCCAGCCGAGCACCCCCCGGACGAACGCCTCCACCGAGGCCAGCGGGGCGTCGCCCGACCGCCACGCCGCCTCCGCCCGGGACACCGCCGCCGCCGGGTCGAGCAGCCCGAGGTTGAACGCGGCGGAGAGCATCCCGTGCGCCAGCACCGGGTCCTCGGCGCTCATCACGTCGCCGTAGCGGCCGAACGCGGGCAGCCGGTGCCGCAGGAAGTGGGTCAGCCGGTCTTCGGCCTCGCTGGCGGTGGCCGGATGCGAGCGGGGGGCGTCCCGGCCGACGAACCGCACCCCGTCGCGTTCCCACCGGTCCAGGTCGGCCCGCACCTCGGCGTCGATGTCGTCCTCGACGATCGGTGGTGGCGGCGGCACGTCCAGGGTGCGCCCGGGCGGGGCGGTGCGGCCACGGTCGGCCGGACCGGGGCTGGTGAGCACACCGTGGCGGCGCTTGGCGTAGCGGTAGAAGTCGACCATCCGCAGGGGGCCCCGCCGGGGCCGGTCCGCCCAGTCGGTGAAGTCGGCCCGGTCGGTGATGAAACCTCGGGGCGGCAGCACCGTCAGCCCCGGCACGGACCTGACGAAGTCCCGGGTCGCCCTGGTGCTCGGGTGGCAGACCTCGACCGGGCCGTCGACGGCCGCCAGGGCCTCCCGGAACGTCGCGGTGCGCAGCAGCACCGCCCGGTCGCCGAGTTCGGCGGCGCGGTGGCGCAGCGCGCTGAGGATCAGGTGCGCCTTCTGCCGGTGCAGCCGCCGACGCCGGAACAGGTCGGCGACCTCGACCAGCAGCACCGGTTGCTGGTCGTCGTCCAGGAAGTGCGGCCCGAGTTGATCGGCGAGCAGCCACCGGCGGGGAGACATGCGTCGATTGTGCCCAGCCGTCCGGTCACCCCACGTGCCGGGGTCGATCGGTCGCGGTGATCGCCCCTGCCAGCCCGCCCGGCGACGCGCCGTCGGGCCGGGTGCGTCGGGCAGTGGCGCGGGCCACCGTCGGCGCACCCGCCGCCGCCCGCCGCCCCGACGCCGACGCACCATGGTGGTATGACGGATCGTCGTACGCGGATGTCTTGCTGCCGCAGCACGCCGCCGACCAGCCGGTCCCCGGCCCGCTACGGCGACCACGCCGGCCGGGCCGGCGCGGCGGGCGTCGGCCCGGCACGCCGGTGAGCGTGGCCCCCGCACCCACCGTCCGGCGGGCCACCGTGGTCTGGTCGGTGGCCGTCACCGCCTACCTGGCGGCGGTGTTCCACCGCAGCTCCCTCGGGGTGACCGGGGTGGAGGCCACTGACCGGTTCGCCATCAACGCCTCCGCCCTCGCCGTGTTCTCGGTCGCCCAGCTCGCCGTGTACGCGGCCATGCAGATCCCGGTCGGCATGCTGCTGGACCGGTACGGCTCCCGCCGGCTGCTGCTGGCCGGCGGGACGCTGATGGTCGCGGGGCAGCTCTGCTTCGCCGTCGCCACCGACGTCCGGCTCGCCGTCGCCGCCCGGGTGCTGGTGGGCCTCGGCGACGCGATGACCTTCATCAGCGTGCTGCGGATCGTCGCATTCTGGTTCCCGGGCCGCCGCAACCCGCTGCTGGTGCAGCTCACCGGCATGGTCGGTCAGCTCGGTGCGATCCTCGCGGCGGTGCCGCTGGTGGCGCTGTTGCACCGGGCCGGTTGGACCCCGGCGTTCCTGGTCGCCGCCGGGCTGGGGGCGACGGCGGTGCTGCTGGTGCTCGTCGCCGTCCGGGACGCCCCGCACGTCGGGCCGGGGGTGGCGGTCACCCCCGCCCTGTCCGCCGTGCGGCGGGAACTCGCCGCGGCCTGGGCCCAGCCGGGTACCCGGCTGGGCCTGTGGACGCATTTCGTCGCCCAGTTCTCCGGGGCCGTGTTCGCGCTGCTGTGGGGTTACCCGTTCCTGGTGCAGGGGCAGGGGTTGACGCCGACGGCCGCCGCGTCGCTGCTCAGTCTGATGACGGTCGGGACGCTGGTCGCCGGGCCGGTGGTCGCCCACCTGTGCGCCCGGCACCCGTTCCACCGTTCGGCGCTGGTCCTCGTGGTCACCGCGGCCAGCGCCGCGGTCTGGGCGGTGGTGCTGGCCTGGCCGGGCCGTTCGCCGTACTGGCTGTTGGTGGTGCTGGTGCTGGTGCTCGCCCTGGGCGGCCCCGGCGCGGTGATCGGTTTCGACTACGCCCGCACGTTCAACCCGGTGCACCGCATCGGCAGCGCCATCGGCATCGTCAACGTCGGCGGGTTCGTCGCCTCGATCGTGCTGGTGCTGGCGATCGGGGTGGTGCTGGACCTGACCACCCCGGCCGGCGCGTCCGATCCGCCGCTGTCGGCGTTCCGGTGGGCGTTCGCGGTGCAGTACCTGCTCTGGGCGTTGGGCGCGGTCCAGGTGCTGCGCTACCGCAACGCCGCCCGCAGGTGGGTGCGGGCCACCGACCCCGGCCCGTCGGTGACGGCGGTGTGCGTACCGCCGGGGGAGCGGCCCGACGGCGGCGGTGAGCGGCCGGCGGGTGGCGGGTCCGGCGGACCGATGGGTCGGGCGGCATGATCGCGGTAGGTTCGGCGGTGAGCGGGACCCATCCGGCCGTCGGGCCGGCAGGCAGGGAGGACACAGCGTGAGCCAGGAAGTCCGGGGCGTCATTTCACGGAGCAAGGGCGCTCCGGTCGAGGTCACCACGATCGTGGTGCCCGACCCGGGGCCCGGCGAGGCGGTGGTGCGGGTGCAGTCCTGCGGGGTCTGCCACACGGACCTGCACTACCGGGAGGGCGGCATCAACGACGACTACCCGTTCCTGCTCGGCCACGAGGCGGCCGGGGTGGTGGAGCAGGTGGGCGAGGGCGTCACCGACGTCGCGCCCGGCGACTTCGTGGTGCTCAACTGGCGTGCGGTCTGCGGGCAGTGCCGGGCCTGCCGCCGGGGCCGGCCGTGGTACTGCTTCGACACCCACAACGCCGCCCGGAAGATGACGCTCACCGACGGCACCGAGCTGACCCCCGCCCTGGGCATCGGCGCGTTCGCCGAGAAGACCCTGGTCCACGCCGGCCAGTGCACCAAGGTCGACCCGGCGGCCCGGCCCGCCGCCGTCGGGCTGCTCGGCTGCGGCGTGATGGCCGGCCTCGGTGCGGCGATGAACACCGGGCAGGTCACCCGGGGTGACTCGGTGGCCGTCATCGGCTGCGGCGGGGTCGGCGACGCGGCGGTCGCCGGAGCCGTCCTGGCCGGCGCGACCACGATCGTCGCGGTGGACACCGACGCCCGCAAGCTGGACTGGGCGCGCAGGTTCGGCGCCACCCACACCGTCGACGCCTCCGCCGAGGACGCCGTGGAGGCGATCCGGGCCGCCACCGGCGGGTTCGGCGCGGACGTGGTGATCGACGCGGTGGGCCGACCGGAGACCTGGAAGCAGGCGTTCTACGCCCGGGACCTCGCCGGCACCGTGGTGCTGGTCGGGGTGCCCACCCCGCAGATGACCGTCGACCTGCCGCTGCTGGACGTGTTCGGCCGGGGCGGCGCGCTGAAGTCGAGCTGGTACGGCGACTGCCTGCCCAGCCGGGACTTCCCGCTGCTCACCCAGCTCTACCTGCAGGGTCGCCTCGACCTGGACGCCTTCGTCACCGAGGAGATCGCCCTGGACCAGGTGGAGGCGGCGTTCCACCGGATGCACGACGGGGACGTGCTGCGGTCGGTGGTGGTGTTCCCGTGATCCGGGTCGACCACGCCGTCACCTCCGGCACGTTCTCCCTCGACGGGCAGACCTTCGACGTCGACAACAACGTCTGGGTCGTCGGCGACGACACCGAGTGCGTGGTGCTGGACGCCCCGCACGACGTGGCCGCGATCCGTCGGGTCGTCGGCGACCGGCGGGTGGTGGCGATCCTCGCCACCCACGCCCACGACGACCACGTCCGGGTCGCCCCGGAACTGGCGAAGGTCACCGACGCGCCGATCCTGCTGCATCCCGCCGACCGGGTGCTGTGGGATCTGGTGCACCCCGGGCTGGCCCCGGACGGGGAGCTGACCGACGGGCAGGAGATCACGGTCGGGGACACCGTGCTGCGGGTGCTGCACACCCCCGGGCACAGTCCCGGCGCGTGCAGTTTCCACGCTCCGGCGCTGGGGGCGGTGTTCACCGGGGACACCCTGTTCGCCGGTGGTCCGGGGGCCACCGGCCGGTCGTACAGCGACTTCGCCACGATCGTGGAGTCGATCCGGACCCGGCTGCTCACCCTGCCGGCGGACACGGTGGTGCACACCGGGCACGGCGACGACACCACCGTCGGCGCGGAGGCCCCCCACCTGCAGGAGTGGTTGGCCCGCGGCCACTGAACCGCGGTGGCCGGGCGGCGGGTGCCGCCCGGCCCCACCGGCCTAGGATCGGCCGGGTGACCGACGACGACCGCCCTCCGGGCGTACGACAGCTGCGCCTGGTGGTGGAGGCCGAGGACTACGACGCGGCGGTGGCATTCTTCCGGGACGCCCTGGGCCTGCCTGAGCAGGCCGCGTACTCCGGTGCGGGGGAGGCCCGGGTGGTGATCCTGGAGGCGGGCCGGGCGACCCTGGAGATCGCCAATCCGGCGCAGAAGCGGATGATCGACGACGTCGAGGTGGGCCGTCAGGTGGCCCCGAGGCTACGGCTGGCGGTCGAGGTGGACGACGCCGCCTCCGTGACCGGCCGGCTGGTCGCCGCCGGGGCCACCGAGGTCGCCCCGCCCACCGTCACCCCGTGGCACTCGCTGAACTCCCGCCTCGACGTGCCCGCCGGCCTTCAGCTCACCGTGTTCCAGGAGTTGCAGGATCTCGACGAGCGGTCCACCGCCGACGGCTTCGGCATCGACGGCTGACGTCGGCGCGGAGGCGTCCGCCCGGGACCTGCCGCCGCCCGGTTCCGCCGTCCTGACCCGGTCCACGCCCGCTGGGCGTTGTCGCGCCGCATGGGCGGCTTGTCCGGTATGAGGCCCCGGGGTGTGGGTTGCCGGTGACCCGGGCCACAGCCCGACGTGGCGTGCGCATTTCCGGAATGACGGACAGGGGCGGTGGGTTGTGTTCCCCGTACGCCGGTCAGCACACCTCCGGCCGGCGGGGCAGATCCCCCGAGGCCCGCTCACCCCGGAGCGCGTCGCCACGATCGAAAGGGCAACCATCGTGAAGCCTGACTTCACTCGATGGCTCCCGGCCATCGCGAAGGACCGCAGGACCGCACTGAGCATCGCCGGCGTCGCCGCCCTCGGCGGCCTGGCGTTCGGGCCGGCCGCCGTGGCCGCCCCCGTCACCAGCGGCCCCCACGAGGGCGCCCGCGCCGCGATCGACCTGGCCACCGGCAAGGGCCGGCAGGGCGTCACCGTCGAGTCCGGCCTGACCACCGGCACCCCCACCACCGAGGTGCCGGCCGGCAAGCCGAGCACCGACGACCTCATCCCGCGCGGCGTCGAGGGCGCCCAGTCCCGCGTCCCGCTCGACGACGCGCAACTCGCCAACGCCAGGGAGATCGTCGCCGAGGCCAAGCGCAGCGGCGTGGGCGAGCGCGGTGCGGTGATCGGCGTGGCCACCTCGTTGCAGGAGTCCAAGCTGTACAACCTGGGGCACCTCGGCGCGTACAACGACCACGACTCGCAGGGCCTGTTCCAGCAGCGCCCGTCGTCGGGGTGGGGCACGCCCGAGCAGGTCACCGATCCGCGGTACGCCTCCCGGGCGTTCTTCGGCGCGTTGAAGAACGTGCCCGGCTGGGAGGACCTGCCGCTGACCGCCGCCGCCCAGACCGTGCAGGTCTCGGCGTACCCGTACGCGTACGCCCAGTGGGAGCAGCAGGCGGCGGACATCGTCCAGCAGCTCTGGTGACCCGGGCCCGACCGGCCGGTCCCCGCGACGGGGCCGGCCGGTCGGCGTCTGTCCGGGTCAGGCCGGCGCGTCCTCCCGGCGCAGCCTCGCCGACCCGGCACCGACGGAGAACCCGGCGGCCCAGCGGCTCGCGCTGTCGGGGCTGGTCCGGTCGACCAGGTGGTACCAGTCCATCCGGCAGCGCTGCGGGGTCACCTCCAGCACGCCGTAGCCGTGCCCGTCCAGCTCCGTCCACTTCACGTGCGGGTTCGTCGAACGCAGCAGGGTCGCGCCGAGCAGGCTCAGCCCGTTGCCGGCCGGCAGCCCCAGGACGTCGTCGAGGTTGTCGCTGGTCACCGACGGCACCACGAACTCGGCGGCGGCCGGGTTGGTCAACCCCGTCGAGCGGGTGGTCACCTCGCTGGCCCACGAGGTGTGGATGTCGCCGGTGAGGAACACCACGTCCCGGGTGTCGGTGGCCCGCAGGTGGTCGACCAGCCGGTTGCGGTCGGCGTTGTAGCCGTCCCACTGGTCGGGGTTGAGCACCGCGCCGTTCTGCGGGATGCCGAGCAGCTTGGCCAGCGGGCCGAGCAGCCACGCCGGCAGCGAACCCAGGTCGACCCGGGCCATCATCACCGGATTGCCGACCAGTTTCCACTGTGCCGTCGAGCCGGACAGCCCGTCTTCGAGCCACCGTAGCTGGGCCGTGCCGGCGATGGTGCGGGTCGGGTCGTCCACCGCCGTGCCGCCGGCCTGCTGCGACCGGTACGACCGCAGGTCCAGCATGGACAGCTCGGCGAGCCGGCCGAAACGCAACCGCCGGTAGATCGCCCCGTCCGCGCCGATGCGCACCGGCATCCACTCCTGGTACGCCTGCCGGGCGGCGGCGACCCGGTCGGACCACGCGCCCTCGGAGCCCGGGGTGTGGTTCTCCGCCCCGCCCGACCACGCGTCGTTGGCGACCTCGTGGTCGTCCCAGGTGATCACCCAGGGCACGGCGGCGTGCAGCGCCTGCAGGGCCGGGTCGGTCTTGTAGAGCCCGTGCCGGACCCGGTAGTCGGCCAGGGTCAGCGTCTCGTGCTCGGGCACCACCGGGCGGACCACGGTGCCGCCGGCGTCGAATTCGCCGGTGCCGTACTCGTAGAGGTAGTCGCCGAGGTGCACGACCAGGTTGAGGTCGCCCCGGTCGGCCAGCCGCCGGTAGGCCGCGAAGTGCCCGGCCTCCCAGTTCGCGCAGGACACCACGCCCAGCCGCAGCCGGTCGATGGCCGCGTCGGCCGCCGGGGCGGTCATCGTCCGGCCGGTGGGCGACCAGGTGTCGCCGTGGCCGAACCGGTACCAGTACGTGGTGGCCGGGGCCAGCCCGGTCACCGCCACCTTGACGGTGTGGTCGCGGGCGGGGCCGGTCGGTGCCACGCCCTGCGCGGTGACCGTGGCGAAGTCGGGGTCGGCGGCGACCTGCCAGCGCACGTCGACGTCCGGGCCGAGGCCGGAACCGGGCAGCGCCTCGGGGACGGGGGTGACCCGGGTCCACAGCAGAATGCCGTCCGGCAGTGGATCGCCGGAGGCGACCCCGTGCCGGAACGCGCCGGCCGCCGCGTGGGCGGGACCGCTCGCGGCGAGGGTGGCGCCGGCGAGGACGGCGGTGCCGGCGGAGGCGCCGGCAAGGCGCAGCAGGGTACGACGGTCGAGGGTGTTCGTCATGGTCTATGTGTCTACCGGCTGTCGCGGTGCGTCCGCAGCCCCGTGCGGTCAGTGTTCGCCGACGGTTCCCCGGGGGTTGGTGTCGTCCGTGGACGGCGGCTCAGCGACGGTGCGCGGCGCGGTGGTTGAGCACGATGTCGGTGGCGGCGGCGACCAGGGCCAACGCGACGATGCCCATGGCCAGCAGCAGGGAGTGCCGGAACGCGGCGGACCACTGGCCGTCGGTGCTGGCCAGCGACGAGAAGAACAGTGCGCCGACGGCGGCGATGCCGGCGGCGGAGCCGATCCGCTGGCCGGTCTGCAACATGCCGGCCGCGCTGCCCGCCTGCGGTACCGGCACCTCGGACAGGGTCAACGTCTGGTTGGGGGTGATCACCAGGCCGCTGCCCAGCCCGGCGAGCAGCAGCGGCAGCGCGGTGAGCAGCGGGATGGAGCCGTGCGGGTCGCCGCGTAGCACGAACACCACCCCGCCGAGCCCGACCAGCACCATGACCAGCCCGATCCCGACCAGCGGACGGCCGAACCGGGTGACCAGCCGGCCGCCGAGGGCGGCGGCCAGCGCCGACCCGAGGGCGAACGGGGTGATCGCCAGGCCGGCGGTCAACGCCCGGTAGCCGAGCCCGTTCTGCAGGTAGAGGGTGAAGATGAAGAAGATCGCGGTGAAGCCGCCGAAGTAGATGAGCGCGATCACCGCCCCGATCGTGTACGACCGCAGCCGGAACAGCCCCAGGTCGAACAGGGGGGTGCGGGTGCGCCCGTAGCGGTGTTCCCACCATCCGAAGGCGGCCAGGACCACCAGCCCGGCCGGGATCAGCCCCCACTTCCACGGGCTGGGCCACTGTTCCCGCTGCACCAGCGGCAGCAGCAGCAGCGTCACGCCGACGCCGAGCAGCAGCACCCCGACCGGGTCGAGTCGGTGCCGGTCGAGCCGGCCGGCGGCCCGGGTGGGCAGCAGCCGCCAGCCGAGCAGCACCGCCAGCACCCCGACGGGGACGTTGACGAAGAACACCCACCGCCAGCCGTGGTCCTCCCCGCCGAGCTGGATGAGCAACCCGCCCAGCAGGGGGCCGACGGCGGTGGAGATGCCGATGGTCGCGCCGAGCAGGCCGAACGCGCGACCCCGCTCCGCACCCCGGAACAGTTGCTGGATCAGGCCGGTGACCTGCGGGTTGACCACCCCGGCGGCGACGCCCTGCAGCAGCCGGGCGGCGACCAGCCAGGTCGGGGACTGGGCCAGCCCGGCCAGCGCGCTGGTGACGGTGAACAGGGCGACCCCGACGACGAAGGCGTTGCGGCGGCCCCGGGCGTCGCCGAACCGTCCGGCCGGCACCAGGACCAGCCCGAAGGTCAGCGCGTAGCCGGACAGCACCCACTGCAGGTCGCTCGGGCTGGCCTGCAACGCCCGGTCCATCGACGGGACGGCGACGTTGACGATGCTGACGTCCAGCAGGGTCATGAACGCCGCGACGAGGCCGACGCCGAGGGCCTGCCAGCGGCGGCGGTCGTCGGGGTGGCCGGTCACGGGACCGTCGGTGTCGGGGCGGTCGGGCGCGACGGACTGGTGATCGGGCATGCCGCAGCGCTACCCGGGGGCCGGTGCGGCAAACCGGGGGGTCGGCGCGGCGCTGCGGCGCTCACGCCGGCTGGCGGGCGCACCAGCGGGGGCCGAAGTCCAGTCCGGCCAGCGGCGAGTCCTCCCGGTGCAGCAGGCCCTTCTCGGTGAGCTGGTGCAGGGGCGCGTGGACGTCCTGCTCGGCCAGCCCCGCCTCCGCGGCGATCAGGTCGGGGTACGGCACCTGGCCGCGTGTCTCCAGCACGCTGACGGCCTCGTAGACGCGCACCTCGACCTCCGACAGACGTACCTGCTGCATGGTGCCCTCCTTGCCGTGACCCCGGCCGGCCGGTCGGGCGGTCCGGGTGGCGCGGCTTACCCGCTGGCCGCCCGACAATGCCTGCCCGACGGCCGGTCGTGCGCGCCCCCGGGCGGGCCGGTGCCCTACCCTGGACGGCATGATCATCTGGGATCTCGTCGTGGTCGGTGCCGGGCCGGCCGGGCTCAGCGCCGCCCGGGAGGCCGCCGCGGCCGGCGTGCGGACGTTGGTGCTGGACCGGGCCGTGCACCCCCGCTACAAGACCTGCGGGGGTGGCCTGATCGGCACCTCGCTGTCGATGGTGGCCGGCCGGATCGAGGTGCCGGCGCACGACCGGGTCGACCGGGTCACCTTCACCCACGACGGCCGGTGGGGCTTCACCCGCCGGCACGGCACCCCGCTGGTGACCATGGTGCGCCGTGACGAGTTCGACGACCGGCTGCGCGCGGCGGCGGTGTCCGCCGGGGCCGAGGTCCGCGAGGGCGTCGCGGTACGCGCCCTCGACCAGGACCCCGACACGGTACGCGTCCGCCTGGCCGACGGCTCCGAGGTGACCGCCCGGACGGTGATCGGCGCCGACGGTTCCGCCGGGGTGACCGCCCGGCACGTGGGCGTCAGGTACGGCCAGGTGGATCTGGGCCTGGAACGGGAACTGCCGGTGTCACCCGCGCAGGCGGCCCGCTGGCGGGGACGGCTGCTGCTGGACTGGGGCCCGTTCCCCGGCGCGTACGGCTGGGTGTTCCCCAAGGGGGACCTGCTCACCGTCGGTGTGATCGGGGCCCGGGGCGAGGGCGAGCGCACCCGCGCCTACCTGCACGACTTCCTCGACCGGCTGGGCCTGGCGCAGGTGCCCGCCGCGCACGACTCCGGGCACCTGACCCGGTGCCGGGCCGACGACTCGCCGCTTGCCCACGGCCGGGTGCTGGTGGCCGGGGACGCGGCCGGCCTGCTGGAGCCGTGGACCCGGGAGGGGATCAGCTACGCCTTGCGTTCCGGGACGCTGGCCGGCGCGGCGGTCGCCGCCGGTGACCTGGACCGCTACCCCCGCGACGTGCAGGAGCGCCTGGTGCCGTCGATGCGCGCCGGGCGGCGGATGTTGACCCTGTTCGCCCGCCGCCCGGAGCTGTGCCACGCGTTCGTGGCGACCCCGGCCGGCTGGTCGATGTTCGTCCGGTTCTGCCAGGGCCGGCTGAGTTTCGACCGGACCATGGACCGGATGCCGGTGCGGGCCGTGGCGGCCCTGCTGGACCGGCTGCCCGCCCGGGGCCCGCAGCCGGCCGGGTCGCCCGTTCGCTGACCCGCCGGCCGGCGGGCGGGGTCAGGGCACGATCACCGCGCGGCCGTGGATGTCGCCGGCCCGCAGCAGGTCGTACGCCTCGGGCGCGCGCTCCAGCGGGAAGGTCTGCACGTCGGCGGCGAGCAGCCCGGCCCGGCCCAGGGCGATCACCTCCTGGAGTTCGGCCCGGGTGCCCCAGAACGGGACCGTGACGCTGGTCCCGAACGGCACGGTGGGCGGCTCGTCGGCGACCGGCCGCACCGGCAGGGTGCCGCCGCCCAACCCGACCAGCAGCAGCCGGCCGCCGGTGGCGACGACGCCGCGGGCGGTGGTGAGGGTGGCGTCCACCCCGACGCAGTCGATGACCACGTCCGCGCCGTCGGGTGCCGGCCCGACCAGTTCCCGGATCCGGTCGACCGTGTCGGGGCCGGCCGGCACCACGTGGTGCGCGCCGACCCGGGTGGCCAGGTCGAGGGCGGCGACGTTGCTGTCCACCGCGATGATCCGCACGGCGGTGGTGGCGGCGAGGATCTGCACCGCCATGTGCCCCAGGCCGCCGATGCCGATCACCACGACCGACGTCCCCGGCCGCAGGGCCGGCCGGGCCAGCTCGATCGCGTGGTACGGGGTCAGCCCGGCGTCGGTCAGCGGCGCCGCCTGGGTCACCTCCAGGTCACCGACGGGTAGCAGCCGGGAGGCGGGCACCACCACGTGCTCGGCCAGCCCGCCGTCGCGGCTGAGCCCGATCCCGCCGACGGGCACGGTGCGGCACTCGTTCTCCCGGCCCCGCAGGCAGCCCCGGCAGGTGCCGCAGCCGATGATCCCGTAGACGGCGACCCGCTCCCCGGCGGACCAGCCGGTGACGCCGTCGCCGAGGGTGTCCACGGTGCCGGCGATCTCGTGGCCGAGGGTGATCGGGGTGGGGTAGAGGCCCGGCGGGGAATCGAGGATGTGCAGGTCGGAGTGACAGGCACCGACCGCGCCGACGCGTACCAGCACCTCGCCGGGGCCGGGCGTCGGGGTGGGCACCTCCACCTGTTCGAGCACCCCGGGGGCGGTCATCCGTACCGCGCGCATGGTTTCGTCCTCTCGTCGCCGACCGGTTCCCGCGCGCTTACCCCTCCCGCCGGCCTTGATGCCGGGCGCACACTACGGGTCATGAGCGAATCGTTGACCGACGAGCAGCACGCTTTCCTGCGGCACGTCCGCTTCGGGGAGTTGCCGCCGCCGGTCCGCCCCGAGGACCGGACGGCGTCGACCGAGACCGACCCGCCCCGCTACCAGCCCGACCCGACCCCCGGCCGGTACGAGCAGGACCTGCGTTCGGGCGGCTGAGCATGCCGACGGGCCCCGGGGTGCCACCCCGGGGTCCGGCGGCCGGCCGGCGTCGAAGCGACGGCCGGGCGGCTCAGAAGACCGGTGCGCCCGCGCGGACCAGCCGCCAGTTCGGCACGAAGAAGTCGGCCGGGTCGATGGTGCCCTTGGCCTGTGCCCAGTCGATGAGCAGCTGGCGGATCTCCTGCTGCGCGTTGTAGACCTGGGTCTTCACGATGCCGGGGAAGTTCCCGCCGCCGCTGCGCCGGTAGTTGTTCACCGCGACCACGAACTGCGCGTCGGCGGCGACCGGGGTGTCGGTGCCGGGCAGCACCAGCCGGGTGATCCGCTGCCCGACCGGCCGGGAGACGTCGACGTCGTAGTCCAGCCCGGAGATCACGTCGTAGTTGTAGTCGGGCACGGCCGGGTCGCTGATCGTCGCCGGGTCGACGGGTGCGCCGACGGGCAGCGTGGTGAAGTACTTCGCCGAGTACTCCAGGTACGCCTTCACCTCGGCGCCGGTGAGCACCACCGCCTCCAGGGTGTTGTCGTAGACGTACAGCCCGGCGACGTCGCGGATGCGCACGTCGCCCTGCGGGAAGACGGCGGTGCGGCTGAACGGCGCGGCGATCGACAGCACCGGCAGCGCCGCGTACGGGCCGCCGGTGAGCGCGGCGGTGACCACCTCGGTCTGCACGTGGTTGATGAAGTCGAGGATCGGGGTGTCCCGGTAACGCGACTCGGCGGCCGACAGTTCCTGCGTGGACCGGGCGACCACCGTGTTGACGTACCCGACGGTCTTGTCGTGCTGGCCCCGCACGGCGGCGAGCACCGTCGGGTCCTCGACCACGGTGTTGGTGTTGAGCATGGTGGCGCCCTTGGCGACGACCTTCCAGCGGCCCCGCTCCCGGGTCAGGGTGAAGTCCATCCGGGTCAGCCGTTGCCCCCACTTGGACGGTTCGGCGGTGAGCACCTGCGCGCCGGTGGCGGTGTTGGTGACGAACTTCTCGACCACCTCGTTGTGGGCGTGGCCGAACAGGATCGCGTCGATGCCGGGGACCTGTTGGGCGATCAACGCCACCGGGTTCTCGTTGGGCAGCTCCGGGCCGTAGCTGGAGGTGCCGCTGTCGCCACCGTGGGCGGAGATGATGACCAGGTCCGCGCCCCGCTGCCGCATGACCGGCACCCACTTCGCGGCGGTCTCCACCATGTCGGGGAAGACCAGCTTGCCCTCGACGTTGCCCTTGTCCCAGATGGCCACCCCGGGGTTGGTCAGGCCGAGGATGCCCACGGTCAGGGTCGGCGAGCCGGGGCCGCCGGGCCGCACCCGCTTGAGCACGTACGGCTGGAACGCCGGCCTACCGGTCCTCGCGTTCACCGCGTTCGCGGCCAGCGCCGGGAAGCCCAACTGGCCGATCCAGGTCGCCAGCAGCGGCAGCCCGTAGTTGAACTCGTGGTTGCCCAGCGTCACGGCGTCGTACCGCAGGATGTTCATCGCGCGGGCCATCGGGTGCGTCGCGCCGGTGACGGTGATCGGCTCCTGCTTGGCGTAGTACGTGGCCAGCGGGGTGCCCTGGATGGTGTCGCCGGCGTCGAGGACCAGGGTGGCCCGGCCCCGGCGCTCGGCGCGGATCTGGTTGACCAGGGTGGCGAGCTTGGCGATGCCGACGTCGTTGTGCTTGCTGTCGTCGAACTCGGCGTCGCGGTAGTAGTCCCAGTTGTAGACGTTGCCGTGGGTGTCCGAGGTGCCCAGGACGGTCAGGTCCCAGGTCTTCGGACCCTTCGGGCCCTGCCGCCCGGCCGCCTGGGCCGGCGCGCCGGCGATCAGCGGGGCGGTGGCCGCGGCGGCGGCGACGGCCAGCACCTGACGGCGCGAAGCGCCGGAGGAGGAGGTCATGGGGGTGCCCTTCGACGGGGATGGACGCGCCTCGTAAGCGCCGTTGCGCACCATAACGAGCAGCGGTCACTCCTGCCACAGTGGCCCGCACTGTTCGGCCACCGCGCCGTCGGCGGCCACCTGCCGGTCACACCGCCGTCGTCGGGTGCCCGGCGCGGGTTGTTTCCGGCCGGTCCGCGGGGGTAGGTGACCAGGTGACCCAGAAGGGACCAAACCAGGCAGGGAGCCGCACGGTGAGCCAGGACCAGTACACCCCGCAGGACCCGAACGCCCAGTACGGCCACCAGGAGGGTCAACCGGCGCAGCAGCAGTCGACGCCCGGCCGGACCGACCGGATGGGGCCGGAGCCCGACCACGGCGAGTCGTCGTACCGGGGCAGTGACCGGTTGGCGGGCAAGCGGGCCCTGATCACCGGCGGTGACTCGGGCATCGGCCGGGCGGTGGCGATCGCGTTCGCCCGGGAGGGCGCCGACGTGGTGGTGTCCTACCTCGACGAGGACGAGGACGCCGACGCCCGGGAGACGGTCCGGCTGGTCGAGCAGGCCGGCCGGCGTGGGGTCGCGGTGCGCACCGACCTGACCGACGAGCAGCACTGCCGTGACCTGGTCGACCGGACGGTGACCGAACTCGGCGGCCTGGACATCCTGGTGAACAACGCGGCCTACCAGATGGCCCAGGACGACGGCATCGAGGCGATCAGCACCGACCAGTTCGACCGGGTGATGAAGACCAACCTGTACGCGATGTTCTGGCTGTGCCGCAGCGCCCTGCCGCACCTGAAGGAGGGCGCGACGATCATCAACACCACCTCCATCCAGGCGTACGACCCGTCGCCGCCGCTGCTGGACTACGCCACCACCAAGGCGGGCATCGCCAACTTCACCAAGGGGCTCGCCGCGCAGCTCGCCGACCGGGGCATCCGGGTCAACGCGGTCGCGCCCGGCCCGATCTGGACGCCGCTGATCCCGGCGACCATGCCGCCTGAGAAGGTGGAGAAGTTCGGCACCGACACCCCGCTGGGCCGGCCCGGGCAGCCCGCCGAACTGGCACCCGCGTACGTCTTCTTCGCCTCGCAGGAGTCCAGCTACGTCACCGGGGAGATCCTGGGCGTGACCGGCGGCCGGTTCACCAGGTGATCCACCCGTCCGCCGGGCCGGGACGCCGGCCCCGGCCCGGCGGTCAGCGGGGCCAGTCGGCCAGCCGGCGGCGGACCTGCGCGATCCGCGCCGGGTCCAGGCCGTAGCGGGCGAGCCGCCGGTCCGGCAGCCGGTCCAGGTAGCGGCCGGCGGCCCGGACGTCCTCGTCGGCCAGCGCCGGGTCCACCTGCCGGGCCAGCCTCAGCAGCTCGGCGACCGGGTACTGCGCCAGCGCGGCGGCGACGTCGATGTAGTCGCGGGCCTCCCGCCGGTTGACCAGGGCGGCGGTCTTGTTGGCGATCAGGTCGCGGACGTCCATCACCGGGCCGAGGTCCATCACCACCGGCGAGCGGTACCGGTCGAGGCGGGCCAGGCTGAGCCGGATCTGCCGGTCGTCCCGGCCGACCACGAAGTCCCGGATGTCCCGGTCGAAGCCCTCGAACAGGTCACCGAGGTCGCTGTCCGGGTCGGCCGCCGCGACGGTGTACCCGGCACGTTCCAGCGCGGCGCACACCTCCGCCGCCGCGGCCTCGGCGGCCCCCTCCACGTCGGCGAACAGGTCGACGTCCTCGGTGGGGCGGGTGACCAGGCCGTGCGCCGCCCACGCCACCCCGCCGCCGAGGACGAACCGGTGCGGCCCGGCCGCGGTGAGGGCGACCCGGGCGACCTCCCGGTAGAAGTCGTGCAGGTGGGTCACGCGGTCCGCAGACCCCGGTGCCGGCTCTCCCAGGCCGACCGGACCCCCCGGGGCAGGTTGAGCCGTCGCCACACCCGGCACAGGGTGCGTCCGTCGATCAACGCCCGCAGGTCGTCGGCGCGGGTGGTCTCGCGCAGCACGTTCTCGTACAGCCAGAGCAGGTCGTCCGGGTCGGCCAGGTCGAACGTGCGCTCGCTGCTCCACATCAGCCGCACCGGCAGCTCCACCGTCCCGCCCGTGGGGCCGGTCAGCTCCGCCAGGGTGCGCGCCACCACCACCGGCCGACCCGGCCGGGCCAGCGGGGTGGCGGTCGCCAGGGTGGCCTGCATGCTGTCAGGGTAACGCCGCCGCGACCTGCTCCGGCACGCGGCTTTCCGCAGGACGTCGTCGGCCGGGCCCGTCGCGACCCGGCGGGCACGGCCGACGCGGGGTATCCTGGTGGGCAGGAGCGTCGGTGTGTCCAGTGTCCCCGGGCCTCACCTGAATTGCCGTCGCGGAGTTCCGTTCGGCTGGAGCCGCGTTGCGCCACGCGCCGAGAGGCGACATGCACACCGGCGCTCCGCCACCGTGATCGCTGCCCCCGACCGGACCGGTCGGGGGCAGCGCCGTGTCGGTGGGCAAAGATCCTCGCATCCTCCGCCCCGCTGGCCTATGTTCAGAGGGTCGGATCAGGCGGGGAGGGAGGGGCGCGGTGGGTCTGCGTACCTTCATCGCGGGCTGGCCGGTCTACCGGCAGCTCACCGGCACCGACCCGCTCGGCCGGGGCGCGGCGGCGCAGTCGGACCGGTCCGCCGGGTTGACCGCCCGCACCGAGACCGCCGACCGGGTGGTCCGCTCGGTCTGCCCGTACTGCGCGGTCGGCTGCGGGCAGCGGGTGTACGTCTCCGACGGGCAGGTCACCCAGATCGAGGGCGACCCGGACAGCCCGATCTCCCGGGGGCGGCTCTGCCCGAAGGGCTCGGCCAGCCGGAGCCTGGTGACCAGCCCGCTGCGGCAGACCACGGTCCGCTACCGCCGGCCGTATTCCACCGACTGGGAGGACCTGGACCTCGACACCGCGCTGGACATGATCGCCGATCGGGTCCTCGCCGCCCGCGAGCAGACCTGGGAGGACGTCGACGGCGACGGCCGGCCACTGCACCGCACGCTGGGCATCTCCAGCCTCGGCGGGGCGACGCTGGACAACGAGGAGAACTACCTCATCAAGAAGCTGTTCACCGCGATGGGGGCACTCCAGATCGAGAACCAGGCCCGCATTTGACACTCCGCCACCGTCCCCGGTCTGGGGGCCAGCTTCGGTCGCGGTGGCGCGACGGACTTCCAACAGGACCTCGCCAACGCTGACGTCATCGTCATCCAGGGGTCGAACATGGCCGAGGCCCATCCGGTGGGCTTCCAGTGGGTCATGGAGGCCAAGCGGCGCGGCGCGAAGGTCTTCCACGTCGATCCCCGGTTCACCCGCACCAGCGCGGTGGCCGACTCGTACCTGCCGATCCGGGCGGGCACCGACATCGCCCTGCTCGGTGGGGTGGTGCGCTACATCCTGGACAACGAGCTGGACTTCCGGGAGTACGTGCTGGCGTACACCAACGCGGCGACGATCGTCAGCGAGCAGTTCGCCGACACCGAGGACGGCGACGGCCTGTTCTCCGGCTACGACCCGAACACCGACAGCTACGTGCAGACCAGCTGGCAGTACGCCGGGCACGAGGGGGACTCCGGCAGCGGGCACACCGCCAAGGAACGCGACAGCGCGGCCGGCCTGCGGCACGAGTCGCACGGCGCGCAGGTGCACGGGCAGACCGAGCGGGACGAGACGCTCCAGCATCCGCGCTGCGTCTACCAGATCCTGCGCCGGCACTTCGCCCGGTACACCCCGGAGATGGTGGAGCGGGTCTGCGGCATCCCCCGGGAAAAATTCCTGGAGCTGGCGCGGGCCTGGACGGAGAACTCCGGCCGGGACCGCACCGGCGCCCTGGTCTACTCGGTGGGCTGGACCCAGCACAGCGTCGGCGTGCAGTACATCCGCACCGGGGCGATCATCCAGTTGCTGCTGGGCAACATGGGTCGTCCGGGTGGTGGCATCCTGGCGTTGCGCGGGCACGCCAGCATCCAGGGCTCCACCGACATCCCGACGCTGTTCAACCTGCTGCCCGGCTATCTGCCGATGCCGCACCACGCCGACCACCCGACGTTCGACGACTGGGTGGACAGCATCCGCCACCCCGGGCAGAAGGGTTTCTGGGGCAACGCGCGGGCGTACGCGGCGAGCCTGCTCACGGCGTACTGGGGGGACGCGGCGACGCCGGAGAACGACTTCTGTTACGACCACCTGCCCCGGATGACCGGCGACCACGGCACCTACCAGCAGGTGCTGAACATGATCGACGGCAAGATCAAGGGGTACTTCCTGCTCGGCCAGAACCCGGCGGTCGGCTCGGCGCACGGGCGGGCGCAGCGGCTCGGCATGGCCAACCTGGACTGGCTGGTGGTCCGCGACCTGTTCATGATCGAGAGCGCCACCTTCTGGAAGAACGGCCCGGAGGTGGCCACCGGCGAGATCGTCCCGACCGAGTGCCGCACCGAGGTGTTCTTCCTGCCGGCCGCGTCGCACGTGGAGAAGGAGGGCACCTTCACCCAGACCCAGCGGCTGTTGCAGTGGCGGGACAAGGCCGTCGAGCCGCCTGGCGACGCCCGCTCCGAGCTGTGGTTCTTCTACCACCTGGGGCGGCGGCTGCGGGAGAAGCTGGCCGGCTCCCCCCACCGGCGCGACCGCGCCCTGCTCGACCTGGCCTGGGACTACCCCCTGCACGGCCCGCACGCCGAGCCGAGCGCCGAGGCGGTGCTGCGCGAGATCAACGGCTACGACGTGGCCACCGGTCGCCCGCTGTCCTCGTTCACCGAGGCCAGGGACGACGGCTCCACCGCTGTGGGCTGCTGGATCTACTCCGGCGTCTACGCCGACGGCGTCAACCAGGCCGCCCGGCGGAAGTCCCGGCACGAGCAGGACTGGGTGGCCGCGCAGTGGGGTTGGGCGTGGCCGGCGAACCGGCGCATCCTCTACAACCGGGCGTCGGCCGACCCGCAGGGCCGCCCGTGGAGCGACCGCAAGAAGTACGTCTGGTGGGACCCGCAGGCCGGCGAGTGGACCGGCTACGACGTGCCGGACTTCGAGAAGACGAAACCGCCGACGTACCGCCCGCCGCAGGGGGCGTCGGGCCCGGCGGCGCTGGCCGGCGACGACCCGTTCGTCATGCAGGCCGACGGCAAGGGCTGGCTGTACGCGCCGAGCGGGGTGCTCGACGGTCCGCTGCCGACGCACTACGAGCCGGCGGAGTCGCCGATGCGCAACCCGCTCTACGGCCAGCAGGCCAACCCCACCCGCAAGGTCTACGCCCATCCGGTGAACTCGGTGAATCCGAGCCCGCCGCAGCAGCACAGCCAGGTCTTCCCGTACGTGTTCACGGTCAGCCGGCTCACCGAGCACCACACCGCCGGGGCGATGAGCCGGACGGTGCGCCCGCTGGCCGAGCTGCAACCGGAGATGTTCGTGGAGGTGTCCCCGGAGTTGGCCGCCGAGGCGGGGCTTACCCATCTCGGCTGGGCGCACCTGATCAGCGCCCGCGCCGTGATCGAGGCGAAGGTGCTGGTCACCGACCGGCTCACCCCGTTGCGGGTGGACGGTCGGGTGATCCACCAGCTCTGGCTGCCGTACCACTTCGGGTACGAGGGCCTGGTCACCGGCGACTCGGCCAACGACCTGTTCGGCATCACCCTGGACCCGAACGTGCTCATCCAGGAGAGCAAGGTCGGCACCTGTGACATCCGGCCGGGCCGGCGACCGACCGGCCCGCCGTTGCGGGACCTGGTGGAGGACTACCGTCGACGGGCCGGCATCGTGCCCGGTGAACGTCCGCCGACGGTGACGACCCGGGTCCGCCGGCCGGCGGGTCGCAGCGACGACGGGCCACGGGAGAAGGGCGCCGACCATGCCTGACGGCAACAGCCTGTACGGCCCGCTCGATCCGGCCCCGGACGCGGGCTGGACGTCCGCCGGCCCCCGGATGGGGTTCTTCACCGACACCAGCGTCTGTATCGGCTGCAAGGCCTGCGAGGTGGCCTGCAAGGAGTGGAACGCCGTCCCCGAGTCCGGCTTCGACCTGCTCGGCATGTCGTACGACAACACCGGCGCGTTGACCGCGAACTCCTGGCGGCACGTGGCCTTCGTCGAACAGCCGGTCCCGGCCGGGCACCGCAGCGCGGCGTTCGCCGGGAACCCGACAGGCGGTTCGGCGGCCGCGACGTCGGCGGCGGTCGCCGCCGGCACCGGCAGCACCGGCGGTACCACCCCGGGCGTACCCCCGGGTGACCCCGACGCCGCCGCCCGGATGGCCAGCCCGACCACCGCCACCCCGGACGCCACGGCGGCCGGGTCGGCCACCCGCTTCCTCGGGATGCCCGGTGCCGCGCCACCCGGCCGGGGCACCGGTGCCGAGTCCCGCACCGACTTCCGCTGGCTGATGATGTCGGACGTCTGCAAGCACTGCACCCACGCCGCCTGCCTGGACGTCTGCCCCACCGGGTCGCTGTTCCGCACCGAGTTCGGCACCGTCGTGGTGCAGGAGGACATCTGCAACGGCTGCGGCTACTGCATCTCCGCCTGCCCGTACGGGGTGATCGATCAGCGCAAGGGCGACGGCCGGGCGTGGAAGTGCACGTTGTGCTACGACCGCCTCGGCGCGGGGATGACCCCGGCCTGCGCCCAGGCGTGCCCGACCGAGTCCATCCAGTACGGTCCCCTCGACGAGCTGCGCGGGCGGGCCGCGCAGCGGGTCGCCACGCTGCACGAGCGGGGCGTGCCGGAAGCCCGGCTCTACGGCCACGACCCGACCGACGGTGTCGGCGGCGACGGCGCGTTCTTCCTCCTCCTCGACGAGCCCGAGGTGTACGGCCTGCCCCCGGACCCGGTGGTCACCACCCGGGACCTGCCCCGGATGTGGCGGCGGGCCGGGCTGGCGGCGCTGGCCATGACGGCGGCGGCCGTCGCCGCGTTCGTCGGAGGATCGTCGTGAGCGCGGGCCGGATCCCGGTGGGGGAGCGGTTCCGGGGCTTCCGTGCCCGGCTCGCGGCCGACGGCGTGCGCTCCTCCACCCGGCTCGGCCACGGCCCGAAGGTCGGTGCCGGCCCGGCCGGAGCCCTCGGCCCGGCCGACGCTGCCGACGCGCCGGTCGTCGTACCGCCCCGGGACGTGCCGCCGGTGGCGCGGCGGCGGGGCGGGCGCGGCGGCGAGGAACTGCGCGTGCCGGAGGCGGAGTTCACCTCCTACTACGGCCGGCCGATCCTCAAGGCCCCGGTGTGGCGGTGGGACATCGCCGCGTACCTGTTCACCGGCGGGTTGGCCGCCGGGTCGTCGCTGCTGGCCGCCGGGGGGCAGCTCACCGGCCGGCCGGCGCTGCGCCGGGCCGGTCGGGTCACCGCGTTGGGCGCGGTCACCGCCAGCGCCTACTTCCTCATCAACGACCTGGGTCGGCCGGCCCGGTTCCACCACATGCTGCGGGTGGCGAAACCGACCTCACCGATGTCGGTGGGCACCTGGATCCTCACCGCCTACGGCCCGGCCGCCGGGTTGGCCGCCGTCGCCGAGGGTGCACCGCTGCTGCCGGCACGCGGCGTGTTCTCCCCGGTGCGTCGGCTGCTGCCGCCGGCCGGGCAGGCCGCCGGGTTGGCCGCCGCCGTCGTCGCGCCCGCGCTGGCCACGTACACCGGGGTGCTGCTGGCCGGCACGGCGGTGCCGTCCTGGCACGAGGCGTACCCGGAGCTGCCGACCATCTTCGCGGGCAGCGCCCTGGCCAGCGGTGCCGGTGTGGGGCTGCTCGCCGCGCCCTGCGCCCAGGCCGGGCCGGCCCGTCGGATGGCGGTGGCCGGGGCGGCGCTGGAGCTGTGGGGCGCGCACTCGGTGGAGACCCGGCTGGGCCTGCTCAGTGAGCCCTACCGGCTCGGTACGGCGGGTCGGCTGCTGCGCGCCGGTCGGCTGCTCACCGCCGCCGGGGTGGTCGGTGCGCTGGCCGGGCGGCGCAGCCGGGTGCTGTCCGCGCTGTCCGGCACGGCGCTGCTGGCCGCGTCGGTGGCCACCCGGTTCGGCATCTTCCACGGTGGGGTGGCCTCGGCGCGGGATCCGAAGTACACGGTGCTGCCGCAGCGCGAACGCCTCCGCCGCCGGCAGTCCGGGCTGGTCTGACACCCGCCGCACTACCGGGGCGGGCCTGTGGTTGACTCGGGGGCGGAGGCGTTCAGGCGGCTGGTGCCCCTCCCAGCCTTCAAAGCTGGTGTGGTCCGGGATCCGGGCCAGGCGGGTTCGATTCCCGTCCGTCTCCGCCAACCACCGGGGGGATGACACGCATGGGTGAGGCGGCGGCCGATCCGCGTCGGCGGGTGCCCCGCACCGACACGCTGCTGGCCGATCCGGCGTTGGCCGCGGCGGTGGCGACCCTCGGCCGGGCCCGGGTCAAGGCGGCCGTCGGCCGTGCCCAGCAGCGGGCCCGGCACGGCGAGATCACCCCCGGCGAGGTCCGCGACGCGGCCATCGCCGCGCTGCCCGCCCCGACCCCCCGGGCGGTGCTCAACGCCACCGGGGTGGTGCTGCACACCAACCTCGGCCGGGCCGTGCTCTCCCCGGCCGCCGTCGACGCGCTGGTCGCCGCCGCTGGCAGCACCGACGTGGAACTGGACCTGGTCACCGGCCGCCGGGCCCGGCGGGGCCGCGACGCGCTGGCCGCGCTGGCCGCCGCGGTGCCCGACGCCGCAGCCGTGCACGTGGTCAACAACGGGGCGGCGGCCCTGGTGCTCGCCGCGACCGCGCTGGCCGCCGGCCGGGAGATCGTGGTCAGCCGGGGCGAACTGGTGGAGATCGGCGACGGGTTCCGCCTGCCCGACCTGCTGGCCAGCACCGGTGCCCGGCTGCACGAGGTCGGCACCACCAACCGCACCACCCGCGACGACTACGCCCGGGCGGTCGGCCCGGACACCGGGTTCGTGCTGAAGGTGCACCCGTCCAACTTCGTCGTCACCGGCTTCACCTCGGCCGTCGGGGTCGACGAGCTGGCCACCCTCGGCGTGCCGGTGGTCGTCGACATCGGTTCGGGTCTGCTCACCGCCGATCCGCTGCTGCCCGCCGAGCCGGACGCGGCGGGCACCCTGCGGGCCGGGGCGCACCTGGTCACCGCCAGCGGCGACAAGCTTCTCGGCGGCCCGCAGGCCGGGCTGCTGCTCGGCGACGCCGACCTGGTCGATTTGGTGCGTCGGCACCCGCTGGCGCGGGCGCTGCGGGTCGACAAGCTGACCCTCGCCGCGTTGGCGGCCACCCTGCACGGGCCGACCACCCCGACCCGCGACGCCCTGCACGCCGACCCGGCCGTGCTGCGGGACCGCTGCGAACGGCTGCGCGACGCCCTCGGCGCGGCGGGCCGCAAGGCCGAGGTGGTGCCCAGCGTCGCCGTGGTCGGCGGGGGCGGCGCACCCGGCGTCGAGCTGGACTCGTGGGCGTTGAGCCTGCCCGAACGGTACGCCGCCGCGCTGCGGCTGGGTGATCCACCGGTGCTCGGCCGGGTGGTCCGGGGACGACTGCTGCTGGATCTGCGCTGCGTCCCCGCCGACGCCGACGACACGCTGCGCGACGTGGTGTTGCGGACGGCCGAGTAGAGATGCACGTCCTCGCCACCGCCGGGCACGTCGACCACGGCAAGTCCACCCTGGTCCGGGCGTTGACCGGGATGGAACCGGACCGCTGGGCGGAGGAACGCCGCCGGGGCATGACCATCGACCTCGGTTTCGCCTGGACCACCCTGCCCGGCGGCGACCCGGTCGCCTTCGTCGACGTGCCGGGGCACGAACGGTTCGTGCCGAACATGCTGGCCGGAGTGGGGCCGGTGCCGGCCGCGCTGGTGGTGGTCGCCGCCGACGAGGGGTGGATGCCGCAGTCGGCCGAACATCTGGCCGCCCTGCACGCCCTCGGCGTGTCCCATGGGCTGCTGGTGGTGACCCGGGCCGACCTGGCCGATCCGGGGCCGGCGACGGCGCAGGCCCGCGCCCGGCTCGCGGCGACCTCGCTCGGCGCGGTGGAGGCGGTGGCGGTCAGCGCCGTCACCGGCGTGGGCCTGCCGCAGCTGCGCGCCGCCCTGGACCGGCTGGTCGCCCGGCTGCCTGCGCCGGACACCGCCCGGCCGGTGCGGCTGTGGATCGACAGGGCGTTCACCATCCGGGGCAGCGGCACCGTGGTCACCGGCACCCTCGGCGGCGGCGAGCTGCGCGTCGGCGACCGGTTGACGCTCGCCACCACCGGTGAACCGGTCCGGGTGCGGGGCCTGCACCGGCTGGGGACGCCCGCGCAGCGGGTCGCCGCGGTGGCCCGGGTCGCGGTCAACCTGCGCGGGGTGCCCCGGGAACGGCTCGGGCGCGGCGACGCGCTGCTCACCCCCGACCGGTTCCACCGCACCGACCTGGTCGACGTGCGGCTGGCCGGTGATCCGGCAGGTGACCTGCCGGCCACGCTGACCCTGCACGTCGGGTCGGCGGCCGTTCCCGTCCGGGTCCGGCCGCTGGGCGGCGACACCGTACGGCTGCGGCTGGACCGTCCGCTGCCGCTGCTGACCGGGGACCGGGCGTTGCTGCGTGACCCGGGCCGGCACCACGTCTGCGGTGGGGTGACGGTGCTGGACGTGGCCCCGCCGCCGCTGTCGCGTCGGGGCGCCGCCGCCGTCCGCGCCGCCGTCCTGGCCGACCTGGACGGGCGTCCCGACCTGGCCGGTGAGCTGCGCCGCCGGCGGCTCGTGCGGGCCGCCGAGCTGACCCGGATGGGTGTCCCCGGCGACGCCACCCCGGTCGTCGGGGACTGGTTGGCCGATCCGGGGCACTGGCGGTGGCTGGGGGTGCGGCTGGTCGAGGAGGTGACCGCCTGGGCGGCGGCGCACCCGCTGGAGCCGGACGCCCCGACTGAGGCGTTACGCCAACGCCTCGGCCTGCCCGACCGGGCTCTGGTGGAGGCGCTGGTCCGGCCGCCGTTGACGCTGCGGGCCGGCCGGATCGGCGTCGGCGTGCCCGGGCTGCCCGAGCCGGTGGCCCGCGCCCTCGACCGGGTCCGGGGCGAGTTCGCCGCCCACCCGTTCCGCGCCCCGGAGGCCGACCGGCTCACCGCGCTGGGCCTGGGCCCCCGGGAGGTGGGCGCCGCCGTGCGGGCCGGTGCGCTGCTGCGGCTGGCCGACAACGTGGTGCTGCTGCCCGACGCCGCCGACGCCGCGGTGCGGGTGCTCGCCCGGCTGCCGCAGCCGTTCACGCTCAGCGCCGCCCGGCAGGCCCTGGACACCACCCGCCGGGTGGCGGTGCCCCTGCTGGAGCTGCTCGACCGGCGCGGGGTGACCCGACGGCTGCCCGACGACGCCCGGCTGGTCGTCGGCTCCGGTTGACCGGCAGGTGTCTGCGTGACGTGGTGGCGGCGAACCGCCTCCGGCCCGGCGCGGGGTCGCCTACCGTGACGCCATGGACCCTTCGGCGGTCTGGCGGGACCGGAACCATCGCTGGCGGATCGAGGCGTACCGGGCGCCGGACCTGCGGTTCGCCATCTTCGCCACCAACGGCACCACCGAGTCGGCCCCGCTGTGGTTGTTCGGCATGGCGGCGCTGGCCCGCTGGTTGATGAGCCACGCCATCTCCCTGGACGACCTGGAGACGGTCTGACCGGGGGTGTCGCCCGGACGGGGGAATCCGCTCGGACTGTCCGCCTGCGCGCCGGGGGCGCGCTTACGGTGCGGGGCGTGAAGGACCGAGGAATACGGACATTTCTGGCGGTGCTCGCCGGCCTCGCGGTGATCTACTTCGGGGTGACCGGGCACCGCTCCACCGAGGACGGCGGCGGGGTCTCCGGCGGTGTGGTGCTGTTGGCCCTGCTGGCCGCCCTGCTGGTGTGGTACCTGACCAAGCCGGCGGGCAACAAGCCGGTCGACTGACCGGCCGCGCCTCAGCGGGCGGCGGCGGTGCGGGTCACCTCGCCCGCCGACTCCTCGCCGAGGGCCACCCGGACCAGCGCCGACGCGAGCCGGCCGAAGTCCGGCGCGGCGACCAGCCCGGCCAACCCGTGCGGATCGGCCGGGAGGCCGAGGCGTCTCGCCCCCGCCAGGGTGCGCCGGTCGGCGTACGGGCGGACGTCCGGCCAGACCGTCTGCGCCTCCCGCAGGAAGATGTCCGCCCCGGTGGGGCCGATCCCGGGGAACTCGGTCAGCCGTCGCCGCAGCGCCGCCGGTTCACCTCCGGTCTCCCGGTGCATCCGCCGCAGGTCGCCGTGCCAGCGGTCCAGGCACAGCCGGGCGCCGGTGCCCAGCATGGTCGCGGTCCGCTCGTCGTAGCGGCGGTAGTGGCCGCGGCCCAGCGCGTCGACCCGGTCCTGCCAGCCCGACGCCTCCATCGCCTGCGGGGTCCGCCAGCCGGCGGCGAACAACTCGCGGGCGGCGGCCACCGCCACCTGGGCCCGGATCCGGGTGCTCAGCAACGTGGTGAGCACCAGCAGTTGGTAGAGCGGGCCGGGCCGGTCGGCCAGCGTGATGCCGGCGTCCTCGGCGTAGGTGCTGCCGTGGCGGGCCAGCAGCGTCCGGGCCACCCGTCGGTCGTCTCCCATCACCCGGTACTACCCGCCCTGACGCCGCTCAGCCCTGCTCCGGCGTGGCGGTCGGCATGCGCACCGTGCTGGCGGGTAACCCGGCGGTGGGCGCGGAGCATCCGCGCCCGTCCACCCGGAAGGAGACACCCGTGACGAACGTGCAGCAGCCCGAGATGCGCCGCGACGGGAAGAACCCGACCGTGCAGGACAGCAAGGTGCCGGGCACGTCCGGTCACCCGGCCAACCGGGGCAGCTCGGCGGGGGACCGGGGCCGCCCGATGCCCCGTGGCCAGGCGTCCCCGTACGGTCCGGGCGGGTCGACCGCCGACGACGACAGCGACCGCCGCTGACCGCGTCGCCGCCCGACCGGGCGGCGACGCACGGACGGCCGGGCCGCCGCCCCGGTTCGCAAGCGGCGGCCCGGCCGCGCCGTCTCACTTCGGGTCGCCGGGTCCGCGTTCGCCCTTGGGCCCGTAGGCCCGGTCACCCCGGACCATGCCGCGCTGGCCCCGGTCCTCCTGGAGGATCCGGTTGGCCACCTGGTTGGCCTCCTGGTCGGACGCGCGTCCCGACTGTTCGATCAGGTCACGCAGCCGCGCCCGTTCCTTGTCGTACGCGTTGCTTCCCGGCCGTGGTCCTGGCATGTCGCCTCCTCGGTGGTCCGCCTGCGGTACCCGCGCCGACTACCCGTCCCCGGCGCGGTCAACCACCGTCGACCGCGCGGTGGCTCACCGGCCTGTCGACGGTGTGCGGTCGGGGGTGCGTACCACCGCCACCGGGCAGGCGCTGCGGTGCAGCACCCCGTGGCCGACCGAGCCGAGCAGCAGCCCGGCCAGTTCACCGTGGCCCCGACCGCCGACGACCACCAGTTGGGCCCGGTGGGACGCCTCGGTGAGGGCGGCGACCGGGCGGGCGTGCACGGGTTCCCGGTCGATCGGCAGGCCGGGGTGCCGTTCGGCGAGCCCGGCGAGGCTTGCGGTGAGCACGTCGTCCTCCTCGTCGCGCAGCCGGGCCTCGTCGTACACCAGGGGTTGGAAGTCCCCGGGGCCGGCGGAGGCCGGATGGGTGTACGCGTGCACGGCCCGCAGCCGGACCCCGCGTGCGGCGGCCTGCGTGGCGGCGAAGTCCACCGCGGCGCGGGAGGCCGTCGACCCGTCGACCCCGACCACCACCGGTCCGTCGTCGGCCGGGGTGCCCCGGGCGACCAGCACCGGGCAGTCGGCGTGGGTGCTGACCTGGATCGCCACCGAGCCGACGACCAGCGCGCCGAACCCGCCGAGGCCCCGGTCGCCGAGCACGATCAGCGCCGCGGAGGGGGAGGTGCCCAGCAGCACCGCCGACGCCTCGCCGTCGATGATCTCCCCGGTCACCCGGAGGCCGGGGTCGACCGTCCGGGCCTGTGTCACCGCCGTCTCGACGAGGTCCTGGGCGGTGCGGCGCAGGCCGCCGCCGGGTGGGTCGCCGGCGACCGGGTCGACGGGTGTGTGCAGCAGTGGCCAGATGAAGCCGTGTACCACCCGCAGCGGCCGGCGCAGGCGGGCCGCCTCGGCCGCGGCCAGCCGGACGGCGCGCAGCGCCGGTTCCGAGCCGTCCACGCCCACCACGATCGCCGCGCCGTCCGTCGGGTCCACCGTGCGCACCTCCCGCCCGGTTCAGTATCGCGGCTGGCGGGGGCCGGGCGGGCCGATACCGGCACCGTGGCCCGCCCGGTGCGGTGCCCCGGGCGGGCCGCTTCGTATGATGCTTGCTCTGTAGCAAGAATTTCGGAGGACAACCATGCCGGACGCGCTCGCAGCGATGTCGCGTGCGCTACGTGAGGCCCCACCCGACCAGGTGGTGGAGGCCGTCGATCGGGCCCTCCGGTCGGAG
This sequence comes from Micromonospora humidisoli, assembly GCF_016900955.1. NCBI lineage: Bacteria > Bacillati > Actinomycetota > Actinomycetes > Micromonosporales > Micromonosporaceae > Micromonospora > Micromonospora humidisoli. The sequence goes on from NZ_JAFEUO010000005.1 coordinate 113,913, forward strand.
CTGGCCGCGGTACGGGTCGACGCGTTCCTGGCCGACTACCGGATCAGCGGGCTGTGGTCGGTGCTCGACCCGGAGGTGTCCGCCGGCTCGCTCACCGGTCAGAGCGCCGCGCAACGCTGTTTCAGCGGCCAGCACCCGGTGCGCGACCCGTCCGACGGCGGGCGCTGCCGGGTCTGGGCGCCGCTGACCACCCGGGGGGAGCGGCTGGGGGTGTTCCTGGTCGAGCTGGTGGGCAGCCCGGACCACCCGACGGTGGAGCTGATCGCCGACCTGGCCGTCGACCTGGCCACCACGTTGCGGGCGGCCGACCGGGAGACCGACCGGTACCGGCGGACGCGGCGTCGGGAGCGGCTGAGCATGGCCGCGGAGATGCAGTGGGAACTGCTGCCGGGGCGCAGCGTCACGCACGAGGCGTTCCTGCTGGCCGGGCAGCTCGAACCGGCGTACTCGGTGGGCGGTGACCACTTCGACTGGTCGGTCGACCCGGGGCGGCTCACCCTCACCGTCCTCAACGGTGCCGGCACCGGCCTGGCCGCGGCGATGCTGACCGCGCTCACCGTCAACGCCATCCGCAACGCCCGCCGCTCGGGCGGCGGGTTGGTGGAGCAGGCGGAGCTGGCCTCGGACACGCTGTTCTACCAGCACCGGGGACAGCGGCACGTGGCGACGCTGTTGTTGTCGGTGGACACCGCCACCGGCCGGGCGCGGGCGGTGGACGCCGGTTCGCCGCGGGTGCTGCGGCTGCGGGGGACCACTGTCGAGCGGATCGCCCTGGAGCAGCAGCTGCCGTTGGGCATGTTCGCCGAGACCCGCTACACGGTGCAGGAGTTCGACGTACTGCCCGGCGACCGGCTCTTCGTGGTCAGCGACGGCGTGTACGACGCGCGACCGGGGGGTCAGGAGGCCTACGGTGAGCGGGCGATGGCCCGGTCGATGCGGTCGACTCGGCTGCAACCGGCGACGGAGGCGGTTGGTACGGTGATGCGCGAGCTGTTCGCCTATCATGCCGACACTGATCTACGTGACGACGCCGTCGTCGTGTGCCTGGACTGGTGCGGGCCGGGCGGGCGGCGCGCACGGTGATCGGCCGTCAGCGACTTACGACAGCGGACAATCGCAGGGGACAGCGGGTGGAGCGACCTCCGGATCTTGCTGCGGCGATCGATGCCGCGGCCGAGGCGTTCGTGGGTGTGCTCGATTCGGCCACCTCCCGGCACCAGGTGGCGGTCCCGCCGACCCAGCTGCGGGTGCTCGCGTTGATCCGGGACCGGCCGGAGACGAACGTCAACGGGTTGGCCGAGTTGCTCGACGTGGTGCCCTCCTCGGCCAGCCGGCTCTGTGACCGGCTGGAGGCGACCGGGTTGCTACGCCGCACCCCGGACCCCCGGGACCGGCGGGAGGTGCGGCTGGTGCTCACCGCCGCGGCGGTGACCCTGCTGACCGAGCTGCGGGAACGCCGGCACCGGGCGGTGCAGGCGGTGCTGGACCGGATGCCGCCCCGGGCCCAGCACGAGCTGCTGCTGGCCCTGCTGGCGTTCGGCCAGGCGGCGGCCGCGGGCACGCCCACCGCGCAGCCCGACACCCCGGCCCGCACCGCGTGAGTCGTTCCGACGACCTCCCCTATTGTCCTAGGATGCCTTAGCGGTGGTGACACACCACACACACCGCCGGACCGCCCCGACAAAAGCGCGCCCCACCCGCCCCGCCAGGAGCGCCCGATATAGTGGCTGCCGGCCCGGGGTGTCGAGCGCCCCGGACCGCACCAGGGGGAGGTCCCGGCCCGGGATCACCGAGACACCGGCACCCGCCGGTCCGGTAAGCGCACGGCTGACCGTGGCGCCCACGAGGGCGCCCGGATCGTGCTGCGGGGGGAGGTTCGGTGTCACGTCGGCCGGCTCGGGCAGAGCATCCGCGCGGACCGGGCGGTGACGCCACGGCCGACCGGGTGCTGACGTTGCCGAACCTGATCAGCTTCGTCCGGCTGCTCGGCGTACCCCTGTTCCTCTGGCTGTTCCTGGTCGTGGAGGCGGACGTGGCGGCGATCGTGGTGCTCGCCATCGGCGGCACCTCCGACTGGGTGGACGGCTGGATCGCCCGCCGGCTCGGGCAGGTCAGCCGCCTGGGCGAGCTGCTCGACCCGCTGGCCGACCGGCTCTACATCCTCGCCACGCTGCTCGCCTTCACCGCCCGGGAGGTGGTGCCGTGGCCGTTCACGGCGGCGCTGCTGGCCCGGGAGGCGCTGCTGCTCGGTTCGTTGGCGGTGCTGCGCCGGCACGGCTACGGGCCGCCGCCGGTGCACTACGTCGGCAAGACCGCCACCTTCCTGCTTTTGGCCGCGTTCCCGGTGCTGCTGCTGGCGGCGGCGACCACGTCGGTGACGGCGACGACCGCCGCGGCCATCGGCTGGGGGCTGGCCTGGTGGGGTCTGGTGCTGTACTGGGTGGCCGGCGCGATGTACGTGGTGCAGGCGGCCCGGCTGGTCCGCGCGGCCCGGCGGGGGGCCGCCGCGTGAGCGCGCCGGGGGACGGGTCGAAGCGGCCGGCGCGGTTGTTCACCCCGGACTTCCTCACCGAGTTGTTCCAGAACCCGCTGGACCCGGGTTACGCCGACGCGGCGGCCCGGCGGCGGCAGGACCCGGCGTCGACCGCCGGGTGGCGGGGCGCGTCCGCGCGGGCGGTGGCGGTCGTGGTGGTGGCCGTGGTGGGGTTCCTGTTCGCGGTGGCGTACCGGGAGACGATGGCCGACGAGCCGAGCCGTAGTCAGGCGCGGGCGGCGTTGATCGCGCAGATCAAGCAGCGGGAGGCGGAGACCGACGCGATGACCGCGCGGGCCGCGCGGCTGCGCGAGGAAGTGGGTCGGCAGCGGGACGCGGCGTTGAGTGGTTCGCAGGCGGCCCGGTTGCGCAACCTGGAGGCGGGCACGGGGCTGGGGCGGGTGCGTGGTGACGGGGTGGTGGTGACGTTGGCCGACGCGGCGGCGCAGGACGACGGCGCGGTCAACGGTGACTCGGCGGCGGGTCCGTCGCGGGTGATCTACTCGGATCTGCAGAAGGTCGCCAACGACCTGTGGGCCTCGGGTGCGGAGGCGATCGCGATCAACGGGCAGCGGTTGACGGCGACGTCGACGATCCGGTCGGCGGGGGCGGCGATCCTGGTGGACTTCCGTCCGGTGACCAGCCCGTACGAGGTGTCGGCGATCGGGCCGCGGTCGTTGCGGGACCGGTTCGACGACAGCCGGTCGGCGTATCTGATGCGTCGGGTGGCCCGGGACACCGGGTTGTCGTTCGAGGTGCGTCGGGCCGGGGACCTCACGTTGCCCGCCGCGCCGGAGCCACGGCTACGCTACGCCCAGCCGTCGGTCAGTCCGAGTCCGTCGCCGGCGGGTTCGGGCGCTGTCGGTTCGTCCGGTGCCGGGTCGTCCGGTCCGGGTTCGTCTTCCCGCCCCTCCGGAGGTGTCCGATGATCGCGGTGCTGGCGTTGCTCGCCGGTGTGGTGCTGGGGGTCTATCTCGACCCGACGGTGCCGGCGGCGTTGCAGCCGTACCTGCCGATCGCGGTGGTGGCCGCGTTGGACGCCGTGTTCGGTGGGGTGCGGGCGAAGTTGGACCGGATCTTCGACGACAAGCAGTTCGTGGTGTCGTTCATCTCGAACGTGCTGGTGGCGGGTCTGATCGTGTATCTGGGTGACCAGTTGGGGGTGGGTGGGCAGTTGTCCACTGGTGTGGTGGTCGTGTTGGGGGTGCGGATCTTCGGGAATGTGGCGGCGATCCGTCGGCACCTGTTCCGGGCGTAGGTTGGTGTCGTGAGCGACGAGCATCGGGAGACGGGTACCGGGTGGCCGCAGCCGGTGGAGCCGGTGCGTCCGGTGGGGCCGGCGGGTGAGCCGGATCCGCGGCCGGACGCGCCGGATGCGGACGAGTTGAGTCCGTTGGTGCCGGGGGAACCGTCGCGGGAGCAGCCGTCGGAGTCGGGTGACGACGACGGGGCGACGGTGAACCTGGCGGAGGTGGCGTCGGCTGAGGCCGGGTCCTCGGCGCAGCTGTCGGACAGCCCGTCGGCAGGTCCGGTGGGGCGGAAGGTGTCTCCGGCGGGGGTGATGATCGCGGCGTTGCTGGCGTTGTTGGGGTTCACGTTGGTGGTGCAGTTGAAGACGACCTCGACGGATCCGACGTTGGCGGCGACCCGGCAGGAGGATCTGGTGCGGATCTTCTCGGATCTGGATTCGCGGGAGAAGCGTCTGCAGCAGGACATCGAGGGCCTGGAGGACAGCCAGCGGCAGTTGCGTTCGGGTGAGCAGGGTCGGCAGGCGGCGTTGGAGGAGGCGACGAAGCGGGCCGACGAGTTGGGCATCCTGGCGGGTACGTTGCCGGCGCGGGGGCCGGGGTTGGCGGTGCGGTTCGAGCCGGGTGGCAAGCCGATCCGGGCGGACCGGGTGTTGGACGCGGTGCAGGAGTTGCGGGGTGCGGGTGCGGAGGCGATGCAGATCTCGGGTGGGGATCGGGCGTCGGCGCGGATCATCGCGTCGACGTACTTCCTGGACGGGGCGGGGGACGTGTTGGTGGTGGACGGGCGGCCGTTGACGGGTCCGTACACGATCACGGTGATCGGTGATCCGGAGACGATGCGTACCGCGTTGAACATTCCGGGCGGGGTGGCCGCATCGGTTCGCGGTGACGGCGGTAACGTGAGCGTCGAGGATCGTGAGGTTGCCGAGGTTTCGGCGCTGCACGCGCCGTTGAAGCTGGAACACGCCCGTCCGGTCTCCTGACCGGCGCGGCCGCGCCGGGTGGTCCGGTGCACCGATGGATGAGGGACGCGCTGGTGATTCCTGAGGATCTGCGTTACACCGCCGAGCACGAGTGGGTGGTGGGTGCCGAGGGCGGTAACGTCCGGGTGGGTATCACCCAGTTCGCGCAGGATGCGCTGGGTGACATCGTGTTCGTCCAGTTGCCGGACTCCGGTGTGGTGGTGGAGGCCGGTGAGTCGTTGGGTGAGATCGAGTCGACCAAGAGTGTGTCGGAGATCTACGCGCCGGTGAGCGGGACGGTGGCGGCGCGCAACGAGGCGTTGGCCGACACTCCTGAGGTGATCAATTCTGATCCGTACGGTGCGGGTTGGTTGGTGGAGATCGTGCCGGCGGATCCGGCGGCGGTGGACGGGTTGTTGACCGCTGACGCGTACCGTGAGCTCACTGAGAGCTGAGTGGTGTCGTGCCGGGCGTGGGTGATTCTGCCGCGCGTCCGGTTGCCCTGCATTTCGGCGCTGGCTAGGCTCGCCCAGTCGACCGAGAACCCCAAATTGGTGCAGTGTTGGGTAATTGCCTTCGTTGGGCAGGGGGAGCCAGTCGTCGGGTGATCTTCCCGGGGGCCGTACCCGCCGTTATCCTGTGCTGACCGAAACTGATCCGTGAGGTGGTCCCATGACGCGCCCAGGCGACGAGTTCCCCCCGCTCGACGTCACTTCGACGCTCAATCTCGGTTCGTTGGACGAAGTGCTGGAGGGTCCGGACACCGATGTGGTGCCGAGTCGGATGTCCGGCTCGTTGCCGCCGGGTATGGCGCTGCTGGTGGTTCGTCGGGGCCCGAATGCGGGTGCCCGGTTCCTGTTGGACCATGATGTGACGACGAGTGGCCGGCATCCGGACAGTGACATCTTCCTGGACGATGTGACGGTGTCGCGGCGGCATGCTGAGTTCCATCGGGATGCGGGGACGTTCACGGTGCGGGACGTGGGGAGTCTGAACGGCACCTACGTGAACCGGGAGCGGGTGGAGGCTGCCACGTTGAGCAATGGTGACGAGGTGCAGATCGGTAAGTTCCGGGTGGTGTTCATTGCCGGTCCTCGCCCGGAGGAGGAGGCCGGCCGGGGGTGAACGAGCCTGCGGCCTCCATGCCGTCCGGGTCGGCCCGGTCGCACCCGCTGATGAGTATCGGTGAGGTGTTGGGTCAGCTGCGGGTGGAGTTTCCGGACGTCACGATTTCGAAGTTGCGGTTCCTTGAGGCCGAGGGTCTGGTGGAGCCGCAGCGCACGGCGGCGGGGTACCGGAAGTACAGCTGGGATGATGTGGCCCGGTTGCGGTTCGTGTTGACTGCGCAGCGTGATCAGTATCTGCCGTTGCGGGTGATTCGTGAGCAGTTGGCGCAGTGGGACGGTGGTGAGGAGTCGCCGGGTCGGCAGCGGCCGACGTTGGTGGCGGTGGGTCCCGGTGGTGAGGTGCCGGGCCGGTCGGTGGAGGAGCCTGAGTCGCAGGTGCGGCTCGGGCGGGCCGATCTGGTGGCGCGTAGTGGGATCGCCGAGTCGACGTTGGGTGAGTTGGAGCGGCTCGGGGTGTTGGTGCCGGATCCGCCGGGGTGGTATGACGCTGATGCGTTGATCATCGCGCGGGCGGTGGCGGGTTTGGCGGCGTACGGGTTGGAGCCTCGTCATCTGCGGGGTTACCGGTCGTCGGCGGATCGTGAGGTGGGTTTGTTCGCGCAGTTGGTGGCGCCGTTGGCGCGGCAGTCTGATCCGGCGGCGCGGGCGCGGGCGGCGGAGACGGCGCGGGAGTTGGTGGCGTTGTCGCAGCAGTTGCATGCGGCGTTGGTGCGGGTGGGGTTGCGGTCGACGTTGGGTCGGTGAGGGTCGGGTTGGTGTGTGCGGAAGGTTCTGCCCCGGGAAGCGTGCCGTAGGCTTGCCGGGGTAATCCTTTTCCGGCGTGGTGCGCGGGGCTGGTGCGGTGGGGACGGCCGTGTCGCGGTCCGTGTACCGTGCAGGGACGGGGCGCGGTGCGGTGTAGGTGACAACGACACGGAGGCGGCGGTGCGCGAGCTGAGCGTGGTCGGGGTTCGGGTGGAGCTGCCGAGCAACCAGCCGATCGTCCTGCTCAGGGAGGTCGAGGGCGACCGCTATCTGCCGATCTGGATCGGTGCGGTCGAGGCCACGGCTATTGCTTATGAGCAGCAGGGGGTCAAACCGGCCCGGCCGTTGACGCATGATTTGTTGCGCGACGTGCTGGCGGCGTTGCAGGCGCCGTTGCGGGCGGTGGAGATCACCGAGTTGAAGGAGAACGTCTTCTACGCTGATCTGTTGCTGGGTGACGGGGTGCGGGTGTCGGCCCGGCCGAGTGATTCGATCGCGTTGGCGTTGCGGGTGGGTGCGCCTATTCGTTGTGCGGAGCAGGTCCTCAGTGAGGCGGGGATCGTGATTCCCGACGAGCAGGAGGATGAGGTGGAGAAGTTCCGGGAGTTCCTGGAGCAGGTGCGGCCGGAGGATTTCGCGGGCTGATCGCTGGCGTGGTGGTGGGTGCCGTGGTGGCGGTGCCGGTGGTGTGGTGTGTCGTCGCGCGGCGTGTCGCGGCTGTTTCTCCGTGGTAACCCCTTGGTGCGGCGTTAGGGTTGCCGTGTCGAGGGGTGTGCGTCGGTGGAACCGGCGTGTTGCCGCACTGACGGGGAGGTTGTCGGGATGCACGAGCCGCGGGAGCCTGAGCCAGGTGTGGAGCGGGGCGAGTCGGGGGCGGTGTCGTCGTCGGTGCCGGTGGACGGTGACGGTGCGGTCGGGTACCGGGGTGTGACGGCCTGTCATGCGGCGGGGATCAGTTACCGCCAGTTGGATTACTGGGCGCGGACGACGTTGGTGGTGCCGAGTGTCCGGGACGCGTCGGGTTCGGGGACGTCCCGGTTGTATTCGTTCCGCGATCTGGTGGTGTTGAAGGTCGTGAAGCGGTTGCTGGACGCCGGGGTGTCGTTGCAGAACATCCGTAAGGCGATCGAGGCGTTGCGGTCGCGTGGGGTGGAGGACCTGGCGGGGATCACGCTGATCTCGGATGGGACGACGGTGTACGAGTGCCGGTCTCCGGAGGAGGTGGTGGATCTGTTGCAGGGTGGTCAGGGGGTGTTCGGGATCGCGATCGGTGGGGCGTTCAAGGAGATCCAGGGTTCGTTGTCGCATCTGCCGGCGGAGCCGGCGGTGCCGGGTGGTGGTGAGGTGGTTCCGGCGGTGCAGGAGGGTGTGTCGTCGGGGGTGGTGGGTGACGAGTTGGCGGCGCGGCGGGCGCGGCGTCGGGCGGGTTGATTCAGGTGGTGTGGACGCCGCGGCCGGGTTCCGGTCGCGGCGTCGTCGTGTCCGGGTGGGGTTGGTTGTCGTCTCGATGTGGGGTGTGACCTGGGGTGGTGGCTGTCCTTGGTGGACGTTCCCGGGTGGAGGGCTGTTGTTGACAGGTGTGGTCCGGCGAGGAATCCTGTCCAGGGCGATCACCAGAGACGCCGGCTGGGTCACGGTGAGTGACGGTTGGTGGTGGCGTCGAGCTGATGCGTGGAGCATGGTGCGGGGGTCGCATCCGTGGTCCCGCCGAGGACGGGAAACGAACCGAAGTGCATATCGATCACTACGGCCCGGGTTCCGCGCGGGCCGGCGGTGCTGTCGCCGATCATGCTGCCGGGTTGCGTTGCCCGGTCACCGCCGCGTCGTCTGCCGGGCCGGTGGGCTCCGATGGGGACGTGTTGGCCGAGGCGACGCAGTTCCTGGAGGCGTTGCACGCCGAGCGGCAGTTGCCGGGGTTGGCGGCGCGGTTGGCGGAGGTGCGTGAGGAGGTCGCGTTGACCGGCTCGTACCGGCACACCCGGGAGGAGTTGGTGTACGGGGCGAAGGTGGCGTGGCGGCAGTCGGCGCGGTGTGTGGGGCGGGTGCGGTGGGCGGGGTTGCGGGTGCGGGACCGTCGGCATGTGACGACGGCGGCGGGGATCGCGCAGGAGTTGTCGGCGCATCTGGCGGCGGGGGACAACGGGGGTCGGATCCAGTCGGTGATCACGGTGTTCGCGCCGGACCGGCCGGGGGTGGGGCCGCGGGCGCGGATCTGGAACGACCAGTTGATCAGGTACTGCGGTCATGTGTGTGCCGATGGTGGGGTGTTGGGTGATCCGGCGCAGGTGGCGATGGTGCGGGCGGCCCGCCGGTTGGGGTGGCGGCCGCCGCCGGTGCCGGGTCGGTTCGATCTGTTGCCGTGGGTGATCGAGACGGCGCACGAGTCGCCGTCGGTGTGGGAGGTGCCGCGGGAGTTGGTGCGGGAGGTGGCGTTGAGTCATCCGGACCATGAGTGGTTCGCGGATCTGATGTTGCGTTGGCATGCGCTGCCGGTGATCAGTAACATGCGTCTGCGTATCGGCGGGGTCGACTACAGTTGCGCGCCGTTCAACGGTCACTATCTGGGTGACGAGATCGGGACCCGCAACATGGGCGACCGGGAGCGGTACGACCAGTTGCCGGTGGTGGCGGCGGGGCTGGGGTTGGACACGTCGCGGGAGGACACCCTGTGGCGGGAGCATGCGGCGTTGGTGTTGAACCAGGCGGTGCTGCACTCGTTCCGGGTGGCGGGGGTGCGGGTGTCCGATCCGCACACCGAGTCGGAGTTGTTCATGAAGTTCTGTGCGCAGGAGGAGCGGGCGGGTCGGCCGGTGCACGGTGACTGGTCGTGGTTGAACGGGAGTGTGGGGTGGGCGGCGTTGCATGCGGTGCATCACCGGTACTACGACACCCGCGTCCCGAATCCGAATCTCTGGCAGACTGACCGCGTTTACGATCCGGATGGTGTGGTGGCGATGACGTTGCGTGAGCGTCACGACGTGGCTCGCGCGCAGGAGGACTGACGATGGACAGCGCGGCGTTGCGCCAGAGTTGGAGCCAGTTCTCCGCTGCCGGGCCGGAGGCGGCGAAGTATTTCTATGCCACGTTGTTCGTGGTGGCGCCGGAGGCACGGTCGATGTTCCCGACGAACATGCAGTACCAGGAGGACAAGCTCCTGGCCGCGTTGGGGCACATCATCACCAGTTTGGATGATCCGCAGGCGTTGGCGGTGTTCGCGCAGCGGTTGGGTGCGGATCACCGGCGGTTCCACGGCCACGACCAGCGGGGTAATCCGGTGGTGTTGGGGGAGCGGCACTACATCTGGGTGGGTCAGGCGTTGCTGGCCACGTTGGAGCGTTTCCTCGGCCCGTACTTCACGCCGGCGTTGCGGGCGCAGTGGGCGGCGGCGTACGAGTTGGTGGCGAAGATGATGCTCGACGGGGCGGCTGAGGCGGAGCGGTCGTCGCCGCCGCACTGGGAGGCGGAGGTGGTGACGGCGGAGCGTCGTCGCGCCGACATCATGGTGTTCACGGTGCGGCCGAACTATCTGTGCAACTACCGGCCGGGGCAGTCGTTGCCGGTGCAGGTGCCGCAGTTGCGGACGTGGCGGTACCTGTCGCCGGCGAACGCGCCGCGGGCGGACGGGACGATCGAGTTCCATGTGCGGGCGGCGGGCCGGTTCTCCACGCATCTGGTGCGTCGGTTGCGGGCGGGTGAGCGGTTGTTGTTGGGGCATCCGACGGGGGCGGCGTTGTCGTCGTACGACAGGTCGCCGCACCTGCCGTTGTTGTTGATCGCCGGGGGGACGGGGTTGGCGCCGTTGCGGGCGGTGGTGGAGGCGGTGCAGCAGGGTGCGGGGCGGCGTACGACGTTGGTGGTGGGTGGTCGTACCCCGGATGACCTGTATGACGAGGCGGCGTTGTCGCGGTTGGCGGCGATGCCGCCGGCGGCGGGTTGGCAGCATGCGGGTACGGGCTGGTTGCGGTATGTGCCGACGGTGGAGACGGGGTGGGGTTGGCAGGGGGCGATCGGTCGGGCGGGTGACACGGCGGTGCGGTTGGGGCCGTGGGCGGACACGGAGGTCCTGGTGTGTGGGAGTCCGGAGATGACCCGGGACACGGTGGCGCTTCTGGTGCGTTCGGGTGTGGCGCCGGAGCAGATCCTGACGGAGAGCTATGATCATTCTCTCTATCCGCCGCTCGCCGAGGCCGGTGCTGTGGGCCTGCGCGACTTCAGTGGGACAGGTGCCCGATGAGCGTCGACCACTCCGACCGGGTCGGGGCCGAACAGGGTGAGGTCGCCCGCCAGTTGTCGGTGTTGGAGGAACGGCGGTTCCGGGGCAGCCACTGGTTGTCCGCCGACGAGGTCGAGGCGGTGGTGCGGGCGGCTGACGACCGGATCGGGTTGTTGACGGCGGAGTTGGAGCGGCAGCGGCGGGAGAACCAGGGGCTGCTGAGTCAGGTGGAGATGCTGCGGCACGGGACGTTGCCGAGCACCGCACCGCAGGGGCCGGATCCGATGACTGTCGAGTTGGCGATGCGGGCGCAGGACGAGGCGAACCGGACGATCGGTGAGGCCAGCGCGGAGGGCGCGGAGATCATCGCTGATGCGCGGCGGCAGGCGGAGGAGATCCTCGCCGAGGCGCACCGGCGGGCCGGTGAGGTGGGTGCGTCGGTGTCGTCGGTTGCGGGTCCGTCGCCGGAGTTGGCGGGGAAGTTGCAGGCGTTGGAGGAGCGGCATGCGGCGGCGTTGGCGGCGGTCGCTGCGGCGCAGCAGCAACTCAACCGGTGGCAGTCGTATCTGTCGGCGCAGTCGGAGCAGTTGCGGGCGGACGCGGCGGCGGCCGGTGGGGCCAGCGCGCAGTTGCGGGCGGTGCTGGGCGGCTGATCCGCGCCGGTCGGGACGTGTGTGCGTGCGGGTCGCCGCCGGTGGGGTCGCTGAGGCAGCATGGGACGGGTGACGGAGACGATCGACGCGGTGGCTGCCCTGGTGGCGGCCGGTGGGGTCGTGGTGGTGAGTGGCGCGGGTCTGTCCACCGAGTCGGGTATCCCCGACTACCGGGGGCCGACGGGTGTGGCCCGCCGGCACACGCCGATGACGTATCAGGCGTTCGTCGGGGATGCGGCGGCGCGGCGACGGTACTGGGCGCGTAGCCATCTGGGGTGGCGCACGATCGTGGGGGCGCGGCCGAACGCCGGGCACCGGGCGGTGGCCCGGTTGCAGGACGCCGGCCTGGTCGACGGGGTGATCACCCAGAACGTCGACGGTCTGCACACGGCGGCGGGCAGCGGGCAGGTGGTGGAGTTGCACGGTCGCCTGGACACGGTGGTGTGTCTGGGTTGCGGTGACCGTACGTCCCGGGGGGAGCTGGACCGGCGGCTGGTGGCGGCGAATCCGGGTTTCGACGCGGCGTTTGCGGTGGTGAACCCCGATGGTGACGTGGATCTCGACGACGACCGGGTGGCCGGGTTCCGGATGGTCGACTGCGGGTGTTGTGGCGCGGGGATGCTGAAACCGGACGTGGTGTTCTTCGGGGAGACGGTGCCCGCGGCGCGGGTGGCGCGGTGTTTCGCGATGGTCGATGCGGCGCGGGCGGTGCTGGTGCTGGGGTCGTCGTTGACGGTGTTGTCGGGGCGGCGGTTCGTGCTACGGGCGGCGAAGTCGGGCATTCCGGTGGTGATCGCCAACCAGGGTGTGACCCGTGGTGACGGGTATGCGGCGCTGCGGGTGGACGCCCCGTTGGGGCGGTTCCTGCCGGTGCTCGCCGACCGGGTGGCGGCGGTCGTGCCACCCGGGTCGGGTCTGCTGGCGGCGGGTTGATCTCGCACCGGTGGGGGTACGACATCCGCCGGTAACAGGGGCGCTGGTAGCGTTGACCATGCCGACACCACCCGCGCGGGAGAGATCGCCCAGCAGTATCCGGGCGACGCCGAAGGGGCAGATTCTCCCCGGAACCTCTCAGGCAGAAGGACCGCGACGGGCAGGCACTGTGGAGCGCCCGTGGCGTGACTCAGGGGGAGGCCGATCCGTCGACCTCGCCGCCTGAGTCAGGAGCGTCACGCATGACCGTAGAGCAGTTCGCCGACCGGCACATCGGTCCCGGTCCGCACGACGAGCGCCGCATGTTGGAGGCCGTCGGCTACGGGTCGATCGACGAGCTGATGGACGCGGCGATTCCCGAGGTGATCCGCTGGCACGGGGCGTTGGATCTGCCGGCGCCGGCCACCGAGCGGGAGGCGCTCGCGGAGTTGCGGGCGTTGGCGTCGCGGAACACGGTGGCGGTGTCGATGATCGGCTTGGGCTACCACGGCACCCACACCCCGGCGGTGATCCGCCGTAACGTGCTGGAGAACCCGGCCTGGTACACGGCGTACACGCCGTACCAGCCGGAGATCAGTCAGGGCCGGTTGGAGGCGCTGCTGAACTTCCAGACGATGGTGACGGACCTGACCGGCCTGGCGACGGCGAACGCGTCGATGCTCGACGAGGCGACCGCGGCGGCGGAGGCGATGACGTTGGCGCGGCGGGCGTCGAAGAGCCGTAGCGCGGTGTACGTGGTCGACGCGGACGCGTTGCCGCAGACCGTGGCGGTGCTGTGCGGGCGGGCCGAGCCGTTGGGTATCGAGGTGCGGGTGGTGGACCTGGACACGCAGGAGTTGCCGGCGGAGTTCTTCGGGCTGCACCTGCAGTATCCGGGGGCGTCGGGGCTGGTGCGGGACCATGCGCCGCTGGTCGACGCCGCGCACGCGGTGGGCGCGGTGGTGGCGGTGGCGGCGGACCTGTTGGCGTTGACGCTGCTGCGGGCGCCGGGGCGGATCGGGGTGGACATCGCGGCGGGCACCACGCAACGGTTCGGGGTGCCGATGGGCTTCGGTGGGCCGCACGCCGGTTACCTGGCGGTGCGGGCCGGGTTGGAGCGGATGCTGCCGGGGCGGCTGGTCGGGGTGTCGCGGGACGCGGCCGGTGCCCCGGCGTACCGGTTGGCGTTGCAGACGCGGGAGCAGCACATCCGGCGGGAGAAGGCGACCAGCAACATCTGCACGGCGCAGGTGCTGTTGGCGGTGATGGCCGGCATGTACGCGGTGTACCACGGGCCGGACGGGTTGCGGCGGATCGCCGACCGTACCCGGTCGATGGCGCTGCGGTTGGCGGCGGGGTTGCGTGCCGGTGGCGTCGAGGTCGTCGACGGGGTGTTCTTCGACACGGTGACGGCGGTGGTGCCGGGTCGCGCGGGGCAGGTGGTGGCGGCGGCGCGGGAGCGGGGGGTGAACCTGCGGTTGGTCGACGCCGACCGGGTGGGGGTGTCGTGTGACGAGACGACCACCGGGGGGCACCTGGCGGTGGTGTGGGAGGCGTTCGGGGTGGACCCGGTCGTCGGGGACGTGGCGGAGGCGGTGCCGGCCGGGTTGGCGCGGGACACCGACTTCCTCACCCATCCGGTGTTCCGCAGCCACCATTCGGAGACGGCGATGCTGCGGTACCTGCGCCGGCTGGCGGATTTCGACTACGCCCTGGACCGGGGCATGATCCCGTTGGGGTCGTGCACGATGAAACTGAACGCGACCACCGAGATGGAGCCGGTGACCTGGCCGGAGTTCGCGCACCTGCACCCGTTCGCCCCGGACGAGCAGACCGCCGGTTACCGGGAGCTGATCGGGCAGTTGGAGGGGTGGCTGGCGGAGGTGACCGGCTACGACGCGGTCAGTGTGCAGCCCAACGCCGGGTCGCAGGGGGAGTTGGCCGGGTTGTTGGCGATCCGCGCGTACCACCGGGACCGGGGTGACGGGCACCGGGACGTGTGTCTGATCCCGTCGTCGGCGCACGGCACGAACGCCGCGTCGGCGGTGATGGCCGGGATGCGGGTGGTGGTGGTCGGGTGTGACGCCGACGGCAACGTCGACCTGGTCGACCTCGACGCGAAGATCGACAAGCATCGGGACGCTCTCGCGGCGATCATGGTGACGTACCCGTCGACGCACGGGGTGTACGAGACGGGCATCGCCTCGCTGTGCGCGAAGGTCCACGACGCCGGCGGTCAGGTGTACGTCGACGGGGCGAACCTCAACGCGTTGGTCGGGTTCGCCAAGCCGGGCCGGTTCGGGGCGGACGTGTCGCACCTGAACCTGCACAAGACGTTCTGCATTCCGCACGGCGGCGGCGGGCCGGGGGTGGGTCCGGTGGCGGTGCGGGAGCACCTGGCGGCGTACCTGCCGGGTGACCCGGGCGGTGAGCGGACGGCCGGGTCGGCGGCGATCTCGGCGGCCCGGTACGGGTCGGCGGGCATCCTGCCGATCCCGTGGGCGTACCTGCGGATGATGGGTGCGGCGGGGCTGGCCCGGGCGACGGGGGTGGCGGTGCTGGCCGCGAACTATGTGGCGGTGCGGCTGCGGGAGCACTTCCCGGTGCTGTACGCGGGCAACAAGGGCCTGGTGGCGCACGAGTGCATCCTGGATCTGCGGCCGTTGACGAAGGCGACCGGGGTCAGTGTCGACGACGTCGCGAAGCGGCTGATCGACTACGGGTTCCACGCGCCGACGATGTCGTTCCCGGTGGCGGGGACGCTGATGGTGGAACCGACCGAGAGTGAGGACCTGGCCGAGCTGGACCGGTTCTGCGACGCGATGATCGCCATCCGGGCGGAGATCGACAGGGTGGCGTCGGGTGAGTGGCCGGCGGGGGACAACCCGCTGAGCAACGCCCCGCACACCGCGGTGATGGTGTCCGGGGACGAGTGGCCGCACCCGTACCCGCGGTCGGTGGGCGGGTACCCGGCCGGGATGGATCCGGTGGGGAAGTACTGGCCGCCGGTGCGGCGCGTCGACGGCGCGTACGGCGACCGGAACCTGATGTGTTCGTGCCCGGCGCCGGAGGCGTTCCAGGACTGAGGCGCGGTGCCGGGGCGGCGGTCGTGCCGCCCCGGTGCGGCGACCGGGGGAGGGCGGCCCCCACGTGGGGGCTAGCCTGGTGCGACGGGTCGGCGTGGCCGACGCGTCGTGACCGGGTCAGGCGACGAGGGCGTGCCGGGCCGGACCGCGGTGCGGGGCGATGGTGCTGCCGTCAGGGAGGAGTTCGCCGGTGTCCTCGAAGACGATGACACCGTTGCAGAGCAGGCTCCAGCCCTGCTCAGGGAAGCAGGCGATGACGCGGGCGGCGTCCCGGTCGGTCGCTTCGGCGGAGGGACAGGGGATCTGGTGCTGGCACATCGGGTTCTCCGGACTGTGGGGGCACTGTGTCATGGTTCACATGACCAGTGACGCACAGTACCAAGGGACCGCGCGCCGGATCGAGCAGGCTTCCGCCATGTTGCCCGGAAATCCGCTGAACGGATGAGGAAGAATCAGCCACCCGGCGTGGAAACGCTCCCAACGGCCCCCGTCGACGTACCCGCCGTACCGGAGCGCTGCCGCAGCGTGCTCGTGGAACGGGACCGCTACCTGTGGCACGTCACCGACGGTGGCGACCCGGCCGCCCAGATCGCCGCCTTCCTCACCGCCCACGGCCTCCCCGTCGACGACCTGACCCGCCCGGCGACCCACCGCACCGACGGCCCGTGCGGCGCCGCCCTGTTCGTCTCCGCCGCCGCCGGCGCCCGGATGGCCGGCGCACCCACCGGCCCCGCCAGCCCCACACCCGCCCTGCCCGACGTCGCCGTCGTCGTCTACGACCACGGCCCCCGCCGTCCGCCCCCCACCGCACCGGCACCCGACCGGCTGCGGCTCGGACCGTGGCGGGACAGTTGGACCCCCACCGGGCACGCCGACGCCGTGCGCGCCGTCCGCGCCGCCATCGGCCGCGGCGACGTCTACCAGGTCAACGTGGTCGGCCACGCCGCCGCCACCTACACCGGCGACCCGCGTCCCGCCCTGGCCCGCCTCGCCGGCCTGCCCGGCGCCCGCTACGGCGGCACCCTGCACGGCGACGGCTGGAGCATCGGCTGCGCCTCACCGGAAACCCTCGTCGCCGTGCACGCCGGCCGGGTCGTCACCCGCCCCATCAAGGGCACCCGCCCCGCCACCCCGGCCGGCCGCCGCGACCTGCTCACCTCCGCCAAGGAACGCGCCGAACACATCATGATCGTCGATCTGGAACGCAACGACCTCGCCCGCATCGCCCGCACCGGCTCGGTGACCGTCGACGACCTGTTCACCGTCCGCCGCTGGTGCGACCTGTGGCAGGCCGAGTCGACCGTGTCGGCGACCCTCGCCGACGGCACCGGCCTGACCGACCTGCTGCGCGCCACCTGCCCCGGCGGCTCGGTCACCGGCGCACCCAAACACGCCGCGCTGGCGCTGATCGCCGCCCTCGAACCCGTCGGCCGGGGTGCCGGCATGGGCGCGTTCGGCTGGATCGGCCCCGGCCACCTCGACCTGGGCCTGACCATCCGCACCGCCGCCGCCGACCACGACCGGCTGCACCTGTGGGCCGGCGGCGGCATCACCTGGGACAGCGACCCCACCGCCGAGGTCGCCGAAGCCGCCGCCAAGGCCGCCCCGGTACGGGCCCTGCTCGCCGCCGGCTGACCACCCCCGGGCCGTTAGGGTGACGGGCATGCACGTCGAGTACAGCGGCACCGGCGACCCCGCCCGCAGCCTCGCCCTGCTGTGGCGCACCCGCGAGCGGGCCAGCCGCAGCGGCGACCTCGGCGTCGACCAGATCGTCCGGGCCGCCATCGACGTCGCCGACGCCGAGGGCCTCGCCGCGCTGTCCATGCGCCGGGTCGCCGAACGCCTCGGCGTCGGCACCATGTCCCTCTACACCCACGTGCCCGGCAAGGGGGAACTGCTCGACGTCATGCTCGACACCGTGCACGGCGAAACCCCCCGCCCCACCGACGTTCCCGGCGGCTGGCGCGGCCGCCTGGAACGCATCGCCCGCGACAACTGGGCGCTGTACCTGCGCCACCCGTGGCTGCTGCAGGTCGCCACCACCCGCCCCCCGCTGGGCCCCCAGGTCACCGCCCGCTACGACTACGAGCTACGCGCCGTCGAGGGCGTCGGCCTCACCGATCTGGAGATGGACGCCGTGGTCACCCTCGTCGACTCCTACGTCCACGGCGCGGTGCGCGGCGCGGTGGAGGCCGCCCAGGCCACCGGCCGCACCGGCCTCACCGACGAACAGTGGTGGCACGCCCACGCCCCCTACCTGGAGAAGGTCATGGACCCGGCGCGGTTCCCCACCGCCGCCCGGGTCGGGGCCGCCGCCGGGCAGGAGTACCAGGCCGCCACCGACCCGACCCGCGCCTTCGAGTTCGGCCTGGCCCGCGTCCTGGACGGCATCGCCGCCCTGATCGCCGACCGGTGCGCCGGATCACCGCCGCCGGCGACCCCCCGATAACCTTCCCGGCATGACCGTACGCCCGATCCGGATCATCGGTGACCCCGTCCTGCGCACCGCCTGCACCCCGGTGACCCGCTTCGACACCGCCCTGCAACACCTCGTCGACGACCTGATGGACACCCTCACCGGCGAACCCGGCCGGGCCGGTGTCGCCGCCCCGCAGATCGGCGTCGACGCCCAGGTGTTCGTCTACGACGCCGACGGCCACCGCGGACACCTGATCAACCCCACCATCGAGCTGTCCGACGACACCGAGGACGACGACGAGGGCTGCCTGTCCATTCCCGGCCTGTACTTCCCGACCCGCCGCGCCCTGCACGCCACCGTGCACGGCGTCGACCGGCACGGCGACCCGCTCACCATCTCCGGCAGCGGCTTCCTCGCCCGCGCCCTGCAACACGAGACCGACCACCTCGCCGGTCGGCTCTACGTCGACACGCTGCGCGGTGACGTCCGCCGCAAGGCCCTGCGGGAGATCCGCGCCGGCCGGTTCGACTCACCCCGCCGACACCGCTGAGCCCGCCCCGACGGCCAACGCGTACTCACCGAACCCGGTCACCCGGGTGAACCCCAACCGTTCGTAGAGGCGCACCGCCACCGTGTTGTCGGCCCGCACGTTCAACGTCACATGGTCGACGCTGCCGGCCAGCCGGGCACACAACGCGGCCACCACCGCCGCGCCCAGCCCCCGCCCCCGCGCCGCCGGACGGGTGGTCACGTTCCCCACCGCGGCCACCCGGTACGTCGGCGACCACACGTGCACCCCGGCCACCGCCACCAGGGCGTCACCGTCGCGCACCCCCAGGTAGTGGCCGGTGTCGAGCATCCGCGCGTCGAACCAGTTCCCCGGGTACGCCACCGCGTACAGCTCCCGCAGCGCCGGCAGGTCCGCCGGGCCGAGCACCTCACCCGCGGCGGCGACGCCGGCGAGCCGCCCCGGGTCGGTCAACGCCATCCGCAGGTGCGCCCCCGCCGGGGTGAGCACGTACCGGCCGGCGAGGACCCGCTCCAGGCCGGGGGACAGGTGCGCGTACAGCCGGGCCGGCAGCACCGGGGCCACCTCGTCGAGCAGCGCCGCCATGGCCGCGCCGTCGCGTTGCGCGGCGAACGCCAGCAGCACCGGCTCGGCCGCCCCGTGGTAGAGCAGCACCACCTGGTCGCCGCGCCGGAACCACGACGTGTACGGCCAGAAAAAGTCGTCCAGGTCACCCAACTGGTAGGCGTGCAGCACCGGATCGCGGCGCAGCAGGGCGGCCAGCACGGCACGGTCGTGTTCGGCGCGCACCGGCACCGCTCAGCAACGACCCGTGGGAAGGTTCTCGTCGGCCCACCGGGCCAGCTCGTCCAGCGCCGGCAGCAGCGCCGCGCCCCGCCCGGTCAACTGGTAGCTGACCCCCAGCGGGGGACCCTCGCGCACCGTGCGGCTGACCAGGTCCACCCGGGCCAGCTCACCGAGCCGGTCGGACAGCACCGACTCGCTGATGCCGGGCAGCGCCCGGGTCAGTTCGGCGAAACCGGCCGGCCCCTGGGCGAGGGTGCCCAGGATCATGCCGTTCCACCGCTTGCCGAGGAACGCGAACGCCCGGGACAGCCCCCCGGGGCAGGCGCGGGGCCCGCCGTCGGTCGGGGAGCACGTCGTCATCGTCCCAGCATACGTGGTCCGCAACTCACCCTAGCCACTTCGAAAAAACTAGCTGCTACTGTGGTCGCAGCAAACGTCGAACCGACCGGAGGACACCATGACCGACGTAGTGCCCGACCACCTCATCACCCTCGACCCCCAGGCCCAGGCCCAACTGTTCACCGAAGCCCGCACCGCCAACACCTTCACCGACACCCCCGTCAGCGACGAACAACTCCGCGCCATCTACGACCTCGCCAAGTACCCACCCACCGCCATGAACGTCCAACCCCTACGCGTCCTGTTCGTCCGCCCCGGCGACGGCCGCGACCGCCTCCTCACCCACGTCGCCGAGGGAAACCGCGCCAAAACCGCCACCGCACCCGTCGTCGCCGTCCTCGCCGCCGACACCGACTTCCACGAACACCTCGACACCGTCTTCCCCATCCGCCCCGGCATGCGCGAACACTTCGCCGCCGACCCCGCCACCCGCGACGGCATGGCCCGCTTCAACGCCGGCCTCCAGGTCGGCTACTTCCTGCTCGCCGTCCGCGCCGCCGGCCTCGCCGCCGGACCCATGGGCGGATTCGACGCCACCGGCGTCGACAACGAATTCTTCACCGACACCGGCTGGAAGTCCCTGCTCCTGGTCAACATCGGCCACCCCGGCCCCGACGCCTGGCACCCCCGGCTGCCCCGACTCGACTACGACACCGTCGTCCGGCACGCCTGAACCACCAGCCGAACACACCAGTGGCTGGCCCGCCGAGCACCCCCGCTCAGCCGGCCAGCCACTGGTCGTAACCCAACCGCGCCACCAACGCCAACACCACCACCAGCAACACCACCCGCACAAACCCCGCACCCCGACGCAACGCCATCCGCGCCCCCACCACCGCCCCCGCCACATTGCACACCGCCATCGCCGCACCCAACGCCCACCACACGTGCCCGGTCAACCCGAACACCACGAGCGCACCCAGATTCGTGCCCGCGTTCACCACCTTCGCCATCGCCGACGCATGCACGAAATCCGACCCCAGGACCGCCGTGAACGCCAACACCAAAAACGTGCCCGTACCCGGCCCGATCAACCCGTCATACAGCGCGATACCCAGACCCGCCACCCCCACCGCCACCACCACCCGCACCGGCGTCCGCCGCTGCGGCGCCGCCACCACACCCAGCGACGGCCGCGCCAGCACGAACACCGCCACCGCCACCAGCACCACCAGCACCACCGGCCGGTACACGCCACCCGGCACCGCACCCGCCAACGCCGCACCCAACCCCGCCGTCAACACCGCCAACCCGGCCGCCGGACCCGCCACCGCCCAGTCCACCCGCGTCCGCCGCGCATACGTCACCGCCGCCGTCGACGTACCGAAGATCGCCGCCACCTTGTTCGTCCCCAACGCCGTCGCCACCGGCACCCCCGGCACCGCCACCAACAACGCCGGCAACAACAACAACCCACCCCCACCCACCACCGCATCCACCCACCCCGCCAGGGCAGCAGCAGTCAGCAGAGTCGACAACGACACAGGATCCACGGCCGGCCATTCTGCCCACCCCACCCGACCACCCACCCACCCGAGTGGCCCACCTCACCGCCCACGCCGCCTGCGCAACCACACCCCCACCACACCCACCGCCACGAACACCAGCACCGAACAACACAACAACTTGATCATCCAGTAACTGTCCCACGCCACGTAGGGTGCACACGTGCGCCTGGCCACCTTCAACCTGCTCCACGGCCGCTCCCTGACCGACGGACTCGTCGACCCCGACCGGCTCACCGCCGCCGTCCACGCCCTCGACGCCGACATCCTCGCCCTCCAGGAAGTCGACCGCGACCAGTCCCGCAGCGGCCACCACGACCTCACCACCATCGCCGCCCACGCCCTCGACGCCCCCGAACACCGCTTCGCCGCCGCCGTCGTCGGCACCCCCGGCGAACACTTCCGCCCCCTACGCCACGACGACGACGGCCACGGCGAACCCTGCTACGGCATCGGCCTGATCAGCCGCCACCCCGTCCGCAGCTGGCACGTCACCCGCCTCAACCCCGCACCCGTCCGCTCACCCATCTACGCCCCCGGCCCCGGCGGCGGCCTCATCCTCCTACGCGACGAACCCCGCGTCGTCCTCGCCGCCGTCCTCGACACCCCCCACGGACCCCTCACCGCCGCCGCCACCCACCTGTCCTTCGTCCCCGGCTGGAACGCCCACCAACTCCGACGCGTCGTCCGCGCCCTACGCGCCCTACCCGCCCCCCGCATCCTCCTCGGCGACCTCAACCTCCCCGCCGGCCCCGCCCGCCTGCTCACCGGCTGGCAACCCCTCGCCCGCCACCCCACCTACCCCGCCACCGCACCCCGCGTCCAACTCGACCACATCCTCGCCGACCCCCACGACCGGCACCGACTACCCCCGGTCACCGCCACCGCCACCCCCCGCTCCACCATCTCCGACCACCGCCCCCTCATCGTCGACCTCGGCTGACCCCACACCCGCCACCCGCTGCGCCGCCCGCAACGCGTTACGGAACAACATCGCCACCGTCGTCGGACCCACCCCACCCACCCGCGGCGTGATCGCCCCCGCCACCCGCGCACACGACTCATCCACATCCGGCAACAACCGACGACCCTCGTACCGCACCCCACCACCCACCACCACCGCACCCGGACGCACATGCTCCGGCCGCACGATCCCCGGCACCCCCGCCGCCGCCACCAGGATCTCCGCCCGCCGCGTGTACCGCGGCCAGTCCGCCACCCCCGTGTGCACCACCGTCACCGCCGCATTCGCCGTCGGCCGCTTCTGCGCCAACAACATCGCCAACGGACGCCCCAACGTCGCACCACGACCCAACACCACCACCTCCCGCCCCGCCACCGGCACCCCGTGGAACGCCAACAACGCCTCGATCCCCGCCGGCGTACACGGCACCGGACCCGGCAACCCCGACGCCAACCGGCCCATGTTCACCGGATGCATCCCGTCCACGTCGGAATCCGGATCCAACACCTCCAACGCCCGGTCATAGTCCAGATGCCCCGGAACCGGATGCTGCACCAACACCGCATGCACCCCGGGATCGTCGTTGAAATCCCGCAACACCCGGTGCAGATCCGCCTGCGACGCCGACCCCGACAACCGCACGTGCGGCGACGCGAAACCCAACTCCGCCGCCTGACGCTGCTTTATCCGGATGTACCCGGCACTCGCGTCATCGTCACCCACCAGCACCGTCGCCAACGCCGGCACCACCCCGGCCGCCCGCAACGCCGCCACCCCCGCGGCGACCTCGACGAGAATCCGCTCCGCCACCGGCCCACCCGGCAACAACCGGGCCGTACCAGACGTGGGGGAGAGCGAAGAAGAAACAGACATGGCTCACCTCGACCACGGAGGCCCAGGCGGTCGACCCCCGCGACGAGCTCCCCGATGGTTGACCCATCCCCGTGCCGCCAGTCGCGTCCACCCACACCATGCCACAACCACCCACCCCGTACGCCCACGCCACACCGGCCGTTCCCAGGCCCCGCCGCCGACAAGCTGATCCGGCCCGGGAACGGACACGCTGGTGCCGAGCAGGTCGGCGAGCTCGGCCGGGTAGCCGGGGCGCTCGCGCAACGCGAGCAGCAGCCGGGCCCGGACCACCCCACCCTCAACCCGGACGCCCCTCCGACACCAACCCCGCCAACACCCGGTTCGTCCGGTTCGACCGCACCGCCGCCCGCTGCTGACCCGCCGTCACCTCGATGTACGTCTGCGACGACGCCAACGACGCATGCCCCAACAACCGCATGATCTCCGCCGCCCCCGCCCCGTCCTCGGCCAACCGGGTCGCGAACGTGTGCCGCAAAGCATGCAACCGCGCCCCCGCCGGCACCCGATCGGTGATCCCCGCCCGCCGGTAACAGGAATCCACCAGGTACTGCAACCCGCCCCGACGCAGAGGATCACCCCGCCGGTCCACCAGCAACACCCCGTCCGGGCGTACGCTGCGCGCCCCGAACCGCCGCCGCCGACTGTCCAGGTACGCCGACACCACCTCGTCCAACTCCGGCTCCACCGGCACCACCCTCGGCCGACCACCCTTACCGGCAACCGCCACCCGCCGCTCACCGGCCCGCCCGGACAACGACGACACCCGCAACGCCAACAGCTCCGCCAGGCGCAACCCCGCGCACAACGCCAACGCCAGCACCGCCACGTCCCGCTCCGGCCACGGATCACGCTGCCGCGCGTCCTCCCGCGACACCGACGCCAACAGCACCTCCGGGGTGTCCTCACCCCGCAACGGCTTCGGCTGGGGCAGTGGCGTGCGGGGACGTCCCACCGCCGGCATCGGATTGCCCGCCACCACCTGCTCGGCCACCAGGAACGAGAAGAAACCGTTCCAGCTCGACCAGGCCCGGTGTACCGACGCCGCCGCGCGGGGCGCGGCGAACCGGGCGAACGCCGCCCGCATCACCCGGGGGGAGAGGGCGGAGATCGTCAGCTCGTCGGGGGGCAGGGGAGGGGTGCACTGCGTGCCGGCCAGCGCCGCGACGGCCCGCAGATCCCGCCGGTACGCCTCCTGGGTGTGCGGGGAGGGCTTCCGGGTGGCCCGTGCGGTCAGGAACTCCTCGATGAGTCGTCCAACCGATTCATCCTGTTTGTCATGCATAATGGATATTATGCAGCTTTCTCGGGTTGTCGACCACCCAGGGGGAGGGGAGCGGCGGTAGGCTGCTCCGTCGAGCGCTCAGCTCACACGCCATGGGTGCCGCCAGCGCGCCCCCGGCGGAGGATGCTGCGGCCGGACGCAACCCAGCGCACCTGGTGGGGCGTGACGCGGACATCGCAGCGAGCCGGCGAAATCCCGGACCGACAGCTGCCGCCGGCGGCCCACCCGTACGACGTCGCTGCGGCGGAAGGCGCCGCCCGTCGCGTGTCGCTGAGCCACCGGACCCGTCTGGTCGCGGTCCGACCCGCAGCGGCTTCCCGGTCGCAGGGGACCCCCCTTCCGGGCGACTTTACATAATGTGCATTATCGAATCAGAGCCGGGGCTGGTCGGGTCGCCATGCGGGACCGCCGATGTGGCCCGGAGGCCACCACGACGGTCCGCAGGAACTCCCTGGTCGCCTACCTCCCACGGTGGTCATCGTCGGGTCGAGGTGAACGGGTGAGGGCAACGTCCGTCCCGGCGTGTTTCGCGGTGGCCGGGTCCGGCGTCGGCGCGAGCCGACCATCGCCACCGGGCGGCTGCGGCTGCCGTACGTCGGCCACGTCTCCCCCGTCCCCATGTTGATCAATTGATGGCCGACCCGGTTCCGGCCGCCGGACCGGCGGTCATGGGGGCGCTGGCGGCCTCTCCCCTGTCGACCCGGTCGACGACCGCGCTGGTGTGCTGTTCGTCGGGAGTGGCCGGACGGCACGCCGGTCAGAGGCCGCCGGCGACGCGCAGCACCGCGCCGGTGGTGTAGGTGGCGTCGGGTCCGAGCAGCCAGGCGACGGCGCCGGCGACCTCGTCGGGTTCACCGGCGCGGCCGAGGGGGATGCGCCCGGCGGCGGTGTCGGCGCGGTCGGGTACGCCGGAGTCGGCGTGGATGTCGGTGCGGATGATGCCGGGGGCGACGGCGTTGACCCGGATGCCGCGGGGGGCGAGTTCCTTGGCCAGGCCGATGGTGAGGGTGTCCGTGGCGGCTTTGACGGCGGCGTAGTGGACGTATTCGCCGGGGCTGCCGAGGGTGGCGGCGGCGGAGGAGATGTTGACGATGGCGCCACCGTGGGTGAGCCGGCGGGCGGCCTGTTGGGCGCAGAGGACGTAGCCGATGAGGTTGACGTCGACGACCCGACGTAGGTCGTCGGGGTGCAGGTCGGTGAAGGGGCCGATGGGGCTGGTGACGCCGGCGTTGTTGACCAGTGCGGTGAGGGGGCCGAGGTCGGCGGCGGCGGTGAAGAGGCGGTCGACGTGGGTGGGGTCGGTGGTGTCGGCGGGGACGGCGGCGGCGTGGCCGCCGAGGCGGTGGACGTCGGCGACGACGGTGGCCGCGGCGGCGTGGTCGTGGCGGTAGCCGATGACGAGGTGGTGGCCTTCGGCGGCGAGTCGGCGGGCGACGGCGGCGCCGATGCCCCGGCTGCCGCCGGTGATGACGGTGACCGCGGTCATTTCCTGCGCTCCCCTGCCGGTCCGGTGTGGTGGTGTGACGGTACCTGCGTGTCGGCGTGGTGGGCAGGGTGTGGGTGCTCACGTGGCGCGGTGGCGCGGCGGTGGGTGGGGTGATCGCTTACGCTCACCGCGTTTCGGACGGATCGGATCGGTGGAGGTGCGTGGTGGGTGTGAGTGTCGGCGATCTGGTGGAGGATTTCGAGCTGCCGGACCAGACGGGTACGCCGCGGCGGTTGTCGGAGTTGTTGGCGTCGGGGCCGGTGGTGTTGTTCTTCTATCCGGCGGCGATGACCCGTGGCTGTACGGCGGAGAGTTGTCATTTCCGGGATCTGGCGGCGGAGTTCGCGGCGGTGGGGGCGCAGCGGGTGGGCATCAGTCGGGATCCGGTGGAGAGGCAGGCGGAGTTCTCCCGGATGCACGGGTTCGACTATCCGTTGTTGTCGGATGTCGACGGTGTGGTGGCGCAGGCGTTCGGGGTGCGGCGGCGGTTGCCGTTGGGGCCGTTGAGCACGCGGCGGATGACGTTCGTGATCGGTCGGGACCGGCGGGTGCTGGCGGTGGTGCACAGTGAGTTGGGGATGAACGAGCATGCGGACGAGGCGTTGCGGGTGCTGGGGGGCTGATCTTCCGGTTGTCGTGGTGGGCTGGTATCAAGGCAGGATCAGACACGTGTACGAAAGAGGGCTGTGATGGCGGGCCAGGGTTTGTCCGATGACGAGGTACGCGGTATCCGGGAGGCGTTGACGGCGGGGCGGAAGCCGAGGGTGGTGTTCACCGCGTCGGCGGGGCAGATCGCCGGTCAGGTGGGTCAGGTGGTGGAGTTGACCGATCCGGCGGTGTCCGACGAGTTCGTGGTGGTGCGGTTCGGGCGCGACGAGTTGCCCTTCTCCCCCGCCGATCTGGCGGTGGCGCCGCGGGGTGCGGGTCGTCGGGTGGTGGAGGCGAAGTCGGAGCCGGTGGTGGAGCAGGTGGAGCCGACGGCGAAGGTGGAGCCGGAGTTCGTGTTGGACACGCCCCGGGTGCCGGTGCAGAGGCGGGAGGAGCCGAGGGTGGAGTCGGAGCCGGTGGCGGAGAAGCCGGCGGTGCGTCGGCCGGCGAAGGTGGCGAAGCCGAAGGGGCCGGCGGGGTTGACGGTGACGTTGGCGTACGCCGATGGCGAGTGGACGGTGGCGGCGCAGCAGGGGGCGAAGGCGTTGGCGAAGCCGTACGTGGTGAAGCCGGCGGAGGCGTTGCGGATGGTGGCGTTGGTGGATGTGCCGGGGGTGCAGGAGGCGGTGGAGCAGATCCTGTCGGCGGAGCGGTCGGAGGCGGAGCAGCAGGCGGAGAAGTTGCGGGCGGAGTTGGCGGAGATCGAGGCGCGGTTGGCGGAGTTGCGCGAGGCCCGTTGAGGTTGGTTCGTGGTGGGCGGCCCGGCGGCTGTTGCGGCGGTCGGGGCGTCACCGCGGCGCAGGTGGGTGGGTGTGCCGGGCTGGTGTAGCGGCCGGGGTGGTGGGGTGCGTGGTGGCCGGAATCTGCGGGGTGTCAGAAGTAGTCGCCGAGTTGGGCGGGGCCGGGGGCGGCGAGCAGGTCGAGGGGGGTGGGGTCGGTGCCGGCCGGGTGGTGCAGCAGGCCGGCCTGGGCGATGGTGCGGGCGGTGGCGGTGCCGGTGTAGAGCAGGGCGAAGCCGCGGACGGTGAGGTGCAGGTCGGCGGGGGCGGTGGTGCGGCGTAGGTCGGCGTGGCCGTCGGTGACCTCCAGCTGCCAGGTGCCGGTGTTCCAGTCGGCGAGCGGGTCGTCGAGGGTGAAGGTGGCGGTGCCGTGCAGGTGGGTGGGCCAGCCCCGGTCGCGGACGGCGCGGGTGACGTCGACGGGGCGGTGCATCCAGGTGTCCTGGTGGTGTTCGCGGGCCTTCTCCACGGGCAGGTGGGGGGTGAGGGGGTCGCCGGGGAGCAGGGTGAGGCGCAGGGTGGGGGCGACGCTGTGCCAGCTGGCGAGGATGCCGACTAGTTCGCGGGCGGCGTCGGCGGTGGTGGCGGCGAGGTCTTCGACGGTGATGGTGCCGTCGTCGCCGTAGTGGTTGCGGCGGTTCCAGCCGGCGTAGCCGACGAGGTGGCCGTGGTGTTCGACGAGGGTGAGGCCGTCGTAGGGCAGGGTGTTGTCGGTGGTGTGGCGGGTGCGGTGGTGTTCGTGCAGGGGTCCGTTGCGGGCGAGTAGGCCGCGGCGGTGGCGGATGGTGTGGGTGTGCAGTTCGTCGACGGTGGTGAGGTCGGTGGGGGTGCCGGGGCGGACGGTGAGGTGTGGGCTGGGGTGGTGGCGGGTGAGTAGGGCGGTGGGGAGGTTGACGGTGCGCAGGGTGCCGGCGGTTTCCCAGCCGCAGGCGCGGTAGGGGGCGGCGACGGTGGGGAACAGCGCGCTGATGGCGGCGCCCCGGTCGTGTGCGCCGCGCAGCAGGGCGGTGAGCAGGGCGCGGGCGGTGCCGCGGCCGCGGGCTTCGGGGGTGACGGCGACGCCGGCGATGTCGGCGGCGGCGATGGTGCGGCCGTCCCACCACTGGTGGTGGTGCAGGTCGATGGCTTTGCCGATGAGGCGGCCGGTGTGGTCGAACGCGCCGTAGCGGGTGATGCCGGGGGTGGTGGGGGGTGGTGGTGCGGGTTGCGGGTCGGAGCCGAAGGCGGTGCGGCCGAGGTGCCAGGCGGCGGCGTGGTCGTCGGCGGTGAGTTCGCGGATGTGGGGGTCGTGCGGCATGCGGCGACGATAGCGGTGGGTGGGTGGGGTGGCGACGGGTTTGTGGTGGACGCGTTGCGGGGCCGGTGCGACCCCCTCGCTCCGGCCCCGCGTCCCCGCGCCCCTCGCGCGTCTCTCAGTGTTGCGGGATGTTCTGTACCCCGATTCGCTTGCGGAACACCCAGTAGGTCCAACTTTGGTAGGCGAGGACGATCGGGGTGAAGACGACGGCGACCCAGGTCATGATTTTGAGGGTGTAGGGGGTGGAGGCGGCGTTGGTGGCGGTGAGGGTGCCGGTGGGGTCGCCGGTGGAGGGCATGACGTTGGGGAACAGGGCGGTGAAGAGGGTGGCGACGGCGAGGGCGATGGCCAGGGCGGTGCCGGTGAAGGCCCAGCCTTCGCGGCGTACGCGGGCGGCGGCGAGTGCGCCGAGCAGGGCGAGGGCGGCGCCGGCGGCGAGGGTGATGGCGGCGGGGTTGGCGCGGATGGTGAGGGTCCAGGTGAGGAAGGCGACGGCGGCGACGGCGGTGCCGGCGCCGAGTCGGACGGCGAGGGTGCCGGCGCGGTGGCGGATGTCGCCGGTGGTCTTGAGGGCGAGGAAGACTGCGCCGTGGGTGAGGAAGAGGCCGAGGGTGGTCAGGCCGCCGAGCAGGGCGTAGGGGTTGAGCAGGTCGACCAGGCCGCCGACGTATTCGTGGTCGGCGTCCAGTGGTACGCCGCGGAAGATGTTGGCGAAGGCGACGCCCCAGAGTAGGGCGGGGATGGCGGAGCCCCAGAAGATGGCGTGGTCCCAGCGGCGTTTCCAGGTGGCTTCGGGGCGCTTGTGGCGGTATTCGAAGGCGACGCCGCGGGCGATGAGGGCGAGCAGGATGAGCAGTAGGGGCAGGTAGAAGCCGGAGAAGAGGGTGGCGTACCACTCGGGGAAGGCGGCGAACATGGCGCCGCCGGCGGTGATGAGCCAGACCTCGTTGCCGTCCCAGACGGGGCCGATGGTGTTGATGAGGACGCGGCGTTGCCGGTCGTCGCGGCCGAGGACGGGTAGGAGCATGCCGACGCCGAAGTCGAAGCCTTCGAGGATGAAGTAGCCGGTGAAGAGCACGGCGACGAGGAGAAACCAGATGGTGGTGAGTTCCACGGTGGGGCTCCGGGTCAGTAGGCGAAGGCGAGCGGGCGCTCGGCGTCGTCGGTGTCGTCGGGGGTGGGGGTGACGTCGGGTACGCCGGCGCGGGCGTAGCGCAGGAGGAGTTTGAATTCGATGACGGCGAGGACGGCGTAGATGAGGGTGAAGGCGGTGAAGGAGGTGAGGACTTCGGTGAGGGAGACGGTGCGGGAGACGCCGTCGCGGGTGAGCATCTCGCCGAAGACGATCCAGGGTTGGCGGCCCATCTCGGTGAAGATCCAGCCGAAGGAGTTGGCGAGCAGTGGGAGCGCGGGCATGATCAGGCCGGCGCGGAGCAGCCACCTGTTGGTGGGGGTGCGGCCTTTGCGTTGGGTCCAGAGGATGAGCAGGGCGATGGCGGCGGCGGCGAGTCCGAAGCCGATCATGAAGCGGAAGCTCCAGTAGGTGACCGGGATGATCGGGGTGTAGCTGCCGGGGCCGTACTGGCTGGCGTACTGGGCCTGGAGGTCGTCGATGCCGTGGACGGTGCCGTTGGGGTCGCCGGTGCCGAGGTAGGACAGCAGATAGGGGATTTTGAGGGCGAAGATTTCGCGGCTGCCGTCGAGGCTGCCGACGGTGAGTACGGAGAACGAGGCGGGGCTTTCGGTGGTGTAGAGGCCCTCGGCGGCGGCCATTTTCATGGGCTGCACCTGGGTCATGATCTTGCCTTGGATGTCGCCGGTGAGGACGACGAGGGTGGCGGAGATGAGGACGACCCAGGCGCCGAAGCGGGTGGCGTGGCGGTAGGCGTCGGTGTCGGGGTTGTCGCGGCGGCGCATGAGGTGCCAGAGGCCGACGGTGGTGACGAGGGAGCCGGCGACGAGGAAGGCGCCGGCGAGGGTGTGCGGGAAGGTGATCAGGGCGACCTTGTTGGTGAGGACGGCGACGAAGTCGGTGAGTTCGGCGCGTCCGGTGTCGGGGTTGAGGCGGTAGCCGACGGGGTTCTGCATGAACGAGTTGGCGGCGAGGATGAAGTAGGCGGAGAGGTTGGTGCCGATGGCGGCGGCCCAGATGCTGGCCAGGTGCAGGCGTTTGGGGAGCCGGTCCCAGCCGAAGATCCACAGGCCGATGAAGGTGGATTCGAGGAAGAAGGCGACGAGGGCCTCGATGGCCAGGGGTGCGCCGAAGATGTCGCCGACGAAGCGGGAGTAGTCCGACCAGTTCATGCCGAACTGGAATTCCTGCACGATGCCGGTGACGACGCCCATGGCGAAGTTGATCAGGAAGAGTTTGCCGTAGAACTTGGTGAGTTTGAGGTATTTCTCGTCGCCGGTGCGGTGCCAGCGGGTCTGGAGGATGGCGACCAGGACGGACAGCCCGATGGTCAGTGGTACGAAGAGAAAGTGGTAGACGGTGGTGACACCGAACTGCCAGCGGGCGACGTCCAACGCGTCCACCGGGATCCCCCTGCCGTTGATACTACGAGACGTAGTAGATACTACTGCGTGTCGTAGGTTGTCGGGCAGGGCCGGGGGGCCCGACCCGGCCCGGGACCAATGACCCTGATCACCACGGGCCGCACGACCCGGGTCCGGTCCTCCCCCACCCCCGTGCGACCATCGGCGACTGATGGACACCCCGCGCCCCGGCTGGCAGCCACCACTGTTCTGGCGTGCCGCCCAACTGCTCGCCCGGCTGGTCGTCGCCCTGTTCGCCCGGCTGGAGGTCAGCGGGGACGTCCCGGCGCACCTGCGCCGGGGGCCGCTGATCCTGGCCGCCAACCACATCAGCCCCTTCGACCCGATCGTGCTGGGCGCGGCCTGCCGGGCCCGGGGCGTGTCGCCGCGCTTCATGGCCACCGGCGGGCTGTTCCGCACCCCGGGGCTCGGCGCGCTGATGCGCCACGCCGGGCACCTGCGCGTCGACCGGGGCAGCACCGCCGTCCGGCAGGCCCTCGACGACGCCGCCGTGGCGGTCGCCGCCGGGTCGGTGGTGCTGGTCTACCCGGAGGGACGCATCGGGCTGGACCCCGGTATGTGGCCCGAACGCGGCAAGACCGGCACCGCCCGCCTCGCGATGGCCTGCGACGCCCCGGTGGTGCCCGTGGCCCAGTGGGGGTCGCACGAGGTGCTGCCCTACCGGGCGCCCCGGGGCATGCTGCGCGCGTTGGCCCGGGCGCTGGTGCGCCGCCCGGTGATCCGGGTCCGCTTCGGCGCGCCGCTGCACCTGCACGACCTCTCCCCCGCCGCGCCCGGCGCGGCCCGCCGGGGCACCGACCGGATCATCGACGAGATCACCGACACCCTGGTGCCGCTGCGGCCCGACGAACCGGACCGGCCCCGGCACGTCGACCCGGGACGCCCCGTCGACACCAGCCGGGTGCACCGCCGGCCCACGTCGGCCTGACCGCCGCCGGTCGGCCACCCGGCGGCCACCGGCGGCGGGCATACTGCGCTGCGTGTCGACCCGACCCGGTTACCTGGACGCCCCCACCCCGCTGGCCTTCGCGCACCGCGGCGGCGCCGCCGACGGCGACGAGAACACCGTCGCCGCGTTCACCCGGGCCGTCGAGCTGGGCTACCGGTACGTGGAGACCGACGTGCACGCCACCGCCGACGGGGTGTGCGTGGTCTTCCACGACGCCACCCTGCGCCGGGTCACCGGGCAGCGGGGCCGCATCGCCGACCTGCGCTGGGCCGACCTGGCGACGGTGCGGGTCGGCGGCGCGGCGGTCGTGCCCCGGCTCGACGAGGTGCTGGCCGCGTGGCCGCAGGTCCGGTTCAACATCGACGTGAAGGCCGACGGTGGTGTCACCCCGGCGGTGACGGCGGTGACCCGGGCCGGCGCGGCCGACCGGGTGCTGCTGGCGTCGTTCAGCGACGCCCGGTTGGCCCGGCTGCGCGCGGCCACCGGCGGGCGGGTCGCCACCGGCCTGGGCATGCGCGGGGTGGCCCGGTTGTGGCTGGCGTCGCGGCATGGCCGGCCGGTGCGGTTGCCGCCGTCGGTGGTGGCCGCGCAGGTGCCGCCGCGGTACGCGGGGGTGCCGGTGGTCGACCGCCGGTTCCTGGCCTACTGCCACCGGTTGGGGGTGCAGGTGCACGTCTGGACGATCGACGAACCTACCCGGATGCACGACTTACTGGATCGTGGTGTGGATGGCATCATGACCGATCACGTCGGCCTGCTGCGCGACGTCTACCGCAGCCGCGGCCTCTGGGCCGCCTGAGCCCCGAGGACCCCGATGGCCGACCCGGTCGCCACCACCCCCGCCCCCGTCGACACCCCGGCGGGACTGCGCCGGGAACGGCGTGGCTGGTACCTGTACGACTGGGCCAACTCGGCCTTCCAGACCACCGTCATCACGGTGTTCCTCGGCCCGTTCCTCACCACCGTCACCGAACTGGCCGCCGGCTGCGAGCTGGGCGCGGACAGCTGCGACGGGTACGTGCACCCGCTGGGCGTCCGGGTCGCCGCCGGCTCGTACTACCCGTACCTGATCTCGTTGTCGGTGCTGTTGACCGTGTTCGTGCTGCCGGTGGTCGGGGCGATCGCCGACCGGACGGTGCACAAGAAGCGGCTGCTGGCCGGGGCGGCGTTCACCGGCGCCGGGGCGACCATCGCGATGGCGTTGGTCACCGGCGAGCGGTACCTGCTCGGTGGGGCGCTGTTCCTGGTCGCCAACATCGCCTTCGGCGCGGCGGTGGTGGTGTACAACTCGTTCCTGCCGCAGCTGGCCGGCCCGGACGAACGCGACGCGGTGTCCAGTCGCGGCTGGGCCATCGGCTACCTCGGCGGTGGTCTGCTGCTGGCGTTGAACCTGGTGGCGGTGACCCTGCTCAGCGAGGACGACAACCCGCAGCGCACCCTGGACCTGGCCCGCTGGTCGATCGTGTCGGCCGGGGTGTGGTGGGCGGCGTTCACGTTGGTGCCGCTGCGGTGGCTGCGGGAGCACCCCACCGCCGAGGCGCTGCGCGGGGCGGGCCGCAACGTGGTCACCGACGGGTTCCGGCAGTTGGGGCGGACCCTGCGGGAGATCAAGGCGTACCCGTTGACGCTGTTCTTCCTGCTGGCGTTCCTGGTCTACAACGACGGCATCCAGACGGTGATCACGCTGGCCAGCCAGTACGGCACCGAGGAGTTGCGGCTCGGGCAGAGCACGCTGATCGTGACGATCCTGCTGGTGCAGTTCCTCGCGTTCGGCGGGGCGTTGGCGTTGGGGGCGTTGGCCCGGCGCATCGGCGCGTGGAAGACGGTGCTGCTGTCGCTGGTGCTGTGGACCGGGGTGATCATCGGGGCGTTCCGGTTGCCCGCCGAGGCCCCGCTGCCGTTCATGATCCTCGGTGGGGCGATCGGGTTGGTCCTCGGCGGCAGCCAGGCGTTGAGCCGGTCGCTGTTCAGCCAGCTCATCCCCGCCGGCAAGGAGGGCGAATACTACGGGTTCTACGAGATCAGCGACAAGGGCACCAGTTGGCTCGGCCCGCTGGCGTTCGGGTTGGTCTTCCAGCTCACCTCCTCCTACCGGGTGGGTCTGGTCTCCCTGCTGATCTTCTTCGTGGTGGGGTTCGCACTGCTGGCCGCGGTGCCGATCCGCCGGGCCATCGTCGCCGCCGGCAACACCCCGCCCCGGGTGCTGTGACCATCGGCCCGATCCACCCGCGCCGATGGGCTAGGCTGCCCCGACGTGACCGACGACGCCGCTGCCACCCCCACCTGCCTGGCCCGTCCCCTGCCCGGCCCGGATGACGGCGGGGCCGGCTGCGCCGCCGCGCGGGGCGTCGACGGCCGCCCGTTGCACGCCGCCGCGTTGAAGTTCTTCTGGGGTCCGATGGACTGCGGCAAGTCGACGATGGCGTTGCAGATGAACTACAACCATGCCCGGCAGGGTCGGCGGGGGCTGGTCACCACCCGCATCGACAGGTCGTTGGGGCCGCAGGTCACCACCCGTATCGGGTTGGCCCACACGGCCGTGGAGGTGACCGACGAGCTGGACCTGCGGGCCCTGGTCCGCGACACCTGGGCCGAAGGGGTCCGCATCGACTACCTGATCTGCGACGAGGCGTCGTTCTACGACGTGGCGCACGTCGAGCAGATGGCCGAACTGGTCGACGGCTACGACGTCGACGTGTACGCCTTCGGCCTGGCCACCGACTTCCGGTCCTGCCTGTTCCCGGCCGCCCGGCGGCTGTTCGAGCTGGCCGACGAGGTGGCCCGCATCCAGGTGGAGGTGCTGTGCTGGTGCGGGCGGGAAGGGCTGCTCAACGCCCGCGTCGTCGACGGGCGGGTGGTCCGCGAGGGCGCGCAGGTCGTCATCGGGGACACCGTCGACACCGCCGACGTGCGCTACCAGGTGCTGTGCCGGCGGCACTACCGCTCCGGGGACCTGGGCCCGCGCGCCTGACCGGGCCGGCGGGTCAGTACGGGTCGCCGCAGACCCGCCACCCGTCGTCCTCCTTCACCACCGGCAGCCGGCGCTGCTCGGCGGCCCCGCCGTCGCGGGTGACCCGCACCGCCACCTCCCCGGCGGGCCGGCCCCCCTTGGTGCGGACCGACACGTCGAGGATCTCGTAGCCGGTGACCACGGGTGGGGTGCGCACCCAGCCGGCGAACCCGACCTCGCTCCACCGGCTGCGGGTCGGCGCGCACAGCCGCCGGTAGGCCCGGTCCACCTGTCCGGTGGACAGCTCCCGGAAGAACCCGTCAGCGGTCTCCCGCACCGGGCCGGTGGCGCCCGCCACGACCTGCACGTTCCACAGGCCCAGCCCGGCCACCCCGACCAGGCACAGGCCGACGGCCAGACCCCCCAGGAACAGACCGGTGCGTACCGGGCGACGCCGCCGCGCCGGTCGGGTCCACGCCTGCTGCACACTCATCACCTCGACGGTAGGCGGACGGGCCGGGGCCGCGCAGGCGGTTCGTCCCCTGTCGCGCCGGCGGGGCGATCGTCTACCGTCGGCGCACACCCCTGGTCAAGGAGCGACGGATGAGCCGCTACGTGCAGCCGGTCCCGGACATCGACGACCCGTAGGCCGGGGACGGGTTGCTGCGGTCGTGGCTGACCCGGCAGCTCGGCGCGGCCGGGCACGCCGCCGCCCGGGACCGGCTGACCGCATTGGCCGCCGACGTGGTCGGGCCGTTGCGCGCCGACGCCGAGGCCCATCCGCCGACGTTGGTCCGCTACGACCCGTGGGGTGCCCGCGTCGACCGGATCGACACCAGCGCCGGCTGGCAGGCGCAGCGGGCCGTTCGCCCTGGCCGGGCACGCGTTCACGTTGCTCGGCCGGGTGGAGGTCGGTGGCGATCCGCAGGCCGCCGCCGAGCTGCGGGTGGTCGCGCCGTTGGCGAAACTGGCCACCGGTCGGCTGGCGGTGGCCAGCGCCGCCGAGTACGGGGAGGCGTTCGGCGGGGCCGGTTACGTCGAGGACACCGGTGTGCCGAGGTTGCTGCGTGACGCGCAGGTGCTGCCGATCTGGGAGGGCACCACGAACGTGTTGGCGGTGGACGTGCTGCGCGCGGTCACCCGGGAGGACGCCGGCACGCCGCTGCTGGCGCGGCTCGCCGGGGCGGTGGAGCTGGCCCGGCCGTTGTCCCCGGTGTTGGCCGACACCCTCGCCACGGCGGTCGGGGAGCTGCGGGTCACCCTGGGTGAGGTCACCGCCGACCCGGGTGCGGTCGCGGTGCTGGCCGGTGCCCGCGGTATCGCCCTGCGGATGGCGTACGCGCTGGCGGCGGCGTTGCTGGTCGAACACGCCGCCTGGGGTGACGGGCAGGCCGAGGTGGCCGCCCGGTTGTCGGCCCGGCGGTGGCTGCGGCACGGGGACATCGCCGCCGACGCCCACCACCATCTCGACCTGCTCGGCTGAGCCCGCCGGGGGGTCTGCCGTGCCGGCCCCGACGGGGTCAGTGGTCGGTGAGCGTGCCGTGCAGGAACAGGTCGACCAGGACTGTCGTCGACGGCGCTGCGGTGGCCAACGGTCCGGGTGGGGACAGCAGACCGAGGAAGAGGTCGGCGAGCTGGTCGGCGGGTAGCCGCAGCCGGTCGGCGTCGGGGGTGAACAGCGTGGCCACCGCTGCGCGGACCGCCGCACCGGTGGGCGGTGGGATGTGCCGGGACCGGCCGGCCGCGTGCAGGGCACCCAGCACCGCACCCAGCCGGGCCAGGTGGGTGCGGATGACGGTGGCGGCCTCGGTGAGCCGGTCGGCGAGGGGCCGGGTCCGCTCGACCCGCGCCAACCGCTCCAGCAGCGGGTCGGGACGCAGGACCTCGGCGACGCAGGCGTCGAGCAGCGCCTGTTTGTCGGCGAAGGCACGGAACACCGTGGCCTCGCCGATCCCGGCGGCGCGGGCCACCTCGGCGGTGGTCAGGGCGGTGCCCCGGCGGGTCAGCAGCGGCAGGGCGGTCTGCACGATCATGGCGCGACGTCGGTCGGCGCTCATGGCCGGCGCGCGCCGCCGACGTCCCCCGGATGCCGTCATGGCACCAGGCTCGGGAGTGAGCGCTTACTCCGTCAATCGGTTTTTTTCAGCTGCGCCGCCGCGCCCGGGCCGCCCAGATGACGTACGCCGGATCCCGGTCGAGGTTGTGCCGGTCGCGGTCGTAGCGGCGGGTGGTCCGCGGGTCGGCGTGGCCCATCGCGTCCTGGACGTCCTCCAGCGGCACCCCCTCCTCGCGGGCGGTGGTGGCGAAGGCGTGCCGCAGCGAGTGCGGGGACAGCTTCGCCGCCGCCGCGATGCCCGCGGCTTCGGCCAGCCGGCGCACCAGCCGGAACACCGAGTGCCGGTCGAGGCGGCCGCCGGTGGCGGTGGCCAGCAGCGGGCCGGTCAACGCGTCCACGCTCACCCCCGCTGCCGCCGCCCGGTCGGCCAGGTAGGCGTCCACCGCGTGGGCGGTGCCGGGGGTGAGCGCCCGGCGGCGGGCCTTGCCGCCCTTGCCGACGAAGCGGACGCTGCGGTGCCCGCGTTCGGCGCCGAGATCGGCCAGGTCGAGCGAGACCAGCTCACCGACGCGCAGGCCGAGGTCGGCCAGCAGGGCGACGGCGGCCCGGTTGCGGGCGGCGGTCGGGCCGGTGTCGGTGTCGGCGGCGGCGAGCAGCGCGTCGACCTCCTGCGGGGTGAGCCCGACGGTTGCCGAGTGGTCCCGGTCGATGCGGGGCCGGTCGGCGCCGGCGACCGGGTTGGCCTCGACGGCCCGCAGCTTGACCAGGAACTCGTACCAGCTGGACAGGGCGGAGAGCTTCCGGGCGACGGTGGCCGGGGTCAACGGTCGGCCGCTGCGCGCCGACGGGGTGGCCTCCAGTTGCCGGGCGTAGGCGTTGACGGTGAGGAAGTTGGCCCGCAGCGGGTCGAGGTCAGCGGCGGCGCACCAGGTGAGCCAGCCGGCGATGTCGCGCCGGTACGCGTCGCGGGTGTGTGCCGACAACCGCCGGTTACGCAGCCACGCCTCTGTGAAGTCGACGGGTGTGCCGGTGAGCGCCGGGTGGGTCGAGGCGTGGGGCAGGACGGGGACGTCGGGACGCGGCATGCGAGAAAGACTCTCAGCCCTGCTGGGTAATCACGGTGAGGCGCGCCCGAGCGGATTGCCCGACGCCCGGGCGCGACGGTGTTTGGCCCGGTGGGGGCCGTGTCGACCCCCACCGTGGGCGTGCCGGTCAGGCGGTGATCTGCCGGCGGCCGTTACCGGCGGTGACCGGGACCCGACGCGGCTTGGCCCGCTCGGCGATCGGGATGCGCAGCGTCAGCACCCCGTGCTCGTAGCTGGCCTCCAGCCGGTCGGTGTCGAGGGTGTCGCCGAGGAACAGCTGCCGGGAGAAGGTGCCCATCGGGCGTTCGGCGGCGACGAGTTCGACGGTGTCGGTGGTGGGACGGCGGCGCTGCGCGCGGACGGTCAGCACGTTGCGCTCCACCGTGCAGTCGATGCTGTCGGGGTCCACCCCGGGCAGGTCGAACGCGGCGTGGAAGTGGTCGCCGTCGCGCCAGGCGTCCAGGTGCATCACCGCGGGGCGGCTGGTGGTGCCGAAGAGCTGCTCGGCGAGCCGGTCGATCTCACGGAAGGGGTCGGTACGCATCAGCATGGTCGTGCCTCCTCGGTTTCCTCGGGCCGAAGGTCCTTTGAGTTGAGTCGGGTCGGCTCAACTCGTACTTCAGTATTTACCTCGTGGCGGCGCGTCCGTCAACCCGGCCGCGCCGCCGCCGTTCACGGCCCGATGCGTCGGCGGCGGGGCCGTCGGGTGGCGCTCAGGAGGGCTGGACCTCGTCGAACAGGGCGAGGGCCGCGGCCGGGTCCGGACCGACCAGACGGTCCAGACCGGCAGCGGTGATCGCCGCCCACCTGGCGGCCCTGGCCCACATCCGTTCCTCCCAGGCCCGCACCACCGTGTCCAGGTCGCCTCCGTCGGCGGCCACGGACTCCGCCAGTTCGGCGCCGTCGAGCATCGCGAGGTTCGCGCCCGCCCCCAACGGCGGCATCAGGTGCGCGGCGTCACCCAGCAGTGTGACCCCCTGCACGTGCGCCCACGTGTGGGACACGGGAAGCACGTGCAGGGGGCGGTGGACGAACGCGGCGCCCCGGCCGAGCAGGTCGCGCACCGGTTGCGCCCACCCGTCGAACAGGGCCAGCAGGACCCGTCGGGTCGCCTCGACGTCGGTCAGGTCCAGCCCGGCGTGCCAGTCCAGTGGCGCGCGGAACTGGGCGTACACCTTGACGTGGCCGCCGCTGGTGCGTTGGGCGACGATCGCGCGGTTCACCCCGTACACCCCGGCCGCGCCGTCGCCGATCAGCCCGGCGAGGTCGCGGTGGTGGGCGTCGACGTCGTCGAGGGAGGTCTCGACCGCGGTGACGCCGGTGTAGCGCGGTGTCGCCGGCGACACCGCCGGCCGCACCCGCGACCACGCGCCGTCCGCGCCCACCACGAGATCGAACGTCTCCTGTCGCCCGTCGGCGAAACGCACCGCCGCGCCGTCCCCCGGCGTCACGCCGGTAACCTGCTGCCCCCACCGCACGTCGAGCGGGCCGAGCAGCAGGTCACGCAGTTGTCCACGGTCGATCTCCGGATTGGCCCGCTCGTCCGGGTGGGGCCGCCAGTCCCGCAGCACGGTCCCCGCCGGGTCGAGGATGCGCAGGGCCTGCCCCTCGGGACGCGACACCGCCCGGAACCGGGCCAGCAGCCCCGCCTTGTCCAGCGCCAGCTGACCCAGCCCTTCGTGCAGGTCCAGCGTGCCGCCCGGGGGGCGGGCGTCGGGCCCCCGATCGCGTTCCAGGACGACGACGGGATGGCCGAGGCGGTGCAGGACCCGGGCGAAGGTGAGGCCACCGGGGCCGGCACCCACCACGGCGATACGCTGTCTCATGGCGATACACTGTATTGACTGCGCCCGTCTCGCCGCCACCAGCCGGAGGTGATCCGTGACCGTGTGGGACCGGCCGACGCCGCCACCTCCCCCGGTGCCGCTCGACCGGGAACAGATCGTCGCCGCCGCCGTCGCGCTGGC
The DNA here is from genome assembly GCF_016900955.1 of Micromonospora humidisoli. Lineage (NCBI taxonomy): Bacteria > Bacillati > Actinomycetota > Actinomycetes > Micromonosporales > Micromonosporaceae > Micromonospora > Micromonospora humidisoli. The sequence continues at coordinate 153,923 of NZ_JAFEUO010000005.1, forward strand.
CGACGAGGGTGGCCTCGCGGCGGTGTCGCTGCGCAAGGTCGCCGCCCGCCTGAACGCCGGCCCGATGCGGCTGTACGGCTATATCGCCACCAAGGACGAGCTGCTCGACCTGATGGTCGACGCCGTGTACGCCGAGATCCTCCCCGCCGGACAGCCCGCCGGCTGGCGCGCGACACTGCGGGTCGTCGCCCACGGCACCAGGCGGACCGTGCTGCGCCACGAGTGGCTGGCCGACCTGCTCGGCGGCCGACCCTCCCTGGGGCCGAACGGCCTCGCCGTGGCCGAGGCCCAACTGGCCGCCCTCGACGGTCGCGCCGACACCGACACGGTCCTGCGCGCCGTGGAAACCGTCGCCGCCTACGTCATCGGCGCGCTCCGACGGGAGATCGCCAACCTGCGGGCCGAACGCGCCACGGGCCTGTCCGAACGCGACTGGCAGCGCGCCCACGGCCCGCAGGTGACGAGGATCCTGGCCACCGGCCGCTATCCGGCGCTGGCCCGGGCCGTGCACGACGGCACCGAGGTGGACGCCGCGACCTCCTTCGCCACCGGCCTGGACTGGGTCCTCGACGCCGTGGCCGCCCGACTGTCCGGGTGACCCGGGAAATCCGGCTGTCGGCGACGACGTCGCTGGCGAGGGTGTGCCCATGCCCACCGAATTGTTCGCCGTCGCGACGGCCACCGGAGCCCTCGGCCGTCGCGCCCGTCACCCAGTTGCGGTAGCGGGGCGGGATACAACAGAACAGTCATTATGGTGCTGCACCGTTATGCCCTTTTTGCCGGCTCTAATTATCGTATTGCAGTTATCGGTAATACGATAATTAGAGCCGGATGATCGGCTGGCTGTCGAAGCGGTCCCCGCGCCCCGCGGCGGGCCGGCACGCCGCCGCTGGGCGAGGATCAGGTCGTGTGGCGGATGACGGAGCCGGCGATCCGCTCGGTGAGCCCGGGTGCGAAGAACGGGTGGTGGCCCATCCCGGGCACGATCTCCAGCCGCGCCGTGGGGATCTGCGCCGCGAGCGCCTCACCATGGGCCTGCGGGAACAGCGGGTCGTCGCTGCCGTGCAGGACCAACGTCGCGGCCGTGATGCCGGACAGCGACGCCCGCCGGTCGTCGTCCCAGCGCCGACCGGCCAGATCGTGGTTCGCGGCGGCGGCGAGGTTGTCGGCCCGGTCGTGACAGTGTTCGACGAACCGTCGTGCGGCCGGCTCGTCGAAGGGCAACACGTCGCCGTTGAGCACCCGCCAGGTCTGCACGTCGGCGTCCACCCGCTGCCGGGCCGTCGCCCGGGGTGCCTTCGCCGCGTCCATGAGGTGGGCGAGGAACCGCGCCGTCGGAGGGGGAAGCGCATCCGGTGCCGCCGGTTGAACGGCCAGCGCCCGCGCCCACGCCGGACCGGGGTTGTTCCCCATCGGAGACGAAGCCATCGCCGTCAGGGTGCGGACCCGGGCCGCCCGGTGCACGGCGAGCCACTGCCCGATCGCCGCCCCCAGCGAGGTCCCCACGACGTGCGCGGCGGCGACACCGTACCCGTCCAGGACGCCGACCGCGTCCGTGGCCAGGTCAGCCAGCGCATAGGGGCGCGCCGCGAAATCGACGGAGTCGGAACGGCCGGTGTCCCGGTGATCGAACCGGATCACCTGCCGGCCGCTGTCCACCAGGGCTTGCACCAGTTCGTCGGGCCAGCCGATGCCCTGGGTGGACGTGCCCATGACCAACAGGACGGTGGGGTCGTCGGGGTGACCGAAACGCTCGGTCCACAACCGCACCTGCCCGCACCGAACGAACTTCTCCTCGCCAGTAAGCATGCCGGCACCGTAGCGGTCACCGGTCGGCACGTGAGCCGCTACCTGTTGTAGCGATAGAAGGCGCTCGTGGGATAATTAGGAGGGCAGGACGAAGCCTGCGGCGAGCCGGACTGGGGCCGCACGCCGGCCGGCCGGAGAATTGACGGGTGACGACGGCCTTCGGGGCGCGGCAGATGGCCGGACCCTCCACCGTCTGCACTACTACCTGGTCCACGATGGTGCCGGCGGGCCGGAGGGGCTGCTTGTCGAGGAGTTCCTCCTCGCGGTGGACCACTCCTGCGTCGGGCTGGTGAGTGCCGGCTGGCACCGCGCGCAGGGCCGGTGGTCCGACGCGTCGGCCACCAGCCGGCGGGTGCGCGTCGAGCCCACGCTGTGGGCCCGGGTGACGCCTGCCGGTCGGGCCGGGGCGGCGACGCTGTACCGGAGCCTCTGCGGTGCCGACCTGCCGGGCGAGACCACGCTGCGGGCGTGTTTCGGCGTGCCCTGCGTACCGCCGTCGCCGCCCCTGCTGCTGCACCGGCCCGAGGCGACACCGGGGTTCCGCGAGACGCGCGTCTACCGGATCCTGTTCGTCGGCGCGCTGCCCCCCGGTGGCCTGGCGGCGCTGGGCGAGGAGTGGCGGATGCCGGTCACCGGCGATCTCGGGGAGCCCGGGGTACGGGTCCTGGGCACGGTGCGCCGTCGGGTCGGCCGTGACGCCTTCCGCTGGGAGCTGCGCCGGGTCGCCGCGGGCGCCGCCTGGGGACTGGATGTGACCTGCGATCTGGCGGGCGGGCGTGACGAGGCGGTCGGTGTGCTCCTGCGCGACCTGACCACGCAGGTGCGGCAGCAGGGGCTGATCCCTGTCACCGTCGACCGGTTCCGCTGACCGTCACGGCTACTGCGGTGGGTGGCTCAGCCGGGCCAGGGACCGGGTGAGCCATTCGGTCAACAGCGTGCGTTCGGCGTCGGTGAGGCCGGGCAGGTCCGGCGTCACCGCTGCGAGGGTCACCGCGGCCGTGCGCAGGGTCGGGTCGGGGGGCGCCGGGGTGGTGGTGAGGATGCCGCCGAGCACGGCGTCGAGCACGGCGTCGCCCAGTCCGGGGTCGCGCTGCGGTGCGGGGGTGCCCAGCAGGGTGAGGATGACGCCGGTGCCGGCGGCGTGGACCATCATGGTGGCCCGCTGCTCGTCGACCCGTAGCAGGCCGGCGGCGGCGAGCCGACGTACCCGGGAGCGCAGCACCGCGAGGCCGGCCACCGACGCCGGGGACGGGTCGCCGGGCCCGCGCGTGCCGAGCAGCCGGAACAGCTCGGGGTTGGCCAGGCCGAACTCCAGGTGTGTGTGCCATCCGGCGCGCAGGTCGGCCACCGGGTCCCCCGACACGTCGTCGGCCGTCTTGGTGGCGACGTAGGTGGCCATCACGTGTTCGGCGACGGCGTCGACGAGGCCGTTCTTGTCACCGAACAGCCGGTAGATGGTGGGTGCCTGCACGCCTGCGGCCTGGGCGACGGCGCGGGTGGTCACCGCGGACGCACCGTGCTCGCGCAGCAGGCGGGCGGCGGCGACGACGACGTCGGTCCGGACGTCGTCGCGGGGCGGGGGGTCTGGCGTCACTGTCACGGATCAACGATAACAGCACCTTGTTAGCGGTGAAATATCAGTGTTAACGTCTCTGGCGTAACGCCGATTCGTCGAAGGGTCGTCATCGTGTTCGTCATCACCGGCGCCACCGGGCAGCTCGGCTCCCGGATCGTCGACCAACTGCTGGCCCGGGTGTCCGCCGCCACCGTGGGGGTGAGCGTGCGCGACGTCGACAAGGCTGCCCACCTGGCCGAACGCGGCGTGCGGGTCCGCCGGGGGGACTTCACCGACCCCGCCACGCTGGAGCAGGCCTTCGCCGGGGCCGACCAGGTGCTGATCGTGTCCGCCGCGATCCGCGGCGGCGACGCGGTGGGAGCGAACCGGGCCGCCATCGACGCCGCCCGCGCCGCCGGAGCCACCCGCATCCTCTACACCAGCCACCAGGCCGCCTCCCGCGACTCACTCTTCCCCGCCCAGGTCACCCACGCCGTGACCGAGGAGCACCTGGCCGCGACCGGGGTGCCGTTCACCGCGCTGCGCAACGGCTTCTACGCGAGCACCCTCGGGTTCGTCATCGGCGACGCCGTGACCACCGGCCGCCTGGTGGCACCGGCCGACGGGCCGGTGTCCTGGACCGCGCACGACGACCTGGCCGAGGCCGCCGCCATCGCGCTGGCCGGTCGGGGCGGGCTCGACGGCGTCACCCCCGCGTTGACCGCCGGGGAGGCCCTCGACCTGGCGGCGGTGGCCGACATTCTCACCGACCTCACCGGCCGCACCGTCACCCGGGTCGTCCTCGACGACGACGAGTGGCGGTCCACCGCCGTCGCCCGGGGCATGCCCGAGGCCGCTGCCGACTTCACCCTCGGCATGTACCGGGCGGCCCGGCGGGGCGAGTTCGCGGTCACCGACCCGGCCCTTCAGACTCTGCTGGGCCGGCGTCCGACACCGGCCCGGTCGGTGGTCGAAACTCTCGTCGCCGCCGGCCCGCAGCCCGTACGGCCGGTCTGAGCCGCGCCGCGCGACCCGGCACGCGGGCCACTGTGGTGCGAGGATCGGCCGTATGCCCACCGACGAACGGCTGACCGGTCGCGGGGTACGCGACGCGGTCGACGAGGCGACCCGCACACTGGGCCCGTACACCGGACGGGACTGGACCGGCCCCGCCGGGGGCCTGGACTGGTCGTGCCGGACGACCGCCGCGCACATCGCCCACGACCTGCTCGGCTACGCCACCCAGCTCACCGGCCGGCCCGACACCGGCTACCTCCCGCTCGACCTGCGGGTCCACCCCGACGCCACCCCGGCGCAGGTGCTGGTGGTGGTGACCGCCTGCGGGGGGCTGCTCGCCGCCGCGCTCGACACCGTCCCCGCGCACACCCGCGCCTGGCACTGGGGGCCCTGCGACCCGCCCGGCTTCGCCGCCATGGGCATCGCCGAGACGCTGCTGCACACGTACGACATCACCCGGGGGCTGGGGGTGACGTGGCGGCCGCCGGCGGCGTCCAGCGCGGCGGTGCTGGGGCGGCTGTTCCCCGACGCGCCCACCGGTGACCCGGCCGACGTGCTGCTCTGGATGACCGGTCGGGCGACCCTGGGTGAGCGGCCCCGGCGCGTCTCGTGGACCTGGCGGGCCGCCGTCGACTGATCCGGCGGCTACCCCGGCGGTCGCCGCCACGGCCAGCGGAACCGGGGGCGTCGTGCCGGGGGCGTGGGCGTCGGAGCGGACGGAGCGGGGACGGCGCGGGTGGCGCGGTGGGCCCGCCACCCGCGCAGCACCGCCTCGGTGTCGACCGGGCGGACCGCCACCCGGGGCCCTGCGGGATACCGCAGCCACGCCACGATCTCCTGGTTGAGCAGCCCGACGAACTCCCGGACCGACTCCTCGGTGGGCAGGTCGCGAACCTCGTCGGGCACCTGCTCGACCCGGCGGCGCAACTGCAGCGGGGTGGGCAGCAGCAGATCGGTGGGCAGCGCCTCCCGCTCCAGGAAACTCGTGATCCACCAGGACTCGTCATAGGGCAGGTCACGGCCGGGGATCGGCTTGCCCGCGCCGGGCAGATTGTCGAACTCGCCTCGTTCCTGGGCGCTGCGGATCTGCGCCTCGACCGAAGCCTCCCACGCGTCCACCATCCTGCGGACACCTCCCCCGTCACCGTATCCAACCGGCCGTCACCGGTGCAGCGCCTGCACGGCGGGAGACATTCCCGGCGTTCAGCGGTGGTGACGCACGTGGCGGTGCCCGTCGAGGGGGAACGGCGGCCGGGCCGGCAGCACCTCGACGAACGGGAAGCCGCTCTTCTGCGCCACCCGGCAGGACGCCGGATTGTCCAGTTGGTGCAGCAGTTCCAGCCGGGCCAGCCCGGTCGCGGCGAACCGGGTGAACGCCCACCGGCTCACCGCGTCCACCGCCCGGGACGCCACCTGACGGCCGCGCGCCGGCCCGGCCGTCCAGTAGCCGATCTCCGCGTCGGCGCGGCCCGGCGCGACGTCTTTGAGCAGGACGCAACCGACCACCAGGTCGCCGTCGGGCGCGGGTTCGCAGACGGCGAAGCTGAACCGGCGGCCCGCCGCCCAGCCCTGCCGGTTACCGTCGACCCAGCGTCTGGCCTGCGCCGGGGTGGTCAGCGGGTTACGCGTGCGGGCCCGCAGCTCTGGATCCCGGTACGCTTCGACCAACGCGTCGACGTCGTCGTCGCGCCAGCAGCGCAGGACCAGGGCGGGCGCGGTGACGGTGGGGGCGGCCCGCAGGGTCACAGACATCTGAGCAGTGTGGCCGTTGCCGTGCGGTGTCCGGAACCCCTGCCGGGTCAGGCACGGGACGTCGCGCGACGACGACGCGGCGTAGGGTGCGGGGTGGGAACGACGGACGGGGGCGCGATGGTCACGGTCGGTGCGGTGGCGGGAATCGCCCTGGTGGCGCTCGGTCTGGTGCTCACGCCGGGGCCGAACATGGTCTACCTGGTCTCCCGGTCGGTCAGCCAGGGCCGTCGGGCCGGGCTGGTCTCCCTGCTCGGGGTGGCCGCCGGCTTCGGCGTCTACCTGGCCGCCGCGGTCGCCGGCATCGCCACGGTCTTCGTGCTGGTGCCGCCGCTGTACACGGCGGTGAAGCTGGCCGGGGCGGCGTACCTGCTGTGGTTGGCCTGGCGGACGCTGCGCCCGGGTGGGCGCTCGGCGTTCACGCCGCAGGCGCTGCCGGTGGACCGGCCGCGTCGGCTGTTCGCCATGGGGCTGCTCACCAACCTGCTCAACCCCAAGATCGCCATCTTGTACGTGTCGTTGCTGCCGCAGTTCGTCGACCCCGCCCGAGGCGACGTGGCGGTGCAGAGCCTGCTGCTCGGCGGCACCCAGATCACCGTCGCGTTGGCGGTGAACACGCTGATCGTGCTGACCGCCGGGTCGGTGTCGACGTTCCTGGTGCGCCGGCCGGGCTGGGCGCGGGTCCAGCGGTGGGTGACCGGCAGCATGCTCGCGGCGATGGCGGTACGCATCGCGGCGGACCGGTCCCGGGCCGCGGTGGCGGCCGGCTGACCCCGCTCAGACCGCCGCCGGCCGGGGCGTCGCCGTCGGTAGTTGCCGGTTCACCGGGCCGTCGACGGCGGCCACGGCCAGCCCGATCGCATAGAACATCACCGACAGGTTCATGTCGGTGAAGCCGTAGAACGGGGCCAGGGCGAGGGCGACCACCGGCACCACGCTCAGCCACCGGCCGGCGGCGGACACGGCGACGGCGGTGCTGCGGACCAGCACCACGAGCAGGGCCAGCAGCATCAGCAGGGCGGGCACGCCGTGGCTGTACATGGTCAGCCAGACCTGACCCTGGGTGCCGAGGGGTTCCGCGCCGGTGGTGGTGTCGGCGGTGCGGGGGGCGCCGTAGCCGAGCAGCGGCGAGTGCAGGACCGCGTCCAGGGTCTGCCGGTAGAGGTCGGCGCGGTCCCGGGTCGAGTCGGTGTTCTCCACCCGATTCATGATCATGTCGCCGACCGGGACGACCAGGGTGACCACCCAGGCCACGGCCACCGCGGCGGTGATCGTGCCGATGAGCCGGACGTCGCCGCGCAGCAGGGCGCGCAGTCCCAGGTAGGCCAGGCCCACCCCGAGGCCGATGAACATGCCCCGGTTGAGGGTGAGGAACGCCGGCACCATGGCCAGCGGCAGGGACACCAGCAGCACCCGGCGCAGCGGCCCGGTGCGCACCGCCGACAGGTACGCCAGCACGCACGGCACCAGCAACGCGAATCCCGTACCCCAGTTGTTGGTGTACGGGTACGGGGCGGCCGTGCGGTAGTACGGGTTGCGGCCGGTGGGGTTGAACTCGGTGGAGTGCACGTGGGTGACCGCCCGGATCATCCGCTGCCCGGCCAGCCCGTCGGGCAGCAGCACCTCCACCGGGGTGGTCAACGCCAGCCGGGGAGCCAGCACGCCGAGCCAGCCGAGCGCCACCATCCCCAGCCAGAAGAACAGCACCGGTTGGAACAGCCGGTCCCAGCGGGCCCCCTGCCGGGCGGCGGTGTAGACGTACAGGTAGACCACGAGGGCGGTGACGACGAAGCCCAGCCGCAGGCCGTAGACGAGCAGGCTGCTGGCCTTCTCCAGCCGGGTGGCGCTGACCATGATGAGGCCGACGAGGACGAACCACAGCGCCGAGCCGGGTGGCCAGGACACCCGGCCGTGGGTGAGCAGGACCACCGCCAGCAGCATCCCGAACAGCGCCCAGCCGAGGTAGAGCCCGCCGAGCAGCCACCACAGCGGCATCGCCGCGAACATCAGGTACAGCGGCCAGAGTGGCAGTGCGCGCGGCGGCACCGCGTTCCTCGTCCTCACCGGGGCAAGGTTAGGCGGGTGGGGTCCGGTCGGTCATCGGCGGAGTGGCTGGGACCGACGCCATCGGGGCCGGTTGCTCGCGGATCACCGCCAGGCCGCCGGCCGGCAGGACCACCGTGCCGTCGGCGGCGATGCCGGTGAGCAGGTCGACCCCGATGGCCGGCACCCGCTGCGGCCGGTCGGTGTGGTTGAGCAGGAACAGCCAGCTCGCCTGCGGGTGGGCGCGGCGTACCGCCTCCACGCCGGGCGGGGCGTCCGGGCAGACCGGGACGACCCCGGCGGCCTGGGCCACCTGGGTGACCAGCTGCCGGTAGGTGCGGTCGTCGGGTCGGGTCGACAGGTACCAGGCGGTGCCGTCGCCGACCCGGTGCCGGGTCACCGCCGGTCGGCCGTCGAGCACCCCGCCGACGTACGTGCCGACGGGTTCGGCGCCGTCCAGGTGCACGGTCTCCGACCAGATCCGGCCGGTGCCGCCGCCGGAGAGCAGCACCTGTTCGTCGGCGGCGAGCGGATGGAACTCCTCGACGCGCAGGCCGAGCAGCTCGCGGTACGCGCCGGGGTAGCCGCCGAGGTGTACCCGGCCGTGCGGGTCGGCGACGCCGCTGAGGTAGCCGACCAGCAGGTGCCCGCCCGCCTCGACGTGGTCGCGGACCCAACCGGCGGTGGCGTCGTCGGCGAGATAGACGGCGGGCAGGACGAGCAGCCGGTACCGGTCGAGCGGGTCGCCGGGGACGAGCACGTCGCAGCCGTAGCCGGCCCGCCACAGCGCCCGGTGCGCGGCGGCCAGTTCGGCGTGCCCGTCGAGCAGGGTCGAGGGCATGCCGGGGTGGCGCAGCGCCCAGCTGCTGGCGGCGTCGAAGGCCAGCGCGACCGACGCGGTCACCTCGCCGGTGGTGACCTCGGCGAGCCGGTCGAGGTGTTCGCCGAGGCGGACCGTCTCGTGGAAGACCCGACTGTCGGGGCCGGTGTGCGGCACCAGCGCGGAGTGGAAGCGTTCCGCGCCGCCGGCCGGGGCCCGCCACTGGAAGAACATCGCCCCCCGGGAGCCCCGGGCGACGTGGGACAGGCTGTGCCGGGCCATCCGGCCGGGTTCCTTGGTGTGCGAGCGTCCGGTGGTGTGGATCTGGCTGGCGGCGCTCTCCATCAGCAGCCAGCTGGCGGGCCCGTCGACGGGGGTCGCGCCGGGTCGGGTGGTGGCCCGGCGGCGGCCGTGTCGCGCCCAGCCGCGGGCCAGGTCGGCGGCGAGGGCGGTCTGTTCCTCGGCGCCGCCGTCGACCGCCGTCGGGTAGTGGTCGACGGCGACCAGGTCCACCTCGGCGGCCCAGCGGGCGTGGTCGACCGGCACCCAGTCGCCCAGGACGTAGTTGGTGGTGACCGGCAGCGCAGGGTTGGCCGCCTTCAGCAGGTCACGTTGTTCGACGTACGCGGCGAGCAGGGTGTCGGACCAGAACCGCCGGAAGTCCAGCAGCTGGCCGGGGTTGCCGAGGTACTGGGTGGCCCGGGGGGTGCTCACGTACGCCCAGTCGGTGTAGTGCTGACTCCAGAAGCTGGTGGCCCAGGCGGCGTTGAGGGTGGCCAGGTCGCCGTGGCGTTCGACGAGCCAGCGCCGGAACGCGGCCTCGGCGTGCGGGCAGTGGCAGGTGGTGCCGTACTCGTTGTGCACGCGCCACAGGGCCACGGCCGGGTGGTGGGCGTAGCAGGCGGCGAGGGTGGCGGCGATGCCCCGGGCGGCGGCCCGGTAGGCGGGGGCGGCGGCGCAGTAGGTGTCGCGGCTGCCGTGGTGCAGCCGGACGCCGTCGGCGGTGACCGGCAGCGCGTCGGGGTGGGCCAGGGAGAACCAGGGTGGTGGGGAGGCGGTGGGGGTGGCCAGGGCGACCCGGATGCCGCCGTCGTGCAGCAGGTCCAGCACCTCGTCGAGCCAACCGAGGTCGTAGCGGCCGGGGGCGGGTTCGAGCCGGGACCAGGCGAACACGCCGACGGTGACCAGGTTGACCCGGGCCCGGCGCATCAGGGCGATGTCCTCGCGCCAGGTGGCGGCGGGCCACTGCTCGGGGTTGTAGTCACCGCCGTGGCAGAGCCGCCCGTCGTCCCACATACCCACCATCCCGTCGACTTTGTTTGATAGGCGTCCAAACTATGGAGGTGATTTACCCATGTCAATCGGGTTGATCGCAGGTCAATCGAAGTCCCTCGTTGACAGTTCGTTGGGAAGGCAAAGAAACTGTCGGTACCGCCGGAAAAGCCCCGAGGAGACGCCGATGCCGTACCGACCGCCGCTGGTCCCGTACGAGACGTTCGTGGCCGACCCGCCCGACCTGCCCGTACGGGAACCGGGCGAGGACGGGGTCGCCACCGTCGGCCGGGCCGAGGTCGTCGCCACCGACGGGCACGGGGTCACCGTCAAGGCCACCCTCTCCGACGGCGGCAGCCTGGTGGTCCGCCTCGACGCCGCCGGCCACGGCGTGATCCGGGTCCGCCTCACCGAGGACCCGCAGGCCCGCAGCCGCTCGGCCCGCGCGGTGCCCCTGGTCCACCCCCGGCCCCACCCCGCCGCGATCACCGTGGACGACACCCACGTGCTCATCGACGCCGGCGCGGTCGTCGCCGAGATCCGCCTCGACCCGTGGCACCTGCGGTTCCTCACCCCCGACGGGCGGGTGCTGCTCGACCAGGACCCGGGCACCCGTGACATCAGCGGCCGACGCCGCACCCTGCCGTTCGGCCGCAGCAGCGTCGACGGCGCGCCCGTCGCCTGGCACGAGAGCTTCGTGGCGTTCGGCGACGAACGGTTCGTCGGCTTCGGGGAGAAGTTCACCCCGCTGGACAAACGCGGCCAACGGGCCCTGATGTGGAACTACGACGCCTTCGGCGGGGAGTCCGAGCGGTCCCACAAGAACGTGCCGTTCTACCTGTCCGACCGGGGCTACGGGGTGCTCGTCGACAGCGGCATGCCCGTCGAGTTCGACATGTGCCAGTCCACCCACAGCGCCGTGCAGATCCTCGTCCCCGACGACCTGCTCGACTACTACGTGCTCGCCGGCCCCACCCCCGTCGAGGTGCTGGACCGGTTCGACGAACTGACCAGCCGGCCGTACCTGCCGCCGAAGTGGGCCTTCGGAGCGTGGATCTCCTCCGGGTTCTACCCTGACAGCCAGCAGCGGGTGCTGGAGCGGGCCCGCCGCATCCGGGACCGCGACATCCCCTGCGACGTGCTGCACCTGGACTGCTACTGGCAGGTCGCCGGCCGCTGGTCGGAACTGCGCTGGGACGACGAGGCGTTCCCCGACCCGGCCGGGATGCTGGCCACCCTCACCGGGCAGGGCTTCCGGGTGTGCCTGTGGATGAACCCGTACCTGATGACCGACAGCCCGCTGTACGCCGACGCGGCCCGCGCCGGCTACTTCCTGCGCCGCGCCGACGGCGGCACGTACGTGGCGGACGTGTGGCACGGCAGCTACCCGGCCAGCGCCATCGTCGACTTCACCAACCCCGACGCCGTCGACTGGTTCCGGGGGCTGCTGCGGCCCCTGCTGGAACAGGGGGCGGCCGTGTTCAAGACCGACTTCGCCGAGGGCGTGCCGGCCGACGCGGTGGCGCACAACGGCATGACCGGCGTCGAACTGCACAACGTCTACACCCTGCTGTTCAACGACGTCGTCGCCGACCTCACCGGGGAGGTCGCCGGGCACCGTACGGTGTGGGCCCGCTCGTCGTACCTGGGCGGGCAACGGCACAGCGCGCAGTGGAGCGGCGACGTCAACGCCACCTGGCCCGGCCTGGCCAGCACCCTGCGCGGCGGGCTGTCGCACGGGCTGTCCGGGGTGCCGTTCTGGAGCCACGACACCGGCGGTTTCCACGGCACCCCCGAGGCGGACCTGTACGTGCGGTGGACCCAGTTCGGGGCGCTGTCGCCGCTGGTCCGGCTGCACGGCACCACCAGCCGGCTGCCCTGGGACTTCCCCGCCGACACCGAACGTGACGCGGTCGCCGCGCTGCGGCTGCGGTACCGGCTGATGCCGTACCTGTGGTCGGCTGCCGTGGAGGCGGCACGCACCGGCGCGCCGATGATGCGGGCGCTGCTCGTCGACACGCCCGACGACCCGACCGCGTGGACCACCGACCTGCAGTACCGGCTCGGCACCGACCTGCTCGTCGCCCCGGTCATCGACCCGTCCGGGCGGCGGGCCGTCTACCTGCCCACCGGCGACGACTGGATCGACGCCGGCACCGGCGAACGGCACGGCGGCGGGCGGCACCTGCGGGTGGCCGTGCCGCTGCACCGGCTGCCGCTGTTCGTCAGGTACGGCGCGCTGGTGCCGCTCGTCCCGGCCGCCGGCACCGTCGGCGACGGCCCGTTCGACGACGTCACCCTGGTCAGCTGGGGCGGCGTGGACGCCAGCACGGTGCTGCACGACGTCGACGGCGACACCGTGGTGCGGGCGCTGCGTGACGGTGACACCCTACGGGTACGCACCGACGGGCCGCTGCGGGTGCGCCGGGTGAGCGTGGTGGGCGACGACGCCCCCCGCCGGCTGCTGCTCAACGGCGAACCGGTCGCCCCGACGCCGTTCGTGCCGTGGTTCCCGCCGGACTGACCCCACCGGGCCGGGTGGCTGTCCGGGCTCCGGACGTGCCGCTAGAGTTAGTTGAGTTTCCAGCCGAACAGACGTTCCGACGGTGCACCGGCCCGCCGACGGCGTCGCCCACCGGCCGACCCGGCGTGCCCGTGCGGGGTCGACGGTGGGCGATGATGCACCGGCACGGCACCACCCACCGTCGGGCGCAGGGAGCGGACAGACCGTGATCAGCATCCACAACGAACCGCAGGCGACCGACCTGGGCGACGTCCGGGTGGCCAACCGGGCCGTGGTCCTGCGGCACGTCCGCCTGCACGCGCCCTGCTCCCGGGCCGACATAGCCGCCGCCACCGGGCTCAACAAGGCCACCGTGTCCAGCCTGGTGGGCGAACTGCTCGACAGACGACTGGTCCGCGAGACCGGGCTGACCGGCAACCGGGTCGGCCGCCCCGCCACCATGCTCGTCCTCGACGGCGCGCAGTACGCGGCGCTGGGCCTGCAGATCGGCGCGGACGATCTGGTGGTGGTCGCCGTGGACCTGGGCGGCAACCGGCTGCTCACCTGGCGACGGGCGTTCCCCACCTCGACCGCCTCCCCCGCCGACACCGTCCGGGCGCTGGCCACCCTCGCCCGACGCGCGATCGGCCGGGTCACCGGGCAGGGCCGCACCGTGCTCGGCCTCGCCGTCGGGGTGCCCGGCCTGGTCGACACCACCGGCGGGGTGCCCCTGGCCAGCGGCCTCGGCTGGCGTGACGTGCCGCTCGCCGCCGACCTGCGGGCCGCGCTGCGCGAAACCGGGTTCACCGTCACGGTGGACACCGACGCCAACCTCGCCGTGCTGGCCGAGCAGCGGCACGGCGCGTACGCCGGCGCCACCGACCTGGTCCACGTCACCGGCGGGGTCTCCGTCGGCGCGGGGGTCCTCGCCGGTGGCCGGCTGCTGCGCGGTGGCCGGGGCCACGCCGGTGAACTCGGCCACCTCAGCCTCGACCCGGCCGGGCCCCCGTGCCCCTGCGGCCGACGCGGCTGCCTGGCCGCGTGGACCGCGCTGCCGGCCGTGGTGGCCCGCCTGCTGCCCGACACCACCCGGGACGGCCCGGTCACCGACTACCTGCCCGAACTCGACCGGATCGTGGCGTCGGCCCGGCAGGAGGAACCGGCGGTGCTGGCCGGGCTCGCCGAGATCGGCAGGCGCCTCGGGCACGGGGCGTCGATCCTGGCGAACCTGCTCAACCCCGAGGCGATCGTGGTCGGCGGGCACTTCGCCACCCTGGCGCCGTGGCTGCTGCCGGCCGCCCGCGCGGAACTGGTCACCCGGACCCTCGCCCCGCAGGCCGGGGGCTGCCGTCTCGACGCCTCCACGCTGGACTCGGCCGCCACCGCGCTCGGCGGCGCCACCGCCGCGTTGGCCGCCATCGAGGCCGGTCGACTCCCCGTCGACTGATCCGGGTGCCGGTCACCCCTTGACCGGCCGACGCGCAGGTGCCAACCTCGAACCGCCGCCCCGTCGTTCGGGCACCCGGGGCGGCATGTTTTCCGCAGTCGTCGAAGCGCTTCGCCGCTCCGGGCCGACGACCGCCACCACCCTCACCGCGCGATGCCGCACGTCACCACGGCCGTCGAAACGCTTCGACCGCCGGCCGGACGCCTCACCGCGATCCACCGGAAGGTAACCGCAGATGAACGACCCCACCGGACCGTCCCCCGAAGCGCACGCCGACGACCTGCTGACCCGGCTCACCCTGCCGGAGAAGATCGGCCTGCTGCACCAGTGGCAGGCCCCCGTGCCCCGGCTCGGCCTGCCCGGCTTCCGCACCGGCACCGAGGCGCTGCACGGGGTCGCCTGGCTCGGCCCGGCCACCGTCTTCCCGCAGGCCATCGGCCTGGCCAGCAGCTGGAACCCCGACCTGATCCGGGCCGTCGGCGACGCCGTCGGCACCGAGGTACGCATCAAACACCAGGCCGACCCCGCAGGCGTCGGGCTCAACGTGTGGGCACCGGTGGTCAACCCGCTGCGCGACCCCCGCTGGGGCCGCAACGAGGAAGGCTGGTCGGAGGACCCGTGGCTCACCGGCCGGCTCGCCACCGCCTACGCCCACGGGCTGCGCGGCGACCACCCCCACCGGCTGCGCACCGCCCCGACGGTCAAACACTTCCTCGGCTACAACAACGAGACCGACCGGGCCACCACCTCCAGCGACCTGCCACCCCGGGTCCTGCACGAATACGAACTCCCCGCGTTCCGCGCCCCCCTCGCCGCCGGTGCGGCGGTCGCCGTGATGGCCTCCTACAACCTGGTCGACGGGGTGCCCGCCCACCTGAGCCCGCTACTGAACGGCGAGCTGCGCCGGTGGACCAGCGACGAGGTGATGGTCGTCGGCGACGCCGGGGCCGTCACCAACCTCGCCGGCGTACAGCGCCACCTACCCGACCACGTCACCGGCTTCGCCGCCGCCCTGCGCGCCGGCATCGACAACTTCACCGAGGACGACACCGACAGCGCACCCACCGTCCAACGCCTGACCGAAGCCCTGCGCCGGGGACTCGTCGACGAATCCGACGTGGACCGGGCCGTCCGGCGCATCCTCACCATCCGTATCCGCCTCGGCGACCTGGACCCACCCGGGCAGGACCCGTTCGCCGGGGTCTCCCCCGACCTGCTCGACAGCCCCGCCCACCGGGACCTGGCCCGCGAGGCCGCCCGCCAGTCGATCGTGCTGCTCGACAACGACGGGCTGCTGCCACTGCCCACCCGCACCCCACCGCGGGTCGCGGTCCTCGGCCCGCTCGCCGACACCGTCCACGAGGACTGGTACAGCGGCACCCTGCCGTACGCGGTCACCGTCCGGGAGGCACTGGCCCGGGAACTACCCACCGTCACCCACCATTGTGGCGCCGACCGGATCGCGTTGCGTGTCGGCGACCGGTACGTCCGCTGCCCCCGCTCCTCCGAGGGCGGGCCGCTGACCGCCGACGACGGCCGCGACGGCACCTGGTTCGACGTGTTCGACTGGGGGCAGGACGTGGTGGCGCTGCGCGCCGTCGCCAACGGCCGGCACGTCGGCGCCGCCGACGACGGGGCACTGGCCAACGACCGCCCCGGACCGGGCGGCTGGATCGTGCGGGAAACCTTCCGCTTCCGGCACCGCCCCGACGGCACCGCCCTGCTGCACCACCTCGCCACCGGCGCGTACGTGCGGGTCGACGAGGGTGGGCGGCTGCGCGCCGACGCCACCGACCCGGACACCGCCACCGCGTTCACCGTCGAACTCGTCGCCGACGGCGCGGCCGAGGCCGCCGCGCTGGCCGACGCCGCCGACGTGGCCGTCGTCGTCCTCGGCAACCACCCGATGGTCAACGGCCGGGAGACCGAGGACCGGGTCGACCTGGCCCTGCCCGCCGGGCAGGAACGGCTGCTGCGCGCCGTGCACGCGGCGAACCCGCAGACCGTGCTGGTGCTCACCAGCAGCTACCCGTACGCGGTGGGCTGGGCGCACGAGCACCTGCCGGCGGTGCTGTGGTCGGCGCACGGCGGTCAGGAGCACGGCACTGCCCTGACGCAGGTGCTGCTCGGTGCCGCCGACCCCGGCGGCCGGCTCACCCAGACCTGGTACCCCGATGCCGCCGACCTGCCCGACCTGCTCGACTACGACGTGATCGGCGCCGACAGCACCTACCTCTACTACCGGGGAGAGCCGCTGTACCCGTTCGGGCACGGCCTCAGCTACGCCCGGTTCGACTACGCTGACCTGCGGGTCGACACGCCGACGGTCAGCGCCGGCGACGAGGTCGAGGTGAGCGTCGAGGTCACCAACACCGGCGACCGGGAGGGCGAGGAGATCGTGCAGCTCTACACCCGGCAGCGACGCTCCCGGGTCAAGCAGCCGCTGCGGCAGCTGCGTGACTTCACCCGGGTCACCCTCACCCCCGGCCAGCGGCGCACGGTCACCCTGCGGCTGCGCGTCGACGACCTGACCTGGTGGGACGAGCAACGCGGCGGCCCGGTGCTGGAGGACGCCACCCACACCCTGCTGGTGGGCCGCTCCGCCCGCGACATCCGCGCCGTCGGCGCGGTGACCGTGCACACCCGCGCCGCCGCGCCGCGGCCCCGCCCGGCGGTCGCCGCCGGCGGTACCCGGTGACCGGCGCACCCGGGCGCAGCCGCAAATCGCCCGACCAGGTCACCATCGTCGACGTCGCCCGGCACGCCGGGGTGGCGGTCAGCACCGTGTCGTACGTGCTCAGCGGCAAACGGGCCATCTCCGAGGTGACCCGCACCCGGGTGCTGGCCAGCATCCGGGAACTGGGCTACCACCCCAACGCCGGGGCGCGGGCGCTGGCCAGCCGCCGCGCCAACACCATCGCCCTGGTCCTGCCGCTGCGCGCCGGCATGCAGGTGCCGGTGGTGATGCAGTTCGCCATCGCGGTGGTCACCACGGCCCGCCGCTTCGACCACGACGTCCTGCTCGTCACCTCCGACGAGGGGCCGTCGGGGCTGCGCCGCATCGCCGGCAGCGCCATGGTCGACGGGATGCTGGTGATGGACGTCGAGTTGGACGACTCGCGGGTGCCGCTGCTGCGGGACCTGACCCGACCCAGCGTCCTGATCGGCGTCCCCGCCGACCCGACCGGCCTGACCTGTGTGGACCTGGACTTCCACCGCGCCGGTCAGGTGTGCGTGGAACACCTGGCCCGGCTCGGGCACCACCGGGTGGCGCTGCTCGGCGCACCCGCCGCCGTCTACGACCGGGGCACCGGCTTCGCCCACCGCACCCGCGCCGGGGTGGCCGCCGCCGCCGACCGGCACGGCGTCACCGTCGTCACCCAACCCTTCGAGGAGGGGCCCGCCGCGATCCGTCAGGAACTGGCCGACCTGCTCGACCGGCACCCCGACCTGTCGGCGCTGGTGGTGCAGAACGAGGCGGCCGTCGGGCCGGTGCTGGCCTGCCTGCCCACCCTCGGCCGGCGGGTGCCGCAGGACATGTCGGTGGTGGCGATCTGCCCCGACCAGTTCGCCGAACAGGCCGCACCCCGGATCACCTCGGTGCCGGTGCCCGCCGAGGAGATCGGCCGGCAGGCGGTGGCGTTGCTGATGCGCAAACTGCACGACGAGGCGGTGCCGGAGGTGACGCTGCTGCCGCCCCGGCTGACCATCCGGGACAGCACCGCCGCACCGACGGCCCGGACCCCCCGGTGACCGGCGGGCCACCCCCGTCGGCACACCAGGTCTGGGACGACGCACCGGCCGTCGACTGGACCGACGCCTTCCTCACCGGAAACGGCGAGTACGGGCTGATGGTCCCCGGCGACCCGCACGCCGAACGGCTGGTGGTCAACCACCACCGGTTCGTGCTGCCCAACGGCACCCACGACGCGCGGGCCCCGCACCTGGCCGCACTGCTGCCCCGGATCCGGGAACTGGTCCTCACCGGCCGCCGCGCCGAGGCCGGTGAACTGCTCACCGGCGGCCGGGACCTGGCCTGGACCCAGTCGTACCATCCCGGGTTCGCGCTGACCGTCGACGCCCCCGCGACGCCGGTGCGGGACTACCGGCGGCACACCGACTTCACCACCGGCGAGGTGGTGGTGCGGTGGTCCGGGCGGCGGCGACGCAGTTTCGTCTCCCGCGCCGACCGGCTGGTCGTCACCCACCTCGACCAGGGCGACTGTGTCGTCGGGGCGACAGGTGACCTGCCCGGCCGCCCCGACACGGTGCACTACGACACCACCGCCCACCGCCACGACGGGCTGGTGTTCCTGCGGGTGCGGGGCCGCTACCCCGACGTCGGCGGCGCGTACGGCTTCGAGGCGGTGACCCTGGTCCGGGGCGACGCCGAACCCGCCGGTGACCGGGTGCTGGTACGCGGGCCGGCGCTGCTGACCACCGCTGTGGAACGCACCGCCACCGCGGCGTGGCCCACCGCCGCGCAGCAGCGGCGACTCGCCGACGGCCCGGCCGACTACCCGACGCTGCTGGCCCGGCACGTCACCCGGCACACCGGCCCCTACCGGCGGGTCGACCTGGACCTGGCGGTGTCGGCGGCGGACCGGGACCTGCCCGTGGGCGCGCTGCTCGCCCGGCAGACCACCGCCGGTGACCGGTTGGACCCGGCGCTGCTGGAACGGCTCTTCCACGCCGGCCGGTACCTGCTGTTCAGCGCCAGCGGGGTGCTGCCGCCCCGACTGACCGGCATCTGGACGGGTTCCTGGGACGCGGCCTGGGCGGGGGACTTCACCACCGACGCGAACCTCAACCTGCAACTGGCCGGCGCGAACGTCGGCGCGTTGCCGGAGGTGACCGCCGCGCACGCCCGGCTGGTCCGCGCCCAGGTCGGGCACTGGCGGGACAACGCCCACGCCGTCTACGGGGCACGGGGCCTGCTGGCACCCAGCCGCACCGACGGTGAACACGGGCACCTGTTCCACGTCCACCCGCACTGGCCGTTCACCGCGTGGCTGGCCGGTGCGCACTGGCTGCTGCACCCGCTGTACGAACACCACCAGGTGACCGGGGAACCGCTGGGGGAGGTGGCCGGGTGGCTGGCCGAGGTGGCGGACTTCTTCACCGACGTGCTCACCGACGTCGACGGGCAGCCGGCGCTGGTGCCGTCGTACTCGCCGGAGACCGGTCCCCTCGACGACGCCGGCCGGCCGGTGCCGGTCGCCGTGAACGCCACCATGGACGTCGCCGCCGCCCGGCACGCGATGGCCGTCGCCGCCGAGGTGACCGGGTCGCAGCGGTGGGCGGCGGTCCGGGACCGGCTGCCCGGCTACCGGGTCGACGCGCGGGGCGCGCTGGCCGAGTGGGCGTGGCCCGGCTACCGCCCCGACGACGACCACCGGCACGTCAGCCACCTCTACCCGGTGTGGCCGACCGGGGAGATCGACCCCGACGACACCCCGGAGTTGGCGGCGGCGGCGCACCGGGCGTTGACCGTCCGCGGCGACGAGGACGGCTCCGCCCACGGCACCCTGCACCGGGCCCTGGTGGCCGCCCGCCTCGGCGACGGGCCGCTGGTCGGGACGTACCTGAGGCGGATCGTCGCGGCGGACATGTTCTTCCGGTCGTTGATGAGCGCCCACAACCCGGGCCGGGTGACCTACAACGCCGACGCGGCGCACACCCTGCCGGCGGTGCTGATCGAGGCGCTGGTGCAGGCCCGGCCGGGCCTGCTGCGGCTGCTGCCGGCGCTGCCGCCGGGCCTGCCCCGGGGGACGCTGCGCGGAGTGACCTGCCGGGGCCGGCTCACCGTCGACGAGCTGAGCTGGGACGACGGTCGGGTCACCGCCCGGCTGGTCGCCGCGACCGGCCAACGGATCCGGGTCCGCAGCCCCTACGGCGACACCGGCTGTGACCTGCCGGCAGGCACCCCGGTGCGGGTGACCCACCGCCGGTGACCCGCCGGGTCACAGCGCGTCGGGCCGGCACAGGGCGGGATGCCGCTGGCCGGGACGCGCCCACCAGGGGGCGGCGTCGGGGGCGGCGGCGGTGTCCAGCCGCAGCCGCGCCCACTCGTCCAGTTCCGGCAACGCGTCGGGGGCGAACCAGCCGACCTCGGTGGACTCGTCACCGTCGGCGCGGGGCCGCCCACCGACCGGCCGGCACCGGAACCACACGTTGAGGTACTCGCAGACGTCACCGTTGGGGTACACCACCGGGTGGGTGGCGACCCCGGCGATCCGCTCGACGACGACCCGCACCCCGGTCTCCTCCCACACCTCCCGCACGACCGCGTCGGCGGGCTGCTCACCCGGGTCGACCACACCCGCCGGCAGCGACCAGCGGCCGTTGTCGGCGCGGCGGGCCAGCAGCACCCGCCCGGCGTCGTCGTGGACCACCCCGGTCACCCCGGGTAGCAACAGCAGGTCGTGCCCCACGTGGGCGCGCAACTTCATGATGTACGGGGAGACGGCCACCGGCCCACGGTAACGGTCCCGGCCGGCCGGGACCTACCGGTGGTGGGGGCGCGCCCGGGCAGCCTCTAGACTTCCCCGTCGATGGACCCGCAGCCCACCACCCCCGACGACCTGCGTCCCTGCGCGCACTGTGGACGTGACGTGCCGCAACGCGCCGGCGCGGGACGTCCCTTCCGGTACTGCCGGGACAACGACGGCGCCTGCCAGCGGGCGTCGCGCAACTCGCGGATGCGCCACCGCAACGCCCCCGGCCTGCCCGGTCAGGTGGCCCGCACCTGGGAGGTCGTCGACCGGCTCGACCAGGTGGTGCAGACCCTCACCGAGGCGTTGCACGCCGAGTTGTCCCCGGCCGGGGTGCAGCGGCAGCTCGCCCAGGCCCGCGCCGACGCCGCCGCCGAGATCGCCGCCGCGCACACCGCCCGCGACGAGGCCCGTGAGGCCGCCGAGACGGCCGCCGCCGAGGCCGCCCGCGCCCGGCAGGAGACCCGGTCCGCGCTCGCCGCCGCCGATGCGGCCCGCGACCGCGCGGAGCAGGCCGACGCCCACGCCGCCGCCGCCCAGGAACAGACCGAACAGGCAGTCGCCGCCGCCGACACGGCCCGCCGGGACACCGCCGCCGCCCAGGCGCTGCGGGTGCAGGCCGAACGGGACCGCGACGCCGCCCGCCACGAGCTGCGGGCGCTGCGCGCCGACCGGGACGCCGCCCGGCAACTCGCCGCGGACCTGACCGTCGACCGGGACGCCGCCCGCGCCGACGCCGCCCGGCACGCCACCGACGCGCAGCGGGCCGCCGCCGACGCCACCGCCGCCCGCCAGGAGACCCGGCAGGCGCACGCCGCCGAGGCGGCGGCCCGCGCCGACGCCACCGCCGCCGCCGACCAGGCCCGGCAGGCCGAGGCCGCGGCGCAGGCGGCCCGCCGTGACGCCGACGCCGCGCGCACCGACGCCACCGCCGCCCGGGAGGAGGCCGCCGCGCGGACCGCCCACGCCGCCGAGGAACTGGCCGCCGTGCTGGCCCGGGTGGACGCCCTGACCGCCGAGCTGACCGAGGCCCACGCCGAGTTGCAGCGGGCGCACCGGGCATCGGCCGCCGACCGGGCCCGACTGGCCGACCTGGACCGGGCGTTGGCCGACGCCGACGCCGCCCAACGCCGCGCCGGTCAACTCGCC
Source organism: Micromonospora humidisoli (assembly GCF_016900955.1). Classification (NCBI taxonomy): domain Bacteria; kingdom Bacillati; phylum Actinomycetota; class Actinomycetes; order Micromonosporales; family Micromonosporaceae; genus Micromonospora; species Micromonospora humidisoli. The sequence goes on from NZ_JAFEUO010000005.1 coordinate 175,781, forward strand.
AACCAGGTCAGTGACCTGGCCACCGCGTTGGCGCGGCTCAGCGGTCAGTCGGGCTGAGCCACGTCGGCCGGGGCGGCTGCCACCTCGACCCGGGTGTCGTGGAACGTCGGCCCACCACCGAGGTCGGTGTCGCGGACCCCGGTGACCGCGTTGACGGTGCTGCCGCCGGGGCTCAGCCGCGCCCAGTACGCCTTGTAGGTGAACGCCAACCCGGGGCGGGTGGCGTCGTCCACGGCGACGGTGGCCAGGAACTCCCCCCGGTCGTTGTGCACCCGCGCCGGGTCGCCGTCGGCCAGACCCCGGGCGGCGGCGTCGACGGGGTGCAGGTGGATACGCGGCGGGCCGGTACGACCGAGATGCCACGGCAGCGACGCGAACGTCGAGTTGAGGAAGAACCGGCCCGCCGGGGAGATCAACGCCAGGGGGAACCGGCGGGCCAGCACCGCGTCACCCACCTCCACCGGCGGGGTGTACCCGACGAGGGGGTCGACGCCCTGCGCGGTCAGCCGCGGATCGTGGAACCGGGCCCGCCCGTCGAGGCTGGGGAACCCGCCCGCCGCGTACGGGGCCGACCCCACCGCCACACCCGTGGCCCGCACGTACGTACGGCGGCTCAACTCGTCGTAGTCGATGCCGGTGCCGTCGAGCAGCTGCCGCACCAGGTCCTCGTCGCTGTCGCGCAGCCGCGGATGGTCCAACCCGAGGGCCGCGGCGATCCGCCGGAAGATCTCCGTGTTGGGCAGCGCCTGACCCGGCGGGTCGAGCACCGGCCGGTTCAGGGTGGCGTAGTGGTGGCCGTAGGAGGTGTGCAGGTCGAGGTGTTCCGGCTGCATGGTGGCCGGCAGCACCACGTCGGCGAAGTCGCAGGTGTCGGTCCAGCGTTGCTCCAGCACCACGGTGAACAGGTCGGCGCGGGTCAGGCCACGCCGCAACCGGTTCTGGTCGGGCACGGTCGCCACCGGGTTGGTGTCGAAGACCACCAGCGCGGTGACCGGCGGATCGGCCTCGTCGGTGAGCGCCGCGGCGAGCCGACTCATGTTGATCGACCGGGCCGGCGGCGCGGGCATCCCGGCGGGCCGGGCGACCCGGTCGGCGTCGATGCGGTGGTGCCCGCTGGTGGTGGCCAACGCCCCACCACCGGGATACCGGAAATCCCCGGTGAGCAGGGGAATCGCCGCGATGGCACGGACCGCCTGCCCGGCACCGGCGTGCCGTTGCAGACCCAACCCGACCCGGATGGCGGTGGGACGGGTGGTGGCGATCCGCTCGCCGAGGTCCCGCACCACGTCGACGTCGAGACCACACTCGGCGGCGGCCCGCTGCACCGGCCACTGGTCGAGGCGGGCCTCCATCCGCTCCCAGCCGACGGTGTGCGCGGCCACCCACGACCGGTCGACCGCGCCGACGTCCCGCACGTGCCGCATCAACCCCAGCGCCAACGCGGCGTCGGTGCCGGGCAGTGGCGCCACGTGCTCGTCGCTGCGGGCGGCGGTGTCGGTGCGCAGCGGGTCGATGGTGACCACGTGGGCGCCCCGCTGCTGGGCCTGCCGCACGAACGGCCAGTGGTGCAGATTGGTGGCGAGCAGGTTCGCCCCCCACAGGATGACCAGTTTCGCCTCGACCACCGACTCCGGTTCGAAACCGACCGACCCGCCGTACACCGACCCGAGGGCGGCCCGGGACGCGGCCGTGCAGATGGTGGTCCGCAGCCGCGACGCCCCCAGGTGCGCGAACAGCCGCGGACCCATCGACCAGCCCTGCACCAGCCCCATCGTGCCGGCGAAGTAGTACGGCAGGACCGACTCCGGGCCGTGCACGTCGATGCTGGCGCGTAACCCGTCGGCGACCCGCCGGACCGCCTCCTCCCAACTCGCCGGCCGGTACGACACCGGCCCGACACCCTTCGGGCCGACCCGCACCAGGGGGGTGGTCAGCCGGTCGGGGCCGGTGACCGCGTCGAGGTAACGGTTCACCTTGCCGCACAACGCGCCCCGGGTGAACGGATGCTCCGGATCGCCACGCAACCCCACCGGACGCCCGTCGGTGACGGTGAGCTGCCAGACGCAGGTGTCGGGGCAGTCCAGGGGACACGCGCCGGGATGCACGGTGGTGGCCATGCCGCGGATGCTATCGCCACCGGCGGCCCCGCACGGCCCGTCCCGGCTGCCCCGGCGGCCCACGGCGGCTACCATCGCGGTGCACACACCGATGTCGACCCGGCCGGGGCGAACCCGCCGGGTCGGTGTGGTGGCCGGCTACCCTTGCGGGGGTCGTCCCATCCGCCGGGCGGGAATGCCCCGGCGGTGACCGGCCGTTACACCGGAAGACCAGCACCACGAGCGAGGGGAAGTCGAACATGGGCGAGCGCATGCTGCGCGGTAGCCGGCTGGGCGCGGTCAGCTACGAATCCGACCGCAACACGGAGCTCGCGCCGCGCCAGACCCGCGAGTACCTCTGCGCCAAGGGCCACCAGTTCGAGGTGCCGTTCGCCGTCGACGCCGAGGTCCCCACCACCTGGGAATGCAAGTTCGACGGCAGCGTCGCCCGGCTCGTCGACGGCACCGAACCGGAACAGAAGAAGGCCAAGCCGCCGCGTACCCACTGGGACATGCTGCTGGAGCGGCGGTCCATCGCCGAGCTGGAGGACATCCTCGCCGAACGGCTCCAAGAGGTCCGCACCCGCCGCGGCCGCGCCTGACCCACATCACCACGACGCCCCCGGAACACGTCCGGGGGCGTCGTGGTGTGTCAGGTGTTCAGGGCCGGCGGGGCTCCACGATCTCCCCCTCGATGGCCCGCCCCCCGTCGACCACCTGCGGAGCCACCACATCCTCCGGCGGCGGCGCGGCCGGCTCCCCCCGCCGCACCCGCACCGTACGCGGACCGAACAGGTCACCGGCGACCATCGACGACACCCGCCGCTCGGTGGCCCGTTGCACCCCGGCCCGCGCCAACCGGCGCACCGGCGGCACCAGCAGCAACACCCCCACCAGCCCACTGAGCAGGCCGGGGATCGCCAGCAGCAACGCACCGGCCAAACCGACCAGCCCATCGGTCACCTGCCGGCCCGGCGGCTGCCGGGACTCCACCGACGTGCGGAACCCCCGCCAGGCGCGCATCCCCTCCCGGCGCAGCAACACCAACCCCAGCAGGGACGCGGCGAACACCAGCAGCACCGCCGCACCGAACCCGACGGTCCGGCCCACCCCGATGAACACGGCCAACTCCGCCACCACCGCCAGCAGCAGGGCCGGTGGCACGAACCTCAGGTATCGGCGCATCTCACCTCATCCGCGTCGCGCGGCACCCGCTCACCGCCACCGGCCGGACAATGCCCGCGGGGCGACAGGCCCGCCCCTCCAGCATGCCACGCCCCCACTCACGGCCACCGGTCGTGACCACGACGCCACCGCACCGGCCGCCGGTCCCGCAACCCCCACGTGGTGATCCGCCACAACGCCTCGGCCACGATCAGCGGACTCATCTTGCTGGCCCCCCGCTCCCGCTCGACGAACGTGATCGGCACCTCCACGATCCGCACCCCCGCCCGGTGCGCCAACCGCGACAACTCCACCTGGAACGAATACCCCTGCGAACACACCGACTCCAGCCGCATCGCCCGCAACGCCGACAACCGGTACACCCGGAACCCGCCTGTCGCATCCGACACCGGCATCCCCAACGCCATCCGCGCGTACAGGTTCCCGCACCGCGACAGCAGCAGCCGCCGCCACGGCCAGTTCACCACCCGCGCCCCACCCACCCACCGCGACCCGATCACCACGTCGGCGTCCCGGGCCGCCACCAGCAACGCCGGCAGGTCCTCCGGGGCGTGCGACCCGTCGGCGTCCATCTCCACCACCGCGTCGTAGCCGTGCTGCCGCGCCCACCCGAACCCGGCCAGGTACGCCGCCCCCAACCCCTGCTTACCGGGCCGGTGCAGCACGTGCACCTGAGCGTCGGTGGCGGCCATCGCCTCGGCCAGCGTCCCCGTACCGTCGGGGCTGTTGTCGTCGGCGACCAGCACGTCCACCGCCGGCGCGGCCCGACGCACCCGGGCCACCACGTCGGCGACGTTGTCGGCCTCGTTGTAGGTGGGGATCACCACCAGCACCCGGCCCACCCCCGGCTGTCCCGCGGCTGCCTCACCCACGTCCGTCCCCCGTTCCTGCCGGCTCACCCGCCGGTGGTGACCTCCCGGCGACGCCGCACCGCCCCCGCGACGACCAGGGCCACGACCGCCAACCCGGCCAGCGCCACCTCCGGCCACCGACCGGCCCGGGTGGCCGGGGTACGCCCGTCGGCGAGCGTCACCTCCCGCACCACCACCGCCCGGGTGTTGAACCCGGTGGCGTCGCTTACCCGCCCGTCCGGGGCGACGAACCCGGACACCCCGACCGTCGAGGCCATCAACGCCGCACGACCGTGCTCCACCGCCCGCAACCGCACCATCGCCAACTGCTGCCGGGCCTCCGCCACGTCGAACGTGGCGTTGTTCGTCTGCACCACCAGCAACTGCGCCCCACCGTCGACGGTGTCCCGCACCAGCCCGTCGTAGGCCACCTCGAAACAGATCACGTCACCGAGCACCACCGGACCCGCGTCGACCACCCCCGGCGTCGACCCCGCGACGAAATCGGCCCGCACCCGGTCGACCTGCTTGGACACCGCACGCGCCAGCGACCGCATCGGCACGTACTCGGCGAACGGCACCGGATGCCGCTTCGTGTACACCTGGGCCAGATCCGGGCCGCTGCCCGGCCGCCACAGGATGCCCGCGTTGCGGACCTCCCCGTCACCCGGGCCGGAAAGGACCGCACCGACCAGGATCGGCGCACCGACCGCGTCGGCCGCCTGCGAGATCCGCGCCCCGGCCGCGGCGTTGCGCAACGGGTCGATGTCCGAGGAGTTCTCCGGCCACACCACCAGGTCGGGACGCCGCTCGGCACCGGAGGCGACCCGCTCCGCCAACGCCACCGTCGCGTCGACGTGGTTGTTCAGCACCGCCTGCCGCTGGGCGTTGAAGTCCAGACCCAACCGGGGCACGTTGCCCTGCACGATCGCCACCCGCACCGTGCGGCCACCCGAATCGACCCCCGACGGCACCAGCCACCCCACCGCCACCAGCAGCACCACCCCCGCCGCCGCCCCGGCCACCGGCTGCCACCGCACCCCCGGCCACCGCCGCCACACCGCCACCAACAGCAACCCGCCGGCCACCGCCACCACCCCGGTGACCAGCGGCGCACCCCCCAACCACGCCCACCCCAGCAGCGGCGACGAATCCTGACTGAACGCCAGCCGCCCCCACGGGAACCCCCCGAACGGGGTGCGGTCCCGCAGCGCCTCCTGCCCCACCCACAACACCCCGGTCACCGGCGGCCACGCCCACCGCCACCGGTCCACCACCGGCGACACCCACGCCGTCGCCGCCCCCAGCACCGCCAGGTAGCCGGCCTGCAACAACGACAGCAGCACCCACGGCAGCAGCCCGGTGTGCAGGTTCGTCCACGCCAGCAGCGGCGCGAACAACGCCACCCCGGTCAGGAAACCCAACCCGGCGCCCGCGCGCAGCCGCCGCCGGTGCGTCGCCGCCGCCAACCCGGCCACCCCGACCGCCGCCGACGGCCACCAGCCGTACGGCGGGAACGCCACCAGCAACGCCAGCCCGGCGGCCACCGCCACCGGCACCGCCACCCGCAACGGCACCGGCGACGCCACCGGCCGCACCACAGTCGGGGTACGCGTCTCATCCCGGTCGAGCGTCGTCACCGGCACCTCACCACGATCACGGGCCGAAGGCTACCCGCCCCAGCCCGGCACCCCGACGCCACCGAGCCCGAACCAGCCGACGTCGCCGTGCGAAGCGGTGGGCGGACACGAAATCGGGGCGCGGCCTAAGCCGCGCCCCGATGCTCCCAGGCCCTTCCCGGCCGGTGGGGCGAGAACGAGCGACGCCGACCTTCGGACCGACCCGACGGTGGACTGGCTGCCCCCGCCTGGCCGTTGTCTACTGGCCGTGCCCCTCACCCTGCCCGTACACCGGTAACCGCGGCCGGTTCGCGCCGCCCCGCCGACCCCCGCCCGCTGGACCTGGCCGCCGCGACGCGATACACCAACAATGTCGCTCGGCCAGCGGACGAAGGGACGAAGCGAACAACAGCCGCTTCCCGTAGTAGGACTCAAAGACGGTACGGCCTACACCCCCGCCGCTGTCAACCCACCCCCGGCCAGTCGCCCCCACCAACCCGGCGTGTCGCGTCGGCGCGGCTCAATCCCCACCCAGATGCCGCCGCAGCAACGCCCCCGCCGCCCCCGGATGCTCCCCGGCGAGCAACCCACCGGCAGCCAGCACATAATCCACGTCCACCACCGGCCGCGCCGCCCGCGGCAACGGCCACCCACCCGCATGGTCGGTCAACACCTGCGTCAACACCCCCACCGCCGCCCCCGCCTCGGCGTGACGCAGCACACCCCCGGAACCCACCAACAGCCGCACGTCCCGCAGATCCCGCCCGGCCCGCTCCCCCGTCGCCGCACCCCGGGCATGCCGCCGCAACGCCACCGTCGCCGCCAACGCCGCGAACCGCCCCTCCACCGCCCGGTCCCGACCGTCGACGGGCAGGAACCCCGGCTCGGCCGCCCGCGCCGCCGCCGCCACCCCCAACGCCTCCTGCCCCGCCGCATCCAACAACCGCTCCTCCACCGCCGCCCGCACCACCCCCGGCGCACTCCACCGCATCCCCAGGTCACCCTCCACCGTGCGGGCCCGCCACAACGACCCCGCCACCTCCCGACCCGGCCCGTCGGCCCGCTCGTCCGGCGTCAACACCGAATACACATCCGTCGTCGCCCCACCCACATCCACCACCACCAGATCGCCACCCACCACATCGGCGAGGACCTCCACCCCGGTCAACACCGCATCCGGGGTCGCCGCCCGCACCAACCGGCCGAACCGGGCCCCCCGCGACAACCGCTTCCCACCGATGACATGCCGCAGGAACACCTCCCGGATCGCCGCCCGCGCCGACGCCGGCGCCAACACCCCGATCCGGGGCAGCACATTGTCCGCCACCGTCACCGGCACCCCCGCCGCCGTCAACACCCCCCGCAGCGTCTCCCGCACCTCCACGTTGCCCGCCAGCACCACCGGCACCCGCCACCGGGCCCGCGCCAACCGCGTCGCGTTGTGCGTCACCGTATCGACGTCCCCACCGTCGGTGCCCCCCACCAGCAACACCACGTCCGGGCGGGCCGCCCGCACCGCCGCCAGCTCCGCCGCCCCCAACCGGCCCGCCGCCACGTGCACCACGTTCGCGCCCGCCGACAACCCCACCCGACGACCCGCCTGCGCGGTCACCAACGGCTCGTAACCCACCACCGCCAGCCGCAACCCACCACCCGCCGACGAACACACGAACCACGGCAACACCCCCGCCGCCCCCGCACCGGCCCCATCGGCCGCCGCACCCACCGCCGCATCCAACCCGTGCAGCACATCGGTCCCCACCGACGTAGGCGCCGACGCCGCCCCCACCAACCGGCCCGCGTCCAGATCCACCACCGCCGCCTTCGTCCAGGTCGACCCGACGTCAGCGCAGACCGCCAACCTCACGCCGCCGCCGCAACGACCACGGTGCCCGTCGCCGTCACCGCCACCACCGGCTCCGCCAACACCTCCGCCGCCGACGCACCCCGCTCCGGCCGCCCCCGACACACCACCCGCGCCACGAAATCGATCCCCCGGCTACGGGTACCCACCCGCACCACCGTCGCCGTCACCTCCACCACGTCACCCGCCCGCACCGACGACACGAACTGCACATCCGAATACGACGCGAACAACCCCTCGTCCCCATCGGTACGGATACACACCTCCGTCGCCACGTCCCCGAACAACCCCAACACGTACGCCCCATCCACCAGGTTCCCCGCATAGTGGGCATGCGCGTACGGCACATACCGCCGATGCGTCACCGTCAACCCCAACCGGGCACCACTCATCCCCGCGCCTCCCTGCTCGTCACCAACGCATGCACCAGATACGACGCCACCTCACCCGGCGTGGTGCCCCGACCGAAGATCCGGTCCACCCCCAGCTCCGCGGTCATCGTCTCGTCGAACCGCGGCCCACCCACGATCAGCAGCGGCCGCCTCCCCGCCGGCATCGCCTCCCGGAACGCCGCCGACATCTCCCGCGTGTTGTGCAGATGCGCATCACGCTGCGTCACCACCTGCGACACCAGCACCGCATCCGCCCGCTCCCGCCGCGCCGCCTCCACCAACTCCGGCACACTCACCTGCGCACCCAGATTCGACACCTTCAACTCCCGGTAGTACTCCAGACCCTTCTCCCCGGCGATACCCTTCACGTTGAGGATCGCGTCGATACCCACGGTGTGCGCATCCGTGCCGATACACGCCCCCACCACCGACAACTTGCGCCGCAACCGCCGCTTCACCACCGCGTTGACCTCCTTGGCCGACAGCAGCGGAAAGTCCCGCTCCACCACCTGCACCTGCGCCAGGTCCACCAGATGGTTCACCCGCCCGTACACCACGAAGAACGTGAACCCGTCACTCATCGGCTTCGCGTGCACCAGCATCGCCGGATCGATGCCCATCCTGTTCGCCAACTGCACCGCCGCACCCTCGGCCCGCTTGTCGTGCGACACCGGCAACGTGAACGACACCTGCACCATGCCGTCACCCGTCGTGTCCCCGTACGGCCGCACCACCGTCTTCTCACTCATGATGGTTGCCGCTCCAGGATCTCCGTGGCCGGGTTGTAGTAGTCCGCCTCGTGCCGCGCCACCCCGGACAGGCCCTTACCCCGGTCCGCCGGCCGCTTCATGATCCCGAACGTGCCCTCGGCGATCGCCGTCAACAACGACTGCTCCCCGATCCGCTCCAGCAACTCCACCGCCTCACCCAACACCCGGTGCGCCCGCTGCTGGATGAACCCACCCGACGCCGGCACGAAATCCTCGTGCAGCCCACCCGCAGCACCCAACACGTACCGCACGTTCTGCAGGGCGATGTCCCGGTCCGACAACCACGGCGTCACCACCGCCTCGGTCATCATCCCCACCAGCAGGATCCCCTGCCCCGTCATCGTCCCCACCAGATTGAAGAACCCGTCCAGCAGATTCCCCCGGAACACGTCACCCGTCATGTGCTTCGTCGGCGGCATCCACTTCAACGGCGCATCCGGAAACAACTCCCGCGCCAACAACGCATGCGCCAACTCCAACCGGAACGACTCCGGCACATCCGGATTGATCTCGAACGCGTGCCCCAACCCCAACTGCCCGTCAGTCAACCCCGCCTCATGCGCGAAGAACTCGTTGAGCAACTGCGACACCGTCACCGTGTGCGCCTCCTCGACCGCGTCGGCGGTCGTGAGGTAGTTGTCCTCACCGGTGTTGATGACGATCCCCGCCCGCGCGTGCACCTGCCGCGAAAACCGCTGATCCACGAACGTCCGGACCGGATTGATGTCCCGGAACAAAATCCCGTACATCGAGTCGTTGAGCATCATGTCCAGCCGCTCCAGACCCGCCAACGTGGCCATCTCCGGCATACACAGGCCCGACGCGTAGTTCGTCAACCGCACGTACCGACCCAACTCCCGCGACGACTCGTCCAACGCCGCCCGCATCAACCGGAAGTTCTCCTGCGTCGCATACGTGCCCGCGAACCCCTCCCGGGTCGCCCCCTCCGGCACATAGTCCAACAACGACTGACCCGTCGACCGGATCACCGCGATCACATCCGCACCCGCCCGCGCCGCCGCCTGCGCCTGCGGAATGTCCTCGTAGATGTCACCCGTCGCCACGATCAGATAGATCCACGGCCGCTGCTTCGGATCCCCGAACCGCCGCACGAGCCGATCCCGCTCGGCCCGCCGCCTGTCGATCCGCCGCACCCCCGCCCCCACCGCCCGCCGCGCCGCCCGCCGCGCCGCCGTGGCCGCCCTGCCCGTCGGCACCGCGAACCGCACCGACCCGGCAGCGGCCTTCTGCGCCAGCAGCGTCACGTCCCCGTGCTGCTCCCGCACCAGCGCATCGAACACCGGCAGCGCCACCCCGTGCCCCAGACCCACGTCCGCCACCACCGTGTCCACCAGCCGGTTCACCCACGGAATACCGTCCGGGTCCGCACCGGTCACCCCGGCCAGCCGCAACACCGCCCGCTCCACCGACACCGTGGTGTGGGTACGCGCCAACTCCACCACCGGCTGCCCGGCCCGACGCGCCAACTCCCGCGCCCGCGCCACCAGCGCCGGATCCAGGTCAAGCTTCGCCGTCACGACACGCCTTCCTCATAGATGACCTCACCACGCAGCACCGTCGCCCGACACACAGGCAACGGCGTCGGATCCCCCGGACCCCGCAACTCCGGATCCCCGGACTGCAACACCGGCAACCCCCGCTCCACCCCCGCCGGGGCCTCCCACACCGCGAACGTCGCCGGCGCCCCCTTGGCGATCACACCCTCGTTGTCCAGATGCACCGCCCGCCACCCACCCCGGGTGTGCGCCGCGAACGCCGCCCGCACACTCATCCGCTGCGCCGGATTGTGGTGCGCCGCCGCCGCCCGCACCGAACCCCACGGATCCAACGGCGTCACCGGCGAATCCGAACCGAGAGCCAACGCCACCCCCACCCCGTGCATCGCCCCCATCGGGTTCGACTCCCACGCCCGGTCCAACCCCAACCGCGACTCGTACATCCGGCCCGCACCACCCCACAACCGGTCGAACGCCGGCTGCACGCTCGCCACGATCCCGTACTCCACGAACCCGGCGATCAACCGCTTGCTCATGATCTCCGCGTGCTCCACCCGATGCCGCGCCCCCCGCACCCGGTCCGTGCCCAACACCGCAGCCGCCGCCGCGAACCCCGCCAACACCGTCCCGATCGCCGCATCACCGATCGCGTGGAAACCGCCCTGCACCCCGTGCGCCGCACAGTCCACCAGATGGTCACGCACCTGATCCGCGCTCAGATACCCGTGCCCACACCCCTCACCATCGCGGTACGGCCCCGACAGATGCGCCGTACGCGACCCCAACGCCCCGTCCGCGAACAGATCACCACCCGCCCCCACCGCCCCCAACTCCCGCGCCCGCGCCGCCCCCGACAACTCACCCCAGTACCCGTACACCTCCGGCAACCCCGCACCCGACAAACCCAACAAACCCGTGAAATCCTCCTCGTCGGAAATCTCCGGCCCACCACACTCGTGCACCGCCGCGATCCCCAACGACGCCGCCCGCGCCAACGCCACCCGCTGCGCCGCCACCCGCTGCGCCCGCGTCACCCCCGCCCGCGCCGCCGCCCGCACCACGTGATGCGCATCCCGCCGCAACCACCCCGACGCGTCGAAACCCGGCAAACCAGCCACCTGCGGACACGCCGCCAGCAACGCCTGCGACACCAACGCCGAATGGATCGACGCCTGCGACAGATACACCCGCCGGCCACCCGCCGCCCGATCCAACCGCGCCGCATCCGGCAACGCCGCATCCACCCAACCCGACTCGTCCCAGCCGTGCCCCAACACCACCGCATCCGACGGCAGACCCGCCGCGAACACCGCCACCGCATCCAGCAACCCGGCCGCCGACCGCACCGACGACAGATCCAGACCCGACAACACCAACCCGGTGTCCGTCGCATGCACGTGCGCGTCCACGAACGCCGGCGTCACCAACGCCCCGTCCAACTCCACCACCCGGTCGGCGGCCGGCACATCCGCCTCACCACCCAACCAGGCGATCCGCCCGTCCCGCACCAGCAGCGCCGTCGCGCTCGGCTCCGCCGGACAGTGCAGCACTCCACCGCGGTACAACGTCGAGGGGTTCGTCATGGCACTCAGTCTGCCGCCAACCGGGACGCGAAGAGACCACGTACCCCCGGCTCCGAACGCACCAACCCCAACGCCAACTCCGCATGCCCCGGCACGTAACCGTTGCCCACCAGCATCGTCACGTCCGCCGCCAACCCCTCCGCACCCAACGCCGCCGCCGCGAAACTCGTCGCCATCGAGAAGAAGATCACCGTGCCGCCGTCCGCCGTGGCCAACACCGCACCGTGCTCACACCCCGGCACGTCCACGCACACCACCGTCACGTCCGCCGGCCCACCCAACGCCGTCGTCACCGCCGACGACAACCCCACCGGATCCCGCGCGTCAGCCAACGCCACCACCGACGCCAGACCCGCCGCCACCAGCGCGTCCCGCTCCGCCGCCACCGGCACCACCCCCACCGTACGACCGGCACCCGCCCGCCGCGCCGCCGCCAACGACAACGACCCGCTCTTACCGCCCCCACCGATCACCGCCACCGACACCGGCGACCCGTCACCGGCCCGCTCCCGCCGCGCCACCTGCTCGGCGACCACCCGGGCCGTCAACGCCGGCGCACCACACACGTCCAGCACCGCCAACGCCAACTCCGGATGCAGATCCGCCGGCAGCACCGCCGCGATCGACCTGGCGAACAGGATCGCGTACCCGTCGCACGGCACCTGCTCGCTGCGCCCGTCCCAGCGGGCCAACCCGTCGAGGATCACCAGCGGGGTCAGCGTCAACGACACCAACGTCGCCACCCGGTCACCCACCGCCAGCCCCAACGGTGACCGCCGACCGACCTCCTCCACCGTGCCGATCAGCATCCCGCCCGACCCGGTCACCGGATTCTGCATCTTGCCCCGCGCCGACACGATCTCCAGCACCTCGGCCCGGACCTTCTCGCCGTCCCCACCGTGCTTCTGCGCCAACTGCCGGAAACTCGCCGCGTCCAGGTTCAACCGCTCCACCCGGATCCGCACCTCGTTCGGGGCGATCCGCGGCTCGGCGTCCAACCGCCAGGCCGCCTGCGGCAGCACCCCCGCCGGTTCCACGACGCGGTGCAGACCCACCGGTGACGTCACGCCGACCTCCCCTCTCCGCCGCCCGAAGCCCCGACCAGGACCCACATCGCGGGAAAACTTACGGCAGACTAATTTCTTCGCCGGATATTTTCCAGTAGCCTTCGGGATCTACCGATCATCGACCGCCGGTCACCCCGGCCGAACACAGCACGAGGAGGGGCCGTGACCCGGACCCAACCGATGGCGACCATCCCCGGGCCCCGCCCCGCCCCCGCCGCCACACCCACCGCCGGGCAGCCCTACGAGTACCGCCGCAGCCCCCTGGTCGAACCCGACTGGACCCGCTTCCCCGGCTGGCGTGACGTCACCCGCGAGCAGTGGGAGAGCGCCCAGTGGCAACGCGTCAACTGCGTCAAGAACATCAAGCAACTGCGCGCCGTCCTCGGCGACACCGTCGACGAGACCTTCTACGCCGACCTCGCCGCCGACCAGCAGGCCCTGGCCACCATGTCGATGCTGGTGCCACCCCAGATGATCAACACGATGGTGCCGTTCGCACCGATGACCACCGAGGCGTTCCGCGCCGACCCCGTCCGGCGCTACATGATCCCCGTCGCCGCCGACCGGCGCACCGACTGGCCGTCGCACCCCTACGCCAGCCGCGACTCACTACACGAACACGACATGTGGGTCGCCGAGGGCCTCACCCACCGCTACCCCACCAAGGTCCTCGCCGAACTGCTCTCCACCTGCCCGCAGTACTGCGGGCACTGCACCCGGATGGACCTGGTCGGCAACTCCACCCCCGCCGTCGACAAACTCAAGCTCACCCTCAAGCCCGTCGACCGCTACGACGCCCACATCAGCTACCTCAAGGCCCACCCCGGCGTCCGCGACGTGGTCGTCTCCGGCGGCGACGTGGCCAACGTCCCCTGGCGCAACCTTGAGTCGTACCTCATGCGGCTGCTCGAACTCGAAACCGTCCGCGACATCCGGCTCGCCACCAAGGCCCTGATGGGCCTGCCCCAACACTGGCTCCAGAACGACGTCGTCGAGGGCCTGGAACGGGTCGCCCGCACCGCCGCCCGCCGCGGCGTCAACCTGGCCATCCACACCCACGTCAACCACGCACAGTCGATCACCCCACTGGTCGCCAGGGCCACCCAGACCGCCCTCGACGTCGGCGTCCGCGACGTCCGCAACCAGGGCGTCCTCATGCGCGGCGTCAACGCCACCGCCCCCGACCTGCTCGACCTCTGCTTCGCCCTGCAGGGCGAAGCCGGCATCCTGCCCTACTACTTCTACATGTGCGACATGATCCCCAACGCCGAGCACTGGCGGGTCCCGGTCTGGTACGCCCAGCAGCTCCAGCACGACATCATGGGCTACCTGCCCGGCTACGCCACCCCCCGGATCGTCTGCGACGTGCCCTTCGTCGGCAAGCGCTGGGTGCACATGCTCACCGAGTACGACCGGGAACGCGGCATCTCCTACTGGACCAAGAACTACCGCACCTCCATCGAATCGGCCGACCTGGCGGCGCTCGACAAGCGCTACGCCTACTACGACCCGATCGACACCCTCCCCGAGGCCGGCCAGCAGTGGTGGACCGCGCACCGCGACGACTGACCCGCACCACCCCGCCGCCCCCGCGACCCGGACCGGTCACCGGCGCTGCGGCCGTCACGCCCCGCGAGGGGCGTACATGATCACGGCGACACCGAGCAGGCAGATCGCCGCGCCCGTCAGGTCCCACCGGTCCGGCCGGAAGCCGTCCACCACCACGCCCCACGCCAGCGACCCCGCGACGAACACCCCGCCGTACGCGGCCAGGATGCGGCCGAAGTTCGCATCAGGCTGAAACGTCGCCACGAAACCGTAGACGCCCAACGCGAGCACCCCGCCGGCGATCCACCACAACCCCCGGTGCTCCCGCCAGCCCTGCCAGATCAGCCACGCCCCACCGATCTCGGCGAGCGCGGCCAGCACGAACAACACCAACGAACGGGCGACCAGCATGCCCGCACGCTAACCCGGGTGGCCCCCGTACCGTGCCCAGGGGCCACCCGGCCGGCGCGGACCGTCAACGCATGGCGTCCCGTACGTCCCGACCGGCGTCCTTGACGTGCTCGCCGGCCTGCCGGGCCCGCGCCTCGCTCTGCTCGGTCGAGCCCTCGGCCCGCATCCGCTCGTTGTCGGTCATGTCGCCGAGCCGCTCCTTCGCGGCGCCGGTCAGCTCCTGGGCCTTGTTCTTCGCCTTGTCGGTGAAGCTCATGTCGCCTCCTGTCGCTGCGGCGGTCACGAGGCAGGAGCCCCGCACCGGTGGCGTCCCCGATCGGGCCGGGACGAAACAAAATCGCGCCGTAGGCGCTGGTCAGAAGGGGTGCGCCGGGGCGCACCACCCCTAAGGCATCCTAGGACAATAGGTGACCGGCCGGGACCGGCGGATGCTGGTTGACTGGGCGGATGAGCGAGATCATCCTGATCCGGCACGGCGAGACGACGTGGAGCGCCAGCCGACGGCACACCTCGTACACCGACCTGGAGCTGACCCCCGACGGTGAGCGGCAGGCCCGCGCGCTGGCCGGGGTGCTGACCGGGCAGCGCTTCGCCACCGTGCTCGCCAGCCCCCGACGCCGGGCGCTGCGCACCGCGCAACTCGCCGGCCTCACCGTCGACGGCACCGACGACGACCTCACCGAATGGAACTACGGCCGGTACGAGGGCCGCACCACCGCCGACATCCACACCGAACGCCCCGACTGGAACATCTGGACCGACGGCTGCCCCGACGGGGAGTCCCCCGACCAGGTCGGCAACCGGGTCGACCGGCTGCTGGCCCGGCTCACGCCGCTGCTGGCCCGGGGCGACGTGGCCCTGGTCGGGCACGCCCACCTGCTCCGGGTCGTCGGCGCCCGGTGGATCGGCCTGCCCGCCGAAGGCGGCGGCAAACTACGCCTGGACACCGCCACCGTCAGCGTGCTCGGCCACGAACACGGCCGACCGGTCATCCTGCGCTGGAACGGCCGCTGAACGGCCGCTGCGGCAGCTACGCCGGGGCCTCCGCGCCGCTGCGGCCACGGCCCCGCAGCTCGCCCACCTCCACCTTCGGCGGACGCCCCTCGTACGGGGTGGACAGCACCACAGTCGTGCGGGTGGTGACGTTGGCGGCGGTGCGAATCTCCTGGAGCACCCGTTCCAGGCCGGCCGGCCCGGCCACCCGCACCAGGAGCAGGTAGAAGTCCTCCCCCGCCACCGAGTAGCAGGAGTCGATCTCGGGCAGGTGGGCCAGCCGCTCCGGCGCGTCGTCCGGCTGCGACGGGTCGAACGGCCGGATCGCTACGAAGGCGGTCATCGGCAGGTCCAACGCCTCGAACGACACCCGGGCTGTGTACCCGTTGATCACGCCGCGCTGTTCCAGCCGGCGGACCCGCTGGTGCACGGCCGAGACCGACAGGCCGACCCTCTCCGCTAGATCCGTGTACGACAGGCGGCCGTCGGCGGTCAGCGCGGCGACGATGGCACGGTCGATCTCCTCCACCCGTGCAACCTACCCGGTGGAGCGCTCCCCTGGCGACGACGTCCCGCCCGATGTGACGCTCAGCGGGCCGCCCGGTCGCGCACCGCGTCGGCCGCGAAGTTGAGCACCTCGGCCAGATCCTCCTCGTCGAGGAAGGGCAGATCGGTGAGGATGTCCGTCACCGACATCCCCTCCGCCATCATCGCCAGCAGGGTCGCCACCGGGACACGGGACTGCCGCACACAGGGCGCGCCGCCCATCACCTCGGGGTCGATGGTGATCCGGGGAAACGTCACCGGCACAGGCTAGTCCCTCGCCAGCGCCCGCGAGATCACCAGCCGCTGGATCTGGTTGGTGCCCTCGACGATCTGGAGCACCTTCGCCTCCCGCATGTACCGCTCGACCGGGTGATCGGCCACGTAACCCGCCCCACCGAGCACCTGCACCGCGTCGGTGGTCACCCGCATCGCCACGTCGGTGGCGAACAGCTTCGCCTTGGCCGCCTCGATCGAGTACGGCCGGCCGGCGTCGCGCAACCGGGCCGCCGCCAGGGTCAACGCCCGCGCGGCGGAGATCTGGGTGGCCGCGTCGGCCAGCAGGAAACCCACCCCCTGGAAGTCGACGATGGCCCGACCGAACTGCTGCCGCTGCCGGGCGTAGCCGACGGCGTAGTCCAACGCCGCCTGGGCCAGACCGACCGCGCAGGCGGCGATGCCCAGCCGCCCCGAGTCCAGTGCGGACATCGCGATGGTGAAGCCCGCGCCCTCCCCGCCGATCAGCCGCTCGGCCGGCACCCGGGCGTCGTCGAAGGCGATCTGCGCCACCGGCGACGAGCGCAGCCCCATCGTCCGCTCGGCCGCCTGCGGCACGATGCCCGCCGTACCCCGGTCGGCCAGCAGGCAGGAGATGCCCTTCGGGCCCGGCCCTCCGGTGCGGCAGAACACGTTGTAGAAGTCCGCCACCTGCGCGTGCGTGATCCACGCCTTGACCCCGGTGACCCGGTAGTCGTCGCCGTCGCGGACCGCCCGGGTGGTCAACCCGGCGGCGTCCGAGCCGCCCTGCGGCTCCGACAGGCAGTACGCCCCGAGCAGTTCCCCACCCACCAGCTCCGGCAGGAGCTTACGTTGGGCGTCGGTGCCGAACGCGGCAAGCGGATAGCAGGACAGGGTGTGCACGCTGACCGCCTCGGCGACCGCCAACCACCGACCGGCGAGGACCTCCAGCACCTGCAGGTAGACCTCGTACGGCTGGGCCGCGCCGCCGTGCTCCTCGGCATACGGCAGGCCCAGCAGGCCGGCCCGGCCCAGGGTGCGCAGCACCTCCCGGGGGAACTCGGCCCGCTCCTCGAAACCGGCGGCCCGGGGCGCGAGTTCCCGGTCGGCCAGTTCGGTGGCGAGGTCGAGCAGGTCGTGGGCCTCGTCGGTGGGAAGGATGCGGTCGACAGTCATAGCGCGATGAGCTCCAGAGGTGGGTGAGCCGCCGCCCGCCGTCCGCCGGGCGTCACCCCGCCAGCTTAACGGTCGTTCGGGTCGGGGCCCAGTCCGGCGGGGGCCGCCGCCGCGGTGAACCGCGCCCGCCACGGCCACGTACCACCTGACGCCTTCCCCGGTCCCGACGAGCCCGACCGGAGTTCCCATGCACCGACGCGCAGCACTGACCTCGACGGGGGTGGCCCTCGCCGCGCTCGTCGCCGGCTGGGCGGCCCTGACCGTCCCCACCGCCAACGCCGACACCGACGCCGCGCCACCGGCCGCCACCAGCCCGACGCCCACCAGCCCCGCCGGCAGCGGGACGCCCGACCCGGCACCGGCCACCCGCGAACCCGCCGCCGGACAACCGGCCGCCGCGCCCGCCGGGTCACCTGTGGACCGGCACGGCCGGCTGCGGGTGTGCGGGGTGCACCTGTGCGACCAGGCCGGCGAGCCGGTCCAGTTACGCGGGATGAGCAGTCACGGCCTCCAGTTCTTCCCGGACTGCCTCAACCCCGACTCGCTAGCCGCGCTGCGCACCGACTGGCGTGCCGACTTCGTCCGGGTGGCGATGTACGTCCAGGAGGGCGGGTTCGAGACCGACCCGGCCGGCTTCACCAGCCGGGTCGACGAGGCGGTGGAGACCGCCAGCGCGCTCGGCCTCTACGTGGTGGTCGACTTCCACGTCCTGACCCCCGGCGACCCGCTGGTCAACCTGGACCGCGCCCGGTCGTTCTTCGCCGACGTCGCCACCCGGCACGCCGGCCGGACCAACGTGCTCTGGGAGATCGCCAACGAACCCAACGGGGTCGACTGGGCCACCATCAAGAGCTACGCCGAGCAGGTCATCCCGGTGATCCGGGCCGCCGACCCGGACAGCGTGGTGCTGGTCGGCACCCGGGGCTTCTCCTCCCTCGGCGTGTCCGAGGGCGCCGACGAGACCGAGGTGACCGACGACCCGGTCGACGCCGGGAACATCATGTACACCTTCCACTTCTATGCCGCGTCCCACCGGGACCTGCAACGGGACACGGTGGCCCGGGCCGCCCGGAGCCTGCCGCTGTTCGTCAGCGAGTTCGGCACCCAGACCTTCACCGGTGACGGCCCCAACGACCTGGACAGCGCCACCACCTGGCTGGACCTGCTGCAACGCCTGAAGATCAGCTACTCGATGTGGAGCTACTCCGACGGTCCGGAGAGCAACTCGGTGTTCCGGCGGGGCACCTGCGCCGGCACCGACTTCACCGGCACCGCCGTGCTGACCGAGTCCGGGCAGTTCATCCGCACCCGGCTGCGGGGCTGACCGACCGCCGGGTCCGTCAGCCGGTGACGGCGACGCCGACCCGGCGGACCCGCTCGGCGTGGGTCAGCACGTCCACGCTGTCGACGTACTGGTCCACCGCGCCGACCAGCGGCCGGTCCCGCAGCGCCGGGTCGACGATCGCGGCCCGCAGCGCGGTGGCCAGGCGCGGCGCGTCCAGCACCAGGAAGGGCCGCCCGTGGAAGGGCCGGGCCGCGACGTCGACCGGCCCGGCCAGCCCGGTGTCGTTGGTCCACCCGGCGACCGTCTCCAGCGCCCGCACCAGACCCGCCTGCCGGTGCGGCCAGTCACCCGGCCCGAGCGCGTCCGCCAACGCCGCCGCCACCGGGCCGGCGTCCGGCAGCGCGGCGAACACGCTGCCGAGCCACTTGTCGTACGGCGGCCAACGCCGACGGGCCAGCAGCCCCAGCCGCATCAGGTCCCGGGCCACCCGGGCGGCCACCAGCCGGCTGCCCAGCGCGTCACCCACCTCGGCGCACCTGCCGACCAGGTGCTCGGCCTGCCCCACCCGGGTCCATCCGGCGGCCAGCACGTGCCGCCACACGTCGTCCGGATACCAGGCCAGGGCGGCCCGGACCGCGCCGACCGCGCCGTCGGGCAGGCCGTCGTGGAACACCGCCCCGCCGGTCACCTCGGCCAGCCGCTGGGTCGGCAGGGTCAGCCAGTCGGCGGTGGTGACCGCGACTGCCGGGTCGAACCCCAACCGGTCCCGAAGCCAGTCCCGCCAGGGGAACACCTGCACCCCGCTGCGGTCCCCGGCGACATCCGGCACCCCCAGCCGGGCGGTCGGCCAGCTGAGGAACCGGGTCGGCCGGCCCAGGAAGCGCGACGGCAGGTCGGCCAGCGCCGCCCGCACCGACCCCACCTCGGCCGCGTCGGCCAGGAAGACCTGCGCGCGGGGCCCCCAGTCGTGGTCGGTGGAGCGCTCGGTGTCCCGACCCAGCAGCTCCGAACCGCCGTCGAGCAGCCCGGCGGAGTACCGCAGGCCCGGCAGACGCTGTGCCAGCAGCGGTCCGACGACCTCGTCGTGGAAACGTCGGCACAGCACCAGACCGGGCACGAAGTCCATGCCCGCAGTCTCACCCGGCGGGCACCGGGCCGTCACCCCGGTTTCCCGACGGCACGACCACCGGGTGGCCGCCGGACGGCAGCGGCACGGTCCCGGGCACCGCGCCGCTGCCGTGGCCGGTGCGGCCGGTGGGCGTCCCCCATCTCGTCGGTGGGGTGTGCCAGGCTGTCGGCGTGGCAGACCAACAGCCGATCCTGCTGATCGACGCCCCCAGCCTCTACTTCCGGGCCTACTTCGGGGTGCCCGAGTCGGCGGCACGGACCGACGACGGCCAGCCGGTCAACGCGGTGCGCGGGTTCCTCGACATGCTCGCCCAACTGGTCCGCACCCGCCGGCCCGACCGGATGGTCTGCGCGCTCGACCACGACTGGCGGCCCGCCTGGCGGGTGGAGCTGCTGCCGTCGTACAAGGCACACCGGGTCGCAGCCGAGGGCGGCGAGGAGGTGCCGGACACCCTCTCCCCGCAGGTGCCGGTGATCCTCGACGTGTTGGCCGCGATCGGCATCACCGCTGTCGGCGCGACCGGCTACGAGGCCGACGACGTGCTGGGCACCCTGTCGGTCACCCAGCCCGGCCCGGTCGAGGTGGTCTCCGGCGACCGGGACCTGTTCCAACTCGTCGACGACGACCGCCGGGTCCGGCTGCTCTACATCGGTCGCGGGGTGGCCAAGCTCGACGACTGCGACGACGCCGCCGTCCGGGCCCGCTACGGCGTCCCCGCCGACCGGTACGCCGACTTCGCCGCCCTGCGCGGTGACCCGAGCGACGGGCTGCCCGGGGTGCCCGGGGTGGGCGAGAAGACGGCCGCCCGGCTGATCGACCGCTACGGTGGCCTGCCCGGCATCCTCGCCGCGCTCGACGACCCCGGCTCCGGGTTCGCCCCGGGGCTGCGCGCCAAGCTCGACGGTGCCCGCGACTATCTGGCGGTCGCCCCGAAGGTGGTCCGGGTCGCCACCGACGTCCCGCTGCCGGCGCTGCCGACCGCGCTGCCGGCGGCCCCCGCCGACCCCGACCGGCTGTTGGAGCTGGCGAAGCGGTGGAACCTGGCCGGCTCGTGCCGGCGACTCGTCGACGCCCTCGCCGCGCGGCCCTGAGACCCCGGCACCCCGACCCCGGTCAGCGGGGCGGCGGGGCGTCCCGGCGGGACGGGAACGGGGTGCCCGGCCGGCCCAGGGTGGTCGACCGGGCGCGCAGGCCCACCGGGTCCGGGGCCGCCTGCGGTTCGACGACCGGCGCGCCTACCTGCCGGGCCTGCAGGTAGGCGGCGGCGGCCCGGTCGTCGTCGGTGGGCGCGGCCAGCAGCGCGTAGACCAACCCCACCACCACGAAGATCACCGCGAGGACGATCGGCACCAGCAGGGTGCTCACCCCCGCGCCGGTCACCTCGCCGCGCTGCCCGTGCAGGTGCACCGACAGCGCGCTCATCCCGGTGAAGTGCATACCGTTGACCGCCACCCCCATCACCAGGGCGGAACCGGCGATCGCCAGGCCCCGGCGGACGGTCATCGCCAGCCACAGCGCCACGGTGGCCGCGACGATGGCGATGGCCACCGACAGCCCGACCCGGGTGGCGTCGTAGTTCAGGTCACCGTTGAGCCGCATCGCGGCCATCCCGGTGTAGTGCATGGCCGCGACGCCGATCCCGGTGAACAGGCCACCGCCGAGGACCTTCGCCGCGCCGAGCCGGCCAGTACCGACGATGGCCAGGCCGATCCCGACGGCGGTGACGGCGATCACCGTGCTCGCGGCGGTCAGCGGCACGTCGTACCGGATGCGGGTGCCGGTGACCGCGAACCCGAGCATGGCCATGAAGTGCATCGCCCAGATCGCGGTGCCACCGATCGCCCAGGCGGCCAGCAGGCCCCACCAGAAGCGCTGACCGGAACCGGTGGCGGTACGGATCCGCCCGGCACACACCAGACCGAGGAACGAACCGAGCACCGACAGCGCGTAACTCAACGCCGGTGTTATCCACCCGTACTCAAAGTGATTGATCTCCGCCACGGCGGTCTTCCCCCCACTCGTTACCGGCGCGTAGGCGACCGCGCCGGAGCAATGATCGGGGAGGCTCCGAGCAGGCGCAACAGTGCCCCCTCGGCAATCCGGGGGGTGTCGTCACGGTGACCGTGTGATGCGTCGGTTCACCCCCCGGCGGTGACCGAAAGTGATGATCAGGCGGAGGTGTAATGGGCCAGTACGCCCCGGTTCACGGCGGCGATCGCCTGCCGGGCGGTCGCCCGCAGCTCCGTCGACGCCCCGCCGGAGTCGGATAGTTGACCGAGCAGGTCGGCGACCTGCCGGGCCCAGCGGACGAAATCCCCCGCCGGCATCTCGCCGTCGAACTGGTGGCCACTGGCGAGCACCTTGGCCAGGGTCTCCCCCCGCGCCCACCGGTAGATCGGCCAGGCGAACCCGAGATCCGGCTCCCGGGTCGCGGTCAGGCCCCGCTGCGCCTCGTCGGCCTCGATCTCGCCCCACAACGTGAGCGTCTCGTCGACCGCGTCGGCGACCGGCCCACGCGGCAGCGACGCCCGCTCGTCGACGTCCCGCCGGGCCTCGAACACCACCACCGACACGGCGGCGGCCAGCTCCGCCGGGGACAGGCCGTCCCAGACACCCCGCCGCAGACACTCGGCGACCAGCAGGTCGGCCTCCGTCCAGATCCGGCCGAGCATCCGACCGGCGTCGGTCACCCCACCGTCGGCCGACAGGTAACCCCGGGCCGTCAGCAGGGCGACGATCCGGTCGAAGGTCCGGGCCAACGAGCCCGTCCGCCCCGACACCCGCTGCCGCAACTCGTCGGTGTCCTTCTCCAACCGCCGTCGCCGCTCCGCCCACCGGGCGTGGTCCTCCCGCTCCGGGCAGGCGTGACAGGGATGCCGCCGCAACTCGGTGCGGAGCTGGCTGAGCCGGTGGTCCTCACCGACGGCCTGCCGGGACCGGCCACCCCGCCGGCCACCGTGCCGATCCAGCCCGGTGCCGCTGACCTCGGCGGCCAGATCCCGCCGGGCAGCAGGCGACCGGTGGTTGAAGTGCTTGGGCACCCGGATCCGGGCCAGCACCTCGGCCGGGGTGGTGAAGTCGCCGGGACTGACCCGACCCGCCCAGCGGTCCTGGGTCAGCACCAGCGGCCGGGGCTCACCGAACCCCCCGGTCGCCGGATCGAGGACGACCGCGAGCCCGGCCCGCCGCCCCGACGGCACCCGGATCACGTCACCGACCCGCAACCGCTCCAACGCCGCCACCGCGGCGGCCTTACGCTGGGTCTGCCCCTGCCTGGCGATCGCCCGCTCCCGGTCGGCGATGGCCACCCGCAGCGCGAAGTAATCGTCGAAATCACCCTGATGGCAGGCCGCCTCGGCGCCGTACGCGTCGATGGTCTCGGTGTTGCGCTGCACCTGACGGGCCAGCCCGACCACCGACCGGTCCGCCTGGAATTGGGCGAACGACGACTCCAGCAGCGCCCGCGCCGGCTCCGCCCCCACGCTGCCGACCAGGTTGACCGCCATGTTGTAGGACGGACGGAAGCTCGACCGCAACGGATAGGTACGGGTGGAGGCCAGGCCCGCCACGTGCCGAGGGTCGGTCTCGGGCGACCACACCACCACCGCGTGCCCCTCGACGTCGATACCCCGTCGACCGGCCCGCCCGGTCAGCTGCGTGTACTCCCCCGGGGTGAGATCGACGTGGGCCTCGCCGTTGAACTTGACCAGCCGCTCCAGCACCACGCACCGGGCCGGCATGTTGATCCCCAAGGCCAGGGTCTCGGTGGCGAAGACCGCCTTGACCAGCCCCCGGACGAACAACTCCTCGACGACCTCCTTGAACACCGGCAACATCCCGGCGTGGTGGGCGGCCAGGCCACGCTCCAACCCGTCGAGCCACTCCCAGTAACCCAGCACGCTGAGGTCCTCGCCGGGGATGGCGGTGACCCGGGACTCCACCACCCGACGGATCTCGGCGCGTTCCTCCACCGAGGTCAGCCGCAGACCGGCCGCCAGGCACTGCTGCACGGCGGCGGCGCAGCCGGCCCGGCTGAAGATGAACAGGATCGCCGGGAGCAGCCCCTCCCGGTCGAGCCGGTCGACGATGTCCGGACGCAACGGCCCCCGCCAGCGCGGCCCCCGCCGACCGCCGCCGGGGCCCGTGCTGCGCCCCTCCCCCAGCTCCAGCCGGCGGGTCTGCTCCCGGGTGTAGCGCAGCAGTTCCGGGTGCACGTCGTGCTTGCGGGCCGCGTCGGCGTCGTGGAACAGGTCGAACATCCGCCTGCCGACCAGCATGTGCTGCCACAGCGGCACCGGCCGGTGCTCGCTGACCACCACCGCCGTCTCACCGCGCACGGTGACCAGCCAGTCGGCGAACTCCTCGGCGTTGGAGACCGTCGCCGACAGCGACACCAGGGTCACCGAGGAGGGCAGGTGGATGATCACCTCTTCCCAGACCCCGCCCCGGAACCGGTCGGCCAGGTAGTGCACCTCGTCCATTACCACGTACGCCAGGCCGGTCAGGGCGCTCGACCCGGCGTAGAGCATGTTGCGCAGCACCTCGGTGGTCATCACCACCACCGGGGCGTCCCCGTTGATCGCGTTGTCACCGGTGAGCAACCCCACCTGCGCGGCGCCGTAACGCTGCACCAGGTCGTGGTATTTCTGGTTGGACAGCGCCTTGATCGGCGTGGTGTAGAAGCACTTGCGCCGGGCCGGCGGGGTCGACGACCCCTCGGCCGCCGCCGTGGGCGTGCCCCGCAGCGCCAGGTGCACCGCGAACTCGCCGACCACCGTCTTGCCCGCCCCGGTCGGGGCGCAGACCAGCACCCCGCTGCCCCGCTCCAGCGACTGGCACGCCTCGCGCTGGAAGTCGTCGAGATCGAACCCCAGGTCGAGGGCGAACTCTTCCAGGGCCGGGAACTGGGCGGCCTGGGCAGCCCGGCGACGTGCCTCGGCGTACCGCTCGGCGGGGCTCGACATGCCAGCAAGATTAATCGGTGCCACCGACACCCACCGCCAAGGCCGTCCGGCACGGGCGTCGGGCCGGGTCGGTAGGGTGCACGACGTGCCGGATCATGCCGAACCGTCCCCGACCCCGAACGGCGTCACGCACGCCACCCGGGCGGGCGCGTCCCGCCATCGTGTCCAGGCGGTGCTCGTCGACTTCCACGGCACCCTCGCCCAGGTCGAACCGGCCCACGACTGGGTGGTCGCCGCCGCCGCGACATGCGGGGTGGAGCTGGAACGGATGCGGGCCACCGCGCTTGCCGACCGGCTGCTCACCGCCGGCCGGGCCGGCGGCCCGCTGCCGGCCCGGGTACCGCCCCGGTTGGCCGAGCTCTGGGCCGACCGGGACCTCTACGAACATGCCCACCGGGCCGCCTACACCGGGCTGGCCGAGACGGTGGACGCCGGGATCGAGGGCTTCGCCGAGGCGCTCTACGAGCGGGTGCTGGCCCCGGAGGGCTGGGTACCCTACCCGGACACCGCGCCCGTGCTCACCGCGCTCCGCGACGCCGGGATCCCGGTGGCGGTGGTCAGCAACATCGGCTTCGACATCCGCCCGCACTTCGCCGCCTGGGGCCTGGCCGACCTGGTCGACGCGTACGCGCTGTCGTACGAGGTGGGGCGGTGCAAGCCGGACCCGGGCATCTTCCTGCGCGCCTGCGGGATGCTGCGGGTCGACCCGGAACGGACCCTGATGGTCGGTGACACCCCGGCCGACGCCGGGGCGGTCGCCGCCGGCTGCGGGGTGCTGGTGCTGCCGGCCGCCGGACCCGGCCGCCCCAGCGGCCTCGGCACCGTGCTCGACCTGGCCCTGCCCTCCCCGTGACCGGCACGTCCGGCCGGGCGACGGCGGTCGGGCTGGTGCTCGGCGGGGCGTTGTCGGTGCACTTCGGCTCCGCCGTCGCCGCGCTGCTCTTCCCCCGGGTCGGCGTCCCCGGCACGGTCACCCTGCGACTGGCCATCGGGGCGGTGCTGATGCTCCTGGTGTGCCGGCCCCGGCTGCGCGGACACGACCGGGCCGACTGGCTCGCCGTCGGCGCGTTCGGGCTCGCCCTGGCCGGCATGAACTCGGTCTTCTACCAGGCCATCGAACGGATCCCGCTCGGGCCGGCGGTGACCCTGGAGGTGCTCGGGCCGCTCACCCTGTCGGTGCTGACCGCCCGTCGCTGGACGGCCTGGTGCTGGGCGGGTCTCGCGCTGGCCGGGGTGGCGCTGCTCGGCCGCGGCGGCTTCGACCGGCTGGACCCCGTCGGCGTCGCCCTCGCGCTCGCGGCGGGCGCGCTGTGGGCCGCGTACATCGTCTGTTCGGCGTGGGTCGGCGGCCGGTTCCCCCGCGCCGACGGGCTGGCCCTGGCCCTGGCCCTGGCCGCCGTGGTCACCCTGCCGTTCGGGCTGGCCGACGCGGGGGCTCGGCTGTGGCACCCGGGGGTGCTGGCCCTCGGGGCCGGGCTGGCGCTGCTCGCCTCGGTGCTGCCGTACACCCTGGAGCTGCTGGCGCTGCGCCGGCTGGCCACCTCGACGTTCGCCGTGCTGATGAGCCTCGGTCCGGCGCTCGCCGCGCTCGCCGGCTGGCTGATCCTCGGTCAGGCCCTGCACCCGGTCGAGGTACTGGCGATCGGCCTGGTGGTCGTCGCCAGCATCGGTGCGGTCCGGGCCGCCGTCCCCCGCGCCGGTGGGGCGACGCCACGGCCGGGTACGCCGCTCAGCGCAACAGACGTACCGCCCGGGGCACCGCGCTGATCCGCACCGGCAGGTCGAGGGACCGTTCGCCGTCGGCGTACGTGGTGATGCCCTCGGCGGCCAGTTCCACCGTGCGGGCCCGGAAGCTGCTCGCCAGCGGATGCGTCACGTGGGTGCCGGCGTAGATGCGCGGTTTGACGCGGATCAGGGTGCGCCTGTCGAAGCGGCCACCGACCACCACGTCCAGCAGCCCGTCGGTGAGGTCGGCGGCGGGGCAGATCCGCATGCCGCCCCCGTACCGGGAGCCGTTGCCCACCGCCACCAGGACCGCGTCCACCTCGTGCCCGACGCCGTCGAGGCGCAACGTGTAACGGCGCGGACGCAACCGGGCCAACTCGACCAGGATCGCCAGGTCGTAGCGGCGGGGGCCGCGCGGCCAGCGCATCCGGTTGGCCCGCTCGTTGACGATCGCGTCGAAGCCGGCGGCGAGAACCGCCCCGTACCAGCGGTCGGTGCCGTCGCCGCCGGTCATCCGGGCCAGATCGACCGGGTGGGTACGGCCGGCCCGCAGCGCGGCGGCGATCACCGCGACGGCGGCGAGCGGATCGGTCGGGAAACCCGCGTCGGCGGCGAAGTCGTTGCCGGTGCCGACCGGCACCGGGGCGAACGGCACCGCCGTACCGGCGACGGCCTGCAGGGCACGGTGGACCGTGCCGTCGCCACCGACCGCGACCAGCGCGGACGCCCCGGCGGCGACCGCCGTGCGGCAGGCCTCCTCCGCCCCGGCGGGGTCGTGTGCGGTGAGCAGCTCCACCGGGCGGCCGGCGGCGGCGAGGCCGTCGAGAACCCGGGGCAGCAACGCCCGGTGCCGGCCCCGGCCGGCGACGGGGTTGGCGAGCACGGCGACCGGGCCGGCAGTGCGGAGATCGTCTGCGGTCACGGCGAGCACCGTACCGGCTCGAGGCTCCCCGTCGGCTGGCCCCGACCCCTCTCGACGGGTCGTGCGGACCGGGCCACTACCCCTAAGGCATCCTAGGCTGCTAGGTGGGGCGACCGGGGCAGGGGGAACGTGGTGGCTGTCATGTTCTCGGAGAGGATCCAGAGCTGGCGGGCACGTTCGGGGTCGCGGGCTGCCTTTGACGGGGTGGTGACCCTGGGTCGGCCCCGGGACTGGGTCACGCCGCGCGGTGAGATGTAGCTGTTGCCGGGCAGGTCGGCGGTGGCGGCGTGCACGGTGGTTCGGGCACCGCCGGCGTCGGACTGGGACAGCGGGCGTAGCAGGGCGTTCGTCCAGCGGACCGCCCGGCTGCCGCCGTGGCTGAGCAGGTTGGTGGCGGCCAGGCCGGGGTTGGCGGCGGTGGCGAGCACGGCCGAGCCGGACGCGGTGAGGCGACGCTGGAGTTCGGCGGTGAAGAGCAGGTTGGCGAGCTTGGACTGGGCATACGCCGAGAACGGCCGGTAGGGGCGGC
This sequence comes from Micromonospora humidisoli, assembly GCF_016900955.1. NCBI lineage: Bacteria > Bacillati > Actinomycetota > Actinomycetes > Micromonosporales > Micromonosporaceae > Micromonospora > Micromonospora humidisoli. The sequence continues at coordinate 204,187 of NZ_JAFEUO010000005.1, forward strand.
TCCTCCAGTGCGGATCGTCCAGGTCCAGGGTGCCGGCCTGGTGCCCACCGGCGGACACGGTGACGACCCGGCCGGTGATCCGCGGCAGCAGGAGGTTGGTGAGGGCGAAGTGACCCAGGTGGTTGATGCCGAAGTGCGGTTCGAAGCCGTCGACCGTCAGACCCGGCGGTGGCATCATCACCCCCGCGTTGTTGATCAGCACGTCGACCGGTTCCGTCCAGGCCGCCGCGAACGCGCGGACCGAGGACAGGTCGGCCAGGTCGAGACGCCGCACCTCGGCCCGGCCGGGCAGGTCGGCGGCGGCGGCACGGCCCCGGCCCAGGTCGCGGACCGCGAGGACGACCCGGGCGCCCCGGGCGGCCAGGGTACGGGCGGTGGCGCGGCCGATGCCGCTGTTGGCTCCGGTGATCACGACGGTACGTCCGGCGAGAGATGGTGTCATACGTCGAGGGTCGTCCGGTGCCGGCCGGGTAGCCAGGGCCCGCCGCTACGGTAGGAACGGCGTTACCAGGCAACCCGCCGGGAGCCCGGCCATCATGGGGCCATGGCGAACGATCTCGGCAGTCTTCTGCGGGCGTGGCGGGACCGGTGTTCCCCCGCCGACGTGGGCCTGTCCGGGCACGGGCGACGCCGGGCGCAGGGGCTGCGCCGTGAGGAGCTGGCCGGTCTGGCCGGGGTGAGCGTCGACTATCTGGTCCGCCTGGAGCAGGGCCGGTCACGGCGGCCCAGTCAGCCGGTCGTGGCCGCGCTGGCCCGCGCGCTGCACCTCGACGAGGCAGAGAACGCCCTTCTGCACCAGGCCGCCGGGCTGCCGGTGCCGACCGGGCGGGTGGTGCCGGTGCACATTCCACCAGGGGTCCAGCGGCTGGTCACCCGGATGACCGACTACCCGGTGGCGGTCTACGCGGCGGACTGGAGCCTGATCACCTGGAACACCATGTGGAGCGCTCTGTACGGTGACCCGGCGGGCAGTCCACCCGCCGACCGCAACGTGATCCGGGCGACCTTCTGCGCTGCCCCGAACTGGGCGAACATCCACGGGCCGGACGAGGAGATCGACCGGGCGCTGGTCGCCGACCTGCGTCAGGCCGTCACCACCTATCCGCAGGACGAGGCGCTGCGTGCCCTCGTGGCCGAGGTCTGCGCGGCCAGCCCGCGCTTCCGGCGCCTGTGGCAATCGGGTGCGGCCGGACGGCATGTCAGTTCCCGCAAGACGGTGCGCCACCGGCTGGTCGGTGAGCTGGAGCTGGACTGTGACGTGCTGAGCGTCACCGGCTCCGACCTGCGGATTACCGTCTACACCGCGGCGGCCGGCAGCGCCGCCGCCGAGCGCCTGGATTTCCTGCGGGTCGGCGCGGTGCACACGGTCGGGCCGTGAGGCGGGTCCGGGCGATCGGCGTCAGCGACGTCACGCCGGACAGTCGGTCCGCCACCGCCCCGGCCACCTTGGCCGGGGCCCTCCGCACGTGCGTCGAACGACAGGAACGCCGAGATCATCCTCGGCGTCACCATTCGTTCCGCGATTCCTCACCGGCGGAACGTACGGGGCAAGGATGGTCGGTGCGCGTCCTTTCGATCTGACGACGTCAACGACTCAGTTCCGGTCCGCCGACGTCGTCCGGCACGGACGGCTGGGACGCCGGCGGTGGGTGGACGCGTTGCGGCGGGTGATGCGTCGACGTCATCAGCTCGAAAGGACGCGAACCACCCACCGGTCCCGCCCGCCGGTCCGGGCCCACCGTCTGCTCCCCGTCGCCGCAGGGGCCCCACACCGGCCGACCACCACGCCGGCCGACCACCACGCCGGCCGGAGCCGGCGGTGGCGCACGCCACCGCCGCGCCCGGTCCGGGTCGGACGGATCAGCCGTGGGCCTTCTGCTGGCAGGGGACGCAGAACCGGGCCTGCGGCAACACCTCCAGCCGTTCGGCGGGGATCGCCACCTGGCAGCGTTCGCAGCGGCCGTAGCTCCCCTCGGCGATCCTGCGCAGCGCGCCGGCCAGGTGGTCCAGGCTCTGCCGGGTGGCCGCGATCAGCGCGCCCCGGGTGTGCGCCTCGGCCGGGTCGCCGGTGTCCGCGGTCAACTCGGTCAACCGGGCGGTCTGCGACGCGAACTGGTCGGTGAGGCTCTGCCGGAGCATGGTCAGCCGGCGCTGGTCGGCCTGGTCGTGCAGATCGGTGCTCATGGACGGGTCCTTTCGGAAAAAGAAAAAGGGCCGAAGCCTGCTGGCTTCGCCCTGGTGGCCGTTGCGGAGGATGCGCGTTCTCCGGGTGGGCCACGCCCGGCGGGGATCGGGCTCGGCCGCCCCCGGCCGACCACGACCACCGCCACCGGGGAACCGGTGGCGGTCGGGCGGGGGCTGACGGCCGGGAACATGCGGCCCACCATAGGCCGTATCCGGGAGAAAACCAACGGATAACCACCGTCGGACCGCCCACTCCCGGGCCGCCGTCGGCGGCCCGGACGACCGGCCCGACGGCTGTGCTTACATGGGCACCATGGCACAGCCGGTGATCCTCACCATCGACGACGACCCCGCCGTCTCCCGGGCGGTCGCCCGTGACATCCGCCGCCGCTACGGCGACCGCTACCGGGTGGTCCGGGCCGACTCCGGCACCGGCGGGTTGGAGGCGCTGCGGGAGATCAAGCTGCGGGGCGAACGGGTGGCGGTGATGCTGGCCGACTACCGGATGCCCGAGATGAACGGCATCCAGTTCCTGGAGGCCGCGATGGACCTCTTCCCCGCCGCCCGCCGGGTGCTGCTGACCGCGTACGCCGACACCGAGGCGGCGATCGACGCGATCAACGTGGTCGACCTGGACCACTACCTGCTCAAGCCGTGGCACCCGCCGGAGGAGAAGCTCTACCCGGTGGTGGACACCCTGCTGGAGGCCTGGGCGGCCAGCCCCGACCAGGCCAGCGACGAGATCCGGGTGGTCGGGCACCGCTGGTCGGCCCCGTCGTTCGCGGTCCGCGACTTCCTCGCCCGCAATCTGGTGCCCTACCGCTGGCTGCTCACCGACGACCCGGAGGGTGGTCGGCTGCTCGCCGCCGCCGGGGCCGCCGCCACCGACGTACCGCTGGTGGTCACCCCGGACGGCAAGGCGCTGGTCGCCCCGACGGAGGCGGAACTGGCGGCGGTGGCCGGGCTCACCGTCGCCCCGTCCGCCGACTTCTACGACCTGGTGGTCGTCGGCGGCGGCCCGGCCGGGCTCGGCGCGGCCGTCTACGGGGCGTCGGAGGGGCTGCGCACCGTGCTGGTGGAGCGGCGGGCCACCGGCGGCCAGGCCGGGCAGAGCAGCCGGATCGAGAACTACCTCGGATTCCCCGACGGGGTCTCCGGCGCCCAGCTCACCGACCGGGCCCGCCGGCAGGCGCTGAAGTTCGGCGCGGAGCTGCTCAGCACCCGCGAGGTGGTGGGGCTGGAGAGCGCCGGGGCGGCCCGGCTGCTGCACTTCGGCGACGGCAGCACGATCGCCGCGCACACGGTGGTGCTGGCCACCGGGGTCTCCTACCGGGTGCTCGACGCGCCGGGCCTGGCCGACCTGACCGGGCGCGGGGTGTTCTACGGCGCGGCGTCGACCGAGGCACCCAGCTGCGTCGACCAGGACGTCTGGATCGTCGGCGGGGCCAACTCCGCCGGCCAGGCGGCGGTGCACTTCTCCCGGTACGCCAGCCGGGTGCACCTGCTGATCCGGGGCGCGGACCTCACCGCGTCGATGTCGTCTTACCTGATCCAGCAGTTGGACCGCAACGACCGGATCGTGGTGCACCCGCACACCGAGGTGGTCGGTGGCGAGGGCGACGACCACCTGGAACGGCTGCGACTGCGGGACACCCGCAGCGGCGACGTCCACGAGGTGGACGCCTCGTGGCTGTTCATCTTCATCGGCGCGGAGCCACGCACCGAATGGCTGGACGGGGTGCTGGTCCGCGACGGGCGGGGCTTCATCGTCGCCGGCCCCGACCTGACGGCGGGTGGCCGGAAACCACCAGGTTGGACCCTCGCCCGTGACCCGTACCACCTGGAGTCGAGCCTGCCGGGGGTGTTCGCCGCCGGTGACGTGCGGGCCTGCTCGGTCAAGCGGGTCGCCTCGGCGGTCGGTGAGGGTGCGATGGCCGTCTCGCTGGTACACCGTTATCTGGAGGCACAGTGAGCGACTCCGACGAACGACTCACCCCGGACCAGCTGCGCGAGCTGTTCCTGTTCGCCGCCCTCGACGCCGGCCAGCTCGACTGGCTGGCCGAACACGGCCGGGTCGAGCACCGGGCCGGCGGCACCGTCGTCTACGCCGAGGGCGAGCCGGCGACCTGCTTCTTCACCCTGCTGTCCGGCACCGTGTCGATGAGCCGACGGGTACACGGCGACGACCTGGAGGTCACCCGCACCGACCAGCGCGGCGTGTACGGCGGGGCCACCCAGGCGTACCTCGGCGGGCAGGTCGACCAAGTCTACCTGAACACGCTGCGGGCGGTCACCGACGCCGCGTTCCTGGTGCTGCCCGCCGAGACGTTCGCCCACGCGGTGCGTACCTGGTTCCCGATGGCCATGCACCTGCTGGAGGGGCTGTTCTTCGGCATGCGCGACACCCAGACCATCATCGGCGAGCGGGAACGGCTGCTCGCCCTGGGTTCGCTGTCGGCCGGGCTCACCCACGAGCTGAACAACCCGGCCGGCGCGGCGGTGCGGGCCACCTCGGCGCTGCGCGACCGGGTCGCCGGGATGCGGCACAAGCTGGCGATGATCGCCGACGGCCGGCTCGACGGCAGCCGGCTGCACACCCTGGTGGAGTTGCAGGAGGAGGCGGTGAAGCGGGCCGCCCGCGCGCCGCAGCTGTCCCCGATGGCGGCCAGCGACGCCGAGGACGCGTTGGCCGACTGGCTGGACGAACAGCGGGTCACCGCCGGCTGGGACCTGGCGCCGACGCTGGTCGCCGCCGGTCTGGACACCGCGTGGCTGGAGCAGGTCCGCGAGGTGGTCGGCCAGCAGGACCTGGAGTCGGCGGTGCGGTGGCTGTCGTACACGCTGGACACCGAGCAGTTGATGGCCGAGATCGACGACGCGGTCACCCGGATCTCCACCCTGGTCGGCGCGGCCAAGCAGTACTCGCAACTGGACCGTGCCCCGCACCAGGTGGTGGACGTGCACGACCTGCTCGACGCCACCCTGGTCATGTTCAAGGCCAAGGTCCCGCCGGGGGTCCGGGTCGTCCGGGAGTACGACCGGGACCTGCCACCCGTCCCGGCGTACGCGGCCGAACTGAACCAGGTGTGGACGAACCTGATCGACAACGCCCTGTCGGCGATGGGCCCTGCGGGCACCCTGACGCTGCGCACCGGTCGAGCCGGCGACCTGCTGGCCGTCGAGATCGTCGACACGGGACCGGGGATTCCCGAGGCGGTCCGGCCGCGTATCTTCGAACCGTTCTTCACCACCAAGGCCGTCGGTGAGGGCACCGGGCTGGGACTCGACATCTCGTACCGGATCGTGGTCAACAAGCACCACGGCGACATCCGGGTGGAGAGTGCGCCGGGGGCGACCGTGTTCCGGGTGCTGCTGCCGTTCACCGCGCCGGCCCGCGCCACCGACGCCCCGGGACGCTGACAGCGAACCGTTCCGTCCAGGGCCTGCGTGATCGCGCGGTCACGGAGGATAATGGTTGGTCGCCGGTGGGGGCAAGTAGTGGTTCCCCTTATGTCGCGCGGGAGAGGCCCGGCCATACGCTCGGCCCGGGGGGTCTGCCGTCCGCCGCAACCGGCCGGTAGGTCGCCGTACCCCGTCCCCGACGCAGGCGGAGGCCACCGTGACCATCGACCGGTTGACGACCGGGCCGGCGACCGCCGGTACCCCGGTCGGCTACACCGTGGAGGAACTCGCCCGCAAGGTGGGCATGTCGGCGCGGAACATCCGTGCCCACCAGGCCCGCCGACTGCTGGCACCCCCGGTACGCCGGGGTCGGGTAGCGCTCTACGACGACTCCCACGTCCGCCGGCTGGAGGCCATCCTGACCCTGCAACGGCAGGGCTTCAACCTGGTCTCCATCGAGGCGATGCTCGGTGTCCGGGCCGGGGACGACACCCCCGACGGGATGACCGCGATGCTGCAACGGCTGGCTGCCGAACGGCCCGCGTTGACCCACGCGCTGACCCGGCACGGGGTGATCGGGCGGGCGCCGGACGGGACGGTGCGCACGGTGCGGCCCCGGCCGTTGCGTGCCGCGTTGGACCTGCACCGGGTCCGGATGGGCACGGTGCCGGCGTTGCAGGCGCTCAGTGAGGTGCTCGACAGCGTCCAGCCCCTCGCCGACGAACTGGTCGCGGCGGTCACCGCCCGGATGTTGACCCTCGCCCCCGAACTGGGCGGCGGCGGGTCCCGGCCGTCGTGGTCCGACGGGGACCGGGAGACGATCCTGCTGACCCAGGGGGTGGTCAACGTGCTCACCGAGGCGTTCCGGCTGGCGGTGGAGCACCAGGCCGAGGCGCACATCGCGGGCCTGCTGGACAACAACGGCCCGCAGGCCGGGCCGGTCGGGAACGGCGCTCTGGTCGACAAGGGCTGACGCCGCCCGGACCGGGATGCGGGCCTCAGCGGTCGGTGTCGTCGAAACGGGACACCCAGGCGACCAGACCGGACCGGGACTCCACACCCGCCTTGCGGTAGATCCGGGTCAGGTGCGCCTCCACGGTACGGGGGCTGATGTGCAGCTGACGGCCGATCAGCCGGTTGGTGACGCCGGTGCTGGCCAGCCGGGCGATGTGCCACTCCCGGTCGGTCAGGGCGGTCTCGGCGAGCGCCCGCACCGGCCGGGCCAGACGCAGGCCGACCCGTTCGGTGCCGCACCGGGCGGCCAGTTCCTCTGCCCGGCGGCGGGCCCGCACGGCGGGGCCGTGCTGGTCCACCGCCTCGGAGGCGCGGGCGATGGCGACCAGGGCGAGGCTGTGCCGCAGCGTCATGCCGGCGGCCCGGAACCGGTCCGCCGCGGTGCGCAGGTACGGCAGCGCCGTCAGCACCTCGCCCCGGGCGAGCAGCACCTCCCCGTACGCCGATTCGGCGAAGGCGTGCTGGCCGGGCAGGCCGAGCAGGTCGGCGTCGGCCAACGCGGCGCGGGCCCGCCGGTACGCCTCCGGCAGGTCCCCGGCGGCCAGGGCGGCGGCGCAGAGCAGTTCGTGCCACATCGGTCGCAGGGAGGCCTGCAGGCGGGTGAGCCGGCTGTCGCCACCGGCGTCGGTGAGCATCTCCACACAGGTGGCGGGGTCCCCGGCGAGCAGCGTCGCGGTGGCCAGCGCGGTCGCCGCGGTCCGTCCCGACCAGCTGTCGAGGTCGTTGGCGAGGTCCACGGCGGTGCGGGCCAGGGCCACCGCCCGGTCGTCGTCGCGTGGGCCGCCCCGCCACGCGGTGGCCTGTGCCTCGAAGGCGAGGGCGAAGCTGAGCAGGGAACGGCTGCCGATCCGGCGGGCGATGCCGCCGGCCTCGGTGGTCAGCCCGATCACGGCGCCGAGCTGGCCCCGGTGGTAGGCAACCTGGCTGCGGCCGAGCAGCAGTTGGCACAGGCCGTCATCGCGGTGGGCGTCGCGGACCAGGGCGATCCCCCGGTCGAGGTGCCGGGTGGCATCGGCGGGGCGTTCCAGGAACAGCTCGGCCAGCCCGAACGCCAGCAGGCAGTCGGGACGCTCGCGCAGGTCCCGGTCGGGCAGCGCGTCGACGATCGGCGCGCCGGCGGCGAGCAGCTCCCGGGCGATCTGCACCTCGCCGTCGTGGGCGGCGGCGAGTCCGCGTACGGCGAGCAGGCCGGCCCGGTCGATGCCGCTGGCCGCACCGTCGGGTGCGCCGCCGGGCACCGGTGACGGGTGGCCGGACAGGATGCCGATCGCGCCGAGTTCGGTGGCGAGCTGGTACGCCCCGGCGGTCGGCGTGGGTGTGCCGACCAGTTCCCGGCGGCTGATCGCGGCGGCCTCGGCATAGTTGCCGAGCAGGCGTTCCACCCGTACCCACTGGGCGACGGCGGCGACCCGGCGGCCGGTCGGGTCGACGGGCAGCTCGGGCACGACCTCCCGCAGCAGGGTGCGGCTCTCGGCGAGGTTGCCCATCTCGCCGGTGATCCGGGCCAGCAGCAGGGTGACGTCGTGCCGGCAGTCCGGGGAGCCGGCCGGCGGGCGTACCGCGCGCAGTGCCGTCCGCAGCCAGCGGACGGCCAGTTCCGGGGCGTCGCCGCGGATCTGCTCGGCGGCCCGGCAGAGCACGTCGACGTAGGGTCCGACCGGCCGGCCGTGGGGCAGGCCGAGCAGGTGTTCGGCCTGCGCCACCCGCTCGGCCGGCGGGGCCTGCCGGGCGAGCAGCACGGTCAACGCCCGGTGGTGTGCCTCCGCCCGCCAGGCCGGGTCGGTGTCCTGCACGACCGCCACCCGTAGCACCGGGTGCCGGAAGGTGAACCGTGCGGTGGCCGGGACGACCCGCAGCAGGTCCCGGCGGACCAGTCGCCAGGCGGACTCGGTCACCTGCGGGGCCGGCAGGCCGGCGACCTCGGCGAGCAGGTCCACTGCGCAGGGTGTGCCGCACACGGCCGCGGCACGCAGGCAGGTCGCGTCGACGGGGGACAGGCCGGCCCACTCGGCGCGCAGGGTGGCCACGGCCCGGTCGGTGAGTCGGGGCCCGGTGGTTGACGGGGAGTCCTGGTCGCCGTCGGCCGACCCGACGCCGTCCAGCGCGGCGAGGTAGCCGGGGTTCCCGGCGGCCTGGTCGTGGCGGCGGCCCAGGTCGGTGGGGTCGTCGTGCGGGTACAGCTCGACGGTGTCGGCGAGGCTGAGCGGTCCCAGTTCGATCCGTTCCCGACGCCGGCCGCCGGGGACACCGTCGTCGGGCGGGCCGAACGGCATCGCGGTGTCGAGCTGGCGCGGCCGGTAGACCAGGATCAGCAGCAGCGGCGCGGGCACCGGGTAGCGCAGCAGGTGGGTGACGAGCCCGGTGGACGAGCTGTCGGCCCAGTGCAGGTCGTCCAGGACCAGGGCCAGCCCGTCCCGGGCGGCGAGGGTGAGCAGCCGGCGGGCCAGCTGGTAGGTGCGGAACTGGCGTCCGTCGAGCGGGCCGACGCCGGGCACGGTCGGCAGGCCGTCGGACACGTCGGTGGGGTGCTGCGGGTCGATGCTCACGGGGTGGGGGGCGCCGAAGGCGTGCCGGAAGACGTGGAACGGGATGTCCCGTTCGGCCTCCACGCAGGTGCCGACCGCCCGGGGCAGGGCCGGCACGCAGGCGTCCAGCGCGGCGTGGACGAGCCGGGTCTTGCCGATCCCCGGGTCGCCGACCACCTCGCACACCACCTGGGTGCCGGTGCGGACGCTGTCGGCGTGGGCGGCGCGGATGCGGGCGATCTCCGGCCGCCGTCCGACGAATGGTGAGCCGGACAGCGCATCCTCCAGCCCAGCTGCCGTCACGCAGATCACGGTTTTCCCTGCGACACTCCAATGGGGATTGCCGGGACTATACCGGTGGTCGGAAACACGAGGAACATCGATGTCGCGGGGGCGACCGAACGGTTCGGCCTGCTGACCGTACGGGTGGGGGAACCGGCCGTTCCGCCGTGGCGTCGGCGTCGCATCGCCGGTCGGTGCTCAGCCGGTGGGCGGGGCGACCCGCAGCGCGGCGATCAGTCGCAGCTGCGCGGTACGGGACTCGTCGATGCGCCGGGCCAGGTCGCGGACGGCCGGGGCGACCGCCACCGCCAGGTGCGCCCGGGCCAGCGCGGCGGCCTGCCGTTGCTGGGGCACCAGCACCGCCACCAGGGCGGCGTCGTAGCCGGCTTCCGGGGTGCCGCGCAGCAGCGCCACCGGGTCGCCGGTGCCGCCCGGGTCGGGGTGGTTGTGCCGGTGCTGGCCGGTGTCCGGGCCGGCGGTGGCGATCCACCGGCGGGCCTGGGCCACCTCGTCGGTCTCGGTGGCGTCGATCGCCGCGACGAGGGTGCGCAACCGGGGTTCCCGGATCCGCTGCGGCGCGGCCCGGACGATGGCCAGGGTCCGCTCCTGGTGGGCCGTCATGGCGTGCAGGAACACCAGGTCGAGGCCGTCGACCACGGTGGTCGTGCCCGACGGCGTCGGCGCGGGGGCGGCCGGGGACCCGGCGGGCGCGCATCCGGCGAGCAGCAGGGCCGTCACGGCGGCCACGGCACCCAGGCGTCGGCGGCCGGGCCCGCCGCCGGCTGATCGGGGGCCGGCGGCGGGTGGGGGCGCGACGCCCGGTCGACGCGGCGGCATGGTCGGCGGCCGGGTCAGATCCGGGTCCACAGGGCGGGCACGTACGGCGGCTCCCAGCCCGGCAGGGCGGTGTGCGCCTGCCGGCACCGGTAGCTCACCGCCTGGTAGGTGACCACGTCGCCGACCTGGTAGCTGCGGCCGGCCGTCCAACTGCCACCGGCGGTCGGCGGCGCGGTGGGGGTGGGGGTAGGCGTACGGGTCGGGGTCGGCGTGGGGCCCGGGGTGCGGGTCGGCGACGGGCCCGGGGTGGGGGTGGGGCCGGTCCCGCCGATCTGCACGTCCACGCAGGAGTAGAAGGCGTTGGCGGTGTCGGCGATGTTCCAGACCGCCAGGATCTTCTGCCGGCCGGTGAAGCCGCCGAGGTTGACGGTGTGCGAGACGGTGGCGTCGGGTTGCCGGCCGCCGCCGTCGACGACGCCGACCCGGGTGCCGCCGATGAAGTACTCCCAGTTGCTGGTGGCGTGCCGGGCGGTGTTCACCCAGGTGAAGGTCACGGTGCTGCCGACCGGGGTGGCCGGCCAGCCCCGGTTGTCGTCGTTCAGGACGTCGAACTGGGTGATCCCGGCGCTGCAACTGCGCAGCCCCTTGACGCCTTCGACGCTCTGCGGCTCGTAGCGGATCTGACCGCAGTCGGGCACCTTGCCCTGGGCGCAGAGGGCCTGGCGGCTGGGTGGGGCGGAGACGTAGCCGTGGGCCTGGGCGGGCGCGGCGAGGCCCAGGGAGGTGACGACGGCACCTGTCGCCACCAGGGGGACGGTGATCGTGCGGCGCATGGGGGACTCCTCGACGGGGCGGGCGGTCATCCGGCAGCGGGGACGGCGGGGGTTGCGACCCGTACGCGGATCGACCTGTGACGATTGCCTCCACCGTAAATTAAAGTTTGTTAACAGTAAAGACGTCTTCCTGTTTTCGGCACCGGGTACGGCCCGTCTTCCGGGACTGTCCCGGCCCGCGACGGGTATCCGCGCCCGCATGGAGTGCCGAGGGCGGGTCCTCGTGATCTCGGCGGACGTCGGTGCCGGCCACGACACCGCAGCCGGCGAGCTGACCCGCCGGCTGCGGGAACGCGGCTTCACGGTGGACCGGCTGAACCTGCTGGACGTGCTGCCGCGCCCGGTGCGCTGGATGTTGCGGGAGGCGTACCGCGACATGCTGCGCCGACTCCCCCGCGGCTACGACGCGCTGTTCACCCTGACCGCCCGGTCCCGGCTGTCCGTCGCGCTGATCCGCGGCCTGCTCCGACCGGTACGACGCCGGATGGGCCGGGCCGTACCACCGGACACCCTCGCCGTGGTAACCACCTACCCCTTCGCCAACCAACTCCTCGGACCGCTGCGCCGGCAGGGCCGGCTCACCGTCCCGGTGGTCAGCTACGTCACCGACTTCGCGCTCCACCCCACCTGGCTGAGCCCCGGCGTGGACCGGTACTACGCGCTGCGGCACGCCGAGGTGCCCCCGGTGGACGCCGACGCCACCCCGGTCACGACGGTGCGACCGTTGGTGTCACCCGCCTTCGGCGGCGCGCACCGCACCGACCGGCGACAGGCCCGCCGCCGGTTCGGGCTGCCCGAACGGGACCGGCTGGCGTTGATCGTCGCCGGGGCGTGGGGTGCCGGGGACGTCGAGACCACGGTGGCGGAGGTCGGCGCGACCGGCTGGGCCCGACCGGTGGTGGTGTGCGGGCGCAACACCCCGCTCTACGACCGGCTGCGCCGGGACTGGGAGCACGTGTTCGGCTGGGTGGACGACATGCCGACCCTGATGCGCGCGGTGGACGTCGTGGTGGAGAACGCGGGCGGCCTGACCTGCCAGGAGGCGCTCTCCGCCGGGGTGCCGGTGGTGACCTACCGGCCGCTGCCCGGCCACGGGCGGGCCAACGCCGGCATCCTCGCGCGGGCCGGCCTGACCCGACGCGCGTCGTCGGCGGAGCAGTTGCGGCCGGCGCTGATCGAGACCAGCGGCCGGCGGGACCGGCCCGCCCCGCTGTCCGCCGACCCGGCCGACGTGGAGGCACTGGTCACCGAGATGGCCGCCGTACCCGGCGACCGCCGGGCGTACCACCGGCCACGGCGGCACCTCGGCGACGCCGTGGCGGTGGTCGCGGCGCTGCTCGCCTCGTCGCGGGGCCGCCGGTGAGCCGGCGGACGGCGGGCCTGCTGGCGGCGGGGCTGGTCGCCGTCGGCCTGCACGGCGCGCCGGCGGTCACCGCGCTGCCGGCGCTGCGGGGACGGCTGCTGCACCGGCTCGACGGGGTGGGGCCGCCGGACCGGGTCGCGTTGACCTTCGACGACGGCCCCGACCCGCGGTCCACCCCGCACTTCCTGGAGGTACTGGCCGCCCACCGGGTACGGGCGACGTTCTTCCTGCTCGGCTCGATGCTGCGCCGGCACCCCGAGCTGGGACGGCGGCTGGTCGCCGCCGGGCACGAGGTGGCCCTGCACGGCGGGGAACACCGCAACCTGCTGCTGCGGGGGCCGCTGGCCACCGGCCGGGACCTCGCCGCCGCCCACGAACTGACAGTCGCCGTCACCGGGCAGACCCCCCGGTTCTACCGCCCGCCGTACGGGGTGTCGACCGGGCCGGCTCTGCTGGCCGCCCGCCGGCTGGGTCTGCGGCCGGTGCTCTGGACGTGCTGGGGACGGGACTGGACCCGTACCGCCGACGCCCGGTCGGTGCTGGCCGAACTCCGTCGCGGGCTGCGTGGCGGCGGCACCGTGCTGCTGCACGACTCCTCCTGCACGGCCGCGCCCGGCGCGTGGCGGGCCGCCCTCGACGCCCTCCCCCACCTGCTCGACGAGTGCCGGCAGCGGGGGTGGACGGTGGGCCCGCTCGGCGACCACCTGGACGGGACGTGACCCTCGCGGTGCTGGCCGCGCTGGTGGCGGCGTTCGCGTTCGCCCTGTCCACCACGCTGCACCAGCGGGCGGCCAAACAGCAGCAGCGGCGTCGGGCGCTGGACCTGCGGCTGCTGTCGCGGCTGCTGCGGACCCGGCTCTGGCAGCTCGGCTGGGTCCCCGACGTCGTCGGGGTGTGCGCCCACGCCGTGGCCCTGCGCTACGGCCCACTGACCCTGGTGCAGCCGCTGCTGGCCAGCGGGCTGTTCATGGCCATCCTGATCGAGGCCGGCTGGAACCGGCGGCCGGTGCACCGCCGCGACCTCACCGCCACCCTCGTCGGCACCACCGGGCTGGTCACCTTCCTGGCCGCCGCCGACCCCCGGGCCGGGGTCACCGAGCCGGGGGCGTCGGCCTGGTGGTGGGTGGCCGCCGGCACCGTCGCCACCGTCGCGGGCTGCCTGTCCGCCGCCCGCCGGGCCGGCGACGCGGCCCGGGGCACCCTGCTCGGCATCGCCGCCGGGATCCTCTACGGGGTGAGCGCCGCCCTGCTCAAGGCGGTGGCCGCCCGCTGGCACGGCGACCCGCTCGCGCTGGCCCTCGACCCGAGGTCGTGGGCGCTGGTGGTGGTCGCCCTGCTCGGCGTGCAGGTGAACCAGGCCGCGTTCCAGCACGGGCGGCTCGCTGCGCCACTTGTCGCGTTGGCCCTGACCGAACCGGTCACCGGGGTGCTCGTCGGGGCCACGGCGTTCCGGGAGACCCTGTCGCTGACCGGGGTCCGGCTACCGCTCGTCGTCGGCGCGACTGCCGCCCTCGTGGTGGGCGTCCGGCTCGGCGCGTCCCGGACCGCCCCGGACCCGGCACCCGCCCGACGTCCACGCCCCGCCCGCCGGTGACGACCGGTGTCGCGCGGAGGCGCCCCGGCTGGCGTCAGGTGGCGATGTCGGGGTAGGGCAGCGAGAAGTGGGCCAGCCGCAGGCCGTACTGCTTCTGGTAGGCCATCGGCTCGGGGTGGTCCCGTTCGAACATGGCGATGAACAGGGTCAGGGTGAGGAAGGGGTGCGCACCGAGGGCGAAGAGCCTCACGTGGTCGTGGCTGGCCAGCGCGTCGCGTTCCTCGTCGGTGAAGCGCAGCCAGGTGCTCGCCTCACCGGCGTGGCAGTTGAGGACGGCGTTGGCCCGTTCGGCCTCCCACCAGGTCACCGTCGCGTGCGGGTCGGTGCGGTAGCGCTCGACCAGCTCCGGGTCGCGGTCGACGGTGTAGAGGAACTTGTCGACCAGGTAGCGGCTCATGCCGGCGCTCCGTTCGGGTACCAGGTGAAGTACGCCTCCATGGTGTGGAACAGGTCCAGGGTGTCCACGTGGTCGGCCTTGGCGCCCGCGCCGGCCACCCCCATCATCAGCATGAAGTCCATGAAGCCGTGGGTGGCGTTGCCGGGGGCGTGCAGGCTGTCCAGGGTCACCTCGGACAGGCAGCCGTCGAGGTCGCCGTTGGCGATCCACTCCACCGCCCGGCGGTCGAACTCCGGGTCCGGGCCCTGCGGGCCGAACTGGCGCGGCCCGCCCAGCTCCAGCGACAGGTGGCCGGTGCCGATGACGGCCACCCGCAGGTGGCTGGGCCAGCTCTCGACGATCTCCCGGATGGCCGCGCCGAGCTGCACGAACCGTTTCGGCTGCGGCAGCGGCGGGGCGAAGATGTTGGTGTAGATCGGCACGATCGGCAGGTCCGCCTCGGGCCGCAGCGTGATGATCGGGCAGGTGATGCTGTGGTCGATCCGTAGCTCGTTGCTGAAGGCCAGGTCGAACCCGGCGTCCAGGCCGGCGCGCAGCACGTGGGCCGACAGGTCCTCCTGGCCGCGCAGCAGCATCTTGGGCAGCCCGAACTCGCGTTCCTCGTTGTACCAGTTGGCGTCGTAGAACGGGGCCTTGCCGACCAGGAACTGCGGCATGTTGTCCAGCCAGAGCTGGTGGAAGTGGTCGGAGCCGACCATCACCAGCACGTCCGGCCTGGCCCGGGTGAGGGTCTCCCGGAAGGCGAGGATCTTGCGGGCCCACTCATCGGCGAACGGGGGCCGGTCCTCGCCGGTGGCGGTGGTGGCGCGGTAGTAGAACGGGTGGTGGGTGGAGGCGATGACCGCGACGACCTGGGCCATGGCCGCTCCTCTCGCAGACGGTAAAGGTGGTGGGGGGATCAGTCGGCGTCGTCCGGCACGTACCGGGCGTTGCGGTCGACGGTGTGGTAGATGTCCATGCCGAGCGGGCGGCGGCGCTCCTCGGCGAGGTGGCCGAGCAGACCGGCGGTGCGGGCCAGCAGGGCGAAGCCGCGTAGCAGGTCGATCGGCAGGCCGAGGTCGGCCAGGGCCGCGCCGCACACCCCCGCGCCGTTGAGCGGCAGGGTGCGGCCGAGCACCTGCGGGTGGACCCGGCCGATCGCCTCGAACAGCCGCAGGTGCGGCCCGCGCAGCCCCTCCTGCTCAGCGATCGCGATCAGCACCGGGGTGCGCGGGTCGGTCTCCTTGTGCACCGGATGGCCGAGCCCCGGCACCAGACGCCTGGCGGCGCGGGCGGCGCGCACCGCGTCCAGGGCGACGGCGTCCCAGCCGGCGTCGTCGGTGGGCGGGTCGGTGAGACCGGCGAGGGTGTCGGCGAGGAACCTGCCGCAGTCCTCGGTGACGCCGAGGAAGCGGGAGCCGCCGCCGAGCAGGCCGGCGGCGATCGCGCCCTGCAACGCCTCCGGCGCGCTGAGGTACGTCAGCCGGGCGGCGATCGCGGTGGGGGTGAAGCCGTGGTCGGCCAGGGCCACCAGGACGGTCTCGAAGACGCGTACCTCGCCGGGGCCGGGGCGACGCCCGGCGACCAACCAGAAGGCCAGTTCACCGAAGCCCACCCGGCCCATCAGGTCGCCGGCCAGGTCCTGACCGAGCAGCCGGATGGTGGTCGGGTCGGAGGTGCCGATCGAGGTCGGGAAGTCTAGCTGCCGGTCAGCCACGCGCGGATCTCCTCGCCGTGTTCGTCGAGCGCGGGCGGCGGGGTGCCGTACCGCGCGGGGGTGTCCGAAAGGGTGATCGGGTGCCGGATGCCGGGCACCGCGGCGGCGCCCTCGCCGACGGTGACCACCGGGTCCAGCCCGAGGCGTTCGGCGAGGGCGACCCCGCCGTCGATGGTGTTGATCGGGGCGCAGGGCACCCCGGCGGCCATCAGGTCGGTGAACCACTCGTCGCGGGTGCGCCGGCGCAGCCGTTCGACCAGCAGCGGGCGCAGCTCCTCCCGGTTGGCGGTGCGGTCCTGGTTGCGGGTGAACCGGGGGTCGTCGACCAGCTCCGGCAGGTCGAGCACCTGGCAGAGCCGGCGGAACTGCCCGTCGTTGCCGGCGATGACGATCAGCTCGCCGTCGGCGACCGGCAGCGGCTCGTACGGGAAGAGGCTGGGGTGGGCGTTGCCCATCCGGAAGGGCACCACTCCGCCCGCGACGTAGCCGCTGCTGTGGTTGACCAGGCCGGACAGCGCCGAGGAGAGCAGGTTGACCTCGACGTGCTGGCCGCGCCCGGAGTCGTGCCGGTGGTGCAGGGCGGCGAGGATGCCGATCGACGCGTGCAGCCCGGCCATCACGTCGAACACGGAGATGCCGGCCCGGTAGGGCGGGCCGTCCGGGTCACCGGTGAGGCTCATCAGTCCGGAGATCGCCTGCACCATCAGGTCGTAACCCGGGTAGGCCGCGCCCGCGCCGGTGCCGAAGCCGCTGATCGAGGCGTAGACCACCCGCGGGTTGCCGGCGGCCACGGTGTCGTAGTCCAGGGCGAAGCGGCGCAGCCCGCCGGGCTTGAAGTTCTCGATCAGCACGTCGGCGCGGGCGGCCAGCTTGTGCGCCACGGCCAGGTCGTCGGGGTCCTTGAGGTCGAGCGCGATGGACCGTTTGTTGCGGTTGATGCCGAGGTAGTAGGTGGAGACGTCGTCGCGGACCGGGGGCATCCAGGTGCGGGTGTCGTCGCCGCCGGGCCCCTCCACCTTGATCACCTCGGCGCCGAGGTCGGCCAGCAGCATGGTGGCGTACGGCCCGGCGAGGATGCGGGAGAAGTCGGCCACCACGACGCCGTGCAGCGGACCGGTCCGGCCCGGTGTCTCCTCTGCCATACCCCACCCCTCACGTTGACCGCCAGGCGGACGAATGTCCGCTGAGCCAGTTTCCCGACGAGCCCGGGGGACGTCAACCACCCCGAAGGAATTCTCGGGAAACTCCCAGCTCTACGCCCTGGTAAACGACCAGACATGCGACGGTAACGTGCCCTTGACATGGCCGGTGACCGGTAACACACTGGCGAAACCTGAACTGACCGTACAGCGGACAAGCGTCCGCAAGCACCCCGAACGGAAGTGGCGGCGATGAGCGCGAACGAGGGGCGGACACCGGCGGCGGGCCAGCCGGTGGTGTTCCGCAACGGCCTGGTGCTGACCATGGACGACGCCCGCACGGTGCTCCCCCGCGCCGACGTGCTGGTGATCGACGACCGGATCGCCGCCGTCGGCCCGGAACTGGCCGTGCCCGAGGGCACCTGGGAGATCGACGCGGCCGGCGGCATCGTCATGCCCGGCATGATCGACACCCACCGGCACATGTGGCAGACCGCGATGCGCGGCTACGGCGCCGACTGGACACTGACCCAGTACTTCGTCTGGTACTACCTGGAATCCGGCAAGCTGTTCCGCCCCGAGGACGTCCACGCCGGCAACCTGCTCGCCGCCATCGAAGCGATCGACGCCGGGGTCACCACCACCGTGGACTGGTCACACGGCCTGCAGACCCCGCAGCACGCCGACGCCGCCGTCGACGCCCTGGAGGCGGTGCCGGGCCGGTTCGTGCTCGCCTACGGCAACCTGCAACAGGGGCCGTGGCAGTGGGCCACCACCCCCGAGTTCCGCGACTTCGTCACCCGCCGCATCCACGGCCGGGGCGACCGGCTCGGCTTCCAGATGGCCTTCGACGTCACCGGCGACCCGGCCTTCCCCGAGCGGGCCGCCTTCGAGGTCGCCCGGGACCTCGGCGTGCCGGTCACCACCCACGCCGGGGTATGGGGGGCCACCAACGACGACGGCATCCGGCTCATGCACGAGCACGGGTTCATGACCGAGTCGACCGTCTACGTGCACGCCGCCACCCTCAACCGCGACTCGTACCACCGGATCGCGGCCACCGGCGGCTCGGTCTCGGTGTCCACCGAGAGCGAGCAGAGCGCCGGCCAGGGCTACCCGCCCACCTGGCAGCTGCGCCACCACGACATCCCGGTCTCGCTGTCCATGGACACCAGCGTCTGGTGGAGCGGCGACCTGTTCTCCGCGATGCGCGCCACGCTCAGCGCCGACCGCTCCCGGGAACACCTCGAGGCGCACGGTCGACAGGAGACCGTCACCCACTGTCACCTGCGTGCCGAGCAGGTGGTGGAGTGGGCCACCCGGGGCGGTAGCCGGGCGCTCGGCCTCGACCACCTCGTCGGCGCCCTCACCCCGGGCCGCCGGGCGGACGTGGTGCTGATCAAGAACGACCGGTCGCCGGTGATGTTCCCGATCCTGCACCCGTACGGCCACGTGGTGTTCCAGGCCCAACGCGGCGACGTGCACACCGTGCTGGTCGACGGTCGGGTGGTCAAGCACGAGCACCGGCTGGTCGACGTCGACCTCGCCGCCGCCCGCGCCGCCGTGGAACGCACCGTCGAGCACCTCACCGACGCCATGGGCGTCGACGCCTGGGAGAAGGGGATGAACCCGGACGTCCCCGAGACGGCGGTGCTGGACAACCCCTACACCTACACCGAGTGGGACGCCGGCTCGGCACAGTGGAAACATTAGCCATCCGACGCACCCGGCGGGTGACCGCCCGCCGGGTGCGGGGCAGCCAGCGAAGGGACTCCATGGGGCGCGAGACCGGAACCGACTTCATCGAGGCGCTGGCGCGCGGCCTCGACGTGCTGCGCTGCTTCCGGCCGGGCCAGCCGACGATGACGCTCAGCGAGATCGCCGCGGTGACCGGGCTGGCCCGCCCCACCGTCCGCCGCATCCTGCTCACCCTGGAGGAACTGGGCTACGTGCGGGCCGCCGACCGGGGCTTCGCGCTCACCCCCCGGGTGCTGGAGCTGGGCGTGGCGTACGTCAACTCGCTGAGCATCTGGGACGTCGCCCGCCCGCACATGCGGCAGCTGGTGACCGAGACCGACGAGTCGACCTCACTGGCCCAGCTCGACGGCAGCGACATCGTCTACGTGTCCCGGGTGGCGGTGCCCAAGATCGTCACACTCGCGGTGACCATCGGCACCCGGTTCCCGGCCGTGGCCACCTCGATGGGCAAGGTGCTGCTGGCCGCCCTCACCCCGGCGGAACTCACCGCCGTGCTGGCCGTGCCGAGCCGCTCCGGCATCGCCGCCCGCTGGCAGCCCGACCGCGACGAGCTGGACCGGGAACTGCGTGAGGTGCGGGCGCGCGGCTGGGCCCTGGCCGACCAGGACCTGGCTGCCGGCATCCGGTCGGTCGCCACCGGGGTACGCGACGGCGACGGCCGGGTGGTGGCCGCGCTCAACGTCACCGTGCACGCCGCCGAGACCTCACTGGAGCGGCTCACCGACGACCACCTGCCCCGCCTGCTGCGCACCGCCGCCGCGATCAGTCAGGACTGGGCCCGGCTCGACACCGTGCCGATGGCGGTGCGACGACCCGAGCCGGTCCCGCCGGCCTGAGCCGCCCGCGCCGAGCCGACGATCGCCGGATAGACCTGCTCCACGATGGTCAGCAGGGTGGCGGTCAACAGCAGGTGCACCTGGTCACGGTCCAGCGCGCCCCGCTGGAGCCACTCCCTGGCGGTCGAGATGGCCAGCCCGCCGTACGCCCGGATCATGCCGCGCAGCTCGGCCCGGCAGGTCGTGGCGTCGGCCAGCCCCACCGCGACGAGCACGCTGTCCGCGGCGACCTCCTCGGCCTCGGTGAGCACCCGGGCGACGTCGGCGTCGTGGCCCATGTCGCCGGCGGTCACGGCGGCCAGCCAGGAGTCCCGGTGCCGGGAGACCACGTCGAGGAACCAGGTGACGCTGGCGTCGACCCGGGTGCGCAGGTCGCCGTCGGGCAGCCGTTCGACGGCGACCCCGGGCACCGTCACCATCACCCGGACGACCTCCAGGTAGAGCTGCTTCTTGGTGCCGAAGTAGTGGTTGATCAGGCCCCGGGCCACCCCGGCCTCGCGGGCGACGTCGGTGGTCGACACGTCCGCGTACGGGCGCGCGCCGAACAGCCGTACCGCGCAGGCGAGGATCTGTCCCCGCCTGGCGTCAGGCTCCAGCCGTCGTCGCCGGGGGTCGGTGTCAACGCTCATCCGCCGAACCCTATCGGCAGGTCGGCGCGGCGTGTCCCGGGTCGGCGGGCCGGGCCCGTCACCCGGGCGGCGACCGGCGGCGACCGGGCCGACGACGGACGATGATCAAGGATTGTTGACACGTCGCCAACAGGGCGTGAGGGTGGAACCATGCCGACGCCTGGACTCGACACCTACACCCCGCCGTGGCGCGCGCCCGAACACGACGACCTCGCCGACCTCGCCCGGGACTTCTTCACCCGGGAGGTGCTGCCGCACACCGAACGGCTGCTGGCGCAGGGCCACCCCGACCGTGACCACTACCGGCGCGCCGGCGAGCTGGGCCTGCTCGGCCTGTCCGTGCCCGAGGAGTACGGCGGGGGCGGCGGCGGCTTCACCCACGAGGCCGTCCTGCTGCACGAGCAGACGCACGTCGGGGAGAGCACCCTCGGGCTGGCCGTGCACAGCGGCATCGTCACCGGCTACCTGGTCGCCTACGGCAGCGCCGAGCAGAAACGGCGCTGGCTGCCCGGCCTGTGCCGGGGGGAACTCGTCGGGGCGATCGCGATGACCGAACCCGACGGCGGCTCCGATCTACAGGCGATGCGGACCCGGGCCGTGCGCGACGGCGACGACTACCTGGTCACCGGGGCCAAGACGTTCATCAGCAACGGCGGCCTCGCCGACCTGGTCATCCTGGCCGTCAAGACCGACCCGACGCAGGGCGCCGCCGGCATCTCCCTGCTGGTCTGCGAGGTCGACGCAGAGCCCGAGGGATTCCGGCGGGGCCGGCTGTTGTCCAAGATCGGGCTGCACGGCAACGACACCGCCGAGCTGTTCTTCGACGGGCTGCGGGTGCCGGCGGCGAACCTGCTCGGCGGGGCCGAAGGGCTCGGGTTCGGCCAGATGATGCGGCAGCTCCCCCAGGAACGCCTGGTCATCGGCATCGGCGCGGTGGCGGCGATGCAGCGGGCCGTCGAGCTGACCACCGCGTACGTCAAGGAACGCACCGCCTTCGGCAAACCGCTGATCGGCCACCAGAACACCCGGATGGTGCTCGCCGAGTGCGCCACCCGGACCCGGGTCAGCCGGGTGTTCCTCGACGACTGCATCGGCCGGCACGACCGTGGCGAGCTGGACGTGGCCACCGCGGCGATGGCGAAGGCCTGGCTCACCGAGGGACAGTGCGAGGTCGTCGACAGGTGTCTGCAACTGTTCGGCGGCTACGGCTACACCACCGAGTACCCGATCGCCCGGATGTACGCCGACGCCCGGGTGCAGAAGATCTACGGCGGCACCAACGAGATCATGAAGGAGCTGATCGCCCGTGCCCTGTGACCCCGACGCGCCCACCGGCGGACCGCTCGCCGGGGTACGGGTCGTGGAGCTGGCCAGCCTGGCCCCGGCCCCGTTCGGCTGCATGGTGCTGGCCGACCTCGGCGCGGACGTGGTGCGCGTCGACCGGCCGGGCGGCGTCGGCCCGGGACGGCTCAGTGTCCCGGCGACCGGCCCGCTGCACCGGGGGCGGCGGGTCACCACGCTGGACCTGAAGACCCCCGCCGGGGTGGCCGACCTGCTGCGCCTGGTCGACCGGGCCGACGTGCTGGTCGAGGCGTACCGGCCGGGGGTGGCCGAGCGGCTCGGTTTCGGGCCGCGGACCTGCCGGGACCGCAACCCCCGCCTGGTGTACGCCCGGATGACCGGCTGGGGGCAGGACGGCCCGCTGGCCGCCCGCGCCGGGCACGACATCGACTACATCGCGCTGGCCGGCGCGCTGGAGCCGCTGGGCCGCCCCGGCCACCGCCCGCACGCCCCGCTGAACCTGCTCGGCGACTTCGCCGGGGGTGGGATGCTGCTCGCGACCGGGGTGCTGGCCGCGCTGCTGGAACGGGAACGCTCCGGCCTCGGGCAGGTGGTCGACGCCGCGATGGTCGACGGGTCGGCGCTGCTCACCGCGTTCCTGCACGGGATGCTCGGCGCGGGCCGGTGGACCGCGCCCCGGGGCGGCAACCTGCTCGACGGCGGGGCACCGTTCTACGACACCTACCGCACCGCCGACGACCGGTTCGTGGCGGTGGGCGCGCTGGAACCGGCCTTCTACACCGCGCTGCTGACCGGGCTCGGCCTGGCCGACGACCCGACGCTGCCCGCCCAGTACGACCCGGCCGGCTGGCCGGAGCTGCGGCGGCGGTTCACCGCCCGGTTCGCCGAGCGCACCCGCGACGAGTGGACGGCTGTCTTCGCCGACCGCGACGCCTGTGTCGCGCCGGTGCTCGCCCCCACCGAGGCGCACCGCCATCCGCACAACGCCGCCCGGGGGACGTTCGTCGAGGTGGACGGCGCGGTGCAGCCGGCCCCTGCGCCCCGGTTCGCCCGGACCCCCGCGCCGCCGCCCCGACCCGCGCCGGACCCGGCCGAGCCGCTGGACGTCGCCACGGTCCTCGACACCTGGGCCGACCGACCGTGACCTGCCGACCCGGCCGGCCGGCGACCACCGGTCCGGCGCCCGACCGGGTGTGGCGGTGGGCGACCGGCGGGCAGTCGAGCCGGAGCGGCGACGGACCGGGCCGGTCAGCCCACCGGGACGGCGGGAGCCGGGCGGGCGGGGGTGGCGGCCGGTAGCTGGCGGTCGTGCCACCGGCTGAGCAGGGCCAGCGAGGTGACCGCCCCGACCAGCGCGAGGAACATGTCCCACTGGGTGTCCCAGACGTCGCCCTGGGTGCCGAGGAAGTCGTCGGCGGCGGCGCCACCGGCCACCGAGGACCACCACTCGATCATCTCGAAGAAGGCGCTGAAGGCCAGGCAGGCGCAGACCACCAGCGGGGCGAGCCACCGGCTGCCGCGCAGCGGGGACCGGCGGACGAGGATCTCGCGGACCAGGATCGCCGGGACGAAGCCCTGCACGAAGTGCCCGAGCCGGTCGTACGGGTTGCGGGAGAGGTCGAGCGCGTCGCGTACCCAGTCGCCCAGCGGGACCCGCGCGTACGTCCAGTGGCCGCCGACGACGAGGACCAGCGCGTGCGCCGCCAGCAGGCAGCACAGCAGGGTGGTCAGCGGGAACCGCCGCCACACCAGCAGCACCACCGGCACGCCGACGAGCACCCAGACCGTCTCCAGCAGCCAGGTCAGCCGGTCGTACGGCCGAATGCCGGACAGCACCAGCGCCGCGACGACGAGACCCAGCAGCACCGGCGGGACGAGGGTACGGGCCCGGGGCACGGCGACCACCTGTTCGATGCGTGGGGGCCGCCCAGTCGCCGCCCGGCCGCCGACGATAACAGCGCCCGCACCCGGTCGCGGTCGCCGGGCCGGATGCTCCCCGCCGGCCCTGACCCGTCCGCTGCTGACCCCCGGGCGGGGGCGTCAGCGGCGTGTCGGTGGCATGTCGGCGCGGTGTCAGCCGGCCGGCGCACGCTGCACGGCATGACAGCTGAACTGATGATCGAGGCCGAGGGCCTGGTCAAGTCCTTCGGCCGCACCCGGGCGTTGCAGGGGGTGGACCTCGCCGTGCCCCGGGGCACCGTGCTCGGGGTGCTCGGCCCCAACGGGGCCGGCAAGACCACCGCCGTGCGCATCCTGTCCACGCTGCTGACCCCGGACGCCGGCACCGCCCGGATCAACGGCCTCGACGTGGTACGCCAGGCCGAGCGGGTCCGGCAGTCCATCGGCCTCACCGGCCAGTACGCCTCGGTCGACGAGGACCTGACCGGGCGGCAGAACCTGGAACTGTTCGGGACGCTGCTGGAACTCGGCCGGGCCGGCGCGCGGCGGCGGGCCGCCGAACTGCTCGACTGGTTCGACCTGACCGCCGCCGCGAACCGGCCGGCCAAGACCTACTCCGGTGGGATGCGCCGCCGGCTGGACCTGGCCGCCAGCCTGGTCGGCTCACCGGAGGTGATCTTCCTGGACGAGCCGACGACCGGCCTCGACCCGGCCAAGCGCGAGGACATGTGGGACGTGGTCCGGTCGCTGGTGGCCAACGGGGCGACCGTGCTGCTCACCACGCAGTACCTGGAGGAGGCCGACGCGCTGGCCGACGCGATCACGGTGATCGACCACGGCCGGGTCATCGCCCACGACACCCCGGACGGGCTCAAGCGGGTCGTCGGCGGGCAGACCCTGGAGGTGCGCCCGACCGACCCGGCACAGCTGGCCCCGACGGCGGCGATCCTGTCCGCGGTGGGCTCCGGCGCACCCGCCGACGAGATCCGCAGGGGTGTGCTCGCGGTGCCGGTCACCGACGACTCCGCGCTGACCGCGAGCGTCGCCCGGCTGGCCGCCGCCGGCATCGCGGTCACCGAACTCTCGCTGCACCTGCCCAGCCTCGACGAGGTCTTCTTCACCCTCACCGGCCGTACCGCGGCCGACGACGACACCACCCGTACGGAGGTCGCCGCATGAGCACCCTGACCGGCACCCCGCCGCGCACCGGGCCGACGCTGTCCACCGTCGTGGCGCACCCCCGGCCGCTGCGCCTGCTGCGGCACTCGCTGGCGTTGGCCAAACGCAGCCTGATCAAGACCTGGCGCACCCCGGAGGCGTTGATCGACGTCACCCTGCAACCGGTGCTGTTCCTGGTCATCTTCGTGTACGTCTTCGGCGGCGCGGTCGCCGGCTCCACCCACGACTACCTCCAGTACCTGCTGCCGGGCATCCTGGCGCAGACCATCGCCACCGGGTGCATCGCGATCGGCGTCAACCTCAACACCGACATCGCCAAGGGCATCTTCGACCGGTTCCGGTCGCTGCCCGTCCCCCGGTCCGCACCGCTGGTCGGCGCGGTGTTCGGCGACGTGGTGCGGTACGTGATCGTGACCGTCTCGACCCTGGGGATCGGCTACCTGCTCGGCTTCCGGGTCGAGTCCGGCCCGGTGCGGGCCCTCGCCGGGTGCCTGCTCGCGGTGCTGTTCGCGCTCTGCCTGAGCTGGCTGCCGGTCTACGTCGGGATGAAGGTCCGCACGCCGGGCGCGGTGCAGGGGGTGATGTTCGCGCTGATCATGCCGTTGAGCTTCGCGTCCAACGTGTTCGTCGACGCCGGCACCCTGCCCGGCTGGATGCAGGCGGTGGTGACGGTCAACCCGCTGACCCACCTGGTGACGGCGATGCGCGGACTGTTCCTCGGCACCCCGGTCGGCAACCACGTGTGGTGGACGCTGCTGTGGTGCGCCGGCTTCGTGGCGGTGTTCATGCCACTGGCGCTGCGCGCGTACCGTCGGCGGGTCTGATCCGGCCGAGCAGGTCGTCCATCAGCTCGTCGATGCGGGCGGCGGCCGCGGGGGCCGGCCGCGCCCGCCACCCGGCCAGCAACGGCTCCCGCCGCGCCTCGTCACCGAGGGCGGCGGTGAGCCGTTCCCCGATGCCCGACGGGAAGAACGCCGCCGAGTTGCTGCCCAGCCGGGTGCCGAGCGCGAACAGCTCCCGGGCGGTCCCGACGTCGTCGCGCCAGGCGGCGAGTTCGGCACCGCCCAACGCCCAGGTCCCGATCACCGGCAGGTCCCGCGACGACAGCGCCTCCGCGCCGGCGGTGGCCAGCAGCTCGGTGGCGCGCAGCTCGACGTCGCGCCGGGCGGCCGGCCACACCTCGGCGATCCGCAGGCGCAGCACCGCCACCGCGACCCGCAGCACCACCCGGGGCTGCGGCGGCGGGCCGGTCCAGCCGGCCAGCGAGCGGACCACCGCGTCGGCGTGGTCGAGCGCCTCGGCGTGCCGCCCGCGCTGCCAGGCGAGGCGGGCCAACCCCAGGCCCGCCTGCGCGGTCTCCACCTCCTCCCCCCGGCCGGGGGTCGCCGTCTCGACCAACCGCCGCTCGGCCGCCGGGTCACCGCGCAGCGCGAGCTGCACATCCAGCACCACCCGGGCGGCGCGGACGTCCTGGGTGGCGCCGATCAGTTCCATGTGGTGCACGCCGCGCGCCAGCCACTCGGTGGACCCGCCGTCGGTGGGGGTCAGGCCGTGCCCGACGACCTGCGCCGCCATCGCCATCCCCCAGTGGTCGCCGGCCGTCTCGAACCGGCGGTACGCCTGCTCGGCGTCGGCCACCGAGGCCGTCGGCAGACCCCCGCTGTCCCCGATCGCCGCGCGGGCGAACAGGCCGAAGCCCTGCACGTACGGGTCGGGATGCTCGATCAGGGTGGTGGTGCCCGGCAGCGCCTGCTCCGGGTCGAGCTGGTCGAACGCCGGCAGCACCGAGGCGAGCACCGCGTGCCGGGAGGAGACCTCCCGGGGCCGCTCGGCCAGCAGCCGGCGCAGCGCCCGGCGGGCGAGCACGGCGAGCCGCAGCGGGCCGGTGATGCCGGCGTTGACCACCACCAGCAGGCACATCCAGGCCAGCCGGTCGGCGTCGGGCAACGACCGGCCGCTGGCCCGGCCGGAGACGATCGCCGAGCCGCGTCGCCGCTCGGGGGCGTCGAGGTGCAGCAGGCCCCGGGACCAGCCGGAGACCTCCAGGTGCAGGCCCCGCACCGCCCACAGGTGGAACAGCGGGGTGGCGATGTCCACCACCGCCGGTTCGTCGTCGTGCCCGGCCGCCCACCGCAGGCCGGCGACGAGATTGTCCTGCTCGGCGGCGCACCGGTCGAACGCGTCGAGCTGGTCGGTACCGATGAACCGGTCGAGCAGCCCGACCGCCTGCCGCCGGGCCCAGCCGACCAGGCCGGCCATGGCCGGGGCACGGTCACCGGCGGCGTCGAGCCGGGCCTCGCCGTACTCGCGGACGGTCTCCAGCATCCGGTAGCGGGGTGGGCCGTCGCTCTCGACGAGGGTCAGCAGGGACTGTTCGACCAGCCGCGCCAGCCCACGCCGGACGTCGGGGAGGCCGGCGACGGCGGCGGCGAGGTCGGCGGTGAACGGGGCGGGAACCACCGCGACCCGCTGGAGCAGGTCCCGGTCGGCGGGGGCGAGCAGTTCCCGGCTCCAGTCGACCATCGCCCACAGGCTCGCGTGCCGCTCCGGCAGGCCGCGCAGCGCGGCGTCGAGCAGCGCGAACCGGTCGGTCAGCCCGGCGAGCACGTCGTCGATCGGCATGTGCCGCAGCCGGGCGGCGGCCAGTTCGAGGGCCAGCGGCAGGTTGTCCAGCCGGTGGCACAGCGCCAACGCCCGGTCGGTGTCCCAGGTGGGCACCGCACCCCCGGCGCGGGCCCGGGACTCGACAAGCGCCACCGCGTCGGCGTCGGGCAGCACGGTCAACCGGTGGACCCGCTCCCCGGCCAGGCCCAGCGGCGCCCGGCTGGTCGCCAGCACGGCCACCTCCGGTGGGCTCACCGCGAGCAGGTCCGCGACGACCGCCGCCACCGGGTCCAGCAGGTGTTCACAGTTGTCCAGCACCACCAGGCCGTCGAGATCCGGCGCCAGGGCACGCAGCCGCTCCTGCGGGGTGAGCACCCGGCGGTCGAGGCCCAGGGTGCCGCCGGCCGTCGTGGTGTCCGCCCCGCCAAGGGTCGCCAGGACGGCGGGCAGCACCTCCTCGGCGGCCCGCAGGCCGGCCAGTTCGATCACCCGGGCCGGTCGTCCGGTCGCCACCGCCCGGCGTACCACCTCGGCGGCGAGCCGGGTCTTGCCCGCGCCGCCGGTGGCCACGACGGTCACCAGGGCCGCCTCGGTGAGCGCCGCCTGCACCGCCTCGACGTCGTGCTCCCGGCCGACGAGCGCGGTCACCGACCGCCGCCATGCCGCCGGCAGGGCCGTCCGGGCCGGCGACGCCGGGGCGGCCGGGGGGCTCAGTTCACCCCGCAGCAACGCCAGGTGGACCTCGCTGATCACCGGCGACGGGTCGGTGCCGTAGCGGTCGGCCAGCTCGGTGCGCAACCGCGCGAGCACCTCCAGGGCCTCGGCGTCGCGCCTCTGGGCGGCGAGCATCCGGACCAGCAGGGCGGCCGACGGCTCGTCCGGCGGGATCCGCGCCACCAGCCGCCGCAGGTCGCCGTCGTCGTACGGGCCGGGGCCGGTCAGCGCCGCCTCGGCGCGTAACGCGACCACGTCGGCGAACAGCCGGCTGGTCTCCCCGGTGTCCCACTGCGGCACCTCGGGGAACAGCGCCCGGGCCGCCTCGGCGGCGTCCCGGGCGGCCGGGCCGGCACCGTCGCGCAGAGCGGCCCGGCCCCGCTCCAGCAACGACCGGGCCGCGACCGCGTCGACGGTGACCTGCTCGGCGGGCAATCGGTAGCCACCCGGCACGGCGAGCACCGGGAGCCCGAGCCGGCGGACCCGGGAGACCAGGGCCTGCACCGCGCCGGTCGCGTCGTCCGGCGGCGTGCCGTCCCACACCGCGTCCACCAGCAGCGGGGTGGAGACCGCCCGGCCCCGCGCGTCGACCAGCGTGCGGATCACGGCGGCGAGCCGTTCGCCCCGGATCGGCCGGCCGTCGACAGTGAGCGGGCCGAGGATGCTGATCTGCACGGGTCCAGCATCCCTCACCGGGATGCCGCTGCGTCGTCGTCCCCGGGCCAGCGGTGGGCCGACCGCGCCCGGACGACCCCGACCAGCACCGCCAGCAGCAGGCCGGCGACGATCACCCCGACCCCCAGCAGCAGTGACCGGGTCCCGCCGACGGCCGCCCGGGGACCGGCGGCGGGGGCCGCGCCCGGGGACACCGCCGTCGGGGACGCGCTGGACGCTGCCGGTGCCCGGTCGGATGCCGTCGGGGCGGGCGGGGACGACGCGGCCGGTGTGCGGGCCGCCGGGCGGGCGTAGCGCAGCACCGTCGGCCGGGTGCCGGGCGGCTGGCCGGCGGTCTCGGAGACGGTGAGCAGGAAGCGGCCGTCGCGGCTGTAGCTGACCGACTCGCCCTGCGGCTCGTCGGGCAGCGCCACGATCCGGGGCGTGCCGCCGGTCAGCGCGGCCACCACGTCGCCGTCGGTGACCTCGTACTCGAAGGCGTCGGCGTAGCTGCGCAGCACCACCGCACGGCCGTCCGGGGCTACGGCCCCGCCGGTGACCAGCCGGCGGCCGAAGAACGAGTACGGGTTCGGGGTGGTGGTGAGCGGCAACCGGACCTGCCCGGCCAGCGTCAACGGCACGGTCGCGCCGGCCCGCAGCGGCCCGGCCGGCAGGTAGACGCCGGCGCTGCCGCCCTGTTTGGTCACCACCACCGGGCGGCCGGCCCCGTCGAGCAGCAGCGCCTCCGCGTCGTGTGCCCCGTCGGGGTAGGTCAGGCGGTGCAGCACCGGTCGACGGGCTCCGGGCGGCAGTGTCCACAGCGCCACCGTCGACCGGGTCCGGTCGTTGTCGCCGATGTCGGCGACCCAGACCGTGCCGTCCGGGCCGACCGCCAGGTCCTCGGTGTCGCGGGGCCGCGACGGGTAGGCCACCGTCCGCACGACCGCGCACCGGGTGTCGAGGAAGAAGATGCGGCGGTGGGACGCCTCGTCGGCACCGTCGTTGACCATCACGAACCCGGAGTCGGTGGCCACCATGCCGGAGATCTCGGTCAGCCGCCCGTCGCGGATCCGGCACACCGTGGGCGGCGTCGCCGCGCGGGCCGGGCCGGGGACGGCCACCGTCGCCGTGCCGACCACGAGCAGCGCGGTGAGCAGCGCCGACCCACGGGTGGCCGTCCGCCACGCCATCGACCCTCCCCCGCCGTGGCCGGCGACGCCCGCCGCCGACGATCCGAACACAGGAGCTTGCCGGTCGTCGTACGCCGCGTCAACGCCGCCACCGGGCCGGGCACTGAGGTGTACGCCACCGCGCGGTGGCCCCGGACGGGCCGGTGCGGCCGGCGGCCGGTGACTAGCCTGGGTCGGTGCCTCCACGCCTGCCCCATCCGGACCCGGGCACCCCGGACACGGCGGGGCCGCTGCGGTACATCTGGTGGCTGGTCCGCTGCCAGCCGTGGCGGGTGCTGCGCGGCTCGCTGTTCGGCACGGCCTGGATGGTGGGGCTGTCGGTGCGGCCGTTCCTGGTCGCCCGCGCCGTCGACGACGGGCTGCGCACCGGCGACCTACGGGCGTTGCTCGGCTGGGTCGCCGCGATCGTGGCCGCCGGGGCGGTGTTGGCCTGGCTGGGCATCATGCGGCACCGGACGATGACGTTCATCCGCGAGGACGCCAGCGCCCGCTCGGCGGCCGTGCTGCTGCGGCAGCTCGCCCGGGTCGGCGCGGTTCTCCCCCGCCGGCTCGCCGCCGGTGACGTCGCCACCGTCGGCGGGTACGACATCGTGCGCACCTCGCAGGTGCTCACCCTGACCGGCCCGGGGGTGGGGGCGGTGCTGGCGTACGCGGTGGCGGCCGTGGTCCTCTGGTCGATCGACCCGGTGCTGGCGCTGGTGACGCTGCTCGGGGTGCCGGTGGTCGCGTTGGTCGTCGGCCCGCTGCTGCGCCGCCTGGAGCGGGCCGAGGCGGTCTACCGGCAGCAGCAGGGCGAGCTGACCACCCGGGCCGACGACATCGTCGCCGGCCTGCGGGTGCTCGCCGGGGTCGGCGGCCGGCACCTGTTCGCCCGCCGGTACGCCGCCCGGTCGCAACGGCTGCGGGCCGAGGGTTACCGGGTCGGCGCGGTGCTCAGCTGGGTCGACGCGCTGACCACGGTCATCCCGGGCGTGTTCCTCGCCGTGGTGGTGTGGTTGGCCGCCCGCACCGCCGTGGCGGGCGGGATCACCGTCGGGCAACTGGTGGCCGTCTACGGCTACGTGGCCGTGCTCATCGTGCCGGTCTGGTTCCTGCTGGAGGGCAGTTACCAGCTGATCCAGGGCCGGGTCGCGGCCCGGCGGATCGTCGACCTGCTCCGGCTCGACCCCGACCCGGTGGGCGGCCCGCCGACATGTCCCGCCCCGGCCGGCCCGGCCCCGCTGCATGACCCGGACAGCGGGCTGACCGTCCCGGTGGGCCGGCTGGTCGGCGTCGCCGCCGACGACCCGGCCGACGCGGTGGCCCTGGCCGACCGGCTGGGCCGGTACGTCACCGGCGCGGTCACCTGGGGCGGAGTTGCGCTGACGGCCGTCGACCTCGACGAGGTGCGCTCCCGCATCCTCGTCGCCGACCACGACGGATACCTCTTCGCCGGGACGCTGCGGCAGGTCCTCGTCGGCCCGCACGACACCGTCGACGACGCCCGGATCGACGCGGCGTTGCACGTGGCGTCGGCCCGCGACATCGTCGAGGGGCTGCCCGACGGCCTCGACGCCCCGGTCGGCGAACGGGCCCGTACCCTCTCCGGCGGTCAGCGGCAGCGGGTCCGGCTGGCCCGTGCCCTGCTCGCCGACCCGGAGGTGCTGATCCTGGTCGACCCGACGTCGGCGGTGGACGCGCACACCGAGGCCCGGGTGGCGCAGCGCCTGCGGCAGGCCCGTACGGGACGCACGACGGTGTTGCTGAGCACCTCACCGGTGCTGCTCGGGCACGCCGACACGGTCGTCCACCTGCGCGCCGGCCGGGTCACCGGCACCGGGACGCACGCCGCGCTGCTGGCCGCCGACCCGGACTACCGGCGGCTGGTCTCCCGCACCAGCGGCACCGACGACACGCCTGCGGGGCGGACCGGCCGATGACGAAGCTGCCGGTCGCGGGCCCGACGGTGGTCCGGCGGGCCGCCCGTGACATGCTCGCGGGCGACCGGTGGGCGGTCGTCGGGGTGCTGGCGTTGCACAGCGCCGCCGCCCTCGCCGGGCTGGCCGCGCCGTGGCTGATCGGGCGGATCGTCGACCAGGTCACGGCCGGAGCCGGGGCGGGCGCGGTGGACCGGTCGGCGCTGGCCATCGGCGGTTGCGTGCTGGCGCAGGGGCTGCTCGCCCGCTACGCCCAGTACGCCGGGCACCGGTTCGGTGAGCGGGCGGTCGCCCGGCTCCGCGAGGACTTCGTGACCCGGCTGCTGGGCCTGCCCGTCTCGGTGGTCGAGCACGCCGGCACCGGTGACCTGGCCACCCGCAGCTCGGTGGACGTGTCCACGGTGGGCACCATGCTGCGCGACGTGGTGCCGGTGGTGGTCATCGCGGGGACCCAGTTGACGCTGCTGTTCGGCGCGGTGTTCCTGCTGGACCCGCTGCTCGGCCTGGTCGCGCTCGCCGGGCTCCCGTCGATCGCGATGGTGGTGCGCTG
Source organism: Micromonospora humidisoli (assembly GCF_016900955.1). Lineage (NCBI taxonomy): Bacteria > Bacillati > Actinomycetota > Actinomycetes > Micromonosporales > Micromonosporaceae > Micromonospora > Micromonospora humidisoli. Next base: position 236,624 of record NZ_JAFEUO010000005.1, read on the forward strand.
GTACCTGCGCCGGGCCGCCCCGGCCTACCTGGCCGAGGGGGCGGCGACGGCGGAGCTGACCGAGGCGCTCACCACGACCGCCGAGGGCGCGCGGACCATCGAGGCGCTGCGGTTGGGCGGCGACCGGGTCGCCCACGGCACCGCCCGGATCGGCGCGGTGTGGACCACCCGGCGGGCCACCCTCGCCCTGCGGTCGGTGTTCTTCCCGGTGGTGGAGGGCAGCTATCCGATCCCGATCGCCGCCGTGCTGATCACCGGGGGTGTGCTGCTGTCGCGGGGGCGGGTCAGTCTGGGTGAGGTGGTCGCCGCCGCGCTCTACCTGCAACAGGCGGTCGACCCGCTGGACCGGCTGTTGCTGTGGGTGGAGCAGGCGCAGCGCGGCATCGCCTCGTACGCCCGGGTGCTCGGGGTGGGGCAGGTGCCGCCGGAACCCCGGGGCCGGGCGGCTCTGCCCACCGGGCGCGTGGTGCAGGTGCGCGGGGCGACGTTCCGGTACGCGGACGGCCCGCAGGTGCTGCACGGCATCGACCTGACGGTCGCGGCGGGGGAACGGCTGGCCGTGGTCGGCCCCTCCGGGGCGGGCAAGTCCACCCTGGCCCGGTTGCTCGCCGGCATCGACGTGCCCGCCCGGGGGATGGTGAGCCTCGGCGGGGTCGCGGTCACCGACCTCGACCCGGCCGAACGCCGCCGCCGGATCGCCCTGGTCACCCAGGAACACCACGTCTTCCTCGGTACGCTGCGGGACAACCTGGCGTTCGCCGCGCCGGGCGGCACCGACGCGCAGTTACGGGCGGCCCTGGCCGCGGTGGGGGCCGACTGGTACGCCGACCTGCCGGACGGTCTCGACACTCCGCTCGGGGCCGGGGTGCGCGACCTGGGCCCGGCCGAGGCCCAGCAGGTGGCGCTGGCCCGGCTCGTGCTGGCCGACCCGGACATCCTGATCCTCGACGAGGCGACCGCCGCGTTGGACCCGACGACCGCCAGGCGCACCGAACGGGCGCTCGGTGCGGTGCTGGCCGGCCGTACGGTGATCGCCATCGCGCACCGGCTCAACACCGCGCACGACGCCGACCGGGTTGCGGTGCTGGAGGACGGCCGGATCACCGAGATCGGCCGGCACGACGACCTGGTCGCCGCCGACGGCGTCTACGCCTCCCTCTGGCGTTCCTGGCACGGCCACTGACCGGCCACCACCAGTTCGAAAGTTTTCCCTGCCCATGTAGCCCATGGGCAGGGGTTCGACGCCCAGGACCACTTGAAGTTTCCGAAACATTTCCGTAAAGTCATCAAGGTCGATGTGGTGGACGGTGGCCCCCGTCGTCGGCAGGCAGGTCCGGGCGGCAACGCCCGTCCCCCGCCCGGACCCCTGCCGCCACCCGGTGGCCGCGCGCCGTAAAACCGTTGTCGCCCACCGGCGGAGGTCGCTACGGTGCCGGGATGCTCCCGCGACACCTGACGTTGACCCTGGACGCGCGGCACCCCACCCGACTGGCCCGGTTCTGGGCCGACCTGCTCGGCCAGGACACCGTCGCAGACGGCACCGACGGGGTACGCCTGCCCGGCACCGACACCCGACCCGACCTGCGGTTCGTGCCGGGCCAGCCGCACCGCACCGGACCCCACCGGATGCACCTGCACCTGACCAGCGACAGCCCCGACGACCAGCGGCTACAGGTCGCACGGGCGATCGCCCTCGGCGGCAGCCACCTCGACGTCGGGCAGCGCCCCGAGGAGACGCACGTCGTGCTGGCCGACCCCGAGGGCAACGAGTTCTGCGTCATCGGGCCGGGCAACACCTTCCTCGCCGGATGCGGCCGGCTCGGGGAGGTCGCCTGCGACGGCACCCGCGAGGTCGGCCTCTTCTGGAGCCGGGCGCTGGGCTGGCCGCTGGTGTGGGACCAGGACCAGGAGACCGCCGTCCAGGCACCGCACGGCGGCACGAAGGTCGCCTGGGGCGGGCCGCCCGTCGCCCCGCAGCGGGGCCGCAATCCGCAACGGTTCGACCTCGCCGCCGCCGGCACCGACCCCCGCACGGAGGTCGACCGGTTGGTCGCCCTCGGAGCCACCCGGCTCGACGCCACCGCCGACGGGGTCGTCCTGCTGGCCGACCCGGACGGCAACGCGTTCGGGGTGACCGTGGGCTGACCCCCACCCCTCGGGGCGGGTCCGCCCGCCTACCGGGGCGTGGCCGCCTCCCGCAGCCCGTCGTACAGGGCGCGCGCCACGGCGGCCGGGACGTAGCCGGCGCGGGCGCTGTCCACGTACACCACCCGGTAGCCGTCGGCGGTGTGCAGCGTGCCGCCGCCGTCGAGCAGCCGCCGCTGGTTCGCCGCGGACAGGTTCTGCCCCGGGTTGGCCACCAGCCACCGCCGCGCCGGATCGGCCCGGAACGCCTCACGCAGGCCCGGCAGCAGCGACAGGTAGCTATCGCCGCCCGGCGGCTCGGGCGCGGTCACCGGATAGATGGTGACCACGTTCTTGCCGGCCGCCGCCCGGACCAGCGGGGAGTTGGTGACCAGCCCGGCGTACGCCGCCCGGGACATCATCACCTTCAGCATCACCAGCGCGAACCCGGCCTGCCGGGTGCCCAGGTAGCTCTTGACCGTCTCGTTGTCGGGAATCAGCCGCCCGAACGGCTCCCGGGCGCCGGCCAGCGGCACCGTGTCCAGGGTCTCGTCGTTGCCGACCAGCGGGTCCAGCAGGTACCCCTCGCCGCCCGGGTCGGCCGGCAACGCCGCCCGCAGATCGGGGTGCCCGTTGGTCCCGGCCCAGGCGAGGAAGGCCACCAACTCGGTGCGCATCGCCACCCGCGCCCGGGCCACCGTCGCCTCGTCGGTGGTCGTGGTGTTCGTCGGGGTGAACCGGAAGGCGCTCGGGTAGCCGGCCAGCCGGTCGACCAGGACGTCGGCGGCCGGCAGACCACCCGTCGGCGACGAGCCGGGCGTGGGCGTCGACGGCCCGGCGGCCGACTGTCGGGGGTCGCCGGGCCCGGCACAGCCGACCAGCATTCCGCCCAGGGTGAGCCCCGCCAACCCCAGCAGCCGGCGGCGGCTCGGCCCGGTCACGACCCGTCCCCGAGCTGGCGGCGCAGCAGGGCGGCGTACGCGGCCTCGGCGATCAGCTGGCAGCGCCGGCGGGACACCCCGAGGGCGGATCCGGCGGTGAGGATCGCGTCGCGGACCGCCTCGGCCTGGGCCAGCACCTCCGGGGAGACCACCACGTCGGTACGGCGGGAGCGCGGTCGCCACCGTCGCCACAGGCGTCGCCAGCCCCGCTCGGCGGCGGGGGCCAGCACCTGGGTCAGCGCCGCCGCCAGCACCGGGTAGACCACCGTCACGAGCAGGCCGTCATCCAGCCCGACGCCGATCCGTCCACCGTGCCACCGCCCGCCCCGCCCCGGTGTCCCCAGCTCACCGGCGAGCCAGGCGGCGGTCACCTCGGGCAGCAGCGCCGACTCCTGCGGCGCGGCGGCCAGCACCACCTCCCGCGCGAGGTCGCTGAGCAGCATCGGCCCCGGCCGGGCCGTCAGATCCGTCATGGTGCACCGCCGATCGGTCGCAGGGTCGGTAGGTCGATGGTGGAGGGTCGCCGCCAGCGGGTCGGGTACCGGCGGGTCACGGTCAGGAATCGAGGGCGTGCACGACCAGACGGGCACCGACCACCGCCAGGTCGTCCAGGAGCAGTCGCTCCTTCGGCTCCAACTGGTCGCGGAACGGGATACCGAGGGCGATCTCGGCGGACAGCACGGTGCGCCCCACCGCGACGACGACCCGCGTCCCACCGGCGACGGCGGGCAACCCGCCCACCGTCGACGAGTCGGTGATCCTGACCCGCAGGCTGTCGTACGGCAGGTCGGCGCGGGGCATGGCCACCGTCCACCGGTGCGCGACGCCACCGTCGGCCAGCGCCGACGGGTACGACCAGCGGGGGCAGGCGGTGACGGCCTGCCGGGCCGCCGCGAGCACCCGGGCCGCCGCGTCGGCCGACGGGTACGACGTCAGCCGCAGCTGGAAGGTCGCGCCCAGCGGTGGCAACGTGGTGGCCGGCACCGCCAGCACGACCCTGCCCTCGGCCGACGCCGGCCGGGCCCGCTCGGCGCGGGCGTCGGCGGCGAACCGGTCGGCGCAGGCCGACGGCCGCACCCCCGCCGGGTCGGTCACCCCGAACGGGCTGAGCCCCGGCGCGGGAGTCCAGTCCGCCGGCAGGCTGCGTCGCGCCTCGGCCAGGGCGGCGTCGACCGCGGCCCGGTCCAGCGGCCGGCCCGGGTCCCGGGCTGCCGGTCGAGGACGTCCGTCGTCCGGCGCGGCGGGTTCCACCCGGGCCGACCGCAGCAGATCCCAGTCGCCGGCCCGCCCGGTCACCGGCGCGGTCCAACCCGCCGCCACCCCACCGGCCACCGCCACGGCCACCAGCGCCGCGAGCACCGGCGGCGGCCAGGACGCCCAGGGACCGTGGCGGCGCGCCGGCCGGCGGCGGCGGGCCCACGCCCGGCACCCGGTCCACAGCTCACGCAGGAGCAGCACCGGGGGCGACGTGACCACCAGCGCGGCGAGCAGCAGCCACGCCGGCCGTTCGAGGAAGGCGAGCAGGTGCGCCGGCGCCGGGCCGACGCCGGCGACGACGTCCCGGGCGAACTGGACGGACCCGGCGGCGACGGTGACCCCGACCCCGGCCGTCCAGGCCACGGCGATGCCCCGGACCCCCCGGGCGAGCAGCACCACCGACGCGACCCACCAGCCGGCCGACGCGCACAGCCACCAGCGGAGGAACAGCAGGAAGAAGGCGTCCCCACCGGCGGTCCGGCCGGCGACCAGCTCGGTCGCGGCGAGGCCGGCGACGACCGCCGTACCGCCGGTCAGCAGGATCAGCGCGATCAGCCGCCGGGGGCCGGCGGCGACCGGCGCGGGCGGCGCGCCCGGCGGGGAGGCCGCCGGGCGCGGTGGCCGGCGGGCACGGGTCGGCCGACGTACCAGCAGCAGGGCGGCCAGCGGCACCGCCGGTAGGGCCACCCGGGCGGCGAAACCGGGGGTGCTCCACAGGGCCCGGTCGATCGGCCCGCTGTGCCAGGCCCAGTGGCCGAACACCAGCAGGGTGGCGGTGGTCAGGACCGCCGTCAGCAGGGCCGCCACCGCGAGCACCGTGACCACCAGGGTCACCCTCCGGCGGATCCCCGACGGCACCCGCGCCACCGCCTCGGCGAACCCGACGGCCACCGTGCCGACCCCGACCAGCACCGGCAGCAGCGCGGCGAACGCACCGAGGTGGAAGCCGGCGAGGAACACCCCGTACACCGGGCTGGTCGCCCCGAAGCCGGGCAGGAGGTATCCGCCGGCCAGCCCGAGCCCGGAGCCGAGCATCCGGGACCACCGCCGACGTACCGACGCGGGGCGGCGGGACCACAGCGGCACCACGACCACGGCCCAGCACAGGGCCGCGACGGCCATCGCGACGTCACCGGCGTCGCCCGGCGCAACCGCGCCGACCCCGTGCGTCAGCGGCCGCAGCAGCGACTGGAAGCCGAACATCGCCACCAGGCCGGCCACCACCGCGACGGTGAAGCCGTCCTCCCAGCGCGGTTCCCGGTCGAGCGCCCGGACCCGCTGCGCGCCCGTCGGATGGCGGGCCAGCCAGCGGCCCGGCCACCACCACCGCGCCCGACGGGGCGGGTCGTCGTCACCACCGGCGGCGGCCAGGGCGTCGCGCAGGTCGGCGTGATCGACCGCGAACCGGTCGGCGGCGTGCTCACGGCGGCGCAGCACCGCCGCCCGCGACAGCAGCGTCCCGGCCGCGAACAGCGCGGTGACCGGCAGGGTCAGCACGTAGTACCGGGTCGCCGGCCCCGGATCGACCAGCACCGGCGTCACCACCAGCACCAGGACCGGCAGGATGAGCCCACCGGTCCACCGGGTCGCCGACGCCCACGCCACATCCCGGGCCCGCACGTGCGCCAACTCGTGCAGCAGCACCAGGTCGAGCAGGTCCGGGCGGCCGTACGCGTGGGCCACCGGCACCACCACCAGCGGCCGGCCGAACGGCACCGCCGTGGTGTACGCCTGCCGGACGCCGACCGGCGCGACGACGAGCCGGGGCCGACGCCGGTCGAGCCCGAGCGTGTCGCACCAGTGCTCGAAGCGTTCCCGCACCACCGCGACACCCCGTTCACCGGCCGGGCGACGGCGGACCCGACGCCACACGGCGTGGCGCGCGGACAGGCCGTCGAGCAGCACGGCCACCCCGGCGAGCCCGAGCACCCCCACCGCCCCGCCGAGCTGGGCCAACCCCCGGACCAGCTCGAAACCCGCGGCGCACCGGTCGTACCGCGCGCCCCGACCGAGTAACCGGGCGGCCTCCCCGCCGTCCGGCGGGAGGTCGTCGAGTGCCGCGCACGCCTGGACCTCGCCCCAGCGGCCCAGGTCGTGCACGACGAAGACGGCGTCGCCGGCCGCCACCCCCACCCCGGCCAGGCAGAGCAACATCAGCAGGTGCAGCCAGCGCAGCCGGGTGGGCCGGCGGCGACGCGGCAGGCCGGCCGGCGGCGGACCCGGCACCGCCGCGGCACCGGACGGGGTACCCGCCGGTGGGGCGGCATCGGCGCGGACGGCGGGTGGGGCGGCATCGGCCGGGGCTTGCGCATCGGTCGGGAGTGGACGGTGGTCGGTGCTGCCCATGCGTCACCCGCTTCCCGCTCGGCGGCGGCAGGGCGAGCGTAGGGTGCCGGTCACCGGAGGGCTGTCGGATCTCCGATCGTCGCCTGACGCACCACCCGAACCGGCGGGGTCGCGGCAGCCGGGTGTCGCCGTCGGGTGGTCGTACGGAGCGCGGCCGGCAGCCGGGCGGGGTCAGTCGGCGAAGGTCACCGTGGTCAGCTCGGCCAGGCCGGAGATGGTCAGGACGCTGGCCAGCAACGGGTTCGCCACCACCCGCAACCGGTCGACGTGGGCGAACAACGCGGCGAGCGCGGCGCTGTCGAGGTACTCCACCCCGGTCAGGTCCACGGTCAGCAGGTGCCCGTCGACCAGCGCGTCGGCGATCGCCGCCCGGAACCGGTCGGCGTTGCTCATGTCGATCTCACCGGCGACGGTCACCAGCGGGGCGCCGTCGGGCTGCCGGCCGGTGGCCAGGTCCAGGGGCGTGTTCATACGGGAATCCTCGTGTGCAGCTCGACGGTGGTGCCGGCGTCGGTGGTCCGGATGTGCACGTGCGACATCAACGCGCGCATCAGGTTGATGCCGCGTCCCCGGTCGTGGTCAATCTCGGGCACCTTCCACCGTCCGGAGTCGACCACCGTGACGAACAGGTCGGTGCCCGCGGCCACCGCGAGCAGCCGGATCAGCCCGGGACGGGCGTCGCGGTGACCATGCTCGACCGCGTTGGCGCAGGCCTCACCGGTGGCCACCAGCACATCCTGGGCCAGGTGCGGGTCGGCACCGGTGCGGCGCAACCACTGGCGCAGGGTGGAACGCACCGGGGCCATCTGCGACCGGTCGGCGGGGAACGACAGCTCCAACGGTGCCGGGTGACGGTAGAGCAGCAGGGCGATGTCGTCGTACCCGCCCTGCGGGGTCATCCGTTGCATCACCCGGTCGGCGAGCTGCTCCACCCCGGCGGTGTGGTCCTCCCGGACGGCGGAGGCGGCCAGCGCGATGCCGGTGTCGAGCGACTGGCGGCGGCGTTCCACCAGGCCGTCGGTGTAGAGCAGCAGCACGGCCCGGGGCGGCACGACGGCTGCCGCGTCGGGGCGGCCACCGCGCGACGGGATGCCCAGCGGGCTGCCCCGGCCGGCGGCCAGCAACTCGGTGTGGCCGTCGGGGTGGGTGAGGATCGCCGGTGGATGCCCGGCGCTGCTGTAGGTCAGCTTCCCGCTCTCCGGGTCGAGGATGCCGCAGAACACGGTGGTGCAGGCCGCACCGGGCAGCATCCGGGCGAACCGGTCCAGGGCGGTGAGCACCTGCGCCGGGCCGGACGCCTCCAGCAGCAGCGCCCGGCAGGCGCTGCGCAGTTGGCCCATCACGGCGGCGGCGGGCAGGCCCCGGCCGACGCAGTCGCCGACGACGATGCCGATCCGGCCGTCGGGCAGGTCCACCGCGTCGTACCAGTCGCCGCCGACCTCCAGGGGGCGGGTCGCCGGCTCGTAGCGGACGGCGAACCCGGCGGGCAGTTCGGCCGGGCCGAGGATGGAGCGTTGCAGGGCGACCGCCACCTCCCGTTGCTGGTCGGCGGCGTGGGCCCGGTGCAACGCCTGCCCGAGCGCCCCGCACAGCAGCAACAGGAGCATCTGGTCCTCGGTGCCGAAGCCGCGTGCCGGGTCGAGTTCGAGCCAGATCACCAGCGGACCCTGCGGCGAGTCGACAGTGGTGCCGACGCCTGCGGGCCGGGCCCCGGTGGCGGCGTCGATGGTGATCCGCAGAGGCGGCTGCGCCCGCAGCGCGGTGACCGTCTCGCGGACCGGGTCGGGCAGTTGCCCCCAGTCGGTGCCGGGGGTGGCGGTCACCGCCGGTGTGCCGTCGGGTGCCCAGAGGGTGGCGACCGTCCGGTGGGCCTGCCAGAGCTGCCGTAGCTCCTCGACGCCGGCGCGCAACGCCTCGCTGGTGCTGGCGGCCCGGGACAGCCGCTGGTTGAGGGTGCTCAGGGCGGTTTCCCGCTGCACCGCGTACCGTTCGGCGGTGACGTCGCGGATGGTGCCGACGACCATCCGCCGGCCCTGGTCGTCGGTGACCGCGTTGAAGGCGACCGCCGTCCAGAGGCGGTGCCCGTCGCGGTGCCGCAGCGGCACCACGAACGATCCGTGGGCGACGGTCATCGCCTGGGCGAACGCGTCGGCCACCAGCCGGTTGGCCGAGGCGTCGGCGACGTCGTCGGGCCACCACGGATAGCGGGGTCGGTAGGGCAGGCCCTCGGGGCCGTAGCCGAACAGCTCGGCGAAGGCGGTGTTCATCTCGACCAGCGCGCCGTCGGCGTCCAGGACGAAGAACCCCTCCTGCAACGAGTTGATCATCGCGGTCCGCCAGTTGGCGTGGTGGTTACGCAACCGGGCCAGGTCGACGTTGGCCCGGACCCGGGCCAGCAGTTCCTCGGCGGAGAACGGCTTGACCAGGTAGTCGTCGGCTCCGGCCTCCAACCCCTCGACGGCGGCCTCTCCGCCGGCGCGGGCCGACAGCAGCAGCACCGGCACCCCCATGGTGCGGGGTTCGGCGCGCAGCGCGGCGACCAGTTCGAGCCCGTCCAGGCCGGGCATCATCACGTCGCTGACGATCAGGTCGGGCGGTGCGGTGCGGGCCTGGGCCAACGCGGCGAGCCCGTCGCCGACGGCGGTGACGTCGTAGCGGGACCGCAGCAGCCGGTGCAGGTACTCGCGCATGTCGGCGTTGTCGTCGGCGATCAGCACCCGGGGTCGGTCCGCGCCCGGCAGGTCGACCGGCGACGGCTGCGGCGTCGGCCGGTCGTCGGTGCCGGCGGCCGGCAGCCAGCGCAGCGCCTCGGCGACGAACGGTTCGGCGCTGTCCGACGGCACCGGCGCGCCGACGCCGGTGACGACGTGTTCGGCGGGCAGGTGGGCGACACCGTACGGCAGCCGTACGGTGAAGGTGGTGCCGACGTCCGGGGTGCTGTCCACGGTGATCGTGCCGCCGTGCAGGCCGACCAGTTCCCGGACCAGGGCCAGGCCGATGCCGCTGCCCTCGTGGGACCGGGAGCGGGCCTGCGGCACCCGGTGGAAGCGCTCGAACAGCCGGGGGATCTCGTCGGCCGGCACCCCGATGCCGGTGTCGGCGACCTGCACCGTCGGGGTGCCGTCGCGGTCGGCCACGGTGACCCGGATGCCGCCGTGGAAGGTGAACTTGAGGGCATTGCTGAGCAGGTTGAGCACCACCTTCTCCCACATCGCCCGGTCGACGTGCACCGGCCCGGACAGCGACGGGCAGTCCACGTCGAGGGTGAGGCCGGCGCGTTCGACGGCCGCCCGGAACACGCTGGCCAGCTCGGCGGTGAACCGGGACAGGTCGACGGGCTCGTAGCTGGCCTGCATCCGGCCGGCCTCGATGCGGGAGAAGTCGAGCAGCGCGGTGACCAGCTTGCCCAGCCGCAACGCGTTGCGGTGCATGACGTCCAGTTCGTCGCGGACCTGCGCGTCCCCGTCGCCCAGCCGGGCCCGCAGCTCCTGCAACGGGCCGCTGATCAGCGTCAGCGGGGTGCGGAACTCGTGGCTGATGTTGGAGAAGAACGCCGTCTTGGCCCGGTCCAGCTCGACGAGTTCCTCGGCCCGCTGCTGCTGCACCTCGTAGGCGACCGCGCCGTTGATCAGGGCGGCGCTCTGCTGGGCCACCAGGTCGAAGAAGGTGCGGTAGCCGTCGTCGAGCGCCCGGCCGGCGCTGGCGGCCAGCACGACGACGCCGATGTCCTCGGCGCCGGTCTCGCCGTGCAGCGGCAGCACCATCGCCTCGGTCGGTGCGGTCTGCCAGCCGCCGGCCGGCAGTTCGCCGGCCCGGTCGAGCAGGTCGGTGACGTGCGCCGGGCGACCGTCGGTGAGCACCTGCGCCACCGGCCACACCGCAGCGGTGGCCCCGCCCGCCCGGTCGACCTCGCCGGCGCGGGTGCTGGCGGTCAGCCGTAGCCCGCCGTCGCGCCCCCGCAGGTAGACCGCCGCGTACGGCACGTCGGCCCCGGCCCGGCCGAGCGACCCGGCGACCAGCTCGCACGCCTCATCGACGGTGCGGGCGGTGCCGGCCTGGGCCCCGAGGTCCTGCAACGCGGCGAGCCGCCGCTGGCCGATGACCCGTTCGGTGGTGTCGCTGACGGCGGTGAACACGCCGCGCACCACACCGTCGTCGTCGTGCAGCGGGCTGTAGGAGTACGTCCAGTAGGTCTCCTCCCAATAGCCGTGCCGGTTCATCGGCAGCAGCAGGTCCTCCGACCAGGTCGCCTCGCCGGTCTGCACCACGCCGTGCAGCATCGGCCCGATGATGTGCCAGATCTCGCCCCACACCTGGTCGCCGGGCTTGCCGAGGGCGGGGTGTTTGCTGCCGAGCAGCGGGCCGTAGGCGTCGTTGTAGAGGAAGCGCAACTCCGGGCCCCACCAGACGATCATGGGGAACCGGGAGGTCAGGCAGATCCGGGTGGCGGTGCGCAGGCTCGCCGGCCAGTCGTCGACCGCGCCCAGCGAGGTGGCGGGCCAGTCGAAGGCGCGCATCCGGGCCGCCATCTCGCTGGCACCGGTGAACACGGAACGCCCCGCCTCAGCCTCGGCCATCGCCGCCCCGCCCTCCCGCACGTCTCGCGCAGGGACGACCGCGTGTCCGCGGTTCGTCGCCGGCCACCGGCAGAGTCTCCTGCCGTTGCGGCACAGCATGCCGTATGCGTCGCCGCAGCAGAAATCGGACGGGACGCGAAGGTCCGGCGTCTCCCGGTCCGACCCACCGCACCGGACAAGTCGGTTTCGGGAAAGTTTCGGTTTGTCGACGGCCCACTGTCACTCGGGCCGGCACCAGGGTAGGTGCTCCCCGACCGGCCGGCTCCGGGCGGTCGCATCGCCGCGACGACCAGGGCGTCACCCGACCTCCGAAACTTTCGGGCTATGCTGCCGACGGGCGTACGACTGCGGAGGAGATGGGCATGGCGGAGGACCGGGCGACGCTGTCGGAGATCGCGACCGCCGCGGGGGTGTCCGTGCCCACCGTCTCGAAGGTGCTCAACGGTCGACCCGACGTCGCCCCGGCGACCCGACGTCGGATCCAGGACCTGCTCGACCGGCGGTCGTACACCGCCCGCCGGGCGCCCGCGGTGCCCGGCGCGGCCGGCCTCATCGACCTGGTCTTCCGGGATCTCGGCAGCCCCTGGGCGATGCAGATCCTCGACGGTGTCGAGGATCTGGCCTACCGGGCGGGCGTCGGCGTGGTCGTCTCCGCCGTGCACGGGCGCAGCCGCAGCCGCCCCGACCGGCGGTGGATCGAGCAGCTCTCCAAGCGCCGCTGCGACGGGGTGCTGCTCGTGCTCTCCGACCTGTCCCCCAGCCAGCAGGGCCAGCTCGAAGAACTGGGCATCCCGGTGGTCATCATCGACCCGGCCGGCCAGCCCGGCGCGGGCATTCCGTCGGTGGGGGCGACGAACTGGTCCGGCGGGGTGGCCGCCGCCGAACACCTGCTCGACCTGGGTCACCACCGGATCGCGGTGATCGGCGGCCCGCCGACGGTGCCGTGCAGCCGGGCCCGGGTCGACGGGTACCGGGCCGCGATGAACGCGGCCAACCGCAAGATCCCCGCCGGGTACGTCAGGCACGGCGACTTCACCTCCCCGTCGGGCTACCGGGAGATGAACGCCCTGCTGGACCTCGCCCAGCCGCCCACCGCCGTGTTCGCCTGCGCCGACGAGATGGCGCTGGGGGCCTACGAGGCACTCTACGAGCGCGGCGCGCGGGTCCCCGACGACATCAGCATCGTCGGCTTCGACGACCTCGACTCGGCCCGCTGGGCGGCCCCGCCGCTGACCACCGTGCGTCAGCCGCTGGCCGAGATGGCCGGCATGGCGACCCGGATGCTGCTCTCCCTGGTCGCCGGGGAGGGGCTGGACAGCCACCGGATCGAGCTGGCCACCCCGCTGATCGTGCGGCACAGCACCCGCCGGCTGGCCTGACCGGCGGCCCCCCTCCCCGCCGCCCGGCACCTCCCCCGCCGACGCGGGAGCGGGGGCCGTGCGGGAGCGGGGTCAACGGGGCAGGGAGCGGGCCAGTCGGAAACCGACGTCGTCGATCCGCAACGTCGGGTGGCTGCGGCGGCGTACCGAGGCCCGGCAGCTCCAGTGCTCGTCGAACCAGCCGCCCCCGCGCAACACCCGGTAGCCGCCGTACACCTCGGCGTCGTAGACGTCCCAGCACCACTCCCAGACGTTGCCGAGCGTGTCGTACAAGCCCCACGGGTTGGGCGCGCGGTCGCCCACCGGGTGCGACCGCTCACCGGAGTTGCCCCGGTACCAGGCGATCTCGTCGAGCGGGCCGTAGCGCGGCCCGGTGGTGCCGGCCCGGCAGGCGTACTCCCACTCGGCCTCGGTCGGCAGCCGGTAGCCGTCGGCGGTGGAGTCCCAGTCGGCTCCCTCGCCGTCGTCGTGCAGCCGGTAGGCGGGCGTCAGCCCCTCCCGAAGGGAGAGCGCGACGCAGAACCGCACGGCGTCCGCCCAGGACACCCCCTCCACGGGCAGCCGGTCGCCCGCGACGGTGCCCGGCCGTTCCCCGGTCACCCGGGCGTACCAGCCCTGGGTGACCGGGACGACGCCGACCCGGTACGCCGGCACCTCGACCGACCAGCGGCGCTCGGTGCGGCGGTCGGACAGGGTCACCTGCCCCGCCGCGACGGTCACCATCGCGGTCAGCGCGTCGTCGTCCACGGCAGCCGAGCCTACCGAGGACCCGGCCGGGCCGGCCGGCTCGGGCCGCTGCCCCACCGAAGACCGGCACCGGGTGTCAGGCGCGGTCCACCGAAGACCGGCACCGGGTGTCAGGCGCGGTCCACCGACGGCCGTTGCCGGGTGACGGCGTCGGTCAGCCGACGGCCGCCGCCGCGGCGCGACCGGCGGTGCGGCCGGAGAAGAGGCAGCCGCCGAGGAAGGTGCCCTCCAGGGCGCTGTAGCCGTGCATGCCCCCGCCCCCGAAGCCGGCGACCTCGCCGGCCGCGTACACCCCGGCCAGTGGTTCGCCGTCGGGGCGCAGCACCCGGGCCGACAGGTCGGTGTGCAGGCCGCCGAGGCTCTTACGGGTCAACACGTGCAGTTGCACCGCGATCAGTGGTCCGGCCGCCGGGTCGAGCAGCCGGTGCGGGGTGGCGACCCGGATCAGCCGGTCACCCCGGTAGCGGCGGGCCCCCCGGATCGCGGCGAGCTGGGCGTCCTTGCCGAACGGGTGGGCGATCTCCCGGTCCCGGGCCTCGACCAGTGCGGTCAGCGCGGTGGTGTCGAGCTGCGGCCCGCCGGTCTCGGCGGCCAGCTTGTTCATCCCGGCCACCAGCTCGGGCAGGGTGTCGGCGACGACGAAGTCGGCCCCGTGCCGCTTGAACGCCTCGACCGGGCCGGGTGCCCCTGGTCGGACCCGTTGCAGCACCTGCCGGACGCTGCGGTCGGTGAGGTCGGGGTTCTGCTCGGAGCCCGACAGCGCGAACTCCTTCTCGATGATCTTCTGGGTGAGCAGGAACCAGCTGTAGTCGTGCCCGGTGGCACGCAGGTGCCGCAGGGTGGCCAGGGTGTCGAAGCCGGGGAACAGCGGCGCCGGCAGCCGCGCCCCGGTGGCGTCGAGCCAGAGCGAGGACGGGCCGGGCAGGATGCGGATGCCGTGCTGGGGCCAGATCGGGTCCCAGTTGCGCAGCCCCTCGGTGTAGTGCCACATCCGGTCCGGGTTGATCACCTGCCCGCCGGCGATCTCGGTGATGGCGAGCATCCGGCCGTCGACGTGGGCGGGGACGCCGGTGACCATCCGGGTGGGCGGGGTGCCGAGCCGGGCCGGCCAGGCCCGCCGGACGAGGTCGTGGTTGCCGCCGATGCCGCCGGAGGTGATGATCACGGCCTGGGCGTCGTGCTGGAAGTCGCCGACGACCTCCCGGGAGCTGCTGCGTCCCCGGGGCGCGTCGTCGGGGGCGAGCAGCGCGCCGCGTACCCCGGTGACGGCGCCCCCGGTGGTGACGAGCTCGTCGACCCGGTGCCGGAACAGCAGCGTCACCCGGCCCTGTTCGACGGCCTGCCGGACCCGCCTGGCGAACGGCTCGACGACGCCGGGGCCGGTGCCCCAGGTGACGTGGAACCGGGGCACCGAGTTGCCGTGCCCGTGGGCCGCTCCCCCGCCCCGCTCGGCCCAGCTCACCACCGGGAAGACCCGGTGCCCCATCGACCGCAGCCAGGCCCGCTTCTCCCCGGCGGCGAAGTGCACGTACGCCTGCGCCCACTGGCGCGGCCAGTGGTCCTCGGGCCGGTCGAAGGCGGCGCTGCCGGTCCAGTCCTGCCAGGCCAGCTCGACCGAGTCGCGGATGCCCATCCGCCGCTGCTCGGGCGAGTCGACGAAGAACAGCCCGCCGAACGACCAGAACGCCTGCCCGCCGAGGTTGTGCTCCGACTCCTGGTCCACCAGCAGCACCCGGCGGCCCGCGTCGGCGGCCTCGGCGGCGGCGACCAGGCCGGCCAGGCCGGCGCCGATCACGATGACATCCGTCTCCATGCGCCGACCCTAGGTAGCGCGGTGCCAAAATGATCCGTGCCGGGGCGCAGTATTCACCGCCGGAATTATCACCCCGATGACAAAGGATGGCCGATCGTGTCGGACGCCCTGCTCGACATCGAGCCCGGTCTCGCCGGTCTCGCGCCGTCGGTCGGCGACCACCTGCGGGGGTTGCGCGGGCCGCTGCACGAGCGGATCCTCGGCACCGTCCGGGCCGCGATGGCCGCCCAGGGCCGGTCGCTGACCGGTGGGCAGGGGCAGGGCCTGGCGCTGGGCGTGCAGACCGCCGTCGACACCTTCGTCGACGCGGTCGCCGACCCGGCCCGGGAGCTGACCGGGACCCGGGAGGTGTTCCATGCCCTGGGCCGCACCGAGTACCGCGAGGGGCACCGGGTGGACGCGCTGCGGACCGTGCTCACCCTCGGGGCCCGCGACATCTGGGCCTTCCTGGTGGAACACGCCACCGCGCCGGGCGGACCCGGCAGGCAGGCCACCGCGCCGGCCGGCCCGGCGCCGGCCGACCTGTACGTGATCGCCGGGGCGCTGTTCGGCTACGTCGACGCGCTGGCCGGGGCCGCCGCCGAGGGGTTCCTCGCCGAGCAGCGCGACACCGCCCAGGACTGGGCCACCACCCGACGCCGGCTGGTCACCCTCCTCGTGCAGCCCGACCCGCCGACCGGGGCGGTGCTGCACGCCGCCGCCGACGCGGCCCGCTGGCCGTTGCCGGCGACCGTGGCCGTGTTCAGCGTCGACGGCACCGACGCCGAGCACGTGGCCCGGGGCATCGGCGCGGGCGCGCTGGCCGCCGTCGTCGGCGACGCCATCCGGGTGGTGCTGCCCGACCCCGGTACGCCGGGACGCCTGGACCGGGCCCGGCAGGCGCTGGTCGGGCGGCGGGCCGCGCTCGGGCCGACGGTACGGCGGCAGCGGGCGCGGCTGTCGTACCGGCTTTCCCGCCGGGCACTGACCCTGCACCAGCACGGCGCGCTCGGCCCGGACCCGGTGGTGTCCTGCGACGACCATCTGCTCACCCTGCTCACCGCGTGGGAACCCGGCCTGGCCGGGCACCTCGCCGGCACGGTGCTGGCCCCGCTGGCCGGGTTGCGGCCGACCACCCGCCGGGCGCTGGCCGAGACGCTGCGCGGCTGGCTGCGCCGGCAGGGGCAGGTGGTGGCGGTCGCCGCGGACCTGCACACCCACCCGCAGACGGTCCGCTACCGGATGCGGCAGCTGCGCGGCCTGTTCGGCCCGGCCCTCGACGACCCGGACGCCCGTCTCCTGCTGACCCTCGCCCTGCACCTGCACCCGACGGGTGAGCCGGATCGTTCCGGTGACGGTTGAACCATGTGATCACGAAATACGAACTACTGTGCGTGCGTACCACCCGTTCCGCCGTCCTGCTGGGGTTCCTCCTCGCGCTGCTGTCCGTACCGCTGACCCCGGCGACCCCGGCCGCCGCGCACGCCGCGCTGGTCGCGACGAGCCCGGTCCGCGACGCGGTGATCGGCACCCCGCCCGGGGAGGTGGTGCTGGTCTTCAGCGAGTCGGTCTCCCCGGTCGTCGGCCGGGTGCAGGTGCTCGGCCCGGACGGGCGGCGGGTCACCGCCGGCGAGCCGGTCGCGGACGGTGCCACGCTGCGCATCCCGGTGCGGGTGTCGAACCGGCCGCTCGGCACCTACCTGGTCAGCTACCGGGTGATCTCGGCCGACAGCCACCCGGTCGCCGGCAGCTTCGCCTACTCGGCCGGCGCGCCGTCGGCGACGCCGCCGGAGCCGGTGAGCGTGGACGAGCGACCCTCCGGCGGGTGGACCCCCGCCGCCCGCTACGTCGGTTACCTGGGTCTGGTGCTGGCGGTCGGCCCCACGCTGCTGGGCGCGGCACGCTGGCCCCGTCGCCGCCGCCGAGCGGTGACCACCACCGGGTACGTCGGCCTGGCGCTGGTGGCCGTGGGCACCGCCGGGACGTGGGTGGCGCAGGCCGCCGACATGGTCGGGGTGCCGGTCGGCGGCCTGACGCGCGGCGACCTGACGGCGGTCGCGGGCAGCGACGTCGGCCCGGTGCTCGGCGCGCGGCTGGCGCTGGCCGGGATCGCCGCCGGGCTGCTGTCGGCGGTGGCCGGCGGGCGGGCCGGGCGTGGCCGGCGGACCGCGCTGGCGGTGGTGGGTCTGGCCGGGCTGGTGACCTGGCCGCTGGCCGGGCATCCGGTGGCCTCGCCGCTGCCGCCGGTGAGCATCCTCGCCGACCTGGTGCACCTGGCCGGGATGAGCGTGTGGCTGGGCGGGCTGGTCACCCTGGCGGTGTTCGTGCTGCCCGGCACCCACCGGCGGGTGCTGGGCCGCATCCTGCCGGCCTGGTCGCGGTGGGCGACCGTCGCGGTGGGGTGGCTGGTCGCCTCCGGCGTCGGGCAGGCCGCGATCGAACTCGGCCGGCCCGGCGCGCTGGTCGGCACCACGTACGGTCGACTGCTCTGCGCCAAGGCGGCGCTGCTGGCCGCCGTGCTCGGCGTCGCGGCCTGGCAGCGGCGGATGGTGCGCGACGGCCGGGCCGCCGACCGGCCGGGCCGGGTGGCGCGGGCCGCCGGGGTGGAACTCGCCGCCACGGCGGTGGTGCTGGCGCTGACCGCCGTGCTGGTGCAGACCCCGCCCGGCCGGACCGCCGACACGCAGGCCGCCCGCGCCACCCGCGAGGGCGTCGCGCAGACTCTCACCAGCGCCGGCTACACCCTCCAGTTCGACATCTACCCGGTCCGGGTGGGGGTGCCGAACTCGCTGCACGCCTACGTCTACACCCCGCAGGGGCAGCCGCTGCCGGTGGCCCAGTGGACGGTCAGCCTCGCCCTGCCGGCCGCCGGGATCGAACCGATGACGGTGCCGGTGGAGAGCCCGGAGCCGCACCACGGCAGCGCCGAGATCAGCCTGCCGGCGCGCGGGGACTGGACGATCCGGTTCACCGTCCGCACCAGCGACATCGACCAGGCCACCGTCACCGCCACCGTCCCGGTCGGCTGACCCGCGGCCGACCCGACAGGGTACGGGGTGACTGGTCCACCGGCCCTTACGGGTCGCCGGGCCGATCGGCTAGCCTGCATCGGCCCGGGTGTCCCCGGGCGGAGGGAGGACACCATGACCACACCGACATCCCGACACGTCGCGCAGGAGCGGGACGCCACCGATCCGCTGGCCGGCCTGCGGGACCGGTTCGTGGTGGACGACCTGCTCTACCTCGACGGCAACTCGCTGGGCCGGCTGCCGGCCGCCACCGGCGACCACCTGGCCGACCTGGTCCGCGACGGCTGGGGCACCGAACTGGTCCGCAGCTGGCCGACCTGGATCGAGTGGCCGCGCCGCATCGGTGACCGGATCGCCGCCCACGCGCTGGGCGCCCGCGACGGCGAGGTGATCGTCTCCGACTCGACCTCGGTCAACCTCTACAAGCTGGCCGCCGCCGCGCTGGACGCCCGGCCCGGCCGGGGCACGATCCTGGCCGACGCCGAGGAGTTCCCCACCGACCGTTACCTGCTGGAGGGGTTGGCCGCCCAGCGGGGGCTCGCCCTGCGGCTGCTCCCCTCCGACCTGGACGAGGGGCTGGACCAGGCCACCCTGACCGAGGCGCTCACCGAGGACGTGGCGCTGGTGGTGCTCTCGGCGGTGTCGTACCGCTGCGGGGCGCTGCTGGACGTCGCGGCGGTGACCGAGGCGGCCCGTCGGGTCGGCGCGCTGGTGCTGTGGGACCTGTCGCACGCGGTCGGCTCGGTGCCGCTGGACCTGACCGCCGCCGGGGCCGACCTCGCGGTCGGCTGCACCTACAAGTACCTCAACGGCGGCCCCGGCGCACCAGCCTTCCTCTACGTGCGGCGGGAGTTGCAGGAGTCGCTGCGCCAGCCGATCTGGGGCTGGTTCGGCCAGCGCGACCAGTTCCGGATGGGTGCCGGCTACGATCCCGCGCCCGGCCCGGAGCGGTTCCTGGTGGGCACCCCGCCGGTGCTCGGGATGGCCGCCCTCGACCCGGCCCTGGACGTGCTGGCCGACGCCGGGATGGACCGGGTCCGGGAGAAGTCGCTGCGGCTCGGCGAGCTGATCATCGAGTTGGCCGACGTCTGGCTCGTCCCGCACGGTTTCCGGCTCGCCTCCCCGCGCGACCCGGACCGGCGCGGCGGGCACGTGTCGCTGTACCACCCGGAGGCGTTGCGGATCTCCCGGGCCCTGGTCGACGCCGGGGTGGTCGGCGACTACCGGGTGCCGGACCGGCTGCGGCTCGGCCCGGCGGCGCTCTACACCCGCCACGTCGACGTGTGGGACGCGATGGACCGGCTGCGGGACATCGCCGAGCGGCGGGCCTGGACCGGGGTGCCGGCGGAGCCGTCCCGGGTCACCTGAGCCGATCCGGGCAGATCCCGGATTCTCCCCGCCTCGCCGTCGACTTCGTACCAGCATGTCGGGTGGAGGCGGGGGGTGCCGTGGACGTCCTGGTCCTGATCGTGGTGCTGGCCACCACCGTGCTGGTCGGCACCACCATCGGCGGCCGGTACCGGGTCGCCCCGCCGGTGCTGCTGATCACCATGGGTGGCCTGCTGGCGCTGCTGCCCCCGCTGTCGGACGTGGTGCTCGAACCCGAGGTGGTGCTGCTGCTCTTCCTGCCGGCCGTGCTCTACCGGGAGAGCCTGGTGATCAGCCTGCGGGAGATCCGGGCGAACCTGCTGGTGATCGCCTCGCTGGCAGTGGCGCTGGTGGTGGTGACCATGGTGGCGGTGGCGCTGGTCGCCAAAGGGCTCGGGATGACCCCGCAGGCGGCCTGGGTGCTGGGCGCGGTGCTCGCCCCCACCGACGCGGCGGCGGTGGCCGGCCTCGCGAAGCGGATGCCCCGCCGGATCCTGACCACACTGCGGGCGGAGAGCCTGGTCAACGACGGCACCGCGCTGGTGCTGTTCTCGGTGACGGTCGGGTTGATCGTCGGTGGCACCGCGCCGGGGGTGTTCGGCTTCCTGGGCCGGTTCGTCGGCTCGGCCGGCGGCGGGATCGTCGCCGGGCTGGTCGTCGGCCTGGTGGTGGTGCTGATCCGACGCCGGTTGGACGACCCGCTGCGGGAGGGCGCGCTGAGCGTGCTCACCCCGTTCGCCGCGTTTCTGCTGGCCGAGGTGGTGCACGCGAGCGGGGTGCTCGCCGTCGTGGTGGCCGGGCTGCTGCTGTCGTACTTCAGCCCGAGGATCATCCGGGCCCGGTCCCGGGTGTTGGCGTACGCCTTCTGGGACCTGTCCACCTTCCTGATCAACGGCGCGCTCTTCGTGCTGCTGGGCATGCAGATCCCCCGGGCGGTGAACCACGTGACCAGCACCTCGCTGGTGCGGTCGGTGGCGATCGCCGCCTCGGTCACGCTGATGGTGGTGGTGGTCCGGCTGGTGTGGTTACAACTGTTCTCCTACGGTCTGCCGGTGGTGGGTCGGGGTGCCGGGGTGAGCCGGCGGGTCCGGGTGGCGGCCGGCTGGGCGGGGTTCCGGGGGGCGGTGTCGCTGGCCGCCGCCCTCGCGGTGCCGGTCACCACGGCCACCACGCACCAGCCGGTGCCGGAGCGGGATCTGATCATCTTCTGCACCGCCGTGGCGATCGTGTCGATCATGCTGGTGCAGGGCATCACCCTGCCGGCGGTGGCCCGCTGGGCCGGCCTGCGCGGCGACGAGGCGCGCGGGGACGAGGTCCGGCACGCCCGCCGCCGGGCCACCGAGGTGGCGTTGGCGGCGCTGCCGGACGTCGCCGCCAACCTCGACGTCGACGGGGCGGCGGTGGACCGGTTACGCACCGACTACCAGCGCCACCTGGACCTGGTGACGGAGTCCGGTGGCGGACGGGAGGCCGACCGGGCCCAGGAGTTGGACACCCGGCTGCGGCTGGGGGTGCTGGAACACAAGCGCCGCGAGGTGACCCGGCTGCGCGACAACAACGAGATCGACGACAGCGTGCTGCGCGAGGTGCAGGCGGCGCTGGACATCGAGGAGATCCGCCTGCTCGGCCCGCAGACCGAGGACTGAGCGTTCCTGCGGTGGTGCGCACGCCACGTCGGACGAGCACGTCACCAGGACGATCAGCCTCGTTGAGCAGGCGGAAGCTGCTGTCTGCGCATTGTCCGCACGTAGCTGGCGAACTTCCCAGACCTCGACCGCAAAGGAGGATCGGGTGGACAGCGTGCAGGACGAACCGGCCCCGAGTCGGGGTGAGCAGATCCAGGCCGCGGAACACGAGGCTGCGCGGCAACGGCTTCTCGCGCAGGCCGAGGCCGAACGGATACCGGCGGAGGAGACGACCCGGGCGCTGCCGGACCGGCGGTGGCGTCATGGACAGTAGCGAGCCGTTGCCGGTGGGCAGGCGGGAGGCGTACTGATGGGGGCGGCGCAACCTGTCACAGCGGGTGTTCGCCGACCGGTCGGGCACGTCGAAGAGCCGGGCGGACAAGGTGGAGCGGGTGTCGGAACCCTGGACCGGGTGTCCACCGTCCAGGACATCGCCGCCGTGCCGCGGATCGACCCGGCGGCACTGCTCGGCCGGGTCGGCTTGCATTGACAGTCGCGCGTGGGCGGGGTTACGGTGCGCCAGGAAAGCGCTTTCACGCACCGTCGCCCGCCTCCACCCCGTCCCCGGAGGTTCATCCGCCATGCGCAGAAACCGCCGCCCGCTCGTCGTCGCCGCCACGGCGCTCGCCGCCGCGCTGCTCGCCCTCACCCCGCTCGGCGGCGCGCAGGTCGCCCATGCCGCCACCCTGTTCAGCGACGACTTCACCGACGGCGACCTCGCCGGCTGGTCGAGGTCCGGCGGCACCTGGTCGGTGGCCGCCGACGACAGCCCGGCGTTACAGCAGGCCAGTGCCGACACCGGCGACGCACGGCTGTTCGCCGGCAGCGCGTCGTGGGCCGACCAGGCCGTGCAGGCCCGGGTGAAGCCGCTGACCCTGCCCGGCAACGGCATGGTCGCGCTGCTGGCCCGCGCCAGCGGCGCGACCAGCTACTACCGGCTGGCCCTGCACGCCGGCGACCAGGTCCGGCTGGAGGCGGTACGCAGCGGCCGGGTCACCCCGCTGGGCGCGGTGTCCCACCCGGTGACGGTCGGCGGCTGGCACACGCTGCGGATCGAGGTCGCCGGGACGGTGGTCCGCGGCTGGGTCGACGGTGTCCCGGTCGGCTCCGGCACCGCAACCCTGACCGCGGCCGGCCGGATCGGCGTGCAGACCGGCAGCGCCACCGCCCGCTTCGACGACGTGCTGGTGACCCGGGGCGAACCCGCGCCGACCAGTGCGCCACCGAGCCCCACCGCCACCCCGTCGGACACCCCGCCGCCCACCGGCCCGACGCCCACGCCCACCGGGCCGGCCGAGGGATCCTCGGTGGTCGCCCCGGACGGCAGCGGGGACTTCACCAGCGTGCAGGCGGCGGTGGACGCGGTGCCGGTGGGCAACGCGAGCCGGTACACCATCACCATCCGGCCGGGCACCTACCGGGAGACGGTGACGGTCCCGGCCGGCAAGCCGTACGTGTCGTTCGTCGGGTCGACCGGGAACGGCCGGGACGTGGTGATCGTCTACGACAACGCCTCGGGCACCCCGAAGCCGGGCGGTGGCACGTACGGCACGTCGGGCAGCGCCTCGGTGACCATCGACGGCAACGACTTCACCGCCAGGCACCTGACCTTCGCCAACGACTTCGACGAGGCGGCGCACGACTACAGCGCCGAGCAGGCGGTGGCCGTACTGACCCGGGCGGACCGGCTGGTCTTCGACGACGTGCGGTTCCTGGGCAACCAGGACACGCTCTACCACAACAGCGCCTCCGTCGACGCTGTCGGCCGGGCGTACTTCCGGGACTGCTACGTCGAGGGCGACGTCGACTTCATCTTCGGCCGGGGCACCGGGGTCTTCGACGGTTGCGAGATCCGGTCGCTCGACCGGGGCTCCACCAGCAACAACGGGTACGTCACGGCGGCCTCCACGATGATCGCCAACCCGTACGGTCTGCTCTTCACCGGTTGCACCCTGACCACCGACGCGGCGGCGGCGCAGAGCGTGCACCTCGGCCGGCCGTGGCACCCGAGCGGGGACGTCAACGCGATCGGGCAGGTGGTGTTCCGCGACAGCGTGCTCGGCGCACACGTGAAGGACTCCCCCTGGATCGACATGTCCGGTTTCTCGTGGCGCGACGCCCGGTTCGCCGAATACCGCAACAGCGGTCCGGGGTCGACGGTCACCGCCGACCGGCCACAGTTGACCGACGAGCAGGCCCCGACCCACACCCCGCAGCGCTACCTGGCCGGCACCGACGGCTGGAACCCGATCCCCTGACGACGGTCCCGCCCCGGCGGCCCGACCCGACGGCCGGCGACGCCGCCCGCCCGGCCCGGCCCAGGCGGGCGGCACGCCCACGCGCAGGCATTTACATTAAACAAAGTTAACTGATAGCCTCCCGGCCATCGACGAGGAGGTATATGTCATGCGACTTCGACCCGGGACGACAGCCTGGCTGGCCGGTGCGGTGCTGCTCGCCGCCGCACTGCCCGCCGCGAACGGTTTCGCCGCGCCGACCACCGCCACGGGTGCCGCCAGCGCCCTGGCGGCCTGTTCCGCACCGGCCTGGGCCGAGGGCGTCAGCTACCCCGTCGGCACCCGGGTCAGCTACCTCGGCCGGCTCTACGAGTCGCTGGTGACCCACACCCCGCCGGCCGGCGCCGGCTGGAACCCGGCAGCCGTGCCGGCCCTCTGGCGGGACCTCGGCGTCTGCACCGGCACCCCCTCCCCCACCCTGACGCCGAGCCCCACCGCCACGCCCACCCGGCCCCCGACCCCGACACCCACCCCGACCCGCACCCCGACCCCGACACCCACCCCCGGCACGACGACACCGCCGCCGGACGGCACGGGCTGCGCGCTGAAGGCCCGGCCGACAGGCAAGGTGCTCCAGGGCTACTGGGAGAACTGGGACGGCGCGGCCAACGGCGTCCACCCGCCGCTGGGCTGGATACCGATCACCGACGCCCGGATCACCGGGCACGGCTACAACGTGGTCACCGCCGCCTTCCCGGTGATCCGCTCCGACGGCACGGTGCTCTGGGAGGACGGCATGGACGCCACCGTCAAGGTGCCCACCCCGACCGAGATGTGCCAGGCCAAGGCCGCCGGGCTGACCCTGCTGCTGTCGATCGGCGGCGCCACCGCCGGCATCGACCTCGGCTCGGCGGCCGTCGCGGACCGGTTCGTCGCCACCGTCGTGCCGATCCTCAAGCGCTACCACTTCGACGGCATCGACATCGACATCGAAACCGGGCTCACCGGCAGCGGCGACATCACCCGCCCGTCCACCTCACAGGCGAACCTGATCCGCATCATCGACGGCGTGCTGGCCCAGATGCCTGCCGGCTTCGGCCTGACCATGGCCCCGGAGACCGCGTACGTGACAGGCGGCAGCGTCACCTACGGCTCCATCTGGGGCGCGTACCTGCCGGTCATCAAACGGTACGTCGACAACGGCCGGCTCTGGTGGCTCAACATGCAGTACTACAACGGCAGCATGTACGGCTGCGCCGGTGACTCGTACCCGGCCGGGACGGTGGCGGGCTTCACCGCCCAGACCGACTGCCTCAACGCCGGCCTGGTCGTCCAGGGCACCACCATCCGGGTTCCGTACGACAGGCAGGTGCCCGGCCTGCCCGCGCAGCCCGGCGCCGGCGGCGGCTACCTCGCGCCGACGTCGGTGGCGCAGGCGTGGAACACCTACCGGGGCGGCCTCAAGGGGCTGATGACCTGGTCGGTGAACTGGGACGGGTCCAAGGGCTGGACGTTCGGCGACAACGTCCGCACCCTCCAGGGGCGCTGAACCCACGGGTCGGGGCCCCGCCCACAGCGGCGGCCCCGACCGGACGGCGACCCGCCCGCAGCTAGGCGGTGGCGTCGTCGAGGACCAGCCGGGCCCGACGGGACAGCGCCTTGACGCACAGCACCTGCGGCAGGGCGGTGGTGCCCCGCAGGCGTTTGGCCTCGTCCGAGCCCACGCCGTACTCCAGCACCGACGTGCCGGCGTCGGCGAAGCCGTAGCGCATCGGCAGGTGGTAACCGACCAACGAGTACATGGGCAGGCCCTGGCAACGCTCGTAGTCGAACCCGGCATGGAAGCCGTACAGCCGTCCCTGGTGGTGGATCCACATGCTCATCGCCACCGGGGGACCGGCGTCCCGGGCCGCGGTGAACACCAGCGCCTCGGTGTGCCTGGCGATCGCGTCGAACCACGCCTGGAACTGCTCGTAGCTGGAGCACTGCCCGTACTTCTGTTCGAGCAGGTGGGCCAGCCGGGCGGCGTGATCCACGGTGGTTGCGTCGAGCGGCTCGACCGCAGTCCGCACGCCGGCCCGTTCGACGGCCGCGAACTCCCTGCGCAGCCTGTTCCGCTTCCGCGACGGCAGCGACGCGACGAACTCGTCGTAGTCGCCGTGACCGCATTCGAAGATGTGCCGGGCCGGGGCGGCGAACTCGACGAAGCCCGCTTCCCGCAGCGTACGCCGCAGCCCGGTGTCGGCCGCGTCGACGAACGGGAAGAACACCGCCGCACTGCCCCAGTCATCGGCCAGGTCGACCACGGCGTCGACCAGTTCCTGCCGGGCGCGGTCGGTCCGCCCGGCAGGGGCGTGCGGCGGGGTGAGTATCGACGAGTTGAACCAGGTGCCGCACATGAGGGACGGCTGGAGCGCCCCGGCGAGCACCTCGGCAGGGTGCCCCAGCACCGGCGAGTCCGCCGGGAACATCTTGTCCAGCCGGACGGTCTCGTCGTCGACGTCCAGGCCGAACTGCTGGACCGTCACGCCGGCCAGGACCGTCTCGCCCTCGGCCCGGACCAGGCAGCCGTTCGCCCTGGGCACCCAGGGGCCGACGGCCTCCCGCTCGACGGCGAGCCAGGCGGGGGCGTTGAACAGGTCGGCGGGCCCACACAGTTCGGCCCACGCCGTCATGGCGGCCGCCTCGTCCAACCGCAGCAGCCGGACCCCGGTCACGCCGCCGCCTCCATCGCGCTCACCCGCACGGCGCAGACGAACCATGCGTCGGCCGCAGGCGGGCGCGGGTTCACAGGACCGCAGCAGGGCGGCCGGGTGACCGACGGCGTCGTGGCAGCCGGCGACGGCCCGCCCCACGTGGCGGTGACCGGCTGCGGCGCACCGCCGGGGAGCACGCGGTCCGCCGATGGTGCGGGATAAGTCGACACCCTTGCGTTCACACTGGTGTCACAATCGCCATGCCAGCTCCTGACAGTCCGCACGCCTCATCCTGATTCCGCTGGCCCGATCCCCATTCCGCCTGGTCCGGCGGATCGCGGACAAGCCGGCACCGAGCGCGCAGTTTAACAAGACCATGGTCGATAGACGCCACCCCCTATCGCGGGGCCGGCGATGGTATCGTCCCCTTCGGACAGTCATTAGGGCAACCGGCGTTCGGGAGCCCCCCGAACATGCGGTTGGTGTACATTCACGGCAGTGACTGGCCATGACTTCGGTCCTCGGGAGCACAACTCCCAGGCCGCACTTCATGAAGGTGGTTCGTGACTGTGAATGCCGTGGCGTCCGCGATGTCGCCTGCCCACGAAGCTTCTCACTGGCTATTGGATAAACTCACCAACGGAGGGCGACTGTCATTCCGGCTGGCCTGTTCACGGCTGACCTTGTGGGAATCGATTCTCGTGCAGCAGGTCCTCGGTCGCCCCGACGTCGAGGTCGTGCACGAGCGGCCGACCATCGGCCCGTCGGTGCGGGTCACCACGGCGGTGCTGTCCGGGCTCGCCTTCTGGCCCGCCGAGGAGGAGCCGCCCGAGCACGCCGAGACGCTGGGCTGGTTGCGGCTGCCCCCCGAGGTGCTGGAGATGGCGGCCGAGGAGACCCGGGTGCGGCAGGCCCGGGAGGACGCCGAACTCCTCGCCGTCGATGCCGTCCTGCGTGACTGGGTCGCCACCGGAGAACTCGACCGTCGACTGGTCGAGCTGGCCGACCGGGTGGAACGGGTCGAGACGGTGTACGTGCTCGTCGGGCGGGAGGTCTTCTCCAAGTCCGACGCGGGCTCCAACACGTTGACCCGCGACGCGCTGCTGGAAAAACTGCGCAACCGGCCGCCCGAGCAGTGGCGCAGCGCCGACCGGCTGTTCGTGGTCGCCGCGCACTGCCTGTTCACCAGTGGCCGGTCGGTCCGGTTCGAGGAGTTCAACGCCCGGCAGCTCTCGGCGACCGCGCTACGCGACTACCTCACCGACCGCTATGCCACCTACTGCACGGCAACGGGTCACGAGCCGTCCGACCTGCACCGGCTGTCCCTGACGGAGCTCGCCGAACGGGTGCGGGCCCTGATGGTGGAGGTCGACCACTCACCGTGGATGCGCTACCGCCGCATCAACGGGCTGACCTTCGTCAAGAACGAGTACCTGGCGGACATCCCGTTGCCGCGCGATCCGGCGACGGTGCCCGAGCTGGTGGCGGAGCACGGCCGGGTCAACCTCGCGGTGTCCCTGTCCGGCGACGTCCGCGCCGACCTCCGGGCGATGACCATGGCCGCAGCGGCCCTGGACGCGGCGAGTGCCGGGCCGGACGCCGACGACGGCGGCGCGATCGGGGAACTGCTGGGCGCGATCGTCCTGTCCGCGGTCACGGCGACCGACTCGGACTACGGAATGAGCAGCGCCGTGCGCGATCTGGCCCGCCTGCGCGGTGCCCGGCCGGGTGCCCCGGACGGCACGCTGGCGTTGAAGAAAGCCAACTTCTTCTGCTGCTGCCTGCCACATCCCACCCGAATGCGTCCGCTCGCCACCGAGGAAGAGACGGTGCCCATCCTGTGGCGTGCCGCGCAACGGATGATGTACAACCGTTGGCACTTCGCGCCCGGCGAGTTCGACCGTGCGGTGATACCGCAGCAACGCCACTACTTCTTTCCGCCGCAGGTGCCCGACATCGCCGAGCACGCGGAACACCACCACGGCGGGCATGTGGCCTCCCGGGTCCGGTTCTCGATTCGGGCCCCCGGCGCGCAGGTGTGGCGACCGCCGTTCGAGATATTCGGGCACGGATACCGTGGTTGTTACGACATCAGACTGGTGCGTATGGAAGGGCCGGCGTACACGATGTCGGAACTGCGGACGGCCGTCGAGCACTGCTCACTCGTCGACGTGCTGTGGCGCACCCTGGCCGACGGCGTGGAGCGCGACGCGTTCCCGGTACGACCGGTCGGCGGGTTCGACAAGACGTGGTACGAGTCGCGCGGCTGGCAGCGGATGCGCCCGTACCTGCTCGCCGCCGGTCTGCTGACCGGACCATCCCCGCGATGACGGCCGACCCCGTGCTGACGCCGGCACCACCGATGACCTACCGGCAGGTGCTCACCACCCGCAACGTGCCTCAGCTCCTGCTGTCGGCCTCGTTGTCCCGGCTGGCGTCCGAGATGCTGTTGTTCGTCGTCGTGCTCTACGTGCTCGCGCAGTTCCGTTCCCCGGTCCTGGCCGGGTTGAGCGGGTTCTTCCTGACCCTGCCCGGCTTCCTGGTCAGCCCGATGGCCGGCGCGCTGCTCGACCGGGTGGGCGCCGCCCGCGCGGTCATCCTGGACAACCTCGTCAGCGCCCTCCTCATCGGCCTGATCGCGTTGGCCTCCGTGGGTGACTGGCTCACCCCCGCCGTGCTGCTGACCCTGCTGGGTCTGTACTCGCTGACCAGCCCGCTCAGCGCGGGCGGGATCCGGACGCTGTTCCCCCGGTTCGTGCCCGACGACGCCTACGACAAGGCCAACGCGCTGGACCTCAGCACCTACTCGGTCATCGAGGTCGTCGGTCCGCTGGTCGGTGGTGCCGTGATCGCGCTGATCGGCCCCGACCCGGCGCTGGTCCTGGTGGTCGCGATGTACGTGCTGGCCGCGCTGAGCCTGCTGCTGCTCCGGGGGTCAGCGGCCGAGCCGCCCCGGCCGGAACGCCGGCACCTGCTGCGCGAGGCGTGGGAAGGCATCACCTACCTCGTCCGCAACCCCACCCTGCGCGGGCTCGCCCTGTCCTACTCCTGCTACCAGGTCACCTTCGGGGTCCTCGTCGTGGCGGTGCCGGTCTCGGTGGCCCAGCGGGTCGACGGCGCAGGACCCACCGAGCAGTACGCCGGCGCGCTCTGGAGCCTGGTGGGTCTGTGTGGTGCGGTCGGTGCGCTGACCGCGGGCAAACTGCTGCGGGCCGGTCGGGAACGGCTGCTGCTGATCGTCACCACGGTGCTCTCCGCCTTCGCGGTCTACCCGCTGGGCGCCATCGCGATGCTCGCCACCCTGGCGGTCGGGCTGGCGCTGTTCGGTCTGCTGGAGGGCGCCCTCAACGTGAGCGTGCTGTCGCTGCGGCAACGGCGGACCGATCCCGCGCGGCTGGGCCGGGTCATGACGGTCTCCATCAGCATCAACCTGATCGGGTTCCCGGTCGGCACCGCGCTCGGCGGCGTTCTGGTCGAGCGTTCCGGGGCGCTCGCGTACGCGGTCGCGGCGGGCTTCGCGCTCCTCGCGGCGCTGTGGGGTGCCCTGGTCATCCCCCGGGAGGCGGCCGGGCGGGAGGCATGGTGAAGCCGGTCCCGCTCGCCGCGTCCCGGCGGGGCGAGGGACCGCTGCTGGTCTGCCACCCGGGCGGCCCCGGAATGCATCCGGACTACCTCGACGCGGTCTACACGCTCGCCGACCGCCACGAGGTCGCGCTGCTGCATCCGCGCGGCACCGGCAGCAGCCCCCGGCCGACGCGCCCGGACGCCTACTCGGTGGACGAGTACGTCGCCGACGCCGTCGCGTGGATCGAGGCGTGCGGCGACGCACCGGTGCATCTGCTCGGCCACTCCCACGGGGGCGTGGTGGCGACCCGGGTCGCCGCCGCGCGTCCCGACCTGGTCCGCACGCTCGTCCTGCTCGGCACCCCCGCCTACGGCGGCGACCGCGCCGAGGCCGAAGCGGAGGCGCTACAGGCCGCGCGGGCGGCGGAACCGGAGTGCGCAGCGGCCCGGCAGGCACTGGCCGAGCAGGGCGACGGGTACCCACCGGAACGCGACCTCGGCCGGTTCATCGCCGCCATCATCCCGCTGTGGGTGGCCCCGATGACCGCGCACGCCAGGCGGTGGCAGGCCCGGGTCGCCGAGCAGCCGGTCAACCTGCACGCCATGCGCTACTTCGAGGAACACGTCTTCCCCGACCTCGACGCGGTCACCGCCGACCTGGCCCGGGTCGACTGCCCCGTGCTGGCCCTCGCCGGGGACCTCGACGGTTGGGCCGGTCCTGCGCATCTGGCCCGGCTCGCCGGGTGCGGCCCGAACGTGCGGACGGGGATTCTCGACCGCTGTGGACACATGTGCCACGTCGACCGCATCGACCACATCACCGACCTGGTCACCACGTTTCTGATCGAACACGAGAAAGGCCCAGCATGACAACCGCGCTGTGGAGCGAGGACGATTCCGCGTCGTTCATCCGCTTCGCCGAACACTTCGTCCCCGACCGTGCCGAGCAGATGGCCGTCATCAGTGCGATGGTGGGTCCGCTCGGTGACGGTGTGGCGCTGGACCTGTGCAGTGGGCCCGGCGCGCTCAGCCGTCGGCTCCTGGTCGACCACCCCGCGTGCCGCGTGGTGGGTCTCGACGCCAGCGACGCGATGCTCAGCGAAGCGTCCCGGGAACTGGCCGGGTTCGGCGACAGGTTCGGCGTCGAGCGATTCGAGCTGGGCGCCCCCGACTGGCGACGGCGCGACGTCGCGCCCGCGGCGGTGGTGTCGTCGTTGGCCGTCCACCACCTCACCGGGAAGGAGAAGCAGCAGCTCTACCGGGACGTGTACGACATGCTCGCCCCCGGCGGCTCGCTCGTGATCGCCGACCTCGTCGAACCGGTCGGCCCCCGCTCCCGGGAACTGGCCCGCCGGATGTGGGACGAGTGGGTGCGGGACAACGCCGACCGCACCGGCCTGGGCGACGAGCCCTACCGGGCGTTCCACGCTCTCGAGTGGAGCTGCTTCGAGTACCCGGACGAGCTGGACAAGCCGTCCCCGCTGCCCGACCATCTCCGCTGGCTCGATGACGTGGGCTTCACCGACGTGGACGTCTACTGGATGAAGGCGGGCCACGCCATATACGGCGGCACCAAGCAGCGGAGCGGGCGTGATGGCTGAGACCCGGTCGTATCCACTGTGCCTGTTCGCCAACCTGGTCAACGAACTCATGGTGCGGGTGCCCGACGAACGGCACGCCCGTGCCCTGATCGCCGTGTCACCGCGGAAGATCTGGCTCACCCGACCCGGTGACGTCGTGGTCCTCCCCGTGGAGCCACCCCGGCAGTTCTGGGAGTACGCCCACGAGACGCTCGGCCTACAGCCCGGTGACGTGGAGCTGCTGGTCGCCGACTCGACCCCGCTGCGTCCCCTGGCCCACCGGCTGCGCGACCTCGACCTGGTGGAGTCGCTACGTGGGCTGCTGGCCACGCGGCCGGGCGTGCGTGGCCTGCCGTTCGCACTCGACCGCCCGACGTTGGAGCTCTTCGCCGAACTCGGTCTCGACGTGGACGGTTACGCCGACGGCGTGCCGGACGCGGCGGTGGAGACCGCCTACCGGCTCAACACCAAGTCCGGGTTCCACGACCTGGCCGAGCGGTTGCACATTCCCACCGTGCCGGGGGTGTTCTGCGCCGACCGGACGGAGCTGCGCGCGGCGCTCGACCGCCTCCTCGGTGCCGGCAAGGGCGCCGTGGTCAAGCTCGACCGCAGCTCCAACGGCTTCGGGCTGCTGTTCGTCCATCCCCACCAGCGCCCCGAGCTGGACGACCTGCTCGACGCGCAGCTCCGGTCGCTGGCCGGGCAACCGGAGGGGTGGCTGGTGGAGGAGCTGCTGCAGGTGGACGAGGTGCTCACCGTCGAGATGTGGTCGGCCCAGGACGGCCCGGTGGTGGTGCACACCGGGCAGATGAACACGCCGAACGGCAGCTTCAGCGGGCAGCTCACCCCGCCGTCCCGGTGGACCGGTCACCTCGACGAGCTGTCTGCGCACGGCCTGACCTGGGGCGCCCGACTGCACGCCGCGGGTTACCGTGGCCCGTTCGACCTCGACGCGATCACCTCGGCCGGCCGGCTGTTCGTCACCGAGACGAACGTACGTCGCACCGGCACCACCTACCTGGAGTTCCTGGTGCGCCGGCTCGTCCCGGACGACCAGCAGGTGGTGTGGCTCGCCGACTCACGCGTCGGCTCGCGGGAACTGAGCTTCGCCCAGGCGGTCAAGGCCCTCCAGTCGGCGGGCATCGCCTTCACCGACGGCACCGGCGTGGTGCTGACCGCCGACACCCGGGCGCTGGACCGCAAGTGGCGGTTCCTGATCGTCGGCGCCGACCACGACCACGTCGGCCGGATCGAGAAGCAACTCAACAACATCCTCGAGTTGAGCTGACCGTGCTGCACGGAGGCATACAGCCGCATGCGAGCACGACGCACCACGTCGGTCTACGCTCGACGGTGGAGATTCCGGCGGGGACGGTGGTGTGGTTCCCCTGCGTCAACTGTCCGACCTGGACGCCGGCGCAGCGCACGCTGCTCCCCGCCGACGTCGACCGGCGGCTGGACACCTGGGGGCACCTGCTCGGGGACGGTTCGCTGCTGGTGCCGTGCGCGGGCGCGGCCATGATGAACCACTCCTGCGCGGCGAACGTCCTCGACTTCGGTCTGGACTTCGGGATAGCGGTCGCCGACATTCCCGTGGACACCGAGGTCACCTGTGACTATTCGACCTTCTTCGCCGACGAGGGCTGGTCGATGCGCTGCGACTGCGGCACGCCCGACTGCCGGGAAGTCGTCGCGGTCGCCGACTACACACGCACGGACCTGCGCCGACGATGGACCGAGCAGATCGACGAGGCGCTGCGGTCGGCGTCCACCGTGCCGCAGCCTCTCGGCCCGCTGCTGGAGACGTGGAGCGAGACCTGGCGTCGTGTCCTGGCCGGGGTGACCTCGCTCGGCCAGGCGTCATCGGGCCACTCGATCGTACGGCCGGGATTCCTGGCGATGCGCTCGTAACCGCAGCGGCTGACCCTGCGGCCGGTGGACCGGCAGGACGCGCGGGAAGTCCGACGGTCGGGTCCGCCGCACGACGCGGCGGCCGGCCCCACGAGGGGACCGGCCGCCGCCGGGGCGTCACCGCCAGGTGTCGTTGGTGCTCCACGAGCCGCCCGACCCGACGGTGGCGCTGCGGTTGCCACCGGACTCCCAGGTCACCGTGCCGTCAGGGTTCTTCTTGAGGTACTTGTACTCGAACGTGGTGTTCGCCGGCAGGGCGACCGTGGCCCGCCACGACGGGTACGCAGCCGAGGAGAGCGCCACCGCGTTGGCCGGGTTCCACGAGCCCAGCGCCGCGACGCTGCCCACCACGAAGACATTCTGTCCGTACGAGGTGGTGGCGGTGACGGTGAACGACGCCCCCTGGGTGCCGGCCGGGTCACCCCGGAAGGTGTCGGTGACCGACGCGGTGCCGCTGCCCGGTGTGGTCAACGTCCGGTTGCTCCCCGACTCCCAGGTCACCACGCCGGCCGTGGTCTGCTTGAGGAACTTGAACTCCACCGCCGTGGCCGCCGGCAGGTTGACCACCGCCCGGTACGTCCCCCCGCCCAGCGCGGTCAGCTTGACCGCGGCGGCCGGAGCCCACGAACCCAGCGCCGGCACACTGCCGACGACGTAGGCGTCCTGACCACCGGCGAGGGACGCGGTGACGGTGAAGGTGGTGGCGACCGTGCCGGCCGGCGCGGTCGGCGTCGGCGTGGCGCTGGCCGTGGGTGTCGGGGTGGCGGTGGGCGTGGTCGCCGGGCCGCCCTTCGCGTTGACGTGCAGCGCCACCGCGCCGTTGGCGGGGATCTGCACGGTGGCCCGGCCGCCGTTGACGGTCACCGTGGTGCCGGTGCAGCCGGACGTGCCGCGCGCCCCGGAGATCACGTCGCAGTACGACCCGTCGGCCAGGCCGGTGGTGAAGGTGGCGGTGCTGGCGGACCCGGAGTCGTTGATCCCGATCCAGGCCCGGTCGCCCCGGTGGAAGCCGATGACGTTGCTGTTGACCACGGTGAAGTCGGAGACGGTCTTGACCGACTTCGCGGTGTTCGCCCAGCCGACCATGCCCTTGATCCCGGTGGACCGGGTCAGGCAGTTCCAGCTGTTGCCGCAGACGGTGTCGGTGACGTACCCGTTGCCGTCGGCGGGCGGCGACTGGTTACGGTTGGACCAGGTGAAGCTGTCGTAGACCGACGGCTTGCCGTGCGGGTAGGCCAACGCGAAGTAGTTGGCCAGGACGTAGTCGCTGCCGTCGCGGTAGGACAGCACCACCCCGTCGCGCTCCAGGTCGTGGTTGGTGACCATGGCGAACACGTTGGCGCTGGGCGCGTCGAGGTTCCAGCTCCCGACGTTGGCCAGGTTGGCGATCGAGCCCTGGAACGCCGACTTCAGGCCCTTGGCGTACCCGAAGTCGAGCACGTCGCCGTTGCCGATGAAGGCGCGGGCCTTGAGGGCGTCGTTGCTGGCCCCGTCGAAGATCTCCTGGGCGACGTACGGACGCTTGTTCTCGGCGGTGGTGTTGCGCACCTTGCCGAGGATGGCGGCGAAGTCGTCCTTCTTGACGTGCTTGACCGCGTCCACCCGGAACCCGTCGACGCCGAGGCCGACCAGGTCGTTGAGGAACCCGGCGATCTTGGTGCGGACGCTGTCCTTCTCGGTGTAGAGGTCGGTCAGGGACAGCAGCTCGCAGCTGGTCACCTGGGCCTCGTTGTTCCAGTCGTTGATCGCACCGGAGGTCGGGCAGTTGTCACCTGGGCGGTGGAAGTCGCCGGAGCCGTAGGGCACGGCCGGGAAGCTGTAGCCGGGGCCGGAGAAGTCGGTGCCGGCGTACCCGACGACCGACTCGGGGTTGTTGGCGCCGGCCATGTGGTTGACCACCGCGTCGACGTACACCCGTACGCCGGCGTTGTGGCAGGTGGTGACCATGTCGGCGAATTGCTGCCGGGTGCCGAACCGGCTCTCCAGCCGGTAGGAGACCGGCTGGTACACCTCGTACCACGGGTGGACGCCGTCGGCGCTGCTCGGCAGGCTGACCGACTCCTGCGGCGGGGCGACCTGGACCGCGCCGTAGCCGGCCGGGCCGAGGTGGTCGGTGCACGCGGCGGCGACGGAGCGCCAGTTCCATTCCCAGAGGTTGGCGGTGACCTCGCTGTCGTTGAGGGCCGTGGCGGCGGTCGCGGGGGCGGTGGCCGGCAGCGCGCTCAACGCGGCGAGGGAGGAGGCGGTGACAGCGAGGGCGAGGAGGCCCCGTCGCAGACGGGTTCCCCGGGGGACGCGGGGTGTGGACATCAGGAGTGGACCTGCTTCCGGGGGTCGAAGAGGCACTGGTGGGTGTGGACGGCCGTCCGGTGGAGAAGACGATGCGGCATCGATGAAAGGTTTTGCAAGACCTTGCGGCAAAGTTTTCGACATCTGCCGGCAATGATCCGCAAGACCTTGCACCCTTTGGCGCGGCCGGCTCACCCTGCGTCGCCATCACCCCCGTGTCGGGGAGGTCAGCCCGGGGTCGCGACGGGAACCCGGCGTCCTGCGTACCCGCCCGGACGACACGGACCGGGCGGTCTCCTGACCGGCCCGGCCGTGCGCGTCGGTATCGACGCGCACGGCCGGGCCGGCGGATCACCGCCGGTCAGCGTCCCGGCGGCCGGGTGCTCACATCGGGTTCCAGCCGTCGCTGCCGGCAAGGTAGCGCTGCGGCGTGTAGGTGGCCGCCTGCGCGTCGGTGAGCTGCGGACGGTTGCCGTTCGTGCCGGCGCCGGGCCCGGTGTTGCGGTACTCGCGGAACCGCGCGTTCTGCCACACGTTGCCGGACATGTCGATCCAGGGCTGGGCGGTCTTCAGGGTCGCACTCAGCGTCGACTCCCGGTAGAGGACCTGGGCGTCCGGCCCCCACGGGCGACCGAGCTGGGTGGTGTTGTTGGTCGCCCCGGTGATCGTCGACCGGTAGATCAGCATCCCGTACGTCTTGCTGGCCGCCGTCCGGGCGGCGGTGATCGGCCCGCCGGTCGACCGCTTCTCGTAGATCGAGCTGGCGTCGATGACGATCGTGCCGCCGCCGAAGATGAAGTCGACGGTGCCCTCCACGTAGGAGCCCACCACGTACGCCCGGGTCTTGTCGTTGACCAGGAAGGTGTCCTGGTCGCCGAGGAGCCGCACGTTGCGCAGCACCGCCCGGTCGGCGTTCAGGTGCAGCGCCACCGCCTGCTGGTCGACCCCCGAGGTGTTCTCCACGAAGTCGTTGGCGATGGTCAGGTTCTCGGCGACGAAGTTCGCCCCGTCGACGAACATGCTCGCGCTGTTGAAGGTGCCGTAGGTGGTGCCGTCCGGCTTACGGGTGCCGGCCGAGTTGTTGTAGACGAGCACGACGTTCGACGGCGACGAGCCGAGCCCCCGCAGGGTGACGTTGGTCTTGTTCGACGCCACCCGGACGACCTCGCGGTAGGTGCCGGGCTTGATGGTGATGGTGGTGCGGCTGGAACTGTTCGCCGGCACCGCGTCGATGGCGGCCTGGACCGTGCGGTACCTGCCGGTGCCGTCCGAGGCGACAGTCGGCGTCCCGCTGGTCGGTGGCGGCGTCGTCGGCGGCGGAGGCGTGGTGGGTGGCGGCGTCGTCGGTGGCGGGGTGGTGGGTGGCGGGGTGGTCGGCGGTGGCGGGGTCGTCGGCGCGGCGGTGGTGGGGGTGGTCGTTCCGGTGCAGGCCGTGCCGTTGAGCGTGAAGCCGGCCGGGTCGGGGTTGCTGCCGGTCCAGGTGCCGTTGAACCCGACGTCCACGACGCCGCCGGTGGCGATGGCGGCGTTGTAGTCGAGGTTGGTGGCGACCACGGTGCCGCTTGCCGGGCTGGCGGTGAAGCCCCACGCGCTGGTGATGGTCTGCCCGGCCGGGAAGGTCCAGCCGAGCCGCCAGCCGCTGACGGGGTCGCCCAGGTTCCTGATCGAGATGGCGGCGGTGAAGCCGCCGTCCCACTGGGCGCCGACCTGGTAGGTGACCTGACAGCCGGCGGCGGCCTGCGCCGAGACGGCGGTGACGACACCGGCGACGAGGGTGGTGGTGACGGCGGTGGCGACAATCGACGCCGCCCGCCGGGTGCGATTTCTCACGAGCGAACTCCCAGGGGTATCCGACACGGACAGCCGTGGGAGCGCTTTCCTGAGCCTCGCACACCCGACTTCCGCTGTAAAGCGTCACCGGCCGGGCACCCCCGGTAGGCGCGGGTCGGACCGGCCAACCTGCGGCTGATCATCCTGTCGGTCGGGCCTGTTACGGTCGCGCCGCTGTCACACCAGTCGAGCCGGAGGTAGGCGTGATCCGTTCGCACATGTCGTCGTTCGCCGGAATGCCGGTGGTTGCCTTCACACCGGGGATGACCCTGCCCGACGACCCGTCGGCCGTCGCCTGGCGGCTGGAGGTCGAGGACTTCGAGGCCGAGCCGGAGGAGTTCGCCGGCCTGGTCACGGCGCTGCGGGCCGAGGTGCCCGGTGAGGCGGTCCGCGCCCTGGTCATCGGCGAGTGGGGTTCGGCGTACGAGCGGGCCCTCCCGGTCGACCTGCTGGCCGACGCCGCGAAGGACTGGACCGCCCTGCGCGCGGTGTTCCTGGCCGACCTGGTCAGCGAGCAGTGCGAGATCTCCTGGCTGACCCACGGCGACCTCACCCCGCTGCTGGCCGCCTACCCGGAGCTGGAGACCCTGTGGGTACGCGGGGCCAACGAGCTGACCCTGCAACCGGTGCGCCACACCGGCCTGCGGGAGCTGGGCTTCCAGACCGGCGGCCTGCCCGGTGCGGTGACCCGGGCGGTGGGTGACTGCGACCTGCCCGCCCTGCGTCGGCTCGACCTGTGGCTCGGCCGGCAGGACTACGGCGGCGACACCGGCGTCGACGACCTGGCCGTCATCCTGTCCGGCGACCGGCTGCCCGCGCTGCGGCACCTGGCGGTCTGCAACGCCGAGTTCGCCGACCACGTCGCGAAGGCGGTGGCCACCGCCCCGGTGGTGGCCCGGCTGGAGGTGCTCGACCTGTCGATGGGGGTGCTCACCGACCCGGGTGCCGAGGCGCTGCTGGCCGGGCAGTCGCTGACCCACCTGCGTCGCCTCGACCTGCACCACCACTTCCTCTCCCCCGAGGTGGCACAGCGGCTGACCGACGCGCTGCCCGGCGTCCAGGTCGACCTGGACGACCCGCAGACCCCCGACGAGTACCACGGCACGGTCTACCGGTTCACCGCGGTCGGGGAGTGAGCGACGATGACGTTCGGTTCCCACGCGCAGACGTTCGCCGGGCTGCCGGTGGTCGAGTTCCCCGCCGACGGTCCACCGCCCGCCGTGGACGGTCCGGTCTGCTGGCGGATCGCCGACTGGCACTTCGACGGCGACACCCGGCAGGACATCCTGTCGGAGCAGTTCCGGGACCGGTTCGACAGGTTCGTCGAGCAGGTCGGTGACCGGGTCGAGGCGCTCGTCGTCGGGGCCTGGGGATACGCGGCGTTCCACCACGCCCCGATCGCCCAGCTCTGCGCGGCTGCTCCTCGGCTGCCCCGGCTGCGGGCCCTGTTCCTCGGCGACATGGTCGTCGAGGAGTGCGAGGTCTCCTGGATGCGGGTCGGCGACGTCAGCCCGTTGCTGACGGCCTACCCGCAGCTTGAGGTGCTGCGGGTACGCGGCGGCGAGGACTTCAGCTTCTCCCCGGTGCGGCACGGGCGGCTGCGGACGCTGTCCGTGCAGAGCGGCGGGCTGTCCCGGGAGTTCGTCGCCGCGGTGCTCGCCTCGGAGCTGCCCGCGCTGCACCACCTGGACCTGTGGCTGGGTACCGACGACTACGGCGGCGACACCACCGTGGCCGACCTGGAGCCGTTGCTGGCCGGCAAGCTCTTCCCGGCGCTGCGCCGGCTCGGGCTGCGCAACTCCGTGATCACCGACGAGTTGGCCGCCGCGCTCGCCACCGCCGCCGTGGTGCCCCGGTTGGAGCGGCTCGACCTGTCGCTGGGCACCCTGTCCGACGACGGGCTGGCCACGCTGCTCGCCGGGCAGCCGCTGACCCACCTGGCCGCCCTCGACCTGCACCACCACTACCTGTCGGAGGAGGCCGCCGACCGGGTGGTCGCCGCGTTGCCCGGCGTCGAGGTCGACGTCTCCGATCCACAGGAACCGGACGAGGACGACGGGGAGACCTACCGCTACACGGCGGTGTCGGAGTGACATGCGACTGACCGTGGTGGGCAACCCCGACAACCGGCGGGTCGCGCTGTTCCGGCGGGCCGTACGCGAGGCGGGGTTGCCCGACCCGGCGGTGCTGCCCTGGGCGCGGGTGCTCACCGGGGCGACCCCGCCGGACGCCGACGCCCTGGTCCGGGTCGACTCCCCCGGCGAGGACGCCGAGGTGGACCGGCTGCTGCGCGGCGCGGCCACCCCCGCCCGGCACGGGGAGCTGATCGGCCTGGCCGACACGTACGCCGGGCTGGTGGCCGGGATGGGCCGGGTGGCCGCCGGGGGCGCGACGCTGCTCAACCACCCCGACGACGTGGCGGCGCTGTGCGACAAGCGCCGCTGCCACGCGTTGCTGTCGGCCGCCGGGGTGCCGGTGCCGGCGGCGCTCCCGCCGGTCGGCGGCTATCCGCAGTTGCGGGCGGCGATGACGGCGGCCGGCTGGCACCGGGTGTTCGTCAAGCCGGCGCACGGCTCGTCGGCGGCCGGCGTGATCGCCCTCGCGGTCGGGCCGCGCCGGGTGCAGGCCGTCACCCCGATCGAGGTCACCCCGGACGGGCTGTTCAACTCGCTGCGGCTGCGCCGCTACGACGACGAGGCGACCGTCGCGGCCCTGGTCGACCGGCTCGCCCCGGAGGGCCTGCACGTGGAGCGGTGGCTGCCCAAGGCCGGGTTGGCCGACCGGGTGGTCGACCTGCGGGTGGTGGTGGTCGCCGGCCGGGCCACCCACGCCGTGGTCCGGGCCGCCCGGGGACCGCTGACCAACCTGCACCTGGGCAACGCCCGTGGCGACCTGGACGCGCTGCGGGCGGCGGCCGGCCCGACGGCCTGGGCGGCGGCGATGCGGACCTGCGAACAGGCGGCGGCCTGCTTTCCCCGGTCGCTGCACGTCGGGGTCGACCTGATGTTCCTGGTGGGCTGGCAGCGGCACGCGGTGGCCGAGGTCAACGCGTTCGGCGACCTGCTGCCCGGGGTGCTGGCCGACGGCCGGGACACCTACGCCGAGCAGGTGCACGCGCTGACCAGCGGCCGGTGGGACAGGTGGCGGGAGGAGGTCGGATGCGCACGCTGATCGGCAGTCACGACATCTGCCTGGTCACCCTCGACACGCTGCGCTTCGACGTGGCCGACGAGTTGGCCGGGGCCGGTCGGACACCCCGGCTGGCCCGGGTGCTGCCGGGCGGGCGGTGGGAGCGGCGGCACTCCCCCGCCAGCTTCACCTACGCCGCGCACCACGCCTTCTTCGCCGGTTTCCTGCCCAACCCGGTCGGACCGGGCCGGCACGAGCGGCTCTATGCGGCGGCGTTCCCGGGCAGCGAGACCGCCGGGGACGACACCTGGGTCTTCGACGCCCCCGACCTGCCGACCGCGCTGGCCGGGGCCGGCTACCACACGCTCTGCCTGGGCGGGGTGGGCTTCTTCAACCGGCGCAGCCCGCTCGGGTCGGTGCTGCCGGACCTGTTCGCCGAGGCGCACTGGGAACCGGAGTTCGGGGTCACCTCCCCCACCTGCCTGGACGCTCAGCTCGACCGGCTGGCCGAGGTGCTGCCCGGCCAGCCCGCCGACCGGCCGGTGTTCACCTTCCTCAACGTCGCCGCCCTGCACCAACCCAACCGGCACCACCTGCCCGGCGCGGCGCACGACAGCCGGGACAGCCACGCCGCCGCCCTGGAGTACGTCGACTCCCGGGTCGACCGGCTGTTCGCCCTGCTCACCGGGCGGGGACGGCCGGTGTTCACGATCATCTGCTCCGACCACGGCACGGCGTACGGCGAGGACGGGCACACCGGCCACCGGATTGGCCACGACGTGGTCTGGACCGTCCCGTACGCCCACTTCACTCTGCGACCGGGGGAATGGTGACCAGCACCGACACGGGCCTCGACGGCTCGCCGTACCAGCAGTACCTCTACGCGTACCCGCACAAGACCTCCTACCGGGCGCTGCGGCCCCGGCCGCTGCTCGCCGACGTGTGGCGGGCTGAGGCCCGCGACGCGCTCTTCCTCTACGTGCACCTGCCGTTCTGCGAGATGCGCTGCGGCTTCTGCAACCTGTTCACCCGGGCCAACGCCCCGCAGGAGCAGGTGACGGCCTACCTGCGGCAACTGCGCCGACAGGCCGGGCGGGTCGCCGACGCGCTCGGCGACGACGCCGGGTACGCCCGGGTGGCCTTCGGCGGGGGCACCCCCACCTACCTGACCGCCGACGAGCTGACCGAGCTGTTCGACATCGTCACCGGCACCTCCGGGGCGCGGCTGCCGGGCGTACCGCTGTCGGTGGAGACGTCGCCGGCCACCGCGACGCCGGACCGGCTCACGGTGCTGGCGGCGCACGGGGTGCAGCGGGTGAGCATCGGCGTGCAGAGCTTCCTCGACGTCGAGGCACGGGCCGCCGGCCGGCCGCAGCGCCGCGCGGAGGTCGAGACGGCGCTCGGTGCGATCCGGGCCGCGGCGGTCCCGGTGCTCAACATCGACCTGATCTACGGCATCGACGGGCAGACGGCGGCGACCTGGCAGGAGAGCCTGGACGCGGCGCTGG
Source organism: Micromonospora humidisoli (assembly GCF_016900955.1). Classification (NCBI taxonomy): domain Bacteria; kingdom Bacillati; phylum Actinomycetota; class Actinomycetes; order Micromonosporales; family Micromonosporaceae; genus Micromonospora; species Micromonospora humidisoli. Next base: position 278,613 of record NZ_JAFEUO010000005.1, read on the forward strand.
CCTGGCGGCCGGAGGAGCTGTACCTGTACCCGCTCTACGTGCGGCCGTTGACCGGGCTGGGTCGGCGGGCACACGGCCGGGCCGACTGGGACGCCCACCGGCTGGCCCTCTACGAGCAGGCGGTGGAGATCCTCGGCGCGGCCGGCTACCGGCAGGAGTCGATGCGGCAGTTCCGCCGTGTCGACGTGCCCGCCCCGGACGGGCCGGACTACTGCTGCCAGGACGACGGCATGGTCGGGCTCGGCTGCGGGGCGCGCTCCTACACCACCGCGCTGCACTACTCGTTCGATTACGCGGTCGCGGTGTCGCAGGTCCGGGCGGTGCTGGACGACTACCTGGGCCGGCCGGCGGACGACTTCCGGTACGCCGAGTTCGGGTTCGCCCTCGACGGCGCCGAGCAGCGCCGCCGGTGGCTGCTCAAGTCGCTGCTGCGCGCCGAGGGGGTCGACGCGACGGCCTACGCCGCCCGGTTCGGCCGGCCGCCGGGCGAGGACTTCCCCGAGCTGGGACGCCTGGCCGACCGGGGCTGGGCGGACGCCGACGGGCTGCGGCTCACCCCGGCCGGGCTGGCCCGCTCCGACGCGATCGGCCCGTGGCTGACCTCCGCCCGGGTCCGGCAGGCGATGACCGGGTACGTGCCCCGGTGACCGGCCGGCCGCTGCTGCCGCCACACGCCGGCACGTCCCGCACGGCGCTGCCGCTGCACCCCGTCACGCCCCGGGCGGCGCAGCCGGGCTGTTCGGGTGCCGGGGGTGCCGACGTCGGGGTGGAGCTGGCGGTGCTCTACCGGGGGCCGTTGGCGAGCTGCAACTACGACTGTCCGTACTGCCCGTTCGCCAAGCGGATCGACCCGCCGGAGCTGCTGCGCGCCGACCGGGCGGCGCTGGACCGGTTCACCGGCTGGGTGGCGGCCACCACCGACCGGCGGCTGTCGGTGCTGTTCACCCCGTGGGGCGAGGGGCTGACCCGCAGCTGGTACCGCGACGCCATGGTGACGCTGTCGCACCTGCCGCACGTCGACCGGGTGGTCATCCAGACCAACCTGGCCGCCCGGGTGGACTGGCTGGCCGACGCCGACCTGGCGACGGCGGCGCTGTGGACGACGTACCACCCGGGGCAGGTCACCCGGGGGCGGTTCCTCGCCCGCTGCGCCCGGCTGTCCGAGCTGGGCGTGCGCTACTCGGTGGGGGTGGTCGGCCTGCCCGAGCACCTGGCCGAGGCGCGGGCACTGCGCGCCGCCCTGCCCGGCGAGGTGTACCTGTGGGTCAATGCCGCCGACGGGCACCACTACACCGCCGGGCAGGAGGCGACCTGGACGGCGCTGGACCCGCTGTTCGGCTGGAGCGTCCGTCCGCACCCGTCGCTCGACCGGCCCTGCCACGCCGGGGAGACAGCGATCTCCGTAGCGGGCGACGGCACCGTGCGCCGCTGCCACTTCCGGCCCACGCCGATCGGCAACCTCTACGACGGGTCGTGGCGGGCCGCACTGAAACCCCGGGCGTGCGACGCCGCGCTCTGCGACTGCCACATCGGGTACGTCCACCTCAAGCCGCTCGGGTTGCGCGACGTGTTCGCCGGTGGGCTGCTGGAGCGCATTCCGGCGGCCTGGCCGGCACCGGGCCCCGAACGCTGAGTGGCCCGGCCGGTCAGCGGGTGCGTTCGGCGCGGCGCAGCAGCCCGGCGGCGAGCAGCCCACCGGCCAGGACCGCCACCGCCCCGGCGGTCTGCCCGGTGACCAGCGCCGATGAGAAGGCGTCGGTGACCCGACCGCGTTCGGTATCGCCTGCGGCGGCCAGCGCGGCCGGGTACGACCCGGCGCCGGCCACCGCGACCGGCGCGAGCGCGGCGAACCGGGCGTTGAGCACCGCGCCGAGTACGGCGATGCCGAGGCTGCCGCCCACCTCGGCCATGGTGCCGTCGATCCCGGCGCCGACGCCGGCCTTGGCCGGGGGGATGGAACTCATCACCGCCTCCACGATGGCCGGGTTGGCCAGGGCGCAACCGAAGCCCATCACCAGCAACCCGGTCAGCAGCACGGCGTAGCCGTCGGTGCGGACGTGGGTGACCAGGGTGAGGCCGGCGGAGAGCAGCACCATGCCCAGCGCGATGGCCCCGGGCACCCCGAGCCGGCGGATCAGGCGGGTGGCGACCCCGCCGAGGTTGAGCAGCACGATGGACAGTGCGAACGGCACCATCCGTAGCCCCGCCTCCCAGGCCGGGTAGCCGCGGACGAACTGGAGGTCCTGGGTGAGCAGGAACAGCGCGCCGGTGGACCCGAAGGTGATCAGGACGACGCCGGTGACCGCGCCGACGAACCGCCGGTCGGTGAAGAAGTGCATGTCCAGCATGGGAGCGGCGATCCGCCGTTCCCACCAGACGAACGCGGCCAGCAGCAGCACGCCGACACCGGCCGCGCCGAGCACCGGCGGTGCGGTCCAGCCGCGCTCGGGGCCGTCGATGATGGCCCAGACCACGCCGGTGAGGCCGGCGGTGGACAGCAGCACCCCGCCGATGTCGGGCCGGCCGCCGACCGGGTCGCGGGATTCCGGCACCAACGCCAGGCCGGCCACCAGGCAGACCAGCACGATGGGCACGTTGACCAGGAAGATCGCCCCCCAGGGCAGGTGGGCGAGGATGATCCCGCCGATCGGCGGGCCGGCGGCGTAGCCGAGAGCGCTGGTGGCCGCCCAGATGCCGATCGCCCGGGAGCGTTCGGCCCCGTCGAAGACCTGCATGGCGACGGCGAGGGTGGCGGTGACCAGCAGCGCCCCGCCGACCCCCATGCCGGCGCGGGCGGCGATCAGCTGGTCACCGGAGCGGGCCAGCCCGGCGGCCAGCGAGCCGACGCCGAACAGCACCAGGCCGGCGACGAGCATCCGGCGGCGGCCGTAGCGGTCGGCGGCGCTGCCCGCGGTGAGCAGCAGCCCGCACTGCACCAGCGCGTACGCGTTGATCATCCACTGGATGTCGGTGGTGCTGGCGTCCAGTTCGGTGGTGAGCACCGGCACCGCCACGGTGAGCACGGTGTTGTCCAGCACCACGGTCAGCTGGGCGAGGCAGAGCACCGCCAGGATCAGCCAGCGCGACCGCAGCGGCGTCGCCGGGCCGGGGGGCGCGGCGGGCAGCGCGGTGGTCATCGGGGCGGGGCGTATCGGGCGAGCGGATTGGTCAGGGTGCCGGCGAACTGGAGCGCCGCCGACGGGTCGGCGAGGTCGACCATCTGCTGGTTGTTGCGCAGTTGCAGCCGGTTGAGGCAGGACAGGGTGAACTCCGGGGCGAACAGGTCGTGCCGGCGCAGCCGGTCGGCCAGGTGCGGCACCCGGGCGGCGTAGTCGCTCGCGCAGTCGGCGACGGTACGCCAGAAGTCGTCCTCGTCGAGCACCCCGGCCCCGGCCAGCACGGCGTTGAGGTGGCGGAAGAAGCAGTCGAAGACGTCGGTGAAGATGGTCAGCAGCTGCTCGTCGTCGGGGATGGCGGCGCGGACCCGGCGCACCAGCGGTGGCAGGTCGGCGTCGGGGTCCATCACCACGATCTCCTCGGCGATGTCCTTGAAGATGACCCGCTCCACCACGCCGTCGTGCAGCACCAGGATGACGTTCTCGCCGTGCGGCATGAAGGCCAGCCGGTGCGCGTAGAAGCTGTGCAGCAGCGGCACCAGGTAGGCGTCGAGGTAGCGGCGCAGCCACTGCCGTGCGGGCAGGCCGGACTCGGTGATCAGGGCGGCGGCCAGCGACCGTCCCTCGCGGTCGGTGTGCAGCAGGGCGGCCATGGTGGACAGTCGCCGGCCGGGGGCCAGGCCGGGCACCGGGCTCTCCCGCCACAGTGCCGCCAGCATCTTGCGGTACGGCGAGTAGCGGTCGGTGGCCGCCTCGTACTGCGGGTGGCGGTAGCCGACGGCGGCCCGCTCGCGCAGGATGGTCAGCCCGGTTCCGGCGAGCACCGGGTCGCCGGTGACCAGGTCGAGAAGCCAGTCGTTGATCGCCGGGGTGGCCTCCATGTAGGCCGCCGACAGGCCGCGCATGAAGCCCATGTTCAGCACGGACAGCGCGGTCTTGACGTAGTGCCGGCGCGGCTCGGTGACGTTGAAGAAGGTCCGGATGGACTGCTGCGGCAGGTACTCGTCGGGGGCCTCGCCGAGGCAGACCAGCCGTCGGCGGGCGACCTCACCGGCGAAGGTGACGGCGAGGCGGTTCCACCACTGCCACGGGTGCACCGGGATGAGCAGGTAGTCGTCGGGGTCGACGCCGGCGTCGGTCAGGGTGGCGGTGAACCGGGCCAGGGTGTCCGGGCCGAGTTCGGTGTGCAGCAGGGTGGCGTAGTCGAGGTCGGCGGCGCTGCTGAAGGTGGCGTGGTCGCGGTGCGCGGCGACCCAGACCAGCCGCACCGGCCGGCCGGCCTCCGGGGCGTACACGTGGTATTCGCCGATACCGAAGCCGATCCGGCCGTTGTTGGCCACGAAGCACGGATGGCCCTCGGTCATCCCGGTCTCGATGGCCTGGAAGTCGGCGCGGGCCAGCTCGCCGGCGTCCACCGCCGGCCGGGTCAGCTTGAACGCCGTGCCGGCCAGAGTGGAGGTGATCTCCTCCAGGTAGACGGGGAGCACCTGGTCGCTGAGGCCGAGCGCGCCGCGTAGTTCGAGGCAGAGGTCGACGGCGTCGAGCGGCAGGTCCTCGTCGCCGCGCCGCCGGGTGATGCCCTCCGGGTCGATCTGCCAGTGGTCGAGGGTGAACCGGCGGGCGGTGAAGCGGTACTCGACCGTACCGTCGTCGGTACGGACGGCCCACCGGTCGTCCCCGGTGGCGGCGGGCTCGATCAGGCGTTCGTGGGCGAATTCGGCAAGCGCCTTGGCGACGAGCAGCCGGTTGGCCTGGGCCCAGGTGGCGGGGATCAGGTGGGCCACGGATGCGGCGGGGTTCACGCGGGCACGTCTCCTCGGGTGGCGGCCAGGAACTGGTCGCGGGTGCAGACGCTGAGCAGGGCGTCCTTCTCCGGTTTGCGGATCGGTCCGACGACGGTGAAGCCGACGGCGGCGTTGAGGGCGTGCACGGCGGTGTTGCGCACGTCGGGTTCGACGACCACCCGTCGGGTGGCCGGGTCGGCGAACAGCCAGTCCAGCACGGTGGTGATGACGGCCCGGGTGAAGCCGTGCACCGGCCGGTCGGTGGGGGCGCAGAGGAAGTGCATGCCCACGTCGCCGTCAACCGGCGGGTAGAGGCCGACCAGTTCGACCCGGGCCGGGTCGTAGCGTTCGGCCAGGAACGTCGGTTCCCCTCGCCAGCAGCCGAGGTACGCGTCGTGGTGCGGGTGGTCGGCGATCGCCCGGTACTCCCGGGCGACCCGGTCGACGTCGGCGTCCTGCATCAGCCAGAACGCCGACTTCGGGTGGGTGACCCAACGGTGCAGCAGCCCGGCGTCGCCCTCCGGGTCGAGGGTGCGCAGGGTGAACTCGCCGAGGGCCGGGTCGTGCCGGCGGTGCACGACGGTGGTCACCGGGTGCCGCCCGCCGGGACGCCGAACTCCTGGAAGGCGATCCGCTGCTCGATCGGGTAGTGCTCGCGTCCGGTCAGCTCCCGGATGATCCAGGAGTTGCGGTACGGGCCCATGCCCAGGTCGGGTGAGGTGATGCTGTGGGTGTGGGTGCCGGCGTTCTGCAGGAACACCTCCCGGCCGGTGTGGTCGATGCTGTAGTTGCGGGCCACGTCGAAGCGGCCGTGGGCGTCGAAGCGCAGCCGGTCGCGGATCGGGTCGAGGAACTGCGGCACCCGGTAGTGGTAGCCGGTGGCCAGCACCAGCCCCTCGGTGTCGAGGGTGAGGTCCCGTTCCTGTTCGATCTGGCGCAGCCCGAGGGTGTAGCGGCCGGTGGCCCCGTCGTAGCGGACGCTGGTGAGTTCGGTGTTGGTCAGCAGCCGGGTCGGCACCGGCCCGTGCACCCGGTGGGCGTAGAGCAGGTCGAAGATGTCGTTGATCAGGTCGGCGTTGATCCCCTTGAACAGGCTCTTCTGGGTGCCCTCCAGCCGGTAACGGGTCACCTCGGGCAGGGCGTGGAAGTAGTCCACGTAGTCCGGCGAGGTCATCTCCAGGGTGAGCTTGGTGTATTCGAGGGGGAAGAAGCGCGGCGACCGGGTGACCCAGTTGAGCTGGTAGCCGCAGGTGCCGAGGTCGGTGAGCAGGTCGTGGTAGATCTCGGCGGCGCTCTGGCCGCTGCCGACGACGGTGATGCTGCGCTTGGCCCGCAGCGCCGCCCGGTGCTCCCGGTAGCGGGAGTTGTGGATGACGTCGCCGCCGAGGTCCCGGCAGGCGTCCGGGACGTACGGCGGGGTGCCGGTGCCCAGCACCAGGTGCCGGGCCCGGTGGGTGACCGGTTCGCCGTTCACCACGGCGTGCACCACGTACCGCTCGTCGGCGGGGTCGTACTCGACGGAGGTGACCCGGTGGCCGAAGCGCACCGAGGACAGCTTCGCCGCCGCCCAGCGGCAGTACTCGTTGTACTCGTGGCGCAGCGGGAAGAAGCTCTCCCGGATGTAGAACGGGTAGAGCCGGCCGACCTCCTTGAGGTGGTTCAGGAAGGAGTACGGCGAGGTCGGGTCGGCCAGGGTGACCAGGTCGGCGATGAACGGCGTCTGCAACCGGGTGGCGTCCAGCAGCATGCCGGGGTGCCAGTCGAACTCGTCGCGGGCTTCGAGGAACAGGCCGTCGAGGTCGTCGAGCGGCGCGGTCAGGCAGGCCAGCCCGAGGTTGTACGGGCCCAGCCCGACGGCGATGAAGTCGTGGGTCGACACAGGGGTTTTCTCCAGGGCGGGGTGGTCAGCCGACGGGGCTGGGCAGCTAGGCGGTGGCGCGGGTGCGGGCGTACCAGCCGGCGTGTTCGGCGATCAGGTCGCACACGTGGGCGATGTCGTCCAGGGTGGTCTCGGGGTTGAGCAGGGTGAGTTTGAGGTGGTGGGCGCCGTCGACCTTGGTGCCGGCGACCAGCGCCGCGCCGGAGGCGGCCAGCGCCTCCCGGGCGTACAGGTTGGCGTCGTCGACGACGTCGCGGCCGGCACCGGGGGGCAGGTAGCGGAACACCACCGTGCTCAACTGTGAGCGGGTGACCACCTCGAAGCGGGGGTCGTCGGCGAGCAGCCGCCAGGCGGCGGCGGCAAGGTCGACCACCTCGTCGAAGAGGCTGCCGATGGCGTCGGGGCCCATGATGCGCAGGGTGAGCCAGAGCTTGAGGGCGTCGAACCGGCGGGTGGTCTGCAGGCTCTTGTCGACCTGGTTGGGGATGCGCCGCTCGACCATCCGGGCCGGGTTGAGGTAGTCGGCGTGCCAGGTGGCGTGGCGCAGTACCCGCCGGTCGCGGACGACCAGGGCGCTGGAGCTGACCGGCTGGAAGAACGACTTGTGGTAGTCGACGGTGACCGAGTCGGCCCGTTCGATGCCGGTCAGCAGGTGCCGCCGGGTGGGCGAGACCAGCAGACCGCAGCCGTACGCGGCGTCGACGTGCAGCCAGACCCCGGCGGCGGTGCAGATCTCGGCGATCCGGTCCAGCGGGTCGATGGTGCCGAAGTCGGTGGTGCCGGCGGTGGCGACCACGGCGAGCACGGTCTGGCCGTCGCGGCGGCACCGGTCGAGGGTCTCGGCCAGTTCGTCGGTACGCATCCGCCGGCCGGCGTCGGTGGCGATGGTGAGCACCGCGTCGGCGGCGAGGCCGAGCAGCTTGGCGGCCTTCTGGACGCTGAAGTGCCCGGCGGTGGAGGTGATGATCCGCAGCCGGGACAGCACCTCGGGCCGGCTGGGCCGATCAGGGCCGCCGCCGACGATCCGGGCGTACGCCTCCTCCCGGGCCAGCAGCAGCGCCTGGAGGTTGGACTGGGTGCCGCCGCTGGTGAAGATGCCGTCGGCGGCCGGGCCGAAGCCGATCCGCCCGGCGGTCCAGTCGACCAGCCGGCGTTCGATCAGGGTGCCGCCGGCGCTCTGGTCCCAGGTGTCCAGGGAGGAGTTGACCGCGCTGAGCACCGCCTCGCCGACCAGGGCGGGGATGACGACCGGGCAGTTGAGGTGGGCCAGGTAGCGGGGGTGGTGGAAGTAGACCGCGTCGCGCAGGTAGACGTCGTGCAGTTCGTCGAGGGCGGCGGTGGTGTCGCCGAGCGGTCGGTCCAGGTCGATGCCGGCGACGCGGGGGGCCAGCTCGTCGGGGGTGATGCCGGTGCCCGGCCGGTCGACGCCGGCCACCCGGGCCGCGACCCGGTCGATGCCCTCGGTGACGGCCCGGCGGTAGTCCTCGACGGTGCCGGCGGTGAACAGGTGGGCGCGGGGTGCGGTGGGACGCGTCCCGGTCACGGGGGCCTCGATTGTGGATCCGGGCAGGCTCATGAGCAGTCCTCGACGGTCGGTGACGGGGGCGCGGGCGGGACGGGGGCGGGTCAGGTCGTCCCGGCGGCCCAGTTGATCTCGCCTAGTTAGGTTATCCTAACCTAAATGCTTGTCAATGCTGACACCCCGCCCCCCGATCACCGGTTCAGCCGACCGGGGTGACGTCCGGAACCGCCGGCTCGGCCGGCCGGATCGTGCCGGCCCGGAACCGGCGCTGGTGGCCCAACCCGACCAGGACGCCGACGGCGACCAGCACCACCGAGGCGAGCGCCACGGCGGGATACCCGACCCGACCGGCGGCGGCCAACCCGACCGAGGCCGCCAGGAACGAACAGATCAGCCCGAACGACGACAGCACGGTGAAGTCGGTGCCCCCGGTGCCCGGCCGGGAATAGTCCATGTTGACCACGTAGAGCACGACGTTGGCCACCGTGTAGGCGGCCATGAAGCAGCACAGCGCGGCCACCGTCGGCCCCAGCGGCGCCCGCCCGTTCAGCAACGGCAGCAGCATGACGGTGGAGACCGCGAGGGCCGCTCCCCCGACGACGAGCAGCCGTGCCCGGCCGAACCGGTCCACCCCGACCCCGGCGAGCAGCCCGGCGACGATCGCCGGGGCGCTGATCACCACACCGGTGACCACGCCGATGCGGGAAAGCGACCAGCCCGCGTCGACCAGCGCCGGGGTGACCAGGGCATAGGCCGCCCCGGCTCCGGTGTAGACCAGCGGCACCACGCCGAAGGTCCACCAGCGGCAGCCGGGCTGCCCGAACACCGACAGCAGCGCCCGGTACGCCTGTCCGGCGCCGGCCACCCGGGCCACCCGGTCCGGTTCCCGCAGCCGCCACACCACCAGCAGGCCGACGGCGGTCAACGCGGCCAGCAGACCGATCGCCGGCAGCCAGCCGAACCGGTCGTAGACCAGCACGCACGCGCCGCCGCCGAGCAGGTTGCCCAGGTAGCTCGCGGCGACCTGGATGCCGTTGCCGGCGCCCCGGGTCCCCTCCGACAGCACCCGGACGGCGACCGCGTCGACGGCGATGTCCTGGGTGGCGGAGAGGAAGACATAGGCGGCGCAGATCGCCACCACCGGGCCGAGCTGCCGGGTCGGGTCGGCGAACGGCAGCAGCGCCAGCAGGGTCAGCACCAGACCGGCCTGCAACGGCAGCAGCCAGGACCGGTAGTGCCCGAGCCGGCGTGAGCCGTACCTGTCGATCAGCGGGGCCCAGAGGAACTTCAGCGGCCAGACCAGGCCGACGAACTGGAGCAGGGCCAGGGTGTCCAGCGAGGTGCCGCCGTCACGCAGGATGGCGGTCAACCCGACGGTGATGAACCCGATGCCGAGGTACTGCGTGACGTAGAGCGTGGTGAGCGTGCCGAGGCGTCCGGTCACCGCGCGCTCCAGTAACCCAGCGCGGTGAGCTGCTGCTTGCCCACGCCGAGGGTGCGCCGCACGTGCCGGGTGAGCGCCCGGGTGCTGCCCGCCTCGCAGGCCAGCCAGTAGTGGGCGTCCGGGGTGGCCGGCAGTTCCGCCCGGACGGTGTCGACGAGCTGCTGCCCGTCCTGCCCACGCGGCACCCAGGTGACCCGGTGCTGGTCCCCGGCGCGCGGGGTGAGTGCCTGCTCACCGGGGTGGGCGTACTCCAGCCAGACCGTGGCGGGGATGCCGACGGCGGCGTCGAGCAGGCTGTTCACCGCCGGCAGCGAGGCGGCGTCACCGACCAGGTAGAGGTGCGCGGGGGCCGGGTCGGGCAAAGCGAAGGCGCTGCCCTGGAGGGTGGCAACGATGGTGTCACCGACCTGCGCGCCGGCCGCCCAGCGGGCCGCACAGCCGTCGTGCAGGGCGAACTCGAGGCTGAACCGGCCGGCTGCCGGGTCCGGGTCGACCAGGGTGTACGCCCGCTGGTGCGGGCGGCCGGCGTCGTCGAACCAGAGCCGGATCCACATGGTGGGGTGCACCTTGGCCGCCGCCAGCAGGCCGCCGTCGTCCATCAGCAGCCGCTGGTAGTGCTCGCCGACCGGCTCGGTGCCGCGCACGGTCAGCCGGAAGTCCCGGCCGCCCATGGCCTTGAGCACCAGGGCCTCCCAGTTCCGTTTCACACGCCCTCCAGGTAAGGTCCGCCTAAGTTAGGCGAGGGTAACTTACCTGGGGAGTCCTGTGGAGAGTGGGACCGGCACCGAACCGGACGGTCGTCCGGCCACCGGCGTGCACCGCGACCGGTGGGGCGTACCGCACCTGTGGGCCGACACCGTCGACGAGCTGGCCCGATGGCAGGGCCGGGTGACCGCCACCGACCGGGGCTGGCAGCTGGAGGTCGAACGGTGGCGGGCCGAGGGCCGGCTCGCCGCCCACGTCGGCCCCGGCGAGCTCGGCTGGGACCGGTTCGCCCGGCGGGCCCGTCTCGACGACACCGCCCGACGCTGTTTCGAGCAGCTCACCCCGGCCACCCGGCGCTGGGTCGCCGCGTACGCCGACGGGGTCAACGACGCGTTGCCGGCCGGCGCGGCGGCGGCCCCGGAGTTCGCCGCCACCGGCAGCACGCCCGGCCGGTGGCGACCCTGGTCGCCGCTGGGCGTGTTCCTGGTCCAGCACATCCTGTTCGGCACCTTCCCGCAGAAGCTGTGGCACGCCCACGTCGCCGCCACCCTCGGCCCGCACGCCCGCGACCTGTTCGCCGTCGAGGGGCCCGGCGGCTCCGGCAGCAACGCCTGGGCGTTGCCCGCCGACCCGGTGACCGGCCGCGCGCCGGTCATCGCCGGTGACCCGCACCGGCTGCTCGAACTGCCCGGCATCTACCAGCAGATCCGGCTCGCCTGCCCCGAGTTCGACGTGGTCGGGCTGGCCTTCCCCGGCGTGCCGGGGCTGCCGCACTTCGGGCACGCCGGTGACGTCGCCTGGGCGGTCACCAACGCGATGGCCGACTACCAGGACCTCTACCGCGAACAGCTGCGCCGCGACGGCGACCGGGTGCTGGTCCGCGACGCCGACGGCTGGGTGCCGGCCCACCGGCACATCGAGCGGATCGAGGTACGCGGCGGCGCGACCGAGACCGTCGAGGTGATCGAGACCCCGCGCGGGCCGGTGATCGACCACGACCGGCACACCGGCGAGGCGCTCAGCCTGCGCACCCCGACCCGGGTGACCGGGAACCTCGGCTTCGAGGCGCTGCTGCCGCTGCTGCGGGCCCGCACCGCCGACGACGTCGCCGACGCGCTGCGCGGCTGGGTCGAACCGGTCAACAGCGTGCTCGTCGCCGACCGGCACGGCACGGTGCACCAGCTCGTCGCCGGACTGGTGCCCGAGCGCGACGACAGGTGCCGGCGGGAACCGGTGCCCGGCTGGGACCCCCGCTACCGGTGGCGCGGCGACTACGCCACGCCCAAGCCCGTCGAGGTCGGCGAGCCGGTGGTCTGCGCCAACGACAGGCGCGACGACACCGCCGCGCTCGGTGTCGACTTCGCCCCGCCGCACCGGGCCCGCCGCATCCGTGCCCTGCTCGCCGACGGCGTCGCCGCCCCTGACGTCCACATGGACACCCGGCGTGGGTCGACGGTCCTGCGGGACCTGCTCGCCCGGCTCGACCCGGCACCGCTGAGCGCGCCGGCCCGACAACTACGTGACCGGCTGACCGGATGGGACGGTCGGATGGCCGCCGACAGCGTCGACGCCGGGGCGTTCGCCGCCTGGCGGGCCGCGCTGGTCCACCGGCTGGCCGCGCACCCCGCGCTGGGGCCGCTGCACTCCCCCGGCGGCTTCGACCCCCTCTTCGCGCCATGGACCGACCCGCTGGCCCGCATCGGGCACGCCGTGGAGGGGGTGGTCGCCGGGCTGCCCCGCCTCGGCGGCGCGGTCGAACCACTCGCCGCCGCCGCCCTGGAGGACGTCGCCGCCGGTCACCCGGCCGGGACCTGGGGACGGCGGCACCTGCTGCACCCGCTGCACCTCGGGGTGTCCGACGCGGTCACCGAACGGGTCGCCGCGATGCGGGCGGCCACCGTGCTCGGCGGTGACACCGACTGCGTGCTGGCCACCTCCAGCGTCCCCGGGGTCTCCGACGCGTGCTGGCGCGGGCCGGTCGCCCGCTACGTGTGGGACCTCACCGACCGGGCGGCGAGCCGCTGGATCGTCCCCTTCGGCGTCTCCGGCCGCCCCGACGACCCGCACTTCGCCGACCAGTTGCCGCTGTGGGCCACCGGTGGGCTGATCCCCGTCGGCACCGACTGGCACACCCTGACCGCACCCCGAGACGAGGACCCCGTGACCTACCAGGAGCAGATCCCCGGCTTCGGTGAGCTGACCCTCACCGTGGTCGACCCGGCCGCCCACGCCACGCTGCTGCACGGCTGGGTGACCGAGCCCCGCGCGACGTTCTGGGGCATGGGGTCGTACACCGTCGAGGAGGTACGCGAGGTCTACACGTTCATCGACGGCCTGAGCACCCACCACGCATACGTGGTCGGGTTGGACGGCACGCCGGTGGGTCTGTTCCAGACCTACCGGCCGGAGGCCGACCCGGTCGGGGAACGCTACCGGGTACGCCCCGGCGACATCGGCATGCACCTGCTGCTCGCCCCGGGCCGACGGCCCCCGCGCGGGCTCACCGACGCGGTCGGCCCGGCGCTGGCCCGGTTCCTGTTCCGCGACCCTACCCGGCTGCGGATCGTGGTCGAGCCCGACGTGCGCAACCGGTTCGCGCTGCGCCGGCTGGAACGCGAGGGGTTCACCTTCGCCGACGAGATCGACATGCCCGACAAGCGCGCGCAGTTGGCGTTCCTCACCCGGGAGCGGTTCGAGGCGGACCACCCCGTCCCGGCCTGAGCCGCCCGGCCCGCCGCCCGTCGAGCGGCTGTGCCGGACGGGCAGGCAGGCAGGCAGGCAGGCAGGTCAACACGTACGGATCCGGCCGTTGTGGCCGGCCGGCACCAGTCGTCCCGCGTAGACCCATCCCTGCAACGGGTCGGACGACTGGGACGAGCGCATGTCGTCCCCGGGATCGAGTCGTGGCCAACGGATCTTGATCCAGACGCCCGCGACCTCGTCGTCCAGGACCGGATCGAAGCTCGAGGTGGTCGAACAGCCGGCGTAGACCAGGGTCTTGTCCCATGCCGCACCGGCCCGCCTGCCCTCCGGCCCCGGCGACGTGCGGACGAACAGGTGGCCGGGAGCGACGACGAGGTACGGTGCCAGATCACCTGCCGGGGGCGGAACGTCCGCGTAACTCTCGGCCCGCTCCAGTGCCTCTTCGCGGGTGAGTTCCCTGGCGCCGTTCTGGAAGATGTTGGCATTGTTGATGACATCGGCGGCCTGGCCACCGTTCTGCGCCTGTTTGTTGCCGGTGCCACCGGTCTGGGACTGGCTGTCGCCGTGCCCTTCGCCCTGCTCGGACTGGAGGCACGCCACCACACCGAAGAGGACGGTCGCCAGCACCCCGCAGATCGCAACCGCCAGGTTCTTCCTGTTCCAACTCCACGCCATGGCACTCACTCCGCGACTCGGCGCACGACCTCGGAGGTGCGGGACAGCCGACGATCGCTGGGCGATTCGCCGGAATCTCGACCTGCGGTCAATACAAGCACCGGTTTCGATGTCCACCAAGGCCACGAACTGTCCCGAAGGCGACAAAAGCTCACCTGACCCCGCCGCACCGTGTGCCAGTGCGGCACTCCACCCGGCGCGCGGGTACCCGTGAAGTCACCGGTAGTCACCGTTCGACCGTGGTCGAGGGCGGCAACGCGGCTCGCGTACGCCCGCCACCGACGGACGTCCAAAACGGCGCGGCGTAATCGGGTCGCGTCCCGACCGGCCGGCCGGGACGATGTGGCGATGTCCGGCACACCCGAGGGGTTCACCTACCGCCTACGCAAGAACGGGGACGTGGAACTGCTGCACCACGGCCGCCTCGCCACCGTGCTGCGGGGCGTCGCCGCAGCACGGTTCCTGACCGACGTGGACAGCGACGACCCGCAGGAGCTGATGGCCCGCCTCACCGGCAACTACCGGCACGGCAACGAACGGACCGCCAAACGGCACCCCCGCAACCGGAACCGCTGACCCTGCGCACACCCGTCCCGGGCCGGGACCGTCAGCCGTCGACGATCTGCTCGCGGAGGATGTCGGCGTGCCCGCAGTGCTGGGCGAGTTCGCGGAGCACGTGCAGATACACCCACCGCAGCGGGACCGGTCCCATCCGGTGCCCGGACAGGACATCGTCCAGGCCCAGCGTCGCGGTCGCCCGGCGGGACGCCGCGCAGGCCGCCCGGTACGTGTGCCGCACGCTGGCGATCGTGTCGCCGTCGTCGAGCACGAACGACTCCTCCGACGCGACGGGGATGCCCAGCTCGGCGCGCGACCGGCCGGTGACGGCCTCGTCGAACCAGACCCGTTCCACGAAGGTCGCGTGTTTCACCAGGCCCAGCAGCGTGGTCCGGGAGGCCACCAGCGAGCGGCGGGCCTGTTCCTCGGTCAGCCCCTCCAGGCAGCCGTCGAGCGCGGCGCGATGCTCGTCGAGGAACGTCTCGAACTGCGCAGGCAGCGGCTGGGCGACGACGGCTTCGGCGAAGGTCGGCGGAAAGGCGGGCATGCGGGACAGCATCCCAGACTCGCCGGCCGTCGACTGCCCGGGAATCCTCCTGACATAGTGTCGGTCGGACCCGCCCGGGCACGTGGTGGCCGAAGGACCGTCGGAAGGAGGGCCGGGAGATGACCAGGTGTCCGGTCCGCTCCGGCGACGGGACGACGGGCCAACTCACGGGCGGCGTAGACCGATGCCGGTGACGGACCCCGCCGACGGGAAGGTCGACTTCCGGCGGACCCTGGACGCCTACCGGGCGCACAAGGGCCGGTTCCGGCTGGTCGACGTGCCCGACATGCAGTACCTGATGATCGACGGCCGGGGCGACCCCAACAGCGCACCGGCCTTCACCGGGGCGGTCGAGGCGCTCTATCCGGTGGCCTACCGGGTGAAGTTCGCCAGCAGGCGGGAGCTCGGGCGGGACTACGTGGTCCCGCCGCTGGAGGGCCTGTGGTGGGCCGAGGACATGACGTCCTTCACCAGCGCGCGGGACACGTCACGGTGGCGTTGGACGCTGATGCTCATGGTCCCCGACTGGATCGCGCCGGGCATGGTCACCGCCGCCGTCGCGCTGGCCGGGGCGAAGCGGCCACCCGGTCGGCTCGACGACGTCCGGCTGGAGCGGCTGGCCGAGGGACGGTGCGTGCAGACCCTGCACGTCGGTTCCTTCGACGACGAGGCCGCCGTGCTGGCCCGCCTGCATCACGAGTTCGTCCCCACCCACGGACTGCGACTGACCGGCACCCATCACGAGATCTACCTGAGCGACTTCCGTAGGGTCGCGCCCGACCGCAGGCGCACCATCCTGCGGCAACCGGTCGCCGCCGACACCCGGGCCGCCGGGGAGCGTCGCGGAGCGACCGCCGACGGCAGCGGCCAGCCGACGCGGTAGCGCAGACCCCTGGGGTGCGCCCACGGTCCGCGACCCGACGCGAACCACGGAAAGTGACGGGATCCGATATCACTTTCCGTGCTGGCTGCGCACACCGTTGGGGAGCGCGTGCGCGAGGCCGGCCGCCAGGGGTGGCGTCCGGACCCCGGAGAGTGACGGAGCGGCCGGTCGGTGCCGCCGGTCGGACCGGACCGCGGGACGGTACGGCGGGAGGCCGTGGAAGTGTCGTACCCGTGGGCCATGATCTTGTGGTCACGGCGACGCCGGCCCGGCCGGCGCACGCCATCAACCATGGTCGACGCCGGGTTTCCGGCGGGTGGGAGGACGAGCGGTGACGGACGCTGACGAGGCCGCGTGGCGGCGGCGGAGCGTGGTGGCGGTGGTGCCGCCGGCCCGGCCCCGCAAGCTGGCCAAGGTGCCCTTCGTCGAGCTGGCCGACGGGCGGTTACAGGGAGTGGTGTCCAGCGGTTCCGACATCGAGCGGGTCTACGTCTCGTCGGTGACCGCCGGTGACCACGCCTACCACTGCAGCACCAACAACAACCGGCCCTGCGGCGGGCTGCGCGGCGCGCCCTGCAAGCACCTGGAGGCCCTCGCCGACGAGGCCGTCCTCCAGTACGGCGTCGACCGGGTCGCCCGCTACCTGCGGGTGGACGCCGGCGACGGCACGCAGACCGGGGTCGAGCTGCTGTCCCGGCTGGACGCCCGGCACGAGCCGACCTCCGCCGCCGTGGTGTTCAGCCGGTTCCTGCGCCACCTGGCCTACCTCGAACTCCCGGCCAGCGCCACGGCACTGCCCGAGCTGCACTGGTTCCCGTCGACCGGGGCAGGTCGCTGATGCTCGGCACGCAGCTGGCGCAGCTGCACGGCGACGGCCCCACCGGGCTGGCCGACGCCGACGACGTGGTCGCCGGATTCGACGAGGCCCTGCTGCGGGGCTTCGCCCGGGTCGGTGAGGCGGACACCCTCGCGCTGACCGCACTGGCCGGCGCGGTCGCGGGCACGCCGCTTCGTGAGCGGGTGGCCGAGGCGGTGGGCAAGGTGACCGCCGGTTCCGTCGGTCAGGAGCACCTGGCCGCCCTGGCCGGGGCCCGCACGGCGCTGCTGGGTGCAACCCACGACGCCCTGACCGCCCGGTTCGACACCGCCCTCGGGCGGGAACGCACGGCGTGGACGGCACCCGCCGGTGGGCCCGCCGACGGCTCCCCCGCCCGCGCCGCCGCCCGGTCCTGGCTGCACGAGACGGCGCTGGCCGGATGGCGGGGCATCGACCACGAACTGCTCTCCGCCGTCGGCACGCCGGTCGAGGCGGCGCTGGCCGAGCCGCAGTCGCGCCGGCTGGCGGTGCTGCTCGACGGGCTCGCCGCCGAGCTGCGGGCCGGGTTGCCGGTGGCCACCATGGCGCAGCCGCCGGTACGCCGCTGGGCGGACCTGTGGTCCCGTGGCGTGCTGCTGGCCCAGGACGGGCCGGTCCCCGACCCGACAACCGGCACCACCCTGGTCAGCGGTCGCCTGCTGCCGCTCGGGGTCGACATCCACGAGCACGAGACCGCCGTCCAGGTGCAGCTGCACGCGATCCTCGAACCGGCCGACGCCGGCACGCCCCGGCTGGTCCGGGTCACGGTGGGCGCGGCCAAGGTCGCCACGATCGGTGGGCCGGCGGTGTGGCGGCTGCTGTCGGCGTACCCCGTGCTGCTCACCGCGATCGCGCAGCGGCGGGCGCTGACCGTGACCGACCTGCCCGCGTACGGCGGCGACCTGCACTGGGTCGACGAGCAGGCGCAGGCCGGCGAGCCCGCCGACCCGTTCGCCACCGCCCGGGTGCTGCTCGGCACGGCGACGGCGGCGGCCACCCCGCCGCTGGACCGGCACCCGGCGGCGATCGCCGAGCCGGTGCTGCTGGAGGGTTACACCGTGCACGACGCCGGGTCGACCGTCGACCTCGGCGGGCAGCGCCTCGCGGTCGCCCTGGACCGGCTGCCCGCCGGTGGGCCGCTCACCCCGGCGCTGGTCGCCGCCTCGTCGTCCTGCCTGGGCCTGGCCCGTTTCGACGGCGGCCGGTGGCTGGTGCAGCCACTGGCGGTGCAGGCCACCGTCAAGCGCCGACCGGTGGAGGCGCACAACGGTGACTGGGCCGACGGGGTGACCGACCCGAAGGTGGCGAAGGCCGAGGCCAGGGCGGGCGACGCCGTGGCCGTGCTGCGCGAACGCGCGGGACGGTTGCTGCGCCGATGAGCGAGCCGATCCCGCCGACCGATGCCGTGACACCGGGCGACGCCGTGACACCGGGCGACCTCGCCGCCGCCAACCGCCGGCAGGTGCTCTACTGGCGGCTGCTGGGGCGGCTCTTCGACCCCGACGAGCAGCCCACGCTGGAGTCGGCGAGCGTGGCCGTGGTCGACGACCTCGGCCTGCCCGCCGCCCTGCTGGACCCGACCGTGTCGGTGGACACGGTGGTGCAGCGCTTCCCCGCGCTCGCCGACGAACTGCGGGGCCTGCTCGCCCCCGACCCGGCCGGCGACCGACCCGCCGAACCGGCCGGCTCCATCGACGATCGGCCGGGCGACGACACCGCCACCGACGCCGTGGTCCCGCAGGTCCCGGCGACGGAGGCGACCACCGACGGCGCAGGCGCGCCGGGCGGGGGTGACCCTGCCGACGGCGGGGGCCACCGGCCCGGTGAGGCCGAGGTACGCCGGGCCGCGCTGGTGTCGAAGCTGCTGCTCAACGTCTTCGGCACCGGGTCCGGGCCGGTCAGCGCCGGCCAGTTGGCCCGGTGGCAGGCCGACGCCGGCTGGTTCGAGCAGGCGCTCGGCTGCCCTCCGGGCGAGCTGCGTCGGCAGGCCGGCGGGTTGGGCGCCACCCTCACCAGCCTGGAGGGCGACCTGGTCCGCCGGATGCACCTGCGGGAGGTGCTCGCCGATCCGAAGCTGGCCGCCCAGCTCACCCCCAGCATGTCGCTGATCGAGCAGCTGCTGCGGGACAAGTCCAACCTGTCCGGGGTGGCGCTGGCGAACGCGAAGTCACTGATCCGGCGGTACGTCGACGAGGTCGCCGAGGTGCTGCGGACCCAGGTCGAGCAGACCACCGTCGGCACGATCGACCGGTCGGTGCCGCCGAAGCGGGTCTACCGCAACCTCGACCTCGACCGCACCATCTGGCAGAACCTCACCAACTGGAGCCCGGAGGACGAGCGCCTCTACGTCGACCGGCTCTACTACCGGCAGACCGCCCGCAAGACCACCCCGTCCCGGCTGATCGTGGTGGTGGACCAGTCCGGGTCGATGGTCGACTCGATGGTCAACTGCACCATCCTCGCCTCGATCTTCGCCGGGCTGCCCAAGGTGGACGTGCACCTGATCGCGTACGACACCCGGGCGTTGGACCTGACCCCGTGGGTGCACGACCCGTTCGAGGTGCTGCTGCGCACCAAGCTCGGTGGCGGCAACGACGGGCCGGTGGCGATGGCGATGGCCCGCCCCAAGATCGTCGAGCCGCGCAACACGGTCATGGTGTGGATCTCGGACTTCTACGAGTTCGACCGATCCCAGCCGTTGTTCGACGGCATCGAGGCGGTGCACCGCTCCGGGGTGCGGTTCATCCCGGTCGGCTCGGTCAGCAGCTCCGGCCAGCAGAGCGTCAACCCCTGGTTCCGGCAGCGCCTCAAGGACCTGGGCACCCCGGTGCTCTCCGGTCACATCCGCAAACTCGTCTTCGAGCTCAAGAGCTTCCTCACCTAGGAGAATCACCCCTCATGTCCGAGATGTTGCGTGCCCCCGCCGAGGTCAAGTACGCCGACGAACTCGACTACCTGGAGTCGGTCGACACCGGCCCCAAGCCGTTCTCGTGGCGGTTGAGCCCGCGCATGGTGCGGCTGTTCGTCCTCGGCTCGGAACGGGCCGACGGGCTGGATCGGGAGATCCCGCAGAAGTGGTTCGGTGACCGCAGTTTCGTCGAACGCAGCATCGTGACCCTGGCGTCGGACCGGGGTCTGCTGCTCATCGGCGACCCCGGCACCGGCAAGAGCTGGCTGGCCGAGCTGCTGTCCGCCGCGATCTGCCGCAACTCGACGCTGGTGGTGCAGGGCACCGCCGGCACCACCGAGGACCACATCAAGTACTCGTGGAACGTCTCGATGGTCATCGCCAAGGGCCAGTCCCGCGAGTCGATGATTCCGTCGCCGATCATGACGGCGATGGAGCAGGGCGTGGTGGGCCGCTTCGAGGAGCTGACCCGTTCCACCAGCGACGTGCAGGACGCGCTGATCTCCATCCTGTCGGAGAAGTACGTCTCCATCCCCGAGCTGAACGACGACAACATCGTCTTCGCCCAGCCCGGTTTCTCGATCATCGCCACCGCGAACAGCCGCGACCGGGGCGTCAACGACCTGTCCTCGGCGTTGAAACGCCGGTTCAACTTCGTCCGCATCCCGGTGGTCACCAACAAGCGCAGCGAGGCGGAGATCGTCCGGTTCCGCACCGAGGAACTGCTGCGCCGGCACCGCATCGAACTGGACGTGCCGCCCACCCTGCTGGACATCCTGTTGCAGAGCTTCGCCGACCTGCGGGCCGCCGCCGCGTCGGCGACCAGCGACGACGAGAAGCTGGAGTCGGCACTGTCCACCGCCGAGCAGATCGGGGTGCTGGAGGACGCCATCCTGCACAGCCAGTTCTTCGGCGACCGGGCCCTGCGGGTGGAGACGCTGGCCTCCTCGCTGGTGGGGTCGCTGGCCCGACGCAGCCCGGAGGACCTGGCGATCCTCAACAAGTACCTGCACGGCGTGGTGGAGCCCCGGGCCAAGAAGAACGGCGAGGGCTGGGCCGGCTTCCTCGACGGCGGTCGCCAGGCGATCGCTTCGCTGTCGTGACCACCGCCGACACCGGCACCGCCGCGCCGCCCGGCGTCGCCGGGGCCACAGCCGGCGGGGTGACCACCGGGCCGTTCGGGGCGCTGCGCGAGCAGCTCACCGACGCGGCGGCCACGTTCGCCGGGTCCGCCGACGCGCTGGCCGGCATCCTCGCCGGCATCGTCGACGACGTCGACCGGGCGCTGGGCGAGCGGTTGGAGATCTTCCCGGTCTGTCACCACTCGCCGGCCTCGGCGCTGGCGATGGTCCGCCGGCTGCGGCACAAGCAGCCCAAGGTGATCTACCTGGAGCTGTGCGAGGATCTCCAGCCGCTCCTGGGTGAGCTGCGCAACTGCCGGCTGCCGGTGGCGGTGCAGGCGTTCGCCTCCGAGCTGGACGGTTTCCCCGCCGAGTGGGGGCCGCTGAGCGTCGTCGCCCCGGTCACCGAGGCGTCCGCCGAGTACCAGGCGATCGCGTACGCGCTGGAGACACCCGGGGTGGAGCTGGTGCTGGTGGACCGCTCCACCGACCACGTCTTCCAATGGTCACCGCGCGGCGACGCCGGGGCGGGCACCGATGCGCCGGCCGACACCGTGCCGGAGGTGGCGGGCGGCGAGGCCGGTGAGCAGACGGCCCTGCACGGCGACGCGGTCGGCGTGGAGATCGGCGACCTGCGGCCCCGGTTCGCCGAGCTGGAGGCGTACCTGCTGCACCACGGCAAGGTGCGGCACTGGTCGGAGTGGTGGGACCAGTACGTCGAACGGCCCCTCGCCGACGCCGACCACGACACCTACCGGCAGGTGATGGTGCTGATCGGCAGCCTGTTCCGCCGGCTGCGGCCGGCCGGGTCGGACCGTACCGAGCGCGACGAGGACCGGGAGCGCTACATGTGGACCCGGATGCGGGAGCACCTCGCCGCGTCCGGGGCCGACCCGGCGGACTGTCTCTACGTGTGCGGCGCGTTCCACGCCGCCAGCCGGGTCGAACAGTTCGGCCTGGACTCCCCCGCCCCGGATTTCGCGATCACCCCCCGCACCGGCACCCGCTGGCGGTACGGGCTGATCCCGTCGAGCCACTCGGCCATCGAGGCGCAGTTCGGACTGGCACCGGGGTCGGTGTCGATCGCCGCCGCCAACTGGACGCGGGCGGTCGGCCGGTCGGGTCTGACGCCGTACCGGCTCGACGGCCAACGGGGCGGCAAGGGCGGCCGGGGCAGGCGCAAGGCCGCCCCGCCGGTCGCCGCGCCGGCCGGCCCGGTCGCCGACCGGCTCACCGGCTTCCTCGCCGCGCCTCCGGCGCTGGACGGGCTGGACGAGGCGGAGCTGCGCGGGTGGTGCGTGGACATCGTCCGGTTGGCCCGCCGCAACGGGTACCTGGCCAGCACGGCCGACGCGATCGCGGTGTTCGAGACCTCGATCCTGCTGGCCGGGTTGCGCAACCGGGCCCGGCCCACCCCGTACGACTTCGCCGACGCGGCGGTGACCTGCATCGAGAAGGACGTCGTGCCGGGGCGGCGGGACGTGCGGCGGCTCTGCGAGATCCTGCTCGGCGGGGACCGGATCGGGCAGGTCGGCTACGACGCCCTGCCGCCGCTGGCCCGCGACGTGCTCGACCGGCTCCAGCCCCTCGGCCTGGACCTGGAGAAACGCACCATCCAACGGGCCCTGCTCGACCTGCACGCCACCCCGGCGCTGGCCGGCTGCTCGGATCTGCTGTGGATGCTGCGGCACCTGCTGCCCGCCGACGCGGTCCGCCCGATCATGGGTGAGCGCCGGTTGGGGCACCGGTCGATCCAGGAGAGCTGGGATCTGGCGTTGGGCCGGCACCAGCGGGCGCTGATCGAGCTGGGCTACGAGGGGGTGACCGTCGAGCAGGTGCTGGAGCAGCGGCTGCGGCGGTCGGTCCGGGGCCCCGACGCGACGGCCGCCGGCGCCCTCGCCGCGGTGGAGGACGCCATCCGGTTGCTGGACAGCCCCCGACTGGTCGACGAGTTGGGCGCGCGGGCCGTGGAACTGCTGTCCACCGAGCGCACGGTGGACGACGCCCCGGAGGTGCTGCGGCGCATCCGCCGGTTGCTGGCCCACCACCGGGCCACCGCGCCGACCCTGCCGGCCTGGTGCGAGGCGTTCGTGACGACCGGGTACGCGCACTACTGCACCCTGCTGCCGACCGCGTTCGTCGAGGAGGAGACCGGGGTCCGGCAGGTCGGGGCGATGCTCGGCTTCCTGTTCAGCATGGAGAGCCTGGCGCTGTCGCTGGGCTGCGACCGGTCCCAGCTCGAACTCGCGGTGGCCCAGTCGCATCCGGAGAGCCCGGCCAAGGTCGCCCTGCTCTGGGCGGCCCGGCACCAGCTCGGCCTGCTGCCGCTGGCCGAGTTGCGGCAGCGCTGCGCCGACCTGCTGGGTAACCCGCTGGTGGTGCCGGCGTTCCCGAGGTACCTCTCCGGTTTCGTGCACGCGCTGGAACCGGTGCCGGGGCTCGCGCCGTTCGTGGTGGAGACGATGTCCACCGCGTTCGCCCGGTTGCCCGACCCGGTGCTGCTGCCCTGGCTGCCCACGCTGATCACCACCCTGCGCGAGCACGGCCCGGAGCTGGTGCCGCTGCTGGTGCGGGAGGCGGCACGCACCTTCCCGGGGACGCTGCCCGAGTTGGACGCCTGGGTGCCGCCCTGGATGGGACCGCCGGCCGGGCCCGCCCCGGTGACCCGGCCGGGCGCACCGACGGGTCAGGTGCACGCCCTGCTCACGGCGCATCCGGTGGCGGTGGACGCGGTCGCCGGGCTGCTGGGCTGCGACGGC
The DNA here is from genome assembly GCF_016900955.1 of Micromonospora humidisoli. Taxonomy (NCBI): domain Bacteria; kingdom Bacillati; phylum Actinomycetota; class Actinomycetes; order Micromonosporales; family Micromonosporaceae; genus Micromonospora; species Micromonospora humidisoli. The sequence goes on from NZ_JAFEUO010000005.1 coordinate 302,073, forward strand.
GGCTGGTCGGAGCCGGTCGACACCCCGGCGGGGTCGGCGGCGGCGACGCTGCTGCTCGCCCATCCGGACACGGTGGAGGCGGTGTCGGTGCTGCTCGGCTGAGGGCCGGCGGGTGTGCCGAGGTGGCTGCTGGCCCGGGCGCCCGCCGGTCACCCGTGGGGTGCCGCCACCGCAGGTGTGGTGGCGGCACCCCACGGCCGGGTCACCGGGTGGGGGTCGTCGCCGGATCGCCGGGGTGGGTGGTCAGGGCCGGGTCACGGCGTGTACGTCACACCCGGGTAGTCGGCCTGCGCCTGGACGAACTGCGCCTGCCAGTCGGCGGGCCAGCCGCCGAATGCGGTGGTGGCCAGCGGCTTGAGGCTCACGCCGGCCGCGCCGCTCCAGAAGTGCACGAACTCCCCCCAGTTCAGATCCCGGGCGTAGACGCCGTCGAACTGGTGGAAGTGCTGGGACAGCAGCTGGAAGAACTTGTTGAGCACGACTTTGCCGCCGTAGTTCTGGTAGATCGGGTAGAACCAGTCCCGGAACCAGTACGTGTTGGCGACGGGGAAGTTGTCCGAGGTGAGCAGCTTCGCGTTCTTCCAGCGGGTGGCGTCGGTGGTCCGGCCGGTGCCGACGTAGCAGTCGTACTGGAAGATCTCGGCCCACTTGCTGTCGCCCCAGATGCCGTACGCGGGTGAGCCGTTCACGCCGAACGCGGTGAACTCGACGGTGTGGTTCATCTCGTGGGAGATGACGTCCTCGTTGAGGTCGGTGTTTCCCCAGCCGCCGCCGCTCATGTCGTTGACGTCGCGGAATGCCGTGTTGGGGTCGAACTGGCTCAGCGCGAACCCGCCCGATCCCGCGTCGTCGTGCAGCACCTCGTACAGCCGCTGGCCGCTGAGGTTGCCGTAGTTGGCCTGGACGTACTCCCAGATCTGTTTGGCGTAGTCCTTCACCCAGGTCAGGTCGGTCGAGGCCAGTCCCGGATCGCGGTAGATGGCCACGTTGGCGTCGTAGTAGTAGCGGGTGAGCGTCTCGTTGGGGGCGTGCCAGGTCTCGGTCCAGGTGGTGGCCGGGGTGGCGCTGAGGGTGGTGGTGTCGGCGGTGGCGTAGCCGGAGTTGCCGGCCACCCCCTCGGCCCGCAGCCGGTAGTAGTAGTGGGTGCCCGCCGGCAGTTTCAGGTTGTGGAACTTCGTGGTACTGGCCGGCAGCACGTAGGCGGTGCTCCAGGTGGTGCCGTTGGTGGAGCGTTCCAGCCGGTAGGCCGTCTCCCAGCGGGTGTTGTCGGTCCAGGTGAGCCGGATCTGGTCGGTGGCCGCGGTGGCGATCAGGCCGGTGGGTGCGGCCGGTGCCGGGGTGGTGGCGGTGGTGGTCCCGTAGATCTGCCATTCGCCGATCTGCATGTTGACCGACCCGTTGGTGGCGGTCACCCGCAGCCGGTAGTAGCGGTAGGCGGTGGTGTTGCTGAACGAGTAGGTGTTGCGGTGGAAGCCGGTGATGAACGTCTGGTTGCTCTGGGTGTCCAGCGGCGCCCAGCTGCTACCGGTGGTGGAGGCCTCGAAGACCCAGTTGCGCGGGTTGCGGTCGGGCCAGTCGTTGGCGGAGGTGACGGCGTAGCTGGTCACCACGGCCGCCGTGGTCGCCTCGAACTGGATCCAGCCGGCACCGCTGTAGGTGAAGTACTTGCGGTAGGGCGTGTTGTCGATGACCTTCTCGATGCCCTCGTCGCCGGTGGTCGACCACTGGTCGGTGATCGTGCCGGGGGTGTCGGTGATGTCCACCGCGGCGGCGAGGTGGACCCCGGCCAGATGGCTCGGGGTCCCCGCGAGGAGCAGGACGATCGCGGCCACCGCGGCGAGCAGGGGCAGTGCCGTGCCCGGAGGGCGGCGGCGGATCGGGTCAGCGCGCATGGAGTGGGTTCCTCTCGGCGTGGTCGGTCCTGTCCGTGCGTGCCGGGAGTCGAGGCCACCTCCCGGTGACCCCCGCGCACGCGACATGACGACCCGCCCGGTGTTTCTCGGGACCGGGTCGTGGAATAAGTGGCGGGGAATGGCTCCGAAATGGATTCGCCAGAAGCTTGACGAACAGGCCGGACGACACCGGAATAGCATTCGATGCGGATGCCGCCGACCACTCCCCGTTGGCCTTCTGCGAACCGAATACTAGTTGCGGCATAGCAAGCGGTCAATGAGACCTCTTTCTCACCAATGAACCGTAATACAACCGCATAGATATCCCACGCGTGGGAGGCGACCCGGGACGGCAGCCGGGGCCACGACAGGTGGTGGCCCGGCCACCGGCCGGGCCGGGCGCGCGGCAGCGCTGGCCGGCCGTCGTTCACTCCCACCCCGTGCACCGTGCAGCGGCTGTTCACCCTCCTTGCGGAGGCTTCGTCACCGACACGGTCGACATCCGGATCACGTGGAGGGCTCCGCAGTGCAGCACAGGGATTCCGAGGACGCCACAGGCGGTCAGCTGTCCCGCCGCCAACTGGTGAAGTACGCGGGCGTCGGCGCGACGCTCGCCGCCGCCGGCCCGTTCGTGGGCGTCGAGGCGGCCCACGCCGATCCGGACCGGCAGGATCAGGCGACGGCCGGATCAGATCGGGCCGACAACCGGAGCTGGCGGGCCGGCGACCACCACATCCACTCCGAGTACAGCGGGGACTTCGACACCTCGACGAACCCGCCGACGTTCCGCAAGGGCGCCGACGCGGTCTACCCGATCGTCACCAATGCGATCATGGCGAAGAACTTCGGGCTGACCTGGGCGATGTGCACCGACCACGGGGGACCGACGCACTCCAAGGTGAACCTGGAGCAGGCGTACCCCGATCTGCTGCGGTCCCGCCGGCTGGTGCCCGAGGTGCTGCAGTTCTGGGGGATGGAGTTCGACGCCCCGGCGATGGACCACCACACCCTGATGATCCCCCGGCACGCCGACGAGGCGAAGCAGCTCTTCGAGCTGGAGAGCCGGTTCGCCAAGCGGGACCCGTTCCCGGCCGACCCGGGCCGCGACACCGAGGCCAAGATGGTGGAGTTCCTCAAGGTGGCGCGGACCATGCCGCACAAGCCGCTGGTGATCGCCCACCACACCTCCCGCTCGGCGACCGGGCTCGGGGTGTACGGGCAGGACCTCCCGCACGAGTTCCGTAACGGCAACGACGCGGCCCCGGACGTGTACGTCGGCTTCGAGGGCGCCCCGGGCCACCAGGCGGGGCCGCTCAACGGCAGCGCCCGGGGCGGCTACGGCAACCACCCCACCTACGGCGGCTACGACCAGGCGACCGCCCGGGTCGGCGGGCTGTGGGACGCGCTGCTCGGCGAGGGGCGACGCTGGTGGATCACCGCGACCTCCGACTCACACGTGCACTGGACCCGGGGCGGCACCGACTTCTGGCCGGGTGAGTACAGCAAGACCTACGTGCTGGCCCGACAGGAATACCACGACATCATGGACGGGCTGCGGCACGGGCGGATCTTCGTCACCACCGGTGACCTGATCACCCGGCTCGACGTCACCGCCGGCAGCCAGGGGCGCTCGGCCGGATCGGGAGAGACCCTCACGGTCAGCCGCCGCGACCGTACCGACGTGGACGTCGAGATCAGGTTCCGGCCGCCGGCCGGCACGAACGCCAACGGCGACCGGCCGCAGGTCCGTCGGGTCGACCTGATCGTCGGCCGGGTGACCGGTCCGAGCGTCGACCGGGACGCCGACACCAACCCGACCACCGCCGTGGTGGCCCGGTTCGGTCCGCGCGACTGGCGGCAGCAGGGCGCGCAGTACGTCATCAGGCACACCCTGCGCGACGTCGGGGTCGACAGCTACCTGCGGGTGCGTGGCACCAGCACCGACGAGGCCGAGCCGCTGGCCGACGGGCTGGAGAGCCCGTGGAGCGACCTGTGGTTCTACTCCAACCCGGTGTTCGTCCGGGTGCGCTGACCGCCCGGTCCCGGCCCGCCGTCGGCGGGCCGGGACCGCCCCCACCGGGTCGACGACGTTGAATATGATCCGGGGTGCGGCGGGAGACTCCCCGGCGGGCCTCGGTCCACGGTGGACGCCGGGACTCGCCACCAAACGCCCGTGTTCGAGCGGGTGTGGGGCAATTGGCGAATCGCGTACCGGCCCCGGGTTGTGAATCTTGACCACCCGAAAGCGCAGGTCATACGCTCCGGGCACCCTTGATTCATTTCCCGGGAAGGGAAACGAAACGCCTCATGCGAACGCCGATAATCCGCTCCGCCTCGCTTTCCCGCCAGCGGTTGGCCAGCGCCACCGCCATCGTCCTCCTGGCCGGAATCACCCCCCTGGTGGTCGGCCCGTCCGCCTCCGCCGCACCCCCGACGACGTGTAGCACCGATCCCGCCGACCGCCTGGCCTCGGTGCCCAGCCCGGAGAGCTTCCTCGGCTTCCCGCTCGGCACCGGCCAGGAACGGGTGGTCACCAACGAGGAGGTGCGGGGCTACCTCGACGCCGTCGACACCGCCTCGAAGCGGGTCGTCACCGGCGTCATGGGCACCAGCGTGCTCGGCCAGCCGCTGCCGTACGCGATCGTGTCCAACGAGCGCAACGTCCGGCCGGCCGTGCTCAAGGGCATCGCCGAGGACGTCCGCTCGCTGCGCGACCCCCGGACGGTCAACCAGCAGCAGGCCGGTGAGATCGCCGAGGCGGCCCCGGCCATCGTCTGGGTGACGGCCAACGTGCACGGCGGCGAGAAGAGTGGCACCGACGCCGCCCTCAAGACCCTGTACGAGCTGGCCGCCGGGCTCTCCTGCGAGGTCGAGCAGCGCAACGACAACCTGATCACCATCATCGTGCCGACGCAGAACCCGGACGGCCGCGACGCCAGCCGCCGGCAGAACGAGTACGGCTTCGACATGAACCGGGACTGGTTCGCCCGCACCCAGCAGGAGACCGACGGCAAGCTCGAACTGATGCGGAAGTATCCGCCGCAGGTCTTCATCGACTCGCACGAGATGGGCGGCCGGCAGTACTTCTTCCCGCCCAACGCCGACCCGATCCACCACGAGATCTCCGGCGAGGCGGTCGACTGGATCAACCGGATCGGCGAGGCCAACAAGGCCGGCTTCGGCTACAACGGCGCGTGCGACGCGACGGTGACCACCGAGTGCTACTTCAACTACTCCACCTACGACCTGTTCTTCATGGGGTACGGCGACACGGTGCCGGCCGCCGGCTTCGGTGCCGCCGGGATGACCTTCGAGAAGGGCAGTTCGTCGGCGGTGGCCGACCGGGTGCAGCAGCAGTTCCACACCCAGTGGTCGACCCTCGGTTGGGCGGCGGCGCACAAGGGTGAGGTGCTGAACGGCTGGTACAAGGTCTGGAAGGACGCGCTCGCCCAGGGCCGGGCCGGCGCGCTGGAGCCCAACGAGGTGGTCCAGCCGACCAACACCGTGCAGTTCCCGGTGCCGGCGCAGACCATCAGGTCGTACTTCCTGCTGCCCGACCGGCAGCTCGCCGACGCCCGCCAGCTCGTCGAGCGGCTGCGCCGGATGGACGTCGAGGTCTACCAGGTCAAGAAAGCCGTCAAGCTGCCCACCGCGAAGCTCTTCGGTGGCCGGTCGGCGACCAACCTGACCGTGCCGGTCGGGTCGTACTGGATCCCGATGAACCAGCCGCAGAAGCACTGGATCCAGGCGATCATGGGTGAGGACCCGTACACGCCGTTCCCGTACTTCTACGACGTGTCGTCGTGGAGCAACCCGCTGCTGATGGGTGTGAACGCCGTCTACACCGGCGCCGACGTCAAGCCCAACGCGGAGCTGATCGACAAGATCCAGAACACCGGTGGCGGCAAGATCCTGGCCGCGCCGCCGCTGAAGGGCTCCTACACCTACGAGCTGGACTCCGCCGCCGCGGCCGAGTTCACCTTCACCCTGCTGGGCAGGGACGTGCAGCTGGTGCGGGACCTCGACAACGGCCAGGTGGGGATGCCGGCCGGCGCGTTGACGCCGGAGCTGAACACCATCGCCAAGAAGCTGGGCGTCACGCTCACCCCGTACACCACGGCGGCCGTCGGCACCCCGATCAGCCGGCCGGACGTCGGCCTGTTCCAGGGCACCGGCATCTCCACCACCTCCGGCTCGCACGGCGAGGCCCGGTACGTGCTGGGCAAGCGGTGGGGCCTGGACCTCACCCCGGTCACCACCGCCGACATCAACGACAACACCCCCGCCTTCACCGGCCGGACGGTGCTGCTGGTGCCGGACGGCAGCAACGCCACCGGCGGGCTGACCGCAACCGGGCAGGCCAACCTGCGGGCCTGGATCGCCCAGGGCCACACCTACCTGGGCCTGCGCAACGAGGGCACCCGGATGGCCCGCGCCGCCGGTCTCACCTCGACCACCGAGAAGCCGAAGCCGACCGGCTACACGGTGATCGGCTCGCACCTGCGGGTGGACGTGGACCCGGACAGCCCGGTCGGGCTGGGGCGGCCGGCCGAGGACTTCGAGTTCAACAACAACGACCCGATCCTCACCCCGAGCAGCACCGGCCGCAACGTGCTGCGCTACCCGAGCGGGGACACCTTCTGGGCCAACGGCTACACGGTGCAGGGTGACGCGCTCAAGGGCACGGTCGCGGTGGTGGACGAGCCGACCGGCGCCGGTCGGGCGGTGCTGTTCGCGTTCAACCCGCTGTTCCGGGCGTACAACGAGAGTGGCCTGCACCTGGTGGCCAACGCGCTGCTGTACCCGGGCGGCGGCACGGCGGCCCGGACCGCGTCGCCGGTCCCGGTCGACCCGGCCCGCGCCGCCGCGGCGGCCGCCCCGGTCGCCGAGAACCTGGGCGGACAGTGGCGGCCGTTCACCCTCCAGGTGGCCGCCGGCGACCTGGCCCGCACCGAGGCGGTCGTGCAGCGGTACACCGACACCGCGCGCGTCACGGTGGCGGACGGCTCGGCGTACCTGGTGATCCCCAACCCGGCGGGTCTCCAGATCGACGAGCACCCGTTCCTGGGTGACCTGGTGCGGACGCTGCGCGCCGAGCAGGTCCCGCTGCGCTCGCTGGTGGGCTGATCCCGACCGGTCGGGGGCGGGCACCGTGCGGTGTCCGCCCCCGACCGTCCCGGCACCCCGCGCGACGCCGGGCAGGACGCGTCGGCTAGGAACATCGCATGCCCCGCTACCTGCTGTTTCCCGGCCGACATCACCTGCTGACCCGGTTCCAGGCCGACTATCTGCACCGGCTCGCCACCACCGGTCACCACGACACCCCGGACGGCGACCGGGCCGCCGACGACGGGGTGACCGTGGTGTGGGCGGTCACCTCGGCCAACCACGAGAACACCCGTCGCAACCCCGTCCCCTACCACCGGCGGGAGGCGGCGATCGAACGGTTCAGCGTGCTGGCCGGCCTGCGGTCGGTGGTGGTGCCGGTCTTCGACACCGCCGAGACCGACCGGTTCGCCGAGGTGACGCTCAAGAACGTCGCCGCCGCCGCCGGCCTGGAGCTGACCCCGGCGAACACCGTGGTCGCCTGTTCGACGCCGCAGGTCGCCGCCATGTACGCGAGGCTGGGGTTCCCGATCGCCGGGGTGGAGGCCGACGTCGACCCGACCCCGGCCCGCCCGTGGGACGTGCTGCTGCGGCTGGCCGCCGACGACCCGTCCTGGCGGGACCTGGCCCACCCGGCGACCCTCGACGTCTACGCCCGCTACCGGCTCGACGACCTGGTCCGTTCGGTGGTCAACGACCCGGTCGTCGGCGACGAGGGCGGGCTGACCGCCACCCGCGACTACCGGACGTACGCCGAGGCGTTCGCCGACGCGGCACAGCGCAAGTGGACGGCGGTGCGCGAGCACGTACGGCCCGGTCGGATCGTCGACGTCGGCTGCGGCGCGGGCGCGGTGCTGGAGTTGGCCGACCGGGAGCCGGCGCTGCGGGAGAGCGACCTGATCGGGGTCGAGGTGGCCCGGCACCTGTACGAGGAGTGCGTGCACAAGAAGGCCCAGGGCTTCTTCGCCAACCCGAACGTCTTCTTCTACCGCCGCAACGTGCTCGGCGGGGCGGTGTTCGCGCCCCGCTCGGTGGACACCACGATGACCTTCGCGCTGACCCACGAGATCTGGTCGTACGGCGACCGGATGGCGTCGCTGCGCCGGTTCGTGCAGGCCATCTACGACCACACCGTGCCCGGCGGGGTGTGGATCAACAGTGACGTGTGCGGGCCGGACGGCCGGGACCGGACGGTGCGGCTGCGGCTGTCGACGACCGACGGGGCGAACCCGGCCCGGCCCCGCGAGGATCTGGCGTCACTGCCGGCCGACCGGGTGGCCGCGCACCTCGCCGGGCTGTCCACCCGGGCCCGGCTGGACCAGTTCGCCGTCGACTACCGGTTCCCGTTCGGATTCCGCCCGGTCGACGACGGCACCGGCGCGGTGGTCGAGCTGCCGCTCGGCGCGGCGATGGACTTCCTCACCCGCAAGGACTACACCGACAACTGGCTGTCCGAGACGCAGGAGGAGTTCTGCGGGCTGGAGTGGGCCGACTGGAAGGCCCTGCTGGCCGACGTGGGGTTCGAGGTCGACCCGGCCAGCGGCCCGTACCGCAACGACTGGATCGTCACCCACCGGCTCGCACCGACCGCGGCGCTGTCGACGGTGGACGGGACCCCGCTGGACTGGCCGGTGACGCACGTGCTGCTGGTCGCCCGCCGGCCGGTCAACACCTGATCCGGCGGCGGAAAGACGGAAGGCCGGGGGCGGGAGGGATCCTCCCACCCCCGGCACCGCCGTCAGGGGCCGGGTCAGGACAGGAACTTGTCCAGCGCCGCCTCGATGGTGCCGCTGTCCGGCGCCGCGTACGCCTTCATCGTCGTCTTGTTGTACGAGATGAAGCTCGGGCACCGGGTCGCCGGGGCGTTGACGGTCCCGCCGTCGCCGATCTTCTCCGCGGTCTTCGCCGCGTAGAAGGTCAGCTGGTAGCGCGACGAGATGTAGGAGACGCTGACGTTCTTGCCGTCGCTGGCCTTGTAGTCGCACTTCTTGGGCGCGCCCTCGCTGCCCGGGACCATCGACATGCAGCCGACCACCGACACGGTGGTGAAGTCCGCCGACTTGGCGTAGTACCGCTTGTCGGAGCCGACGATCTTCGACGACCAGAACGTCGGCCGCTCCGGGTTGTTCGAGAAGACGTACGCCTTGGCGGTGGACGGACCGCTGTAGGTGGCCGCGTTGAGGATCGGGCTGCCGTCACAGACCGACGACAGGTCGCTGGAGTAGCGCGCGGTCACCGCGTTGTTGTTGTTGTTCGGCTGCTCCGTGGGCGGCTCGGTCGCCTGCGGGGTGGACGAGGTGTCCGTGCCGGGCCCCGGGTTGGCCGCGGTCGCGCTCGGCGTCGGGGTCGGGTCGGGCTCGTCGTCGTTGCCGACCAGGGCGAGCCCGATCCCGGCGCCGCAGAGCGCGAGGATGAGGACCACCGCGCCGACGATGAGGCCGATGACCAGGCCCCGGTTCGACTTCTGCGGCGGCACGGGGACACCGAACTGCGGGGCCTGGCCGAACTGCGGGGCCTGACCGTACTGCGGGGCCTGACCAGGCTGGCCGTACGCCGGGTAGCCGGCGGGCGGTGCCGGCGGCCCGCTCCACGGGGTGACGTTCGGATCCGGCTGTTCTCCGTACGGAGGGTGACTGTTGCTCATCTGAAGCCCTTATCGCTGTCGACGGTACCCAGGCACTGGATCATCGGTCAGGGTAGTGAGCGGCACAAACCGAGGCGCTGATTGTCGGACGGCAACCAACCTCGACCGACCACACCCGGTGATAGCCACTCACCATGAGTGATCATGGAGCCTTCCTTGCCGCTGACGACGCCGCCGACCGGAGGCCTTCGGTGGTGAAATGTGGGGTGCGGAAAGGGATTCGGCCCGGAACGCGCCTTCCGTGCCACACACCGCGAGAAAGGTTCACAATGTGATGCAAATCACTTCCCATCGTCCCGGCCAGCGGCACTCGCCGGATCCCCGGCCGACCGCTCGCCCCGGCGCACCACCTCGGCAGCGGTACGGACCACGGCCCGGTCCAACAGCCGGCCGGCCTCGTCGACGGCCACCCCCGACCCGTCTCGACCAGCCCGTTCCCACGCGGTCAACACCGCTCTGGCGGCGGCCAGCTCAGCGGCCGTCGGAGTGAACACCGCGTTGATCGTCGCGAGCTGACCAGGATGGATGGCGGTGCGGGCCCGGAACCCCTGCCGCAGCAGGATGCCGGTGGTGCGTTCCAGCAGCTGCGGATCCCGCAGCGCCGTCTCGACGGGGCCGACCGGAGCGACGATCCCCGCCGCCGCCGAGGCCACCACCACCTGCGACCGGATCGGCGCGAGCTCGACCCGGTCCGGACCCGGTTGCAGACCCAACTCCCCAGCCAGGTCGGCCTCGCCGAGGCCCAGCCGCAGCACCCGGGGCGCGGCGGCGACCTGCGCGACGGTCAGCACGCCACGGGCGGTCTCGATCAGGGCGACCACGCCGAACGTCCGCTCGGCGAGCCCGAGCCGACGTTCCGCCGCCCCGAGCGCCCGATCCACGTCGCGCAGCAGTTCCGGCTCCGCCTTCGGCACCCACACGCCGGCCGCCGCCGCCGACAACACCGCCACGTCCGCCTCGACCTGGTCGCTGTTGATCCGGACCCACCACTGCCCGGCGTCGGGCACGTCGGTGAACGCGCCGGCCACCGTGTGCCGGGCCTCTTCCTTGTGGGCCGGGGTGACCGCGTCCTCCAGGTCGAGCACGAGGGCGTCCGCACCCCGGCCGGGGGCTTTGCCGATGAGGTCCGCCCGGTCCCCCGGGACGTACAGGTAGCTGCGAGCGACAGGCCGCACCACGCCCCCTACCGCGCGGTCCGGGCCACGTAACGGCCCTGCGGTTCACCGATGACCTTCCCGTCAGCCAGGACGTGCGCACCCCGGACGAAGGTGTCGGTGACCCGGGCGGTCAGGTCGAACCCCTCAAACGGGGTGTACTCCTGGGTGGACTCGGAGTCCTGGGCGCGGACCGTCCACGCGCTGTCCGGATCGACCAGACACAGGTCGGCGTCATAGCCCTCGGCGATCGCGCCCTTGCCGGCCAGGCCGAACCGCCGGGCCGGATTCCACGATGTCAGCGCCGCCACCCGGGACAGCGGCAGGCCCCGTCGCCGGCCCTCGGTCACCAGACCCGGCAGCAGGTACTCCGCCCCGCCGAAGCCCGACTTGGCCAGGAAGACGTCGTCGCGCGGCTGACCGAACTTGACCTCGTCCTTGCAGCAGGCGTGATCGCTGACCACCCAGTCGACCCGGCCGGCGAGCAGGTGCGCCCAGAGCGCCTCCACGTCCTCGCGGGGCCGCAGCGGCGGGTTCACCTTACCGCCGAGGCCGTGCGCGGTGGTGATGTCGGCCAGCAGGTGACCGATGGTGACCTCCCGACGGAAGTCGATGTGCGGGAACGCCTCGGCCATCCGCAGCGCGGCGTCGAGCGCCTTGGCCGAGGACAGGTGTAGCAGGTTGACGTTCGGCAGCCCGGTCTCGTGGGCCAGGTACGAGGCGATCGACACCGCCAGTCCCTCGGAGTGCGGCGGCCGGGAGGCGTGGTAGGCCGCCAGCCCCGTCAGCCGGCCCTCCTGCTCCACCTGCCGGGTGTAGGCGCTCATGATCTCGGCGGTCTCGCAGTGCAGCGAGAGCGAGATCTGCGCCGCCAGCTCGGGGAAGCGTTCCCGGGCGGCCTGCACGCCCCGCATCACGAACTCGAAGTGGGCGTAGTCGTACCGCTCGTCGGCGGGGATCATCAGGAAGGAGTTCTGGTCGGCCGACCGGCCGTGCAGGCCGTGCCCGCCGTAGAACATGAAGATCTTGAAGGAGGTCACCCCGAAGCGCTCCACCAGCTCGGGAATCTCCCCGATGTGCTCACGCATCATCGGGGCGAGGTGGAAGCCGTAGTCGATGTACGACCGGCCGTCACACGCGGCCAGCACCTCGGGGAAGAAGTCGGCGTACCGGCCGCCCCTGTTGAGGTAGTACTGCCCGGTGCGCATGTACGTCAACGCCGTGGTGACGCCGCCCTGGGCCGACGCCCGGCTCTCCGAGGCGGTGTCCTCGCCGAGCGGGTTGTAGATCCCCCAGTGCTGGTGGGCGTCGACGACGCCGGGGAAGGCCAGCCGGCCCTGCCCGTCGAGCACCGTGTCGGCGTCCCGCGCCGGGATGGCCGGGGCGACCCGGCTGATCCGGCCGTCGGTGATGGCCACGTCCACGGGCTCGGCGTCGGGCCGGTCGTGCCGGACCACCCGCACGTCGCGCAGCAGCAGGTCGTAGGTGCTCATGAGCTCACTCCTCGGGGTGTGTCGTGGGTGGCCACCGCGGTGGCCGCTGCCGGTCCCGCCGCCGCGAGCAGACCGGTCAGCCGTCGGACGTCGGGGGCCCGGTCCAACCGGCCGATCTCCTGTTCCACCGCTGCGGCGACCTCCTCGGGCAGCCGACCGGCGACGTTGTGCCGGAACTTCACCGCCAGCTCCGCGCGGGACAGGGGGCGTTGCGGGCCGCCCCGGTTGGTCAACACCTCCTCGGTCCACTCCCGCCCGTCGCGGGTGACCACCCGCAGCACGGCCGGGAACTGGTACGGGAAGATCCGGTCGCAGCGCTCGTCGGGCACCACCTCCACCCGGTCCATCACCGCCCGGCGGGACTCGTCGGCCGCGAGAGCGTCGGTGAAGTCGTCCGGGCCGACGCCCAGCACGCCACCGCCGTGCAGCCCCGCCGCCACCGCGTACGGGCCGCTGAACTGCGCCTCGTAACCGGTGGTGGGGCGGCGCTTACGGTCGATGGGCTGACCGATCGTGCGGATCACCGGGGTGGGCACCCCGAGGGTCACCGTCGCCACGTCCTGCGGGGTCACGCCCCGTGCCCGCAGGGCCAGGGCGGCGTCAATGGCCGCGTGGGTGAAGTGGTTCGCCGGGTACGGCTTGAAGAAGATGTCCGGCACCGCCCAGTCGACGCCCAACCCACTGACGATCTCCGCCGGGTCGTACTCGCCGCGCAGGAACGCCTCGAAAAAGCCGAACCGGCCCTCCAGCACGGTCGGCGGGCCGCTGATGCCGTGCCGGGCCAGGCTGGCGGCGGCGACCGCCGAATGGGCCGCCCACCCGCAGTGGATCCGCTTGACCGTGCCGCCGGTGCGGTTGGCCTCGATCAGGCCGGCGGCCATCGAGGCGGCCACTCCGAGGGCGTCGAGGGTCCGGTCGGCGTCCAGCCCGAACAGCCGGGCGGCAGCCACCGCACCACCGAGGGTGCCGCAGATCGAGGTGGCGTGCTGACCGTGCTCGAAGAAGACCGAGTTGCCGGCGGTCCGGTCGAAACCGGCCATCCCCAGCCGTACGCAGACCTCGAGGCCGACCGCGATGGCGGCCACCGTCTCCCGGCCGGAGGCACCGGTGAGTTCGGCGGCGGCCAGCGCGGCGGGTACCACCGACGCGCTCGGGTGCAGCACCGACGGCAGGTGGGTGTCGTCATAGTCGAGGGAGTGCGCCAGCACCCCGTTGGCGAACGCGGCCAGCGCGGCCGGCACCGGGTCGGGCAGCCCGACCGCCGTCGCCTGACCCCGTCCGCCCTGCTCCCGGACGTAGTCGAGGACAGCCCGGCTGGTCGGCAGCCCGACCGCCGCGACGCAGAGCCCGACCACGTCGAGCACCCGGTTGCGGACGCTGTCGACCACCTCGGCGGGCAGGGTGCCGGCGGGCGTCCCGGCGGCGAAGGCGGCGAGCTGCCGCCCGAGGGTCTGCTCAGCCACGACCCACCACCGCCAGCGGCCGGACCGGGGAGCCGGTGGCGCCGTACAGGGCGAGCGGGGCCAGGACGAAGGTGAACTCGTGGACCCCGGCGCGGGCGATCTCCTCCAGCGCCATCGTCTCGATCAGGTAGATGCCGTGCTCGACCAGCAGCACCCGGTGCGCCGGCAGGGCACTGTGCCCCTGGCCGGGACGCAGGCACTCGAAGGCGATGGTGTCCGCGCCTGCGGCGTGCACCCCGGCGGCGGCCAGCCACCGCGCGCCCGCCGTGCTGACGCCCGGCACGCCGGACTCCCGACCGACGTACCGGCCCGGGTCCGCGTCGTCGAAGTGCCGACCCCAGCCGCTGCGGATCAGCACCACGTCTCCGGCCTCCACCGGGGTGCCCTGACGACGTACGGCGGCGTCCAGATCGGCCGGGGTGATCTCGTAGCCGGCCGGGCAGTCCGGCAGATCGAGCGCGGCGGGCACGTCGAGCAGGACACCGCGGCGCACCATCGGCGCGACCGTGTGCACACCCAGCTCGGTGAACCGACCGCCGGCCTGGGCGGCGGCGGCGTCCGCGCCGCCGTGCAGCCGGCCGTCGTGGGAGACGTGGGCCAGCGCGTCGACGTGGGTGCCGACATGGGTCCCCATCACCAGCAGGTCGTTGGCGGCGGACCCGCCGTCGGCGCGGACCATGTCACCGTGCCGGCGGGGCATGCTGAGCCAGAACGGCGGATGGTTCGGCGACTGCGGCATGCCGATCGAAAGCTGCCGGCCCAGGTCGTAGATCTCTACGCCGGCGCGGACGGCGTCGAGCAGCCGGTCGGCGTGTCGGGCGGTGGTCGTCACGGTTCCTCACGTTTCAGCGGGTTACGGCCACGCCGTCAGGCGACGATGTGGCGGGCTCGGAGGTCGGCGAGTTCGGCCGGGTCACAGCCGAGTTCGTCGACCAGCAGGGAGTCGGTGTCCGCGCCGAGGGCGCGGCCGGTGAAGCGGACCCGTCCCGGGGTGCCGGACATCCGCCACATCACGTTGTGCATCCGCATCGTCCCGAGGTCGGGATCGTCCACGGTGGTCACCATGTCGGTGGCCCGCACGTGCGGGTCCTCGACGATGTCCCGGGCGCTGTACACCGGGGCGACGGCCGCGCCGGCCTCGGTGAAGGCCCGGGTGACCTGCTCCCGGGTCCGCGCGGCGATCCAGCTGCCGACGTACCCGTCGAGTTCGTCGGCGTGCCCGGCCCGGCCGGCCCCGGTACGGAACCACGGTTCGTCGATCACCTCAGGATGCCCGACCAGCCGCAGCACCCGTTCGGCGATCGCCTGGGCGCTCGTCGACACCGCCACCCACGCCCCGTCGCTGGTGCGGTACGTGTTGCGGGGCGCGTTGTTGACCGACCGGTTGCCGTTGCGCTGCTCGACGATCCCGAGCTGGTCGTAGACGGTGGGGCCGGGGCCGACGGCGGTCATGATCGGCTCCAGCAGGCTCATGTCGATGACCTGCCCGGCGCCGCCGGCACGGTCCCGGTGCCACAGCGCCATCATCACCGCCGACGAGGCGGCGATCCCGCAGATGCTGTCGGCCAGCCCGAACGCCGGCAGCGAGGGTGGACCGTCGGCGGGACCGGTGAGGTGCGCGAACCCGCTCATCGCCTCGGCGAGAGTGCCGAAGCCGGCCCGCCCGGCGTACGGGCCGGTCTGCCCGAAGCCGGTGATCCGGGCGACCACCAGGCCCGGGTTGACCCGGTGCAGTTCCTGTGGGCCGACCCCCCACCGTTCCAGCGTGCCGGGGCGGAAGTTCTCCACCAGCACGTCGGCCCGGGCGGCAAGTCGCAGCAGCAGGGCCGCGCCCTCCGGGGCGGACAGGCTCAACCCGATGGTGCGCTTGTTGCGGGAGATCTCCTTCCACCACAGCGGATGGCCGTCGCGGGACTTGCCGTGCCCGCGCATACTGTCACCGGCGGTCGGATGCTCGATCTTAATCACCTCGGCGCCGAAGTCACCGAGGATCTGGCAGCACAGCGGACCGGCCAGGATCGTCGAGACGTCGAGCACCCGCAGGCCGGTGAGCGGTCCGTCGCCGGGTGACGTCGCGCCGGGCCGGTCGTCGGCCCCGGCCGGGTCGGGTCGGTCGGTCGGTGTCATGAGGTCCCCTCTCCCCCGCCCGAGGGCGGCATCGGCGGTCGGAAGCCGAGTTCGGCGGAGATCTCCCCAGCGGCGGCGGCCACGAGCGAGCCGTGTGCGGCGCAGACCTGCCGGGTGAACCGGTCCTGCGGCCCGCACAGCGAGATGGAGCCGAAGACCTGGCCGGTGCCGTACCGGACGGCGGCGGCGACGCTACCCGCCCCGTTCTGCCGCTCGCCCAGGCTCACCGCGTATCCCTGCCGGCGGATCTGGGCGAGTTCGGCCCGCAGCAGGTCCGGGTCGGTGATGGTAGACGGGGTGACCCGGTCCAGCGGCTGCCCGAGGTACTCGTCCACCTCGACGGTCGACAACGCCGCCAGGATCGCCTTCGACGACGACCCCGAGTGCAGCGGGTGGCTGGTGCCGAGGGAGACCGACATCCGCACCTCGTGCGGGGAGAGCACCTGGTCGATGTAGACCCGGATCCAGCCCTGCCGCACCGACAGGGTGGCGGTCTCCCCGGTGTCGCGAACCAGCCGGACCAGGTACCGCCGGGCGGTCTCCGGCACGTCCAGGGCGCGTAGCGCCGCCAAGCCCACCGCGAGCGCGCCGGTGCCCAGCCGGTAGCGCTTCGTCTCCTCGTTGAAGCTGAGGAAGTCGTCGGCCACCAGTTCCTTGAGGATCCGGTACGCGACCGCCTTCGGCAGCCCCAGTTCCCGGGCGATGGTGGACACGCCGAGGGTCTGCGGTGCGCGGCTGGCGATGATGTTGATGACGTCGAGCGCCCGCCCGAGACCGGAGCGGACCGGTCGGTCGTCCAGGGCGATGACGGGGGTGGTGGTCATGTCAGTCCTCACTGTCGGCGTACGCGGTGGGGGCGGGGACCACTCACGGTGGCGTCGCGGGGGTGCCCGCCGGCAATCCTCGCAACTGTCGATGTCGCTCCACCGCCACCACGAGGGCCACCGAGGCGAGCACGACGACGCCCGCGAGCACCTGCCGACCGGTCAGCCGTTCGTCGAGCACCACCATGCCGAGCAGGACCGCGATCACCGGATTCACGTAGGCGTACGTGGCGACCAGTTGCAGCGGGGCGCGGCGCAGCAGCCAGGTGTAGACGGTGAACCCGACGACGGTGCTGACCAGCATCAGGTACAGCCAGGCCAGCCCGGACCGGGTGGTCACCTCGGCGGGACGCAGCCCGTGCCACTCCCCGGCGACCAGGGCGGCGACCGCCACGGCGGCCCCACCGACCAGCATCTGCCAGCCGGTGCCGGTCAGGAGGTCCGCCGGCGCGGCCAGCCGCTGGGTCAGGGTCGAACCGAGCGCCCAGACCATCGTGGACGCGACGATCGTGGCCGCACCCCCCAGGTGCAGGCCCTGGTCGGGGACGACCAGCAGCAACGCCAGCCCGGCCAGGCCACCGAGGACGCCGGCCACGGCGGCCGGCCGGGGGCGCTGGCCGGAGCCGAACCGGATCAGCAGCACCCACAGCGGCATGGCGGCGACAAGTAGGGAGGCCAGGCCCGACGCGACGTACTGCTGCCCGACGGCGAGCAGGGCGCTGCCCGCGCCGACCATCAGGACTCCCCCGGCGACCACCCCCGGCCACTGGGCCCGGGGCAGCCGCAGCCCACCCGGGCCACGCCGTACCGCCACCACCGCGCACACCAGCGCACCGGCGGCCAGGAAGCGGCCCGCGGTGGACACCATGGGGGGCAGGCTCTCCAGGGCGATCCGGTTGCCGAGGTAGGTGGACCCCCACAGCAGGTAGACCGCCGCGAGCCCGGCGGCCGTCGCCGCGGGGTCACCGGCGTGGCCCGGGGTCGCCGACGGCCGGGCCGCCACGGCGGTCGGGGACCGGTCAGCGCCGACCATCGACCCGTACCGTCGCCGGTGTGCCGCCCCGACGGGCGTGCGGGCACGGACCCCGCCGGGCGGTCACGGGGTCACCGCCGCGACGCCGAGCTGCGCGGCGACCGCGGTGGCGAACGCCTCGGGCTGCTCGTCGGCGACGAAGTCGGTGCCCCCGGGGATGGTGACCAGCGGCGCGTGCGGCAGGGCGGCGCGCACCGCCGGGGTCATCCGGTCGACCAGGTCGTCGGCCCCGTGCAGGAGCACGGTAGGCACCGCTGCCAGGGCGGCGGTGTCCAGGGTGTGGTCGAAGACCGCCCGGTAGCCGGTGGCGTAGTCCGGCCCGGTCATCAGGTACTCGGCGACCTGCCGGTCCGCCTCGTCGGGGGTGAGTCGGGGATAGAGGCCGTACACCCGGTTCCAGATCACCAGCAGGTGTGACCCGTCCCGACCCGGCCGGTAGCCGGGGGCGTAGGTCGCCTTCTTCTCGGCCCGCTCGGCCGGGTCGTAGAGCGGCAGGCCCTGCAGGATCAGTCGACCGACCCGATGCGGTGCCCGCAGCGCCGCCTCGGCGCCGATGGTCGCGCCGGTGTGCTGCCCGAGCAGGTGCACCCGGTCCAGCCCGAGCGCGTCGGCGGTCTGCCACAGCGCGGTGGCGTACTCGGGGATCGTCCACGGGTGCGGTGGCGGGTCGGACATCCCGAAGCCGGGGGTGTCCACGGCGACGACGTGCAGGCCGCAGGCGGCCAGCGGGGCGAGCGCCGCGTCGTAGGTGGCCGACGACAACGGTGACTGGTGCACGATCAGCAGGGTCGGCCGGTCGGGCGTACCGGCCTCACGGTAGTGGACCTGGCCCCAGGGCAGGTCGACGTAGCCCCGGTGGGCCGTGCCGCGGACCCGGCTCACCGGGTCACCGCCAGGGCGGCCATGACCTCGATGACGTGCTTGATGCCGGAGCGGTAGTCGTCGAGCCGGATGTTCTCGTTCGGCCCGTCCACGCCGGAATCGGCCCGGGACACGCCGACGCCGACGATGGGCCGGTCGGCCAGGGTGCCCTGGTTGCCGATCCACTGGGTGTACGGCTCGACCACCGGCTCGGTCCGGTAGACCCGCCGGGCCGCGTCGGCGACCAGGGCCACGAACGGGTCCCGGTGGTCGGTCATGTTCGGCCGGCTGGTCGCCATCACCTCGACCTCCAGGTCGCCGAAGCCGGTGGCGACGAGGTGCTCACGCACGGCGGTCAGCACCCGTTGCGGGTCCTGGCCGGGGACGAGCCGGATCTCCACCTTCGCCGTCGCGGTCGACGGGATGCCCAGGGTGACGTCGTCGCGCATATCACCGCCAGAGATCCCGGCGACGGTGAGGGTGGGAACGGTACGGATCGCCACCGCCGCCTGCCGGTCGTCGAGACCACCGGTGAAGGTGGTGACACCGGCCCGTCGGCGCAGGAAGTCGCCGTCGAACTCCACCTCGGCGAGCAGTTCCCGCTCCCGGTCGGTCAGCGGGCGGACGTCGTCGGCGAAGCCCGGAACGGTGACCGTGCCGTCGGGGCGTTGCAACTGGGCCAGAGCGGCAGCCAGCCGGGCGGTCGCCGCCGGGAGCAGAGCGGTGTTCTGGCTGGTCAGGTCGCGGGGCAGGGTACGGGCGGTGAGCCGCAGGTAGAGCACGCCCTTCTCGGCCAGTTTGAGCAGCGGGCGGTCCCGCCCGTCCACCCACGAGTTCTCCCACAGCGCGCCGTCGCTGACCAGCCGGTCGGCGTGGGCCTCGACGAACGAGTCCAGCCCGGGGCTGTGCAGCCACTTCTTGCCCTCGAAGATGAACCGGCTGGTGACCGGGGCGGGCAGGCCGGCCAGCCGCCAGGCGGCCACCGCGTGGATCCGGGACATCAGCGCACCCTTGTCGTCGGCCACCCCCCGGGCGTACACCCGGCCGTCGTGGATCTCGGCGGCATACGGCGGGCTGATCCAGTCGGCGTCGTCACCGGCCGGCTCGACCTCGACGTCGTAGTGGGTGAAGTGCAGCAGCGCCCGGTCCCCGTCACCGGGCATCTCGGCCAGCACGTACGGGTACGAGTGCTCCCAGTCGACGAGGTCGGCGTGTCCGCCCCAGCGGCGCACCGAGTCGGCGATGAACTCCGCCGTGGCGACCATCTGGTCCGGCTCCTGCCGACGGCTACGGATCCGGCAGAGCTGCTGGAGTTCGGTCACGAACTCGTCGAAGTGGGCGTCCACCGCCGCGAGCGCGGCTGCGGTGTCGGGGTGTGCCATGGGTTCCTCCCGCGGGTGGTTCAGTGGATGGTGACGCCGCCGTCGACGAAGACCGTCTGACCGGTGACCATGGCGGCGGCGTCGCTGAGCAGGTAGGCGACCGCGTTGGCGACGTCGGCGGGTTCCGCCATCCGGCCCAGCGGGATGGTGGCCAGCTTGTCGGCGAGGTAGCCGGCGTCACCGCGCACGTCGGCGGTCATCGCGGTGGGCACGATGGTGGGGCCGACCGCGTTGACCCTGATCCGGTCGGGTGCCCACTCCAGGGCCAGCACCCGGCTCAGGTGCAGCACACCGGCCTTGCTGACGCAGTAGCCGACGGTGTCGAGCACCGCGATGTGGCCGTTGGTGGAGCCGATGTTCACCACCGAGCCGTGGCTGGCGCGCAGTGCGGGGTACGCCGCCTGGCACATCCGGAAGGTGCCGGTGAGGTTGACGTCGAGCACGGTGATGAAGTCGTGCTCGGTCATCGTCGCCGCCGGTCCCCGCCGGACCACCCCGGCGTTGTTGACCAGGAGGTCGAGCCGGCCGTACCGGTCGACGACAGCGGCCACCAGGTCGGCGCAGGACCGGCCCGACCGGACGTCCACCCGGTGCCGGCTATGCGGGTCTTCGGGGGCGGGGGTGTCGACGAGGTCGGCGTGGGCCACGGTGGCACCCCGGGCGGCCAGGGTGGCGGCGATCGTCGCACCGATGCCCCGGGCCGCCCCGGTGACGAGCGCCACCCGGCCGTCGAAACGGTTCGGGTCGTCATTCGAGATGCTCATGCCCCGATCACCTTGGTGTCCTCGGCCCAGAACGCGAGCCGTCGTTGCAGCAGCCGGATGACGAAGTGCGCCACCAGGCCCATCAGCGACAGCACCACCAGCACGGCGAACATGCCGGCGATGTCGAAGTTGTAGTTGGTCTGCAACAGCAGGTAGCCCAGGCCCTCCTTGGCGCCGATGAACTCACCGACGACGGCGCCGAGGATGGCGAAGACTATGCCGATGTCGAGGCCGGCGAAGATGAACGGCAGCGCGCTGGGCAGCCGGACCATCCGGAAGATCTGCGCCCGGCTCGCGCCGAACACGGTGAGCATCTGGATCCGGTCGGCGTCGGCGGCCCGCAACCCCTCGATGACGTTGACCAGCATCGGGAAGAACGAGATCACCGCCGCCATCACCACCTTGCTGGTCAGGCCGAAGCCGAACCAGAGCACGAACAGCGGGGCGAGGGCGACCTTCGGCACGGTCTGGAACGCCACGATGTACGGCATCAGCGTGGCCTCGACGACCTTGATCTGGGAGATGAAGGTGCCGAGCAGGACCGCCGCGCCGACGCCGATGGCGAAGCCGAGCAGCGACTCCTGGGTGGTCACCCAGAAGTGCCCCCAGAACTGGTCGTCGGTGAGCTGTCGGTGCAGCGCCTCGGCGATCTGGGAGGGGCGGGGCAGCACGTACTCGTCGACGTCGAGCAGTTGGGTGCCGTACTCCCAGGCGAGCAGGACCACGACGAAGACCGTCGGGACGAGCCACAGCTGGGGACGGTCCCGCAGGTCGAACCGCCGCCGGGCCGGCGGCGGGCCCGGCGGTGCGCCGGGGGACGGCTTGTCGCGCACATCTGTCGTTGCCATGGCGGCACCTCGTCAGTCGATCACGCCGGCGGCGTGGAAGTGGCGGCGGATCCGGTCCACGTAGACCCCGGCCCGGTCGGAGGACATCACGCCCAGGTCGCGCGGGCGGTCCAGGTCGATGGGCAGCACCTCGGCGATGCGCCCCGGGCGGGAGCTGAGCACGACGACCCGGTCGGAGAGGAAGACCGCCTCAGGGATCGAGTGCGTCACCAGCACCACCGTCTGGTTGCTCTCCCGCCAGATGCGCAGCAGCTCGACGTTCATGTATTCGCGGGTCATCGCGTCGAGCGCGCCGAACGGCTCGTCCATCAGCAGCACCGCCGGGTCGTGCACCAGCGCCCGGCAGATGCCGGCCCGCTGCTGCATGCCGCCGCTGAGTTCGTGCGGGTGCTTCCGCTCGAATCCGGTCAGGCCCACCATCTCCAGCAGCTGCTGGGCGCGTTGCCGGTGCCGGACGGGATCCAGCTTCTGGATCTCCGCCGGCACCATGACGTTGTCGAAGATGGTGCGCCAGGGCAGCAGGGTGGGCGCCTGGAACACCATCCCGACCTCGCGGAGGGGTCTGACCACCTCGGTGCCGGCGATCCGTACCGTGCCGCCGGTCTTCGGGCTCAACCCGGCCAGGATCTTGAGTAGGGTGGTCTTGCCGCAACCCGACGGGCCGACGACCGAGATGAACTCGCCGCGGCGGACGGTCAGGTTGATGTCGCGCAGTGCCTGGGTGGGTGCCGACCGGCGGGGCTGGTACTGCTTGTCCAGGCCGGCAACCTCGATCCAGGAGTCCTCCGACACCGTCGCCGGCTGCTGCTCCCGGCGTCCCATCGCCTTGATGGCCATCGCGTTCCCTTCCGCGTCCGCCGCGCGCTACTGCGCGGGGTAGTTGGCGGCCTTGTCGAGCACCGCGGCCTTGTCGAACTGGTTCGCGCCGGAGAGAAGGCCCGGCTCCCACACGTCGCCGAGCGGGACGTCACCGGTGATCTGGCCGGCCTCCTTGGTGTACGCCTGGGTCTTGGTCCACTCCTGGTCGCTGATCACGCCCCAGTCGCCGAACTGGTCCGGGCTGCCGGAGGCCGGGGTGGCGGTCTTCAGCCAGGCGGTGAGGCTCCTGGTGTCGGCGGGCAGCTGCGCCGCCGCGTCCTTGCCCGCGAGGATCTGCGGGAACACCTTGTAGCCGATCCGCATGGCGGCCTCCGGGTTCTTCGCGGAGAAGAGCATCGCCTTGTACGCCGCACGCAGGAACCGGGTGTAGACGTCCCGGTTGTCGTCGAGCTTGCGGGCGCCGACGGCGAAGCTCAGCGACCGGATGCCGTCGAAGGCGTCCGGGTTGTCGAGGTACTTGAGGGTGGTGCCGGAGTTCTCGATCACCGCGTACGCCTGGGTGTAGAGCGCCAGCACGTCGACCTTGCCGTCCTTGAGCGCGGCGGCGGCCTGCGCGCCGACACCGACGGGCAGCAGCTCGACGTCCTTGGCCGGGTCGAGGCCGGCCGCCGCGACGTAGGCCCGGGCGTACGGGGCGGAGCCGGACGCCAGGCTGATCACGCCGATCTTCTTGCCCTTGAGGTCGGCGCCGCCGGTTAGGGTGCTATCCGGTTTGACCGCCATCACCCAGGGCCAGTTCTGCACCAGGCCGCCGATCGCCTTGACCGGGACGTTCTTCTGCACCGCGCCAAGGATGGAACCGCTGTCGGCGGCGGTCAGGTCACCACTTCCGGAGGCGACCGCCTGGAGCGCGGCGACCGAGCCGTCGGTGTTGATGGTCTCGACGGTCAGCTTCTCCTCGTCGAAGTAGCCCAGCTCCTTGGCCACCGCGTACACGGCGACCTCCTCCTTCGGGCCGATCACCGCCGAGGCGATGGCGAAGGTCAGCTTCGCCGGTGCCCCCGCCTCGGTGCCCGACTCGTCACCGGAGCCCCCGCATCCGGCCAGCGTCACCGCGGCGACCAGCGCCGCCGGCAGCAAACCCCACTTGTGCTTCATGTCGATACCTCGTCCTCGTTCAGTGAAAGGGCTGGTCAGCCGCGCACAGCGGCGGCGGCCGGGACGGATCGGTGCTGGTGTGGGTGGGTCGGACCGACGCCGCCACGGCGGGCGGGAGACGGGGAC
This sequence comes from Micromonospora humidisoli, assembly GCF_016900955.1. Classification (NCBI taxonomy): domain Bacteria; kingdom Bacillati; phylum Actinomycetota; class Actinomycetes; order Micromonosporales; family Micromonosporaceae; genus Micromonospora; species Micromonospora humidisoli. The sequence goes on from NZ_JAFEUO010000005.1 coordinate 325,767, forward strand.
CCGGGTCGGTGGATCAGCGGGACAGGTCCCGCCGCGCCACGGTGTCGGCGAGGTCGTTGTAGACGTGCTGTTCGACGATCAGTCCGTCGCGGAGCACGAACACGTCGGCGTAACGGATATCGTCGAAGCCGGTGCCGTCGGGCCACTGTCCGTACAGCCGGCCCAGGGAGAGCACCGAGACGGCGTCGCCGTCGGTGCCCACCAGGTAGCGGTCGCGGTGCTTGCGCACCCACCGGTAGGTGCCGGTCGCGCCGGCAACCAGTTCGTCGAGGTCACGGTAGACCCGGCCGCCGGGGAAGACGATGCGGACCTCCGGTGCGAGCAGCCGACCGGCCCGGCCCAGCTCACGGTCCTCGCACAGTTGCAGATAGTGGTCGACCAGCCGGGCCGGATCGCCGTCCATCAGCCGGTCTTGCCGTTCAGCGCCGCCTCCCACTGGTCCCGCAGCGGATGCTCGGCGGGGCCCTGTTCGGTGAGGATGCGCATCAGCCGGTGCAGTAGCAGGTCGCGGTCCTGGTCCAGGACGAGTTGCTCGGCGTCGTCGGCGGTGAAGCCATCGACGTCACCGACGCCGATCATGTCCCGCCGGACCAGCAGCTGCTCCAGTACCCGCAGCCGCTGCCGGCTGACGTGCACTTCGGTGGAGAGTTGCAACACCAGGTCGAGCAGCTTGCCGAGCCGGGGATCGCCGAAGTAGTCGAACTCGGTGCTCATCACGCCTCCGGCTTGGTCGCGGACAGTACGGCCCAGGGGAAGTGCCACTCGGACCGGTCGCCCCAGCCCTCGGGCTGCACGCCGTTGCGGCGTTCGTCGAACGGCGTCCAGCCGGCGTCGGTGAGGCCGACCTCGGTGCAGATCGCGACCAGGTCGGACCCGAACAGGGCGTGGAAGAACGGCTCGTTGTTCCGCTCGGCGTGCTCGTAGACGGTGGCGTCGCGCAGCGGGTCGCCGGTGAGCTGGAATTCCAGGAAGCGCAGCGCGCCGCCTGGCTTGAGCAGGCGGGCCGCCTCCTCGATCGTCTCCCGGATGGCCGTGGCCGGCATCTCGTGCAGCACCATCGTGCCGGTGACCACGTCGCAGGAGGCGTCGGCGAGGTCGGTGGCCCGGCCGTCGCCCTGGCGGTAGTCGATGGGCAGGCCGGCGGCCTCCGCCTCGGCGTGTGCCAGGCGCAGTCCGGGGGCGGCCAGGTCGATGCCGATGACCTGCGCGGTCGGGTACCGGCCCACCAGCGGCCGGGTGCTCTTGCCGAAGCCGCAGCCGATGTCGACGACCCGGGTCGCGGCGGGCACGTCGGGCAGGGCGGTCCGGGTGAACAGCTGGTGGAACTTGTAGCCGTCGTTGTCGCGCAGCATGACGATCCGCGCGCCGAACTCGTACACGTAGGCGGACATGTCGTCGGAGAAGAACCCGCCCGGCTGGATGTGGATGTCGTAGTCGGTGTACCAGTCCGGCAGCGGCAGGTCGGGATCGAGGGTGAGCGAGCCGGCCGGCTGTGCCGGGACGGTGGTCAGTTGCCGGGTCAGCTCCGCACGCCGGTCCAGCACCGCGTCGCCGGCCGCCTTCCACAGCATCTTCTGCTGCACCCGCTCAAGGTGACTGAACCAGGGGTAGAGCGGCAGTTCGCGCAACGTCCGGCCGGCCTCGTCGATGCTGGTGGCCGGTTCGCCGGTGGCGGCGTACTCCCTGGCCAGCGCGGGGTAGACGGTATCGGCCCAACGTTTGCGCAGGCCGAGGACGAAGTCCACGGTGGATCGTTCGTCCAGGGTCAGGCGGTCCTCGACGTCGAACATGGCTGTTCTCCTTTGTCGCGTCCGGTTCCTCGGGGCGCGGAACCGGATCGGGAGGGATACTCGGGGCGGCGTCGACCGGGGGGGCGGCGTCGCCGGGTCAGTAGGCGAGCGCCACCTGGGCGGCGGCGGGGGTGTCGTGGCGGCCGACGAAGGCGCCGGCGAACCGACCCTCGTAGACCGCTTCCAGGGTGGTGCGGGGGGCGTTGGCGTCGCCGACGAGATGGATCCGGGGTCCGTCGGATGCGGCGTCCAACTGGCGGTAGAGGCTGTCGTCGGCGACCGACGGGCCGGCGTCCACGACCGCCGTCACCTCGTGGATCTCGATGTCGGGGCCGGCGAGCGGCCCGGTCAGGACCACGGTGGTCGGGTCGGTGGCGTGGACGGTCCGCAGGGGATGGAGCACCACGCCGAGCTCCACGAAGCGGTCGAACAGGGCCAGTCGTGAGTAGGTGGTGATCCGGGCGGCGATGGTGGCGGTCGGGGAGACCAGGTGCACCCGGCCGCCCCGCCGGGCGAGGGCCTCGGCGACGGAGGAGGCGGCCCAGCTCCCCTCCTCGTCGATCACCACGTAGGTGCCGGTGGTCGGCGCGTCGAGGGCGGCGACCGCCTGCCAGAGGTCGCGCACGGGCGGCCCGTCCGGCAGCGGGCGGGGGTGGGGGCGGGACCCGGTGGCCAGCACTACGTCGTGGTAGTCGCCGGCCCGCACCTGCGCGGCGGTGATCCGCCGGCCGAGCTGCACCTCGACGCCGGTGGCGTATGCCTCGGCGGCGAGGTCCCGGGTGAGCAGGCCGAGCCGTTCCCGGCCGGGCACCCGGGTGGCGAGGCCGACCTGCCCGCCGAGGGTGTCACCCGCCTCGGCCAGGGTGACCCGGTGGCCGGCCCGTCGCGCGGCGGTGGCCGCGGCCAGGCCGGCCGGCCCACCGCCGACAACGAGCACCCGGCGCGGCGGTGCCGGCCGCTGCGGGCGTCGCCACGCCGCCGCCCACTCCCGTTCCGCGCCGACCTCCGGGTTGACCACACAGGTGATCGGCAGGCTGGCCTCGACCCGGGCGATGCAGCCCTGGTTGCAGGCCAGGCAGGCCCGGCTCTCGTGCTGCCGGCCCTGTGCCGCCTTGCGGACCAGGTGCGGGTCGGCGATGTGCGGGCGGGCCAGGCCGACCAGGTCCGCCTCCCCCGCCGCGACCAGTTCGGCCGCCTCGGGCAGGCTGTCGAGCCGGCAGACCGCCAGCACGGGCAGATCCGGAAAGGCCCGCTTGAACCGGGCGGCGTGGTGCCGGAACGGGGCGTGCCCGAAGCTCATGTCGGCCATCTGGGTGGCCAGGGAGTAGCTGCCGTGGTAGGCGGAGTGGCTCACGTGGACGTAGGCCAGCGGGAAGTCCTCGCGCAGCCGGGCGACGATCTCCACCACCGCGTCGGGGTCCAGGCCACCGGGGAGGAACTCGTCGGCGCTGACCCGCAGCCCGACCGGCAGGTCGGTGGCGGCCAGCACGGCGGCGAGCACCTCGCGGGTGAGCCGCAGCCGGTGGTCCAGGCTGCCGCCGTAGGAGTCGGTGCGCCGATTGGTGTGCGGTGACAGGAACTGTTGGAGCAGGTGTCCGTGGCCGGCGTGCAGTTCCAGACCGTCGAAGTCGGCCCGCCGCATCCGCCCGGCGGCGGCGGCGAACGCGGCGACCACCACGGCGATGTCGTGGCGGCCCATGGCATGCGGGACGTGCGCCCCGGTGGCCCAGGCCACCGGGGAGGAGGACCAGGCGGCGGTACGGGTGGCGTCGCCGTTGGCCTGCCGGCCGGCGTGCATGATCTGCGCGAAGATGCGCGCGCCGTGCCGGTGCACGGCCTCGGTGACCGCCCGGTAGGCGGGGATACCGGCGTCGGTGAAGCTGCCGAGGCTGATGCTGCGGCCGGCGCTGGTCGGGTGCACCCGGATGGCCTCGGTGATGATCAGGCCGACGCCGCCGGCGGCCCGTTCGGCGTGGTAGGCCGCGAGCCGGGGGGTGGGCTCGTTGTGCAGGCCGAAGTTGGTGGTGTGGCCGGGGACGAAGACCCGGTTGCGCAGCGGGACGGCGGCGAGGCGGACTGGGGTGAAGAGGGTCTGCAACGTTCCGTCGGCCATGCTCGGGCCTCCCGTCTGGACGTACCGCCACCGGACCGAAGACCGTTCGGGTGGACCGTACGCCGTTCGAATGGAAGGAACGCTAGAGCCGGGACTCGCACACCGTCAATGACTTACCAATCAGTAACTTGACGGTTAACACAGCTTTGACCTGCTGTTTCTCTCAGCCGAACGCCCAGCGTTCCGACAATCCACACCCGTGCCACCAATCGGACCAATGCCGAGTGGGCGGCGACGCGACCTCCGGGGCGACACTCCCGCCGGGAGTGCCCGACCACCCGACCGCCGGCCACCCGTGGCATCCCGACGGCAGTCCATAGATGTATGGGCATCTATCGCTCGAACGCTTATCGTGAGGGTCGAGAAAGGGTCCCGCGCGTCCCCGCGGGCACCCCGCGTCCACCGCACGAGGAGGCGGCCCATGCCTGCCGCGCCCCACCCCACCACCCTCCGCCGGATCGTCCTCGCCCTCGCCGCCTGCGCGGCCGTGCTCGCCCCGCTGACCCTCACCGCCCCCGCCGCACGGGCCGCACCCGTCACCGTGGTCAACGGCACGCAGTTCACCGACACCAACGGCGTCGGCGTGCACGCCCACGGCGGCGGCATGATCAAGGTGGGCGACTACTACTACTGGTTCGGCGAGAACCGCAACGACAACAACACCTTCCGGTACGTGTCGGTCTACCGCTCCACCGACCTGCGCACCTGGGAGTTCCGCAACAACGTGCTCACCCAGTCCTCCGCCGGTGAGCTGGCGACGGCCAACATCGAACGGCCGAAGGTGATCTACAACGCCGGCACCGGCCAGTACGTGCTCTGGATGCACTGGGAGAACGGCGTCGACTACAACCAGGCCCGGGTCGCGGTGGCCACCTCGAGCACGGTCGACGGCAACTACCGCTACCTGGGCAGCTTCCGGCCACTGGGGCACGACTCGCGGGACCAGACGGTGTTCCGCGACGACGACGGCACCGCGTACCTGATCTCGGCCACCCGCAACAACGCCGACCTGAACATCTACCGCCTCACCGCCGACTACACCGGGGTCGCGTCACTGGTGCGTACCCTGTGGCCGGACAACTACCGGGAGGCCCCGGCCATGTTCAAACGCAACGGGGTCTACTTCCTGGTCACCTCGGGCGCCACCGGCTGGTCACCCAACCAGGCCCGGTACGCCACCGCGAGCAGTGTCGGCGGCACCTGGACCAACCCGACGAACTTCGCCGACGGCACCACCTACGACTCCCAGTCGGCGTACGTGCTGCCGGTGCAGGGCAGCGCCGCCACCTCGTACCTCTATCTCGGCGACCGGTGGGCCGGCGCGACGGGCGGCCCGGTCAACCAGTCCCGCTACGTCTGGCTGCCGCTGAACTTCCCCACCGCCACCTCGCTGACCATGAGCTGGTACCCGCAACTCACCATCGACACCGCCACCGGCGTGGTCTCCGGGGTCAACGGCGGCTACACCTTCGACACGCTGCGCGCCCGGCACAGCGGCAAGTGCCTGGACGTGCTCGACCGGTCCACCGCCGACGCCGCCGCGGTGGCCCAGTACGCCTGCAACAACGGCACCAACCAGCAGTGGCAGCTGCGCGACGCCGGCTCCGGGTACGTCCAGATCGTCGCCCGGCACAGCGACAAGTGCCTCACCGTGGCCGGCGGATCCACCACCGACAGCGCGCCGGTGCAGCAGTTCGGCTGCCAGTCGGGGCGCACCGACCAGCAGTGGCAGGTCCGCGACGCCGGCTCCGGGTACGTCCAGTTCGTGGCCCGGCACAGCGGCAGGTGCCTGGACGTCACCGGCTACTCCACCGCCGACGGCGCCCGGGTGATCCAGTACACCTGCGGCACCGCCGCCAACCAGCAGTGGCAGCGGGTCGGCGTCTCCTGACCGACCCCGTCCGCCGTCCCGCCTCCCGCAGGCCGGGACGGCGGACGACCACCGCCCCGCGTCCCACCAGCCCCGGAACAAGGTGTGACGATGCCCTCACCCCAGGTATCCCCCCGGCGACGTCTACTGGACCGGACAACAGACGTCACCGCGGGGGTACGGGGTGCGGGACAACACGCAGGAACAGCTTCACCGGCTCCGGTCACTGCGGATCGCCGCCGGGCTGACCATCGATGAACTCGCCGTCCGCTCCGGGGTGAGCCCCCGGACGATCGGCGGGATCGAACGACACCGGATCCGCCGCCCGCACCAGGGCACCCTCCGGGCGTTGGGCGCGGCGCTGGGCCTGGACGGGGTGGACGCCGACCAGCTCCGCTCGGCCGGCGGACAGGTCGCCGGGGTCACCGGTCTGCCCGGGGTGACCACACACTTCACCGGCCGCCGCGACGACCTCGCCTGGCTGGCCGCACGGCTGGAACACCGCCACGCGGTACAGCTGATCGGTCTGCCCGGGGCGGGCAAGACGGCGTTGGCGGTGCAGGCCGCCACCGACCTCGCCTGGCGGTTCCCCGACGGGGTGCGCTTCCTCGGGCCGGTCGCGGACGCCACCGCCGCGACGATCGCCCGTCGGCTGCTGCCACCTGCCGACGCGTCCTCGCACGGGCCCGACCCGGTGGCCATCGGGGCGTACCGGGACCTGCTGCGCCGCCGGCGGATCCTGGTCGTGCTGGACGACGTGCGCGACGACCACCAGGTCGGGCCGCTGCTGCCGCCCGACGCCCTCGGTGTCACCCTGATCACCGGCCGGCACCCGCTGACGGGCCTCGCGGTGACCGACAGGTGGCTGGTGCCGCCCCTGCCGGCGGCCGACGCGCGGGCCGCCCTCGACACGATGGTGGACGGCACCGCGCCCGCACCCGCGGTCACCGCGCTCGCCGCCGGCTGCGGCGGCCTGCCGCTGGCCCTGCGGGTGACCGCGAACCGGCTGCTGACCCGGCCGCAGTGGAGCGCACAGTGGCTGGTCGACCGGTTGGCCAGGCCGGAGCGGGTCCTGGACGCGCTGGTCGCCGGTGACCTGTCGGTACGCGACGCGTTCGAGCGCACGTACGCGGGGCTGCCGGCCCGGGCCCGTCGGGCCGTCCGGCTGCTGACCCGGCCGGCCGGCCCGGTCCCCGCCGAGGCGGGCTTCCTCGACCTGGCCGAACGGGGCTGGGTCACCGCCGGCCGGGGACACCGCTACGAGCCGCACCCACTGGTACGCGCCTTCGCCCGCGTCGCCACCGGCACCTGACCGCCCGGATCGACGCCGTCGGGGGCGAGTTCGGCGAGCAGCGTCGCGGCCCGGCCGGCCAGATCCGGATCGTCACAGTCGTCGGCCAGCTCGATCGCCCGCCGCAGGTACGCCGAGGCGTCCCGGGTCTCCCCCGTGCGCCGCAGCGCCTCGACCAGTTCCACCGACACCAGTGCCTCGAACGCCGGCATCGCGCTGGCCCGCAACCGCGCGACCGCCTCCCGCAGCGCGGTGACACACTCCGGCCACCTGTCGAGAGCGGCGAGATCACCGGCGATCCGTCGGCAGTTCAACGCGTCGGTGGCGGCCCGGGCGAAGGCCGCGATGGGATAGCGGGGGTCGCGGAGCAGGCATCGCGTCCGCTGGTGCACCCGCAGCGCCTCGGTGGGTCTGCCGAGCGACAACAGCGAGGTGCCGAGCGAGGCCATCGCCTGCGGCAGACCCTCCGGATCGCCGGCGCGGCGCAGCAGCACCCATGCCTGTTGCCGCTGCCGCAGCGCCGCCGCGTGATCGCCCAACCCGGTGTTGCCGCTGGCGGCGTAGAGCAGTGCCCAACCCTGCTGGGCCAGGTCGCCCGCGTCGACCGCCCGGTCCAGGGCCCGCATGGCGGTGGTCACGCTGCCGGCGTACTCGCGCTGGCAGATCGCCTGCGCCCAGGACAGGTAGTTGAGATGGACCGCCTCGGTGCGGGGGTCACCCAGCCGGGCGGCGGACTCGGCGGACAACCGGAAGACCTCCGGCCAGAGGTCGAGATGGACCCGGCTGTCGGAGAACCAGTGCAGCGCGTCGACGGTCTCGACCACCGGTCCGTACAGGCCCTCGGCGGCGGCCGACCGCAACGCCCCGAACCAGTTGCCCCGTTCGGCGTCGAGCCACGCCGTCGCCGCCCCGCGATCCCGGAACTGCGTCAGCGACGGCGGTCCGTCCGGCTCGAAGTGCCGCCCCGCCGCCGTGGTCCGGGAAAGCCACCAGCGCAGCGAGGACGTCCGCAACGGGCCGGCCGCGTCCGGCTCCTCGGCCGTCAGCCGGTCGGCGGCGAAGGCGCGTACCAGGTCGTGCAGCCCGTAGCGGTCCGCCGGCACGGCCGCCACCAGACCGCTTTCCACCAGGGCTTCCAGCCGCTGCTCGGCGTCCGCGTCGGGGACGTCGGTGACCACGGCGACCGGGTCCGGGCCGAAGTCCGGACCCGGCATCAGCGACAACCGCCGGAAGGTCCGCCGCAGGTCGTCCCCGAGCCGCCGGTACGACAGGCTCAGCGCGGTGTGGATGCCGGCGGCGTCGGCGTCGATCACCCGCAGGCGGGCCTGCTCACCGGTGAACCGTCGGTTCAGTTCCGCGACGGACAGACCCGGCTCGACCGACAGCCGTTGCCCGGTGACACGCAACGCCAGGGGCATGTGACCGCAGTGCCGGGCCAGCTCGCTGAGCTCGGCCGGGTCGACGGCGACGGGCCCGGCGATGGCCCGCAGCATCGCGGTGGAGTCCTCGGCCGGCAGCGGCTCCAGGGACAGCCACTGTGCGGGGTCCAGACCGCTGAGTCGCCGTCGGCTGGTGAACAGCACGAGACTGCGTCCGGCCCCGGGCAGCAGCGGGCGGGCCTGCGCCTCGTCGGCGGCGTTGTCCCACACCACCAGGGCCCGGCGCTCGCACAGCACCGACCGGTACGCCGTCGCCCGCTCGTCGCGGCCGGCGGGGATCCGCTGTTCCGGCACGCCGAGCGCCCGCAGCAACCGGTGCAGCGCCTCGCCGGGGGTGGTCGGGACGTCGTCCATCCCGCGCAGGTCGACGAAGAACCGGCCGTCGGGGAACTCCGTGGCCAGGTCGGCCGTGACCCGCAGCACGAGGCTGGTCTTGCCCACCCCGGCCGGCCCGGTGACGACGACCACGGTGGCCTGCTGCCGGTCACCCGGCGGGCGGCGGGCGATGTCGCCCAGCGCCCGCAGCTCCGTCGCCCGGCCGCTGAAGTAGCGCGGCGGATCGGGCACGGCCGGCCGGACGGAGGTGGCCTCGACCAGGCGGCGACGCTCGTCGTCCGGCACGGCGAGGACCTCGAACAGGACGGTCAGGGTGCGCCGTTGCGGACGCCGGACCCGGTCGCGTTCGATGTCGCTGATCGCCCGTGCGCTGACCCCGCACCGCTCGGCGAGCGCCTCGATCGACAGGCCCGCCGCCACGCGGCAGCCACGCAGGACAGCACCCAGCGACGGGCTTCCGGGTGCGCTCGGTCGTTCGGGTGCGCTCGGTATCGGCTTCACCGAGCACACCCTCACAGAACACCACCCGCGACGCCAGGCATCGATCAGTGACTTTTCGCACCGGTCCGATCACCGGCCATTGAGCCGCCACGTCTGGCACCCGTCGTAGGTGCACGCCCGGGCGTACGCGGCACCACTGCCGTGGGTGTCGACACCGACGTAGCGGGTCCCACATCTCGATACACCGGCCGGTCTGCCGGTGCCGACCGTCACCCGGGCTCCGCCTGTCGTCGGTCCGGACCGCCGCCGTCCGACTGTCCCTATTACACCGACGTCTGCCGATGGAAGCCATGCGGAACGGCAGGCGGAACCGGCGTCCGGCCACCGGTGTGGTCACCCTTTCGTGACGTCACCGGGCCGACCGGGAACTGCCGTCGAGTGCGGACGATTTGTCGCCCGCTACCGGTGCGGCGTCAGACGTCAGACCATTCACGTCAGTTTTTCGCGCCGGATAATGCGCCGCCTTTCGACCGGCACCGGCCGGCTGACCTCGGCGGCCACGGACATCGGTATCGCCGGATTGGCTGCGGGCCGCGCCGGAACTGTTCCTGTGCGGCGTCGAATTGCGGAACCGTTATGCTCCACGGGAAGCACGGCGCATTCCCGCGTCGCTGCCGGAATTCGGCGTTGAGGGCGGGCATGAACATCGGGGAGATCGCCCGGCGGGCCGGAGTGTCCCGCAGCACCGTGTCCTACGTGTTGAGTGGGAAGCGGGCGGTGTCGGCGACGACCCGGCAGCGGATCCAGGCGGTCATCGACGAGCTGGGCTACCGGCCGAACGCCAGCGCCCGCGCGTTGAAGGAGGGACGCACCCGCACCCTCGGACTGGTCATCCCCCCGGCCAGCCAGCGCCTGACCGACATGCAGCTGGGCTTCGTCGCCAGCGTCGTCGAGGCGGCCGCCCGGCACGACCTGGACGTGCTGCTGTCCCCGTCCGGCGGCGACCACGACCGGTCGTTCGAGCGGATCGTCACCGGGCGGCGGGTGGACGGGGTGGTGCTGATGGAGATCCGACTGACCGACGACCGGGTGACCCGGCTGGCGACGGCGGGCGTGCCGTTCGTGACGATCGGCCGGACGGCCGAACCGCATGGGATGAGCTGGATCGACGTCGACTACGCGGCGTTGATCTCCCGCTGCGTGCACCACTTGGCCGACCTGGGGCACCGGCAGGTGGCCCTGGTGAACCGGTCCGCCGAGCTGGTCGCGGCGGGCTACGGCCCGAGCCACCGCGCCCTGGCCGGCTTCCGGGCGGCAGTCGACGAACGGGACCTGACCGGTGTCGACGTCTGCTGCGGCGACGACACCGCCTCGGGCGAGGCGTGCGTGACGCAACTGTTGGCGACCCATCCGCAGGTCACGGCGGTGGCCACGATCAACGAGGCCGCGTTGCCCGGGATCCGGCGGGCGTTGGACGCCGCCGGTCTGTCGGTGCCTGGCGATTTCTCCGTCACCGGGGTCGCCGCCCAGCACTGGGCCGAGGACTTCCACCCGCCGCTGACCGCAGCGGACGTGCCGATGCGCCAGATGGGGGCCGAGGCGGTGACGCTGCTGCTGGAGCTGATCGCCGCACCCGGCGGCACGCCCCGCCACCGGCTCTACGCCCCACCCATCTCGCTGCGGTCCAGCACCGGTCCCCGGACCCGCTGACCCGGGCCGGTCCGGCGGTCACGACCCGACGCCCGGCGGGTTCCGGCGCTCCTGCCGGGCGCCGGCGAGCACGAGATAACTGCTGGCCGTCCAGGTGTACGCCCGGTCACGCAGCCCCGCGCCGGTCTCGGCGTCGAAGTTCTCGGCGAACCCGGACTTCTCGCACAGGGCCAGGAACCGCCGGCTGACCTCGTCGGCCAGTGCGGTGTGCCCGGCCCGGCGCAGCCCGTCCTCGACCAGCACGGTGGACGGGGCCCAGATCGGCCCCCGCCAGTAGCCGTCAGCGAGGTAGTGCGGCGAGTCGGTCGGCTCGGTGGCCAGCCCGTGGGCCGTCAGGTGGGCCGCGACGCCCCGGGCCAGCGCACCGGTGAGCGGGGCCGGCAGGTCGTCGCCGAGGATGACCGGCATCAGGTCGAGCAGGCTGCGGCTGGCCCGGCGTCGCCCGGTGTGCGGGCTGCGGGCGGTGAACCGTTCGCCGTCCCACAGGTCGCGCAGCAGCGCGGTGCGGACCCGGTCGGCCTCGGCCGACCAGCCGGCGGCGGGCTCGCCCAGCTCGGTGGCGAGGTCGGCCAGGCAGCGCAGTTGGACGACCAGGAACGCGGCGAGGTCGGCGGTCTCCAGGACCCGGCCGTCGTCGAAGGTGGTGGCGTTGTCCCAGCCGCTGTCGTTGCCGTGCTGGTAGTGGGGCAGGTCGCGGCCGGGGGCGCGGCGGGCGTCCAGCCAGAACCGGGTCCACCGGGCCAGCCGGTCGTACGTCCGGGCCAGCGCCGTCCGGTCCGGCGGGGTGGGCAGCCGACGGCGCAGCTGGCCCAGGGCCCAGCCGTGCACGGGTGGCTTGACGTAGTTGTGCAGCACCTCGGAGTGGGTGACCGAGTCGGGCAGGGCGCCGGCGGCGTCCTGGTGGTCGAACGGCAGGTGGAACTGGTGCCAGGCCAGCTCGGGTTCGCCGGCGGCCAGGGCGATCGCGTTGAAGCAGTGGTCCCAGCTCCACACCTTGTCCATCCAGTGCTTGGACATCAACACGGCCGGCCGGGTGACGAAACCGGCCGGCTCGACGGTGGCCGACCACAGCACGTACGCGGCCAGTTCGGCGGCGGGGGTGTCGGCGTCGCGCCAGGGGGCGACCGCGTCGACGAAGGCGGCGAACTCGGCGCTGCGCTCGCGGCACAGCTCGTCGAAGGTGCCGGCCGGCCGGTAGGGGGGCCGGGCGGTGGCGTACTCCTCGACCGCGATCTCCCAGGGCCGGTCGGCGGGGAGGTCCAGCCACCTGTCGGCGACGCCGAGCGCCTCGACGCCCACCACGTCGCGCAGCGGCGCGGACAGCCCGGTGACCCGGTAGCGGCGGCCCGTCTCGTAGGAGGTGAACACGATCGACCCGTCGACCGGGTCACGGTAGAGGTAGGTGCCGCTGAACGGGGTGAGGGTGCCCGCGGCCGCGGCGATCCGCAGGCCGAGCCCCCGGCCCCGCAGCCGGAGGGTGTCCGGCCCCTGGTAGCCGACCTCGATCCGGTCGTCGCCGGCGTGCCAGCTGAGCAGCACGGGGGTGGCGACGACAGTGGCGTCGGCGTGCGGGGCCAGGCGCAGCACCGGGTGCATGCCGTTCTGGTGGGAGACCAGGTGCAGGTCGTCGGCGTACGTCTTCTCGGCCACCACCGGAGAGATGTCGAACCAGGAACCGCGGTAGCTGAACGGGACGTCCTGGAGGGAGAACTCCGGGCCGGACGGTACGTCGGTCATGGCAGGTGACGCCCTTTCGTGGTTCGGGTGGTCAGCCTTCGACGGTGCCACGTCGGGCCACCAGCGGCGGAGCGGGACCGACGCCTCGAATCGATTCGAACGAAGATAGGTCCGCCCGCGCCCGGGGGTCAAGGAGGACCCCGCTGATCCGGGCCAGCAGGTGCGCCTGGCTGACCGAAACCCAGATCATCGGTGGAAACATCCCCTTCATCGGACCGTCATTACATTGACATCCTTCATCATCTGACCGTACGATCCCTTGCGAATCGATTCGCCTGCGAAGCCCTCCCGGAGAGCGTCCCCACGCCCCACAAGGAGCCGCCGTGAACACCCCGTCCCACCGCCGGCCCGGACGACGAGCCCGCGCGATCACCACCCGGATCGCCGTCGGCCTGCTCGCCATCGCCGCCACCGCCGTCGCCGCCACCCCGGCCCGGGCCGCCGACGAGTCGATCAGCGTCAACTTCGCCAGCGCCGACGGCACCCCCACCTACCGGGCCTCCGGCTGGATCTACGGCATGACCGAGAACGCCAGCGGCCCGGCCGACCACTTCTACCGGGACGTCAGGTTCCAGTACATGCGGGCCGGCGGCGCACAACTGCCCGGCAGCGGCTGGGTCGGCGGAAACTACGACCGCCGGTGGAACTCCACGCTCGCCCAGGCCCGGCGCACCGCCGCCCTGGGCGGCCAGTTCGTCATCCTGCCGCACGACCTGTGGGGCGCGGACGGCGCGGGGATCTCCCGCTTTCCCGGCGACAACGGCAACTGGACCGACTACGACGCCTTCCTGACCCGGCTCATCGGCGACGTCCGGGCGGCCGGGCTGCGGGTGCAGTGGGACATCTGGAACGAACCCAACATCACCATCTTCTGGAACCGCCCGATCTCCCAGTACCTCGAACTGTGGCGGCGCACCTACCAGCGGCTGCGCGCCGAGTTCCCCGACCAGCTCATCGTCGGGCCGAGCTGCGCCTGTGTGCCGTCGACCAACCACGCGTTCTGGAACCAGTACCTGGACTTCGTCCGCTCCACCAACACGGTGCCGGACATCGTCAGCTGGCACGCGCTGCCCGGCGACCCGGTCGCCAACGTCGCCGCCGCCAACGCCACCCTCGACGCGCGCGGTATCGCCCACCCCCGGCCCTACCAGATCAACGAGTACGGCGCGAGCAACGAGCAGAACCCGGCGGACGGCGCCTGGTACATCGCCCGGCTGGAGCGGGCCCGCGCGGACGGCCTGCGGGCGAACTGGGCCAGCGCCGGCAACCTGCACAACGACCTGGGCAACCTGCTGGTCCGCAATGCCGCCGGCCAGCACCAGCCCAAGGGCGAGTGGTGGGTCTACCGCTACTACGCCGCGCAGACCGGGCAGATCGTCGCGGTGACCCCCAGCCAGTCCTACGACGCCTTCGCCACCCGGGCGACCGGGGCGGCGAAGGTGCTGGTCGGGGGCGGTCGGACCACCGGCAACCTGACGGTCAACCTGCAACGGCTGGACGCCACCGGCGGCATCGTGCAGAACAACCAGGTGCGGGTGCTCACCCAGCGCATCCCCTACAACAACGGCGGTGCGGTGCAGGGGCCGGTCACGGTGTCGAACACCGTGGTCACGCTGACCAACAACGCCGCCTCGGTGACCCTGCCGTACGGCAACCCGAACGACACGTACACCGTCACCGTGCTGCCGCCCACGGAGACCGGCTTCACGTCGGTGGCGGTGGCCCAGCACTCCCAGCAGTGCCTGGACAACACCGGCTCGGCCACCACCGACGGCAACCCCCAGCAGCAGTTCCCCTGCGAGGGCGGCGACCAGCAGTTGTGGAACTTCCGGCCGGTCGCCGGGGTGGCCGACACGTACACGGTGGTCAACCAGCACAGCGGCAGGTGCCTGGACGTCAGCGGGGCGTCCACCGCCGACGGCGCGGCCGTCGACCAGTGGACCTGCCAGAACGGCCCGAACCAGCAGTTCACCCTGCGCCGGGTGACCTACGGGGGCAACGATCCGCACGACTACCAGCTCGTCGCCCGGCACAGCAACAAGTGCGTCGACGTCAACGGGGTCTCCACCGCCGCCGGGGCGCGGATCCTGCAGTGGACCTGCAAGCCGGTCAGCCAGAGCAGCCCGCTGAACCAGACCTGGCGGCTCTGGGGCCGGTGACACCGCCGGCCCGTGCGACCGGGGCCGGACACACCCCCTTCAAATTGATTTATGTCACTGTCTTGGGTGATCCTGGGAGGGCTGGCGAACCGATTCGCCACCACCACCCGAGGGCGGGTCCACCCGGCCCACCCCGTCGACGCACCAAGGAGCCGCCCCGTGCGCACCCCGTCCCCGAACGGACCGGTCACCGGTCCCGTCCCCCGGTCCCGCCGCCGACACCGGCTGACCCTGCTGGTCGGCGCGCTGGCCGGCCTCCTCGTCATCGCCGGGGCCGCCCCCGGTGTCACCTCCCCCGCCGCCGAGGCCGCCGCCGCGGCCATGGCCGCCATCGAGCCGGGACAGAGCACCCGGATCGTCGGCACCGCCTCCGGGCGCTGCCTCGAGGTCCCCAACTCCAGCACCACCAACGGCACCCAGACCCAGCTGTGGGACTGCCAGGGCGGGGCCAACCAGACCTGGACCTGGACCACCAACAGGCAACTCACGGTCTACGGCAACAAGTGCCTGGACGCCTCCGGCCGGGGCACCACCGCCGGCACCGCGGCGATCATCTGGGACTGCAACGGCCAGACCAACCAGCAGTGGAACGTCAACGCCAACGGCACCATCGTCGGCGTGCAGTCCGGCCTGTGCCTGGACGCCAACGGCAACGGCACCGCCAACGGCACCAAGATCCTGCTGTGGACCTGCAACGGTCAGGCCAACCAGCAGTGGACCTCGCCGACCACCCCGCCCACCACCACCCCGCCGACCACCCCGCCGCCGACCACTCCCCCGCCCGCCGGCGCCCTGCCGTGCGACCTCTACGCCGCCGGTGGCACCCCGTGCGTGGCCGCCCACAGCACCACCCGGGCGCTCTACGCCGCCTACGCCGGCAACCTCTACCAGGTCCGCCGCTCCTCGGACAACACCACCCGCAACATCGGGCTGACCGGCACCGGCGGCACCGCCAACGCCGCCACGCAGGACGCTTTCTGCACCGGCACCACCTGCGTGGTGACCGTCGTGTTCGACCAGTCCGGTCGCGGCAACGACCTGTGGTACCAGGGCTCCAGCGTGGTCCCCGGGTCGCCGCAGAGCCGGCCGGCGGTCGCGACGTCGGAGTCGCTGACCGTCGGCGGCGCGAAGGCGTACTCGCTCTACATCAACCCGGGCAACAGCTACTGGCGTGACGGCCACCTGACCGGCATCCCGACCGGCGCGGCCCCCGAGGGCATGTACATGGTCACCAGCGGCACCCACGTCAACAACGGCTGCTGCTTCGACTACGGCAACAGCGAGACCACCCGCAAGGCCGACGCCGCCGGGGCGATGGACGCGATCAACTTCAGCACCCAGTGCTGGTTCGGCGGCTGCTCCGGCTCCGGCCCGTGGGTGCAGGCCGACCTGGAGTGGGGGCTGTTCCCCGGCGGCAGCAGCTCCTGGAACCCCAACCAGCGGGCGTTCCCGCACAAGTTCGTCACCGCCACCCTGAAGAACAACGGCACCTCCCGCTTCGCCATCAAGGGCAGCAACGCCCAGTCCGGCAGCCTCTACACCCTCTACGACGGGTCGCTGCCGCCGGGCTACAGCCCGATGAAGAAGCAGGGTGCGATCATCCTGGGCAGCGGCGGGGACTGCTGCAAGCCCGACGGCGGCGCGAACCTCAGCGCCGGCACCTTCTACGAGGGGGCGATGGTCGCCGGCTACCCGTCGGACGCCACCGAGAACGCGGTGCAGGCCAACATCACCGCCGCCGGCTACCGCTGACACCGGCCACGGGTCGTCGCGCCGGTCACCGACCACGGTGGCCGGCGCGGCGGGTCGTCGGCGTGCGACACCGGTGCTACCCGGCCGGCGCGCCGAGGCGGTGGTCCAGCGCGGTGTGCCGGCGGCCCGCTCCGACGGTACGGACGGCGGCGGCCAGCGCCCGCCGGGAACCGACCAGGACGACGAGTTGCCGGGCCCGGGTGACGGCGGTGTAGAGCAGGTTGCGTTGCAGCATCATCCAGGCGCTGGTGGTCAGCGGCACCACCACCGCCGGGTACTCCGAGCCCTGCGAGCGGTGGATGGTCATCGCGTAGGCGTGGGCCAACTCGTCCAGCTCGTCGAACTCGTAGTCGAGGCTCTCGTCCTCGTCGGTGCGGACGGTGAGGGTCTGTTCCTCGGGGGTGATGGCGGTGACGATGCCGAGGGTGCCGTTGAAGACGCCGGCCTGACCCTTGTCGTAGTTGTTGCGGATCTGGGTGACCTTGTCGCCGATGCGGAACACCCGCCCACCCATCCGCCGCTCCGGTTGGCCCTCCCGGTGCGGGGTGAGCCGCTGTTGCAGCAGGGTGTTCAGCGCGGCGGCGCCGGCCGGCCCCCGGTGCATGGGCGCGAGGACCTGCACGTCGCGGCGCGGGTCGAGACCGAACCGGGAGGGGATCCGGGTGCACGCGACGTCGACGGTCAGCGCGGCGGTGGCCTCCGTGTCCTCGCAGGCGAACAGGAAGAAGTCCGGCAGGCCGTCGAGCAGGGGTGGCCGGCCGGCGTTGATCCGGTGCGCGTTGGTGATCACGCCTGACTGGGCGGCCTGACGGAACACCCGGGTCAGCCGCACCCGGGGGACGGCCGGCGCGGTGAGCAGGTCGCGCAGCACCTCCCCGGCGCCGACGCTGGGCAACTGGTCGACGTCGCCCACCAGGAGCAGGTGCGCCCCCGGCGGAACCGCCTTGACCAGCTTGTTGGCCAGGATCAGGTCGAGCATGGACGCCTCGTCGACGACGAGCAGGTCGACGTCGAGCGGGTTGTCCCGGTCGTGCACGGCCTCCCCGCCGGGACGCAGTTGCAGCAGCCGGTGCACGGTGGCGGCGGGGTGCCCGGTCAGCTCCGACAGCCGTTTCGCGGCCCGCCCGGTCGGCGCGACCAGGGTGATCCGGGCCTTCTTCGCCGCCGCCAGCGCGACGATGGACCGCACGGTGAAGCTCTTGCCGCAGCCCGGCCCGCCGGTGAGCACCGCGACCTTCGCGGTGAGCGCCAGCCGGACGGCGTGCTCCTGTTCGGGGGCGAGGTCGTTGCCGGTGACCGCCCGCAGCCAGGTCAGCGCGCGGGGCCAGTCGACGTCGGTGAAGTGGGGCAGCCGGTCGGCCCGGTCGTGCAGCAACCGCAGCAGTGAGGTGGCCAGCGACTGCTCGGCGCGGTGGAACGGCACCAGGTAGACCGCCGGCACCGGCTCGCCGTCGTCGCCGGGCAGGAACTCCCGGACCACACCCTCCTCGGCGATCAGGTCGTCCAGGCAGCGGGTGACGAGGTCACCGGGGACGTCGAGGATCTTCGTGGCGTCGGCGACCAGTGCCGGGGCGGGCAGATAGCAGTGGCCCGCGTCGGTCGCCTCGGACAGGGTGAACCGCAGGCCCGCCATCACCCGCTGCGGGCTGTCGTGCGGGATGCCCACCGCCTGGGCGATGGTGTCGGCGGTCTTGAAGCCGATGCCCCACACGTCGGCCGCCAGCCGGTACGGCTCCTTCGTCACCACCTCGATCGACGCGTCGGCGTACTGCTTGAAGATGCGTACCGCGAGCGACGTCGACACCCCGACACCCTGGAGGAAGACCATCACCTCCTTGATCGCCTTCTGCTCCTCCCACGCCGCGGTGATCTTCGCGGTGCGTTTCGGCCCGAGCCCGGCGACCTCGACCAGCCGGGCCGGCTCCTGCTCGATGATCCGCAGGGTGTCCAGGCCGAAGTGCGCCACGATCCGCTCGGCGAACACCGGCCCGATGCCCTTGACCAGGCCGGAGCCCAGATAACGACGGATGCCCTGGATGGTCGCCGGCAGCACCGTGGTGTACGAGTCGACCTCGAACTGCCGGCCGTACTTCGGGTGCGACGACCAGCGCCCCGACAGCCGCAGGCTCTCCCCGGGCTGCGCGCCCAGCAACGCGCCGACCACGGTCAGCAGGTCGCTGCCCCGGTCGGTGGCGACCCGGGCCACGGTGTAGCCGGTTTCCTCGTTGACGTAGGTGAGCCGTTCGAGGACCGCGTCCAGGGTGGCGAGCGGCGGGCGGGCGGGGGCGGTCACCCCGTCATCGTGCCGGGTGCCCGTCCCGCCCCGTCCACCGCCCGGACGCCGACCGGCGTCCTCCCCCGCCGGGTGGGCGGGAGAGGACGCCGGGTGCCGCGGTGCGCCTGGTCAGCCGATGGTGAGGTCGCCACCGGACGCGGTCAGGGTGATCTCCCGGGTGGACGCGCCGGTCCAGTCCGAGGAGAAGAGCAGCCGGTCACCGTCCCAGACGGTGATGCCGATCCCGTCGCGCCGGCCCGGCTCTCCCCGGTCGGTGGCCGTCACCCGCATGGTCAGGCCGGTGGCCACCGCGACCGGGTCCTGCGCGGTGGAGATGTCGTACAGGGTCACCTGGTAGCGCAGGTCGGCGACCGGTTCCCCGGCCACCGTGGCGACGCCGAACGACTCCAGCGCGGTGCTCTGGAACTTGTACCGCTTGCCGCCCGACTTGTAGCCGACCTTGGCGCTGCCGACCAGCTTCTTGCCGTTGTTGATCCGGCCGTCCAGGGTCACCTCGATGCGCCGGTCGTCGTCGAGCGGGTAACCACCGGCGGTGGCCCCGCCCTTCAGGTAGCCCGAGCCGGCGACCGACACGCCGTACCCGCCGGCCACCGTGACGGTGGCCGGCACGCTGCCGGTGTACGCCCCCGACACCGCGGCGGTGACCGGGTGCACGCCGAGCGGCAGCACGGCGCGGCAGCTGGCCGAACCGTCGTCCGCCGCCGCGCCGAACGGCGTCGCGACCGCCGAGCAGAGGGTCTCGCCACCCTCGGTGAAGGTCACCGTGGCGTTGCGGACGTCACCGCCACCACCCCGGACGGTGGCCCGCAGCAGCACACCTGTCGAGTCGGCGTCGGCCACCGGGGAGGCCAGGGTGTCACCGGTGTAGGTGACGGTGGCCGCCCGGACCTGGGTGATGGTGAGGTCGGCGTCGCTGAGGTCGAAGAAGACGTTGCCGACCGCCTCGATCTTCAGCCGGCCCCGGGCGGTGTCCACGTTCGGCAGCGTCACCGTCGCCGCCCCGGTGTTCGGGGTGCGTTCGGCCAGCACGTACGGGAAGGTCGCCCCACCGTCGGTGGACAGCGAGATCTTCACCTCACTCACGTTGACCGGCGCGGTGTCCGTGCCGGCCACGTCCCAGGTGACGGGCACGGTGCCGCCGCCCAGGTGGGCCGCCGGCGTCGCCTGCGAGGTGACCAGGAACGGGCCGGCCTCCGGGGCGAGGGTCAACGCCACGTCGGCGCTGCCGATGCCGCCGCCGCCCGGGTGGTGGTCCCGGCCGGTGAGCCGGAAGTGCAGGGTCCGGTCGTTGGCGACGCCGACCCAGTCGGCGGTGGGCAGGAACT
Source organism: Micromonospora humidisoli (assembly GCF_016900955.1). Taxonomy (NCBI): domain Bacteria; kingdom Bacillati; phylum Actinomycetota; class Actinomycetes; order Micromonosporales; family Micromonosporaceae; genus Micromonospora; species Micromonospora humidisoli. The sequence continues at coordinate 346,026 of NZ_JAFEUO010000005.1, forward strand.
CCGAGTAGCAGTCCACCGTCGCGGCCGGCACGTTGCTCGCCCCGCCGGTCGCCGGTGGGGCCGGCGCGGCCGGGCAGGCCCCGGTGACGGCGTTGGTGTTGTTCGCGGCGATCTGGGCCAGATCCGGGAAGTGCCGGGTCGGATCGGTGGTCACCGCGTTCTCACCCGGCGAGTGGTACTCCAGGGTGTCGGTCGGGCTGACCGCCGCCGCCACGCCGAACTGCCGGAACAGCGGCCCGTTGGTCTTGGTGTTGTTGACCAGCGCGGTGCCGGCGCTGCCGCCCCGGTCGTTCTGCTCCCACAGGTAGCTGACGGTGTCCCCGTCGGCGTCGGTGGCGCTGCCGCTCAGCGCGAACGGGGTCCGCGTCGGGATGGTGTACGCCGCCGCCGGTACGCTCACCACGGGTGCCCGGTTGCCGGTCTGCGCGGTCTGGAAACCGTTGTTGCCGGCCGCGCCGCCCCGGGCGGTCTCACCGACGAAGCCGGACGCCCCCACGAACCCGGTCAGTTCGAGCGCCGGCACGTCGACCCCGGCCAACGGGCCGGCACCGAAGGTGACCTGGAATCCGGTGTCGTTCGGCGCGCCGAGCCCACCGAAGGCCGTCACGGTGACGGTGGCACCGGCCGGCCAGCCGGCGATCGACTCGATGGCCGCCCGGATCCCGGCCGCGGTGTAGTTGCCGCCGCGCACCACAGGCACCGAGGACTGCCCCGCGTAGCTGAGCGTGAACGCGTCGCCGTCGGTGTCGAACTCCGACAGCGACACGGTCTGCACCTCGTTGAGCGCCGGGCGGGTGCTCGTGACGAACGTGCTGATCTCGGTGTAGCTGCGCTGCGACCAGTACGGGTCGCTGTGCGGCTGGAGGTTGTCCTGCTGGCAGATGCCCGCGTACGCCATGATCGACGAGCCGCTGCCCGGCTCGTAGGAGTTGGCGGCGCTGCGGTTGCCGCCGGAGCAGTTGTACTGGGTGCCGTTGAAGGTGTGGTTGCCGGCGAACTGGTGACCGATCTCGTGCGCCACGTAGTCGACGGCGTAGAAGTCACCGACCGGGGTGGGCAGGCCGGTGCAGCCGCGCGCCTTGCCGTCCAGGCCGACCACGCCGAGACCGGCGACACCGCCACCGGGCAGGCCCAGACCGATGTGCCCGACGTCGTAGTTGCCCGCGCCGACGAGCTGACCGAGCACGATCCGGTTGCGGTTGAGCAGCGAGCTGGTGCACGAGGAGATCTGCGTCGGGGTGTAGCAGGCCGCCGCGCCGCACGGCCCGTTCGCCTCGGTGGCCAGGGCTGCGGTGTTCAGGTTGGTCTTGTCGGTGTCGTTGACCAGCACCAACCGGATCGCCGTCTCGTCCTCGTAGATCTGGGTGACCCGGTTGATCAGGGTCACCTTCGCCGCGGTGACGTTCTCCGCGCCGAAGAAGGTGGCGTACGACGGGTCGGTGACCAGGGCCAGCCGGTAGGTGCGCAGGGTGACCGGCGGACCCGCCGGCTCGTCCGCGGTCACCTCCGGCGACAGCGCCCCGGCTGCCGCCGCGACGTCCTCCCGCTCCACCTGGGCCGGGTCGGTGTCCAGCAGGTCGCGGGCGTAGTAACTGGCGTAGACGCTCTGGTCGCCGTGGTAGTACGGGTCGAGGTACCAGCTGCCGCCGGTCGACCGGACCGAGGCGTGGAAGCCCAGCGGGGTCAGGTCGGCCCGGATGGTCGCCGTCGGGTCGTCCAGGCCCCGGCCGACGTACGTGCTGATCTCGGGGTGCCGGGCGGCGAGCCCCGGCTCCATCACCGGCGAGTCGACCAGGGCGAACCGCTGGAAGCCCCCGGTGGGGGTGGGCAGCGCGACGGTCAGCGCCGGCTGCGACCGTCGGGCCGTGCCGGCCCGTTCGGCCGGCACGTCGGCCAGGGTGTCGGCCAACGCGGCCCGGTCCAGGGTGTAGGCGGCGAACCGCTCCGCGCGGATGTCGGGGGTACGCCCGTCGCGGGCGTTGGCCGACGGCTCGCTCGGCAGCTGCCGCCAGGGGCCGGAGTCGGCCGGCGCGGCGACCGCCGCGGAGCCGCCGATCAGCGGCAGCGCGGTCGCGACCAGCACCGCGGCGAGCAGGCCGGCCAACCGCCGGCGGCCCGAACCAGCGGGATCGGGGGGTGGAACCGTCATCGAGGGAGCCTCACTTCACCAGGTCGGGGAACGGGCCGGATGGCGTGGCGTTCGTGGGCCACACCGGGCTGTCCCGGAGAAGCACACGCTATGACGGGTCCCCTGTCGACAGACATCATCCGTAAAGTCGAGGCGGCGGCACGGCCCGGCGGTGTAGACCCTCCCCAGTGGAGTCGGCGTGGTGGGCAGGCGGCCAGGGACCGGTGCGTCGCGGCCGGACCCCGCTGACCGTGGCGGGGTGCCACCGGCTCGCCGACGCGGGCGCGGCCGGGACATTTGTCCTGGCCGGACGGGTATCGCCGGCTCTGCCCCGCCGGTCCCCGACTGCCTAGCGTGACAGGCATGGATGACACTGCGGTACGCCTGACCGGGCTCACCCGGCGGTTCGGCCCCGTCCGGGCCGTCGACGGGATCGACCTGACCATCGCGTCGGGCAGCACGGTCGCCCTGCTCGGCCCCAACGGTGCCGGCAAGACGACCACCCTCTCGCTCCTGCTCGGCCTCGCCCCACCCGACGCCGGAACGGTGACGCTGTTCGGCCGGTCACCGGGCGAGGCGGTCCGGGCCGGCCAGGTCGGGGCGATGGTGCAGGACGCCGGTTTCGTCCCCGGTGCCACCGTGCGGGACCTGGTCGCCCTCGCCCGGGGGTTGTATCCCCGGCCGCTGGACACCGCCCGGGTGCTCGCGCTGGCCGGGCTGACCGACCTGGCCGACCGCCGGCTGGACCGGCTCTCCGCCGGCGAGACGCAGCGGGCGCGGTTCGCCTTCGCGTTGGCCGGTGACCCGGACCTGCTGGTCCTGGACGAGCCCGGCGCGGCGCTGGACGTCGCCGCCCGGCAGGCGTTCTGGGCGGCGATCCGCCGGTACGCCGCCGACGGTCACACCGTCCTGTTCAGCACCCACCACCTGCACGAGGCCGACGAGTACGCCGACCGGGTGGTGCTGCTGGCCGGCGGGCGGGTGGTGGCCGACGGCCCGCCCGCCGAGATCCGGGCGGTGGCCGGCGGCCGTACGGTGGCCTTCGACCTCGCCGACGGGTCGGTGGCGGGCCTCGACCTGCTGCCCGGCGTCCGGTCGGTCCAGGTCCGGGGCGGTCGGGTGGCGCTCACCACCGACGACGCCGACGCCACCGTGCTGGCCCTGGCCGCCGACCGGGGCTTCCGGGGCCTGGAGGTCACCGGCGTCGGGCTGGAGGCGGCCTTCCTCACCCTCACCGCCGCGGAAGGGAACCACTGACATGCGCGCCTATCTGCACTTCGAGCTACGCCGTCTGGCCCGGGACCCGCGGCTGGCGCTGTTCACCGTGCTGGGCCCGGTCGTCACCTACATGATCTTCTCGGGCCTGCTGCCGGCGGGTGACCGGCTGGAGGGCGTCACCGCCGCCGCCGCGCTCATGGTCGGCCTGGCCGGCTACGGCGCGATGGCCGGGGTGCTCTCGGTGGGCTCGTCGGTGGCCCAGGAACGCGCGGTGCGCTGGCTGCACCAACTGCGGGTCACCCCGCTGTCCCCCCGCCGGGTGGTCGCGGTGAAGGCCCTGGTCAGCACCGTGAGCGGGGTGCCGTCGCTGATCGCGGTGGGCATCGCCGGCCGCCTCCAGCACCACGTCGAGCTGCCCGCCGGCAGGTGGGCGGCCCTGCTGGTGCTGATGTGGGTCGGCACGGTGCCGTTCGCGCTGCTCGGGCTCGCCATCGGGTACGGCCTCACCCCGCAGCTCGCCCAGCCGGTCAACTTCCTCGCCTTCCTCACCCTGTCGGCGCTCGGCGGACTGCTGGTGCCGGCGGCGTACTTCCCCGACCTGCTGCGGCACCTGGCGCACACGCTGCCGACGTACCGGTTCGCCGAACTCGGTTGGCGTACGGCGGCCGGCCTGGCCCCCGACCCGACCGGACTGACGGTGCTCGCCGGGTGGACGGTGGCCTTCGGCGTACTCGCCGCGGTGGCGTACCGCCGGTCGACCGCGCGTCGCTGAGATCCCGCTACGGTGTCGACCATGTCCGGTGCCACGATCGCGGCTCCCGCCACCGGCCGCCGCCGGCGGGGATTGCTGCTGGTGGCGTCGCACACGCTCTGGTTCTGGCTGCTGCTGCCACCGTCCACCGCGATCGCCCACGGGCAGGTACGCCCGACGGCGGTCGCAGCGGCCGGGCTGGTCACCTTCGCGCTGCTCTACCTCGCGCTGGTGGCGGTGCCGGTGGCCGACCTGGTGGTACCGCCCGTGCTGTTCCACCTCGGCCTGCTGGTGTTCGCGGCGCTCGGGGTGGGCCTCGCGGGCGCGTACGCCGGCGGCCCGGAGGGCTGGCTGATCCTGCTGACGTACGTCGCGACGGCCGGTGCGGTCGGGCTGGTCCGGCCGGTGCAGGGGTTCGCCTGGGTCGGCGGCAGTGCCGTTGCCGTCCTGACGATCGGGCTGGCGCACCGGGTGCCGGTCGGTGACATCGCCGCCTCGGCACTGATCACGGTGCTGGCAGGCGCCATGACCCTGGCGTTCACCCGGACGGCCCGACTGGTGGCGGAGCTGCGCCGCGCCCAGCAGGAGCTGGCCCGGACGGCGGTCGAGCAGGAACGGCTACGGTTCGCCCGGGACCTGCACGATCTGCTCGGCCACACACTGTCACTCGTGGTGGTGAAGGCGGAGGTGGTACGCCGGCTCGCCCCGGCCGATCCGGGGCGGGCAGCGGCCGAGGCCCGGGACATCGAGCGCATCGGCCGTACCGCGCTCGCCGAGGTACGCGAGGCGGTCACCGGTTACCGGGACCGCAGCTTCGGACGGGAACTGGACGGTGCCCGGACCGCCCTCGCCGACGGGGGAATCACCGTCACCGTGCGGCAACCCGGTCGGCCGCTGCCGGTGGAGGCGGACGACGCGTTCGGCTGGGTGCTGCGGGAAGGAGTGACGAACGTGCTGCGGCACAGCCACGCGTCGCGGTGCGAGATCGAGGTGCGCGCCGACGCCGAGGAGTCGGTGCTGACCATCGGCGACGACGGTGTCGGCAGCCGGGTCGAGCCGGGCAACGGCCTGCGGGGTCTCACCGAGCGGCTCGCACGGGCCGGCGGGGAACTGCACGTCACCTCCGTCCGTGGCGGCGGACTGCGGCTCACCGCCCGGATTCCCACCGGCCCGGACGGGTCGGCGCGCGGATGATCCGGCTGCTGCTCGCCGAGGACCAGGGCATGATGCGGGGCGCACTGGCCCTGCTGCTCAACCTCGAACCCGACATGGAGGTGGTGGCCGAGGCCGGCACCGGCACCGCCGCGTTGGCGGCGGCGCTGCGGGTCCGCCCCGACGTGGCCCTGTTGGACATCGAGATGCCCGGCGGCAGCGGGCTGGACACCGCAGCGGCGTTGCGGCGGCAACTGCCCTCCTGCCGGGTCCTGATCCTCACCACCTTCGGGCGACCCGGCTACCTGCGCCGGGCGATGGAGGCCGGGGCGCGGGGATTTCTGGTCAAGGACGGACCGGTGGAGGAGCTGGCGGTGGCGGTCCGACGGGTGCTTGCCGGTGAGCGGGTGGTCGATCCGGCGCTGGCGGCGGCGGCCCTGGCGACCGGCCCGAACCCGCTCACCGAACGGGAACGGGAGGTGCTCGCCGCCGCCGTGGACGGTGCCACGGTGGCTGACGTCGCCGCCCGGCTGCACCTGTCGGAGAGCACGGTCCGCAACTACCTGTCGGCGGCGATCGGCAAGACGGGCACCCGCAACCGGATCGAGGCGGCCCACACCGCCCGCGCCAACGGCTGGCTCTGACCGCCCCTGGCCCGGGGTGCCGGTGTCAGCCGGCTGGTCGATCGCCCCGGATGCGGGCGTGCAGGTGCATGTCGTGCCGACCGTCGGCGTGCACGGCGTCGCTGCGCTTGGTGCCCTCCAGCAGGAACCCGGCGCGCAGCGCGGTCCGGCAGGAGGCGACGTTACGGGTCGAGTGGTCCAGGTGCAGCCGGTGGAAGCCCGCCCCGTCCAGCGCCCAGTCGCCAAGCGCCGTCAACGCCCGGGAGGCCACCCCCGCCCGGCGGGCGGCGGGAAGCACCCAGTACGCGCACCCGGCGACACCGTCATCGAGATCCATACTGGTCAGGGCGATCCGGCCGAGCACCTCGACGCCGTCGCGGGTCACCGCCCAACTGGCACCGGTCTCCCGCGCCCAGGCCTGCTGGTATTCCACGAACCACTGCCGGACCTGACTCTCGGAGGCAGGATGACGGGTGTGCCAGTGCCGGATCTCCGGATCCCGGTAGGCGGCCAGGAACACCGGGGCGTCGGACGGCTCCCAGGGACGCAGGACCAGGCCACCCGACGCGGTGAGGGTCGGCTGCACACCGGCGGCGACGGCCCCGGCGGGGATGGCCGGTGGTGTGGAAAGGGGGACCCGCACGCCTCATCCTCCCCCGCTGCCGTGGGCCGGTGTCAAACTCCGCCCGGCACGTCGACGTCGACGTCGACCCGGGCGAGGTCCCGGTGGGCGGCGAGGCGTTGCGCCTGCGCGACGATGCCGTCGTGGACGGCGGCGGACAGCTTCCGCCACGGCTGGACGGCGAGTGTCAGCGTCCGGCCGGCCTTGCGGGGCCGCCAGGTGCCGACGATCTCACCGCCGGCCAGGACGGCCCCGGGGCGGCCCAGCACCGGCCACAGCTGCTTGGCGTGGGCCGCGTCCGGCACCAGGGTCGCCCGGTCCCGCGCCTGCAGGAAGAGGTCGTACGGGCCGAGCAGGCGCACGGCCGTGGTGTCGGCGACAGCGGCGAGCGCCGGCTCGTCGGCGGCGAGCAGCGAGCGGGCCTCCCCGTCGACCCGTACCTCGACCACGTCCTGCGGCCAGCGGGCCCGCACCTCCCGGACCGGGGCGTCGAGGTAGTCGGCGACCTGCCTGGGGGTGGCCGGGCCGAGCAGCCGCAGGTAGGCGCGGACCAGGTCGAACCGGTCGCCGGGCGGGGCTGGCCGGGTGAACCCGGGGATGCGGTGCAGCACCGGCGGCGAGGTGCCGGGACGCAGCTCCAGCCCGGCCCGCACGGCCGCCAGCCGGAACGGCATCTCGTAGAGGTGGGTGGCGGCGCAGGGACGACAGAACCGCAGGTAGGGCTCGGGCAGCAGCTCGGCCAGCCGCCCGGAGACGTCGCCCTTGACCGTCGGGGTGGTGACCACGGCCCGCATCCGCGCGGCCACCTCGTCGAGGGCGGCCAGGTTGCCGATGCCGGCGGCCTTCAGTGGCCGGGCGGCGTCGTAGATGCGTTTGCCCGCGTCGGCGTCGGAGTACGGCGCGATCGCCCCCGCCACCTCGGCCACGTCGGCGCGACGGTAGAGGTGCGGCGCGCCGCGGACGGTCCAGAGCAGGACCAGGTCGTCAACGACCGGTGCCGTGACCTCGACCCCGCGCAGCGCCAGGGCCCACCGGCCGCCGTCCGGGCCGGTGTCCTGCACCCCGAGGTCGAGCACGGCGGTGTCCGCGAACGTGCCCCCGGCCCGGTCGAGTTGCTGCGCGTGGACGCGGAACTGCACCACCTGCCGCCGGTCGATCATCCGGCCAGCCTAGGCGGCACGCCCGACAGAACCCGGCACGCCCGGCCCGGACCAGCCGACGGCCCCCACCCGGCACCTCCCGGTGCCGGGTCGGGGCCGGTACCCGCCGCTACTCCTTCAGGCCGATGTGGTCGATGGGCGCGGCCCGCAGCAGCCGCCGGACCGGCCACACCGTCGTCGCCAGCGCCAGCAGGGCGACCCCGCCGAGCACCGCCACCGCGCCCAGCGGCGGCACGTACGGCACCGGGCTGCCGGTCAGCGCGGCGACGATCGCGCTCAGCGTCAACGCCGCGAGCGTCGCGCCGATCAGCACCGCGCTGCCGAGCAGCCCGACCTGCTCGGCGTGGACCATCCTGCGGATCTGCCGCCGGGTGACCCCGACCAGCCGCAGCAGTGCCAGTTCACGGCGGCGGGCCAGCGCGGCCAGCACCATCGTGGTGGCCGAGGCCAGCGCCGCGTAGCCCACCAGCACACCGATCAGCAGCCGGTTCAGCCAGGCGCCCAGCGCCAGGTCGGTGCCGATCAGCCGGGTCCGGGTGGCCGCGTCGCGCACCTGCCCGCCCGGCTGCCCGGCGGCCCAGGCGGCCAGCGGCGCGTCGGCGGCCGGATCGGCGCGGACCAGGATCTCGTCGACGGTGGTCCCGGCGGTGTGCCCGGCGACCGTCCCGGTGGCCAGCGTGACGTCACCGAAGCCGAGGCCCCGGCCGTAGACCGCCACGACCCGCAGGGTGACCGGGGTTCCGTCGCCCAACCACAGGTCCGCCCGGTCGCCGACCCGCCACCCGGACGCGGACGCCTGCAACGCGGACAACGCGACCGCGCCCATGGTCAGGTCCTTCAGGTCGCCGTCACGCACGTCGAGGTCCATCGTGTCGGTGAGGCCGACCGGGTCGACGGCCTGCGCGGGGACCGACGTGATGCCGTCGAGCGACGACCGCACCACCACCTGGGTCCGCCGTACCCCGGTGGCGGCCCGCACCCCGGGCAACGCGCGGACCTGGCCGGCGGCGTCGGCGGGCAGCCCGCCCGGCGCGGTCAGCACCTGCCCGGCGAGCGTCCCCGCGCCGCTCTGGGCGACGGTCTGCCGTTCCAGGTTGGTCTGGAAGAACCAGACCGAGCCACCGAGGCCGACGGCCAGCACCAGGAACGTCAGCACCGTCGCCGTCCCCCGGGCGGTGGCCCGCAGGTTCGCCGCGGCCAGGTAGCCGCCGACCCCCCAGAGGCGGGGCAGCGCCGGGGTGAGCAGCCGCGCGACGTACCCGTTGATCCACGGGGCGAGCAGCCCCACCGCGACGACGAACAGGTAGAGCATGCCGACCACGCCGGCCAGCGCGGCCGTCGAACCCGTGCCGCCGGCGGCGACCGCCCCGGACGAGACGGCGCCGGCCAGCGTCAGGCCACCGGCGACCAGCCGCACCAGGCCCGGAGGGCGGGATTCGACGGCACTCTCGCCGAGCGCCTCGACCGGCTTGATCGCGGTGACCCGACGCACGGCGACCAGGGCGGCGAGCACCGCCACCAGCACCGCCGTGCCGGCGGCGGCCGGCACCGCGAGCAGACCGCCGGCCATCGGGAAACCGGCCGGGACGAAGCCCCGGTCGACCAGCTCACCATGCACCCAGCGGGCGGCCAGCAGGCCGGCGGGCCCGCCGAGCGCGGCGGCGACCAGGGCGAGCAGGGCGGCCTCGGCGAGCAGCAGCCGACGCACCTGGCCCGGGGTGGCCGCGATCGCCCGCAGCAGCGCCAGGTTCCGGCGGCGGTGCCGGACGGAGAGCCCGATGGTGCCGGCCACCACGAACACGACCAGCAGGATGACGTACCCGCCGAAGGTCGAGCCGATGGTGACCAGCAGGCTCCGGGCGGCCAGCTCCGCCGGCTGCTCCACGGTGCCCCGGTCGACGCCGACGTGGACGGTGGCACCGGTGGGCGTGGCGACCCGGCGGACCGCGTCGGCGACCGCGCCGGGGTCGACGTCGGGGGCGAGCCGCACACCGATCGCGTCCACCCGGCCCGGGTGCGCGGACAGCCGGGCCGCCTGCGCGTCGGTGAAGAACACCGCGTCGGTGCCGGTGTCGACGGTGGCGCTCACCCGGTGGGGCCGGGCGACCCCGCCGACGACCAGGTCGATCCGGTCGCCGGCCGACGCGCCGAGCCGGACGTCGACCGCCACCTCGTCGTCGGCGCGGGGCGCGACGCCCGTGGTGACCGGCCGGCCGGCGAAGGCGTACGTGCCCCAGCCGTGTCCGACGGCCGGGGGCACGCCGATCGGCACCCGGTCGTCGGCTGTGACGTCCGCGACGCCGGGCAGCCGACGGACGCGTTCCACCAGGGCGGCGTCCACCGTGCCGCCCTCGGGCAGGGCGACGGTGCTGGTGGTGGTGTCGCCACCGAGCTCCCGCGTCCGCTGGCTGAGCGTGGGGTGGGCGACGATCAGGTCGGCCGTCGCCCAGAGCCGTGGCTCCGGCCGCCACCGCAGCCCGGACTCGACGAGGGTGCCCATGGCGACCAGGATCGTCACCCCGGCGAGCAGGGCGAGCAGCGTCGCGACGGCCGGGCCGGCCCGGTGGCGCAGCAGCCGGGCGGCGAGCCGGATCATCGGGCGGCCCGCCCGTCCAGCGCCGCCAGCCGTTCGGCGATCCGGGCCGCCCCGAGCTGCGGCAGATCGGCGACGATCAGGCCGTCGGCCAGCACCAGCACCCGGTCGGCGTAGGACGCGGCGACCGGGTCGTGGGTCACCATCACCACGGTCAACCCGTGCTCGTCGACGATCGCGCGCAGCAGCGTCAGCACCTGTGCCGCGGTGTGCGAGTCGAGCGCCCCGGTGGGCTCGTCGCAGAAGACCACCTCGGGTCGGGTGGCGAGCGCGCGGGCGATCGCCACCCGTTGCTGCTGGCCGCCGGAGAGCTCGGCCGGACGGTGGCGCAGCCGGTCGGTGAGCCCGACCCGTGCCACCACCCGGTCCAGCCAGGCCCGGTCGGGGCGGACCCCGGCCAGCCGCAGCGGCAGCACGATGTTCTCCTCGACGGTCAGCGCGCCGATCAGGTTGAACGCCTGGAAGACGAACCCCATCCGGGTCCGCCGCAGCTCGGTCAGCCGGGTCTCGGACAGCGTCGACAGGTCGGTGCCGCCGAGGACGACCTGGCCGGAGGTGGGCCGGTCGAGCCCGGCGGCGACGTGCAACAGGGTGCTCTTACCGGACCCCGAGGGGCCCATCACGGCGGTGAAGGTGCCCCGGTCGAAGCCGACGTCGACCCCGGCCAGCGCGGTCACCGGGCTGGAGCCGGACGGGTAGACCCGGGTGAGCCGGGCGACGCGCACCGCCGTGCCGACGGGCCCCGCCGGGTCGGCGGTCCGTACGGGGTCGATGGGGTGTGCCGGATGGACTGGCATCCTGGTGGCCTCTTCCGTGTCAGCGGGTGTGTACTGCGCGCACCAGGAACGCTATGCAGGTGGAGGACCGGGAACCATCCAGCGGGCTGCCCGACCGGGGTACCGCAGGCGCTACCCCCGGCCGCCGTCGAGGTGGCGCAGCACCGCGGTGACCCGGCGGTCGACCCGGTCGTCCGGGGGGAGCTGGAGCTTGGCGAAGATGCTGCGGATGTGCTTGTGCACCGCCCCGTCGGTGACGAACAGGCGCTCGGCGATCGCCGTGTTGCCGAGCCCTTCGGCCATCAGCCCCAGCACCTCACGCTCGCGCGGCGACAGCTCGGCCAGCGCGGTGTCCGAGCGACGGTTGCGGGCCAGCAACTGCCCGACCACCTCCGGGTCGATCACGCTGCCGCCGTCGGCGACCCGGTGCAGCGCGGCGAGGAACTCCTCCACCCGGCCCACCCGCTCCTTGAGCAGGTAGCCGAGCCCGACCGCGCCGACGGAGAACAGGTCGGTGGCGAACGCCTGCTCGACGTACGCCGAGAGGACCAGCACCGCGAGGCCGGGCCGGCGGCGACGGGCCTCCACCGCGGCCACGATGCCCTCGTCGGTGTGCGTCGGCGGCATCCGCACGTCCACGATCGCCACGTCCGGCGTGTGGGTGTCGACGGCCGACAGGAACTCACCCGGGGTGCCCGCCGTGGCGACCACGTCCAGGTCCTCCGCCCGCAGCAGCAGCGCCAGCCCCTCCCGCAGCAGCGGGTCGTCCTCGGCGATCACGATCCGCACGGCAACTCCACCTCCAGTCTCGTCGGCCCTCCCGGTGGGCTGGTCAACATCATCCGGCCGTCGTACGCCCCGACCCGCCGACGGATGCCGGTCAGCCCCGAGCCCCGGGTCTCGTCGGCGTCGCCGTGCCCGTCGTCGGTGACGGTCACCAGTAGCCGGTCCTGCCGGCGGCGGACGGTCACGTCGACCCGGCCGGCGCCACTGTGCCGGACCACGTTGGTCAACGCCTCCGCCACCACGAAGTAGGCGGTGGCCTCCACCGAGACGGCGCAGCGTACCGGCACGTCGACGGTGAGCCGGCAGGGCACCGCGCAGTCACCGGCCAGGCCGGCCAGGGCGCCGGTGAGGCCCCGGTCGTCCAGCACCGGCGGCAGGATGCCCCGCACCACCGTACGCAGTTCGCCGAGCGCCTGTTCCGCCGCGTCCTGCGCCTGCCCGAGGATCTCGTCGGCCCGGTCCGGGTCCCGCCGCACCGCCCGACGGGCCGCCCCCAGCAGCACGTTGACCGCGACCAGCCGGTTCTGGGTGCCGTCGTGCAGGGAGCGTTCGATGCGGCGCAGTTCGACCGCGTGGGCGTCCAACGCCGCGGCCCGGGTGGCGGTCAGCTCGGCGACCCGCAGCGACAGGTCGAAGCCCGGCGGCGGGGGCAGCAGCCACCGTCCCGGCCGGGCCTGGAGGCGGGCCAGCGCCGGGACGAACGCGAGCGTGGCGGCCAACCAGCCGAACCCGAGCAGCCCGACCATCAACGCCTCGCCCAGCCCGTCGATGCGCCACCAGACGATCCCCGGCGCGCCGGCCTCGGGTGGCAGCAGCCGGTACCACAGCGGGAACGTGAGGTCCTGCACGGCGTAGAGCGGCATGCTCAGGCCGAGCAGCCCGCCGATCAGGCCGGTGACCGCGTGCAGCGCGACCCAGCCGAGTTCCCGGCGGACGAACGGGTCGCGTGCCGCCACCCGCAGCTCGGTCGGCACCGGGCCCGGGGCGGGGACCGGCGCGCCCCAGCGGGACAGCCGGGCCCGCTCACGGTCGGCCACCGCGCGTACCGTCCGCAGCGTGCCGGGTACCGCAGGCAGCCCCACCCAGACCAGACAGGCCGTCGCCACGACGATCAGTTGGAGCAGGGTGGCCAGCGCCAGCAGCGCGGTGCCGAGCCCGCCGACGAGACGGGCGACGGCGTCGACGGTGGCCCGGGCCCGGTCCCGCAGGTGTGTCATCGGAAGACCTCCCGCGCCAACATAGGCCACCGGTCGCCCGGCCCGGCACCGTCGGTGCGGAAAGTACCGCCTGCTGTACCACCGTCGGTCGTGCTGGCGGGATCGTGTCCGGCCCACCGCAGCGCCTAGCGTCGACCTGGTCGAACACCGGCCCGTCCGAGGAGGCAGCCATGACCGATCCGTACCGCATCGCCGACGCCCCGACCCGACCGCCGCAGCCGGCGGCCGACCGGCTCCGCCCGCTGCTGGGGCTGGCGCTGGCCGTCAGCGTCGTGGCGAACGTGGTGCTGACGACCGTGCTGGACAACCAGTGGGCCGGCTCGGCGTGCGGCCTGCTGGCGGTGCTCTGCGCCGGGACGCTGATCGCCCGGCACCGCCGCACCCGGTGACCGACGCCGGGGCCCGCCACCGGTCCGGGGGCGGTGGCGGGCGCGGGCACCCGTCGGGTGGTCGGGACGTGCCGGGGTCGTCGGTCACGGTTCCCGGTCGCGGAGCATCAGCACGTACGTCGCGGTGAGCGCCACCGGGCGGTCCGGGTCGGCCGCCAGTTCCGCCAGGGCCCGCGACGCCCGCTCCCCCGGGATGCCGGCGAGCGCCTGGGTCAGCCGACGGCGTACCGGCGACGCGACGGAGTCACCGGTGAGGCCCGCGACGAGCGCGGCGGCGATCCGGTCGGCCGATCCGGTGTCGACGGCCAACGCGGCCAGCACGTCGGCGGCCTCGACGTCGTTCGCCTCCTGCACGACCATGTCGACGAGCGTCGCGACGGCCTCGGGCACGCCCCGGGCACCGAGCGCGAGCGCCGCGCACCTGCGGACCGTCACGTCGTGGTGGGCGAGGGCGTCGCGCAGCAGCGCGGTCGCGGCGTCGTGCGGGATCTCCACGAGGCACCGCACCGCGCGCTCGCGTACCGTCGCCACGGGCGCGTCGAGCCCCTGCGCCAGTAGCGGCAGTCCCGCCCCGCCGGCCCGCGCCACCGCCCACCGCAGCGCCCCGGCCACGTTCGGGTCGGGTTCGCCCAGCGCCGCCTCCACCAGGGCCTCCACCGCGACCGCCCCGGCCGGGGCCAGCGCGGCCCGTTGCCGCCGCCCCGCGTGCGGCGAAGCCAGGGCCCGCAACAACGCGACGGTCCGCAGGACATCGGTCCAGTCGGCCGGCTCGGCGGCGTCGATGCGCTCCAGCCGGGTGAGTAGCCGCGTCTCGTCGGCGATCCGTGCCCGGGTCCGCCGGATCAGGTCGTCGACGAGCGTCGTCGGGGTGAAACCCGGATCGTCGAGCGCCTGCCCCACCGCACGCAGCGACAACCCCAGCGACCGCAGGCTCTCGATGTGGAAGATCCGCCGGACGTCCGCACCTGAGTACTCGCGGTAGCCCGCGCCGGTGCGTCCGCCCGGCCGTACCAGGCCGAGCGACTCGTAGTGCCGCAGCATCCGGACGCTGAGCCCGCAGCGCCGTGCCACCTCACCGATCAGCACCGCCACTCACCCCTGCCGGTCGGCGTGGCCGAGCGCCACGACCCGCTTCGCCTCCTCGATCGAGAACGCGAAGCCGGCGTCCGGGTCACGCATCAGCTGCCGGGTGGCGGCCGCGTGGGCCCGTACCCGGGGGTCGGGGTGGGACGCGGCGGCGTCCAGCACCGGCGTGACGACCTCGCCGAGAGCGGCCAGGGCACGGGCCAGGCTCAGCCACGTCCCCCGGTCGCCCCGCCCCAACTGGGTGGTGAGGATCGCGGCCAGGCCGGCTTCGGCGCCGGACGGCACCAGCGCGACCGCGGCCCGCCAGGCCGCTCGCGCCACCTCGTCGTCGGCGTCGGTGAGCAGCGCCACGGTGAGCGCCGGCCAGGCCGCCCTGTCCCCGATCTTGGACAGGGTGTGCAACGCCTGGCTGCGGGCCTGCGCCTGCGGGGACCGGAGTTCGGCGACCAGCCGGGGGACCGTCACCGCCGCAGGGTGCCTGGTGAGCGCCCAGGTCAGCATCTCGCGTACCGAGAAGTCCGGTTCCACCGCGCACCGGGCGACGAGCGGGTCGACGTCGCGCGGGTCGGGGGCGCTGCCCAACGCGAGCGCCACCCGTAGCCGTACCGACGGGTCGCCGCCCGCCAACCCCCGTGTCCGGTCCGTGTACGCCGCCGACCCGGTCATCGTGACCACCTCCGGGTCACAGTGAAGACCCTGCCACCGTGTCAGGGTCAAGCCGGTCCGGGGCGGGCATGGTGACTGTCGGCGCGACCCGCCGGGTCAGTGGGCCCGCTGCGGCGTCGCCCCGGTCGGGGTCGACGCCCCGGCCGGGCGGCGGGAGACGAGCACCCCGAAGGCCGCTGCCGTGAAGAACATGAGGCTGCCGTAGACCACGGACGGCATCGCCATCGTGGCGTTGTCCAGCAGCGTCGGGCTCATCCCGATGGTGATGGCCAGGGTGGCGTTGTGCAGGCCGATCTCGAACGAGGAGGCGACCGAGTCGCGGTGCCCGGCCCGCAGCAGGCGCGGCGCGAGGTACCCGACGGCGAGGCTGACCAGGTTGAACAGGGCGACGATCACGATGATCTCCCCGAGGGTTGCCAGCACGTCGTCCCTGATGCCGAGCACCGCACCCACGATGACCACGGCCAGCACCAGGACGGAGACGACCTTCACCGGTCGGTGCATCCGGGCGGCGAACGTGGGGAGCCGACGCCGCAGCAGCATCCCGATCGCGATCGGGACGAGCACCAGCGCGAAGACCTGGACCACCTTGCCGAACTGGAGACCGATCGTGGCGTCCGCACCGGCGAAGCCGGCCACCGACAGGTTGACGATCAGCGGGAGGGTGAACAGCGCCAGCACCGAGTTGATCGCGGTCAGCGACACGTTGAGCGCGACGTTGCCCCGGAACAGGTGACTGTAGAGACCGGCCGTGCTGCCACCCGGCGAGGCCGCCAGCAGCATCATCCCCACCGCCAGCTCCGGCCGCAGGTCGAAGGCGGTCACCAGGCCCAGGCAGAGCACCGGCAGGAGCAGCATCTGACACCCGAGGCAGATCAGCACGACCCGGGGGTGGCGGGCCACCCGGCGGAAGTCCTCCACGGTCAGGCTGAGGCCGATGCCCAACATGACGATGCCGAGCGCGACCGGGAAGAGGGCGAGCGACAACCCGGAACCCATGAATCCACCACCCTCCCGGGAGAAAACTGGCTTGTCTCGTTGGAGGATGGCACCGCAGGTGTCCCCGGGCACCTCCCGGCATGCGCACCCGTGACCGTCAAGGCCGCAACCAGCGCCGCGCACCCGCCCCGACCAGGCAACTAGGCGGCCCGGGGTGTCGGGTAGTTGTCGCGGCGCAGTCGGGTGCCCGCTAGAGGTGGGCGCGGCGTGAGCGGAGTGTGACACCAGCCGACCCGCCACTGCGAGACGAGGTAGCCATGCCCGTCACCCCGACCTATCCCGGCGTGTACATCGAGGAAGTCGCGAGTTCCGTCCGCCCCGTGATCGGTGTGGCGACCGGGGTGGCCGCCTTCGTGGGATACGTCCGGACCGGACCGGAGAACCGGGCCGTCCGGGTAAACACCTTCGGCGAGTTCGAACGCCGGTTCGGCGGGGTCGACCGGGACTCCGAACTCAGCCTGGCCGTGCAACAGTTCTTCCGCAACGGCGGGGCCGCCGCCCTGGTCGTGCGGGTGCCCCGGGCCGACGCCCGGGCCGCCTCGGTGACCCTGCTGGACAAGGTCGGCGTCGGGGCGAAGTCCGCGCTGCTGCTGGACGCGACGAGCACCGGCGCGTGGGGCAGCGGACTGCTCGTCGACGTCGACCACGACGGCGTCGCCGACGCCACGTCGTTCAACCTGACCGTCACCGACACCGCCACCGGCGACACCGAACGGTTCACCGGGCTGTCCGCCGACCCGGCCAGCGCCGCGTACGCGGTGGCCCTGCTCAACGACCCGGACCGGGGTTCGGCGCTGGTCCGGGCACGCGCCGGGGCCGCCGGGGCGGGCCGGCCGACGCCCAGCGGCACGGCCGGCACGGCGCTGGGCACCCCCACCGTGGACGCCGCGAGGAACTACCGGCTCACCGTGCAACCCGACCGGCCCACCAAGCCGGACCCGAACGACCCGGCCAAGACCGTGCCGGCGGTCGCCCCGGTGACCGTGACCGTGCTGGACAAGGGCGAGCGGTTGCCGTCGTCCCCCGCCGGGGTGGCCGCGCTGCTGCAACGGAAGGTCAACGCCGCGTTGGGCGCCGCCGACGGCGCGGCCGGCCTGCGGGTCCGGGTGGCCCCCACCGCCGCCGGCGGGCTGCGTCTCCTCGGCGACGTGGACACGGTGGTCGCCCCGACGGCGGTGGACGCGGCCTTCACCGTCGCGGGGGTCTCCCCCGCCGGGGACGTCGCCGACGGCGCGGCCCTGCTGGGCCTGGCCGGGACGACCGCCAACGTCGGCCGGTTCAGCCCGCTCGGCGTCAAACGGCTCGGCCAGGGTGACCTCGTCACCGGCTCCGACGGCAGTGTCCTGCCCGGCACCGGCGCGCTGATCGGCAGCGAGGCCGCCTACACCGGCATCTACGCGCTACTCAAGACCGACCTGTTCAACCTGCTCTGCATCCCCGACGCCACCCGTGCCCGGCACGGCAACCCCGCCGCCATCGACAACGGGCTCGACCCGGAGGCCGTCTGGTCGGCCGCCTACGACCTCTGCGAGCGCCGCCGGGCGGTCCTGCTGGTCGACCCGCCGCCCGGGGTGGACGACCCGGACCGCGCCCTGGACTGGATCAACCAGCTCGGGGTCAAGGGGCCCAACGCGGTGGCCCACTTCCCCCGGCTGCGCATCCCCGACCCCACCGACGGCTTCCGGCCCCGCACCGTCGCCCCCGGCGGCACCCTCGCCGGCCTGTACGCCCGCCAGGACACCGAGCGGGGCGTGTGGAAGGCGCCCGCCGGCACCGAGGCGCAGCTACGCGGGGTGACCAACCTGGTCTATCCGCTGACCGACGCCGAGAATGGGGTGCTCAACCCGTTGGGGCTCAACTGCCTGCGTACCTTCCCGGTGACCGGCACGGTCAACTGGGGGGCCCGCACCACCGCCGGCGCGGACGCGCTGGCCAGCCAGTGGAAGTACACACCGGTGCGCCGGCTCGCCCTGTTCATCGAGGAGAGCGTCTACCGGGGCACCCAGTGGGCGGTCTTCGAGCCCAACGACGAGCCGCTCTGGTCGCAGCTGCGGCTGAACCTGACCTCGTTCATGCAGGACCTGTTCCGCAAGGGCGCGTTCGCCGGGCGGACGCCCCGGGAGGCGTACCTGGTGCGGTGCGACGCGGAGACCACCACCGGCGACGACCGGGACCGGGGCGTGGTCAACGTGGTCGTCGGGTTCGCCCCGCTCAAACCCGCCGAGTTCGTCATCGTGCGGATCCAGCAGCTCGCCGGCCAGAGCCCGTCCTGAGAGGTGTGAGTCATGGTGCAGTTCGCGGTCAACCCGACGCGCTTCGACCCGTACAAGAACTTCAAGTTCCGGGTGAAGTGGGACGGCCGCTACGTGGCCGGGGTGAGCAAGGTCAGCGCGTTGAAGCGGACCACCGAGGTGGTCAAGCACCGCGACGGCGGCAACGCGTCGACCAGTCACAAGTCGCCGGGGCGCACCGAGTTCGAGGCGGTCACCCTGGAACGGGGGCTGACCCACGACGCCGAGTTCGCCCAGTGGGCGGGCCGGATCTGGGCGCTGCACGCCGGGGCCGGCGCGGAGGTGTCCCTGGCCGACTTTCGCCGGGACATCACCATCGAACTGCTCAACGAGGCCGGCCAGGTCGCCCAGTCGTACCGGCTGTTCCGCTGCTGGGTGTCGGAGTACCAGGCGCTGCCGGAGCTGGACGCCAACGCCAACGCGGTGGCGATCGAGCACATCAAGCTGGAGAACGAGGGCTGGGAACGCGACGAGGCGGTCGCCGAACCGGCCGAACCCCGGCTCGGGTCGTGACCGCCGGGGGCCCGCCGTCGACCGAGGTGGCGCTGGTCCACGCCTGGGACGACGCGCTCGGCCAGCCCGCGCCGCGCCGCGGGTTGCTGCTGCTCGGCCGGCCCGACGCCGACCGGCTGCCGGTGGGCGAGGTGACGGCGCTGCTGCTGGCCACGGCCGGCGGCTGGACCGGCGGCCGGGTGGCGACCACCGTGGACTGCCCGACCTGCCCGCAACGGCTGGAGGTGACCCTCACCGTCGCCGACCTGCTGGCCGCCGCACCACCGCCGGCCGACCGGAGCGCCGGCCCGTTCACCCTACGGTGGCGGGGGCACCTGCTCACCCTGCGGCTGCCCACCACCGCCGACCTGGCCGGGGCGGCGCGGTCAGGTGACGCGGCGGCGGCCGAACGGTGGCTGCTCGACGCCTGCCTGATCGACGCCGACCCGCCGCTGGCCGACCCGTCCGCCGCGCTGCCGGCGGTGTCCGCCGCGATGGCCGAACGCGACCCGCTCGGCGTCGTCGCGGTCACCCTGACCTGTCCGGGCTGCGGCGGCGGCACCGAGGCGCTGTTGGACGTGCCGGCGTGGGCGTGGCACGCCGCCGACGTCCGGGTCCGCCGGCTGCTCGACGAGGTGCACCGGCTGGCCCGCGCGTATGGCTGGTCCGAGGCGGAGGTGCTGGCGCTGGGTCCGCACCGGCGGGCGGCGTACCTGGAGCGGGTGCCGTGAGCGGCTACCTGGCCGCGCTGGCCGCCCTGGCCGTCGGGACCGCGCCCCGGCTGCGTCCCCGCCCCCTCAGCCGGTTCGAGCCGCAGGAGCCGGCAGCTGACGGCTTCCTGACCGAGCAGGAGCAGGAGCGCTGGCCGGCCACCCCGCCGCCGGCCCGACCGACCGGCACGCCGACGCCGCCGCCGTCACCGCCGTCGCCCGGGTCGTCGTCGGTCACCCCGCCCGCCGCCCCGGTGACGCCTGTCATCCCGGTGGCGACGCCGACCGCACCGCAGGCGGGGGCACCGGCCCCCGGCCCGGCCCGGCCGCTGCCCCCGCCCGCTGCCCGCGCGGCGGCGTCGGCCCGGCCGGCGGCCGTACCGGACCCGCCCGTGACGACCCGGGCAGCCGGACCCGCGCCCACGACGGCCGCCCCGCACGCGCCGTCCCGACCTCCTGTCGCCCCGACCGGGCCGGCCGCGCCGCCGCACCACCGCCGGGACGACCCGCACCGGCCGGCGGCCCGGCCCGGCGCACCGGCATCCGCCCCGCCGGCTTCGGCCGCCACCGCACCACCGGCCGCCGTCCGGATGGCACCCACCGCCGCGGCCGTCACGCCGACCCACCGTGCGCCGGCCAGCCGGGCCGAGGCACGGACGCCGGAACCGGTCGCCGTGCACGTGCACATCGGTCGGATCGAGGTACGCCTCACCCCGCAGCGGCAGCCGGCCACGCCCCCGGCGGTCGCCGCCCCGACGACCTCCCCGGTACCCGCCGTCGCCCCGGGTCCGGCACCGGAACTTGAGGCGTACCTGCGCGGATCGGGGGCGACGCGATGAGCACCGGGTACGCCCTCGCCGCCGTCACCGCCGTGCTGCGCGGGCAGGTGATGGCGTACCTGCGGGCCACCGGCGCGTCGTCGGCGGTCGGCGGGGTGTCCGTCTCCGCCGGCCCACCCGACCGGGTGACCGTCGGCAACCAGGAGGGCAACCAGGTCAACCTGTTCCTGAGCCGGGTGACCCGCAACCCCGCCTGGGCCAACCTGGGGCCGCCGCCGCGCAGCACCGGCGGGGACGACGTCGCCGCGCCGCCGCTCGGTGTCGACCTGCACTACGTGGCCAGCGTCTACGGTCACGACCCACTGACCGGGGAGATCCTGCTCGGTCACCTGCTGGCGATGCTGCACGAGACGCCGGTGCTGACCCGGGCGGCGATCCGCCGGTCGCTCGCCCCCGATCCGCCGGACCCGACGCTGCCCGCCCCGGTGGCCGACTCCCGCCTCGCCGAGCAGGTCGAACTCCTGCGGGTGAGCGTCACCAACAGTCCCGGCGGTGAGGAGAGCTTCCGGCTCTGGTCGGCGTTCAGCGCGCCGTACCGCAGCAGCGTCTTCTTCGACGTGTCGGTGGTGCTGATCGACCCGCTGCGTGGCGCGCGGGAGCCACTGCCGGTCCGTACGGTCACCGCCGGCACCGTCGACGTCGACGGTCCCGAGGTCGACCAGGTCCGCGCCGACGGGCCGACCGGCACGCCGGTCACGGCCGGCGCGACCCTGGTGGTGACCGGCCGCCACCTGGCCGGGCCGGACGTGCGGGTGCGGATCGGGACGGCCTCGGCCAGCCCCGCCACCGTCACGGCGGGCGAGCTGCGGCTGCCGCTGACCGCGTTCGACAGGCCTGTCGCAGCCGGTATCCGGGGCCTGGTCGTCACCCATGCGGTCGCGCTGGGCGACCCGCCCACGCCCCGGCCGGCGGTCAGCTCCGACGCGGTGCCGGTCACCTACCGGCCGACGATCACCGTCGCCCCCGCCGACGTGGTGGTCGAGTCCAGCCGCACGGTCGACGGGGTGCTGTTGCGCACCGGCACGATCACCGTCGACGTCGTCCCCGAGGTCGAGGCCGGCCAGCAGGTCACCCTCGGGCTGACCGGGGTGGGTGGCACCATGCTCGCCGCGCCCGCCGACAACGGGGTGCCGCCCGGTGGGCAGCGCACCGGACGGATCGGTTTCACCTTCCGCGACGTGCCCACCGGCAGCTACCTGGCCCGGTTGCGGGTCGACGGGGTGGACAGCCCGCTGCACGCCGACCCGACCGGCCGGTACGACGGCCCCGCCGTGGTGCTGTGATGCCCGCCCCGCGCCCGGCCGCCCGCTGGCCCGCCCCGCCCCCGGTGGACGCGGGCGGCGACGGACTCGCCGCCGAACTGGACCGGATCCGTCTGCTGCTCACGGGGAAACCGGCGGCCGAAGCCCCGACCGGCGGCTCCCCGCTGGACCGGATCGGCACCGGGTTCGGGCTGACCGGCTTCGAACGCGACATGCTGGTCGCCACGGTCGCCGGTGCGTTGGGTCTGCTGGACCGGCCACCGACGTTCGCCTGGTGCTTCGACGCCCTGCCCGGCGGGCACTGGGACGCCCTCGCCGCCGACCGGCCGTTACGCGCGGCCCGGCTGGTGGAGCCCGGTGACGGTCCGTTGCCGCACGCCCCGCTGCGGGTCGACGAGCGGGTCCTGCACGAGCTGCACGGCGTCGGCCGGCTCGACGAACGGCTCCGGCCCTACCTGGTGGCGCTGCCCGTACCGCCGGCCACCCTGCCGGCCAGCCGCCGTCGGGCCGTACGGCAGCTCTGCGCCACCTGGCAGGCCGGCCGACACCCGCTGCGGGTGTGCGGTCCCGACCCCGCCGACCGGATCGACGTGCTGGCGGCGGCCTGCGCGACGGTGGGCCGGACCGGGCACCTGGTGGCCGCCGCCGACCTGCCCCGCGCGGTGCCCGACCGGGACGCCTTCGCCCGGCTGTGGAACCGGGAGGTGGTGCTCGGCGACCCGGTGCTGGTCGTCGAACTGACCGGCGACGAGCCGCCGGAGGCCCTGGCCACCGTGGAGCACCTGCTGGCCCGGCTCATCGGTGACGTGGTGGTCAGCGTGCCCCGCCCCGTCGCCCTCGACGGGGTGACCCCCGGGCCGACGGTGGACCGGCCGACCCGGGCCGAACAGCGGGCGCTGTGGGGGGAACTGCTGCCGGGTCGGGCCGCGTCGGCCGCCGCCGGCCTGGCCCGCGAGTTCGACCTGGGGCACCGGGAGATCATCGGCTCCGCCCGCCCCGCCGCCGGGCCGGACGGCGACCCGGTGACCCGGGCCCGGGGCCTGGTCCGCGAGCGGGTCCGCCGCGACCTGGACGGGTTGGCCGAGCGGATCGACGTGCGGGCCGGCTGGGACGACCTGGTGCTGCCCGCCCCGGCCCTGGCCCAGTTGCGTCAGTTGACCGCCGCCGCGGCCGGCCGGGCGCTCCTGGTCGAGCAGGGTTTCGCCGGCCGGACCGGTCGGGGCCTCGGGGTCGCCGCGTTGTTCGCCGGGCCCAGCGGCACCGGCAAGACCCTCGCCGCCGAGGTGGTGGCCGGGGTGCTCGGCCTGGACCTGCACCGGGTCGACCTGGCGACCGTGGTGAGCAAATGGATCGGGGAGACCGAGAAGCAGCTGCGGCGGATCTTCGACGCCGCCGAACGGGGTGGCGCCGTGCTGCTGTTCGACGAGGCCGACGCCCTGTTCGGCCGCCGTTCCGAGGTCCGCGACAGCCACGACCGGTACGCCAACATTGAGGTGTCGTACCTGCTGCAACGGATGGAGCGGTACCGGGGCGTGGCGGTGCTGACCACGAACATGCGCACCGCCATCGACCCGGCGTTCCTGCGTCGGCTGCGGGTGGTGGTGCCGTTCGGGCATCCCGGTCCCGCCGAACGGGCCGGGCTGTGGCGGCGGGCCTTCCCGCCCGGCGCGGCCACCGCCGACCTGGACCTGCCCCGGCTGGCCGAGCTGGACCTCACCGGCGGGGACATCCACACCGTCGCGCTGCGTGCCGCGCTGGTCGCCGCCGGGCAGGGCGTCCCGGTCGGGATGCGGCACGTGCTCGACGCGGTCGCCGCCGAGTACGCCAAGCACGACCGGCCGGCCGACCCGGGACTGTGGTCGTGAACCCCGACGTCACGACCATCGAGGTCGACATCCGCCGACTGGTCGTCACCGGCGTCGACGCGCCGGTCGACGCCACCCTGGCGGCCGAGGTGGGTGC
This sequence comes from Micromonospora humidisoli, assembly GCF_016900955.1. Taxonomy (NCBI): domain Bacteria; kingdom Bacillati; phylum Actinomycetota; class Actinomycetes; order Micromonosporales; family Micromonosporaceae; genus Micromonospora; species Micromonospora humidisoli. The sequence goes on from NZ_JAFEUO010000005.1 coordinate 369,748, forward strand.
CCGGCTGACCCGGCTGCTGGCCGAGCGGGGACTGCCGTCGACCGTGGCCCCGGTGACCGAGGTGCCGGCCACCGCCGACCTGCCGACCGCACTGGCCGAGGCGATCTGGGTCCGGTTGCGCCTGCCCGGGTGGCGGCGGTGACCGCCCCCGGCCCGGCCGCGCAGCGGGCCCCGCTGCCGGCGACGGAACCCGTGGCGGCACCCGACGACGCCCTCGCCACGCTGACCCGGGACCTGGTCGACAGGTACGCCCCGGCGCTGGGGCTGCGCCCCGACGCGGTGCGGGTGCGTCTCGGCGGGGACGGTCGGCGGGCCGCCAACCACGGCGCGCGGGGGCTGCTCGCCGACGGCACGGTGCACCTGGCCCCGGGTTTCGACCCGTCCCGGGCCGCCGGGCGGGCCCTGCTCGTACACGAGTTGGGGCACCTGGCGCAGGCGGGCGGCACGACGGCGGACCCGGGGCGGCGGGTCGCCGACCCGGAGGGCGAGGCGCGGGCGCTGGCCGACGCCGCGGCGGCCGGGCGGGCCCTGTGGCGGCCGGTGGCGTGGCTGCCGGCCGGCGCGGTCGCCGCCGACACCGGTGCCGTGGCCACCCCGCCGCGCCCGGCCAGCCCGCCGGCCCCCGACCGGGCGCCGGCCGACGAGGCCGGGACCGGCCCGTTGGAGGCGGAGCTGGGCGCGCTGGTGGAGCGCCGGTACCTGGCGGAACGGGCCCGCATGGTCGACCTGCTCGACGGCCTCTGGGTCTCCGGCGACGACGTGCGGGGCTGCCTGCGGATCCTGGACACCCTGCCGTTCGTGGTCGCCCGCAGCCTGGTGCACAGCCTGCCCGCGCCCCGGCGCACCGACCTCGCCGGCAACCTCGACGACGACCACCACCGCGCCTACCCCCGGGCCGCGCTGGCCGCCCTCGGTGGGCAGACCCCCTACCTGCTGCGGGTGCTGGAAGCCGACAACGTGCACGGGTTGAGCACCGACGGGCTCGACCCGGTGCAGCGGCGCACCGCCCTGACCGTGCTGCGGGCCCTGCGGACCAGCGTGCTGCGGGAACTGCTGGGCGGTGACCGCAAGGCGCACTTCCGGGCGTTGCTGGCCGAGCGGCCCCCGACGGGCGGCGACGCCGACGCCCTGCGCGAGCAGATCACCGTGCTGGGCGGGGCGTCGGCCGACGACGAACGGCTCGACCGGGACACCGACCTGGCCGCCCGGCTGCGTCGGGTGCAACTGTCGATCGACGACCGCCGGGCCGACGAGGCGCTGCGTCAGCTCGCCGACCTGGCTCCCGCCGTACCCACCGCCGGCACCCCGGCCACCGCCGGGCCGGCCGCCGCCGGGCCGCCCGAGCCGGGGCCGAGGCTGCGGTACGCGGTCCGCCAGCTCGACGACGGCGGCCACCTCGACACGCTGCTCGACCACCTGCCGTGGGAGGAGAAGCGGGTCGACGCGCCGCTCGGCCCGCGGCTGCTGGTCGTCCTCGCCGCCCGCGCCGAGCACCGCAACCTGGCCCGGGTGGAGGGCCTGCTGTCGTACGGGCTGTTCGACTGGGCGATCCGCGACCACGAGGCCCGCTTCGCGTACCTGCTGCTGCGCAGCCTGCCGCTGGCCGCCCAGGACCGGTGGCGGCGGCTGGACCAGGGCAGCTGGTTCGACCGGTTGGAGGAGAACATCCCCGCCGCCGACGTGCTCGGCGGCAGCTACACCGGCGTGGGCACCCTCGCCGAGCCGCTGGATCGGCGGCGGCGCAGCGCCGGGCAGGTCGACGCCGACCGGCTCGTCGCCGACATCCACCGGACCGTGCAGGGCGGCCTGGACGGGGTGAACGCCGTCGAGCTGGTCCGCCGGCTGATCGGCTACGACCGGCCGACCGGCGCGACCGCCGGCCCGGATGCCCGGGGGCGGGAGGCGCTGCGGACCGCCGTCCACCGGTTGGACGCGCTGCGGGACCTGGATCGCATCCTCGCCGCGCTGCCGGACGCGTACCTGACCCACGAGATGTGGCGGGCCGAGCTGCTCGACCTGCTCGCCCTGCGCGACCCGGCGCACCTGGAGCGGCAGGCCCGCGGCCTGCTCGCGATCGGGCTGACCGACTGGGCGGTGAACCCCCGGGAGGCGTGGCTGGCGTTCCAGCTGGTGCGCAGCCTGCCGGTGGCCGACCAGGCCCGGCTGGCCGCCGACGACCCGGACCGGTGGGCCCGGATGCAGTCCGGGATGACCCCGCAGATGCGGGCCTCCCTCGCCACCACCGCGATCTCCGGTCCCCGCCGGGTCGAGGCCCGCGACCAGTTGCGGGACCGGCTGCGCGACGACCGGCTCTGGCGGGCCGGGCGGGTCACCGAGCTGCGGTCGCTGATCATCCAGGCGTATGCGTTGGACGACCGGCGCTGGGTGTTCCTGCGTTCCCGGGAGCTGCGCGCGGACCTGCTGCCCGACCTGGCGACGCTGGTGGCGGAGCTGCGGCTCTACCACGCGGCCCGGCGGCCCACGTTCGACCCGGAGTCGTTGCGCACCGACGGGCTGCCGACGGTGGTGGGTGACCTGGCCCGGCTGGTCGCGGTGGGGCTGAAGCTGCTGTTCCTCAGCCGCACCGGGTTGAGCCTGTTCACCGACGAGGTCACCGTCGACGAGTTCGACCTGCACGACGCCCAGTGGATCAGCGGCGACCTGGGCGGTGCCCGGTTGCGCGACACCGACCGGGAACGCGCCAACCGGCTGTCGCTGTCGGTGGACGCCCGGCAGGGGGTGCTGCGGGTCCGGCTGCCCCGGCTGGAGCTCGACGGGGTGAACCGCACCTTCACCGGCAGTTCGCTGCGCACCGGCCGGATCACCCTGACCGATCTGGACATCGTCGCCTCGTTCTCCGACCGGGGCTACGAGCGGCCGGTCGGCGCGCAGGCCGGGATGGGCGCGCTGAGCGTCTCCGACGTGGTGTACGCCAGCGACGGCCTGCCCGGCGGGCTGCTCGGCCTGACCCGCTTCGGGCTGTCCACGCTGGCCTTCCGGTCCGGGGCGACCGGGCAGGAGAACCTGACCGAACCGGGCCGGCACGGCTGGGTCGGCATCCCGGTCATCGATCCACTGATCCACCTGCTGCACAACGTCATCTCGTTCTACGGTGGACTGCCGTTCCTGTCCAAGATCAGCGACGCGTTGCTGGCCCCGTACACGGCGGGGGCGCCGTTCCTGGCCCAGCAGTTCACCTCGCTGACCGCCGGGGAGATCTTCACCCCGCTGGCCAACGCGACGATCGGGCTGCTCACCGACGGGGTGTTCCGGCCACCGCGGACGGTCGGCGAACGGGTCACCGACGCGGTGGAGATGATGCACTCGCTGCGGGTCAGCTTCTCCAGCGCCACCGCCGAGGGGCTCTCCTTCGCCGGCCTGCAACAGGTCGGCCGGATCGAGGTGGGCCGCACCCTGATCGGGGTGGCCACCAGCCTGCCGGCCCGGCTGCGCGCCGAGCGGGAGTCGCTGCGGCTGCGCCGCGACACGGCCACCGGCACGACACGCGCCGCGCTGGACGAGCGGCTGCGCGCGGTCGACAGCCAGCTCACCACGCTGGAGCCGGCCGAGCGGGAACTGCACCGGTTGGAGGCCCGGCACCGCTGGCACGCCGAGTCGCTGTCCGAGGCCGAACGTCGCCGGCTGGTCGAACTGTCCGACCAGCTCCGCCAGACCGTCGGCGGGTCGATCGACGTCGGCGGCATCCGGGTCACCGGGCTGACCGGCCGGGTCGAGGCCGCCGGGGTGGAGATCGACCCGATCCACGCCGAGGCGTCCCTGCCGTCGCGCGCCGGGGAGTACCTGCCCGACGACGAGCTGATCACCCGGTTCCGCCGCGACCGCGTCCCGGCCGACGCGGCGACGACGGCCCGGGGCAGCACCGGGTCGGCCACCCTCACCGGGGTACGCCTGCTGCCCGGACCGGCCGGCGCCCCCGCGCTGCGGCTGACCGCCGGGGACCTGCCCACCCGCGCCGACGTCGCCGCCCAGCTCGCCGCGCTACCCGACGAGCCGCGCTGGGCGCAGCGGCGGGCCGAGCTGACCGGCTGGCTGACCGACCTGGACCGGTTGCGGGAGCTGGAGTCCCTTTCCGCCGAGCCGGTCGACCCGGCCGGCCGGTACCTGCCGGGGCACCGCACCCGGGCCCAGGAGCAGGAACTCCAACTGCTACGGGAGCGGACCCGCCGGTACTTCGCCGTCACCGTCGGCGGGCTGACCGTCGGCGGGCTCGACGTCACCCTGGACCCGGCCACCCTCGGCGTGGAGCTGCGGTTGGCCGAGCTGACCGCCACCGACGTCCGCGCCGGAGCCACCGCCGTGGAACGGTTGGCGGCGTCCCGGCTGCGGGTGCGTGCCGACCTCGACACCGTCGGTGGCGGTGCGCTCCCCGCTGAGCTGGCCGGCCCGGCCGCCGCCGCGGGGTTGCCGATCGGCCGGACCGCCGTCCGTTTCGGGGTCGGTGAGCTGGCGGTGACCGGGTTCTCCGGGCCGGGCGTCGAGGCCCGGCGGATCGCCTTCACCGCACCGGTGCGCGCCGACGGCTCCCCCGGCGAGGCGATCCACGGCCGGGTGCTGCCCGTCGGTGACGACCTGCGCCTGCCCGACCTGGTGGTGGAGCAGACCGAGCTGACCGGGCTGGCGCTCAACTCCCCCGGTCGCAGTCTCTACGCCCGGGGCAGCACCCGGATCGGCCGGATGAGCCTCGACGTCCAGGTCCGCACCGGCGTGACCGCCACCGGCCGGCAGGTCCGTGGCGCGCTGGTCCGCAACCTGGTCATCGACCGGATCGACGCCGACCGGATCGGCATGGACGTCACCGACCCGGCACCGGGGATGAGCGTCGAGGTGGTCTCCGGCGCGCTGATCGGGGTGCGGCTGCGCGATCTCGACGTGGACCTCACCGGCGAGGAGCTGACCTACACCGGGCGGTTGACCGTCGGGCAGCTCGACCGGCTGCGGTTCGCCGTGGTGTCCCGCGCGGTGCAGGGCGGCCCGACCACGATCACCGGCACCGTGGACGGCCGGCCGACCGCCTCGAACGCCGCGTCGGTCACCGTGGACCTGGTCCGGGCCGGCCCGCATCAGGTCGACCCGGTGACCGGCCGGATCGTCAGCGACCCCATCGACAGCCAGCGCATCCAGCTCGACGGGCTGACCCTCACCGACACCACCCTGCGGACCCCGGACGGCGCGGTCACCGTACGCCGGGCCGGGCTGGGTGGCCGGCTGGTCACCGAACGGGCCGGCGGGCTGCGCTTCGAGGACGTCGGCCCGGCCCGCATCGAGCTGGGCGCGATCGACTGGCGGGCCGGCGACGGACGGATCGTCTCCCGGGGGCCGACCGTGCTGGACGGGCTGACCGCCAGCGGTCGCTGGGACAGCACGCCGGAGCAGCGCGACGCCGCCGGTCGGGTCGTCCCGGCCACCGCCGCGCTGCACCTGGAGCGGCTGCACATCGCCCGGATCACCGGGCGGGACCTGCGCTACCGCGACGGGGTGCTCGACGTCGGCCTCGGCCGGCCCGAACCGGTCCCGGCCGGGGAGCCGGACCGGCCGCCGCTGGAGATCCTCGACGTGGACCTGCGCGGCCTGCGCTGGTCGGCGGCGGCGGGGGTGACCGCCGGACGGCTCACCACCGGGGCCACCCGGGTGGAGATCGCCGGCCGGATCGACGCCGCGCTGCACGTCGACGGCACGTTGTGGGCCGCCCAGCTCACCCTCGCCTTCGGCCGGGGTGGCCGGATCCAGGCCCGGGTGGTGGGCGGTGAGGCTCAGCTCGGCGTCGGTCCCCGGCCGGGCGAACACGACCAGCAGGTCAGCATCCAGGGGCTGGACACCGGTGTGGTCAGCATCGGCCCGGACCACATCGAGATCGGCCCGGACGGACAGCCGGGGCTGAACCTGGCCACCATCTCGGTGGACGCGCTCAACTGGCAGGGTGCGGCGCTCGGCCTGCGCATCCCGTCGGGCGCGGGGGCGATCACCCTGCTCGGCATCAGCGCGCGGGCCCGGGTCGACCTGTGGCCGGCGGGCACCCCCGGCGGCCGGTTCCGCCGGCTGCTGCTGCGGGAGCTGGTGGTGCAGCAGACCCGGGCCAGCGGGCTGCTGGTCGACCTGCACGACGGCACCACCATCCGGCTCAACCCGGACGTCGAGGCGGTGCTCGGTGAACTGCGGCTGGTGCCGGCGGCCGGGCAGGACGGCTTCCTGGTGGAGGCGACCCGCACGGCGGAGGGGATGCGGATCCTCGGCGGCCTGCGGATCGGGGCGATCGAGGCGGCCCGGGTCGGCTTCGACATCGGCACGTTCCTGTCCGGCGGCACTGCCGACTTCGCCGCCGGTGGGCTCAGCGTCGACTTCCTCGACCACGGCGGGCTTCGGCTCACCCTGGCGCAGCCCACGCTGACCGCGATCAGCGCCCAGGTCACCGCCGACCCGCGCCGGCAACTGCTGTTCCTCGGCGCACCGACCGGCCGCCCCGAGTACGGGCTGCGGTTCACCTCGATCGGCTACGAGCAGGACCCGGCCGCACCGGACGGCACGACGGCCCCGGGCCGGCGGATCGCCGTACGCGGTGGTGAGGTGACCGGGCTGAGCTTCGCCGACAGCGGGCTCGGGTTGTCCGTCTTCGTCGAGCAGGGGCTGCTCGGTGACCTCACCCACGACCTGACCAGCGGGTCAGGGGAACTGCCGTCGCTGGACATCCGCAACGCCCGGTTCGTGCTGGATCTCGCCACCATGCTCGGCGGCGGATCCCCGATCCCGGCCCCGCCGCCGGCCCGGACCACCAGCGCGCAACGCCGGGCCGCCCTGGCCGGGAAGTGGGACGCCCTGGTCCGGGTGTTGGACGCCTACCGCATCGGCGAGGTGCTGGACAGCCTCAACGGGCACATCGACTTCGACGTCACCCACGACGGGTTCCTGTGGGGTGAGCGGAGCTGGGAGGTGCGGCTGACCCTGCGCGACGGCGCGGTCGACTACCGCCGGCTCACCGGCGCGCTGCCGTGGTGGACCCCGGGCCGGTTCATCGTCGAGGGCGACGACCTGGTCTACCGGGTGCACCTGCCCAGCTTCGGGGCGGAGGGCGCTCCCCCGCCGGACAGCGACGTCGACCTGCTGCGGTGGCAGCTCGACACCGGCGAGGTCAGCCAGGCCCGCACCGAGCACCTGGTACGCCTCAACCGGCTGCTGCGGCCGACCGCCGCCTCCCGCGACGACCTGCTGCACACCGTCGCCGACGTGCAGAGCGACGAACCGTCGACCGGCCCGCCCGGCATGTTGGCGATCGGCAACGTCGACGTGGACCTGTCGGTCAACAATCCCCGGGAGATCACCCTGCCGCTGGGCGGCGGCAACGAGATCGTGCTGGCCCCCGACGCGCTGGTGCACCTCGCCGTCGGCGGCGGGGTACGCCGGGCCGCCGGTGGTGGCGGCCGGCCGGGACGGCTGCGCCCGGTGTCGTTGCAGAGCGCCACGGTGGCCCGGGTGAACCTGCTCTTCGACGGGCTCGGCCTGTCCACCGGGCAGATCCGGATCACCGGGCTGACCGACTGCACCGTCGACTTCAGCGGGTTGGACCCGCTGCTGATGCAGGGCCGGATCACCCGGGCCGTGGCGGAACGGATCCGCTGGCGGCGTCCCACCTCTGGAGGCACCCCGTGACCAGTCCCCTCAGCCCCCGTCTGCTGCGCGCCGGTCTGGTCGTGCTCGACCCGGACAGCGGGCACAGCCGCCGGGTGATCACCCTCCAGTACAACCCGGACGCGTTGACCCGCGGCTTCCAGCTCAAGACCGCCGGGGCCGAGGGCGGGGCCCGGGGCGAGGCGTTGCGGATCACCGGCCCGCCGGTGCAGACGCTCACCCTGGAGGCCGACCTCGACGCCGCCGACCAGCTCACCGACCCGCAGACGGCGGAGCTGGGGCTGACCGCGCAGCTGGCCGCCCTGGAATCGCTGGCCTACCCCAGCCTGGCCGCCGTGCAGGACGCGGCGGCGCTGCTGGCCGCCGGAACCCTGGAGGTGGTGCCACCCCCGGCGCCACTGGTGCTGCTGGCGTTCGGACGACGCCGGCTCTGGCCGGTACGGATCACCGAGTTGACCATCACCGAGGAGGCGTTCGACCCGATGCTGAACCCGATCCGCGCCAAGATCCGGCTGGGTCTGCGGGTGCTGACCGTCAACGACGTGGGCACCGACGGCCGGGCCGGTGGCCTGGCCATGGCCGCCCACCAGCAGCTCGAACAGCTCGCCGGCCGGGCGCGCGGCGGGCGGCTGGCCGACCTCGGCATCGACCGGCTGCCATGAGCGACCCGGCCGACACCGATCCGGCCCTGGTGGCCGCCCAGGGCCGGGTCGCGCAGACCCTCTTCGCCGCCACCGGCGCCACCGGCGGCCAGCCCACGCCGGGAGCCCTGGCCCCGGACAGCCGCTACGCCGCCGTGGGCACCACGGTCACCGTCGATCAGGAGACCGGGCAGGAGATCGTGCACCTGCGTCGCCGGTTCGTGCCGCCCGCCGAGCGGCTCGCCACCGCCGGCTGGGAACCGGTCGCCGACGGCGACCGGGTCGACCTGCTGGCCGCCCGTACGGTCGGCGACCCCACCGCCTTCTGGCAGCTCTGCGACGCCAACGGGGTGTTCGACCCGGCGGAGCTGATCCGCCCCGGCCAGGTGGTGCGGGTGGCCCTGCCCGAGGGGTTCCCGGGGAGCCTCGATGCCTAGCGGGGTGCGGTTGCAGGTGCTGATCGGGCCGCTGACCTTCCGGCCGGCCCCGATGGAACTGGTGGCGGCGGTGCAGGAGGCGCAGGTCACCCAGAACGCCGGGCAGCGTTCGGGGTTCCAGCTGCGCCTGGCGCTGGGCCGGGGGTCGCTGGTGGAGCGGATGCTCGCCGACGGCAGCCTGGACCCGCCGACCCGGGTGCTGCTGGTGCTGCACGTCGACGGGCGGCCGCAGGTGCTCTCCGACGGGGTGGTGACCCGGCACGACGTGGCCCGCAGCAACGACGCGGGCGCGTCGACGCTCACCCTCACCGGGGTGGACGTCAGCCAGATGATGGACCTGATCGACCTGTCGGACCTGCCGATGCCGATGCCGGCGGAGGCCCGGGTGCTGACCCTGCTCGCCCCGTTCGCCGCGTACGGGGTGGTGCCGATGGTGGTGCCCAGCGTGCTGGTGTTCGCGCCGAACCCGGTGCAGCGGATCCCGGCGGTACGCGGCACCACCTTCGCGTACGTGTCGCAGCTCGCCGACGAGGTGGGCTACGCGTTCTACGTGGAGCCGGGGCCGACCCCGGGGATGAACACCGCGTACTGGGGGCCGGAGGTGCGGGCCGGTCAGCCGCAGCCGGCGTTGACGGTCAACGCCGACGCGGGTGCCAACGTCGAGTCGTTGTCCTTCTCCTTCGACGGGGTGCAGAAGACCGTCTACCTGCTCACCGCGTTCCCGGAGCAGGTACGGGTGCCGATCCCGCTGCCGGTGCCGGACGTCAGCCCGCTCAACCCGCCGCTGGGCCGCAAGATCCCGATTCCGCTGTCGTACCGGCGGATGAACGTCGGACGGTCCAACCCCGACGGCACCGACGACGCCACCGCCCGGATGGACGTCGTGCAGACCCTCGCCCGGGGCCTGGCCCGGGCCGCCCAGTCGGCGAACGTGATCACCGGGTCCGGCTCGCTGGACGTGCTGCGTTACGGCCGGCTGCTGCGCTGCCGGCGGCTGGTCGGGGTCCGGGGCGCCGGCCGGGCCTACGACGGTGAGTACGTGGTGCGCAGCGTGACCACCACGGTCAAGGCGGGCGAGGTCAAGCAGCGGTTCACCCTCGGCCGCAACGCCCAGGTCTCCATCTCCGGAAGGGCACAGCCATGACGACGAGGTACTACGGCAAGTATCGCGGCACGGTGGTCAACCACCTCGATCCGTTGCAGCAGGGCCGCATCCAGGTGACCGTCCCGGACGTCACGCTGCCCCCGTCGAGCTGGGCGATGCCCTGCTTCCCGCTGGCCGGCATCCAGGCGGGCATGTTCGCCGTGCCGTTGCCGGGCACCGGGGTATGGGTGGAGTTCGAGCAGGGCGACGCCGACCATCCGATCTGGACGGGCTGCTGGTACGGCTCCAAGGCGGAGATCCCGGCACTGGTGTCGTCGGCCCCGCCACCCACCCCACCGATCGTGTTGCAGACCCCCGGCCAGGCCACCCTGATGATCTCCGACGCCCCCGGCCCGACCGGTGGCATCCTGCTCAAGACGCTGACCGGGGCGATGATCTCGATCAACGACACCGGGATCATCATCTCCAACGGCAAGGGCGCCTCGGTCACCCTGGTCGGCCCGACCGTGGCGATCAACCAGACCGCGTTGACGGTGACCTGATGCCCGGCCCGCTGCTGCACGTCGGGGCGGTGCTGACCTGCCCGCACACCGGCCCGGTCACCCCGCAGACCGGCAACGCGCGGGTGCTGGTCGGCGGCCTGCCGGTGGTCACCGCCACCGACGCGTACCCGGTCACCGGGTGCACCTTCCAGGTGCCGGTGGGCGCGGGCACCAAACCGCAGCCCTGCGTCCAACTCCAGTGGACCACCCCGGCGGCCCGGGTGCTGGTCAACGGACAGCCGCCGGTGCTCGGCACCAGCGTCGGGCTCGGGGTCAGCGCGGAGGGCATCCCGCAGGGTCCACCGACGGTGGCCGGCATCCAGGTGCGGGCGGTGGCGACATGACGTACCCGGCGTTTCCGTGGCGGCCCGACAACCGGGGCCGCTCCGGGCTGGCCGGCCCGGAACGGCACGTCGCCGACCTGGTGGAGGCGGTGCTGTTCACCGCGCCCGGGGAGCGGGTCAACCGGCCCGACTTCGGCGCCGGCCTCGGCCAGCTGCTGTTCGCCCCGGTCGACGACGCGGTGGTGGGCACCGCCGAGTTGCAGGCCCGCAGCGCGTTGCAGCGCTGGCTCGGCGAACTGATCGAGGTGGACGACGTCCGGGTCGACCTGGCCGAGGCGGCGGTGCGGGTGCACGTCGCCTACCGGCTGCGGGCCACCGGCCGTCCGGCGCAGGTGGCGGTGGAGAGGGGTGCGGGATGAGCGTGCTCTGTGACGACGACGAACGGCGGGCCGAGGTGGCCCGGCCGGGCAGCGCGTTCAACGGCATCGACTGGGTCGAGGTGGACGCCGCCGACCAGCGGCTGCTGCACGTCGGTTTCCTGCACCCGCTGCCCGGCCAGGCCGGCGGGGTGCCCGCCGGCGCGCCGCTGGCCGTGGCTAACGTGGTGGTCGACGGCGGGGTCCGGATCACCGGCGTACGGGTGCTCGGCGTCGCCGCCGCCGGGGCGGAGCTGACCGTCCGGGTGGACCGGGCCGGTGACTTCTCCCCGTACACCCTGCGGTTGGTGCGTTCGGCGGTGGACGACCGGGTGCCGCCCGGCTTCGACCCGGTGCTGTCGGCGCAGGGTTTCTCGTTCAAGGCCAACTGCCCCAGCGACCTGGACCCGGCACCGGCCGCCCCACCGGCGTCGCCACCGCCGGCCAGCACCGCACCGGCGGACTACCTGGCCAAGGACTACGCCGGCTTCCGGCGGCTGATGCTCGACCGGCTCGCCGCCCTGCCCGGCGGCACCGACCGGCACCCGGCCGACCCGCTGGTCACGGTGGTGGAGGCGCTGGCCCACGTGGCCGACCGGCTGTCCTACCGGCAGGACGCCGCCGGCACCGAGGCCTACCTGGGCACCGCCCGCAGCCGGATCTCGGTACGCCGGCACGCCCGGCTGCTGGACTACGCGGTGCACGACGGTTGCGCGGCCCGCGCCTGGCTCAGCGTGCGGGTGGCCGCCGGGTCGGACGTGGAGAGCCGGGGCCTGCCCGCCGGGACGCCGGTGCTGGCCGCCGACCGGGCCACCCCGGCGGTACGCCCCGCCGACGCGGCGGCGTTGCCGGCCGACGGCGTGACCGGTTTCGAGACGTTGACCCCGCTCGTCCCCCGGGCCGCCCGCAACGAGATCGCCCTGTACGTGTGGGGCGGCCGGGACTGCGGCCTGCCCGCCGGGGCGACCCGGGCCACCCTGGTCGACCTGCCGGCGACCGGCCTGGCCGCCGGTGACCTGCTGCTGCTGGAGGAGGTGCGGTCCCCGCTGACCGGGCGGCGCGTCGACGCCGACCCCACCCACCGGCAGGTGGTCCGGCTGGTGTCGGCGAACCCCACCACCGACCCGGTGACCGGGGTGGCCGTGCTGGAGGTCGGGTGGAGCGCCGCGGACCGGCTGGCCTTCCCGCTGACCGTCACCGCCTCCGTCGCCGGTGCGGGCACCGACCACCTGGTCACCTGTGCGGTGGCTCGGGCCAACCTGGTGGCCGTGCAGCATGCCAGCGCGGTGTCCGGGCAGCTCCCGCCGGCCGCCGAGCACCGGTGGCGGCCGGTGTTGACCGACGAACCGGTCGCCGCGGCGGTGCCGTTCACCACCGACACCCCGGCCAGCCAGGCCCTCGACCAGGACCCGCGGGCCGCGGTGCCGCTGATCCGGTTGGAGACCACCGAGGGCAGTTGGCGGCCCCGCCGGGACCTGCTCAACGCCGACCGCTTCGACCAGGGTTTCGTGCCGGAACGCGAACGCGACGGCCGGGTGAGCCTGCGCTTCGGCGACGACGTGTCGGGGCGGCGACCACCGGCCGGCACGGTCTTCCAGGTCGCCTGGTGGCGCGGCGGCGGGGCGGCCGGCAACCTCGGCCACGATGCGCTGACCACCCTGGTCACCGACCGGGTCGGGCTGCTCGCCGCGACCAACCCGCTGCCCGCCGTCGGTGGCACCGACCCGGAGGACGTCGAGCACGCCCGGCAGCACGCCCCGGTCGCCTTCGCCACCCAGGAGCGGGCGGTGACCACCGACGACTGGGTGGCGGCGGCGCGGCGGCTGCCCGAGGTCGCCAACGCCACCGCCCGGGTCCGCTGGACCGGCTCGTGGTGGACGGTGTTCCTCACCCTCGACCTGACCGGCGGGCAGCGGCTGGCCGACGAGCCGGAGCTGGCCCGTCGGCTGGCCGGGCGGCTCGACCGGTTTCGCGTCGCCGGGTACGACCTGCAACTGCGTGACCCGGTGGACCTGCCGGTGGAGCTGCGGCTGTGGGTGTGCGTCACCGGCGGCGCGTTCCGTTCGGACGTGCGTCGGGCCCTGTTGGACCTCTTCTCCGCCCGGGACCTTTCGGGTGGGGCGCGCGGGTTCTTCCACCCCGACCGGTTCAGCTTCGGCACCCCGCTCTACGTCAGCCAGCTGCTGGCCGCCGCGGTCGGTGTCCCCGGGGTCACCGACGTGCGGGTGACCGAGCTGCACCCGGTGGGGGTGGCGGCCGGCGGGGAACTGGCCGCCCGGGTGCTGCGGGCCGGCGACACCGAGGTGATCCGCCTCGACAACGATCCCAGCGTGCCGGAGCACGGCATCCTGCACCTCGACCTGGTGGGTGGACTGTGACCTCACGAGTGGGCCGGGAACCCAATCCGCCCGGCCGGACCGCCATCGGCTACCGGCTGGGCCGGCAGGCGGACTTCGCCGCCGAGCTGGTCGACCGGCTCTCCGGCCGGCCGGAGCTGGCCGGGCTGACCACCCGGGAGGTCGACGACCCGGCGGTGGCGCTGCTGCACGCCTGGGCGACCACCCTGGACGTGCTCGCCTTCTACCAGGAACGGATCGCCAACGAGGGTTTCCTCGGCACCGCGACCGAACGCGGTTCGGTGCTGATGCTGGCCCGCGCGATCGGCTACGAGCTACGCCCCGGGGTGGCCGCGACGACCTGGCTGTCGTTCACCGTCACCGCCACCCCCGGCGCCCCGGAGGGGGTGCCGATCCCGGTGGGCAGCCAGGCGCAGAGCGTGCCCGGCCCCGGCGAGCTGCCGCAGGTCTTCGAGACGGTGGCCCCGCTGCTGGCCCGCCCGGAGCTGAACGCGGTGGGGCTGCGGGTCACCGCGCCCCGCGCGCCCCGGCCCGGCGACGACACCCTGCACCTGGCCGGCGTCGACACGGTGCTCACCCCGGGCACCGCGCTGCTGGTGCTCGGCCCCGACTGGTACGACGTGCGCCGGGTGCGCTCGACCACGGCGGTGCTGCCGGCGGTGGTGGCCGCGTCCGACGGCGGCGCGGTGGTGCCGGCGTACACGGTGGTCGGGTTGGACGCGGCGGTGACCGCCCAGCAGCTCGGCACGGAACTGCGCCAGTCGGGACGGGAGGTGCAGGTGCACCTGCTGACGCAGCGGGCGGCGCTCTTCGGCCACCAGGCGCAGCCGTGGTCGGCGCTGCCGGTGGCGTTGCGGGTCGGCGAGCTGAACCCGGGCACCAACCAGGTGCTGCCGGGCGCGTACGCCACCCGCAAGGACACCTGGGTGGACGCCGCGCTGGGCAAGGACGAGCGGACGCTGCACCTGGACCAGTCATACCCGTCGGTCGTGGCCGGGTCGTGGCTGGTGCTGGAGACCGCCGGGGTGCCGCAGGTGCGTCGGGTCGACGCGGTGACGGAGTCGCCGGTCGCCGACTTTGGCATCGCCGCCCGCACCACCCGGGTCACCGTGGTCGGCGGCGACTCGAACACCTTCTCCCGGCGGACCACCACCGTGCTCGGCGGCAGCCGGCTGCTCCCGACGGCTGCCCCGCCGCTGACCGCCCCGCTGGCCGCGACCGCGACCCTGGAGCTGGCCCGGCCGATGCCCGGACTGCAGCCGGGCCGGCCGCTGGTGCTCACCGGCGTCGAACCGGACGGCGGGCCGGTCGGCGAGGTGGTGACGGTGCTGCGGGTGCGGGACGCGACCACCGTGGACCTCACCGCGAACGTGACCCGGCGTTACCGGCGCGACAGTGTCCGGGTGCTGGGCAACGTGACACCGGCGACCCACGGCGAGAGCCGGGCCGAGGTGCTGGGCAGCGGCGACGCGCGGCAGGCGTTCCCCCGGTTCACCCTGCGGCACGCGCCGCTGACCCACGTGCCGGCCGCGACCGCCAGCGGTTCCCGCACCACCCTCGCGGTCTGGGTGGACGGGGTGCGCTGGCAGGAGGTGCCGGTCCTGCTCGGGCAGGCCCCCGCCGCCCGGGTCTACACCGTGCGCCGGGCCGACGACGGCGTCGTCACGGTCACCTTCGGCGACGGCCTGACCGGGGCCCGGCTGCCGACCGGACGGGACAACGTGGTGGCCACCTACCGCAGCGGCATCGGGCGGTCGGCCGACCTCGCGCCGGGCCGGTTGACGATCCCGCTGTCGCGGCCGCTGGGTCTGATGGAGGTGGGCAACCCGGTGCCGGCCGCCGGGGCCGACGACCCGGAGGGGGTGGACCGGGCCCGCCGTAACGCGCCGCTGGCGGTCCGCACCCTGGGCCGGGTCGTCTCGCTGGACGACCACGCCGACTTCGCCCGCGCGTTCGCCGGGATCGGCAAGGCCCGCGCCGACCTGGTCTGGGACGACGCCCGGCAGCTCGTCCTGCTCACCGTCGCCGGCCCGGACGGGGCGGAGATCCCGCCGGACGCGGCGGTCCGCGCCGACCTGCTGCGGGCGTTGGACGCCGCCCGCCAGGCGACGGTGCCGGTGCGCATCCTCGGTCACCACCGCCGCCGGGTGGCGGTGACCGCGCGGCTGCTGCTGACCCCCGGGTACCGGTTCGCGGCGGTCTCGGCAGCCGCCCGCGCGGCGCTGGTCGCCGGGTTGAGCTTCGACGCCCGCGACTACGCCCAGCCGGTGCGCGCAAGCGAGGTGCAGGCGCTGCTGCACCGGGTGCCGGGTGTCGCGGCGGTGGTGCTGGAGCTGCTGTACGACGCCGGGCAGTCGCCGGCCCGGCTCGACGTGATCACCGCAGCACCGGCCCGTCGGGTCGGTGACGTGCTGCTGCCCGCCGATCTGCTCACCGTGGACGCCGGTGACGTCACCCTGCTGGAGGCATCGTGAGGGTCGAGGAGATCTGGGACCTGCTGCCGGCAGCCCTGCGCAGCCGGGACGAGGCGGCCGGCGGGATGCTGCGCGCCCTGGTGGAGGTGCTGGCCGACCAGGCCGCCGTGCTGGACACCGACATCGACCAGCTCACCGACGACTGGTTCGTGGAGACCTGCGCCGAGTGGGTGGTGCCCTATCTCGGTGAGCTGGTGGGGGCGGGTCGGTTGCATCCACTGGCCGACGGCGGCGGACTGTCCGACCGGGCCCGGGTCGCCGACACGATCCGGTTCCGCCGGCGCAAGGGCACCGCCGCCGCCCTGGAGGAGCTGACCCGGGCCAACACCGGTTGGAGCGCCGCCGTCGTCGAGTTCTTCGAACGGTTGGTCGCCACCCAGCACGTCAACCACGTCCGCGCCGCGCCGGCCACCGCGTCGATCCGGGCCGCCGCGCCGTTGGAGCTGGTCGGCGGGCCGTTCGAGACGGTCTGCCGGACGGTGGACGTGCGGGCGATGGACACCGGTACCGGCCGCCCCAACATCGGCCACATCGGCCTGTACGTGTGGCCGTTGCCGTCGTACCGACTGGACCGGGCAACGGCCGCGCCTGTGGTGACGCCGGCGGACGGCAGGTGGTGGATCGACCCGGTGGGGGTGGGCCGGCAGTTGACCGGGCCGACGGTGACCGAGCCGGACATCGACCACCGGGCCGACGAGGCGAACGTGCCCGGTCCGCTGCGTCGCCGGCCGCTACGCGACGAGTTGGCGGCGTTGGCCTCGGACAGTCCGCCGTCGGCGGAGCAGCGGCGCTGGTTCCGCGACGACGACCCGTCGTTCGTGGTGTGGATCCAGCCCACCCCGGCCGACGAGTTGCGCCCGGTGCCGCTGGACCTGCTGCGCATCTGCGACCTGGCCGGCTGGGAGCTGCCGACCGGCAGCGTGGTGCGGGTCGACCCGGTGCGCGGCCGGATCACCGTCGCCGCCGGCCGCCCGGTGCACCGCCTCGCGGTCTCCTGGTGGTACGCGTTCAGCGCCGACGTCGGCGCCGGCCCGTACCCGCGCCGGGGTGACCTGGGGTCGGCGGACGGGCCGGTGGACTGGCAGCTCGCGGTGAGCGTGACCGAGCCGCCGCGCGCCGGGGAGGTGGTCGCCTCGCTGGGTGAGGCGGTGACCGCCTGGCACGACTTCCAGGCCGCGCATCCGGGCGGCACCGGCCGGATCGTGGTGCTGGACAGCCACCGTTACCGGGAGAACCTGTCGGTGCGGGTGGGGCAGGGCAGCCGGTTGAGCGTGCTGGCCGCACAGTGGCCCCGGCCGCCGGACCGGCCCCGCCGGCAGACCGACCTCGACCCGGTCGGGGTGCGGCCCTGCCTGCTCGGCGGGGTCGCGGTCACCGGCGTCGGCGTCGGGGACCGCCCGGGTGAGCTGGTCGTCGACGGGCTGCTGGTCGCCGGGGCGGTGACCGTCACCGCGCCCGATGACGGCGGACCGGGCCTGGGTCTGGTCGAGCTGCGGCACTGCACCCTCGGGCCGGCGGCGACCGGGCTCGGCGTCACCGCCGGCAACGACCGGACCCGGGTGGTGGTGCACCGTTGCGTGACCGGGGCGCTGACCACGACCGACGGGCCGCTGACCGTGACCGACTCGCTGGTGCACGGCACGATCGCCGCCGGGGACGCGGCGGCGGAGCTGACCGGGGTGACGGTGCTGGGTGCCACCACGGCGCGGGTGCTGACCGCCACCGACTGCCTGTTCGACCAGCCGGTGACGGTGGCCCGCCGGCAGCAGGGGTACGTCCGGTTCAGTTACCTGCGGCCCGGGTCGGTCACCCCGCGCCGTTACCGCTGCCAGCCGGATCTCGCCCAGCAGGCCCGCCCCGACGACCCGGACGTGGCCACCCGGGTCGGTCCGGCGTGGGCGAGCACCCGCTACGGCGACGCCACCTACGGCCGGCTGGCCGCCACCGCCGCGCCGGAGCTACGTACCGGGGCGGAGTCCGGGGCCGAGCTGGGGGCGTTCCGCCGTGCCCTGACCCCGCACCGTCTGCACAACCTCACCCTCGCGCTGGCGGAGTACCTGCCGCTGGGGCGGGTGGCCGCTGCCCTGCCCGTCCTGCCGACCGGAGGAACCACACCATGAAGGGCGACATCAGCCGCGTCACGTTCGACCGGCGGCGGCACGCGACGAGCGTCCGCAAGCAGCAGGGCCGGGTCGACCTGGACGCGGACTGGAACGAACAGCAGGACATCCAGGCGCACCTGCGGGCCACCGCGCTGACCGACGTGGTCGGCGCGGCCGGCGCGCCGCTGGTCGGCGGGGCGTTCGGATTGACCGGCGGGGCCGACCTGACGCTGTCGGCCGGCCGCTACTACCTCGACGGGGTGCTCTGCGAGAACGACACAGCGGTCTCCGTGTCCGCCCAGCCGGACCTGCCGGCGGCCGGGCCGTTCGTCCGTAAGACCGACGGCACCTGGCTGGCCGCCGGCGCCCCGGTGCCGCCGGGGGTGTACGCGGCGTGGCTCCAGGTGTGGTCGCAGCACGTGACGGCGATCGAGGACCCGGCGCTGCGGGAGGTGGCCCTCGGTGGGCCGGACACCACCACCCGGCTGCGGACCGTGTGGCAGGTGCGGCTGTTGCAGGCCGGGCCGCCGAACACCCCGGTCGGCTGCGCGGACACCCCGCCCGGTTGGGCGGAGCTGACCGCCGCCTCGACCGGCACCCTCGCGGTCCGCGCCGATCCGACGGGCAGCTCCGGCGGTGACTGCGTGATCCCGACCGGCTCGCCGTACACCGGGTTGGACAACCAGTTCTACCGGGTGGAGATCCTCACCGGCGGGACGCCCGGCACGGCCGGTTACGTCTGGTCGCGGGACAACGCCGCCACCGTGGCGACGTGGGAGAGCATCGACGTCGACGTGCTGACCGTGAAGGTCCCCGGCCGCGACGGCAGCGCCGGCTTCACCAACGGCTCCTGGGTGGAGCTGACCGACGACGGCCGGGAGCAGAACGCCCTGCCGGGCACGCTGGTGCAGGTCGACCGGGTGGAGGGGGACCGGATCGTGATCCGGCCGGGCACCGCCACCGGCAGTCTCGACCGGGCCGACTTCCCGTCCCGTCCCCGGGTGCGCCGCTGGGACGGCCGGGGCACCGTGCCGGCCGGCGGTGGCGAACTGGACCTGGAACTCGGCATCAGGATCCGGTTCTCGGCGGCGGGCACCTTCCGTACCGGTGACTGGTGGTCGTTTCCGGCCCGCTCGGCGGTGCACGACGTGCAGTGGCCCCGGGTGGGCACCACACCGGTGGCGCAGACCCCGCACGGGCCGCGCCGGTCGCACGGCCGGATCGGCATCGTGAGCTGGGACGGCAGCCAGTGGAGCGTGCTGCGCGACTGCCGGCCGGTGTTCGCCCCACTGACCGGGCAGGCCACCCTGAGCCTGCTCGGCGGGGACGGCCAGGAGGCGGTGCCGGTGCCGGGCAGCCCGGCGACCCTGGTGCCGCTGGGGCACGACCTGGTGGCCGGGGTGGCCATCGGCGGCCAGCCGGTCGCCAAGGCGCGGGTCCGGTTCACCGTCACCGGTGGGGCGGGCCGGCTCACCGCCGGGGCGGTCACCGCCGCCACCGTCACCGTGGAGACCGGTGCCGACGGGCGGGCCCGGTGCGCCTGGCAGCTCGACTCCGCCGCCGCCACCCAGGAGGTCACCGCCCGGCTCCTGGACGAGGCGGGGCAGCCGGCCCACCTGCCGGTGACGTTCACCGGCGCGCTGTCGCGTGCCGACCGGGTGTCGTACGACCCGACCGGGCGGCCGTCGCTGGCCGGGGCGACCACCGTGCAGGCCGCCATCAACCAGCTCGCCGCGTCCGCCACCGGTGGCTGGGCGACGATCACCATCCGACCCGGCATCGACTGGGTGCAGGCGCTCAGCACGCTGCCCCCGGGGGACGTGCTGATCTGCTTCGCCCCCGGCCTCTACACCAGCACCGTGCCGGTCACCTTCACCGGCCGGGCCAACATCCGGGTGCTGGGCAGCGGGCCGGCGAGCCGGATCCGGGTGCAGGGGCAGGAGTACGCACTGATGTTCGTCAACTGCGGCACCGTGTCGGTGGCGCAGCTGGCGGTGGAGACCCCCGGCCCGGCCGACGTGCCGGGGCGGCTCGGTCCGGTCTCGGCGATCAACTGCGCCGACGTGACGATCGACCAGTGCCAGCTCACCGGGGTGGCCGGCGCGTCGCCGCGGAGCACCTGCCTGACCGTCCGCAACGACCAGGGCACCGCGCCGGGGAAGGTCCGGGTGCTCGACTCGGACTTCCTCGTCGGTCACGGCCAGCAGGGGGTGCTGCTGGTGAACCCGGACCACGCCGTGGTCACCCGGTGCCGGTTCTCCTGCCCGCCCCGGCCGGCCTCGCTGACCCTGGCCGAGCTGGTGAAGGACGAGAAGTTCCGGGGTCAGCTCGCCACCCAGCTGGTGGGGCGGCTCGCCCTGGACCGGGACGACCGGCTGGAGACGGGCGAGTGGAACACGGCGTTGCGGGTCGGCCGGTGGGGCGTGCGGATGAACTCGATGGTCCCGCTGAGCGAGTGGAGGACCCTGTCCACGCTGCGCCCACCGACCGAGGAGGAGCTGCGTACCGCGCAGGGCGCCGGGGCGTACGTGCTGCGGCTGGCGGACGTGGCCACCGAGGATCCGGCCCAGCTGCCCTCGTACCGGCGGCAGCTCACCTCGCTCAAGGGGCGGCTCGGGCAGAACGCCGGGCGGATCTTCGACACCGACGAGGGCCGCAAGACGCTGCGGGACTACCTGGTCGGTGAGGGCATCGACGTGCGGGAGGCCGACGGGATCGCCCGGGACCGCCGCGAGGTGGCGTTGCCCGTGCCGGGGGCGAGTCTGCGGTTCGACTCGGCGTTGAGCCAGGGCGCCTGGGAGGCGGCGGTGGCGGCGTCGCCCCCGTCGCGTCCGGTGCAGACCCCGTCGGCGGCGGCCCGGCACCTGCGCAGCGTCGCCGACCGGATCCTGCTGGAGCCGGCCTTCGGCGAGAGGTACGCCGGCGGCTACCGGCAGGAGCTGACCGCTGCGGCGGAGGTGTCGGTGGGGGCCTGCGCGGTGGTGATCGGCGGTGGCACGGTCGTCGGTGACGTCGAGGTCTCCGACTGCCGCATCGACCAGATCGCCGAGGGCGTGCACATCGGCGTGTCCTACCACAAGGGACCGCCGATCCAGGCCCGCACCATCCGGGTCACCGGCAACGACATCCACCTCTACAAGGCGTGGTGGCGCAACGCGGGCACGATCCGGGGCATCAAGATCGGCAGTGTCCGCAACGTGTTCGTCTCGGACAACCGGATCTCGGTGGCCGCCGGAACGGGCGTCGGCATCTGGGCCTTCGCCGCCGGCGGCCCGATCATGGCGATCCGCGACAACCTGGTGCAGAACTGCGAGCCGGCGATCCTGTGCAACCCGTCCTGGTCGGGGGCGCCGGCGAAGCGGCTGTGGTCGGTCACCGACAACGTCTCGCTCAACGGCTCCATCCAGGTGGGCGGGGGTGCGCGCAGCACCGGCAACGTCAGTTGAGTGTCGCGAGGGCGACTGCGTCGGCCTGGTAGCCGGGCCTACGCTTTCGGTGACTGCCACTTAGCGCGGTTGCGGATTGCAGATGTGGTCTAGGGGTTCAAATCCTCTGGTAGTCGCCAACAAGCGGCGGGGCGGGCCTTCGGGCCCGCCCCGTTCGTCGTCTGCGCCCCCGGCCCGCACCCCCGGCGGGCGGGCCGGCCCGCCCGCGCACCCCGGAAACCGGTCACCGTAGGCACAACCACGTTTATGAACGGTGACGCGACAGTTAAATTCGTACGGGGTTCGCCACACATACAAGAACCGGCCGGACAAAACACTCCTGCCTGACAATTGTTTCGTCACACCGGGTCACCTCGGGCCACACAAAGCCGACTGAGCTGCAAAAACGGCCGTTCACCGGCAGGCGGCTCGCACCGCACGACCGAGCTATTGACCATGCGCGATGGGTCGCATATTGTTCCCGGTGCAAGTTCCACCGACGAGATAAACACCGCCAGAATCAGCCGCCAGCCGTCGGCAATCGACGCAGTCTTTCCGCTGCCCGTCGTGTCGGGTCAACCGCGCACGTATTCCACCCGACCCACAAGGAATCCCCGTGGAAATACTCACCCCTTCCTGGCGCACCCTGGCTCTTTTCGACGGAATAGGTGGCCACCAGGGAAACCTGCTCCCCCTCCTCGGCACGCTGCACGCGCAACCGGAGAACGCACTCTTCTTCGACCGCATGTTCCGGGCCCTCGACGACCTGCGGGAGCATCTGGGCCCCGTACCCGAACCGGTCGTCCCCGCCGGGAGCCGGCTGCGCCGGTGGTTGACCGCCCCCGCCACCGCGCCGCCCACCGGCACCGACGACTCGGTCGTCGCCGGGATCTGCGTCCACCTGATCCAGCTGTGCGACCTGCAACCCCGGCGGGCCGCCCTCGACACCGTCACCGCCGCCATCGGACACAGCATCGGGCTCCAGGCGGCCATCGTCGCCGGCCTGCGGCCGAAGCGGACGGACGCCTTCCTCGCCCTGGCCGAGACCTCGCTCAAGCTGGTCGCGTTGAGCCTCGCCCGGGGGCACCAGGCCACCACCGGCCGCCAGGTGCCCACCGAGCTGACCGAGCAGTACGCCACCACCGGCGACCCACGGCAGCGACCCGGACCGATGGCGCTGGTCAGCGGCCCCTCCCGGGCGGATCTCGCCGCCCTGGTCGACCGCTACCGGCGCGACACCGGCCGGTCGGTAGCGGTCGGCCTGGTCAACACCCCCACCACCGGCGTGCTCAGCGGGCACACCGAGGACCTGCTGCACTTCCACGCCCACCACGAGGCGGTGTTCCGCGGCGGCGCGGCGACGTGGACGTTCCTCACCAACACCCTGCCGTTCCACAGCCCGCACCTGGCCGCCGCCGCCGACCAGGTACGCCGGGACCGGACCTTCGTCGGCCCCCTGCCCGCCGCCGGTGAGCTACGGATACCCGTGTACGCGGCGGACGCCCCCCGGACCCTGCCGCCCGACGCCGACCTGCTCGACGAGTTCGTCGAGCAGGTGCTGGTCCGCCCGGTCGACTGGGCGACCGCCAGCGTCCACGCCGTCACCGACGCCGGCATCACCACCGTGCTGGACTGTGGCCCCGGCCCCGCCGCCCGCCGGTTCACCAGGGAGTGCCTCGGCGGCCGGACGCTGCGCTTCGAGTCGATCCGACGAGCCTCCCGGCGACCGTGAAAGGACACCACGTGCACTGTCTACTGTTCCCGGGCCAGGGGGTGCAGCGCCGCGGCATGGGCGCCGACCTGTTCGGCCTGTTCCCCGAGGCCACCGCCAGGGCCGACGAGATCCTCGGCTGGTCCATCGAGGAGCTGTGCACCCGGGACCCGCACCGACGCCTGCGCGACACCCGTTACGCCCAGCCCGCGGTGTTCTTCGTCAACGCCCTGCTCGCGCAGCAGGTGATCACCGAACGACCCGGGCACTACCGGTACTTCGCCGGCCACAGCCTCGGCGAGTACAACGCGCTGGTCGCGGCCGGGGTGCTCGACCTCGACGTCGCCCTGCGGCTGGTCGACCGGCGAGCCGAGCTGATGTCCCAGGTCACCGGCGGGGGCATGTCGGCGGTGCAGGGCCTGCCGGTGTCGTTCGTCAGGCGGGCGTTGACCGAGACCGGCCTGCCCCGGGTGTTCGTGGCGAACCTCAACGCCGACACCCAGAGCACGATCGCCGGGGACCGCGCCGAACTGGCCGTCGCCGCCAAGGCGATCGGCGCGCTGCCCGGGGCCCGGGTCGTCCCGCTCAACGTCAGCGGCCCCTTCCACACCCCGCTGATGGCGGCGGCGGAGCAACGGTTCCGGGCCGTCCTGGACGGCTGCGACTTCGCCCCCGGGCACACCCCCGTGGTCTCCGGGGTCACCGGGGACGTCTTTGACACCGACCGCGCCGCCGAACTGCTCGCCCGGCAGCTGTCCACCCCCGTGGAGTGGGTCCGGGCGGTCACCACCCTGCGCGCGGCCGGCGTCACCGGGTTCGACGAGGTCAACGGCAAGACCCTCAGCGCATTTCTCACCCGCATCGCGGAGAGGTGATTCACCGCATGGACACGGATATCGCGGTCGTCGGCCTGTCGGTCGAGGTGCCCGGGGCCGACGACCTCGACACCTTCTGGCAGATCATCAGTTCCGGGGCGAGTCTCACCCGACCGTTTCCCACGAACCGCCGGGAAAAGCTGGCCGAATACATCAAATATCTCCGGGCGACGAGCATCGAACCGGTGAACGAGCCGGACGTCGAATACCACAACGGTTGTTTCCTCGACGAGGTCGACACCTTCGACCACACCGTGTTCGGAATGAATCCCCGGCAGGCCACGCTGACCGACCCGCACCACCGAATGGTCATGCGGGCCATGTTCCTCGCCTTCGAGGACGCCGGTTACGGTTTCGACCGGCTCCGCGGCAGCCGGACGGGGGTGTTCGTCGGTTTCGCGGTCAACCCCGGCTCGACCTATCTGGACTACATCTGCCGGGTCGACCCGAACAACGGCCAGCAGGCCATCACCGGCAACATCCCGGCGATGCTGGCGAACCGGCTGTCGCACCTGCTGGATCTGCGCGGCCCGAGCCTGGTGGTGGACACCGCCTGCTCGGCCACCCTGGTCGCCGTGCACCAGGCCAAGAACGCGCTGCTCGCCGGCGACTGCGAGATGGCGGTGGTCGGCGGCGCCCGGATCGTCTTCTCCCCCGTCAAGCACCCGCACTCCAACATCGGCATCGAGTCCTCCGACGGGGTCACCCGCACCTTCGACGAGGCCGCCGACGGCACCGGCTTCGGCGAGGGGTCCGGTGCGGTCGTACTCAAGCGGATGTCGCAGGCGCTCGCGGACGGCGACCGGATCTACGCGGTGATCAAGGGCAGCGCGGTCAACCACGACGGCAACACCGAGGGCATCACCAACCCCGACTCCGACTCGCAGGCCGACCTGCTCGACGCCGCCTGGCGCAACGCGGGCGTCGACCCCCGTACCCTCGGCTACCTGGAGGCCCACGGCACCGCCACCCGGGTCGGTGACCCGATCGAGCACGAGGGGATGAAACGCGCCTTCGCCAGGTACACCGGCGACCGGGGGTTCTGCGCGGTCGGCACCGTCAAGGCCAACGTGGGGCACCTGTTCGAGGGCTCCGGGGTGATCGGCCTGATCAAGGCCATCGCGGTGCTGCGCAACCGGATGATCCCGCCGCAGGCCAACTTCAAGAACCCCAACCCGAAGCTCGACTTCGCCGCCGGGCCGCTGTACGTCTCCACCAGCCTGCGGCCGTGGGAGTCCCCCGACGGCCCACGCCGCTGCGGGGTCAGCGCCTTCGGCCTCGGCGGCACCAACGCCCACGTCGTGCTGGAGGAGTACGTCGCGCAGGCACCGGCGGCCCCCGCCGGCCCGGGGCCGTTCCTGTTCACCCTCAGCGCGGCCACGCTGAAGTCCCTGGTCCGCCTCGGCGAGCGGTACGTGCGGTTCATCGACGCCGCCGGCCTCGACGGCGTCGACATCGCCGACGTCTGCCACACCAGCCAGGTCTCGCGCAGCGGGCACCGGCACCGGGCGGCGTTCGTCGTCCACGACGTCGCCGACCTGCGCCGGCAACTGGTCGCCTCGCTGGCCGACGGGGCGTCGCCGCCGCCGGACGGCCCGCTGGGTGACGAGGCCCGCCGCTACCTGGCCGGCGCGCCGGTGGACTGGCGTCGACTCGCCGACGGCAACCGCCGGATCGTCAGGCTTCCCGGGTACGCCTTCGACACCACCCCCGCGTGGGTGCAGTTCCCCGACACCTGGCGGGCGCAGCTGTCCCTGGGCACCGTCGAGGAGGAGCACCCGGTCACCCATGACGTCGTGTTCACCCCCGCCCCCGACCCGGTCCCGGCGACGTCCGGGGCACGGGTGCTGGCCCTGGTCGACCCGGACACCGACGCCGGGCGGTTGCTCGCCGAGGCCGGACTGGACGACCTGCGGGTGCTGCGGCTCGGCGAGCCGGTACGCCCCGGCGGCGCGCCCTTCGACGCCCGCTCGGTGGAGTCCTTCGCCGAGATCGCCCAGCTGGTCGACGACGACGGCGTCACCCACCTGGTGCACGCGCTCGGCTTCGACGCCGTCCCCGCCGCCGACCTCGCCGGGCTCGACCTGCGGACCGGCAAGAACCTGCACAGCCTGTTCCAGCTGACCAAGGCGTTGATGGCGGCCGGCGTCAAGCTGGAGCTGACGGTGCTCACCCGACGCGCGGTCTGCGCCCACGACGGGGAACCCGACGTGGTGGTGGAGAACGGCGCGCTGGTCGGCTTCGGCAAGGTGATCGGCCGGGAGTACCCGTACCTCGGGGTCACCCACCTCGACGTCGACCCGGGTGTGTCGCCCGACGCGGTCCGGGCGGAGATCCTCTCCCCCGAACGCGGGGTGTTCCTGTGGCGCGACGGGCGACGCCTGCACGAGGTCTTCGTGGAGGTGCCGCAGGTCGACACCGACGGTCCGCAGAGCTACCTGCGGCCGGGCGGCACCTACCTGGTCACCGGCGGCACCGGCGCGCTCGGCCTGGCCGTCGCCCACGCCTTCGCCACCCGGCAGCCCGACGTGACCCTGGTGCTGCTCAGCCGCTCCGGTCTGCCGCCCCGCGACCAGTGGCGGGAGCTGCTGGCCGCGCCGGCCGGCGACGCCCGCGCGACACGGGTACGCGCGGTGCGGGAGCTGGAGGAACTCGGCGCGCGGGTGCGGGTGGTGGCCGCCGACGCCGGTGACCCGGACGCGCTGGCCGCCGCGGTGGCCGACGTCCGGGACGAACACGGCCGTATCGACGGCATCGTGCACGCCGCCGGACTACCCGGTGGCAGCACCGTCATGTTCCGGGACCTCGCCGACTTCGACGCGGTGGTCCGGGCGAAGCTGCACGCCGCGTTCCTGCTCGACCAGCTCACCGGCGACGACCGGCCGGACTTCGTCGTGCACTTCTCGTCGGTGGCCTCGGTGTTCCCCGCCCCCGGCCAGGCCGACTACGCGGCGGCCAACTACTACCTGGACAACGTGGCCCGCAGCCGGGCCGGCGGGCCGACCCACGTGATCGCGCTGGACTGGGTCGCGTGGAAGGAGATCGGCATGGCCGTCGACCACGGCACCAGCGGCGACACCATGTTCCGGGCCCTGCCCACCCGGGTCGCGCTGGACGTCCTCGACGCGGGCCTACGCTCCGGCCGGTCCCGACTGTTCGCCGGGGAGCTGCACTACCGGGGGGAGCTGATCCACCTGCTGCGTTCCTACGACGTACGGCTCTCCACCGAAATCGACGCGAAGGTCGAGAAGGAGATGCAGGCGTTGGAGCAGCGGCTGCGACAGGCCGCCGACAAGATCAGGGCCACCGTCGACGCGGTGGGCGTCGAGTTGGCGGGCCGGCCGGAGGGCGGGTACACCGACGTCGAGCGGTCCGTCGCGCAGTGTCTCGCCCTCGCCTTCGGCTATCCGACGCTCGACATCGAGGCGGATTTCTTCGACCTGGGCGGCGACTCCATCATGGCCGCCTCGGTGGCCAACACCATCGCCGTCCGGCACGACGTGCAGTACGACGTCGCGGACCTGCTCGCCGACCGGACCGTCGCCGAGATCGCGTACCACGTCGAGGACCTGGTCGCCTTCGCGGAAACCGCCTCCTGAACGACACCGATCGGAGGGTGGCATGTCGGACATGACTACCGGGCCGGCGCTGCGGCGCATCGTCGGCTTCGCCCTGCCGCTGACCGCGGCGAACCTGCTGCAACAGGGCTACCTGCTGGTCGACAGCGTCGTCGTCGGCCGTTACGTCGGAGTCGAGGGGCTGGCCGTGGTGGGCGCCTGCGGGCCCCTGTTCTATCTGCTCAACGCCATGTTCATCGGGCTGGGCACGGCGTTCACCATCCGGTTGGCCCACCTGACCGGCGGTCAGCAGGTCGACCGTCGCCGCGACGTGGTCGCCGCCCTCACCCTGCTCACGGTCGTCTGGTCCGTCGGTTGTGTGATCCTGGCGACGCTGCTGGTCGATCCGGCGCTGGCGGTGATGGGCATCGACGGGCGGCTCGCCGCCGACTCGGCCCGGTTCTTCGGCACCCTGGCGCTCGGCTTCCCCGGGATCTTCGGCAGCGCCGCGGTCAGCGCCTACTTCCGTGGGCTGGGTGACTCCCGGTCGGCGATGTGGGTGCAGGGCGTCGGCAGCATCGCCAACGTCGTCCTGGTGCTGGTCTTCGTCGCCGTCCTCGACGGGGGTGTGGTCGGCGCGGCGTTGGCCACCGCCGTGGCCAGCACGGTGGCCCTGGTGGTCGGGCTGGTCTGGGCGGCGCGCGCCCATCCGGTGCGGCGCGGCGGGCCACGGCCGGCCCTGCGCCGGGAACTCGTCGACGCCGCCCGGCTGGGCCTGCCCCTGGCCAGTCAGCACATCGTGCTCGCCGTCGGGATCATGGTGCTGGTCGGGATCATCCAGTCCTACGGGGAGGTGGTCCTCGCCGCGTTCACGATCGTCTCCCGGATCGAGTTGTTCACCGGCATCCTGTTCCTCGACTTCTCGGGGGCGGTGACCGCCTTCGCCGCGCAGAACCTCGGCGCGGGGGAGCTGGCCCGGGCCCGCACGGGGCTGCTGCGCACGCTGCGGTTGACGGCCGTGCTGTCGGTGCTGGTCGCCGGGGTGGTGCTGGTCGCCCGCGCCCCGCTCGCCGCGCTGTTCACCGACGATCCGGCCACCCGGGAGCTGACCGGACGCTACCTGACGATCATCTATCCGTTCCTGCTCCTCTACACCGCCATGGTGGTCATCCACGGCTACCTCAACGGTGCCGGCCGGACGACCGCGCCGCTGATCTGCACGCTCATCGCCTTCGTCGCCGTACAGATCCCGTTCGCCTGGCTGCTCAACGGACCGTTCGGCATCGACGCCGTGATGTGGGCGGTGGTGGCCAGTTGGACGGCCGGGCTGACCTACAGCGTGTTCTGCCTGCGACGGGTGCTGTTCGTCCGGCCCGCGCCGGCGGCGGTGCCCGCCGCGACCTGATGCCCCGCCCATCCCCGCCCGTGAGGACCCCCATTGATCACGCACCGCACCGCCGAGGTGACGTTCCACGCGGGCCGCAGCCGGACCGCCCACCTGACCTGGGGCCAGCAGGGCACCTGGGACGTCCTGCGACAGTGGCTGCCGGAGATGAAGCCGTTCTTCGTGCTGACCCGGTGGCTGGACGTACCCCTGCTGCTGGAGGTCGACGACGTGCTGGCGCAGCTCTCCCACCTGCTCCAGCGGCACGAGTCGCTGCGGACGCTCTTCCCGCCGGGGGTCGACGGCCAGGGCAGCCAGCACGTCCTCGGCGAGGGCGTGGTCGAGGTCGAGGTCGTGGACCGGCCCGACGGTGACCCGGTCAGCTTCGCCGACATCGTCACCGACTGTCTGGGCCGGGCCGGCACCCGGCCGTTCGCCCACGACACCGAGCTGCCGATCCGGTTCGCGGTCGCCACCCACGAGGGCATCCCCGTGCTGCTGATGTTCGCCGTGTCCCACCTGGCGGCGGACCACCTCGGCGCGGATCTGCTGGCCGCCGAGCTGGCCGCGCTGCTGCGGGCCAGGACCGACGGCGACGCCCCGCCGCCGCCCCGACCGGCGGTGCAGCCGGTCGACCTGGCCGTCTTCGAACGCTCCCCGGACGGGCAACGCCTCAACGTCGACGCGCTGGCGCACCTGCGTCAGCAGCTCCGCCGCCTGCCGGCGGATCCGCTGCCCGGGCGGGTCACCCCGGCCGGCCCCCGGTACTGGCGCGGTGAACTCGCCTCCGACGCCGCCGCCGTGGCCCTGCGGCTGGCCGCCCGACGGCTGCGCACCACCACCTCGGTCACCCTGCTGGCCGTCGTCAACGCGCTGGTGCGCACGTTCTGCGCCACGCCGGTCTACCCGCTGGACATCATGCAGAGCAACCGGGTGGAACCGGAGCTGCGATACACCGTGACCAGCCTCAACCAGGCGGTCCGTACCGCCATGGAGGTCTCCGGCGACAGCGTCGGTGACCTGGTCGGGCACGCCCGTGCCGCGATGGGGGCGGCGATGCGGCACGCCCGCCACGACGGCCGGGCCGCCGCTCAGGTGGCCCGCGCCGCCGCCGAGGCCGCCGGGCGGCCCTTGCCGGTCGGCGGGCAGTTCAACGACAGGTGGTCGCTGCAACCGCGACCCGCCGGCCCGGTGCCGGACCCGCAGGTGTTGGCCGGGCTGGCCGCGACGACCACCTTCGCGTGGCCGCAGCGGGCCGCCGCCGAGGCGATGCCGTTGTACGTCGACGCGAGCGGCACCGCCGAGCGGATCCACCTGTCGCTGATGGCCGACACCGCCCTGCTCGCCCCCGCCGACATCAGGGGTTTCCTGTACGCCGTGGAGCAGGTCGCCGTCGAACTGGCCCGGGACGACGTCAGCCTGCGCCGGGTGACGGAGATCTTCGACAGCCACCGGCTCTGCGAGGTCCCCGGCCCTCCGCACACCCCGTGACCGTCCTCATCTCTCCCGCCACTGTTCGCGCAGCTTGCGACCGAAGTAGCCGGCCGTTATCCAGCACCCGACCACCGGGAGCACCCGCAGCGAGGTGACACCGAGAGCCATCCCGACCGTCAGGCCCAACGCCAGCCCACCCGAGACGAGGGTCACCAGGGCGAGAACACCCAGGGTGAGCTTCTCCGTGGCGGTGTGACGGGCGACTGGCACCGCAGGGGCGTCCTGTGCCGGCCGGGGTACGGGGACCTGGTCCGGGTCCCGGGCAGGCATCCGGACCTGCCGCTCGATCGGTACCCGGGCATCGATGGCGGCGACGTCGACGCCACGGTGGAGCGTGGGTTCGATCCGTACCGACGCGGCATCCGCACCGACCAGGAGGCGGCCCCCGTCGGGATAGCTCAGCAGTACGGCGCAGTCGTCAAACCGGACGGTCGTCGCCAGTGCGCCGGGGCCGGCCGCGACGGCCTTCTCCGCACCGACCACCAGGCGGCGAGACGGGTCTCCGATGTAAGGGTAGGTGACTCCCTGCGTTGGTCCGGCCTCCTCGGTGGTGCCGGTGGGCGCTTGCGCGTAGCCGGCCCACCCCGCGCTCGTGCCGCGGGGAGTCATCAACAACGCTGTACCCAGCGCCTCCGCGGCGGCTTCCCGGACGGCATCGACATCGACGGCTTTCAGCGCCGAGACGAGTTCTCCACACTGCAGCACCGGTTGACCGGTCAGCAGATGGAACGCCGCACCAGGCAGGCGCACAGCATCCGCGTCGTCTGCGGTGAGGGAGTCGATCGCCCTGGTCACCACCGCAGTGACGTCGGCCTCGTCGACGCGTCCTACCCGCAGTGCGGCCAGGACGTCCAGAAAGCCACCCAGTGCGGCGTCCTGATTGCCCGGCAGCGCGTCGGCGAAGGCGGTGAGCACGGCGAAGCCGTCACCCCGTACGTCGTAGGTCGTCGCCGCCGTGTACGACAGCCCGGCCTCCTGACGCAGTGCCCGGAAGAGCTGGCGCTCCAGCACGCCGGCGAGCACCTGGGCGGCCGGTCGGTGCCGTACGACCGCGTCGAGAGCGGTGGTGTACGAGTCGCCCGTGTAGCAGGCCGGGGTGGTCGGCAACGCGGATGACGCTGCCGGGACGGGGTGCCGCTCGCCGGCGGGCAGGTCGAGGGTGAGCCCGTCGGGCAACGTCTCACCGGCGAACCAGAGAACGGCGTTCTCCCTGGTGAAATATCTGGCTGCCCAGTCCCGGAGGTCATCGGCGAGCACGCCGTGCAGCCCCCACTGCGGGAAGCTGACGAGTCCGTGGTCCCGGGCGCCGTGCCGCCACAGGGGAAGGCTGTCGAGCGGCCCGGTGGCGCGTCCACCCTCCTCGGTCAACACGATGGACCGTTCGACGTCGATCCGACCGGTGTCGAGGTCGCGCAGCGACCGGCAGACCCCGGTGAGGAAGGAGCCGACCGCGTCGACCGGTCCCTGAAGGTGGAAGTGGGTGGCGGTGGTGCCGGTCACCCCGTTGTAGTGGTAGTCGGCGTCGCCGAGAGGATGCAGCACCAAGTGTTCGAGCAGGTGGGTGATGCCTCGACGGGCGAGCGTCTCGTCTGCCTGGCCGACCCGGAAGACGAGTCCGGCCCGGCTCGGACCACCGGTCGGGGCGACGAGAGCCGGCACCCCGTCGACCTCGGTCTGTCGGATCACCACCAGCGACGCTTGCGCATGGCCCGCTCCCGGTGCTCCCGGTACACGGTCAGCGGATCGCCCAGGTAGTACCAGGGCGTCTCACTGACCAGGTTCCCGGTGGTCTCGAAGAGCCGCCTGGCGGTGGCCCGGTCGCCCATGAGGCCGAACACAAAGGCGAAGAAGTGGTGGGCCTGCACCCAGCCCACGGTCCGCCGGAACGAGGGGTGGAAGACCGAACGCTGGGCCGCCTGCCGAAGCTCGTCGGCCACCTCACGACCGTTCAGGTACTTGTGCACCCCGCCGGAGAGGGTCGCGGCGTGTTCGAAGTGCGCCGACGCGATCAGAACGGGGTTCTGCGCACCCTCCGGTGCGGCGTTCGCGCACTGCAGCGCGAAGTCGTGCATCCGGTCCAGCGTGCCGCCCCACTTCGGGCACAACTGCTGGAGCATCTCGTGCTGCGCCGGTAGGTGGTGCGGGTCACGCAGCGCCACCTGGCCGTAGCGGCGGCGGACCTCCGCCTGCCCCATCTCCAGCCCGCGGGCGATGGGCAGCCGGACGGTCCACAGGGTGGGGTCGCTGTCGTCGTGGGCGACGGCGTCGCTGGTCACCCGCTCTGCCTCGCCGAGCAGCTCGTGAAAACGGACGAACTGCTCGCGGCTGACCTCCCGCGCCATCTTGTGGGTGCGGACCGCCCAGGCGTCGTTGACGAGACGGTTGGCGAGCATCGCGGCGGCGACGGTGTCGCCCGGATCGGCCCGCACCGCCGATTCGAACAGGTCACGGCTGCCGTACCCGGACGACATCTGGACGAGCGACGTGCGGGTACCGGCCGGCAGGTCGGTCAGCTGACGCCGGGCCGCCGGCCAGTCGCCGTCGCGCAACGCCGTGCGCAGCGGCACCAACTCCGGGTAGGCCACGGCCGGGTCGATGGTGAAGTCGGAGGGGGCGGTCACCCGCGCATCCTACGAGATCAACTTCGCGGCCGTGGTACCCGAATCGACCCGTCCGGCCGGCCTCGTCAGTGCACGACGACGACCGCCGAGGGCGGTTCCAGGTCGGCGAGCCGCGACGGGCGGACCACGAGGAACAGCACCGCCAGCGCGGCCACCATGCCCCCGGCCACGACCAGCGCCATCGCCACCGCGCCGTTGCCCAGCACCCCCACCATCGGGGCGGCCACCGCGCCGACGCCGAACTGCACCGCGCCGAGCAGGGCCGAGGCGGTGCCGGCGGCCTCACCGTGGCGGGACAGCGCCAGCGCCGGGGCGTTGGGCATCGCCAGTCCGGCCGCCGCGAGCACCACCCACAGCGTCACCAGCAGGGCGGGCAGCCCACCGAACCCGGTCGCGGCGAAGGCCAGCAGGGCCAGCCCGGCCAGGGTCCCGATGCTCAGCGAGGTGACCAGGATGCGCTGCGGCGAGTAGCGGCGCAGCAGCCGTACGTTGTACTGGGCGGCGCCGATCAGGCCCACCGCGCCCGCCCCGAACGCCAGTCCGAACTGCTGCTCGTCGAGCCCGTACCTCTCCTGGAGGACGAACGACGAGCCGGCCACGTACGCGAACAGCGCCGCCATGGCCAGCCCGGCGACCACGACCAGCCCCACGAAGGTCCGGTCGCGCAGCAGCGAGCCGTACAGGCTCACGGTCGACCACGCGCCGCCGCGTTGGCGGCGCTCGGCGGGCAGGGTCTCGGGCAGGCCGATCACGGCGACCACGACGAGCAGCACACCGAAGACGGCCAGGGTCACGAAGACACCCCGCCAGTCGGTCCAGCGCAGCACCCCGCCGCCGAGGGTCGGGGCGAGGACGGGGGCGGCGCCCATCACCAGCAGCAGCCGGGACAGCAGGGTGGCGAAGGCGGTGCCGCTGAACAGGTCCCGCAGCACCGCCATCGCGACCACCGTGGCGGCGGCGACACCGAGGCCCTGCACCACCCGCAGCGCACCGAGGACGACGATGTGCTGGGCGACGACGCAGAGCGCCGACGCCACGACGTGCAGGGCGAGGCCGGCGATCAGTGGGCCCCGGCGGCCGACGGCGTCGGAGAGCGGCCCGATCAGCAGTTGACCGAGGGCGAGCCCGGCCAGCGTGCCGGTGAGGGTCAGCTGGACCGCCGCCGAGGTGGTCATCAGGTCGGCGGCGATGGCGGGCAGCGCCGGCAGGTACATGTCGATGGTCAGCGGGCCGATGGCGATCAGCGAGCCGAGGACGAGGACGAGCCGGACCCGCTGCCGGCGGGTCATCAGGTCTCCGGGCGTCGGCGCGACCTTGGCCAGCCGGTCGTGGGCGAGGTCGGTCATCGGGGAAGCTCCGCCCGGTCGTGGTGCGGCCGGGCGTGAGACGGTACGACTGTCACACCTGGCTTCAAATCCGGACCCGCTGGTCTGATTCCCGCTCCACCGAGAGGTAACGCGGGTCACAGCCGATGGTCACGGCTCAGGCCGGGTCCACGCGCCCCTGCCGCCAGTACCCCATGAAGGCGACGGCGTGACGGTCCATGCCCCGCTCGGCGACGAGGTGCCGGCGCAGGGCGCGGATGACACCGGCCTCCCCGGCCAGCCAGGCGTAGACGGGCACGGGCGCGGTCGGGGTCGGCACCTCCCACAGCGGGGCCACGTCGACGTCGACGTCGACGACCGCTGCGGCGGGCACCGTGGCGGTGCGGGTCAGCAGCCGCTGTGCCGCCGCGGCCACGGCGGGCAGCAGCTGGCTGCCGTGTCCGCCGCCGGCACGGGCCAGCCAGCTGACGGTGACGCCGGGTGGGGCGGACACCGGCAGGACGTCGGCCGGGTCCGGCACCTCCAGCAGCACCTCGCCCCGGGCGTCGAGGGGCAGGCGTTCCAGGATGGCGCTGATCGCGGGCACGGCGGTCTCGTCACCGGCCAGCAGCAGGCGGCCGGCGGGCGGCGGGCGGAACTCGATGCCGCCGTGCTCGCCGTCGTAGCCGGCGTCGGGTCCGAGCAGACCGGCCTCGTCGCCGGGGCGGACCCGCAGCGCCCACCGGCCGGCCGGGCCGTGGTCGCCGTGCAGCACCAGGTCCACGTCCACCTCGGCCAGGTGCGGCCGGACCGCCCGGACGGTGTACGTGCGGATCGGGCAGCGCTCCTGCTCGGGCAGGGCGCGCCAGTGGGTGTACCAGTCGTCGCCGCCGGGCAGGTGGACACCGGGCCGGCCGGGCAGGTGGACACCGGGCCGGCCGGGCAGCGGCAGCACCAGCTTGATCCGCTGGTCGTACCCGTTGTCGGCGAACCGGTCGAGGTCCGGGCCGGTGAAGGTGACCCGCAGGAACGACGGGCTGAGCCGACGCGCCGCGCGTACCTGCACGTCGAACAGCCGCCAGGGGGCGACGGGCAGGGTCGCGGTGCCGGTGGGGCGGTGCCGCTCCCCTGCCGGGCGAACTCGATCACCAATCACATAGGCGAGGCTAACCTAACCAGGAAGATGAATGGCGACCCGGGTCACCCACCCCCCGTTCGGGGCACGTCGCCACCCGACCGGGCAGCCCCGACCCTGGTCAGCGGGCCCGGGTGGCGCGGTCGAGGAAGAGCAGCCGGGCCCGCTTCTCCGGCAGGTCGATCTCCGGCCCCGGCACGAAGCCGGCGCGGACCAGCCGGTCGATGGCGCGGGCGTTGCGGGCGTCCGGCTCGGCCACGATCCGCAGCCGGGTCGGGTCGGCCAGCACGAACGCCAGAAAGACGTCGAGGAGCACCCCGGTGAAGCCGGGCTCCCGCCCACCGTCCGGCGGGCCGATGAGCAGGTGGATGCCGAAGTCACCGGGGCGTACGTCGTAGCAGTGGCCGACCGGGTCGGCCGCCGGCTCGTAGGTCTGGAACAGCGCCGCCGGCCGGCCGTTGCGGTGGACCAGGTAGGCATGGTGGGTGGTCAGTGAGTCGAGGTACGCGTAGATCTCCCGGACCCGCTCCCGGCTGGCCCCGCCCATGCCCCAGAACCGGGACCGCTCCCGGGTCACCCAGTCGTGGATCACCGCGACGTCCCGGTCGGGGTCCACCGGCCGGATGGACACCTCCCCGAACCCGTCGACCCGGCACGAGGTGGAGGTCGGCGCAGTGGTCATGGCACTCCTTCCGGGCGACGGGCCCGACCGGGCCGTCACTTTTCGCTGTCGAAACGACACCGTCGGCGACGAGTCAGGCAGACCTCACCACAACTTCGGAAAGTACGCAAACGAGCACCCGGAGCAATCTTCCCGCCGCAAGCCCCCGCGCGCCGACGGCGACACCGCAACGGCGACACCGGAATACCGCGCCCGACCACCGGCGACCGGCCACCGCATCCAGGGCGGCCACACCTGTGACGCGTCAGGCATCCCCCGGTATTGACTCACGTAATTTGTTCTGTTAGCACACCCATGCCCGGCGGCAAAGGCGGACTTTTGCTCGGCAGGCCGAGGCTCACTATTTGTGGAACAGGGGGTGACACATTGCTGTTCGTCGTTGAATAATTGCCGTTGTCGAGTGCCGATCCCGGTGCGCGCCGGCGTTTACCGAAGGGACAGCCGTGAAACGTGACCAGTCACCGGTGCTGCCGGGCGACGGCTCCACGGACTACGCCCGTTACATGCGCACCGACGAGCTGCTCGCCCTGCAACGCCGCCCGGAGGAGGTGCTCCACCGCGACGAGCTGCTCTTCCAGGTGGTGCACCAGTCCGCCGAGCTGTGGCTGAAGCTGGCCGGGGCCGAGCTGACCGCCGCCGTCGGGCGGACCGGGGCCGCCGACCCGGCCGGGGCGGCGGCGCTGCTGGCCCGCGCGACGCTCGCGGTGCGGCTGGTCACCGACCAGTTGGAGATGTTCCGGCACCTGTCGCCTGTCGACTTCCAGACGATGCAACCCGCACTGGGCAACGGATCCGGCGCCGAGTCGCCCGGCTGGCGGCAGGCCGCGACGGTGAGCCGACAGCTCGGCCGGGCCTTCGCCGGGCACCTCGCCACCCGGGGCGGCCGGCTCGACGCGCTGGCCCCGGACGACCCGACCCGGCGGCTCGCCACCGCGATGATCGCCTGGGACGAACAGGTCCACCGGTGGCGGGCGCGTCACTACGAGGTCGCCCTACAGGTCGGCGGGCACGCCCCCGGCGGCACCCCGGGCAGCGCGGCGACCGTGCTCGCCAAGCTCCTCGGGCACCGGTTCTTTCCCGAGCTGCATCCGGGCCGGGCGGGCGTCGGCGTCCCGGTGTCGGCGCATTCGGGCACCACCGAGGCATGACGAGCCGCGCCACTCGAAGAAATCGTCGGCGCTCCCCCTGACACATACCCCTCCGAGGTGCGGTTCGTGCATGAGCTGACGAGCTGGTCGTCCGGTACGGCCGATCCCGAGCAATTTCCCTACCATGCAGTGGTCACCGAATTTCATCGCGTCGGTAAACACTTCGTCAAAAAGCAACTTCTCGTCCAGCTGGACCAGGCCCGCGCCCGGGTGAACGCCCGGACCACCCCCGCCCGCGAGTTGTCCGCCTTCCTCGACGTGGCGCTCGACAAGTGGGACGCCCGATACGACTACCGCAGCTACCTGGCCCTGCCCCTGCTCCCCCTGCCCACCGCGTCCCCGGAGACCGGACCGGTCGGGCGGGCGGCCGACGAGGTCGACCGGGCCGGGCCGGGCAGCGGGCGGTGGGAACGCGACAGGCTCCTGGTCGACCTCGTCGCCGACGCCCTCGCCTTCGAACTGGCCGCCTCGACCGACGCCATCGACCTGCTCCCCGAGCAGCGGCCGGGCCCGGCGCTGGCGGCCAAGCGGTGCCGGCTCGGGGTACGCGCCGTCGCGGCGGCCCTGGCCCGGCTCGGTCACGCCGGGGCGGGCACCGGGCAGGACCCGGTCGCGGCAGCGGTGGCGCTGCACCGACTCGCCGTCACCGGCCGCGACCCCGGCCGGGAACGCGCCCTGCGGTTGAGCATGCTGCCGGTCTACGTCTCCCACGACGAGTACCTGTTCATCCGGGTGCTCCAGGCGTACGAGTGCGTCTTCGCCGGGGTCGCCGAGGAACTGTGGGGTGCGATCGTCGCGTTGGACACGGGCCGGCCCCGCCCGGCCGCCAGCCGGCTGGCGTACGCCAGGGAGCTGATCAGCGGTGCCGGCGGGCTGTTCTCCCTGCTGGCCACCATGCAACCGGCGGCGTTCCGGACCTTCCGCGAGTACACCGAGGGGGCCAGCGCCATCCAGTCCCGCTCGTACAAGATCATGGAGTCGCTGTGCCGAACACCGGAGGCGGAGCGGTTGGACTCCGCCGCGTACCTGTCGGTGCCTGAGGTACGCGAGGTGGTGCGGGCCGGCCAGCCGTCGATCGACCGGGCCTACCGCGCGGCGGTCCACGCCGGATCGCTGCGCGGGCCCGACCTCGACCTGGTACGGCAGCAGATGGCCGCCTTCGCCGAGGCGGTGCTGACCTGGCGTCGCACCCACCACCGGTTGGCGATCCGGATGCTCGGCGCCCGCGCCGGCACCGGCTACACCGAGGGCACCCCCTACCTGGCGGCCGTCCGCGCCGTCCCGGTCTTCACCACCGTGTCCACCGAGAACCGTCCACCCCGGACCGAACCGATCGGAGGCTGCTGCGAGTGAGCGCACCCGCAACCCACCCGGCGCGTTGCCTGGACAGCACCGCACACGCCGCCCTGCGCGCCGAGTTCCCGGTGCTGGAAACCTGCGTCTACCTGAACAACAACTCCACCGGCGCGACGCCCCGGGGCGTCGAACGGGTGCTCGCCGACTACTGGGCGACCCTGCGCGACTGGCGCGACGACGTGTGGCAGGGCTGGCACGTCGGCCTCGACCGGTACGCCGACTCGGTCGCCGCGCTGCTCGGCGCGCCCCCGGGCAGCGTGGTCACCGACGCGAACCTGAGCACCCTGCTGGCCCGGGTGCTGTCCTGCTTCGACTACCGTCCGCCGCGCGACCGGATCGTCACCACCGACCTGGAGTACCCGACGGTGCCGTTCATCGGCACCGCGTTCGGCCGCTACGGCGCACGGCTAGACGTGGTCGGCACCGGCGGACCCCGGTTCGACGAGGACGCCCTCGAAGCCCGCATCGACGAGCGGACGCTGCTGGTGTGCGTACCCCATGCGAGTTTCTCCTCCGGGGCCACCGTCGACCTGGCCCGGCTGGTGGCCCGCGCCCACGCCGTCGGCGCGCTGGTGGTGGTGGACGCGTTCCAGACCGTCGGGGCGGTCCCGCTGGACGTGACCGCGCTCGGCGTCGACATCGTCCTCGGCGGCGCGCACAAGTGGCTGTGCGGGGCCGGCACGGCCTTCCTCTACGTCCGCCCCGACCTGGTCGAACGGCTGGCACCGGCGGCTACCGGGTGGCAGGCCGGCGACCGGGCGCTGACCTTCCGGGTGTCGAACGGGTGGGCGGCGGGGGCGCAACGCTTCGCCGGTGGCACGCCGTACCCGTTGACCTCGCTGATCTCCCAGGTCGGCCTGGACCTGCTGGCGGGCGTCGGGATCGGGGCGATCCGGGCGCACTCGCTGGCGCTGACCCAGCGGGTCCTGGACCGGGCGGCGGCGGCCGACATCACCGTGGTCAGCCCCACCGACCCGCAGCGCCGGGGCGGGGTGGTCTGCCTGGACGTCCCCGACGGCGAGGAGGTCAAGCGGCGGCTGGCCGCGCGGAACATGATCTGCAGCTGGCGGGGCTGGCTGCGGGTCGGACCGCACGTCTACAACACCCTCGACGAGGTCGACACGTTCATGGACGCGCTGACCGAGGAACTGGGCCGGTGAGCGTCACCCTGTCCCCCCGGGCGCTGATGAGCCTGCTCGTCAACGGTCCCAAGGCCGTCGACGTGCTGGAGACCGCGCTGACCCTCGGCCTGCTCGACGCGCTGGAACCCGGTCCGGTACGCCTGGACGCGCTGGCCGACCGGTTCGGGGTGCGCCCGCTGCGGCTCTACAAGTTCCTCGACTGCCTGGAGAGCCTCGGCTGCGTCACCCGCCACGAACCCGACGACGACATCGCCGGGGCCAGCTACCGGGCGGTGCCGGGGCTGCGCGACGCCGTGCTGGCGGTGGTCGGCCCGGACGCGATCGAACGGGACCGGGACCGCTACCCGTGGCGGCTGCTGCACGGCCGGCTCGCCGAGAGCCTGCGTGGCGAGGTCGGCATGACCGACGACGACTTCGCCTGGCCGCCGAAGACCGACGCGCAGACCGCCGACTTCGAACGCAGCATGGCCGCCGGGCTCGGCCCGGTGATCGAGACGCTGCGCCGGCACGCCGACCGGCTCTGGTCGGACCGGCGACGCCTGCTGGACGTCGGCGGTGGCGACGGCACGCTCGCCGCGCACATCCTCGACACCGCCGACGGCCTGCGGGCCGACGTGTTCAACCTACCGGCGGTGGCGCCCCTGGTGGCGGCCACCCGGGTCGACCGGGGGCATCCCGACCGGTTGGGCTTCGTCGGCGGCGACTTCCTGGCCGGGCCGCTGCCGACGGGCTACGACGCGATGGCGTTCGTCCGGGTGCTGCACGACTGGCCGAACGACGTCGCCCGCCGCCTGGTCGAGCAGGCGTACGCGGCACTGGAGCCGGGCGGGCTGCTGCTGATCGCCGAGGAGTTCCGCACCCCGGACCGGCTGGCCGTGCAGTTCTTCTGGAGCTACTTCCTGATCGGGGTGGACAGCTGCGTCAGCCGGCTGCGGGAGGTCGAGTTCTACACCGGGCTGCTCGCCGAGGTCGGTTTCACCCGGGTAGGGGTGCTGCCCGGCGGGTGGGAACTGGTCACCGCGTACAAGCCGGGGTGACCGGCGGCCGGGCCGGCGGACCGTGCTGCCCCGCCGGCCGGGCCGGTCAGGGGCGGCGGGCCAGCACCGCGCCGTTCGCCCCGGGGGCCTCGAACGGCACCGTACGCACGTCGACGAAGCCGACGTCGGTCAGCCAGGCCCGGTACTCCGCACCGGAGTAGTTCTTGCCGCCCTCGGTCTCGACGAGCATGTTCATGCCCATCAGGGCGGCCTCCGGCGGGCCGGTGCGCTCGTCGTTGAGCAGCAGCTCACTGATGACGATCACCCCGCCGGGCGGCAGCGCGGCGAAACACTTGGCCAGCAGCGCCCGGTTGGTCGGTTCGTCCCAGTCGTGCAGGATCATGCTGAGCAGGATCACGTCGTGCCCGTCGGGCAGGGCCGGGTCGGCGAGGAAGTCACCGGCGACCGTGCCGATCCGGTCGGTCAGGCCGGCCTCCGCGATCCGCTCGCCGGCCCGTACGCACACGTGCGGCAGGTCCAGGATCGTCGCCCGCAGCTGCGGCAGCCGCAGGCAGAACTCGATCGGGAACGCCCCCGCGCCGCCGCCGACGTCGAGCAGCCGCCGGTGCGCGCCGAAGTCGTACGCGTCGGCCAGGGCGCGGGCGGTGAACCGGGAGGTGGCGAACATGGCGTCCCAGAACTGGGCCACCAGCTCCGGGTCGGTGGTGTCGAACAGCGAGTCCTGCTGCTGCGGGTCCCAGGTGAGCGGCCGGTTGCCGCGCAGCGCCTCGCCCACCCGGTGCCAGGGCAGGTAGGTGCGCAGGTCGGAATAGCGCACCTGGGCGCCGAAGTAGTACGGCTGCCCCTCGACCAGGAACTGCTCGGCCAGCGCGGAGTTGCGGTAGCCGTCGCCGGCCCGCTCCAGCAGCCCCAGCGACGCGCTGGCCGACAGCAGCAGGTCGGCGGGACGTTCGTCGAGCCCGAACTCGGCGGCGGCCTGCGCCACGGTGACGGTCCGTCCGCCGGCCAGCCGGGTGAACAGGCCGAACTCGACGCCGACGGCGAGGGTCTTGAAGCCCCAGACGCCGGCGACGAGGTGCATGAGAGGAGTGGGAGTGATCATGGGAACATCAGATCATGGAACGGTGACGCGGTGGCACGCGCCGGTCACTATGGAGTAATGATTCGCTTCGTCCTGAACCTGCTGTGGCTCATCCTCGGCGGCGGAATCGTGCTGGCGCTCGGCTACTTCGTCGCG
The DNA here is from genome assembly GCF_016900955.1 of Micromonospora humidisoli. Lineage (NCBI taxonomy): Bacteria > Bacillati > Actinomycetota > Actinomycetes > Micromonosporales > Micromonosporaceae > Micromonospora > Micromonospora humidisoli. The sequence continues at coordinate 411,816 of NZ_JAFEUO010000005.1, forward strand.
GCGGTGGTCTGCTTCGTCCTCATCATCACCATCCCGTTCGGGGTGGCGTCGCTGCGGCTGGCGTCGTACTCGCTGTGGCCGTTCGGCCGTACCCTGGTCACCAAGCCGGGGGCCGGCGTGCCGTCCGGGCTGGCGAACGTGCTGTGGGTGCTGCTGGCCGGCTGGTGGCTGGCGCTGTCCCATCTGCTCGCCGGGATCGCGCTCTGCGTCACGATCATCGGCATCCCGTTCGGCATCGCCAACTTCAAGCTCGTCCCGGCGGCGTTCTGGCCGCTCGGCCGGGAGGTCGTCAAGGCCCCCTGACCCCGCGGCGTCGCCCCCGGCCCGGACCGCGACGATCCGGCGTCGTCCGGCGGCACCACGGCCGCGACGGCCGGGGGTACGCCGGTCAGGGCCGCCGGTCGGCGTGCAGCCGGTCGAGGTGGGCGGCGAGTTCGTCGGTGACCAGCAGGTCGGTGCGGATCCGGTCGTGCGGGTAGCCGGCCCGACCGATCATGTGCGCGGCGACCGGCGCGGTGGCCAGCTGGAACGCCCCGACCAGCACCAGCGTGGTGACGTCCACCCCGGTCCGCAGCCGCAGCGCGCAGCCGAGCAGCACCAGCAGCAGGCCGAGCACCTGCGGCTTGGCGGCGGCGTGCATCCGCGACAGCAGGTCGGGGAAGCGGACCAGGGCGACCCCGGCGGCGAGGCTGAGCAGCGCGCCGCCCAGCAGACAGACCGCGGCCACCACGTCCAGCACCGCGTCGACGCTCACCTGTCGTCCCGGCGGGTGGCGAAGCGGGCGACGCTGACCGAACCGACGAAACCGAGGATGGCCAGCACCACCAGGATCGGCAGCGCGGTAGCGTCCCGGCTGTAGGCGGCCTCGGTCGCCACCGCGGCCACCACGATCGCCAGCAGCACGTCGGTGGCGACCGCCCGGTCGAGCACCGACGGCCCCCTGACGATCCGGGTGAGGGTGAGCGCACCGGCCACCGCCAGCAGCACGGTGACGATCACGGCGACAGCGGTCATCTCGAACTCCCTTCCAGGGTGGACGGTGTGTGCTCCCGGACCAGCCGTTGCTCCTGCGCCGAACCGATCGCCGCGATCAACCGGGCTTCCAGCTCCAGCACGCCGTCGCGGAAGCGTTCGACCTCGGCGCGGTCGCGTACCCCGAGCACGTGGACGTAGAGGATGCCGGCGTCCCGGTCGACCTCGACGATGAGGCTGCCCGGCACCAGGGACAGCGCCTCGGCGGTCAGGGTCAGGTTGAGGTCGGAGCGGACCCGCAGCCGCACCGCGATGATCGCGCCCAGCGGGGGGTGCCCGAACCGCAGCGCCAGGGCCGCGATCTGCACGCTGGCCACCACCAGGTCACGCAGGAACCGCAGCGCGAACCGCAGCAGCGGCACCGGGTGCACCCGCCCGGTGAAGGTGACCGGGGGTAGCGGGAAGACGGTCAGCACCACCAGCCCCACGACCAGCCCGCCGAGCACGTTGGCCCAGCTCAGCGTCCCCCAGAGCAGCACCCAGACGGTGACCAGGACGATCATCGCGACGGCCCGGTTGCGGCGGCGGGCCGCCCGGGTCAGCGGCCGGTCCTCGGGATGATCCGGGGCCGGCCCACCCCCGGGAAGCGGCGGCGACGGTTCCCCGGGCGGCGGCGACCGGTCCGGGGGGCGCTGCGGCGGCGGATCGTGGCTCACGGGGTCCCCCCGGGGTAGACGGCCTCGACGTACGGGGTGCGCCGCAGCAGGTCGTCCGCGGCGTCGGAGCTGATGTCGAACAGCGGCCCGGCGACCACGGTCAACGCCAACCCCAGCACCACCAGGGCGACCGTCGGCGCGATCATCAGGCGGGGCAGCATCGCGCCCGGGTGGGCGTCGCGGTCCGGCCCCCGGTAGGGCTGCTCCACCCCGTCGGTGCGCACGGTATGCACGCTGTCCTGCGGTTCGGGCATGTCCGGATGCGGGCGACGCCAGAACGCCAGGTTCCACACCCGGGCGATCGCGTACAGGGTGAGCAGGCTGGTCAGCAACCCGCCGGCGACCAGCACCCAGGCCAGCGGGCCGCCGTCGTCCACCCCGGCCTGGACCAGGCCGAGCTTGCCCAGGAAACCGGAGAACGGGGGGATGCCGGCCAGGTTCAGCGCGGGCACGAAGAACAGCACGGCGAGCAGCGGCGACAGCCGGGCCAGCCCGCCGAGGCGGTCCAGCGCGGTGCTGCCGCCCCGGCGTTCGACCAGACCGGCGGCGAGGAACAGGGTGGTCTGGATGGTGATGTGGTGCACCACGTAGAAGATCGCGGCGGCCAGCCCGAGCGACGAGCTGAGCCCCACCCCGAACAGCATGTAGCCGATGTGGCTGATCAGGGTGAACGACAGCAGTCGTTTGATGTCGGACTGGGCGACCGCGCCGAGGATGCCGACCAGCATGGTCAGGGCCGCCACCACCAGCAGCAGGTCGGCCGTCCGGCCGCCGGGGAACAGCAGCGTCTCGGTGCGGATGATGGCGTACACGCCGACCTTGGTGAGCAGGCCGGCGAAGACGGCGGTGACCGGCGCGGGCGCGGTGGGGTAGCTGTCGGGCAGCCATGCCGACAGCGGGAAGACCGCCGCCTTGATGCCGAAGGCGAGCAGCAGCATCCCCTGCAGCACCAGCCGCAGGTCGTCGGGGAGGGCGTCGAGCCGGTCGACGAGCTGCGCCAGGTTGAGGGTGCCGGTGGCCGAGTAGACCAGCCCGATCGCCACCAGGAAGATCAGCGACGACAGCAGGCTGACCACGACGTACGTGGTGCCGGCCCGGATGCGGGTCTCGGTGCTGCCCAGGGTGAGCAGCACGTAGCTGGCGACCAGCAGGATCTCGAAGCCGACATAGAGGTTGAACAGGTCGCCGGAGAGGAACGCGTTGCACACCCCGGCGGTGAGCACCAGGTAGGTGGGGTGGTAGACCGACAGCGGGGTGTCCTCGTGCCCGTCGGCCATGCCCTGCCCGATGGAGTACACCAGCACGCAGAGGGTGACGGCGGCGGACACCACCAGCATCAGCGCGGCGAGCTGGTCGGCGACGAGCACGATGCCCAGCGGCGCGACCCAGCCGCCGACCTCGACGACGAGCGGCCCGTCGATCGAGGAGCGGACGAGCAGGGTGGCGGCCACCGCGACGGTCGCGGTGAGCACGGTGAGGCTGACCCACCGCTGGGCCCGGGGGCGGCTGGCCAGCAGCAGGGTCAGGGCCGCGCCGAGCAGCGGCATCACCACCGGCAGTGGGACGAGGTAGTTCACGCGTCCCTCCCCCGCTCGCCGGCCGCCGCCGCCACCGAGGCCGGCGAAGGCCGCCGGCTGTCCGGATCGGGCCGGTCGTCGCCGTCGGGCTGGTCGTCGGAGTCGGACTGGTCGGCGTCGTCGGTGCCCGGCCCCTCGTCCCGGTCGGCCAGGTCCATGATCCGGCGGTCCTCCACGTCGTCCTGCACCTCGTCGTGGCCGTTGAGGTGCCAGCTGCGGTACGACAGCGCCAGCAGGAACGCGGTCATCCCGAGGGTGATGACGATGGCGGTGAGCACCATCGCCTGAGGCAGCGGATCGCTCATCTCGTCGGCGTCGGTGGTGCCGACGATCGGCGGGCCACCGGCCCGGCCTCCGGTGAGCAGCAGCAGGTTGGCCCCGTTGCCGAGCAGGATGACGCCCATCAGCACCCGGGTGAGGCTGCGTTCCAGCAGCAGGGTCACCCCGGCGGCGAAGAGCACACCGACCACCACGATGTAGGTGAGGTTGGGGGTCACACCAGCTCCTTGTCCCGTACGTCGTCGTGGGCGTCCTCCTGCTGGCGGTCCATCTCGGCGCCGAGGCTGCGCAGGATGTCCAGCACCAGGCCGACCACGATCAGGTAGACGCCGACGTCGAAGAAGACCGACGAGACGAAGTGGACCTTGCCGAGCAGGGGCAGGTGCAGGTCGAGCACCGCGCTCTGCAGGAACTCCCCGCCCAGTGGCATCGCCACCACGCCGGTGCCGACGGCGAGGAACAGCCCCGCGCCGAGCACCGCCCCGGCGTCGACCGGCGCGGCGGCGTTGAGTTCCCGCCGGCCGCCGGCCAGGTAACGCACGGCCAGGGCCAGGCCGGCGACCAGCCCGGCGGCGAACCCGCCGCCGGGGGCGTTGTGACCGGAGAAGAGCAGGTAGACCGAGAACAGCACGATGGCGTGGAAGAGCAGCCGGGTGACCACCTGGAGGATCACCGAGTGCCGGTGCGCCTCGAAGCCGGCGGTCAGCCAGCGCGGCCCGCCGGTGGTCGCCGGTCGGGGGCCGGGGACGGCGCTGCGCCGGTCCAGGTCGCGGGAGCGGCGGAAGATCAGGCTGGCCACCCCGGTGGCGGCCACCACCAGCACCGCGATCTCGCCCATGGTGTCCCAGGCCCGGATGTCGACCAGGGTCACGTTGACCACGTTCTTGCCGCCGCCGTAGGAGACCGCCTCGTCGGGGAACCGCTCGGAGACCGGGATGGCCAGCCGGCCGCTGGACGCGACCCAGGCCATCCCGGACACGACCGCTCCGACGGCGACCCCGAGGGCGATCCGGCCCCGCCGGCTGCGGCGGATCGGCCGGGCCGAGAACTTCACCGGCAACCGACGCAGCACCAGCACGAACATGACGATGGTGACGGTCTCCACCAGGAACTGGGTCAGCGCCAGGTCCGGTGCGCCGTGCAGGACGAACATCAGCGCGGTGCCGTAGCCGGCGACCCCGACCAGGATCATCGCGGTGAGCCGGCGCAGCGCGCGGGCGGCCATCACGGCGGCCACGATCACCAGGGCGGCGACGACAGCCTGCAACGGGGTGTCCCAGGCGCGGAACTGCCGGGGCCACGGGCCGCCGGTGAGCAGCGCCCCGCCGGGCAGCAGCACCAGCACCAGCAGGATGATCCCGAGATAGAACGGCAGCGAGCCCCGCTGGGTCGCGCCGGTCAGCTCCACCGCCAGCCGGTCCACCCCGGCGACCAGCCGTTCGTAGCCGGCCGCGCCGTCCAGCGGCGTCCACCGGGTGGCCCGCAGCCGACCCCGGTGCAGCAGCAGGAACAGCCCGGCACCGACCGCCACCGCCAGGGCGGACAGCCCCAGCGCCGGGGTCAGGCCGTGCCACAGCGCCAGGTGGTAACCCGGCCCGGCGGTGGAGAACCCGTCGGCGTACGGGGCGAGCAGCCCGTCGAGGGCCGGGGCGGCGACACCGACGACCAGCCCGGCGACGGCGAGCAGCGCCGGGGCGGCGAGGAACGACAAGCCCGCCGGATGCGCTTCGGTCGGCGCGACACCGGGCTTGGCGGCGAACGCCCCCCACAGGAACCGCAGCGTGTACGCCACGGTCAGGGCCGAGCCGGCCACCACCCCCGCCAGCACCAGCAGGTCCGCCGGGCCTCCGTGCTGCAACGCGTCGAGGGCGGCCTCCTTGGCGACGAACCCGGCCATCGGCGGCAGCCCGGCCATCGACGCGGCGGCCAGCACGGCGACCCCGACCAACGCCGGCGCGCGCCGGCCGAGCCCGCTGAGTTCGTGCAGGTCCCGGGTGCCGGTGGTGTGGTCGACGATCCCGACGACGAGGAAGAGGGTGGCCTTGAACAGGGCGTGCGCCAGCACCATGGCCGCGCCGGCCAGTGCGGCTTCCCGGGTGCCGGCCCCGAGGATCACCATCAGCAGTCCGAGCTGGCTGACCGTGCCGTAGGCGAGCAGCAGCTTCAGGTCGGTCTGGCGCAGCGCCACCCAGCCGCCGAGCAGAAGGGTGGCCAGGCCGGTGCACAGCAGCACCACCCGCCAGGCGGTGACGTCGGCGACCGCCGGGCCGAGCAGCGCGACCAGGAACACCCCGGCCTTGACCATCGCGGCGGCGTGCAGGTAGGCGCTGACCGGGGTGGGGGCGGCCATCGCACCGGGCAGCCAGAAGCTGAACGGCACGATCGCCGACTTGCTGAGCGCGCCGAGCAGGATCAGCATCAGCGCGGTGACCAGGTAGCCGCCGCCGGGCAGGTCGGTGGCGACGACCGACCAGCGGTAGCTGCCGGCGTGCTGGCCGAGCATCACGAACCCGGCCAGCATGGCCAGCCCGCCCAGGGTGGTGACCAGCAGGGCCTGCATGGCGGCCCGCCGGCTGGCCCGCTTCGCCGGGTCGTAGCCGATCAGCAGGTACGAGAAGACGGTGGTGAGTTCCCAGAAGACGTAGAGCAGCAGCAGGTCGTCGGAGACGACCAGGCCGAGCATGGAGCCGGCGAAGGCGACGAAGACCGCGGCGAAGCGACCCAGCCCGGGGTCGTCGGAGCGGAAGTACCTGGCGCTGTACGCCAGCACCAGCGCGCCGACCCCGCCGACGAGCACCACCATCAGCCAGGACAGGGTGCCCATCCGCAGGGCCAGTTCCAGGCCGATCCGGGGCACCCACGGCCAGGTCTCCACCACCGGCTCACCGGACCGCACCCCACCGGTACGGGTCAGCGCCCAGACCAGCGTGGCGGCCGGGGCCAGCGCGACGGCGTAGAGCGCCCGGCGTCCGAAGCGGCGTACCAGCCCCGGGGCGACCACGGCTGCCAGTGCGTGGACCGCCACCAGGACCAGCACATACCCTCCTCGAAGTTCGGTGTCGGGTCTCGCCCGCCCGCTCGGGGCTGCGCGGGACCGGCGGCGCGGGGACGGGCGTCCCCGGGTCGCGCGGCCACCGCGACGGTGGCGTCACCCTGGTTGGTCGTTCGGTCTGTCGTGGGGTCCGGTCAGTGACCGGCGAGCACGTCCGCGGCGGAGGTGGTGGCCGCCTCCGTACCCGCGACGACCACCTCGTCCCCGGCGAGCAGGACGACGTCGTCACCGGGGGTCGGGACGACCCGGCCGGCGCGGACCACCGCCAGCAGCGACAGCGGTCGACCGGACAACCCGGTGTCCCGCCAGCGTTTCCCGTCACCGACGCTGTCCACGGCGACGGGTATTCGCACCACGGTGACGCCGGGCAGCTGGCGTTCCAGCTCGGCGAGGTGGTCGACGGTGACCGCCTGGTTGAGCACGGCGGCGACGGCCTGCGCCTCGGACTGGTCGAGCACCAGCGTGGCGAGGGCGGTGTCGCCGTCCTCCGGGTGGTAGATCACGATGTCGCGCCGACCGCCCGGATGGGAGATGACGCTGGCCCACTGGCCGTTCGTGGTGGCGAAGCGCTGGCAGAGTCCGACCCCGGGAAGAACCGTCCGTTCGAACCGCATGCCTACCTCCCTCGCCCATCACCGAAGGGGCGTCCGGCCGGTAACGGCCGCGCGCCCCTTCATCCCTATCATGATCAGGGCGTGATCGCCCACCGCCACCGTCCCGACCAGTGGGAGACGGCGACGTCGGGACAGTGCCGGGATCGACGGCCGACGCCCGGGGACGACCGCCGGAGGGCGGGTCGCCCGGTCAGCGGGCGTCGGTGCGCTCGGCGGTCGGCCGGTGGCGGGCCGCCGGCTCGTCCCGGTCGATGCGCAGCTCCCGTTCCAGTTCGGCGATGACCGCCCGCAGGTCGTCCAGGCGCTGGGTCAGGGCGATCCGGTCCACCTCGTCGGGCACCCCGTCGCCGTCGGCGTCGTAGCCGGGCGCCAGCCGCTCGGTCATCTCCAACCGGCGGGCCTCCTCCATCGAGTTCACGATGACCGCGATCAGGATGTTCAGCAGCAGGTTGACCGTGATGAGCACGTAGCTGACGTAGTAGACGAGGGTCCACGGGGACAGCGCCAACCCCTGCTCGACCAGGTCCGGCAGGGTCTCCAGGGACAGCAGCACGAACAGGGTCAGCAGCGACCTGCCGATGTCGCCGTACTGCTCCGGGTAGGCCCGCCCGAAGATCAGCCAGCCGGCCATGCCGTAGACGTAGAGGGTCACCATGGCCAGCGCGAGGAACCCGCCGACACCGGGCAGGCTGCGCCACAGCGCGGCCACGATGGTGCGCAGACCCGGCGAGAAACGCACCAGGCGCAGCACCCGGGCCACCCGGACGACCCGCAGCAACGCCGAGTCGCCGTGCAGCCCGGGCAGGAAGATCGCCGCGATCACCACCAGGTCGAACACGTTCCAGCCGTGCCGCAGGAAGTCCTGCGGCCGACGCCCGTACGCCAGCACCCGGACGGCGATCTCGGCGACGAAGGCGGCCCGGAAGCTCAGCTCCAGCCAGTGCAGCGCAGGTCGGGCCGCACCGAGATCCGGGTAGGTCTCGACCCCGAGCACCGCCGCGTTGGCCATGATGAGTACCACGATCGCCGCCTCGAACGGGCGCGAGCGGGTGATCCGGGCACACCGCTGGGCGAGACCGGCGGGGCGGACGGGCGGCGGATCGGCGGGACGCCGTCGGGCGGGGACGGGCACGGACGGCACCTGTCACCCGGCCCCGGGGCGGTACGGGATCGTGGCGGCCATCCCGACACCCTATCGGCCACCCGGGACGGTGACCGTCGGTGATGGACCGGGCACCCGGCCGCCGGCGATCGCAGGTTCTCGTCCCGACATTGAACGACCAGCGCCCCGGCTTCGTACCACCAGGCGAAGGGAGCTGCTCATGAAGCGCACGACCCCGTTGCTCACCCTGCTGACCGGGACGGGCATGGCCGCCGTCCTGTTCGCGATGAGCGCCCAGGCGGCACCGCGTACGGTCGATGCCGGTGCGGCCGCGCCCGCGACGAGCCCGCCCGAGGCCGCCGTGGTGTCGCCCGCCGCCCCGGCCGCGGAGCCGGACGCCGACCCGGCGGCCGAGCCGGACGCCACCCCGGCGGCGCCGGCGGGGGGCCAGCCCGGCCCGGCGCAGACCACGCCGCCGACCACGCCGCCACCGGCGAAGCAGGCCGACTCGAACTGGACCGGCCGACTCGACGGCGGCGCCACCATCGCGATCACCGTAACCGACGGCAAGGCGGTGGCGTACGTCTGCGACGGCAAGAAGCTGGAGGTGTGGCTCAACGGCACCGCCGCCGACGGCCGGATGAAGCTGACCGGCAAGAAGGGCGAGGTGCTCACCGGGTCGTTCGGCGACGGCGTCGCCTCCGGCGAGATGGTGGTGGGTCAGCGCCGGTGGAAGTTCACCGCCAAGCAGACCGGCAAGCCCGACCCGGTGCTCTACCGGGCCACCGCCCAGCAGCGCCGCGCCGGCGTCGACGGCGGCTGGATCATGCTGCCCGACGGCAGCCAGATCGGGGTGGTCACCCGCGACGGTGTGCCCGTGTCGGCCCCGCCGCTGGACCCCGCGTTCGGCACCACCATCCTCGACGGCCGGACCGTCACCGCGTCACCGGTCGTGGCCGACCCGGGGTCCGGTGCGTGATGACGACGGCACGCCGCAGGTTCGAGATCGACGTGGGACGCGACCTCGACGACGGGCCGCCCGTCCGGGTCCTGTCCGACCCCCCACCCGCCGTGACCCCGCCCGCCCCGATCGGCGTGCCGTCCACCGGCTCCGGTGCCCCGCCCGCCTCGCTGCTCGTGCCGCTGCTGGTCGGGGCGGCGGTCGCGGTGGCCCTCGGGGCGTACGGCCGGATGCACCAGCCCACCGGGATCGCGGTCAACGTGGCCGGCTTCTCCAGCCCTCAGACGGTCAAGGTCTGGCTGGGCACCGGAGCGGCCTTCTTCGCCGTGGTGCAGTTGCTCAGCGCGTTGGCGATGTGGGGCCGGCTCGGTGGATTCTCGCCCTCCTGGGCGGGTGGGCTGCACCGGTGGAGCGGCCGGGTGGCGTTCCTGCTGACCGTCCCGGTGGCGGTGCACTGCCTCTACGCGCTGGGTTTCGCCGACTACGACCTGCGGACCCTGCTGCACTCGCTGCTCGGTTGCCTCTTCTTCGGGGTGTTCACCATGAAGATGCTGGCGCTGCCCAAGCGGGGGCTGGCCGGTTGGGTGCTGCCGGTCGTCGGTGGGCTGGTCTTCACCGTCCTGATGGGGATCTGGGTGACCTCGTCGCTGTGGTACTTCACCACCTTCGGGGTGGGCACGTGACGCGCGACGGGCTCGGGGCACGGGAGAGGAACGACGGGCAGATGTGCGACGAGCGTGGGACCGGGTGTGCGTCCCGGCGGGCGGTGCTGGCCGGTGCCGGTGGGGTGGGCGTGACCGCCCTGCTCACCGGCTGCCAGACGTACGGTGAGCCGACCACGCCGGCCGCGGCGCCGCAGACCGGCGGATCGGCCGCCGCGCCGGCCGACGCCTCGCCGGGCGGCAGCGCACCGGCCGGGCCGTCCGCCGGGGCGAGCGGTTCCCCCGCCGGGGGCGGCGAGCAGCCGCCCGCCCCGGCGGCGCTGGCCGCGGTGGCGGACATCCCGGTCGGGGGCGGCAAGATCTTCAAGGCCGAGGGCGTGGTGGTGACCCAACCGGCCGCGGGCACCATCAAGGCGTTCTCGGCGACCTGCACCCACCAGGGCTGCACGGTCACCTCGGTCAAGGACGGCATCATCGTCTGCGGCTGCCACAACAGTGTCTTCGGCATCGCCGACGGCGCGGTGCGCAGCGGCCCGGCCGGGAGCCCGCTGCCGCCCCGGGCGGTGACGGTCGACGGCGACGACATCCGGCTGGCCTAGATCGCCGAGTCCAGCCACGCCATCCGGCGGTCCAGCCAGTCCCGCAGGTAGTCGAGCTGCCCCTGCCACGTGTCGGCGGTCGGGGTGACGATGGGTCCGATCTTCTCGGTGGTCAGGTTCGGCCACCGCTGGAAGTTGCGGTCGGCGGCGTTGGCCAGCGGCGCGGTGAGACCGGCGAGGCGCGCGTCGAGCCCGGCGGCCGACAGCGGGCCCCGCCGCAGCTCGGCCCAGCGGGCCCGGACCAGCGCCATGAACCCGGGATCGGTGACCAACCTGTTGATCCAGTTGTTGGGCTTCGGCCACCGGGGCTGCTCGTACTGCCAGCCGGTGGTCTCCAGGTTGTCCCCGCCGCCGATGCCGTAGGTGAGGTCGAGATCCCACAGCGGCCCGGCGGTGATCTTGCCACCCCGGTCCTTGTAGAAGTACGAGCTGCGGGCGTAGGCGTCGAAGTTGCGGGTCAGTTCGTTGAGGATGAACGAGTCGACGAACGATCCCACGTCGATCCAGGCGGGATAGCCGGTCACCGGATCGGCGAAGTCGCGGGACTGCATCAGGTCGTTGAACTGTTGGAGGTGCCCGGTCAGCCAGGCCTGCTGCTCCGGTTGCAGCGGCGAGGGGTCGACCACCTCCAGGTAGTGCCAGCAGGTCGCGGGCCGGCCCTGGCACTCCAGGGTGGGTTCCTCGGCCGTCAGCCACTCGAACTTGACGATGTACCCACCGGTGATGGCCGGCAGGGTGACGTCGTCGGGGTCGAGCTCCTTGAGGTCGAGCCGGTTCTTGGCGTTCTTGATGGTTTCGACGATCAGGTAGACGCCCTGGTAGTCCTCGGCGGCCACCGGCCGGTCCGCGACGTTGTGGTAGAACTCGACGAAGGCGTACCGGGGCGCCTGGAATCCGATCTCGCGGGCCAGGTCGAAGGTGAACGCCTCCCGGATCAACGCCTTGTCGGTGTAGGGCCCGCGCAGCACCCAGTCGGACTCGGCCGGCATGCCGAGCACCGGCAGGTCGACGTCGTCGTCCTCGTTGTCGCGGAACTCGACCCGGTAGGGCGCCTTGTCGAACAGGGAACTCGACGTGCCGCGCAGGTGGTAACCGATCCGGGTGGCGAGGGTGGGTGGCGTGGAGAGCGACGCGTGTCCGCCGGTCGGTGCGAAGAGCAGCGCGGCGGCGTCGACGAACTCCCGTCCCGGCGCACCCTGGCCGTACCCGTCGATCAGCAGGATCGGCAGGTCGAGGCTGACGTCCACGGCCCGCTCGACGTAGAGGGCGGTGCCGGGGTCGCCGGTCGCCACCCCGTCGACGAAGGCCCCGGCCCGTAGCTGGGTGGTGGCGGAGACGGTCAGCGGGGTGTCGTCGTAGCGTGGGGAGTCCGCGCGGGGCAGTGACCCGTCCGTCGTGTAGCGGATCTCGGCGTCGGCCACCGTCGTGCGCAACGAGACCGCGAACGCGTCCCGGAAGGTGCCGCTCGGCACGGAGAAGACGATGTCGCCGGTCAGCTCGTCGGCCGGGTCCGCCGCCGGGGCGGCGGTGGCCGGCGCGCCGGCCGGTCGGGCCGGGGTCGGCGACGGGCCGCCGGCCACCCCGAGCGAGATCGCGGTCACGACGCCCAGGATCCGGGCCGGCAGATTCCGCACTGTCACTCCCCTGCGTCACGGGCGGCTGGAGCACACTCCCATCCATCTACGCACGCCAATGTTACAGGGGATGTCACTTTCGGTGATCAGTCCGGCACTCTCAGACCGCGAGCGCCTGGCGGACCGACCGTTCGGCGTCCCGGCCACCGTCGCCGGTGGCGGTGACCCGGCCGGACTCCAGCACGTAGTGCCGGGTCGACACCCGCAACGCGAAGCCGAGGTGCTGCTCGACCAGCAGCACCCGGATCCCGGCCCCGGTGGTCAGCTCGACGATCCGGTCCTGGATCTCGGCGACCACCGACGGCTGGATGCCCTCGGTGGGCTCGTCGAGCAGCAGCAGCCGGGGCCGGGTGACCAGCGCACGGGCGATGGCCAACTGCTGACGCTGACCGCCGGAGAGCAGCCCGGCCCGCCGCCGCAGCAGGCTCCGCAGCGCCGGGAACAGGTCCAGCGCCTCGGCGGTGGCGGCGGCCCCGTCGCGCCGACCGTCGGCCACCAGCCGCAGGTTTTCCGCCGCCGTCAGGTGCGGGAAGCACTGCTGGCCCTGCGGCACGTACGCCAGGCCCCGGGCGACCCGCTGGTGCGGGGCGAGCCGGGTGACGTCCTCCCCGTCGAGGGTGACCGTGCCGGCGCGGGGGCGCAGCAGGCCGACGGCGACCCGCAGCAGGGTGCTCTTGCCCGCGCCGTTGTGGCCGAGCACGGCGGCCACCCCGTCGGCGGGGACGGCCACGTCCACCCCGTGCAGCACCTCGCTGCGGCCGTAGCCGGCGTGTATCCCACGCAACTCCAACATCACGCCTCCGGTGCGGTGTCGACGCCGAGGTAGACCTCCTGCACCCGGGGGTCCGCCTGGACCTGGGCGACGGTGCCCTCGCTGAGCACCTTCCCGGCGTGCAGCACGGTCACGCTGCGGGCGAAGCGGCGCAGGAAGTCCATGTCGTGTTCGATGACCACCACGGTGCGGTCCCGGCTGACCGTCTCCAGCAGGACGCCGGTGGCGTCGCGTTCCTCGTGGCTCATCCCGGCGACCGGCTCGTCGAGCAGCAGCAGCCGGGCGTCGGAGACCAGCAGCATGCCGATCTCCAGCCACTGCTTCTGCCCGTGCGCCAGCGCGCCGGCCGGCTGGTCGCCCCGGTCGGCCAACCCGATCGTCTCCAGCGCGGCGGCCACCTCGTTGGGGATCCGGTTGCGCCGTCGGGCCAGCGTCCACCAGCTCCGGGTGGCCCCGGCGGCGATGTCGAGGTTCTGCACCACGGTCAGCTCCTCGAAGACCGAGGCGGTCTGGAAGGTCCGGCCGATGCCGAGCCGGGCGATGCGGTGCACGTCCCGGCCGAGCAGTTCCCGGTCGCCGAAGCGGACCGAGCCGGTGGCCCGGACCAGCCCGGTCACGGCGTCGACCACCGTGGTCTTCCCCGCCCCGTTGGGGCCGATCAGGAACCGGATGTCCCCGGGCGGCACGTCGAGGTCGACCCCGTCGACGGCGGTGAACCCGTCGAAGGTGACCCGCAGGTCGCGTACGCACAGGCCGTCGAGCTGCGTACCGGTCATGCCGCCGACACCTCCGTCCGGGCCTCGGCCGGGTCTGCCACCCGGCTCCGCCGCCACCACCGCGCGCCGGCCGGGTCCGACCGGCGCTTGCGGGCCAGCACCCACAGCGACGCCAGGCCGCCCGGCAGGAACGCCACCACCAGCACGAACAGCAACCCCTGCAGGTACGTCCAGGTGCCCGGGAACCGTTCCGACAGGGCGGTCCGCGCCCAGGCCACCGCCACCGCGCCGAGCACCGGGCCGAGCAGGGTGGCCCGGCCACCCACCGCGACGCCGATGACGAACTCGATGGACGGCACGATCCCGATCAGCGCGGGCGAGATGATCCCCACCGCCGGGACGAACAGCGCCCCGGCCAGACCGGCCATCCCGGCGGCGATCACGTAGCCGACGAGCTTGACGCCGGCCGGGTCGTAGCCGAGGAAGCGGACCCGTTCCTCGCCGTCGCGGACGGCGACCAGCAACTCGCCGTAGCGGCTGCGGATGAGTTGCCGGGCCAGGGCCAGCAGCGCGAGCAGGCTGGCGGCGATGATGAAGTAGACCATCCGCTGGTTGACCGGGTCGTCCAGGTCGTACCCGAAGAAGCCCTGGATGTCGGTGAGGCCGTTGGTGCCGCCGGTGGTGCCCTGCTGGCCGACGAGCAGGATCACCATCGCGGCGGCGAGCGCCTGACTGAGGATGGCGAAGTAGGCGCCGCGGACCCGGCGGCGGAACACCAACGAGCCGAGGCCGAACGCGACAGCCATCGGCAGCAGCACGGTGGCCGGCAGCGCGATCCACGGGCTGGCGAACGGCCGCCACCACAGCGGCAACTCGTCGAGCTGGCCGTAGAGCTGCATGAAGTCGGGCAGTTCGCCGGGGCCGGCGTCGGCGAGCTTGAGGTGCATGGCCATCGCGTAGCCGCCGAGGCCGAAGAACACCCCCTGGCCGAGGGTGAGCATGCCGCCCCGGCCCCAGGCGATGCCGATACCGACCGCGACCATCGCCACGCACAGGTATTTGGCCAGCAGCGACAGCCGGAAGTCCGACAGGGTCAGCGGAGCCACGGCGAACAGCAGCGCTGCGCCGAGGGCGAACCCGGCGGCGGTCCGCGCCGGGCCCTCGAACCGGCGGCCCCGCCGGCCGCCGGCCGGGGTGCCGGCAGCGCTGGCGGGATCGGTGCCGACCAGCGGCGCGGCGGTCATGCGAGGCTCCTGGTACGCAGGGTGAACAGCCCCTGGGGCCGCCACTGGAGGAACGCCACGATCGCCACGAAGACGATCACCTTGGCGACGCTGAGCGTGGTGAGGTACTCGCCGGTGGCCTGGAGCACGCCCAGCGCGAAGGCGACGATCACGCTGCCCTTGAGCTGGCCGATACCGCCGACCACGACGACCAGGAAGGCGTCGATGATCAGGTTGGTGCCCATCGTCGGGCCGATCGGCCCGAGCAGGGTCAGCGCGACCCCGGCGACGCCGGCCAGCCCGGAGCCGATGAAGAAGGTGGTCCGGTCGACCCGGGCGGTGGGGATGCCGGAGACGGCGGCGAGGTCGCGGTTCTGCACCACCGCGCGGATGCGTCGCCCGAGCGGGGTGAGCCGCAGCGCCAGGGTCAGCGCCAGCACGGCGGCCAGCGCGAGGGCCAGGATGAACAGCCGGTTGTTGGCGACGGTCAGCCCGCCGGGCAGGGAGATGTTGCCGGTCAGCAGCGCCGGGGCCCGGGTCTGCACGTTGGGGCTGCCGAAGACGTCGCGGGCCAGTTGCTGGAGCATCAGCGAGACGCCCCAGGTGACCAGCAGGGTGTCCAGCGGGCGGGCGTAGAGGCGGCGGATCAGCAGCACCTCCAGCAGCACGCCCATGACGCCGGCCACCGCGAAGGCGACCGGCAGCGCCACCAGCAGCGACCAGCCGGCGGCGGTCACGGTCTGCTGGAGCACGTAGGTGGTGTAGGCGCCGGCCATGATGAACTCGCCGTGCGCCATGTTGATCACGTTCATCTGGCCGAAGGTCAGCGCCAGGCCGAGGGCGATGAGCAGCAGCACCGCGCCGATGCTGATGCCGGTGAAGAGCTGACCGAAGAGGACTGTCACGTTCGCGCTCCGAAGTGGTGGGTCGGCCCGGGCGAGGGTGCCTCCCGCCCGGGCCGGGATCGGTCAGCTCAGGCCGCTCGCCCAGGGGTAGCTCTTCAGGTACGGGTCGGGCGTGATCGGCTGGCCCGAGTTCCACACCTCGGTGATCAGCCCGTCCGCGCCGACCTTGCCGATCCGGGCGGTCTTGGCGATGTGCTGGGTGGGGCCGTCCACGGTGACCAGGCCCTCCGGGGCGTCGAAGGTGATGCCGCCGGAGGCGGCCCGGACCTTCTCCACCTCGAACGTGCCGGCCTTGTCGACCATCGCCTTCCACAGGTACACCGCGACGTAGGCGGCTTCCATCGGGTCGCTGGTCGGCTTGTCCGCGCCGTACTTGGCCTTGTACGCGGCGACGAACTTCTGGTTCGCCGCGCCGGGGGTGGTCTGGTAGTAGTTCCAGGCGGTCAGCTGGTCCTTGAGGTACTGGGTGCCGATGCCCTTGACCTCCTCCTCGGCGATCGACACCGACACCACGGGCATGCTCGCGGCGGTCAGCCCGGCGGAGGTGTACTCCTTGAAGAACGCCACGTTGCTGTCGCCGTTGAGGGTGTTGAACACCGCGTCGGCCTTCGACGAGCGGACCTTGTTGACGATGGTGCCGAACTCGGTGGAGCCGAGCGGGGCGTAGTCCTCGCCGAGCACGGTCATCCCGTTCGCCGCCGCGTACGCCTTGATGATCTTGTTGGCGGTACGCGGGAAGACGTAGTCGCTGCCCACCAGGTAGACCGACTTCTTACCCTGCGCCTTGAGGTAGTCCAGGCCGGGCACGATCTGCTGGTTGGTGGTGGCCCCGGTGTAGAAGATGTACGGCGACTGCTCCAGCCCCTCGTACTGCACCGGGTAGAACAGCAGCGCCTTGTTCTTCTCGAAGACCGGCTTGACGGCCTTGCGGCTGGCCGACGTCCAGCAGCCGAAGACGGCGGCGACCCGGTCCTGGGAGATCAGCTTCTCGGCCTTCTCGGCGAAGGTGGGCCAGTCGGACGCGCCGTCCTCACCGACCGGGACGATCTTCTTGCCCAGCACGCCGCCGGCGGCATTGATCTCCTCCACGGCGAGCATGATGGAGTCCCGCACGGTGACCTCGCTGATGGCCATGGTGCCGGAGAGCGAATTGAGCAGGCCGACCTTGACGGTGTCGCCGGACACGTCGGCGCTGACCCCGGCTGTCGACTTCTCGTCGGAGGTCTTGCTGCCACAACCGGCGAGCGCGGCGGCGGCAATCAGTGTCATGGCGCCCGCCAGGATGCGGCGGCCCCGGAACTGTGACATTCATTCTCCCTGCGGAGCGATGTTCGCCGGATAGTTTCCGTGCCGGCCCACACTGGCCGGCAGATATTGCTGTCAATGATTGGTAGGCGGTGCGGTCGCGGTGCACGTCGGCGGCCTCGTCGCGCGACGGGTGGGGCGTCACGGCGGCGGTCCGCAGTGGACTTCCGGGCAGCAAAAGCCTCTGCCCACTTGATTGCCGCCACGTTTCCCGGCCCTTAATTGACTGTTTCCCGGGCCGATCTCGACACACACAAAAAAGGCCACCGCACAATGCACGATGACCGATCACAAAAAGCGCAAAGCCCGCCCGACACGGGGCGGAACACCAACCACCAGACCCACCCAACAATACGCAGGAATGGCGATTACTTCACGCAGGAAGCATCCTAGAACCCCCACCCACCCCCCTGTCAACACCCCCCACTCCCCCACCCACCCCCCACTCCCCCACCCACCCCGCGCCCCGCCCATCCCCCGCCCGCGTGATCAAGAGGTTTGCGTCAGCCGTGGCGCTGGAACTGACGTAAACCTCTTGATCACCGGGGACAACAACCGGGACAAGCGGGGACAACCGGGGGCGGGACGGGCGGGAGGGGGAGCGCGGGGGTCAGAGTTCGGCCAGGACGGTGAAGTCGAGGCCGTCGGCTTCGGCGAGGTAGATGCGTTGGCGGACGTGCCGGCGGCGCAGCTGCAACTCGCCCCGGGGGCCGTGGTAGGTGACCGCGTCCGCCGTCGCCCCGATGGCGCGGACGTCCAGGGTGCGGGCGCGGGCGATCAGGGCGGCGAGCAGCATCACGCCCTCGTAGCAGGACTCCCCCAGGCTGCCCAGCGGCGGCGCGTCCACCCCGAACCGGCTGGCGAACGCCCCGTGGAAGTCCAGGTTCTCCCGGGTGACCAGGCCGGCGAAGAACCCGGCCGTGCTGAACAGCCGGCGGGTGCCGCCGACACCGCTGGCCAGCAGCATGTTCTCGTCCATCAGGGTGCTCAGCCGCAGGCACCGCTGGTCCAGTGCGGAACGGCCGAAGGCGCGGTTGAACCGGACGGCGTCGGCGCCGACGAGCAGCATCAGCACCGCGTCGGCCTCGGCCCGCTCGATCTCCCGCAGCACCGGCCCGAAGTCCTCGGTGCCCAGCGGCAGGAACGCCCGCCCGCACACCCGCGCCCCGTCGTCGCGGGCGTACCGCTGGGCGGCCTGCGCGGTGCGGCGCGGCCAGACGTAGTCGTTGCCCACCAGGTACCAGCGGCGCACCCCCTGCTCCCGGGCGAGCAGCCGCATCGCCGGCCGGAGCTGGGCGTCGGGCGTCTCGCTGGTCAGGAACACCCCCTCGGTACGCTCCCCGCCCTCGTACAGCGCGGTGTAGACGTACGGCACCCGGTGCGCGATCCGGGGCGCCACCGCCTGCCGGACCGACGAGATGTGCCAGCCGGTGACCCCCTGCACCGCGCCCGTGGACACCAACGCCTCCACCTCGGCGGCGACCTGCGCCGGTGGCGCACCGCCGTCGACCGGCACCAGCCGCAGCTCCCGGCCGAGCACCCCACCGGCCCGGTTGACCTCCTCCACCGCCAGCTGGGCGCACAGCTCACAGGTGGGGCCGAACATGCCGGCCGGGCCGCGCATCGGGAAGACCAGCGCGACACTGACCACCGACCGGTCGACGGTCAACCAGGGGGCCGCCCCGGCCGGGCCGCCCGGGCGGGACGACGGCTCCGGCACGCCGTGGGGGCCGGGCACCGGCACGGACATGCTGACATGATTGCCGGCAACCCTGGCGGGCCACCAGACCCGACCGAAAACCGGGACGCTTCGGTAACATGGCAACCCACCGAACGGGGAGAGACATGGCCGACGATCCCACGACGCCCGTCGACCTGATGCGTGCGCTGACCCGCGCCGAACGGCTGCTCGCCCGCCGGGTCGGCGCGGTGCTCACCACCGAGGGGCTCACCGTCGAGGCGTGGCGGGTGCTCTGCCGCCTCGCCGACGGGCAGGGCCACCCGATGAGCGAGGTCTCCACCGAGGAGTCGTTACCGCCGGGCACCCTGACCAAGATCGTCGACCAGCTCGTCGACCAGAACCTGGTGCACCGCCGGATCGACCCGTTCGACAGGCGACGCATCCGGGCCTACCTGACCCCCCGGGGCCGGCGCGAACACGAGCGCATCGACGCCCTCGTCCGGGTCGAGCTGGCCGGGATCATCGATGACGCGGAGCTGACCGGGCAGCTCGTCGACCTGGTCGCCCGGCTCGACCCCCGCCGGCAGCCGGTCCGGGCCGGCTGACCGGAACGACCCGGTCCACCAGCGATTCCGCCCGGAGCATGGCCGGCGGCGATCCGGCGCGGGCGCCGGCACGACAGGTCGCCGACCGGCTCGCCGGGCGGCAGCGACGCCCGGCAGGAAGCCCTCGCGATCGACACCACCGCACCCCGCGCCGCCCGGGCCGGGGGCGGAAGCGAGACAGGGGCCCGGCCGGTGACAGGTGCGGGGTGCGGGCTGCTAGGCGACCGGCACCACGTCGGTCCCGGTGCGGGCGGTGGGCCGACGCGGACCTGCCCCCGGCACCCCCTCTGCGGCTACGCCCCCGGGCGGGCTGTGCCCGTCGGCCGGGGTGGTGAGCAGGGCAGGCGGGATGTGCGCGTCGGCCGGGAAGGCGAGCAGGGTACGCAGGGTGTGCGCGTCGACGGCGGTGGCGGTGAGCAGGGCCGCCGGGCCGCCCGCCAGCGGCAGCCAGGCGGCGGACGCCCCGGGGCCGGCGGGGAGCACCCGGCCCCGGGGCTGACCGCCGCCGTCCACGGTGGCCGGTCCCGACGCGGCGGCGGGACCGACCACCAGCAGTGAACCGGTCGCCGTCGCCCCGCCCAGCACCGCCGGCCCGGCCCAGCCGGGAGCGGCCGGGCCGGCCGCCAGGGACTGGCGCAGCAGCGGCCGGCCGGCGTGGTCGACCGAGGTGGCCACCACGACGTCGCCGGCGGGTTCGCCGTACCGGCCGCAGACCAGTTCCTCGCGCCAGAGCAGCCGGGCCCCCTCGGCGAGGGTCACCCGGGACTCGGCGACGTGGTCGCAGCCGGCCGCCGCGACCAACTGCTCCGGCAACCAGTGCAGGGTGCCCCCGTCGTGCACCACCGCCTCGACCCGCATCCGGGAGACCGCCCCTGCCCGGCCGGGCAGGGCCACCGAGGCGGCGACGGTACGCACCCGCACCGTCGCCCCCGGCCCCACCTCGACGCTCAACCGCAGGTCGTCACCGGCCAGCGGACCGGCCGCGCCGCCGACGACGTACACCGTGGGGACGCCCTGTTCGGCGGCGGCCTGGCGCAGCAGCAGCGGCGACTCGCCGCGCAGCTCGCGCAGCACGGTGCGGCCCTGCCGCTCGGCGACCGCCACCACCCGGGCGACCGCGCGCATCAGGCGACGGCCAGCCGGCCGCGATGGTGGGCCAACTCGTGGCGGACCCAGTCGGCCACCCCGGTGGCCAGCGGGTCGCCCACGATGGACAGGAACACCGTCGGCAGGTCCCCCCGCCGGGCCCGGGCGTCGCGGTCCATCACCGACAGGTCGGCCCGGACCAGCGGGGCCAGGTCGGTCTTGTTGATGACCAGCAGGTCGGCGGCGGTCACCCCGGGCCCGCCCTTGCGGGGCACCTTGTCGCCCCCGGCGACGTCGACCACGAAGATCTGCCGGTCGACCAGCCCCCGGCTGAAGGTGGCGGTGAGGTTGTCCCCACCGCTCTCCACCAGCACCAGGTCCAGCGGCCCGACCCCGTCGACCAACTCGTCGATGGCGTCGAGGTTCGCGCCGATGTCGTCGCGGATCGCGGTGTGCGGGCAGCAGCCGGTCTCCACCGCCCGGATCCGCGCCGGGTCGAGCACCCCGGCCCGGCGCAGGAAGTCGGCGTCCTCGGTGGTGTAGATGTCGTTGGTGACCACGCCCAGGCGCAGCTCGTCGGCGAACGCCCGGCACAGCGCCGCGACCAGCGCGGTCTTGCCCGACCCGACCGGCCCGCCGATGCCGACCCGCAGCGGGCGGGCGGTGGGCGGCAGCGGGGCGTGCGGGTCGACCCCCGGCTCGGGGTGGGTGTGCGGCACGGTCTCGTCGTGCGGGATCGACGCGTGCGGGGTCGGCGATACGGTTTCAGGACGCAAAGAGACGCACCTCCCAGGTGGTGTGGACTTCGGCGTGGATGTCGGTGAGCGGGGCGGCCGGGGCCGGCAGCCACTCGGGTGGATCGTCGGCGGTGGCGACCGCGCGGGCCGCCGTGGCGTCGCAGTCGACGGCCAGCGCCGCCAGCACCGCGTGCACCCGGTACGGGTCGAGCCCGAGCAGTCGTACCGCCGCGCTGGCCGGTCCGGTGACCGAGCCGTACGCGGCGACGGTCGCGACCGCCACCGGGTCCAGGCCGGCGGCGGCGGCGACCAGGCCGAGCACCAGCGGCTGGTGTGGCCCGGACGGGTCGGTGGGCAGGGCGTCGAATCCGCCGCCGGGCCAGATCTCCCGGCCGGCCCGCAGCAGCGCCCGGCCCTGCCGGCGGGAGACCGCCCGCAGCGCCGGGGCGGCGGTACGGGCGTCCAGTTCGGCGTCCAGTCGGGCCAGCGTCGCCCTGCGGTCGACCACCCCGGCGGTCCGGTGCGCCGCCACCGCGAACGCGGCGGCGACCAGCCCGCCGGTGGCCAACCGGCCGCGCAGGAACCCGGCCAGGGTGGCCGGGTCGGTGACCAGGCCGGCCGCCACCGCCGCCTCCAGGCCACCGGAGTGGGCGTGCGCCCCGGCGGGGAACCTGCCGTCGGCCAGCAGCAGCACCAAGCTCGACGGGGTCATCAGAACAGGTGGTACCGCTGGGCCATGGGCAGTTCGACGACCGGTTCCGGGTCGACCACCACCCCGTCGATGCGGACGGTGAAGGTGTCCGGGTCGACCTCGATGCGCGGCAGCGCGCCGTTCTCGGGCAGGTCGGCCTTGCCCCGCGAGCGTACGTCGGCCACCGGGACCAGCGGGCGGCGCACGTCCAGCCGCAGGCCCGCCTCCAGCGCGGCCGGCGCGACGAACGTCACGCTGGTCGCGGCCGGCACCACGCCGTACGCGCCGAACATCGGCCTCGGCAGCATCGGCTGCGGGGTGGGGATGGAGGCGTTCGCGTCGCCCATCTGCGCGTACGCGATCATCCCGCCCTTGACCACCAGGTGCGGCCGGACGCCGAAGAACGCCGGGTCCCAGAGCACCAGGTCGGCGAGCTTGCCCGGTTCCACCGAGCCGATCTCCCGTTCCAGCCCGTTGGCCATCGCCGCGCAGATGGTGTATTTCGCCACGTAGCGGCGGGCCCGATGGTTGTCGGCCGGGCCGTCACCGGGCAGCGCGCCCACCCGGCGCTTCATCACGTGTGCGCTCTGCCAGGTCCGGGTGATCACCTCGCCGACCCGCCCCATCGCCTGCGAATCCGAGCCGATGATGGAGATCGCCCCGATATCGTGCAGCAGGTCCTCGGCGGCCATCGTGGACGGCCGGATCCGGCTCTCGGCGAACGCCAGGTCCTCCGGCACCGACGGGTTCAGATGGTGGCAGACCATCAGCATGTCGAGGTGCTCGGCGAGGGTGTTGCGGGTGTACGGCCGGGTCGGGTTCGTCGACGACGGCAGCACGTTCGGCTCCCCGGCCACCGTGATGATGTCCGGCGCGTGCCCACCCCCCGCCCCCTCGGTGTGGTACGAGTGGATCGCCCGCCCGGCGATGGCGCGCAACGTGTCGGCCACGAACCCGGCCTCGTTGAGGGTGTCGGTGTGGATGGACACCTGCACCCCGGACGCGTCGGCGACCCGCAGGCAGGCGTCGATCGCCGCCGGGGTGGTCCCCCAGTCCTCGTGGAGCTTGAAGCCACCCGCACCGGCCCGCAACTGCTCCCACAGCGCCTCGGTGGAGACCGTGTTGCCCTTGCCCAGCAGCAGCACGTTCACCGGGAAGGCGTCCAGTGCCTCGTGCATCCGGGCCAGGTGCCAGGCGTTCGGGGTGACCGTGGTGGCCCGGGTGCCCTCGGCCGGGCCGGTGCCCCCGCCGACCAGGGTGGTGATGCCCGAGGTGAGCGCCTCGGTGACGATCTGCGGGCAGATGAAGTGCACGTGGGTGTCCACCGCCCCGGCGGTGAGGATCCGCCCGTTGCCGGCGATCACCTCGGTGGACGGGCCGATCACCAGGTCCGGGTGGACGCCGGGCATGGTGTCCGGGTTGCCGGCCCGGCCCAGCGCCACGATCCGCCCGTCGCGCAGCCCGACGTCGGCCTTCACCACCCCCCAGTGGTCCAGCACCACCGCGCCGGTGATCACCGTGTCCAGGGCGCCCTCGGCCCGGGTGGCCCGGGACTGGCCCATCGACTCACGGATCACCTTGCCGCCGCCGAAGACCGCCTCGTCCCCGCCGACGCAGTGGTCGACCTCCACCTCGATCAGCAGGTCGGTGTCGGCCAGCCGGATCCGGTCGCCGGTGGTCGGGCCGTACAGGTCGGCGTAGCGTCGCCGGTCCACGGTGCTCACCGGCCCGCCTCCGCGTCGCGCGGGTCGGACCCGTCGGCGTCCGGCCCCGGGTCGAGGGGGCCGGCGACCTCGCCGCGCAGCCCCGGCACGATCCGGGCCCCGCCCAGCGGCACCAGGTCGACGGTTCGGCTGACGCCCGGCTCGAAGCGCACCGACGTCCCCGCCGGCACCGCGAGCCGCTGGCCGTACGCGGCGGCACGGTCGAAGCGCAGCCCCGGGTTGGTCTCGGCGAAGTGGTAGTGCGAGCCGACCTGGATCGGCCGGTCGGCGGTGTTGACCACCAGCAGGGTGGTCACCGGCCGCCCCACGTTGATCTCGACCGGCCCGTCGCCGGGCAGGATCTCCCCGGGGATCACGGGATCGGGTGGTGCACCGTCACCAACTTGGTGCCGTCCGGGAACGTCGCCTCCACCTGCACCTCCCCCAGCATCTCGGGGATTCCGTCCAGCACGTCGTCGCGGCCGAGCACGGTCCGGCCGGCGGCCATCAGGTCGGTGACGGTCCGGCCGTCCCGGGCGCCCTCCAGCAGGAAGGCGGTGATCAGGGCGACGGCTTCGGGATAGTTGAGGCGCAGTCCGCGCTCGCGCCGGCGGCGGGCGACGTCCGCGGCGACGTGGACGAGCAGGCGGTCCTGCTCGTGGGGCGTGAGGAACACGGGATCTCCCGGGCGGCTCGGCGTGTTTCCCACCGTAACGGCCGGAACCGGGCCAGGGGCGCGGAACGGGCACAGGGCAGGAGGACACACGGGACCGCCGACGGGCCACCGGCAGGATGCTCCGGGGCCCCACCGGCCCCGGCCCGCCACGGGGCCACTCGGCGGTGGTGGTTGGGAAGGACCGCACCGCCAACCGCTGGTCCGACGGTAGAGGATCACCCCGGGCCGTGGCAACGCCCCGCCGGCCCGACCCGTTCCGCAGGCGTGCCCGGACGGGTCGGCCGCAAGCGCCACGAACCCGCAGCCGGGGTGTCGAGCCGTCCCGCCGCCGGCTGCGGCAGCGGCACGGCTGACCCCCGGGCGGGACAGCCGGGGGTCAGGTGCCCGGGGTGACCGCCGCCAGCCACTGCTGGGCCAGCACGGCGTGACCGGACGGGGTCAGGTGCACCCCGTCGTCGGTCCACACCCGGTCGTCGACATCGGCGGCGTCGAACCGCGCCTGCACCGCGAGCAGCGTCGCGTCGAACTCGGCGGCCAGCTTGCGTACCGCGTCGATCTTCGGGTCCAGGTCCTCGTGCCAACGCCGCTGGTCGTCGTCGACAGGCAGCAGGAACGGCTCCATCAGCACCAGTCGGACGCCGGGCAACGCGTCGCGGGCACCGGCCAGCAGGTGCCGGTAGTCGGCGGTGAACTCCTCGACGGTGGTGGTCTCGCCGCTGCTGTACCGCCGCCAGGTGTCGTTGATGCCGATCAGCACCGACACGACCTGCGGGGACAGTGCCAGGCAGTCGTCCGCCCAGCGGGCCCGCAGGTCGCGTACCCGGTCACCGCCGACGCCCCGGTTACGGAAGGTCGCCCCGCACTCCGGGTGCCGCGCGGTGAACCAGGCGGCGGCCATCATCGCCCAGCCCACCCCGAGGTCGGCGGGATCGCTGCGGTCCCGTCCGGCGTCGGTGATGCTGTCGCCGATGAACAACACCCGGCCGTCGCGCGGGATCTCCACCGTCATCCGTCCGCTCCCCTGTCGTTGTCGGACGCCCATCATCCCCCGCTGTCCGACCCGGACACCAGCCGAGAAGTCGACGCGGCGGGTGGTGTCCATCGCCGGTGCGGGCCGGCCGACCGGTACAGTGGTGCTCCGCATCCGACGCCCCACCGGGTGTCGTGCGTGAGCGTCAAGCAGCGGCGCGGTCCCCGGCCCGTCCCGGCGGTTGCACCCGCGGCCCCCCGGCATGGACCGATCATCACGCGCCGCCGGCTCCGGCCGGTGGTTTCGCGCCGGTTCGCAAGGACGTCAGACGCCATGCCGCAGTCACCGCTCGACCTCACCGAGGCTGTCCTCCGGTTGGGGTCCATCCGCCACGACGAGATGGGCCTCGACGCCGTCCTGTCCCGGATCACCGAGGTGGCCCTGGAGAGCATCCCGGACGCCGCCGAGGTGACGGTGACCCTGGTGCACGGCACCGAGGCGACCACCGCCGCCCACACCGGCGAGGTCGCGCTCCAGCTCGACAGGTGGCAGTTCGAACACGGCCGTGGCCCGAGCCTGGACGCGGCCACCACCGGCACGGTGCTGATCGTGGCGGACATGACCGAGGAACGACGCTGGCCGGAGTGGGCGGCCCGGGCGCACGCCGTGGGGGTGTGTTCGTCGATGTCGCTGGGCCTGCCGATCCAGGAGGCGGTGGTCGGTGCCCTCAACCTCTACGGCACCCGGCCGCACGCGTTCGGTCCGCTGGCCGCACCGGCCCGGACGTTCGCCGACCACGCCGCGGTGGCCCTGGCCAACGCCCACCTCTACGACAGCACCGCGACCCTGGCCGGGCAGATGCAGGAGGCGATGCGCAACCGGGCGGTGATCGAGCAGGCCAAGGGCATCATCATGGGGCAACGCCGGTGCACGGCCGACGAGGCGTTCGCGCTGCTGGCCCGGGTGTCACAGAACTCCAACCGCAAGCTGCGGGACGTGGCGGAGGCGCTGGTGCGGCAGGTCACCCGGCCGGTGCCCGGTCAGCCCACCGCCGCTGACCGCTGACACAGGACGGTTCAGCGGCTACCGGCGGTGGCCCGACCGACGAGGGCGGCGGCGACGTCGCGCAGCCGGCGGTGGGAGTCCTGGGAGAGCTTGGCGAGGATGCCGAAGGCCTCGTCGGCGGTGCACCGGCGTTGCCCCATGATGATGCCCTTGGCCTGCTCGATCACCGCCCGGCTCTCCATCGCCGAGCGCATCTGGTCGGCCAGGGTCGCGGTGCTGGCGTAGAGGTGGGCGTTGGCCAGGGCCACCGCCGCGTACGCGGCGAACGTCCGGGCCAGTTCCACCGTCTCGGCGTCGAACGCGTGCGGCCGGGTGCCGTAGAGGTTGAGGGCGCCGACCACCGCCTCCTGGATCGGCAGGCCGATCGCGACCACGCTGCCGACGCCGGCGTCGACGGCCCGCGTCGCCCAGCCCGGCCAGCGTTCCTCGGTGCCGGTGTCGGACACGACGAGGGTGTCGCCGGTGACCGAGGCGTCCAGGCACGGCCCGTGGCCCTGCCGGTACTGCCACTCGTCGAGCCGCAGCGCGTTGTCGCCGGTGACGGCGACGCTCTGCGGGCTGCCGCCGCGCAGCAGGGTCACCGACGCCTCGGACACCCCGCGTAGGCTGCGGCAGGCCAGGTCGGCGATCATCCCCAGCACCTCGTCCACCCCCACCTCGTCGAGGCGGATCCGACCGAGTCGGGTCAGGGCGTCGTGCGGGGAGAGCGGGGGCGCTGCCATCACGCGACTCCTTTCCGGCGGACGTCCCCACGCCGCGGTGGCGGGGACGCGTGGCGCGTCGGCCCCCGGCCCGACGGTGGGCCCGGCGCACCGGGGTGCGCGACAATCCGCACCATACCCGCACCTGGAGCCGGCCGCCTCCGCACGAACCACTGGCCGGTGACCCGCAGGGGCCGGTCAGGCCAGGTAGGTGGGCGGCACCGCGTCGGTGAGCCACACGCCGTTGGCGCTGCGGTAGAAGGTGTGGCCGTCGCGGGCCATGGCCGCCGCGTCGACGGTCAGCACCACCACCGCACCACCCCGGCGGGCCCCGACCCGCCGGGCCGTCGACACGTCCGGCGACAGGTGTACGTGGTGCCGTGCGCCCCGGTTGAGCCCGGTGGCCCGGATCGAGTCGAGGGCCGCGGCCCCGGTGCCGTGGTAGAGGCGGGCGGGTGGCGGCTGCCCGGTCAGCCCCAGATCGACCGGGTAGGAGTGGCCCTGGCTGGCCCGGATGCGGTCCACCCCGTCGGCGTCCCGGGTCACCGCGAACCGTTGCTTGTCGTTGTCGGCGACCACGGCGTCGAGGGTGGACCTGTCGATCCGCAGGGCGGCCAGCAGGTCGGTGACGGCCACCCACCCGCCCGGGTCGGGAGCGAGTCCGAACCGGGCGGGTCGGTGGCGCAGGGCCAGTGCGATCCGTTTGCTGGTCCGCACCAGCGTGTGGTGATCCATGTCGAGCATTGTCGGGCCGGTGGCGGGCCCGCTCCACCGGTTATCCGGTGCCGTGCCCGCCCGTCGCCGCCGGGTCAGCCGGCGACGCGCAGCGCCTCGGCGAGGGTGGTGGGCCGGCGACCGAGCAGCTTCTCCAGGTGCTCCACCGGCACGTACAACGCCCCGTGGGCGATGCCCCGGTCGGCGTCGGCCAGGGTGGCGGCGTACGGCTCGGGCAGCCCGGCGGAGACGAGCACCTCGGTGTACGCCGGCACCGGCAGGTCGGTGTAGCGGACGTCGTGTCCACTCTGGCGGGACACCTCGGCGGCCAGTTCGGTCATGGTGAACGCCTCGCCGCCCAGTTCGTAGACCTGACCGGCGTGCCCCTCGGTGGTGAGCACCACGGCGGCGGCCTCGGCGTAGTCGGCCCGGGTGGCGGCGCTGACCCGGCCGTCGCCGGCCGACCCGGCGACCCCGTGGGCCAGGTAGTTGGCCAGCTGACCTGTGTAGTTCTCCAGGTACCAGCTGTTGCGCAGCAGCACGTACGGCAGCCCGGAGGCGCGAAGTTCCTCCTCGGTGGCCCGGTGTTCGGTGGCCAGCAGCAGGTCGGAGGTGTCGGCGTGGGCGATGCTGGTGTAGACGACCAGACCGACGCCGGCCTGTCGGGCGGCCTCGATCACGTTGTGGTGCTGGGGCACCCGCTGGCCGACCTCACTGCCGGAGACGAACATCAGCTTCTCGGCGTCGGTGAAGGCGGCGCGCAGCGAGTCGGGGTCGGTGTAGTCGGCCGCCCGGACCACGACACCCCGGTCGGCGAGGTCGGCGAGCCGGTCCACGGTGCGGCCGAGGGCCACGATCTGCCCGGCAGGTACGCCCCGACGCAGCAGGGATTCGACGATCAGGCGACCCAGGTGGCCGGTGGCTCCGGTGACGACGACGGACATGGCGCTCTCCTTCGGATGACGTGTTCTTGTCGTACTGGCCAACACGCAGGTGGGAGCCGATACTTCCCGACGGAGAGTAGGCACCTTGAAGTTTGTGACGCACTGATGGAGAGTAAGGGGATGCGACCCGACCCGTTCCAACGCGACTGCGGCAGCCGGCAGGTCATCGACCGGATCGGCGACCGGTGGAGCGTGCTCGTCGTGCTCACCCTCGCCGACGGCGAGCGGCGCTACGGCGAACTCGCCGAGCACATCGACGGGATCAGCCAGAAGATGCTCACCCAGACCCTGCGCGGGCTGGAACGCGACGGCCTGGTCACCCGCACCGTGCACGCCAGCGTCCCGCCCCGGGTCGACTACGCCCTCACCGACCTGGGCCACAGCCTGCTCGACCTGGTCTCCGGCCTGGAAGCCTGGGCCACCACCCACCTCGCCGACGTGCAGGCCGCCCGGGTCCGCTACGACGCCGAGGTCCTGCGCCGCCCGCCGGCCACCACGCGACCCGCCCGACGGTAAGGGGCGGACGTGAGGGCCGTCATAACGGGTGGACGACCGGCGGGGCGCTGCTGCTAGATTTCGGGCAGGTCATGAGCGCCAGCGTCAAGCCCCGGCTCGCTGGCCGGCAACCCTCCGCCACGGTGGGGTGCTCCGGGTGAGGACCAGGCACCGGTGAACGGCCCGGTGCAAGCGTGGCCTGGTCACCCAGGTCGACACCGATCAGGGAGAACCCGTGTCGAACCATTCACCCGCCCCGCCCGGCGACGGCGTCACCGTCGTGACCCGACCCGGCGTCCGGTCCGTCGGCGTACGGCTGGTCAGGCGGCGACACGTCGACCTCATGCGGGTACACAGCGACTCCTGTCGCCGCTAGTCGAACCCCTCTTCCCGTGACACCTCAGCGGGATGCCCGGTGGGCATCCCGTCGGCGGCGCGCGTCCGCCGCCGCCCGACCACCTCCGGAGACACCCGTGCGATTCCTTCCTGCCCTGCCCACCCCCCGACTGCTCCGCGCCACCTGGACGCGGGTCGCCGCGCTCGGCGTCGCCGCCCTGCTCGCCGGCACCGCGCTGACCGCCTGCGGCGGCGACTCCGAGTCGGCCGACAACCCGTACGGCCTGCTCCAGCCGGGGGTGCTGCGCGCCGGCACGCTCACCGACGCCCCACCGAACGTCTACCTCAAGGACGGCAGGTTCACCGGCTTCGACAACGACCTGCTCGTCGCCGTCGCCGGCAAGGTCGGGCTGACGGTCGAGTTCGTCGGCACCGACTTCTCGGCGCTGCTCTCCCAGGTCAACAACCGCAAGTTCGACGTCGGCAGCTCCTCGATCACCGTCACCGAGGCCCGCCGCAAGACCGTCGACTTCGGCAACGGGTACGACTTCGGCTACTTCGGCCTGGACGTGCCGGCCGGCTCCCCGCTCACCGGCTTCGACCAGCTCGCCGGCAAGCGGGTGGTGGTCGTGCAGGGCACCGTGCAGGACGACTACGCCACCTCGCGCAAGCTCGACCCGGTGCGGGTGCCCGACTACAACGGGGCGATCAACCAGCTCAAGGCCGGCACCGCCGACGCCTGGATCGCCCCCGCCGAGATCGGCGAGAAGTCCGCCGCCGACAGCAACGGCAAGATCACGGTGGCGGCCACCGAACTGAGCCCGGCCCCCACCGCGTACGCCGTCGCGAAGGGCAACGACGCGCTGCGCGAGGCGCTGGACAAGGGCCTCGACGAGGTCATCGCCGACGGCACCTGGACCCGGCTCCAGCAGCAGTACTACCCGGGTCGGCCGATCCCGGCCGGCTTCACCCCCGGCAGCGGCGACGTCACCGCCCCGGGCGCGGCGGCACCGTCGGCGTCGGCCACCTCCTGACGGTACGACCAGACCAGCGAGCGGGGCGGTAGGAGAACGATGGATCCGTTGAGCACCCTGTGGGAGACGTTCTTCGACGGGGAGTCCATGCGCGAGGCGCTGCCCGAGATGCTGACCGTCGGGCTGCCCAACACGTTGATCCTGGCGGTCTCCGCCGCCCTGCTCGGCTCGGTGCTGGGCATGGCGCTGGCCGTGGCGGGCATCTCCCGCACCCGCTGGTTGCGGTGGCCGGCCCGGGTCTACACCGACGTGTTCCGGGGCCTGCCGGCCGCCGCCACCATCCTGCTGATCGGCGTCGGCCTGGCCCCGCTCGGCATGCAGGTGTGGGGGCCCAACCCGTACCCGCTGGGCATCCTCGCGCTGTCGCTGATCGCCGCCGCGTACATCGGGGAGATCTTCCGCTCCGGCATCCAGAGCGTGGAGGCGGCGCAGCTGGAAGGGGCCCGCGCGCTCGGCTTCTCCTGGGGTGAGGCGATGCGCCTGGTCATCGTCCCGCAGGGGGTACGCCGGGTGCTGCCGGCCTGGGTCAACCAGCTGATCGCGTTGATCAAGGACTCCAGCCTGGTCTACTTCCTCGGCCTGCTGGCCAGCCAGCGGGAACTGTTCCGGATCGGGCAGGACTACGCCGCCAACACCGGCAACCAGTCGGCGCTGCTGCTGGCCGGACTGTGCTACCTGGCGTTGACCGTGCCGCTTACCCACGCGGTCAACGCCATCGACCGGAGGCTGCGCCAGGGCCGGGCGGTCACCGTCGACCCCGACGACGACGGCGGGCTGGCCCTGGCCGGCGAGACCGCCCTACCGCAACCGCGTCCCACCCGGGAGGACCCCCGATGACCGCCGGCACCGCGACCACCACCCCGGTCAGCCTCGCCGTCCGCGACGTGCACCTGGCCTTCGGGGCGAACCGGGTGCTGCGCGGCGTCGACCTGGACGTCGCCCGGGGCGCGACGGCGTGCGTCATCGGCCCGTCCGGCTCCGGCAAGTCCACCCTGCTACGCACCGTCAACCGGCTGATCGAACCGGACGCCGGTGACGTCCTGCTCGACGGGCGCAGCGTGCTGCGCGACGACCCGGACGCCCTGCGGCAACGGGTCGGGATGGTCTTCCAGCAGTTCAACCTGTTCCCGCACATGACCGTGCTGCGCAACATCACCCTGGCGTTGCGCCGGCTCAAGAAGCTGCCCGAGGAGGAGGCGGTGGCGCTGGCCCGTTCGCAGTTGGCGCTGGTCGGCCTCGCCGCCAAGGCCGATTCCCGGCCCGCCCACCTCTCCGGCGGGCAGCAGCAGCGGGTCGCGATCGCCCGGGCGTTGGCCCTGCAACCTGAGGTGATGCTCTTCGACGAGGCCACCTCGGCGCTCGATCCCGAGCTGGTCAAGGGGGTGCTCGGGGTGATGGCCGAGCTGGCCGCCGGGGGCATGACGATGGTGGTGGTCACCCACGAGATGGGCTTCGCCCGCTCGGTCGCCGACACCGTCGCCTTCATGGACCACGGTGTCGTGCTAGAGGCCGGCGCACCGGAGGCGGTCTTCGAGGCACCGCAGCACCCCCGGCTGCGCCGCTTCCTGTCCCAGGTGCTCTGAGCCCCCGGACGGGCGACGCCGCCCCCGGCAGGCGGGAGCGGCGTCGGACGGTGCGGATGACCCGGCGGTCAGGTCATGTCGTCGTAGCGGCGGTCGATCGGCCTGGGCGGGGCCACCGGCTCGGAGGCGTGCACCGGCTCGGACAACGCCAGTTCCGGCGTGGCCACCACCGGGTCGTCGTCCAACTCCAGCGGCGACACCTCGTCGTCACTCAACCCCGCGTAGGAGCCGTCGCGCCGCTTCCTGCGCCGGTCGTTGATGAACGCCACCCCGACCGCGACGAAGTACAGCAGCGACAGCGAGAGGGCCAGCAGCGTCATGCCGAACGGACCCGGATCCGGAGTGGCGATCGCGGCGAACGCGAAGCAGATGAAGATGACCGCCCGCCACCAGCTCAGCAGGCGCTTCGCGCTCGCCACGCCGGTGAAGTTGAGCATCAACAGGATCAGTGGGAACTCGAACGCCACCCCGAACAGCAGGATCATGTTCGTGACGAACGAGATGTAGCGGGTCACCTCGAGCTGGGTGGACAGCCCGGTGACACCGGACTCCATCAGGAACGCGAGGCCCTTGTCCACCACCAGGTAGGCCAGGACCGCCCCGGCGGCGAACAGCGGCGCCGCGATCGACACGAAGACGTACGCCCACTTGCGTTCGTGCCGGTGCAGGCCGGGCGCGATGAACGCCCACAGCTGGTAGAGCCAGACCGGGGCACCGACGATCAGGCCGATCCAGAGCGCCAGCTTCAGCTTGAGGATGAAGCCGTCCGCCGGTGACAGTTGGAGGAACTGCTGACACTCGCCCGCCGCGTCGAGGGCACCGGGCAGCTGGCAGTACGGCTCCTTGAGCAGATTGAACGCGGGCTGCGCGAGCCAGAAGCCCACGATCAGCCCCACCACGATCGCCAGCGAGGCGCGGAACAGCCGGTTCCGCAGCTCGCGGACGTGCTCCATCAGGGTCATGGAACCGTCGGAGGCCCGTTCGAAGGTGCTGGGGCCACGTTTACGGAGTGCGAAGGCCACGGTGATCGGGCCCTTCGGTCAGTTGTCGCGGACGCGCTGCACCGGGTCGACCGGCGGGGCGAGCGGCTGCTGCTGGGGCTGCGGCGCGTACGGCTGCTGCTGCACGGGCTGCTGCTGGGGCGGCAGCGGCTGGTAGCCGGCCTGCGCGTCGGCCTTCTCGGCCAGGTCGCGGTCGTCGTCGGCCAGGCTCTTGGTCTCCGCCTTGATGATCCGCAACGAACGGCCGAGCGAGCGGGCCGCGTCGGGAAGCCGCTTCGCGCCGAACAGCAGGATCAGCACGACCACGAGTACGGCGATGTGCCACGGCTTGAGGGCACCCATGGGAAGCTCCAGTCGCTCTGTGTCGAAGGGTGGGGTCGTCGCCCATCGTACGTGCGCGACGGGCTGCTGCCACCCGCCGGGCCACCGCTGATGCGGCCCGGCCGGTGAAGTCTTGACCACCGCTGAGTGTCCCGTCAACCACCTGTACGGGTGCAGAGCCGCGTGAAACGGACGCCGGGCGGACGGCGGGCACGCGATTCACCGACCGGCGTCGATCACTCTCCGCGCCTGGCGTCGATCGGTTCGCGCCCTCGACCCCGGTCAGTTCCCGCGCTTGGCCTTGATCAGTTCGAGCCGCTGCTGGGTCGTCTCGGTCTGCCGCTGCAACGCCTCGGCCCGCTCCTGCAACGCCTCGGCGCTGTGCCGCAACGCCTCCGCGTCGGCCTGACGACGCTGCAACCCCACCGCCGCCCGGCGCAGCCGGGGCAGCCGCACCAGCACCGGGCGCACCGCCAGGGCCAACACGACGAGCGCGAACAGCAGCACCGCCAGCACGATCCACTTCACCACGACGGTCAGCCTACCGGGACGTCACCGCGCCCGCCGGGCCGGCCGGGGCGGGCGTCGCGTACGCCTCCAGCGCGGCGGTGGCCTGGGCGCGGACCTGGGTGGCCAGCTCGACCGGGGCGAGGACGGTGACGTCCGGGCCCAGCCCGAGCACGAAGCGGCGGGCCCAGTCGAGATCGGTCACCCGCAGCGACACCAGCCAGTGGTCGCCGTCGACCTCGACCCGCTCACACGGGTAGTACTCGGTGATCCACCGCTCCCCCCGCCCGATCCGCAGGGTGATCAGCGGCAGGTCCGCAGACGGCTGGAACACCCCCTGCCGCAGGTCGTGCGGGCGGGCCTGCGGCGGCACCACGGCCGGCTCGTCCAGCTCGACGACCGCGTCGATCCGGTCGGCCCGGAACAACCGGACCGCCTCGGCGCGGCGGCACCACGCCTCGACGTACGCCCGGCCGTCGACCATCAGCATCCGCAGCGGGTCGATGACGCGGTCGGTGCTCTCGTCCCGGGCGGCGGTGTAGTAGGTGATCCGCAGCGCCCGCCGTCGCTCGACCGCGGCCCGCAGCTCCTGCACCCGCTGGCCCTCGCCGGGCAGCCGGACGGCCACCGGGGCGCCGACCAGGTCACCGGCCGCGTTCTCGATCTTGGCCAGGGCCCGTTCGACGGCCTCCCGGTTGGCCACCCCGGGCGTCTCGGCGAGCATCCGCAGCGCCACCACCAGGGCCAGCGCCTCGTCCGGGGTGAGCCGCAGCGGCCGGTCGATGCCGGCGTCGTAGGTGATGGTCACCCGGTCGCCGTCGAAGGCCATGTCGATCAGGTCACCCGGGCCGTAGCCGGGCAGTCCGCAGACCCAGAGCAGCTCCAGGTCCTCGCGCAGCTGCCGTTCGGTGACGCCCAGGTCACCGGCCGCCTCGGCGATCTCGATGCCCGGCCGGGCCAGCAGGTAGGGCACCAGGTTCAGCAGCCGGGCCAGCCGGTCGGCGGAGGTACGCGCGGCGGGGCGGGTCACCTGGCACCCCCGGCCACGGCCAACTCGTCGTGCCGCACGGCGATCTCCTTGAGCCGCTGGATCACCGCGTCGCGCACCTCGGGTGGGTCCAGCACCCGGACGTCCGGGCCGTATCCGACCAGGTGTCCGGCCAGCGACTCCGGATCGGCGTAGGGCAGCACCAACCGGTCACCGTCGGGGCCGGGCACGCACTGCACCGCCCACCGGCGCAGCCCGGCGGCCCGCCCGGGGGTGGCCAGCACGGTGGCCCGACCGGTCCGCTCGACCGGCCCGGACCAGGCGGCCACGTGCGAGATCAGGTCGACGCCGGCCGGGGGCTCGTAGCCGCCTGGCGCACCGGTGACGCGCACCGCGCCGGTCACCCGGGACAGCCGGAAGCAGCGGGTGGCCGCCCGGTCCCGGTCGTGGCCCACGACGTACCAGCGGCCCCGCCAGCAGACCACGCCCCACGGTTGCAACCGGCGGCGGGTCGGCGCGTCCCGGTCGGGCACCCGGTAGTCGAAGGTGACCTCGCGGCGGTCCCGGGCGGCGGCGGTGAGCGGGGCGAACGCCGGGTCGACGGTGACCATCGGCTCCAACCCGAGGGTGGCCTGCGGATCGACGTCCACGCCGGCCGCGCGCAGCTTGGCCAGCCCCGAGGAGGCGGCGGCGGCCAGCCCGGCGTGCTGCCACAACCGGGCGGCGATGCCCACCGCGGCGGCCTCGTCCGGTTCGAGCGGGATGTCAGGCAGGGCGTACTCCCGGTGGGCGATCCGGTAACCGGGCTCGGCGTCGAACACGCTGGCCGTCCCGGTCTCCAGCGGCACCCCCAGCTCGCGCAGTTCCGCCTTGTCCCGCTCGAACTTACGCTGGAACGCCTCGTGTTCCCGGGCGTCGTCCGGATCGTGTTCGTAGCCGGGCACGGTCGCGGCGATCTGCGCGGCGGTCAGGAACCGCCTGGTGGACAGCAGACAGATCACCAGGTTGACCAGGCGTTCGGTACGACTCCGCGACACGGGGTGAACGCTAGCAGCCCGGACGGGATACCCGTGCACCCACGCCGGACCGGGCCCGCCCCACCCGACCACGATCCCCGCCCCGCCCCGCCCCGTCCTGCCCCGTCCTGCTGCGGTGATCAAGAGGTTCGCGTCATCCGTCTAGATCAAATTGACGTAAAGCTCTTGATCACCGGGGCACGACCCGCCGGCCGCTGCGGGCGGAGGCGGGCTCACGGAACTACGGTGACCGCATGTCGGAAGCCGCAGTCAAGAACGAGAGCGTCGGCACGGTGGTGGTGGCCGGGGCGGCGAACCTCGCCATCGCGGTGGCGAAACTGGTCGCCGGGATCCTCTCCGGCTCCGCGGCGATGCTCTCCGAGGCGGCCCACTCGGTCGCCGACACCACCACCGAGGTGCTGCTCTACCTGGCGCTGCGCCGGGGGGCCCGGCCCGCCGACGTCCGGCACCCGTTCGGGTACGGCAAGGAGAGCTACGTCTGGGCGTTCCTGGCCGCGCTGTTCACCTTCGTGGCCGGTGCCGGCTTCGCCATCACCCACGGGGTGACCACCATCCTGGTCCACGAACACAGCGGCGACTACCTGGTCTCGTACGTGGTGCTGGCGGTCTCCTTCGCCATCGAGTCGGTGTCGCTGGCCCGCGCGGTCCGCCAGGTACGCGGCGAGTCCCGCCGCTGGGGGACCACCCCGCGCCGGTTCCTGCGGCTGACCGCCGACACCACCGTCAAGGCGGTGTTCCTGGAGGACAGCGCCGCCCTGATCGGCCTGCTCATCGCCGGGGTCGGGCTGGGTCTGTCGCAGTGGACCGGCGACGAGCTGTTCGACGGCATCGCCTCGATCCTGATCGGCCTGCTGCTGCTCGTGGTCGCCGCCATCCTGGCCAGGAGCAACATCTCGCTGCTGGTCGGCCGGGCGGTGCCCGAACGACTGCACCGCGAGATCGAACGCGAGCTGGCCGGCCTGCCGACGGTGGACCGGGTCGACACCCTGCTGACCATGCAACTCGGCCCGGACGACATCCTGGTGGCCGCCAAGGTCGACTTCCGGGACGAGGCGACCGGGGCCGACATCGAGGCCGCCGCCGACGAGGCCGAACGGCGGCTCACCGACCGCTACCCGGAGATCGGGTACGTCTTCCTCGATCCCACCCCGTCGCTGCCCGGCGTCACCGGCCGCCACGCCCGGCGTACCCAGCAGGAACCCGGCCCGGTGGGCGACGCCCCGCTGGGCACGGCGTACCCCGGCCCGGCCGGCGGCACGCGACCGGCCGACGGGCCGTCCGATCAGGAGCCGGACGGGCGGGGCTGACCGGACGCGGCCCCGGACGCGGTCGGCCGGATGGTCGGCGATAGCGTGCCGGGCATGGTGCGATGGCGGTCCGGGACGGTCACGGCGGTACGGCGACGGTGGGCCGGCGCGGTGGAACTCGACGTCGCCCTGCCCGACGGGGCCAGCATGCGCGCGCTGGCCTACCCGGAGCTGGTCGGCGACCCCGTCCCCGGCGACCGGGTGCTGCTCAACGCCGGCGCGCTGCTGATGGGCCTGGGCACCGGCGGGTACGCCCTGGTGGTCGCCCTGCCCGACCGGCTGCCCGCCGATCCGCCGCAGGCCGGCGACACCCGCGACGCCGGTCACCTGGTCAAGGCCCGGTACACCCCGTTGCAGCCGATCATGCTGGGGGTCGACGAGGAGGCGTCGCCGCACCACGCGCTGCTCGCCGCCGTCGACGACCTGGACGGGTTGCCGGTGGTCACCGCCGACCTGCACTCCGCCCTGCCGGCGATCCTCGCCGGCATCCACGCCGACGCCCCCCGGGCCCGGGTGGCCTACCTGCTCACCGACGGGGGCGCGCTGCCGGCCTGGTTCTCCCGCACCCTCGACGGGCTACGCGACGCGCTGGTCGGCACGGTCAGCGTCGGGCAGGCGTTCGGCGGGGATCTGGAGGCGGCCACCCTGCACACCGGCCTGCTGGCCGCCCGGCACGTGCTCCGCGCCGACGTGGCGATCGTCGCGCAGGGGCCGGGCAACCTGGGCACCGGCACCCGGTGGGGGTTCTCCGGCGTCGCCGTCGGCGAGGCGGTCAACGCGGTGGCGGTGCTGGGTGGCCGGCCGGTCGGTTCGCTGCGGATCTCCGACGCCGACGCCCGCCCCCGGCACCAGGGGGTGTCGCACCACAGCCTCACCGCGTACGGCCGGGTGGCGTTGGCCCCGGCGGAGCTGGTGGTGCCGGATGGCCTGCCGCCGGAGCTGGCGGCCCGGGTGGACACCGCGCTGGCCCCGCTGGCCGACCGGCACACCCTGGTCCGGGTCGGCACCACCGGCCTGGACGCCGCGCTGCGCGCCCTGCCCGTGCGACTGTCCACGATGGGCCGGGGTCTGGACGCCGACCACGCCTACTTCCTCGCGGCGGCCGCCGCCGGCCGGCACGCCGCCGCGCTGCTCGGCTGACCGGTCCCGGCACCGCCGGCCGGGGCGGTCGACCCCGTGGTCAGGCCGTGTAGCCGTGCTCGACGATCCGCGCGGCCGTCGCCTCGTAGCCCTCACCCTCGGGGGCGTAGGTGCCCAGCCCGTCGACGTACCGGTTGAACATGCAGAACGCGGCGGCGATCAGCACCGTGTCGTGGATCTCCAGGTCGGTGGCGCCCTCGGCGCGGGCCGCCTCGACCAGTTCGGTGGTGACCTGTCGCCCGTCGGCCTGGACCGCCGCGCCGATGCGGAGCAGGGCCCGCAGCTTCGCGCTGATCGGCGCGGTGTCCGGGTCGGCCCGCACCTGGTCGACCAGGGTCATCCCGGTGGGCAGTTGGGCGGCGGCGAACGCCGAGTGGGAGGCGCAGCAGAACCGGCACTCGTTGAGCCCGGAGACGTAGGCGGCGATCAGTTCCCGCTCGCCCGGCGTCAGCGTCGGGTGCGGGGCGCGCAACAGCACCTCGGCCAGCTCGTTCAGCGGTTTCGCGGTCTCCGGCCGGTAGCGCATCGGCCCGGTGATCCCCGGGAACGCCTTCTCGTCGAGACCAAGATCGATATGCGCCACCGGCACCCCCTGATTCGTCGGCCGCCTCCGACGGGCCGCCGTCGCACCAGGGTGCCAGCACCGGGCGGCCGGCTCATCTTCCAGATTGCTCGATCGGTCGGCGGCGACCCCACCGGGCGGTGCACGGCGGGGGACCGCGACGCCCCGCGTCAGCCGACCAGGAAGATCAACGCGAGCCAGCCGACCACGATGACGACCAGCGCCACGGTCAACACCCAGGTCGGCACGGTGTACTCGCCCCGGCGGTTGCGGGCGATCTCGTCGCGGATCTTCGCCCGGCGGCGGTCGATCCAGTTGAGCCGCTGGGTGTCGCCGCGCTCGCGGTCGGCGGATTCGGAATCGTTCATCGCCCCGCCAGCGTACCGGTGGGCCGGCGGCCGTCACCGACCGCCGGCCCACCGGTCACATGCTCGCGATCAACCGCTCCACCCGCTCGTCGTACGCCCGGAACGGGTCCTTGCAGAGCACGGTGCGCTGCGCCTGGTCGTTGAGCTTCAGGTGCACCCAGTCGACGGTGAAGTCACGCCGCTTCTCCTGGGCGTGCCTGATGAACTCGCCACGCAGCCGGGCCCGGGTGGTCTGCGGCGGGGTCTCCTTGGCCTCGAAGATCTCCGGATCGGTGGCCACCCGGTCCACCTGGCCACGCCGTTCCAGCAGCCCGTACAGGCCCCGGCCCCGACGCAGGTCGTGGTAGGCCAGGTCCATCTGCGCCACCCGGGGGTGCGACAGCGGCAGGTCGTGCTTGCGCTGGTAGCGCTCGATCAGCCGGAGCTTGCTCACCCAGTCGATCTCCCGGGCCACCGGGTCCAGGTTGCCGCTCTCCACCGCGTTCAGCACCCGCCCCCACAGCTCCACCACCCGCTTGGCGGTCTGGTCGCCGCCGCGACGCTCCACGAACTCGGTGGCCCGCGCCAGGTACTCCTGCTGGATCTCCAGCGCGCTGACCTCCTTGCCGGAGGCGAGGCGCACCTTACGCCGGCCGGTGATGTCGTGCGACACCTCCCGGATGGCCCGGATCGGGTTCTCCAGCGACAGGTCGCGCATCACCACGCCCGCCTCGATCATCCGCAGCACGATGTCGGCCGAGCCGACCTTGAGCAGCGTGGTGACCTCGTTCATGTTGGAGTCCCCGACGATGACGTGCAGCCGGCGGTAGCGTTCGGCGTCGGCGTGCGGCTCGTCGCGGGTGTTGATGATCGGCCGGCTGCGGGTGGTCGCCGAGGAGACGCCCTCCCAGATGTGCTCGGCCCGCTGGGACAGGCAATAGACCGCCCCGCGCGGGGTCTGCAACACCTTGCCCGCCCCGCAGATCAGCTGCCTGGTGACCAGGAACGGGATGAGCACGTCGGCCAGCCGACCGAACTCACCGTGCCGGGAGACCAGGTAGTTCTCGTGGCAGCCGTACGAGTTGCCGGCCGAGTCGGTGTTGTTCTTGAACAGGTAGATCTCACCCGCGATGCCCTCGTCGTGCAGCCGCTTCTCCGCATCGACGAGCAGGCCCTCCAGGATGCGCTCACCGGCCCGGTCGTGGGCGACCAGGTCGGTGACCGAGTCGCACTCCGGAGTGGCGTACTCCGGGTGCGACCCGACGTCCAGGTAGAGCCGGGCCCCGTTGCGCAGGAACACGTTGCTCGACCGGCCCCACGACACCACCCGGCGGAACAGGTACCGGGCGACCTCGTCTGGGGACAGCCGCCGCTGCCCGCGATAGGTGCAGGTGACGCCGTACTCGGTCTCGAGGCCGAAGATTCGCCGCTCCATGATGTGACACTAGCCGCCCGGAGGGCCGGTTCGTCACTGTCACAGCACAGGTAGTGTGCTCCGGTCGCTCAGATCCCGTCCGAGTACGACATTCCGTCCGGCCCCAGCCCGGCCACGAACTCCCGGCAGGCGGCGTAGTCCGGCAGCGTCCCTGCCGCCCTGACCTGCGCGAACGTCGGTGCCGCCGCGTCGCGGGCGGACAGTTGCGGCACCTCGGCGGGCCACTCGATGCCCAGCTCCGGGTCGAGCGGGTGCACCGCGTGCTCCCCGGTCGGGTTGTAGGTGGTCGAGCAGAGATAGTTGAGGGTCGCGTCGTCGGTCAACGCGCAGAAGCCGTGCCCCAGCCCCTCGGCCAGGTAGACCGCCCGCCGGTCGGTGTCGTCCAGCCGGACGCCCTCCCAACGGCCGAAGGTCGGCGAACCGGTCCGCAGATCCACCACCACGTCGAGCACCGCGCCCCGCACACAGGTGACGTACTTGGCCTGCCCGGGCGGGACGTCGGCGAAATGGATGCCGCGCACCACACCCCGTCCGGAGATCGACAGGTTGGCCTGGGCCAGCCGCAGCGGATGGCCGACCGCCTCGGCGAGCTGGTCGAACCGGTACCACTCCATGAACAGGCCGCGTGGGTCACCGTGCTGCTGCGGGGTGACCTCCCAGGCGCCCTCGATGCTCAGCGGACGAATCTTCACCGCGCCCCCTCCGTTCCCGACTGTGCCGCGCGCAGCACCGCCTCGTCGTGCTTGTCGGCCAGCAGACCCAGCAGGTAGTCACCGTAACCGCTCTTGGTCAGCGGCTCGGCCAGCGCGCGCAGCTGCCCGTCGTCGATCAGGCCGGCCCGCCAGCAGACCTCCTCGACGCAGCCGATCTTCATGCCCTGCCGTTCCTCGATCACCCGGACGAACTCGCCGGCCTGCATCATCGAGGTGAAGGTGCCGGTGTCCAGCCAGGCGGTGCCCCGGTCCAGCACGGTGACCGACAGCTCGCCGGCCTCCCGGTACGCCTCGTTGACCGCGGTGATCTCCAGCTCGCCCCGGGCGCTGGGGGTGAGCTTGCCGGCGATCTCGACCACCCGGTTGTCGTAGAAGTACAGGCCGGGCACGGCGTAGCGGGACTTCGGCCGGGCCGGCTTCTCCTCGATCGACAGCACCCGGCCGTCGCCGTCGAAGTCGACCACGCCGTACGCCTGCGGGTTGGCCACCGGGTAGGCGAAAACCCGCCCGCCGACCAGGTCGCCGTTGTCGGCCAACTGCCGGCCGAGGCCGACGCCGTGGAAGATGTTGTCGCCCAGCACCAGCGCCACCGAGTCGTCGCCGATGAAGTCCGCGCCGAGCACGAACGCCTGCGCGATGCCCTCCGGGCGGGCCTGGGCGACGTACTCCAGGCGCAGCCCCCACTGGCTGCCGTCGCCGAGCAGCCGCTGGAACTGCTCCTGGTCCTCCGGGGTGGTGATCACCAGGATCTCCCGCACCCCGGACATCACCAACGTCGACAGCGGGTAGTAGACCATCGGCTTGTCGAAGATCGGCATCAGCTGCTTGGACACCGCCCGGGTGATCGGCCACAGCCGGGACCCGGTGCCACCAGCGAGAAGGATTCCACGCACCGGGGGAGCCTACCGGGACCGGCGCGAACCGGACACCGGGGTCACGGTCCCCGGAGCTGCGGGCCGATGCGCGTACACTTCCGTCCCCGTGAGGATTCTCGTCACCGGCGGAGCCGGATTCATCGGGTCGGAGTACGTACGGATGCTGCTGGGCGTGCCCGGCGGCGACGCGTCCGGCGTGCCCGCGATCGAGCCCACGACGGTGACCGTGCTGGACAAGTTGACCTACTCCGGCAACCTGGACAACCTCGCCCCGGTGCGCGACGACCCCCGGCTGCGGTTCGTCCGGGGCGACATCTGCGACCCGGCGACGGTCGACGAGGTCGTCGCCGGCCAGGACGTGGTCGTGCACTTCGCCGCCGAGTCGCACGTCGACCGGTCGATCGCCGGCGCCGCGCCGTTCGTCACCACCAACGTGCTCGGCACCCAGACCCTGCTGGACGCGGCGCTGCGGCACGGCACCGGCCGGTTCGTGCACGTCTCCACCGACGAGGTGTACGGCTCCATCGACTCCGGGTCCTGGACGGAGACCTGGCCGCTGGCCCCGAACTCGCCGTACTCGGCCTCGAAGGCCGGGTCCGACCTGCTGGCGCTGGCCTACCACCGGACCCACGGGATGGACGTGGTGGTCACCCGCTGCTCCAACAACTACGGGCCCTACCAGTTCCCGGAGAAGGTCGTTCCGCTGTTCGTGACCAACCTGCTCGACGGCGGGACGGTGCCGCTCTACGGCGACGGCGGCAACGTGCGGGACTGGCTGCACGTGCACGACCACTGCCGGGGCATCGCGATGGTGGCGCACGCCGGCCGCTCCGGCGAGGTCTACCACATCGGCGGCGGCACCGAGCTGAGCAACAAGGAGCTGACCGGACGGCTGCTGGAGGCGTGCGACGCCGGCTGGGACCGGGTCGTCCCGGTGACCGACCGCAAGGGCCACGACCGCCGCTACTCGCTGGACATCAGCAAGATCAACACCGAGCTGGGGTACGCCCCGAGCATCGGCCTCGACGAGGGCCTGACCCGGACCGTCGCCTGGTACCGGGACAACCGGGCCTGGTGGGAGCCGCTGAAGACGGCACCGGCCGCATGACCCGGGTCCTCGTCACCGGCGCGGGTGGCATGCTCGGCCGGGACCTGCTCGCCGTGCTGGCCACCCGGGGCGACCTCAAGGTGACCGCCGCCACCCGCGCCGACCTCGACGTCACCGACGCCGGGGCGGTGCACACCGCGGTCGCCGGGCACGACGTGGTGTTCAACGCCGCGGCGTGGACCGACGTCGACGGCGCGGAACGCGACGAGGCGGCGGCGACCGCGATCAACGGCGACGGCGTGGCCCACCTGGCCCGCGCCTGCGCCGGGCACGGTGCACGGCTGCTGCACGTCTCCACCGACTACGTCTTCGCCGGTGACGCCGACACCCCGTACGCCGAGGACGCCCCCACCGACCCGGTCAACGCCTACGGCCGCAGCAAGCTCGCCGGGGAGCGGGCCGTGGTCCGATTTCTCCCCGAAACCGGCTACCTGGTGCGGACCGCCTGGCTCTACGGCGCACACGGACGCAACTTCGTCACCACCATGCTCGACCTGGCCGCCACCCGGCAGCACCTCGAC
The DNA here is from genome assembly GCF_016900955.1 of Micromonospora humidisoli. NCBI lineage: Bacteria > Bacillati > Actinomycetota > Actinomycetes > Micromonosporales > Micromonosporaceae > Micromonospora > Micromonospora humidisoli. The sequence continues at coordinate 455,788 of NZ_JAFEUO010000005.1, forward strand.
GTGGTCGACGACCAGCACGGCCAGCCCACCTGGTCGTACGCGTTGGCCACCCGGCTGGTGGCGCTCGCCGATGCGGCCCTGGCCGACCGGGCACCCGCCGGGATCTACCACGGCACCTGCACCGGCCAGACCACCTGGTACGGGCTGGCCCGCGCCGCCTTCACGCTGGCCGGGCTCGACCCGGACCGGGTCCGACCCACCACCAGCGACCGGTTTCCCCGTCCCGCCGCGCGACCCGCGTACAGTGTGCTAGGGCACGACCGGTGGGCCGAGGCCGGCCTGCCCCCGCCGCCGGACTGGCACGACGCGCTGTCCGACGCCTTCGCCTCCCCGACTGCACCCGCCCCGTGGAAGGTCGCATGAAGCTCACCCTCGTCACCGGTCTGACCGGCCTGATCCTGCTCGCCACCATCGTCGAGCTGCTGCGCCGCCGGCAGCTCCGCGAGAAGTACGGCATGCTCTGGCTCGGCGTGCTGGTCATCGTCATCCCGTTGTCGCTGTTCCCCCGCCTGCTGGACAACGTGGCCGGCTTCTTCGGCGTGGTCTCCGGCGTCAGCCTGGTGCTCTTCCTCGGCATCGTCTTCCTGCTGCTGGTCTGCGTGCACCTGAGCTGGGAGGTCAGCGCGCTGGAGGAGGAGACCCGGACCCTGGCCGAGGACTTCGCCCTGCTCCGCGCGCAGATCGACGCGGAGCGCGCCGCCCGGCTCGCCGACGGCGCCCAGCTCACCGCAGCCACCCGAGACGAACTGGTGTCCCACGATGGTTAACGGCAAGCGCGTCCTGATCATCATCCCGGCGCTCAACGAGTCCGGGTCGATCGCCGACGTCGTCGGCGAGGTCCGGGGCGAACTGCCCGGCGTCGACGTGCTGGTGGTCGACGACGGCTCCACCGACCGCACCGCCGCCGTGGCCGCCGCCGCCGGAGCCCGGGTGGCGAAGCTGCCCTACAACCTCGGAGTGGGCGGCGCGATGCGGCTCGGCTACCGCTACGCCCGCGACAACGACTACGACGTGGCCATCCAGATCGACGCCGACGGCCAGCACGACCCCCGGTACGTGCCCAAACTGGTCGACCTGCTCGACGACAACGACCTGGTCATCGGTGCCCGGTTCGCCGGTGAGGGCGACTACTCCGTGCGCGGGCCCCGCCGCTGGGCGATGGTCATGCTGTCCGGGGTGCTCTCCCGGGTGGCCAGGACCCGCCTCACCGACACCACGTCCGGTTTCCGGGCCGCCAACCGGCGGGTCATCGAGATGTTCGCCGGCTGGTACCCGGCCGAGTACCTCGGCGACACGGTGGAGACCCTGGTGCACACCGCCCGGCGCGGCTACCGCATCCGTCAGGTGCCGGTGGCGATGCGCAAACGGATGGCCGGCACCCCCAGCCACTCCCCCGCCAAGGCGATGATCTACCTGGGCCGGGCCTTCGCGGTACTCACGCTGGCGCTCATCCGCCGGTGATGCGGCGGCTGCTCCACCTCGTCCCGCCCGGCACCCTCGCCGTCGGAGGCGGGCTCGCCCTGCTCGGGCTCGCCTCCTACGTGCACCTCGCGGTCGCCGGACACGCCCTCGACCGCGCCGACTACTCCTCGCTGTCGGTGCTCTGGTCGATCGTGTTCACCCTCGGCATCGGCGTGTTCATCCCCGTCGAGCAGGAGGTCGCCCGGGTCGTCGCCGCCCGCCGCAGCCAGGGGTTGCCCCCCGGCCCGGTGCTGGCCCGGGGAGCCACCGTCGCCGCCGTCGTGCTGGCGCTGCTGGTCGTGGCCATCCTGGCCGGCTACCGGGCGCTCACCGACCGGCTCTTCGCCGGTGACGCCACGATGGTCGCCGTGCTGATCGGCGCGCTGGTCGCGATGGCCGTGGCGTACACCACCCGGGGCGTGCTGTCCGGCCTGCAACTCTTCCCCTGGTACGGCACCCAGCTCGGGGTCGACGGCGGGGTACGCATCGCGCTGGTCGCCGGCCTCGGCGTCAGCGGCGTCACCGACCCGGTCTGGTACGGCGCGGTGCTGGTCGTCGCCCCGCTGCTGTCGGTGCTGGTGACCCTGCCGCCGGTGCTGCGGGCCGTCGGCGGCGGCGTCCCGGTGGCCTGGGGCACCCTGCTGCGCGGCCTCGGCCTGCTCACCGTCTCCAGCCTGCTCTCCCAGGTCGTGGTCAACGTCGGCGTGATCAACGCCCGGCTGCTCGACCCGGCCGACGTGGCGACCGCCGGTGCGCTGCTCTCCGCCCTGGTGCTGGTCCGGATCCCGCTGTTCGTCTTCGGCTCCATGCAGGCGTCGCTGCTGCCCGGCCTGGCCACCACCGCCACCACCGGCGACGTGACCGGTTTCCGCCGCCTGCTGCGCCGGGCGCTCGGCGTGGTCACCGCCCTCGGCGTCGCCGGGGCGGTCGGCGCGGTGGCGCTCGGCCCGTGGCTGGTGCACCGGCTCTTCGACGCCCCCGGCGTGCTCGGCCACGGCGACTTCGCCTGGCTGGCCGTCGGCACCCTCGCCTACCTGTGGGCGATGGTGCTCGGGCAGGCGCTGCTCGCCCTCGACCGGCACCGCGCCCAGGCGGTGTCGTGGACGATCGGGGTGGCCGCCCTGCTCGCCGTCACGGCCGTCCCGGCCCCGGTCGCGCTCCGCGTCGAGCTGGCCTACGCCGTCGGTTCCGTCGTGGTGGCCGCCACCATGGCCGTCCTGCTGCTGCGCCGGGGCGCCCGCCCGGCCACCCCCACCCCCGGCCGGCCGCTCGACGACGTGGTGGCCGCCGGCGTCTCCGGAGGTCTGTAGATGTCCCGCCCCCAGGTGTCCGCGGTGATGCTCGCCTACGGCGCCGAGCCCTACCTGGTCGACGCCGCCCGCGCCGTGCTGGCCAGCGTCGACGTCGAGATCGAGCTGATCGTGGTCGACAACGGCTGCACCGGTGACGGCATCGACGTGGTCAAGGGCCTCGCCGGGGTGCGGGTGGTCCGGCCGGAGGAGAACACCGGCTACTCCGGCGGCTGCCGGGTCGGTGCCGCCGAGGCCACCGGCGAGTGGCTGGCCTTCGTCAACTCCGACGCCGTCGTCGCCCCCGACGCGTTGGCCCGTACGGTGGCGGTGGCCGGTGAGCCGGGTGTGGGCGCGGTGATGGCCTCGATCCGGCTCGCCGAGAACCCCGACCTGATCAACACGTCAGGCAACCCGCTGCACTACATCGGGCTGTCCTGGGCCGGCGGCAACGGCCAACCGGCCAGCGCGCACGCCCGGCGCACCACTGTGCCGTCGATCAGCGGCTGCTGCTTCGTGATCAACCGGGCGCTCTGGCGGGAGCTGGACGGCTTCGCCGCCGAGTACTTCGCCTACCACGAGGACACCGAGATCAGCCTGCGGCTGTGGCAGCGCGGACTGCGCCAGGAGTACGTCCCGGACGCCGTGGTGGTGCACCACTACGAGTTCTCCCGTAACAAGCTCAAGCACTACCTGCTGGAACGCAACCGGCTGATCTCGCTGCTCACCGCGTACGAGACGCGGACGCTCGTGGTGCTGGCCCCGATACTGCTGCTCACCGAGGCGGCGATGCTGGTGGCGGCGCTGCTCGGCGGCTGGAGCCGGGAGAAGACGCGCGGCTGGGGGTGGCTGTGGACCAACCGGGCCTGGGTGCGGGCCCGGCGTCGCCGCCTCCAGCAGGAGCGGATCGTCCCCGACGGCATCATCGCCGAGCTGATGACCGCCACGGTCGACCCGTCGAACGTCGAGTCGCCGCCCGGCATGGGCATCTTCAACGTCATCGCCGCCGGCTACTGGGCGCTGGCGAAGCCGCTGCTGCGCAGGGCCTGACCGTCGACCCGCCGCCACCGGTGCGTGCCGGTGCCGGCCCCGGTGGGCGGGCGGCGGTGCGTCGGCGCGGATGGCGGATGGCATCCACGGGTCGGGGCCGGGGTTCTCGTCACCCCGGCCCCGACCCGTCTCACCGTCACGCTTCCGGCTTCTCCTGGGGCTGACCCTCCAGGTCGGCCGAGCCGGCCGAGGTGGTGGGCTTGTGCGCCTCCTCGGTCGGCACCGTCGGGGTGGCGGCCCGGCCGTCGGCCGGCGCGGCGTCACCTGCCGAGTCGCCCTCCAGCAGCGCGGTCAGCGCCGCGCCGGTGATCCGTCGGAAGGTACGCCCCACCCGGCCGCGGTCCAGGACCGCCACCTCCAACTGGTTGGGGGCGATCGTCCGGGCCGCACCACCCTCGCCTCCGACGCTGCTCAGCGCCTTCATAGCCACCCTGACCGCCTCGCTGAGCGACAGGTCGGGGCGGTGCTCGGACTTGAGCACGCCGGTGATCGCCTCGGCCTGACCGCCCATCGCCATCCGGCCCGGCTCGTCGTTGACCGAGCCGTCGTAGGTGAGCCGGTACAGCTCGTCTTCCTCGACCGTGGCACCGACCTGCGCCACGCAGATCTCCACCTCGAACGGCTTGGACTGCTCGGTGAAGATCGCGCCGAGGGTCTGCGCGAACGCGTTGGCCAACGCCCGGCCGGTCACGTCCCGCCGGTCGTAGCTCAGGCCGTTGAGGTCGGCCATCCGCACCCCGGCGCGGCGCAGGTTCTCGAACTCGTTGTACCGGCCGACGGCGGCGAAGCCGATCCGGTCGTAGATCTCACTGACCTTGTGCAGGGCGCTGGAGAGGTTCTCCGCGACGAAGAGCACCCCGCCTGTGTAACTCAGGACCACCGCGCTGCGCCCCCGGGCGATGCCCTTGCGGGCCAGCTCGGAGCGGTCGCGCATGATCTGCTCGGGCGAGGCGTAGAACTGCATGGCCACGGCGGCGGTTCTCCTTCTGGCGCTGTGCTGACGACTGGGGCTGGTGGGGGTGGGGACGGCGTCAGCCGCCCGGGTTCTCCATCCGCCCGGCGACGACGGCCTCGGCGATGGTGGCCGTCTCGGCCTCGGTGAGCCGGTGGGTGCCCTCGGCGGTCGCCGTCATCACCACCGGGTAGATCCGCCGGGTCAGGTCCGGCCCACCGGTGGCCGTGTCGTCGTCGGCGGCGTCGTAGAGCGCCTCGACGGCGAGCCGGGTCGCGTCGTCGATGGACAGGCCGGCCCGGTAGCGCTTCTTCAGCGCCGACTTGGCGAACAGCGAACCGGAGCCGATCGCGTCGTAGCCGGTCTCCTCGTAGGGGCCGCCGGTGACGTCGAAGCTGAAGATCCGCCCGGCCCGGGCGGGGTCCCGGGCGGCCAGGTCGAAGCCGGCGAACAGCGGGACGACCGCGAGCCCCTGCATGGCGGCACCGAGGTTGCCCCGGATCATCGCGGCGAGCCGGTTGGCCTTGCCGTCGAGGGAGAGCATCGCGCCCTCGATCTTCTCGTAGTGCTCCAGCTCGACCTGGAACAGGCGCATCAACTCGATGCCGATGCCCGCCGTGCCGGCGATGCCGACCAGCGAGTACGCGTCGGCGGGGTGCACCTTCTCGATGTCGCGCTGCGCGATCAGGTTGCCCATGGTGGCCCGGCGGTCGCCGGCCAGCACCACACCCCCGGTGGCCGAGATGGCCACGATGGTGGTGGCGTGGGGTGCCAGGTCGGCGGCCATGCCCGGCGGCAGCGGCCGTCGGCCGGGCAGCATCTCGGGGGCCACCCTGCTCAGGAACGAGGTGAAGGAGGACGTCCCCGCGTTGGTGAACACATCTGGTAGACGCCCGGATGGATCAAAGCCCGCTGCCACGTGGTTCCTCTCAGGTACGTGATCGCCCTGGCCAGCCTCGTGGGACTGTCACGGAACTGGCCAAGACCACCGTTGCAGTTGAAGCAGAGTATCCCGCGCACCCATCCGGTGCGGTGATCGTGGTCCACATGTTGAGGATCTTCCGCGCCGCAAACGGCGCAGACGCCGCCCTGCTCGGCGAGAAGCTCCCGGAACTCCTGCTCGCCGATCCCGTAGCGGCGGCGCAGGTGGTACTCGCGACTGCCGCCGTAGAGCCGGAGCTTGCTCTCCCTACCCTTCTCGTTGTGGCAGGGCTTGCAGTATCGGCCGTAGCCGCCGCGCCCCGACCGGTTACGGGGAAAGTCGTCGAGCGCTTTCGTCTCACCACACGTCGGGCAGCGACGGTGGCCATCCGGAACCACAGGTGGTTGGCGAACCTCCCGGCCGTGCTTCTCCCTCGTCCGCTTGGCATAGCTCACCTTGGAACGCAGGTTGAAGCAAGGCTTGCAATAGCTGCCCCGGCCATCGGGCCGACGGCTGTTCACGCAGAACTCATCGAGCAACTTCCACTCGCCGCAGTCTCGGCAACGACGGTGTCCGTCTCGATCGTCGAGCGGATAGGGCATGTCCGATTTAACCCGTTATGCCCTATTCACCCCCTTTCTGTACGTAGCCGCGCACAAATTCTTCGGCGTTCTCCTCCAGGACCGAGTCGATCTCGTCGAGCAGGTCGTCGACGTCCTCGGTGATCTCCGCGTGCCGTTCCGCCACCTCGGGGTTGGCCTCGGTGGTGACGTCCTCGATCTCCTCGGCCTGGTGCGACTTGCCCGCCTGCGACTGGCCGCCCTCTTGTGAAGCCATCTCGGTGCCTCCTCCACGATCGCCTGCGATGAACTTACCTCGCGGAGGCGACGAAAAGCCCGCCGCGCGCCGGCATCCGACGCACGACGGGCCACCGGCACCTGTCGGATCAGCCGCCGGTCAACGTCTCCAGCAGGTCCTTGGCGGTGTCGCACCTGTCGAACAACGCGCCCACGTGTTTGCGGGTGCCCCGCTCCGGCTCCATCATCGGCACCCGGACCAGCGACTCCCGGCCCACATCGAAGATCACCGAATCCCAGCTCGCCGCGACCACCTCGGAGGCGTACTGGGCCAGGCAACGGCCCCGGAAGTAGGCCCTGGTGTCCTCCGGCGGCTCGGTCATCGCCCGGCGGGTCTGCTCGTCGTCCAGCATGGTCTTCATCGAGCCCCGGGTCACCAGCCGGTGGTAGAGGCCCTTCTCCGGCCGGACGTCGGAGTACTGGAGGTCGACCAGTTGGAGCTTGTGCGAACCCCAGCCCAGCTTCTCCCGCTCCCGGTAACCCTCCAGCAGCCGCAGCTTGGCCACCCAGTCCAACTCGTCGGCGCAGAGGAACACGTCGCGGCCCAACCGGTCCAGCACCCGCTCCCAACGCTCCAGCACGTCCAGGGTCTGCGCGTCGGCGTCCGCGCCGTACCGCTCCTCCACGAAGGAGCGGGCCCGCTCGTAGTAGGCCCACTGGAGGTCCAGGGCGGTCAGTCGACGCCCGTCGCGCAGCCGCATCCGGTGGGTCAGGGACGGGTCGTGGCTGACCGCGCGCAGCTCGGCGACCGGATCGGCGATGCCCAGGTCGGCACCGAGCGCCTTCTCCTCGATCATGGTGAGAATCAGCGCGGTGGTGCCCACCTTGAGATAGGTGGAGATCTCCGACAGGTTGGCGTCGCCGATGATGACGTGCAGCCGGCGGTACTTGTCGGCGTCGGCGTGCGGCTCGTCGCGGGTGTTGATGATCGGTCGCTTGAGGGTGGTCTCCAGCCCCACCTCGACCTCGAAGAAGTCCGCCCGCTGGGAGATCTGGAAGCCGCTCTGGCCGCCGTCCTGCCCGATGCCGACCCGACCGGCGCCGCAGACGATCTGCCGGGTCACGAAGAACGGCGTCAGGTACGCCACGATGTCGGCGAACGGGGTCTGCCGCCGCATCAGGTAGTTCTCGTGGGCGCCGTAGCTGGCACCCTTGTTGTCGGTGTTGTTCTTGTAGAGGTGGATCGGCTGGGTGCCGGGGATGGTGGCCGCCCGCCGGGCCGCCTCGGCCATCACCCGCTCCCCCGCCTTGTCCCACCGGACCACGTCGAGGGGGGTGGTCACCTCGGGGGTGGAGTATTCCGGATGGGCATGGTCGACGTAGAGCCGGGCACCGTTGGTGAGTATCACGTTGGCCAGGCCCAGATCCTCGTCGGCGAGCGCCTCCGCCGGGTCGTAGGCGGCCCCGGAGTAGGTGAACCCCCGGGCGTCGCGCAGCGGCGACTCCTCCTCGTAGTCCCACCGGGCCCGGCCGCCCCGGTTGAGTTCCGGGCGCGCACCGTACGCATTGACCACCTGCGACGAGGTGACCATCGGGTTGGCTCCGGCCTGACCGGGCACGGAGATCCCGTACTCGACCTCGGTGCCCATGATCCTTCTGACGCTCATCGACCTACCTGCTCCGCTCGCCTCACCCGGTCCGCCGTCACGTCGAGCGTAGTCCGCCTCACCGGGGAAGGGGGCACGCCGCTTCGGCCGGGTCGGGAGTCGCGGTCTCCAGGGTCGGCGGAGGCGGCTCGTCGGAGGGGGCCACGTCGCACTCGGGGACCGTCAACGGCACCCAGCTCAACCGGTGCCGCAGGGCGGGCTCGTCGCGCAGCATGCGATGCACCCGACGTTCACCCTTGGGGTCGGAGGTGATGAACCGGATCGGGCCGGCCACCCGGCGGACGATGATGTCGGTGCGGTCCGGTTCGAGGAACGGCAGACTGTAGATGCCCGGATCGGTGGCCGCCGTGGTGCCGTGCAACGCCGACAGGCACAGCGAGATCAGGTAGGACCGCATCGGTCCCCGGTCGATGACCAGGGTGGTGGTGCCCGGCACCTCGGGATAGCGCTGTTGGGCGTCGGCGCACACCCAGGCCACCCGGGACGGCAGGGTGAGGTCCTGGTGGACCCACCGCTGCGCCCAGGTCTGCTCGTCGACCACCAGCAGGCTGCGGTGCCAGCCGGTCACCCCGCACAACGCCACCGCGACCGTCATGGTGAGCGCGGCAGCGAGCACCCCCGCCGTGGTGCTGCCGACCCCTCGCCAGCTCAGGGCGGGTCGGGGCACCGGCAGCAGCCGGACCACCCCGGCGGTGCCGACGATGAGCAACGCGGTGGCCAGGTGGGTGCCCTTGACGAAGTAGTAGCCAGGGGTCACCCCGGCGTCGGTGTTGATCTGCGCGATGGTCAGCGGTAGGGCCGCGCCGACGACGCAGACCAGCAGCCAGCGCCGCCACGCCGGATCGGCGCGGGCGACCTGGACGAGCAGGGCCACCCCGACGATGCCGCCGAGCCAGATCAGCGCCCGCCAGCCCTCGACGGCCTGGGACGAGCCGATGACCAGCGCCTCGGTCTGCCCGGCCCGCAGCACGCCGAGCAGCGGGGCGATCAGGGCCAGCGCGGCCCCGGCCAGGCCGACCGTCAGCACGGTGAACCACCGGCGCAGCGCCTCCCGCCAGTGGGTGAGCACCCAGCACAGGACCAGCACGGCGGCGGCCGGCAGGAACAGGTAGTAGGTGAACCCGACGGCGGCGAGCAGGGCGCACAGCAGCACGACCTGTTCCCGGGTGCCGGGCACGGGGCGGGCGACCAGGGTGGCGATCAGGACGGTCAGCGTCAGGCCGAGCACCTCGGTGGGGTAGCCGGCGTTGAGCAGTCGCGGCAGCTGGGTGCCGAGCACCAGCGCGCCGACGACCACGGTGAGCACCGTGCGGTGCAGCAGGTGGATCGGGCCGGCCAGCCGTTGGGCCGCCCAGATCAGCACGAGGGTGAACAGTCCGAAGCCGGCGACGGTCCAGCCGAAGTAGTGGGCGACGAGATCGTCGACGCGCGGCCCGGTGGGGGTCAGGAAACCATCGAGCAGGGCGGTGGCCAGGTGCCAGCCCTGCGGGTAGTAGATGAGCTGGGCGGTGATCTGCTCCCGGGCGGCGGCCGGGTCCACGAAGGTGTAGCCGTCGAGGCGGCCCATCGCGTCGAACAGCGCCAGGTGCCGCCAGTTGTCCTCGCCCGCGCCGAGGACGGTGAGCCGGTCGGCGAGGTCGGTGGCCCGCTGCCAGGGTTGCCGCAGGTAGAACACCATGGCGGCGGCACCGGCCAGCGGGAACAGGTCGGCCCAGCCGGGTCGGGGCAGCCGGGGACGGCGGCGTAGCGCGGCGGCGGCGAGGACCAGCGCGGTGAGGGCGGTCCCGGTGAGCGGCACCGGCCGCATCCCCCAGGGCCAGACCGGGAAGACCAGGCCGGCGATCGTGGTCAGGCCGAGCAGCAGGCCCAAGGCGAGCATCAGCCGGTCGAGCAGGGTGCGGCCACCGCGTAGCAGGCTGGCCGTGGCGACCAGGACGATCGGCGGGAGCAGCCACTCCCGGTGCAGGGCGTGCCCGGCGACGGGCACGGCCCAGGCGGCGACGAGGGCGGCCAGCAGAAGGGGTATCCACCGCCAGCTGCGGCCCCGCCGGGGCGTCGGGACGGTGGGGGGCGTGCGATCCACTGCCGGGGACAGCGGCGGATCGGCGACGGACAGCTCGGGCGGCACGCGGTTCCTCGGAGTCGACTAGCGGTGGGGGAAGTCTAGCGACGAGTCCGGCATTCCACCCGCCCGGCGCGGGGTGGCGCGGTTAACAGTGGGTGACGCCGACGCCAGCGGGCCCGCGACGCGTCGCGTCGCGGGCCCGTCCGGTCGTCCGGTCAGAGGTACTGGCCGGTGTTGCTCGCGGTTTCGATGGAACGGCCGGCCTCGGTGCCCTTGCCGCCGGAGACGAGCGTACGGATGTAGACGATCCGCTCGCCCTTCTTGCCGGAGATCCGGGCCCAGTCGTCCGGGTTGGTGGTGTTGGGCAGGTCCTCGTTCTCCCGGAACTCGTCGACGCAGGCGTCGAGCAGGTGCTGCAACCGCAGCCCCTTGCGTCCGGAGGTGAGGAACTCCTTGATCGCCATCTTCTTGCCCCGGTCGACGATGTTCTGGATCATCGCGCCGGAGTTGAAGTCCTTGAAGTACAGGACCTCCTTGTCGCCGTTGGCGTAGGTGACCTCGAGGAAGCGGTTCTCCTCGGTCTCCGAGTACATCCGCAGGACGACCGCGTCGATCATGGCCGCGACGGTGGCCTGCGGCTCACCGCCGTGCTCGGCCAGGTCGTCGGCGTGCAGCGGCAGCCCGGCGAGGATGTACTTGGAGAAGATGTCCTTGGCCGCCTCGGCGTCCGGACGCTCGATCTTGATCTTCACGTCGAGCCGGCCGGGGCGCAGGATGGCCGGGTCGATCATGTCCTCCCGGTTGGAGGCACCGATCACGATCACGTTCTCCAGGCCCTCGACGCCGTCGATCTCGCTCAACAGCTGCGGGACGATGGTGTTCTCCACGTCGGAGGAGACACCGGAGCCACGGGTCCGGAAGATCGAGTCCATCTCGTCGAAGAACACGATGACCGGGGTGCCCTCCCCGGCCTTCTCCCGGGCCCGCTGGAAGATCAGCCGGATGTGCCGCTCGGTCTCGCCGACGTACTTGTTGAGCAGCTCCGGGCCCTTGATGTTGAGGAAGAAGCTGGTGTGCCGGTCCTTGCCCAACCGCTCGGCGATCTTTTTGGCCAGCGAGTTGGCCACCGCCTTGGCGATGAGCGTCTTGCCGCAGCCCGGCGGACCGTAGAGCAGGATGCCCTTCGGCGGCCGGAGCTGGTGCTCCCGGAACAGATCGGCGTGCAGGAAGGGCAGCTCCACCGCATCGCGGATCTGCTCGATCTGCGACTGGAGGCCGCCGATGTCGGTGTAGTCGACGTCGGGCACCTCCTCCAGCACCAACTCCTCGACCTCGCTCTTCGGGATCCGCTCGTAGGCGTACGCCGAGCGGGGCTCGATCATGAGCGAGTCGCCGGCCCTGATCGCGGAGCCGATCAGGGTGTCGGCCAGATGGACGATGCGCTCCTCGTCGGAGTGCGAGACCACCAGCGCCCGGTCACCCGGAGCGCCCTCGGGACCCGCGAGGATCTCCTTGAGCATCACCACCTCACCGACCCGCTCGTAGCCGAACGCGTCGACGATGTTGAGCGCGTCGTTGAGCAGGACCTCCTGGCCGCGCCGCAACTCCTCGGCGTCCAGTGAGGGTGAGACGGCTACCCGGAGCTTCCGTCCGCCGGTGAAGATGTCCACCGTGCCGTCGTCGTGTCGCGCGAGGAAGACGCCGTAACCGGACGGCGGCTGTGCCAGCCGGTCGATCTCCTCCTTGAGCGTCACGATCTGCGCGCGAGCCTCCTTGAGGGTGCTCACGAGCCGGTCGTTGTTCTCGGTGAGCCGCGCCAACTGTGCCTGGGTGGCCGCCAGCCGCTCTTCGAGCTGCCGGACGTGTCGGGGGCTTTCGGTCAACTTGCGCCGCACCAGAGCGAGTTCCTCCTGAAGGAACGCGACCTGCGTGGAGAGATCGTGGGCCTCCTTCTCCCACCGTGCGGCGCGCGAGTCCGCGTCGTCACTGCGTGCCACGTCCCACCTCCCCGGGGGGCTTGAACGTTCTGCCCTAACACTAGCCGCTATGAGGCCGATTCGGTCCCACGCAACGCCCTCGTCACCGAACCTTGATCGCCACGGGACGCCTGAGGGGCAGGTCCGGCCGTTCGGGTACCGTCGGGGAGTGGGACGGGAGAACATGGGGGGTGCCTGGTGACCGACGTCGCTACCGACCAGTTGCAGGTCTGGGTTGACCAGGACCTCTGCACGGGTGACGGGCTCTGCGTGCAGTACGCACCGGAGGTCTTCGAGTTCGACGTCGACGGCCTGGCGTACGTCAAGGGCGTCGACGGTGAGCTGCGGCTCGCCCCCGGCAGCCGGGTCGACGTGCCGGAACACCTGCGGCTGGAGGTGATCGACTCCGCCAAGGAGTGCCCGGGCGAGTGCATCCACGTGGTGCGTGGCAGCGACGGCGTCGAGGTCGCCGGCCCGGAGGCCGAGGACGACTGAGCCGACGACGACCGGCTCCCGGGCCGGGGTGGCCCCGGCGTCGCCCCCGGCCCGGTCACGGCGCTACAGCAGCGGGCGGCCGACCACCGAGGCGACCAGCCGGGCGAACTCCTCCAGCCGGGCGATCTGCCCGGCCCCGCCGTCGTCGAGGGTCTTGCCGAAACGTAGCGCGTCGTGCCGGGGCGCGCCGACCATGTCGTCGCCGGGCGGTGCCTCGTCCAGCGAGGTGAGCAGCAGGTAGACGTCGATGCTGTCGACCCGGACCTCGCCGTTCTCGGCCCGGGTGAGCCGCCGCCGGCAGCCCACCTCGGTGACCGTGGAGACCGGCACCACCCGCAGCGACGACGTCATCGACCCGGGCGGCCCCTCCCCCGGCGGCACGTCCTCGCCGTGCCAGAGCACCAGCCGGCTGCCGTCGCAGACGACGACCTCCTGCCACACCCCGTTGACCTCGTTGACGAACCGTTCCAGGGTGAAGCCGAGCACCGAGGCGCCCCGCAGCACGCCGCCGAGCGCCTCCAGGGCGATGTCCGGGTCACGCAGGTAGGCCCGCGCCGCCGACTCCAGATCCTGGTACGGCGACCAGTCGGGGAACACGGCCGGCAGCTCACCGCCGCCGAAGCCCGGCCGACTCATGCGCACTCCCTGCGGTCACACCGTCGGCCCGCACCGGCCGTCGGGTTCTGCCCGTTCACGCCCAGCAGCTCCGATCCGCCGTCACGGCCGGTCCACCCCGTCGGCTGCGGTGGCCGACGCGGCGGCGGTGGCCTGTGCCGCCGCCTCCCGGGCCGCCGCCGCCTCCCGCAGCGCCTGCTTGCGTTCCGCGTACGCCTCGGCGCCCTTGCTGGGCTTGCGGCGGCGCGGCGGCGCGGTGACGCCCGGAGCGAGCTTACGCGCGGAGACCAGGAACGCGGTGTGCGCGATCATCCGGTGGTCGGGGCGGACGGCGAGCCCTTCGGCGTGCCAGTCGCGCACCAGCGACTCCCAGGCCCGCGGCTCGGTCCAGCCGCCCCGCTCGCGCAGCGCCTCGACCAGCTCGGACAGCTGCGGGGTGGTCGCCACGTAGCCGATGAACACCCCGCCGGGCAGCAGCGCCCGCTCGACCATGTCGAGGGTCTCCCAGGGGGTGAGCATGTCCAGGATGATCCGGTCGAAACCGGTCTCCGGGCAGTCGGCGACGTCGCCGACGTGCAGCCGCCAGGCGGGGTGCGGCGCGCCGAAGAACGCCTCCACGTTGCGCCGGGCGATCTGGGCGAAGTTGTCGCGCACCTCGTAGGAGTGCAGCTCACCGCCGGTGCCGACGGCGCGCAGCAGGGAGCAGCTCAGCGCCCCCGAGCCGGCGCCGGCCTCCAGCACCTTGGCGCCGGGGAAGATGTCGCCCATGGCGACGATCTGCGCCGAGTCCTTCGGATAGATCACCTGGGCGCCGCGCGGCATGGACAGCACATAGTCCGACAGCAGCGGACGCAGCGCCAGGAACGCCGTCCCGCCGCCGGCGGTGCTGACCACGCTGCCGTCGGGCCGCCCGATCAGCGCGTCGTGCGCCAGGATGCCCCGGTGGGTGTGGAACTCCTTGCCGGGCTCCAGGGTGACGGTGTGCATCCTCCCCTTCGGGTCGGTCAGCTGCACCCGGTCACCGGGGCGGAACGGGCCCCGGTGCACCGGGGGGAGTTCCGCGACGGCGGGGGGCGGCGGGGTGCCGTTGCGGGCCGGGAGGGTGGGGGGATGTGCTGCGGTCACCTGTTCGTCTTCCGTGTGGGTTCGAGGACCTGGGCGAGATCCGCGGTGTGCAGAACGCCGACCACATCTTCGCCTGACGTCACCACGTAGCGTGCGCCCGGGTGGGCCTGGACGGCCGCCATCAGCCGCTCGCCGTCGAGACCGAGCGGCACCGCCGGCAGCGCGGCCAGCGGCCGGGCCACCGCGTCGACCCCGAGCCAGGGCCGCCGGTGCACCGGTACGGCGTCCGCCGCGGCCGGGTCGACCAGGGCGACCGGCCGGCCCGCGCCGTCGACGACCAGCACGGCGGACCCGGGCGGGCCCTGCTCGGCGTGCCGGCGCTGCGCCTCGGCCAGCGGCGTGCCGGTGGGTACGGCGACGACCGGGCGGGCCAGCCGGGCCAGGTCGAGCAGCGGCACCCGGCGGCTGATCCGGGCGTACCGGATCGACTGTCCGGCGCCGCGCCAGAGGGTGACCGCGACCAGCAGCATCAGCGGCAGCGCCAGCGGCACCAGCACCCGCTGCACGGTGAGCAGCACGACCAGCCCGGCGGTGCCCACCGCGACGGCCCGCCCGACCCAGCCGGCGACCTCGGTGGCCCGGTGCCGGTCGCGGGTGATCCGCCACAGCACGGCGCGCAGCGCCCGGCCGCCGTCCAGGGGCAGGCCGGGCAGCACGTTGAACACGGCGACGATGATGTTGCTCAACGCCAGTTGCAGCGCGAGCTGATGGGCCAGGGTGTGGTCGGGGGTGGCCAGCGTGGCGGCCACGGCGAGCCCGCCGAGCAGCGCCGAGACGGCCGGGCCGGCCAGCGAGACCAGCAGCTCCACCCGGGGGGTGGGGGCGTCCCGGTCCATCTCGGTGTAGCCGCCGAGCAGTTCCAGGGTGATCCCGCGCACACCGATGCCGTGACGCCTGGCGGTCAGCGCGTGCCCCAGCTCGTGCAGCAGGACCGAACCGAGCAGCGACACCACGAAGCCCAGACCGATCAGGTAGCCGCCGAGCGGGGACAGGCCGAGCCGGTCCCGGGCGAACTCGGCGTAGGTGACGGTCACCAGCAGGGTGAGCAGCAGCATCGACACGTTGAGGTGCAGCGGCACCCCGAACACCCGGCCGACGGTCAGGCCGCTGCGGGGCCGACGCGGCGGGCGGGGACGGGACTGCACCGCCCCGATGTTACGCGCCGACCCGATCATGCCCGGTGCGGCGAGCACGGCCCTGTCACACCGGTGTCCTAACCTTCGGGGCATGACGGCGGAACCGGTGATCGACCAGCAGCATCCTCCGGCGGCGCTGCCCGCCACGGTCCGGGCCTCGCTGTCGCCGTCACGGGCGGCCGACTTCAAGACCTGCCCGTTGCTCTACCGGTTCCGCAGCATCGACCGGCTGCCCGAGCGGCCCAGCGTCGAGCAGGCCCGGGGCACCCTGGTGCACGCGGTGCTGGAGCGGTTGTTCGACCTGCCGGCGGGCGGGCGCACCCCGCAGGCCGCCGGTGACCTGGTCGGCCCGCAGTGGGACCGGCTGGTCACCGAGCAGCCCGAGTTGGCCGGGTTGTTCGACCCGGGCGACGAGCCGGGCACCGCCGAGTTCCTCAGGTCGGCGGCGGCCCTGCTGGAGGGCTACTTCGCGGTGGAGGACCCGCGTCGGCTGGAGCCCGCCGAGCGGGAGAGCCTGATCTCCGCGGTGGTCGACGACGAGTTGCTCATCCGGGGTTACCTCGACCGGCTCGACGTGGCTCCCGACGGGGCACTGCGGGTGGTCGACTACAAGACCGGCGGTGCGCCGAGGGAGGCGTTCGAGGCGCGGGCGCTGTTCCAGTTGAAGTTCTACGCGCTGGTGCTGTGGCGCACCCGGGGCGTGGTGCCCCGGGTGCTGCGCCTGCTCTACCTCAAGGACGCCGAGGTCTGCGACTACTCCCCCGACGCCGACGAGCTGCTGCGGTTCGAGCGTACGGTGGTGGCGCTCTGGCAGGCCATCGAGCAGGCCACCGCGCGGCAGGATTTCCGTCCCCGGCCGAGCCGGCTCTGCGACTGGTGCAACCATCAGGCGCACTGCCCGACGTTCGGCGGCACCCCGCCGCCGTTCCCGCAGCGGGCCGGGGCGGCCGACCCGCTGCGCGACGCCCGGTCCCGACCGGCCACCCCGGGCGCCGACGAGTAGCGCCGGCACCCGCCCGGCGGAGGCGGGCTCCTCCGTGAGGAGGAGACGAGGTTCACCGTCGGCGACGACCGGACGCCCCGGCGGGCGGCTAGCGTCGCGGTATGACCGAGGGACCCGAGCGGTGGTGGGTACGCCGGCCGCTGGCCGGTGACGCCCTGTTCGCCGCCGCGCTGGTGCTGGTGGAGGTCGCCTTCGTCCTGCTCACCCCGCGCGAGTTCTGGCCCCGGCAGCTGCCGTCCGCGCTGGCCTGGAGCGTGCTGTGCGCGGCCCCGGTGGTGCTGCGCCGGATCGCCCCGTGGCCGGCGGTAGTGGCGGCGCTGGCCACCCTGGCGGTGCCGGCGGTACTCGGGCACGCGCCCACCACGCAGAGCCTGACGTTCCTGGTGCTGACGTACACGACGGCGGTGCACCGGACGGTGCTGCCGGCGGTGGTCGCCACGGTGCTGCTCTGGGTGCCGGTGGCCACCCTCAACGTGGTCACCCCGCTGGACACCGGGCTCGACGTCGGTCCGGCGTACCTGGTGCTCAACAACCTGCTCACCGCTCTGCTCGCCTACGCGGTGGGGCGGGCGGTGCGGGCCCGGCGCACCTCGCTGCGGGCGCTGCGGGAGCGGGCCCGGGCGGCCGAGGACAACCAGCGGGCGCTGGCCGAGCAGGCGGTGGCCGACGAGCGGCGACGGATCGCCCGGGAACTGCACGACGTGGTCGCCCACCACGTCAGCGTGATGGGGGTGCTGGCCACCGGGGCACGGCGGGTGCTGCACCGCGACCTGGCCGCCGCCGACGAGGCGATCACCACCATCGAGGACACCAGCCGGGTCACGCTGCGGGAGATGCGCCGGCTGCTGGACGTGCTGCGCACCGACACGGAGCCCGCCGCCGACCTCACCCCGCAGCCCGGCCTGGCCGGCATCACCGCGCTGGTGGAGCAGGTACGCGAGGCGGGGCTGCCGGTCGTCCTGGAGGTCACCGAGCCGGTGCCGACGGTCGACGAGGGAGTCTCACTGACGGTGTACCGGATCACCCAGGAGGCGTTGACCAACGCGCTCAAACATGCCGGGACGGCCACCGCGACCGTCCGGTTGGGCGTCGACGGCGGCGGCCTGACCGTGGAGGTCACCGACACGGGGCGGGGACCGGAGCCGGGACCCGACCGGATCGGGCACGGTCTGGTCGGGATGCGGGAACGGGTGGCGCTCTACGGTGGAACCCTGCGGATCGGGCCTCGGCCCGGTGGCGGCTTCCGGGTGTACGCGAGAATTCCGGTGGAACCGGCCGGGACGGTCCCGGCGTGACGGGGGAACGGGGACAGCAGATGGGCCAGACGTACGGCAGCCCTGTGCCGTCCGCGCCGGACGGGCGGGCCGGACACCCGCCGGGGCGGCCGGTGCGGATCCTGCTCGCCGACGACCAGCCGTTGCTGCGCACCGGGTTCCGGATGGTGCTGGGCACCGAGGACGACCTGGACATCGTCGCCGAGGCCGGCGACGGGCAGGAGGCGGTGGAGTTGTCCCGCCGGCTGCTGCCCGACGTGGTGCTGATGGACATCCGGATGCCCCGGATGGACGGGGTGGCCGCGACCCGGGCGATCGTCGACGCCCGGTTGCCGGTGCGGGTGCTCATCCTCACCACCTTCGACCTCGACGAGTACGTGGTGGGGGCGTTGCGGGCCGGGGCGAGCGGCTTCCTGGCCAAGGACGTGCCGGCCGACGATCTGGTCACCGCCATCCGGACGGTGGCGGCCGGGGAGGCGGTGGTGGCGCCGCGCATCCTCAGGCGGCTGCTGGACCGGTTCGCCACCGTGCTGCCCGATCCGGCGGCGAGCCCACCGAAGGCGTTGGGCACGTTGACCGAGCGGGAACGGGAGGTGCTCGTCCAGGTGGCCCGGGGGTTGTCCAACGCGGAGATCGCCGCCGCGCTGTCGGTCAGCGAGACGACGATCAAGACGCACGTCGGACACGTGCTGACCAAGCTGCGGCTGCGCGACCGGGTGCAGGCGGTGGTGCTGGCGTACGAGTCGGGGCTGGTCCGCCCGAAGGCGTAGCCGGGCGGCGCCGGGTGCCCCTCGGGGCGTACCCAGGGTGAGGCCGGTGGGGGGACGGCAGCGTTGCCGCGCTCACCTACCGTGACGAAAGACGGCGTGGCGCGGTTGACCGTGTCGTGGCGTCGGATCCTGAACTTGATGCCGGGCCCCGCCGCAGGGTGGGGGTGGCACGACCGGTCGCCGGCTCAGGGTCAACCCTGAGCCGTTCTCCGGGCCGACCCGCAGCGGGAAATCCGCGCCGGGTCAGTCCGTGGTCGGACGGATCCGCGCCGACCGGCACCGAGGATGGGATCGACCCCACCGACCAGCGGGGGCGGTGGGGGCACACACAGCCAGACGGAAGAGGTAGATGACGTGACCGCGACGGTAGGCCGGCATGCGCAGGCCGCGGCCCGGGCGAACGACGTGTGGAAGGTGTACGGCACCGGCGAGGCGCAGGTCGCCGCGCTGCGGGGGGTCAGCGCCGAGTTCGAGCGGGGCAGGTTCACCGCGATCATGGGCCCGTCGGGGTCGGGCAAGTCGACGCTGATGCACTGCCTGGCCGGGTTGGACTCGGTGAGCAGGGGCACGGTGCAGATCGGCGACACCACGGTGACCGGGCTGGGTGACTCGGGGCTGACGAAGCTGCGCCGGGACAAGGTGGGCTTCATCTTCCAGCAGTTCAACCTGCTGCCGACGCTCACCGCGCAGGAGAACATCCTGCTGCCGATGTCGATCGCCGGTCGCAAGCCCGACCCGGCCTGGTACGACACGGTGATCGACACCGTCGGTCTGCGGGACCGGCTGGGGCACCGGCCGTCGCAGCTCTCCGGTGGCCAGCAGCAGCGGGTCGCCTGCGCGCGGGCGCTGGTCGCCCGACCCGAGGTGATCTTCGCCGACGAGCCGACCGGCAACCTGGACTCCCGTTCCGGTGCCGAGGTGCTCAACTTCCTGCGCAACTCGGTCCGCGAGCACGGGCAGACCATCGTGATGGTCACCCACGACCCGACCGCCGCCGCGTACGCCGACCGGGTGGTCTTCCTGGCCGACGGGCAGATCGTCTCCGAGCTGATCGAGCCGACCGCCGACACGGTGCTGGACACCATGAAGAAGCTGGACACCCCGGTCGAGGTGGCCGGCTGATGTTGCGGGCCACCCTCAAGAGTCTGCTGGCGCGCAAGGTGCGCCTGCTGCTGTCCGGCCTGGCCGTGGTGCTGGGCGTCATGTTCGTGTCGGGGGCGTTCGTGCTCACCGACACGCTGGGCCGCTCGTTCGACGCGGTCTTCGCCGACGCGTACGAGGGCATCGACGTCAACGTCGCCGGCAAGCCCAAGGTGGCGCTCAGCGAGATGCAGGGCGAGCAGGTGCCCGCGACGGTGCCGGCGGCGACGGTACAGCGGATCGCCGGGGTGCCCGGGGTGGCCGAGGCCACCGGCGTGGTCACCACCGACGGGGCCCAGCTGATCGGCAGCAACGGCAAGGTGGTCACCTCGTTCGGGCCGCCGCAGCTCGGGTCGAACTGGCGGGGCGAGAGCGACCTGGTGACGCTGCGGGAGGGCCGGGAGCCCCGGGCGGACGACGAGATCGTCGTCAACGCGGCGCTGGCGCAGGCGGGCAAGGTGAAGGTCGGCGACCGGGTCGGGGTGCTGACCCCGCTGGTGCCGAAGGAGACCTTCACCCTGGTCGGGGTGTTCGGGTACAGCGGTGACCGGGACTCGATCGGCGGGGTCAACGAGATCGCCTTCACCACGCCTGTCGCGCAGCGGCTGCTGCTGGGCGAGCGGGACACCTTCACCAACGTCACGGTCCGGGCCGCGGCCGGGGTCGACGACGTCGCGTTGCGCGACGACGTGGCCCGTACGCTCGGCGACGGCTTCGAGGTCAAGACCGGCGCGCAGTTGTCGGCGGACGCCTCGGCGAGCCTGAAGGAGGGGTTGTCCTTCTTCAACAAGATCCTGCTCGGGTTCGCCGCCGTCGCGCTGCTGGTGGGCACGTTCCTCATCCTCAACACCTTCTCGATCATCGTGGCGCAGCGGACCCGGGAGCTGGCGCTGATGCGGGCGATCGGGGCCAGCGGCCGGCAGATCATCGGTTCGGTGGTGCTGGAGGCGGTGGCGATCGGCCTGATCGCCTCGGTGCTGGGGCTGGGCGCCGGCATCGGCATCGGTGCGCTGCTGGCGTACGTCTTCGGCAACCTGGCCGGCGGGTTGACGCTGGCCGGGATCGGCGTCCCGGCGTCGGCGGTGGTCGGCTCGTTCGCGGTCGGCCTGCTGATCACGGTGGTGGCGGCGTTGCTGCCGGCGCTGCGGGCGGCGCGTATCCCGCCGATCGCGGCGATGCAGGACGTGGCCAACCCGGACCGGCCGTTGACCCGGGTCACCGTGACCGGTGGGGTGATCACCGGGATCGGCGCGGTGCTGCTGTTCCTCGGGCTCAGCGGCAACGCCGGGGACAACACCCTGGCGGTCATCCTGGGTGGGGTGCTGTTCGCCTTCATCGGGGTGGCGCTGCTGACCCCGCTGATCAGCCGCCCGGTGGTGTCCCTGCTGGGGGCGATTTTCGCCTGGTCGGTGCCGGGCAAGCTGGGACGGTTGAACTCCGGCCGCAACCCGCGCCGGACGGCGATCACGGCGGCGGCGCTGATGGTCGGCATCGCCCTGGTGACCGGGGTGACGGTGATCCTGGACTCGGCGAAGGGCAGCATCGGCGCGCTGGCCCAGGACACCATCAAGGCCGAGCTGGTGATCTCGGGGGCGTCGACCGGTCCGCGCCCGGCGAGCTTCGACCCGGCGGTGCTGACGAAGGTCGCCGCGCTGCCCGGGGTGCAGCTGGCCGACGGCGAGTACGGCGACATGGGCATGGTCGACGGGAAGGTCACCTGGCTGGCCGCGTCCAGCGACGTGACCGCGTTGCAGCGGATCTTCGGGGCGAAGGCGACCGCCGGTGACATCAGCCGGCTCGGCCCGGACCAGATGCTGTTCAGCTCGGACGCCGCCCGTTCCCGCAACATCTCGGTCGGGTCGACGGTGACCGTGCAGGCCTCCCGGGGTGAGCCGCGCACCTACACGGTCAGCGGCATCTACGAGAGTTCCGAGCTGACCAGCCCGGTGCAGTTGCCGCCGCAGGCGGTGAAGGACTTCGCCATCCCCAAGCCCAACCAGGGCTTCATCCAGCTCGCCCCGGGCACCCGGGTGGCGGACGTGCAGCCGCAGGTGGAGGCGCTGCTGGCGGACAGCCCGGAGGTGTCGGTGGCCGACCGGGACGCGTTCATCGAGCAGCAGACCGGGTCGCTGGACAGCCTGCTCACGATGATCCAGATCCTGTTGGCGCTGGCCATCGTGATCGCGGTGCTCGGCATCGTGAACACCCTGGCCCTGTCGGTGCTGGAGCGGACCCGCGAGCTGGGCCTGCTGCGGGCGATCGGGCTGCGCCGGGCGCAGACCATGCGGATGATCACCGTGGAGGCGGTGGTGATCTCGGTCTTCGGGGCGCTGCTCGGGATCGTGGTGGGCGTCGGCCTCGGTGCCGCGGTGGTCCGGGCGCTCAAGGACGACGGCATCACCGACCTGATCCTGCCGTGGGGCCAGATGGGGCTGTTCCTGCTGCTGGCGGCCGTCATCGGCGTGGTGGCGGCGGTGCTGCCGGCGGTGCGGGCGGCCCGGATCAACGTGCTGGGCGCGATCGCGCACGACTGATCCTGTCCGCCGTGAGGGGGGTTCCGCCGGCCGGCGGGCCCCCCTCGTCATGTCAGACGGCTCAGCCGGGTGGCTCGCCGAGCAGCGCCGCCAGCAGCTCCAGGTCCGCCGAGGTGAGGCTCTCCACCTGGTGTACGCCGTCGGTAGGCGGCACCGGCACCTCCGCCGGGACGGCCAACACCGCCGCACCGGCGGCGAGCGCGCTGGCCACCCCGGTCGGCGAGTCCTCGATCGCCACACACCGGTCGATCGGCACGTCGAGCAGCCGGGCGGCGGTCAGGTAGGGCTCGGGGTGCGGTTTGGTCGAGTCCACCTCGTCGCCGCAGACCACGGCGTCGAAGCTGTCCCGGCCGAGGGTGTCCAGGGCGACCTCGACCAGGGGCCGGCCGCTGGAGGTGACCAGCGCGGTGGGGATGCCGGCGGCGCGGACCGCCCGCAGCAGGGTCAACGCGCCCGGCCGCCAGCGCAGCCCGGTGCGGAACAGTTCCAGGATGCGCGCGTTGATCCAGTCGGCGCTGGCCTGCGGGTCCCGCTCGGGTTGGCCGAGGTCGTCATGGAGGATGCGCATCGACGCGGCCATCGCGGTGCCGATCATCGCCCGCCGGGCCGGGCCGCTGAGCGTCCCCCCGTAGACGGTGGCCAACTCGTGCAGGGCGACGTCCCAGAGCTTCTCGCTGTCGACCAGGGTGCCGTCCATGTCGAAGAGCACGGCGGCGGGGTGTGGGCTGCTCAGCGGAATCCTCCTGGCGCTCGCGGGTGGTCTCCGGGCGATCCTGCCAGGCGGGCCAGGACCGTCCGTCGCCGTACCGGCCGGACGTGACCTGCTCCTCAGCGCAGGTTGCAGGCGTCCAGGGAGCGCTCGTAGCCGCGGAAGAACCAGTCGGTGCGCTGTTCGGCGGTGCCGTGCGAGCCCTCGGCGAACCACGGCTGGTCGGGGTCGTCGCCGACGGCGAGCAGCCCCTCACGGAACTCGTCGAGGTCACCGGCATCGAGCCGCAGGGTGCCGTCGCGTACGGAGTCGCCGAGGTAGGCCCCGGCCATGCAGTCGGCCTGCAACTCCTGCTGGATGGTGAAGTTGGCGCGCAGGCCGAGGCGGACCTGGATGCCGTGGGCATACTCGTGGCCCAGCAGGTAGAACACGAACGCGTCGCCGACCTGCCGGAACGCCGACACCGACCAGTTGACGTCGTAGGCGATGAAGTCGCCCTGGGAGCAGTAGACCGCGTTGTTGCGGGGCAGCGCCTGCCCGGCGCAGGAGATCTCGCCCTCACGCTGGTAGGGCACGATCCGGCTGATCGGGCGGAACTGCTCGCCGGAGGTCCGGAACTGGGCGGCCCAGTAGCGTTCGGCGATGGTGACGGCGTCGGCGATGTCGCTCTTGAACTCGGCCACGCTGGTGGTGCCGTCGGCGCGGGTGGTCTCCGCCTCGGGCGAGGAGGGGGCCGCCGCCGGGCGCGACGACTGCCGGGGGGCCGGCTCCCGGGGTTCCTGCGGGGCGTTCTCCCCCACCCCGCCGGCCGCGCAACCGACCGCCACCACCAGTGCCGTCAACGCGGCGAGCAGTGGTCCGTGCGAGCGGCGTCGCGAGCCTGCCGTCACCGTGTGCCTCCCAGGCGTGCCGGTCCTGCGATCGGTGGTACCCCGACCGTGGAACGATCATGCCCGGCCGGCGTCCCGTTGACCATGGGTGAGCCAGGTCGGCCCCGCCGGGCGGTCAGTGGTGCTCCTGGCCCCGATGGATCGTGTCGTTCTGGGCGAAGTGGCGTTCCGCCTCGTACCGGTGCTGTCTGGCCTGGGCGTCCCGCCCGGCGGTGCGGTCCTCGGCCCCGACGGTGCGGGCCCGGTCGCGCCAGGCGACCCAGCCGACCGTGCCGATCATCACCAGGGCCGCCACCCCGAGCACGAGCCACATCGTCGTCATGAGGCCACGGTAGGTGACCGTCGCCACCCGCCCGGTCGGCGACTAGCCTCGCAGCCGGTGTCCGGATCGCCCCGGCGGCTCCGACGTCCCGGGTGTCCGGCCGCACCCGGCGGCCGAGAGGAGAGCCCGTGAAATACATGATCATGTTGTACGGCTCGCAGCGCGACTACGACGCCATGGCCGGCCGCCCCGGGGCCCAGCCGCCGATGACGCCGGAGCAGGTCGCCGCGGTGCACGAGCACATGGCGGCGGTGCACCAGGAACTGGCCGAATCCGGTGAGCTGGTCGACGGGCAGGGGTTGACCGCGCCGGTGCACGCCCGCCGGGTACGGCTGCGACAGGGCACGCCGGTGGTGACCGACGGGCCGTACCCGGAGACGCAGGAGGTGCTCGCCGGGTTCACCGTCGTCGACTGTGTCAGCTTCGACCGGGCCACCCAGATCGCCGCCCGGTTCGTCGACCCGGACGCCGAGGGCGGGTACGTCGACGTACGGCCGGTCGCCGACGGCATCGACGACCTGGACGGCTGACCCTCACGCGATGGGACCGTCCACCGTCGAGGACCTGTTGCGCGTGCTCGCGCCGCAGGTCCTCGGCGCGGTCGTCCGCCGGTACGGCCACTTCGACGCCGCCGAGGACGCCGTCCAGGAGGCGCTGCTGGCCGCCGCGACCCGCTGGCCGGTCGAGGGGCTGCCGGAGCAGCCCCGAGGCTGGCTGGTCACGGTGGCCGCCCGGCGGCTGACCGACCTGCTCCGCGCCGAACAGGCCCGGCGACGGCGGGAGGACGACGTCGGCCGCGCGCAGCCGTGGTCCGCCCCGGCGGCCGACCACCGGGAGCCGGGCGACGACAGCCTGGTGCTGCTGTTCCTGTGCTGTCATCCGGCGCTGCCGCCGGCCGCCCAGATCGCATTGACCCTGCGCGCCGTCGGCGGGTTGGGCACCGCCGAGGTGGCGCGGGCGTTCCTGGTGCCCGAGGCGACCATGACCCGGCGGATCACCCGCGCCAAGCAGCGCATCCGGGACAGCGGGCTGCCGTTCGCGCTGCCCGGACCCGACGAGCGCGCAGCCCGGCTCGACGCCGTCCGGCAGGTGCTCTACCTGATCTTCAACGAGGGGTACGTCGGCACCACCGGCCCGCGCCTGTGCCGGGTGGACCTGTCCGCCGAGGCGATCCGGCTGACCCGGCTGCTGCACCGGTTGCTGCCCGACGATCCGGAGGTGACCGGGCTGCTGGCGTTGATGCTGCTCACCGACGCCCGGGGGCCGGCCCGGGTCGGCCCGGACGGTGAGCTGGTGCCGATGGCGCAGCAGGACCGCCGCCGCTGGCGGGCCGACCAGATCGCCGAGGGGGTGGCCCTGGTCAGCGCGGTGCTGCCGCGCGGCGACATCGGGCCCTACCAGCTCCAGGCGGCGATCGCGGCGGTGCACGACGAGGCAGCCAGCGCCGCAGCGACCGACTGGGCGCAGATCGAGGCCCTGTACGGGGTGCTGCTGGGGATGTCGGACAACCCGGTGGTGGCGCTCAACCACGCGGTGGCGGTGGCGATGGCCCGGGGTCCCGCCGCCGGGCTGCGGCTGCTCGACGCGCTGGCCGACGACCCCCGCGTCGGCGACGACCCCCGGCGGCACGCCGCCCGCGCCCACCTGCTGGAACGCTGCGGCAGGACCGCCGAGGCCCGGACCGCGTACGCGCACGCGGCCCGACGGTCGACGAACCTCGCCCGCCAGCGCTACCTGTACGGCCGGCTGGCGCGGCTGACCGATGCCGGGGACGGTGAGCACGGCAACGGATGACCGTCGGCGGGCGACGCTGCGATGGTGGGTGGGTCGCCTGGCCGGGCCCGTCACCGTCTTCGAACCTGGAGTGCTCGATGGACCATCAGCGCGATCTGCTGGGCGCCGCGACGAAACTGCGCGCCGAGATGGTGGACCGGCTGGGGGACCTGGTCGCGGCCGAGTCCGCCCCGGGCGACCTGCCCCACCTGGAGTCCTGCGCCGACCTGCTCGCCGGCTGGGGCGAGCAGGTGCTCGGCCGGCCCGCCGAACGGGTCGTCGTGGACGGGCTGCCGCACCTGCTGTGGCCGGCGGCCCGGCAACGGGTGCTGCTGCTCGGCCACTTCGACACGGTCTTCCCCATCGGCACCGTCAGGTCCCGGCCGTTCACCGTACGCGGGGACGTCGCCACCGGTCCCGGGGTGTGCGACATGAAGGCCGGGATCGTGCAGATGTTCACCGCGTTGGGCCTGCTGGCGGACACCTCCACGGTCGGCGTGCTGCTCACCTGCGACGAGGAGACCGGCTCCGGCACGTCCCGGCCGCTGATCGAGCGGGAGGCGCTGCGCTCGGACGCGGTGCTGGTCTGCGAGGCGGCCACCCCGCAGGGGGAGGTGAAGGTGGCCCGCAAGGGGGGCTCGGTGTACCGGGTCATCGTGCAGGGCCGGGCCGCCCATGCCGGGGTGGAACCCCAGCGGGGGGTGAACGCCACCGTCGAGGTGGCCCACCAGATCCTCACGCTGCGCGCCCTCGGCGCGGGGCACAGCGGCGGCACGTCGGTCACCCCGACGCTGCTGGCGGCGGGCACCACCACCAACACGGTGCCGGAGCTGGCCAGTCTGGCGGTCGACGTCCGGGCGTGGACCAGTGCCGAACTCGAACGCATCGACCGGGCCATCCACGAGCTGGTGCCGTTCCTGCCCGAGGCGACGGTGGCGGTGGAGGGCCGCATCGGCCGTCATCCGATGCCGGCGGAGCTGGCCCGGCCGCTGTTGGAGACCGCCCGGTCGGTCGCCGACCGGCTCGGCCTGCCGGCCCTGACCGGGGCGCACGTGGCGGGCGCGTCCGACGGCAACTTCACTGCCGCGCTGGGGGTGCCGACCCTGGACGGGTTGGGCGCGGTGGGTGGTGGGGCGCACGCCCGCGACGAGTACGTCCGCCTCGACCGGATGCCGGAGCGTACCGCCCTGCTGGCCGGTCTGGTCGACCAACTGTCCACGAAGGACAACTCCTGAGCGCGGTCCGGCCGGTGGGGCCGTAGGCTACCCCCTGTCGGCGAGCGACCGACGGGCAGGGGTCGAACGCGCGCATGAGCACGGCACAGCGGTCAGGGTCGTCCATTCCCCGGCTCGGCGTCGAGGAGGAGTTCCTCGTCGTCGACGCCGAGCGGGGCGAGGTGACGCCGCAGGCCGCCACGGTGGTCGACCGGGCCCGGGCGGAGCTCGGCGGCCGGGTGGGTGGCGAGATCACCGAGTTGCAGATCGAAACCCGTACCGAGCCCTGCCGCACGGTGGCGGAGCTGCACGCGCAACTCGTCGGGGCGCGTGGCGCGTTGCAGGCGGCGGCGGGTCGGGACGGGCTGCGGGTGGTCGCCACCGGCTCTCCGGTGCTCGGCCCGGCGGTGCCGCCGCCGATCACCCAGGGGCCACGGCAGGACCGGGGCAACGCCACCTACCGGGGGTTGCACGACGACCTGGCGATCTGCGCGGTGCACGTGCACGTGGAGCAGCCGGACCGCGACCGGGCGGTGCTGGTCGGCAACCACCTCCGTCCGCACCTGCCGGTGCTGCTGGCGCTCACCGCCAACTCGCCCTACTGGCGCGAACGCGACACCGGCTACGCGAGCTGGCGCAGCCTGACCTGGCAGCGCTGGCCGGTGGCCGGGCCACCGCCCTTCCTGACCTCGGCCCGGCAGTACGACGCACACATCGACCTGCTGCTCGACGCGGGCGCGATGGTCGACTCGGGGACGATCTTCTGGGACCTGCGGCTGTCGGCCCGCCATCCCACCCTTGAGGTGCGGGTGGCCGACATGCCGATCACCGCCGCCGAGTCCGCCGGGTTCGCGGCGCTGGTCCGGGCCCTGGCGATGGTCGCCGCGACGGCCGTCGAGCGGGGCGACGAGGGGCCCCGCACCGACCCGGACCTGATGCGGCTGGCGTACTGGCGGGCGGCACGCGACGGGATGTGCGGCCACGGCGTCGAGGTCGGCACCGGCCGGCTGCTGCCCGCCGGGGTGCTCGCCGCGCAACTGGTCGAGCTGGCCCGGCCGGCGTTGGAGGAGACCGGCGACGGCCCCCGGGTGCAACGGTGGCTGGCCGGGCTGGCGGTCGACGGCGACGGCGCGGCCCGGCAGCGGGCGGCGGCGGCCACCAGGGGCCAACTCACCGACGTGGTCGCCGCGCTGGTCGCCGCGACCGCCGCGGACGGACCCGGCGGGCAAGACAGCACACTGGCGTAACGACGAACCGGCCCGCCTCGGAAATGCTGGGAGCAGCCGGCCCGCGCGGTCCCCGCGTCCACTGTGGAGTGGGACACGACCGGGTCCGGCCGCGGCTCTGCCAGGGAGGCGACAGATGGCCGACACGGTCCAGCTACCCACCGTTCCGATCCGACTCGAACGCCGTCCGGCAGCGGACATGGTCCGCGCGGCGGAGGCGTTCGCCGAACAGATGGCCCGCCGCCGGTCGGTGCGCGACTTCGCTCCCGACCCGATACCCGAGGGGGTGATCGAGGCGGCGATCAGGGCCGCCTCGACCGCCCCCAGCGGGGCCAACGTGCAGCCGTGGCGGTTCGTCGTGCTGACCGATCCGGCCCGCAAGCGCCGGCTGCGCGCGGCGGCCGAGGCCGAGGAACGCGACTTCTACCAGCGGCGCGCGCCGCAGGAGTGGCTGGGTGCGATCGCCGCGCTCGGCACCGACTGGGAGAAGCCGTTCCTGGAGACCGCACCCGCCGTCATCGTCGTGTTCGAGGTGCACCAGGGGCCGCACAGCCCCAAGCCGTACTACGTCAAGGAGTCCGTGGGCATCGCGGTCGGCCTGCTGATCACCGCGCTGCACCAGGTCGGTCTGGCCACCCTGACGCACACACCCAGCCCGATGCGGTTCCTCAACGAGGTGTGCGGACGCCCGCCGGAGGAACGACCGAACCTGGTGCTGCCGGTCGGGTACCCCGCGCCGGATGCGCGGGTGCCCGACCTGGCCCGCAAACCGCTTGACGAGATCATGATCCGTCAGTGAGGTCCCGGCTGAGGAAGCGCACCAGTGGCTCCACGTGCCGGTCCGGCCGCCGCCACTCGGCCAGCAGATCCTCCAGCAGGTGCTGCTCGGCCACCAGTTCGCCGTGGCGGTACCGCCGGATCACCGGGTGGATGAAGGCGCTCTCCCGGGCCCGGTCCGGGGTCGGGTGCCGCTCGATGGCGAACACGTCGCCGTAGTCGTCGCGGCCCCAGCGCAGGGCCAGGGTGTAGCAGTGCGGGGAGTCGGCGAACCGCTGCACGGCGTAGTCCTCCGGCAGGTCCTCGTGGTGCCGGAAGTCGCCCGTGGCGTCGTCGCGGACGAAGACGTCGCAGAGGTACTCGAACTGGGTCCACAGCGCCGAACTCCAGTTGACCCGGTCCAGCATCACCTTGGTCAGCGAGGCCGGCTCGCCCGACACGGTGCCCACGGGCAGCGGCACGTCGTCGTACCGCTCCCGCAGCAGCCGGGTGAAGGTACGCAGGTTGTACCGGAACCCGTCGATGAACGGCGACGAGGCGTGCTTCACGTCCCGCGCCTGGGCGATGGTGCCGGCGAAGTACAGGTCGTCGACGTTGCTCGACTGCCAGTCGGGACGCAGGCCCGGCATCCGGCCGTCCCGCACCATGTCCGGGACGCAGGAGGCGTCGAACAGGGAGGTGTCCATCCGGAATCCGGTGCAGCGCAGCACCTCGTGGTAGTCGAGTTCGGCGGTCTCGCCCTGCGCGTGGGTGTAGGTGATCGAGACCCGGAACCTGCCGTCGACAGGCCGGATCTCGTCGATGGTGCAGTCGAGCACCGAGTGCAGCGTCTTGAACTGGTAGCTGTCGAGGATCGCGCCGTACTGGCCCCGGACGTCGCCCGGGTGCTTGGTGTTCCAGGCCAGCCGCAGCGGCTGCCGGCTGGCCAGGTGCACCATCGACGCCTTGCCCAGGATCGACGAGGCGGTCTCGAACGCCGAGTTGCCCTTGCCGATGATCAGGACCCGCTTGCCGGCGTACCGGTCGGGGTCGACGTCCATCTCCTCGTAACCGGTGGCGTGCTCGATGCCCTTGATGTCCGGCACGAACGGCCGCCCCCAGCCGGTCGCCACGATCAGGCACCGCGCCCGTACGACACCCCGGTCGGTACGGACGGTGAACCCGTCGTCGTCGCGGGAGATCTGCTCGACGGTGGTGCCGTAGCGGACCCGGAGCTGGTGTACCCGCTGGAACTCGGCGAGGTACCGCACCAGGTCGTCGGCGGCCGGCAGGTACTCCTGGCTGAAGTTCGGGAACAGCAGTTCCGGATCGTCGTTGAGCAGCGAGTTCCAGTCCCACCGCAGTCGGATCTCGGGGTCGCTGCTGTCGGTGTGCACCTTGTTCAACGAGATCAGGCGGCGGTGGCGCGGGAACCGCCGGAAGAAGCCCCCCGGCTCGGCGCCACGTTCGAGCGTCAGGTAGTCGGCGCCCTGCTGCTGAAGGTAGTAACTCAGTTGCAGGCCGGCGGGCCCGGCTCCGACGATGACGTACGTGTGCGTGGTGTCGACCATCAGGTGAACCCTTCGGTGCGGAGGCGGTTGCTCCGACGATGAGGTGGACCACGAGATGTGTCAATGGTCGACGGCCGGGCGAACCGCAGCCGGACCCGCCGGGGGCGACGCGGAACCGGCCCGGCTACGACGCGATGGTGAACGCGGCCACCACGCCGTTGTGGTCGGAGTTGGTGCCGCTGACGATGCTGTAGTCGGTCATCCACATCTCGCGGTACTCCTCCAGCCGCTTCCAGAAGTAGATGTAGTCGATGTGCCGGTTGCCGTGCGTCCCGTTGGCCTTCTCGCCGTACAGGTTGTAGCAGGACCGCAGGTTCGGCAGCTCGTTGGCCTCGAAGACCTGCCAGGGGAACTTCTGGTACCCGTAGGCCCGGTCGGCGCTGAAGTCGACGTTCAGGTCGCCGCTGACGATGACCTGGCCGGAGTCCTTCTTGGCCGCCGCCAGGTCCTTCAGGGCCTGGAACTGCTGCTCGGCGCAGGCGGTGCGGGGCAGGTCCTCGGGCCGGCCGTTGTTCTCGATGCTGGCGTTGGCGTGCGCGTTGATGTGGTACACGCTGCGCCCGGTCGCCTTGTGCCGGTAGCGGACCCAGTTGTTGTAGCGGGCCGGCGGCACCTCGCCCGGCCCGTTGGTGTCGCACACGAAGTTGGACCCCTTGTCGAGCACCTCGAACATGCTCTTGCGGGCCAACAGCGCCTCGTTGGCCGCCTGCGTCGGTTCGGGCGCGTACAGCCACCAGCCGTTGTCCGCGGCCCAGTCCTTCAGGTACGCCTTGCGGTTGCCGACCTCGTTGAGCCCGACCAGGTCCGCCTTGGCGGTGATCAGTTCCAGGTCGTGGACGAAGTCGGCCTGGTTCAGCTCGTTGAGGATGTTCAGGGTCGCCGCCTGGAAGGTGGAGTTCGCGGCGGCGGGAGTGGCCGGCACCAGGCTCACCAGCAGCACCGCCGCGCCGACGAGGGCTCCTGCACCGCGCGCCGACCATCGTTCTCCGCGTGCCATGGCTGTCCTCTCCGGAGCGCTGACGACCGGCGCGACACGACCCGGCCATGAAGAAAGGTTACTTTGCCAACGGTGGCACGGTAGCTTAGTTTCAGCCTCCGGACAACGCACACGCATTGTCCGCAGTGAATTGCCGATCCAGCCGGCGGAGCGACCCGGACACCCGCGACGCCCCCTCCGCCGCCGTCACGCCAGGGAGAGCCCATGCACCTACGAAGGACCTGGCGGCCGGCGTTGGTCGCCGTCGTGGTGACGGTCGTCGCCGGCACCGCCGCCGCGCCCGCCACCGCCGCCACCCCGCAACCGGTGTACGCCCCCACGGGCGGGATCGCCGACCCCGGCGTGGTGCGGCACGGTGACAGCTTCGTCGTGTTCGCCACGGGTGGACGTGCCCCGGCCTACCGGGGTGAGACCGCGTCCGGGCCGTGGAGCAGCCTCGGCACGACACTCGGGTCGGTGCCGGACTGGGCCGACAACGGCACGGTGTGGGCCCCCGAGGCGGTTCACACCGCCACCGGTTGGGTGCTCTACTACTCGGTGCCGGCCAAGGGTAGGAACGGGCAGCGGTGCATCGGTGCGGCCACGTCCGACGTCGTCGGTGGGCCGTACACGCCGGTCGGCACCGCGCCGCTGATCTGCCCGGGCGGCGCGCACGGGGCCGACGACGCGGTGCCGGGGCGGCCGGTGGCCGCCGCCGGGGTGATCGACCCGTCCCCGTTCGAGGACGCCGACGGCCGACGGTTCGTGCTCTACAAGACGCAGCAGACGCCGTCGTCGATCCGGATGCTGCGGCTCGACGACACCGGCACCCGCTGGGTCGGCAACGCCAGCGGTGAACTGCTCCGCAACGACGGCATCATCGAGAACCCGGTGCTGCGGCAGCGGGGATCCACCTTCGTGCTGTTCGCCTCCCGGTACGGGTACGACAACTGCAGCTACGCCACCGTCTACCTGACCTCCACCGACCGCTGGGACTTCCACGGCCGGACCGAGCACCCGCTGCTCACCACGTCCGGCACCGGAATCTGCGGCCCGGGTGGCGCGGACCTCGTCCCCGCCCTGGTCGACGACGAGCAGCGGTTGTTCCTGCACGGGTGGGTCTGTGCCGGCACCACCCCGTGCCGGCAGCAGGCCGACGGTTCGCTGCCGGCCGACGCCCGCCGGGCGTTGTACGCGGCGATCTTCCGGTGGGACGGCGCGACCCCCCGGGTCGGCGCGTTCCTCTGACCCGGCCGGCGACGACCAGCGGTGGGCCGGTCGGGCCGCGCCCGGGGGTGGTCAGTCGTCGCGCCGCCGGCCCGACCGGCGGGTGCTGCGGGCGACCACGACGGCGGCGGCGAGGCTGAGCGCGGCGGCACCCAACTGCAACAGGCCGTCGAGCAGGTCGACGAGAGCGGTGAGAGAGGTGGAATCCACTGTGGCCTCCGGGGGTTGGTTCCCCCGCCGTCCGCGTGCTGCGGAGGCGGCCCCCCGGGCCCGACGGTGACAACCACGGGCACCAGCACGATTATGGCACGGCGGCCCGAACGACGTTCCCCGCCGGGCACCGCCCGTCGCCGGGCCCGGCCGGCACCGCGGTGACCCCGGCCGCTCAGAGTTGGCCGGGGAAGAAGCCGTACCGGGCCAGGGGTTCGACGATGTTCCGTTCCTCGTAGGACAGGTGCGACAGCAGGGTGTCGGTGAGCACGTCCACCGCCTGCTGCAGGCCGGTCAGCCGCCCCGGGTCCCCGATCAGCGCGACCAGGGCCCGGTCGACACCCTCGACGACCTCGTGGATGACGACGTGTTCCTGCTCCAGCCGGTCGATCACCGGGACCAGCCCCGGATCGGCCCGCCTCAGGTGCGGGAAGATCGCGTCGTCCTCCAGCCCGTGGTGCTGGGTGACCAGCGTGCAGTAGGCGGCGCAGTACGCCCCCAGCGTCCAGTTGTTCTGCCGCAGGGTCATCCGGTTGAGCGCGCCCCGGGCGTCCCCGGCGGAGACCACCCCCCGGCGGACCTGGTCGAGCAGGTCGCGGATCTCGCCCAACTCCCGGCGCAGGTGGTCGTGCACATCGACCAGGTGCCCGCCGACGGCCTGGGCCTGCGGGGAGTAGACGTACCCGGCCGGGGCGGGCGGGGCGACGGGCCGGGTCGACTCGTCCCAAAGCCGGTGGTCGCTGTGCCGTACCTGCGGCGCGGGGGTGGGGGTGACCGCGAGCCCCGCCACGCCCCCGGCCCGGACCGTCTCCCGCCGCCCCTGCGCCGGTCCCGTCGCCCCGGACGGTTCTGTCGCCCCGGTCGGCCCCGCCGTGCCGGTCGGCTCCCCCGGCGGCGGGGTGGCCGACGTCGAGCCGGCCCGCTCGGCGGCGACCAGCTCGCGGACGCCGGGGGCGACCTCCTGGGCGAAGAGCTGGATGCTGGCGGGGTCGTCGGTGCCGAGGACGAACCCGGAGGTGCCGTGCTCCAGCGCCAGGTCGGTCAGCTCCCGCACCCACTGCCGGGGCGGCCCGTCGAGGAAGCCCGCGCCGGTGCCGGTGAACCGACCGGAGACGTTCAGCAACCGCCGTACCCCGGCGGGGTCCCGCCCGGCCGCCGCCGCGCCCTCGTCGACCAGCGCGTTGAGCCCGGCCAGGTCGGCCGGCCCGTTCGGCAGGTACGCCAGGGACGGCAGCCAGCCGTCCGCCGTCCGCCCCACCAGCCGCAGCAACCTCGGCCTGTACGCGCCGACCCAGATTCCCACCGGGTGCGCCGGGGCGGGGCCGCGCTTCGCGCCGACCACCCGGTAGTGCTCGCCGTCGACGCGTACCCCGCCGCGCCGGTCGGCGGCCCACACCTCCCGGATGATCCGGATCGCCTCGTCGAGGGCGTCCACCGCCTGCCCGGGGGTGCGCCGTCGGCCCCCGTTGGCCTCGATGGCGTCCCAGAACGCGCCCGCGCCGAGGCCGAGCTCGACCCGGCCGCCGCTGAGCAGGTCGAGGCTGGCGACGCTGCGGGCCAGCACCACCGGCTGCCGCAGCGGCAGGTTGAGCACGTTGCCGGCCAACCTGATCCGGCTGGTCGCCGCCGCCAGGTAGGACATCAGCGTCCAGGTGTCGAGGAAACCCGGCTGGTAGGGGTGGTCCTGGAAGGTGACGAGGTCCAGGCCGACCTGCTCACAGAGCCGGGCGCGGGCGACGACCTGCTCCGGCTGCCGGGCGTCCGGGGTGAGGAAGCCGCCGAACAGCAGCTCGTGTCCGTAGTCGGTCATGACGTCGCCGTCACCTGTCCCCTCGTCGCGTGCGGCGTCGCCCGGCGGCCCGGCGCGGTGGGGCGACCGGCCCACCGTAGCGCCGACCTGCGCCCACCCGCCTGGCGGTCGCGGGTTTCGGGTCCGCGCGGGGCGGGCTGCCGGTGTGCTCAGACGTCGACGGTGAGGTGCACGGCCACCCGGTCGCCCACCGCGAGCCCTTCGGCCGCCCGCACCCGGGTCTTCACCGGGACCATGCCCCAGCCGTAGCTGACCGCGGCGGACGCCGTCGACAGCGCCGCGCACTCGTCGTCGGGGACGGTGACGAAGTGCCAGGGCGCCGGCCCCTTCCACCACCACAGTTCACCGCTGAACGCCAGTTCCACCGGGTCAGGATAGGAACAGCGCCCCGTCCCGGCCACCGGGACGATCACGACTGGCGGAAGTTGCGGCACCTTGCGAGGCTAGGTGCCGTGTATGACTACGACCTGTTGGTGCTGGGCTCCGGGCCCAGCGGTCAGAAGGCGGCGATCGCCGCCGCGAAGCTCGGTAGGCGGGTCGGCATCGTGGACCGCCGCGACATGATCGGTGGGGTGTGCATCAACACCGGCACCGTCCCCTCCAAGACGCTGCGGGAGGCCGTGCTCTACCTCACCGGCCTGAGCCAGCGGGACCTGTACGGCAGCAGCTACCGGGTCAAGGAGGAGATCACCGTCGCCGACCTGGCCGCCCGCACCCAGCATGTGATCGAGCGGCAGACCGACGTGATCCGCAACCAGCTTGCCCGCAACCGGGTCGCGCTGATCACCGGCACCGGCCGGTTCGCCGACCCGCACTCGATCTGGGTGGACGGCGGCTCCGGCCACGACACCCGGATCACCTTCGACAAGGCCGTCATCGCCGCCGGCACCCGGCCGGCCCGCCCGGACAGCGTCGACTTCGACGACCGGACGATCGTCGACTCCGACGGGGTGATCAACCTGCAGGCCGTGCCGCGCAGCATGGTGGTGGTCGGTGCCGGCGTGATCGGCATGGAGTACGCCTCGATGTTCGCCGGGCTGGGCACGAAGGTGACCGTGGTGGAACGCCGGGACCGGATGCTCGACTTCTGCGACGAGGAGATCATCGAGTCGCTGAAGTACCACCTGCGTGACCTGTCGGTGACGTTCCGCTTTGGCGAGGAGGTCGCCGCGGTGGAGAAGCACCAGAACGCGGCGCTGTGCGTCCTCAAGAGCGGCAAGAAGATCGTCGCCGACACGGTGATGTACTCGGCCGGTCGGCAGGGGCAGACCGACGACCTGGCCCTGGACGCGGCGGGCCTGGAGGCCGACAAGCGTGGCCGGATCGCGGTGGACGAGCACTACCGCACCAGCGTGGAGCACATCTACGCGGTGGGTGACGTGATCGGCTTCCCGGCGTTGGCGTCCACCTCGATGGAGCAGGGCCGGATGGCCGCGCAGCACGCCTGCGGCGAGCCGGCCCGTGAACTCCAGGAGTTGCAGCCGATCGGCATCTACACGATTCCGGAGATCAGTTTCGTCGGCAAGACCGAGGAGGAGCTGACCAACAGCTCCACCCCGTTCGAGGTCGGCATCGCCCGCTACCGCGAGCTGGCCCGGGGGCAGATCGTCGGCGACTCGTACGGCATGTTGAAACTGCTCGTCTCCCCGCAGGACGGCCGGCTGCTCGGGGTGCACGTGTTCGGCACCGGCGCGACCGAGATCGTCCACATCGGGCAGACCGTGATGGGCTGCGGTGGCACGGTCGACTACCTGATCGACACGGTCTTCAACTATCCGACCCTGTCCGAGGCGTACAAGGTCGCCGCCCTGGACGCGGCCAACAAGATCCGCAACATCACCCGGATCGACGGCTGACCCGCCGCCCGGTGCGGGCACCGCGATCCTGCGGGACCCGCACCGGTGGGTGGGGACGGTCACCGGCCCCGGCACGCGGGGTGACGCACGGCAGGTCGGCAACTACGCTCGACGGGTAGTCAGCAGCCGATCGACAGGGCCCGCCGTGATGCCGAGAAGTCCCACAGTGGACGGGCAGTCGCCGGGTGACAGCCGTCGCCGGAGCCTCGGGGCGTTGCTGCGGCGGGTGCATCTCGGTGGCCCGGTGTCGCGGGCCGGCCTGGCCGAGTGGCTGGGCGTCAACCGCAGCACGGTCCTGTCGCTCACCACGGAACTGGTCGCGGCCGGCCTGGTGCGGGAGGACTCCGCCGAGCTGACCGGGCGGGCCGGGCGACCGTCCCTGATGGTCCGGCCGGCCGCCGACCGGGTCTACGTGATCGCCTTCGACATCGCGGTGGACCGGCTGGTCGCGGCCCGGGTGGGGCTGGGCGGGGCGATCCAGGATCGCCGCGAGGCGCGCCGGGCCCGCGCGGGCGTCGACCTGGACACCGTCGTGCGGGTGCTGGCCGACCTCGGCCGGCAGCTGCACGCCACGGCGGCGTCGGGGGCGGCCTGCGTCGGGATCGGCGCGTCGTACTGCGGGATGATCCGGCCGGGCGACGGGATGGTGCGCTTCGGGCCGGACATGGGCTGGGTGGACCAGGCGTTCGGCGCGGAGCTGGCCCGCCGGCTCGAT
The DNA here is from genome assembly GCF_016900955.1 of Micromonospora humidisoli. Taxonomy (NCBI): domain Bacteria; kingdom Bacillati; phylum Actinomycetota; class Actinomycetes; order Micromonosporales; family Micromonosporaceae; genus Micromonospora; species Micromonospora humidisoli. Next base: position 493,314 of record NZ_JAFEUO010000005.1, read on the forward strand.
CTCGGCCTGCCGGTCCTGGTCGGCAACGAGGCCCATCTGGGCGCGGTGGCCGAGCACCGGCGCGGGGTGGGTGTCGGGGTGGACAACCTGGTCTACCTGCACGGCGACGTCGGGGTCGGCGGCGGGATCATCGTGGGCGGCGAGCTGCTCGGCGGCGACGGCGGGTACGGCTCCGAGGTCGGTCACATGCTGGTCAACCCGTACGACGGCAGACCCTGCGGGTGTGGCTCACGCGGCTGCCTGGAGGCGGAGGTCGGCGAGCGGGCGCTGCTCGACGCCGCCGGTCGGCCCGGCGACCGGATCGGCCGGGACGCGGTCCGCGAGGTGGTCGACGCGGCGGACCGGGGCGATCCGGCGGCCCGGGAGGCGCTGCGGACCGTCGGCGACTGGCTCGGCATCGGGGTGGCGAACGTGATCAACCTGTTCAACCCCGGCATGGTGATCTTCGGCGGGATGCTGCGGGAGGTGTACCGGGGCTCGGCGGCGCACGTGCGGGAGCGGATCGCCGTCAACGTCCTGCCGGTCTCGCGTACCCGGGCTCGGTTGCGGGTGTCCGCCCTCGGCGACGACGCCACCCTGGTCGGCGCGGCGGAACTCGGCTTCACCCGGCTGCTCGCCGACCCGCTGGGGACGCCGGTCGGCTGAGCGGCCGGCCGAAAACCGGTTGGCGGAAGCGGTCCGGTGGGCCAGGCTGACGGGCATGACGTACTGACGGACACCCCCGCATCCCGCACGCCCGTGCCGCGCCACCGCGCCGTGGCGCCGCCGCACGCCATCGTGCCGCCGGCTGCCATCGTGCCGCCGCGTGCCGTCCGTCGTTCCCGTCACCCGAAACGAGCATTCGTGTCCGCACAGCATTCCCCGCCGTCCCCGACCACGGCCACCGTCACCGTCTTCGCCTCCCCCGAGAGCTGGATCGAGTCCGACGCCGTGCGGCAGTGCCACCAGGTGGCCGCACTCGACGGCATGCGGCACGTCGCCGCCATGCCCGACCTGCACCCGGGCAAGGGCGCCCCGATCGGCGCGGCGATGGCCTCGACCGTGCTCTACCCGCACCTGGTGGGCTCCGACATCGGGTGCGGCATAGCCGTCTTCCCGATCGGCCTGAAGCGGGCCGTACCCGAGCGGATCGCCGCCCGGTTCCCGGACCTGGACCGGTCGCCGGACCCCGACGACCCGGTCTGGGCCGTCGCGCCCGGCGGGCCGCCCGCCGGTCACGTCGAAGGGCTCGGCACGGTCGGTCGGGGCAACCACTTCGTCGAACTGGCCCGGATCGACACCGTCCTCGCGGCGGACCACACGGACCGGCTCGGGCTCGTCGCCGGTGACCTCGTGCTCGTCGTGCACAGCGGGTCGCGGGGCCTGGGCGAGCGGATCCTGCGGGCGCACACCGAGGCCCACGGCGCGGGGCCGGCCCCCGACCCGGCCGGCTACCTGGCGCGGCACGACGAGGCGGTCCGCTGGGGCGCGCTCAACCGGCGGGTGCTGGCCGCCCGGGTCGCCCACGCCCTAGGGGCCGAACCCACCGAGCCGGTCGTCGACCAGTGCCACAACCTGGTCGAGGTCCGCGACGGCGAGTACCTGCACCGCAAGGGGGCGGCCCCGGGCGACGGCCGGGACGTGCTGGTCGCCGGCACCCGGGGCACCCCGTCGTACCTGGTGGCCGGGCACGCCGGCCCGGCGGCCAACCACTCCGTGGCGCACGGCGCGGGGCGGAAGATGTCCCGCGCCGACGCGCTGCGCCGGGGCCGCGCCAAGCACACCGTCGCGCAGTTGCGGCGTACGCCGGTGGGTTCGCTGGTGGTGTGCGGCGACCGGCAACTGCTGTTCGAGGAGGCGCCGACGGCCTACAAACGCATCGAGCAGGTGATCGCCGACCTCGTCGCGCACGACCTGGCCACCCCGGTGGCGAGCACCGTCCCGCTGGTCACCTACAAGACGCCCGACCTCGGGCCGGACCGCCGGGACGAGCGTCGGCGGGGTCGTAGGTGAGCGTCCACCTGCTCCTGTCGGCCGGGCGCGGTCCACAGGAGTGCGAGTGGGCGGTGGCCCGGCTGCTGGGCCGGTTGGCGGCCGACGCCGCCCGGCACGGGGTGGACAGCCACCGGGTCGAGTCCGTCGCCGGCGACCGACCGGGCACCTACCGGTCGGTCCTGCTCCGGCTCGACGGGCCCGACGCGGCGACGTTCGCCGCCGGGTGGACGGGCACCCTGTGCTGGCAGGCGCCCAGCCCGTACCGGCCGGGGACCGGTCGGAAGAACTGGTACGTCACCGCCCGACCGTGCCGGGTGGACACCCCGAGCACCGCATTCGTCGAGGCCGACGTGTACGTCGTCGCCTGCCGTACCGGTGGACCGGGCGGTCAGCACCGGAACAAGGCCAGCACGGCGGCGCGGGCGACCCACCGCCCTTCCGGCACCGTCGTGGTGGTCGACAGCGAACGGCAGTTCAGCCTCAACCGCGCCGCCGCGCTGCGGCTGCTGCGGCAGCGTCTCGCCGAGGGTGACGCGCGTGCCGGCCGCGCCGTCACCGCCGCCCGCCGACGCCTGCACGACGAACTCGTCCGGGGCGACGCCGTGCGGGTCGAACGTCCCCGGCCGCCCGCCGCGACCGGGGCCGGTGTCAGGAGCCGTTCCGCAGGTCGGTCAGCCGGTCGCGGGTGAAGCGGAGGTCGTCGAAGACGACCCGGCAGCCGTCGCCGGTCGGCGACTGCGCCTCCAGGCCGATCGTGGCGGCGGTGGCCGCGCCGTCGATGCCGAAGTAGCGGACCATCCGCCAGGTCCGCCCGTCGACCGAGGCGTGGTACGCGAACGCGTGGTCGATCCGGGACACCCGCAGCCAGACCGTGCGGGCGTCGACGACGAAGGCGTTGGCGTCGTCGGCGACGCCCCGGGCGACCACCGAGACGATCATCGGTTCGCCGTCGGGAGAGAGTTCGAAGCAGAGCTTGCCCCAGTGCCGCTCGTCGACCCAGAGCAGCAGCACCCCGGCGTCGTAGGTGGCCGCGAAGTCGACGGTGACCCGGGCGCTGAACTGGAAGTCACCGTCGGGGGGCAGGCCGAGCAGGGTCGCCGCGTCGAGGGTCGCCCCGACCACCGGGTCACCCGCCGCCGGGTCGATGAAGATGTCGCTGCGTGGGGCCGCCGAGCCGGTCACCACGCCGTCGGCCTCGACGATCGTCCACGCCGCCTCGGGCGAGGGTGACAGGGCGAACGGCAGACCCGGGACGGTGCGGGTGGTGGTCATGACAGCCATTATCCGCCGCGGCCCCCCACGCGCGTCGCCCCGGTGGCGCGTCCGGGTGACGGTGCACGACCGGGAACAGCGGGACCGGCGGACGCCGACCCCCGGCTCCCCCACCGGGCCGGTACGCACCGTCGTCGGTCGGGCCGCCTAGGGTGAGGGCATGGTAGAGCGAGGTCTGACCCTGATGGCGGTGCACGCGCACCCGGACGACGAGGCGACGAGCACCGGTGGCGTGTTGGCCCGGTATGCAGCGGAGGGCATCACGACGGTGTTGGTGACCTGCACCGACGGTGGTTGCGGCGACGGCCCCGGCGGGGTCAAGCCGGGCGAGCCGGGGCACGACCCGGCGGCGGTGGTGGCAATGCGGCAGGCCGAGTTGGAGGCCAGCTGCGCGGCGTTGAAGGTCAGTCACCTGGAGACGCTCGGCTACGCCGACTCCGGGATGATGGGCTGGCCGAACAACGAGTCGCCCGGCGCGTTCTGGACCACGCCGGTGGCGGAGGCGGCGCAGCGGCTGGCGGAGCTGATCCGCCGGTACCGGCCGGACGTGGTGGTCACCTACGACGAGAACGGCTTCTACGGCCACCCCGACCACATCCAGGCCCACCGGATCACCATGGCCGCCGTCGAGATGACCGACATCCCGGCGAAGGTCTACTGGACCACGGTGCCGCGCACGGCGTTCGCGGAGTTCGGCCGGGTGATGAAGGAGTTGGGCGTCGAGTGGGCCGAGCCGGACGCGCAGGACGCACCGGGGCCGCAGCTCGGCCTGCCCGACGACGAGATCACCACCTGGGTGGACACCAGCAGCTACGGCAACCAGAAGTTCGACGCGCTGGCCGCCCACGCCAGCCAGACCGAGAACATCTTCTTCCTGCGAATGGGCCGGGACCGGTTCGTCGAGCTGATGGGCCGGGAGACCTTCGTCCGGGTCCGCGACACCACCGGGGCGGCGCTGCCGGAGGACGACCTGTTCGCCGGTCTGCGCTGACCGATCCGGCGATTGTTGCCGGGGTGTTCCAGCCGTAACCGGGACGGAACACCCCGGGGGGTGACCCGCCGGCCATCACTTCGGAAAGATGGACAACTCGGTATGGTTATCCATCGACAACCGTCTTCCCAGACTCTCCACAGCCGACGATGATCGCGTCATCGAAAGATGCGAAAGCATCTCGGATCGGGGAGGTCAGTTTGAGATCAGCCCTAGCGCTGGCCGGCGTCACCATGCTGGTCGGCAGTGGTCTCGTGGTCACCACCACGGGCGCGTCCGCCGCTCCGCCCCCCACCGCGGGACCATCGCTGGTCGCCGCCGCCGACACCGCGCTCAAGGAGCACTCCCGCGACGTCAGGTCGTCGGCGAAGGACCGCTACGCCGTGCACAGCAGCAGGCGCGACGCCCAGGGCCGGGGCACGGTCCGCTACACCCGCACCTACGACGGGCTCCGCGTCTACGGCGGGGATGTCGTCATCCGCACCGGGGCCGACGGCGACTACGCCGGCAGCTCGGTCGGCCTGGCCGCGCCGCTGAGCCTCGCCACCACCCCGAAGGTCAGCGCCGCCAAGGCCAGCAAGGCGGCGACCACCGCGTTCTCCGGCCGGATCACCGGCACCGGCGCGGCGGAGCTGTTCGTCGACGCCAGCAGCGGGACCGGCCGGCTCGCCTGGGAGACCGTGGTGTCCGGCTGGGCGCCCGACGGGCAGACCCCCTCGAAGCTGCACGTGATCAGCGACGCGCTCACCGGGGCCCGGATCGGCTCCTACGACGAGATCGAGTCCGTCGTCGGCACCGGCAACAGCATCTACGCCGGCCCGGTCGCGATCGACACCACCCTGTCCGGGTCGACCTACAGCATGATCGACCCGACCCGGGGCAACGGCCGTACCTGCGACATGAACAACGGCACGTCGACCTGCACCACCTTCACCGACGCCGACAACGTGTGGGGCACCGGCGCGGCCTCGAACCGGCAGTCCGCCGCCGTCGACGCGCACTTCGGCGCGGCCACGACCTTCGACTACTTCACCGAGGTGCACGGGCGCAACGGCATCTTCGGCAACGGCACCGGCGTGCCGAGCCGGGTGCACTACGGCAACGCGTACGTCAACGCCTTCTGGGACGGCGCGCAGATGACCTACGGCGACGGCACGGGCAACGCCAAGCCGCTGGTCGCCCTCGACGTCGCCGGCCACGAGATGTCCCACGGCGTCACCGAGAACGTGGTCCCCGGTGGCCTGACCTACTCCGGCGAGTCCGGCGGCCTGAACGAGGCCACCAGCGACATCTTCGGCAACATGGTGGAGTTCTACGCGAACACCCCGGTCGACCCCGGCGACTACGAGGTCGGCGAGAAGATCGACATCCGGGGCACCGGCGCGCCGCTGCGCTACATGTACAACCCGACGCTGGACGGCTCGTCGCACGGCTGCTGGTCGACCAGCACCAACAGCCTTGACGTGCACTACTCCTCGGGCGTGGCCAACCACTTCTTCTTCAACCTGGCCGAGGGCTCCGGCGTCACCCCGTACGGCACCTCGCCGCTGTGCGGGTCGGCCCCGCCGGTGACCGGGATCGGCCGGGAGAAGGCGGAGAAGATCTGGTTCCGGGCGCTGGACGCGTACTTCGTGTCGAACACCCGCTACGTGAACACCGCCCAGCCGACCAACACCGCGCGGATCCACACCCTGTCGGCCGCCACCGACCTGTACGGCCTGTGCAGCACCGAGTACAAGGCCGTGATGGCCGCCTGGACCGCGGTGAACGTCACCGGCACCGAGTCGTGCGCCGCCAACGACTTCACCGTCGCGGTCTCCCCGACGACGCTGACCCTCGACCCGGGCACCTCGGGCTCCGCCACCGTCAGCACCACGGTCATCCGGGGCACCGCCGAGACGGTCACCTTCTCGACCGGCCCGCTGCCGGCCGGGGTGAGCGTGTCGTTCTCCCCCGCCTCGGTCACCGCCGGCGGGTCGACCACCGTCACGGTCACCGCCGCCGCCACCGCCGGCAGCGGCACGGTGCCGATCACGGTGGTGGGCACCGCCCCCTCGGTGGCCCGCACGACCACGCTGAACGTGACGGTGAACGGGCTGCCGGGCTGCTCCGGCAGCAACGGCACCGACGTGCCGATCGCCGACAACTCGACGGTGCAGAGCACCATCGTGATCAGCGGTTGCGCGGCGACCCCGTCGACCGCGAGCAAGGTCGAGGTGCACATCGTGCACACCTACATCGGTGACCTCGTGGTCAGCCTGATCGCGCCGGACGGCAGCGTGTACACGCTGCAGAACCGCTCCGGGGGCAGCACCGACAACATCGACCAGACGTACACCGTGAACCTCTCCTCGGAGACGGCGAACGGCACCTGGCGGCTGCGGGTGCAGGACGCGGCGAGCCTGGACACCGGCTACCTCAACAGTTGGAGCCTGAACCTCTGACGTATCGGCGACACGGGCGGGCCATCCGGGGTTTCCCGGGTGGCCCGCTCACGCGTCGGCGACCCGAACCCACCCCGCTATAGTCATGTTCATCTATTGGTGTCGCCGTCCCGACGCCGGCAGCTCCCCCACCACCCCACCACCGAGGAGGTCCGGATGACTCCGTACCGATCCCGCCTGCGGGCCTGGGCCGTCGCGTTCCTCGCGGCGGTCGCCCTGCCCGCCGCCCTGCTCGGCCCGCCGACGCCGGCGTCGGCCGCGAACACGCTGACCATGCTCGGCGCGGACGTCTCCTCCGTGCAGCGCAGCCTGGACCTCGGCGCGCGGTACTACGACGCGGCCGGCACCGCCCGCGACCCGCTCGACATCCTCAAGGGCGTCGGCGTCAACTACGTCCGGCTGCGGGTCTGGAACAACCCGGCCAGCGGCTGGAACAACAAGGCCAAGGTGCTGGCGTACGCGAGGACGGTCAAGGCCAAGGGCCTCAAGCTGATGATCGACTTCCACTACTCCGACACCTGGGCCGACCCGGGCAAGCAGTACAAGCCGGCCGCCTGGGCCAACCACGGCATCGGCCAGCTCCAGACCGACGTCTACGACTACACCTACGACGTGTGCACCAGCCTGCGCAACCAGGGCACCACCCCGGACAGCGTGCAGATCGGCAACGAGATCAACGTCGGCATGCTGTGGAACGACGGCAAGGTCGTCAACAACGACTTCACCAACCTCAGCCTGCTGCTCAAGGCCGGTTACCAGGCCACCAAGGCGTGCAACGGCGGCACCCAGGTGATCATCCACACCGCCAACGCGGACAGCATGGACCACGCCCGCTGGTTCTACGACGGCATCCGGGCCAAGGGCGTGCAGTGGGACCTGACCGCCCTGTCGTACTACTGCATGTGGCACGGCACGCTGGCCAACCTCTACAACGTCATCACCGACGTCCGCACCCGGTACGGCAAACCGGTGGTGCTCACCGAGACGGCGTACCCGTTCACCGCCGCGAACGCCGACTACGAGGCCAACGCGATCAACGGCACCGAACCCTGCGCGGGGCACCAGGCGAGCTGGACCGGCCAGGCCACCGAGTTCTCCTGGGTGCAGGACACCGCCCGCAACGCCGGCGCGATCGGCGTCTTCTACTGGGAACCGACCTGGTACGCGGTGCCCGGCAACGGCTGGGACCCGGCGAACATCAACGGCACCGGCAACCAGTGGGACAACATGGCCATCTTCAACTGGACCGGCCAGGTGAACCCGAACATCCGCTGGCGGCCGTAGGCCGGACGGTCGGCGGGCCACCGTCGGTGGCCCGCCGACCGGGCACTACCCTGGCGCGGTGCGATACGACGAGTGCGAAGCGGCCATCCGTGAGCTGGTCGACGCGGCCGACGAGGACGCCCTGCACGCCTTCGGGCTGGCGACCGTCACCCGCCTACTGGAGGCCGACCTGATCGACGAGGCCGGTACCGACGACCTCGACGAGGACGCCTGGGCGGCGCTGACCGCCGCGCGGGAGCGGATCACCACGGCCGACGCGAGCGAGCTGCGCGCCCACCTCGACCGCATCGACGAGGGCATCCTCGCCGACGGCGACATGGATCCCGGCCTGTTGATCGCCCTGTCGGCCCTCGAACACTGGACCAGCTACCTGGAGGAGCACCGGCGCGGCGAGCTGCACGAACTCGCCCTGCGCTCGGTCGAGGAGGTCGACTACCGGGTCTCGGCCGCGCTCGACGACTTCCTGGCCACGCCGGAGATGGCCGCCGAGTACGCGCGGATCAGGCAGTCGCTGACCGCCTGACGGGTCGATGGGTGGCGGGCCGGACCGACGGTGTGCCGCCAACCGGGTGGGTGGCGGCACACCGGTGTGCGCCTCAGTGCCGTGTGGTGTGCCCGCGCGCCGACACGACCGTCACCCGCCGGCCGACGGTCACCGGCCGCAGTTCAGCGTCAGCGGGCCCGGCGCGTTGGTCCAGACGAGCATGCCGAAGGTCGTGCTGCCACCCGGGGCCAGCGTCCCGTTCCACGAGGCGTTGCGCACCGTGACGTCGGCACCGGAGATGGTGAGCACGCCGTTCCAGAGGGCCGAGATGCGCTCGTCGCCCAACCACCGCCAGGTGACCTGCCAGCCGTTGAGCGTCTCCTCGGCGGTGTTGCGTACGGTGACCGTGGCCGCGTACCCGCCGGTCCAACGGTTGTCGATGGTGATCGTCGCCCGACACGACGCCGACCCGGCCGGCAGCGTCCGGACCGGCCCGTTGAGCACGTACGGGTCGTGCTTCTCCCCGGCGCTGAACCGGTACCAGTAGTCGCTGTCCGGGGTCAGCCCGGTGACCGTGATGTCCCCCTGCCGTTCCGGGCCGGACACCGCCGAGGCCACCGGGTTCAGCCACGCCGTCGCGTCCTCCCGGCTGGCGAAGAGGACCAGGGTCATCGGCGGGTTGTAGCCGCACGGCGGGGTCATGATCATCGAGTACCGGACGGTGATGCTCGTGGCGCTGGCCGACACGAACTGCCCGGAGACCGGCAGCGCCGGGGGGCAGGCGTAGGTGGGGGTGGGAAGGGGGGTGGCCGAGAGCGCCGGCTGGGCCTGGGCGCCGGTGAGCGTGCCGGCCCAACCGGCCAGGGTCAGGGTCGTGGTCGCCAGCACCACGCCGAGCGTGCGGAGCATCCGTACCTCCGAGAGGGTTGCGGGGGCACCGGCGGCCGGGACGGGCCTGGGGTGCCGGGCGGTGAGGGGTGGGTGATCTCTGCGCGACCGACGGCGGCCGTGGACCGGGTGGTGCCGGACGACACGGGCGGGGCGACCGGCCGGTGGTCACCGTCGCGGACTGCCCGGCGCGGGGTGGCGCGGTCGCCCCGCGTGTCCGACGGATCGACGCACGAGTGGTCACGCTGGCTCCCGAGCGTGACGACGTCAGAACAGTCTGGCATTCGATGACTGTCGATGCAATGCCCGTCCGGCCGGCCGGCGTGCCAGCCGGACGGGCGTGACGCGCCGCCGTCCGACCGATCGCCCAGAACGGGTCGGATCAGCGGTTACGCGGCGGGGCGGCGCTGTCGCGGACGACCAGATCGGTGGCGAGTTCGATCCGCGGACTCTCGATCGTCTCGCCCCGGGCCAGCCGCAGCACGGTACGGGCGGCCAGCATGCCCATCTCGGCAAGCGGTTGACGGATCGTGGTCAGCGGCGGCGAACACCAGCGGACCTCCGGCAGGTCGTCGAAGCCGACCACGCTGACGTCGTCGGGCACCCGCAGGCCACGCTTGCGGACCGCCTCGTAGACGCCGAGCGCCATCTGGTCGCTGGAGGCGAAGATCGCGGTGGGCGGTTCGGGCAGACCCAACAGGTGCATGCCGGCGGTGTAGCCAGACTCGTGGTAGAAGTTCCCGGGCCGCACCAGCCGGTCGTCGATGGCGAGGCCGGCGGCGTCGAGCGCGGCCCGGTAGCCGTCCATCCGGGCCCGGCTGCACATCAGCTGCGGCGGGCCGGCGATGAAGCCGATCCGCCGATGGCCGAGGCCGAGCAGGTACTGGTTGGCGCGCAGGCTGCCCGCCCAGTTGGTGGCGCCGATGGTGGGGGCCTCCTGGGGGGCCACCCCGGCGGGGTCGACGATGACCACCGGCAGCCGTAGCCGGCGCAACTCCGCCTGCAACGGCGGCTCCACCATCGAGGTCACGAAGATGACCCCCTCGGTGGAGCGGGTGCGCATGTTGTCCAGCCACTGCTTGGCCGACGAGGTGCGCCGGTGGATGGCCGACACGACGGTGCCGGCCCCGCTGGCCTGCGCGACGTCCTCCACCCCACGGATGATCTCCACGGCCCACGGGCTGTCCAGGTCGTTGAAGACCAGGTCGATCAGGGCGGACTGGGTGCGTCGCGCCGCCGAGCGGGGACGGTAGCCGTGCCGGGTGAGCAGTTCCTCCACCCGTTCCCGGGTCTGCGGGGCGACGTCGGACCGACCGTTGATCACCCGGGAGACCGTGGGCACGGAGACGCCCGCCAACCGCGCGATCATCGCGATGGTGACGTTCCTGCCGTTCTCGGAGCCCACGGTCGCCCTTTCGGTCGGGGAACTACAGTCGCAGAAGGCTATCGCAGCAGGTCCGGGTCACCCCTTCACGCTGCCGGAGAGCCCACCGATGAGCTGACGTTCGGCGATGGCGTAGAAGCCCAGCGCCGGGATCATCGACAGCACGACGTAGGCGAGCACCTTCGCGGTGTCGTCGGAGTACTGCCCCTGGAACGCCTGGACGCCGAGGGGAAGGGTCCACCAGCTCTGGTCGGTGAACACCACCAGCGGCAGCATGAAGTTGTTCCAACTGCTCACCAGGGCCAGCACCGACACGGTGGCCAGGGCGGGACGGGCCATCGGCAGCAGCACCCGCCAGAAGAAGCCGAACGGGCCGCAGCCGTCCAGGGTCGCCGCCTCCTCGACCTCGCCGGGAATAGTCCGGAAGAACTGCCGCAGGATGATGATGGTGATGGGCAGGCCGAACGCCGCCTGCGGCAGGATCACCCCGAGCGGGTTGTCCAGCAGCCCCATCCCGCGCAACAGGATGAACAGCGGCAGGATCGCCACCGCGAACGGGAACATCAGCCCGATCGCGAAGATGGTGACCAGGAACTCCCGGCCCCGGAAGGCGAACCGCGCGAACACGTACGCGGCCATCGCCGCCGCGGCGACCACGACGAACGTGCTGGCCACGGCGATGAAGACGCTGTTGCCCACGTTGCGCCAGAACACCCCGGCGGTGACGATGTCGAGGTAGTTGCTCGGCGCCCACGGGTCGGGCAGGCCGAGCGGGTTGGTGGAGAGCTGCCCGTTGTCCTTGAACCCGCCGATCACCCCGAACCAGACCGGCACCACGATGAGCGCGCCGACGGCGATGGAGATGAGGTGCAGCAGGAGGCGGCGGGCCCGCTGGGCCGGGTTCGCCGGGCTGGTCATCGCTGGTCTCCTTGGACGGTGAGGGCACCCTCGGTGTCCCGGCGCAGCACGATGCGCTGGTAGATGAGGGCGAAGACGAGGCTCAGCAGGAACATGATGATGCTGATCGCGCTGGCGTAGCCGACCTCGAAGCGGCGGAAGCCGTACTGGAACATCGTCACGGCCATGGTCTCCGAGGCGTGGATCGGGCCGCCGCCGGTGAGCACCCAGACCATGTCGAAGAGCTGGATGGTGCCGATGACCGACAGGAACACGCTGATCCGGATGGTCGGGCCGAGCAGCGGCAGGGTGACGTGCCGGAACGCCTGCCACGCGCTGGCCCCGTCGGTGACCGCCGCCTCGTTGAGTTCCTTGGGGATGTTCTGCCGGGCGGCCAGGAAGAGGATCATGTAGAGGCCGAAGTACTTCCAGGAGACCACCAGGAAGACGGCGTACAGGACGGTGTCCGGGTCGGCGAAGACGGCCCCCGCGTCGGCCCCCAGGAACCGGGAGATCGCGTCACCGAACCCCCGGTTGGGCGAGAACACCAGCTTGAACAGGACAGCGGTGGTGACCTCGGAGAGCACGTAGGGGGCGAAGAAGATCACCCGGTAGACGGCGCGTCCCCGCAGCGGCTGGTTGAGCAGCATCGCCAGGCCCATCGCGACCGGCAACTGGACCACCAGGGAGAGCACGATCAGCACGAGGCCGTGCCACAGGTCGCCCCGGAACACCGGATCGGCGAAGGCCCGGGTGTAGTTGTCCAGCCCGATGAAGTTCTCGGGCAGACCGAAGCCGTTCCACTTGTAGAGGCTGGCGTAGCTGGCCACCACGATGGGCGCCAGCACCAGCAGCAGGAACAGCAGCAGGGACGGGGTGAGGAAGATGGCCAGGGCACGGCGGCGGCCCGGCCGGGGCCGGCGGCCGGTACGGCGTCCGCCGCCCGGCCCCGGCCCCGACGGTTCGGTCACTCGGCCGCCGGGTCCCGCGTTCGACAGGATCGATGGCGTGGTCATGCCTGCTCCACTCAGTTCTCGCCGGCGGCTGGTGATCGGTGGGGGTGGGACGTCACTACTGGGTCTTCGCCACCTGGGTGATGTCCTTGAGGATCTGCGCCGGTGACTTGCTGCCGGCGACCAGGGCGGCGACGCTGTCGTTGACCTGCTGGCCGACGGCCGGCGGGTACGCCTGGTCGAGGTAGAGCTGGAAGCCGGTGGCGGCGGCCAGGCTCTCGGCCACGATCTTGTTGTTCGGGTCGGCGATGGCGTCGGTGGCTTCCTTGACCGTCGGCAGCACCGCGCCGGTCTTCGCGCTCCGGCGCTGGACGTCGACGCTGAGCAGCGTCTTGAGGAAGTCCATGGTGGCCGGCGGGGCGTCCTTGCCGACGGCGAAGCCGTTGCCACCGCCGAAGACCTCGGTGGCCGAGCCCTTGCCGCCGTCGACGGCCGGGAAGGGGAAGAAGCCGAGCTTGTCGCCGAGCCCCTTCTTGCTGGTCGAGCTGGACGCCTGCACCGACGGTGCCCACTGCCCCATCAGCTCCAGCGCGGCGCCCCCGTTGCCCATGGTGGCCGCCTGGCCGTCCGGGGAGCCGTACTCGGCGCCGAGGAAGCCCTTCTGGAACGGCTGGAGGTCGACCAGTTCCTTGAGCCGCTCACCGGCGGCCGCGAAGTCGGGGGTCTCGAAGTTCTTGTCCTTGGCGGCCTGCTGGAGGGCACCGAGCCCGCCGATGCGCATGGACAGGTAGGCCCAGTAGTAGTGGGCCGGCCACTTGTCCTTGCCGGCCAGCGCCACGGGGGTGATCCCGGCGGCCTTGAGCTTGCGGACCACGTCGAGCAGCTCGGCCCAGGTGGCCGGCGGCGCGGTGATCTGCGCCCGGGCGAAGAGGTCCTTGTTGTACCAGAAGCCGACCATGCCGATGTCGAACGGCACCCCGTAGATCTTGCCGTCCACCGTATACGGCTCCAGGGACAGCGGCAGCAGGGTGTCCTTCCACGGGGCGACGGTCTCGGTGAGGTCCTTGACCAGGCCCGCGTCGACCTGCTGCTTGAGCACCCCGCCACCCCAGGACTGGAACAGGTCCGGCGGGGAGCCGGCCTGGGTGGCGGTGGTCAGCTTGGCCTTGAACGCCTCGTTCTCCAGCGGCTGAATCTCGATCTTCACGTTGCTGTGCGCGCCCTGGTACTCCTGGGCCACGGCCGCCCAGACCGGCAGCATCGGCTCGGTGTTCTGGATATGCCACCAGTTGATCGTCTGGGGCGCGTCCGGGTCGTCGGACGCGTCGTCGCTGCAGCCGCTGAGCAGGTACGCGCCGGCACCGGCGCCGACGAGGCCGAGCAGCGATCTGCGGGAGAGGTGCGCTGTCATGATCCATCCCTTCAGGGACTCACGAGGTGCTCGGGCGCCGGCCGGGCCGGCGGGATTCGAAACGTGTATCTCCGGAACTTTCAGAGCGTCGCCGGTATTACCGATCGATGGCGGGCACGCTACGAGTTGTTTCCACGCGGGTCAAGACCTCTGTCCTATCGCGGCGAAAACGGCTAGCGTGTGCAGGGCTTCACCGAGCACGGACCTGATTTCGAAAGTTTCGAGAGCTGCCCCGAGGAGTGCACGTGTCGACCGACACCGCTGAAGTGGCGACCGCTGCCCGGTCGATCCGCAATCCCGTCCTCGCCGGGTTCCACCCGGACCCGTCGATCCTGCGGGTCGGCGACGACTACTACCTGGCCACCTCGACGTTCGAGTGGTACCCCGGGGTCCGCCTGCACCACTCGCGCGACCTGGTGCACTGGCGACCGCTCGGCGGGATCATCACCGACCGCCGCCTGCTCGACCTGCGCGGTTGCGGCGACTCCAACGGCGTGTGGGCACCCGACCTGACCTACCACGACGGGCAGTTCCACCTCGTCTACAGCGACGTGGCCAGCTTCGCCAGCGGCTACTGGGATCCGCAGAACTTCCTGATCACCGCGCCCGACATCACCGGCCCCTGGTCGGACCCGGTGAAGCTGCACGGGCGCGGCTTCGACGCCGCGCTGTTCCACGACGACGACGGCACCACCTGGCTGCTGGCCATGAGCGCCGACTGGCGGCCCGGCCGGGACCGCTTCGGCGGCATCGAGATCCAGCAGTACGACCGGGCCGCGCGCCGCCTCGTCGGCCGGCCCCGCATCCTGTTCACCGGCACCCCGGTCGGGGTCACCGAGGGTCCGCACCTCTACCGCCACGACGGCTGGTACTGGCTGATCACCGCGGAGGGCGGCACCAGCTGGGAACACCAGGTCACCGTGGCCCGCTCCCGCGAGCTGCTCGGACCATACGAGGTGGACCCGGACGGCCCGCTGCTGACCTCGGTGGGCCGACCCGACCTGCGGTTGCAGAAGGCCGGCCACGGCAGCCTGGTCCGCACCCCCGACGGCGGGTGGTACCTCGCCCACCTGGTCGGTCGCCCCTACTCCCCGCTGGGCAGCTGCGTCCTGGGCCGGGAGACCGCGATCCAGCGGGTCGAGTGGCCCGCGGGCGGCTGGCCCCGGATCCCCGGTGGGGTGCCCGCCGACGAGGTCGACGCCCCCGACCTGCCGGCACACCCGTGGCCGGCGGAACCCGACACCGACGACTTCGACACCGACGAGCTGGGCCCGGCGTGGTCGACGCTGCGCCGGCCGGCCGCCCCGGACTGGATCGACCTGCGGGCCCGGCCGTCGCACCTGCGGGTCCACGGTGGGCAGTCACCGGTGGGGCGGCAGGCCCCCAGCCTGGTCGCCCGCCGGGTCGGCGCGACCCGGTGCGCCCTGGAGACCGTCGTCGAGTTCGACCCGGTCGACCACCGTCAGCTCGCCGGGATCACCGCGTACTACAACACCCTGAACTGGCACCATCTCTACCTGACCCGGGCCGACGACGGCCGCACCGTGCTGGAGCTGCTCAGCTCCGACAACGGCCGGCGCACCGCCCACCCGGAGCTGACCGTGAACACCGGCGGCGTCACCCGGGTCGGCCTGCGCGCCGAGTTCGACGGTCCGGTGGTGCGCTTCGGCTACGACCTGGGCGCCGGCTGGCAGCAGCTCCCGGTCGAGCTGGACGCGACCATCCTCTCCGACGAGCACGCCGCCCTGATCATCGACGGCGAGCCGGCCGCGTGGGGGTTCACCGGGGCGTTCCTCGGGCTCTGGGTCCAGGATCTCGGCGGCGACGGCGGGTACGCCGACTTCGACCGGGCCACCTACCGGGAGCACTGACCGCCCGGCGTACCACGACCGACCGCACCACGACCGGCTCCGGTGGAGCCGGTCATGGTCGTGCCCGGAGCCCGTCGCCGTCGAAACGTTGCGACTCGGCGTCGGCGGCGTGACCAGGAGTTCCGGAAGTATCGATGGTTGACCCGGCGGGTCTGCGCTCGTAACGTTCCAGTCGACTTCCGGAAATCGATAGTGAACTATCGGTAGGTTCCGGCGCGGCCGTCCCCCGCGCGCATCGGTGGCCGCACCGCACCCCTGCCCCACCTCGCCGCCGTCGACCCGTCGACGGGCCTCGGGAAAGGAACGCAGATGATGCTCAGACGGTGGATGGCTGCCGGACTGGTCGCCGTCGCGACCGCCGGTGTGTTGAACGCCGTACCGGCCACGGCGCAGCGGCCGTACGACCCGACCGCGCAGAGCCTGCGCGCCCTGGGCCAGCGCCACGGCCTGTACGTCGGCACCGCGGTCGACATGGCCGCCCTCGCCGACCCCGCCGAGCCCCGCTACCGGGAGATCGTCCGCGACGAGTTCTCCACGGTCACCGCCGAGAACGTGATGAAGTGGGAGTCGCTGGAGCCCACCCGGGGCAGCTACGACTGGTCGGCGGCCGACGAACTCGTCGCCACCGCCCGGCGCAACGGCCAGAAGGTCCGGGGCCACGTGCTGGTCTGGCACAGCCAGCTGCCCAAGTGGCTCACCGACGGGGTGGCCGACGGCTCCATCGACAACACCGAGCTGCGGTCGATCCTGCGCCGGCACATCACCACCGTCGCCAGCCGCTACCGGGGCAAGATCTGGCAGTGGGACGTGGTCAACGAGGCCGTCAGCGACCCCTGGGACACCCCGTCCACCCTGCACTACAAGGGGTTCTGGGCCGAACACCTCGGCCCCGGCTACGTCGCCGACGCGTTCCGCTGGGCCCGCGCCGCCGACCCTACCGCCCTGCTGTTCTACAACGACTACAACATCGAGGCGTTCGGCTCCGGCGACCCGGCCAACGACAAGACCCAGTTCGTCTACGACATGGTCAAGGGCCTGCTGGCCCGGGGCGTGCCGATCGACGGCGTCGGCAGCCAGGGCCACCTGGGCACCCAGTACGGCAACTACGACACCCTCCAGGTATCCGACGCGCTGCACCGGTTCGCCGGGCTGGGACTGTCCACCGCGTTCACCGAGGTCGACGTGCGCAGCCGGCTGACCGACGGGGTCCAGGCCGGCGACTCGGAGGAGATCAACCCCCGGCTCCAGGCGTCTGCGGCGAACTTCCACGTGCTGTTGCAGGCCTGCCTGGCCGAGCCGCGCTGCCTGTCGTTCACCGTCTGGGGCTTCACCGACCGGCACTCCTGGGTGCCCGGCACCTTCGACGACCCGCCGCAGGGCCTGGCCACCATCTACGACGAGAACTACCAGCCCAAGCGGTCGTACCAGCTGATGAAGGCCGACCTGATCTACGCCGGACCGCCGTACGTGCGGATGCGGGCCACGCCGAAGCCGCGCCGGTAGGCCGGCCGGTGGTCGCCGACATCCTCGACGCGGCCCGGGGCGGCGGACGGACGGTCAGCCTCACCTTCGACGACGGCCCGAACCCCACCGACACCCCGCGCCTGCTCACCGTCCTGCGGCGGCACCGGATCGCGGCCGTGTTCCTCCTCTGCGGCGGGCAGGTCGAGGCCCACCCCGAGGTGGTGCGCAGGATCGTGGCCGACGGCCACCACCTGGGCAACCACAGCATGCACCACGACGACATGTCCGCCTGGTCACCCGAGCGGATCGAGGCGGACCTGCGGGAGACCAACGAGGCCATCCGGCGGGCCGTGCCGGCGGCCAAGGTCCGGTACTTCCGGGCCCCCTACGGGGCCTGGGGGGCGACCCCGGCGGTGGCCGCCGCGCTGGGCATGCGACCGCTCGGGTGGCGGCTGGCCGTCGGGGACTGGGAGCCGCCGGGCACCGACGAACTCGTCCGCCGGCTGCTCGACGGGGTCACCCCCGGCGCGGTGGTGCTGCTGCACGACGGCGGCGGCGACCGCAGCCAGAGCGTCGCGGCGGTCGACCGGGTCGCACCCGTGCTGCGCGCACGACGCTGGCGGTTCACCCTGCCCGCCTGCTGATCGCGGCGGCCGGCGTGGCCCGGGAGACCGGGCCACGCCGGCACGGGCGGCGGTCCGACCGGCACGGGCGGACCGGGGTACGCAGCTGGCCCGCCGCCCTGACGTCGGGGTGCCGCCGGGCCCCGTGCGGGACCCGGGACACCCCGACGTCGACGGTCATGACGACGGCTCAGCTCCCACCGCTGGTTCCGCCCCGCCGGTGCCCGCGGTTGTCCCGGTCACGGTTACGGTCGGCCCCGTTGCGCCGGCTCACCGGCTCCCGGGCCGAGACCTCGTCGCGGCCCGTGGTGCGGGACGTGTGGTCTCGGGAGGTATGGCTACGGGACGTGTGGTTACGCGAGGTGTGGTTACGGGAGGTGGCCCCGCTCCTGTGGTGCGAGCTGGCGGTGTCGGCGATCTCCCCGCGGGACTCCGTGTCCTGGTGGGAGCGCCTCGGCTGTTCCCGGGGACCCCGGGTGACCATGAACCCGGAGCCCACACCGTGCACGATGGCCCCGGCGTTGCCGGCCGTGGTGTCCTGGCCCGGCGCGTAGCCGACCCCCCAGGTGATCGCGCCGGCTGCGGCCACCGCGCCGTAGGCGGCCCGGACCAGGTCACCCTGTTGGCCGTTGCGCAGCGAGTTGATCACCTCCTTGCCCACCACGTACATGCCGGGGCCGGCGGCCAGGGCCAGGCCCACACTGTTGGCCACCGCGTTGCCCCGCAGCCCGGCGGCACCCTGCACCCCGGGCGACGCGACCATCGACACGAAGTTGACGATCTTCTCGTCGTTCTCGTAGACCCACTTCCCCGCCTGCTGCGCCCAGGTCATCACCCGGTTGCGGCTGTCCAGGGAATGCTCACTGGTCTCCCCCTCGTTCCACTCGACGCTGATCGAGTCGCCCGGGCCGGGGCTGCTGCGGCCGGAGGAGTTCGACGAGCCGTACGGCTGGACCACCAGGTCCTGGTAGTCGGCCGCGCCGTACTGGCCGTAGCCCGACGCCACGGACGAGCTGCTCGGGGCGTCCTGGCTGTAGTTGCTGGGGGTGTAGCTGACCTGCGGGTTACTGGCCTGGCTGTAGACGCTCGGCGAGTAACTGATCTGCCCGTACTCGCTCTCGGTGGGCGGGTAGTGGACGCTGTAGTTCTCGCTGCCGGTGGGACTTCCGGTCCCGCCCGGTGGCGGCTGATGGGGTGAGGACACCTGGGCTCCTTGATGCTCGACCAGCGGTTGACACGCTCTTTACGACCGGCCCGGCGGGCCGGTTCAGCCGGCGGCGGGGGTTTCTCACCGGTTCGCCTGCCACGGCGTCGCGGTGGCCTTGCCGGCGGCCCGCTCGGTGATCGCCGCCACCTCCTGCCGGGCCTGCGCCGAGATCCGCGCCGCGTCCGGCTCCTTGTACCAGGGCCGCAGCGTGATCACGGCGGGCCGGATGCCGGTGGCGAGCAACAGTGCGGTCCCCTTCGGCAGGGCCCGGATCCGGTCCGGCGGCAGCACGTGCTCCTGCCGGTACGAGGTGGACCGCGACGAGCCGTCCCGGCTGCGCGAGACGCTGACCGTGCTCACGTCGTGCTGCCCGACCAGCTTGGACACCTTCTCCACGAAGTCGGCGTCGTCGAGGCCCGCACCGAGCAGCTTGATGGTGGCCGCGCCCCACAGCGCGTCCATCCCGGCCTCCCCCCAGACCCGGGACCCCTGCCGGTAGCTCTGCAACAGGGTGACCACGTTGATCCCCCGCGATCCCAGGTGCGAGTAGAGGTCGGGCAGGTCGGAGATCCGGCACACGTTCGCCGCCTCGTCCAGCACCGCCGTCATCGGCGGGTCGAGCCGGCCGCCCATCCGTTCGGCGGCCACCACCCCCGCCCGCAGCGTCGCGTCGGCGAGGCCGGCGATCACCCCGGCCGCCGAACCGCCACCGTCCTTGGACAGCAGGAAGAGGGTGTCCCGGCCGAGCACATGCTGCTCCGGGCGGAACTGCGGCAGGTACGGGTCCGGGGACACCCAGGCCAGGATCTCCGGGTCGAGCAGGCACGCCACGCACTGCCGGGCCGTCTCGTAGATGCCGTCGCGGGTCTCCACCGCCCCGCGTACGGTGCCCTGGAGCTGCTCGGCCATCGCCGGCAGCCCGGCGTCGCGCAGCAGGTCGATCGGGGTGCGGTCGGCCGGGTCGGCCAGCCAGCCGAGCAGCTCGGCGACGGGTACCCGCCCCCGGGCGGCGGCCAGGAAGAGCGCGGTCAGGGTGTTCTGCGCCGCCGAGATCCAGAAGTCCTTCTTGGCGGTGTCGTCGTTGACCGACGCTACGAAGTGCCCGGCCAGTCGGCGGGCCCCCTCGATGCTCGTGCAGTCGGCGAGGATGTCCCACCACATCCGCCGGGGCACGTGGGCGATGCCCTGCGGGTCGAACGTCCACACCGTACCGACGCGTTCCCGTTCGGCGCGGGTCACCGCGTACACGTCGGACTTGTTGGAGGTGAGCAGCACCGCGCCCCGGGCCCGCAGCACCCGGGGCACCGCGATGCCGGTGGACTTGCCGGCCCGGGGGGCCATCAGGTCCAGCTCCACGTCCTCGAAGGAGGAGCGCAGCTCCGGGCCGTTCGGCGCGAGGTCGCCGAGCAGGTTGCCGGTGTCGTCCGGGCTGAGCTGCCGTACCCCGGCCAGCGAGGGACGCAGTTCCCGGGCGCGGGCGGCGATCCCGGCGGGGGCCAGCGGGGCCAGGTCACGTACCCGGGCCAGTCCGACCCCGCGCCCGCGCAGGTCCAGCAGCCGGCGTCCGGCGAGCACCGCCGGCACCACCAGCAGCAGCGCCACCACCAGCATTCCGGCGTAGACCGGGTACGGCGACGCGCCGGGCCAGAGCGTGCCGATGTCACCGGAGATCAACGCCAGGTACGCGCCGAGGGTGAACGGCGGCGGGTGCCAGCCGTGCCCGGTCACCGCGGCGCCCAGGGTGCCGCCCAGCCAGGCGACCGTGAACAACGCCGCGTTGGCGAGGACCACCAGGCAGAACGCCCAGAAGAACAGGTCGGCCCCCCGGGGCGCGCCCGACGACATCCGGCTCATGCCCGCCACCCCGGATCGCCCGCGAGGGCCTCGTCGGCGAGGTGGGCCAGCTCCGGCCGGGTGGCCAGGTTGCCCAGTTCCGCCTCGGCCTCGAAGACCGCCTGCCGGGCCGCCGCCCGCTCGGCGGCCTGCTGGGCGGCGTACCCGTTCTGCACCCAGCGTTGGTTGGTGTCGTGCAGCCGGCGCTCGGTGTCGGTGATGGACACCCGGATCGGGATGCCGGGCCGGCCACCCACCTTGATCAGGAACCGGCCCCGGCCGGGTGGTTCCTCGTTGCTGCCGGTGCTCGCCCAACCCGGCGGCGACGACCAGGACGAGACCAGCTCGATCTCCCGCTTGGACAGGCCGATCACCCGGCCCAGGTCGGTCATCTCGGCCGCCGGCAGCCCGGCGCAGGCCACGATCCCGGCCCGCTCCACGAAACCGCGCGCCTTGGCCCGGTCGGCGTCGGACCCCAGCGCCTCGGCGTCCTTGAGGGTGTGGGTGATCTTGGCGTCGCCGAGGCCGAGCGACCGGTTGAGCCGGGTCAGCGCGTCGATCCGGTCGACGATGCCGGAGGCGGCCCGTAGCGGTCGCCACAGCTCGTCCAGGATGGTGAAGAACCAGCGGCGCGGAGCCAGGCCGGCGTCAGCGAGGGCGTGCGAGGCGGCGACCGTGCCCAGGCCCTCGGACCAGGCGGCCAGCATCGCCGCCGCGGTGAGCTGGGTGTCGGACTCGCCGATGCGGGAGATGTCGATGCAGACCGCCGGGGCGTCCGGGTCGATCCGGGTGGAGGTGGTCGAACCGAAGGTGTCGCCCAACGCCCCGTCGAGGATGCCCAGCAGCGACCGGTGCAGCGGGTCCACCGCGTCGCGGTAGCGGCTCTCCTGACCCCGGTCCAGGGTCACCGCGCGGACCCGGTCGGGTCCCTCCTCCAACACCCGCAGCAGGTCCGGCAGCAGCGGCGCCCGGCCCTGCGGCGTGCGTTCGCGCAGGTGCCGCAGGCAGGCCGAGAGCACCGACTGTTCGTGGTCGTCCAGGGCCCGGCCGCGCACGATGGTCAGCAGCGCCGCGACCATGTTCAGCACCCGGCCGTGCGTCTCGGCGGCCAGCGCCCGGCCGGCCCGGCCGCCGATCCGCTCGGCGGCCAGCCCCATCGCCCCCGGGTCCAGCACGTTGATCCCGCCGACGCCGCGCCCGATCGGGATCACCTGACCGCCGAGGGCGCGCACCGTGTCCGCGTAGTCCGGCTTGAGGTCGCCGAGCACCAGTGGCACCACGCCGGTCGCGGCCAGGCCCACCGCCATCCGGTTGATCAGGGTCGACTTGCCCAGACCGGGCATGCCCAGCATGAACAGCGACGGGTTGGAGATGTAGCGGGCCCGGGTGAACCAGGAGATCGGATCACCGCAGACCGTGGCGCCGGTGTAGAGGTGCTGGCCCAGCGGCACCCCGGACATCGGCGCCCCCGAGCCGGCCGAGAACGGCCACAGCCCGCACGCCTGCACGGTGGTGGCCCGCCACATGGTGGGCGCGTCCAGGTAGCCGACCCGGCCCCCGCCGGGCCCCTCCCAGCCCCGCGCCGAGGCGGGCAGCTCCCGGCGGGGCCGGGGCGGCCTGGTGTTCTTCGGCGGTACGGGGGCCCCGTCGTCCGGGTCGCCGGCCAGCCCGGTCAGCGCGGTCCGCGCCCCCGAGGTCCCGGCCGGCCAGCCCGCCCCGAGCCCGTCCGCGCGGACGGCAGGTGCGCCGCTCACATCGCCTCCTGGAGTTCGTGTGGCAGCACGGTCTGCTCCCACGGAAGGATTCCGGCCGGCAGGGTGCAGGTGAACGCCGCCGCCTGCATCCGGTGGGCCGGCCGCATCGCGATCCGGGTCGCCCCGGTCATGTTGCGGACCAGCACCGACGCGTCGTCGAGCTGGGACCGGTCGTCGACGGTGACGGTCAGCATCAGCGAGAACTCCACCAGCCCCGCCCCGGTGGCCTCCTCGGCGGCGGCCTGCTCGGCGGCGCGGACCTCGGCGGCGGCCCGCGCCTGCACCATTCCCCGCCCGGAGGTGGCCATGAACTGCGCCGTACGCCGGTCGGCCTCGACGATCCGGGCCGAGGTCGCCGGGTCGATCGGCCGGTACAGCAACGCCACCCGTTTGCGGCGGGTGCCGGCGGAGGCGTCGAGCATGGTGCGCAGCACACTGGAGCGCACCGTGCCCCGGGGCGCCAGGGTGAGCAGCCAGGTCCGGGAGACCCCCGAGTCGTGCTGGTAGGCGTCCACCGACTCGACCGCGGCGACCGGCCCGCAGTCGGCCCACTCCAGCCCGGTCTGCCCGTGCTCGGCACGGACACTGAGCACCTCGGCGGCGCAGGCCGGGTCGTACGCCACCCGGACCACCTCGGCGATCTGCTCGGCCGACAGCGGCTCGGCGACGCCCCCACCGGCCCCGATCAGCCCGGTCAGCAGGCTCGGCACCCGGATGGCCAGGTCGGCGACCACGTCCTCCGGATCCCGCCGCGCCCCACCCACCGGGGCGTAGGTGAGGGTGATGTACGAATTCATCTCCGACGACGCCGACGGGTAGTCGTCGACCACCTCCTCCAGCACCGCACGGGCGGCGGCGGGAGCGGCGGCGTCCAGCCGGGGCAGCACCTCCGCCGCGAGCCGGGTGCCCGGGTCCGGTGCGGTCTCCACCACCACCGCCGCCCCGCGCAGCCCCGGCTCGTGGGCGAGCCGGGACAGCCACTCCCCCCACAGCGACACCCACGTGTCGACCTGCTCCGGGTCGACCAGCGACCCGCCGTCGGGCTCGCACCGCAGCACGATCGTGTAGAGGTTGCGGCTCTTGTGGTGCAGCACCCCGAACGGCCTGTCGTAGGCGTCCCGGCCCTCCCGGGCGAGCACCCCGCTGAGCAGGCCGGGCGGCGGGAACCGGCCACCCGGCCGGGCCGAGAGCGGCCCGGAGACGTACAGGTGCTCCCGCCGGGACACCCGACGCGACCAGCCGATCCGCAACGTCAGGAGCTGGTACATGTTGCGGCCGTCCTGGGTGCGTACGGCCATCGGCAGCAGCGCCACCACCAGCGGCACGCCGACCACGAACGCCGCCTGTAGCGACGCCAGCGAGGCCAGCAGCACCAGCACCAGCCCGCCGAACACCCCGACCGTGCCGACCAGGCCGAGCGGGCCCAGCCCGGCCCGGCGCGGCCGACGCCAGTTGCCGTACGTCGGTTCGATGACGGCTTCCGTCGACATTGCCTCTCCCTCGTCTCACCAGACCACCACCCGGCCGGATCGTCCGGTCGGCGGCGGTCCGCGCTGTCAGTTGTGGCCGGCGTCGCCGTCCGCGCCCGACACGGTGCCGGCCACCATGTTCCGGCCGGTCCGGGCCGCCCGGTGCGCCCCGTCGATCGCCGCCCCGACCGGCCCGGCCAACCGGGCGGCGGAACCCGCCGCCGCCGTGCCACCGGCGGAGCTGCCCGCGTTACGACCGGACCGGCCCTCGCTGCCGGACGGTCCCTGCCGGCCGGTGTCGCCCCGGCTGCCCTGCGGCCCGCGTGCGCCGGACGGCGCGCCACCACCTCCGCCGCCCGAGGACAGGGCGGACCCGGCGACCCGTTTCGCGCCGGAGGCGACCATGCCGCCCGCGGCCGAGACGGCGGTGCCGGTCGGATCACCGGTGCCCAGCGCCGCCGTGGCCGGCACCACGATCTTGAGCAGCGCCGGCAGGGCGATCGCCGACAGCAGCAGGACGCCGATGCCGGCGATGCGGATGTGCGAGGAGTTCTGGGTCCGGCTGCCGACGGCGAGCATCTCCGCGCCGGAGAACATGATCAGACCGACGGCGGGCTTGTAGAGCAGCCAGGCCACCGTCCAGCCGATGTGCTTGCGCCACCAGCCGGCGCCCCAGTTCGTCATCGACGCGGCGGCGGCCAGCGGCAGCGTGCCGAGCATGATGGTCATCACGCCCAGCCGCAGGTAGAGCATCAGCACGTGCACGATGGCGGCGATCAGCAGCAGGAAGGCCAGCACCAGCAGCAGGAACGACTCGATGGACGAGCCGTTGTCCACACACGGCACACCCATGATCACCTGCATGGCCGCCGACTTGAGCAGGTGGTCGGAGAAGCCGTCGGAGAGGCTGGCCGCCCGGCCCACCACCCACGAGCCGGCCCCGGCGACCAGGATGACCCGCAGGAAGCCCTGCAACGCGGTCCGTCCGGCGGTGCCCTTGCGTTCCATCGCCATCCGGGCGGCGGCGAACAGCACCGACCCGATCGCCAGATAGGTCACGACCCACTCGATCTGGTCGCTGATCAGGCTCGGTACGTCGTCCGGCCCGCCCTCGGTCGTGGTGCCCAGCGTCGGCACCGAGGCGCTCAGCTCGGCGAAGATCGAGATCGCGGCGGCCAGCATCAGGTTGGCGATCATCCGGACCAGGGTGCCGATCGGGTCACCGAGGAACGAGAAGAAGCCGGTGATGATGTCCAGCGGACTGGGAGGTGAACACCCGCCCATCTACTTCCTCCAGAGGGTGTAGCCGGCGCTGCCGGTGACCGTGCCGAGCGAGGCGTGCACCACGCCGGCCCGCGACGGCGTCACCTTCCAGTCGCCGGCGTCCCAGCGCAGCTCGACCAGGGTCGCCACGTAGCCCCCGGCACCGGTCTTGACCAGCAACTGCACCCGGGCGGCGTCGGCCGCGTACCGGGACAGGGCGAAGCCCGCATAGCTGCCGCCGCCCCGGCTGGTGACCACCCCGGCGGCGGCCTCCAGCCGGGCCACCAGCACGTCACGGCCCGGCCCCGGCAGCACCTGCCGGTCGGCCACCGTCCGCCAGGCGGGCCCGGCCAGCTGGGTGGGCACGGCATGTGCCGCCAGCACCGCACCGATCGGGGTGTGCGCGAAGCAGCCCAGCACCCCGTCGGCGGTGCGCGACGGCCCCTGCGTCGCGGAGACCGGCACCCGGTCGCCGCCGTCGAGGGTCCGCCACGCCACGTCCTCCGGCGGCACCGCCGGGCCCGCCGTCACCACCGGTCGGGGTGGACACTGCGCCACCTGCGCCTCGGCGGCGGCGCGGGCCACCGGGTCGACGGACGTCTGCCGGGTCGCCCCGGACACCCAGACCCCCGCCGCCAGCAACGCCATGCCGGCGAGGAACGCGACGGACAGCAGCCAGCCGCGCTCGGCCCAGAACGGCGGGTCCGCCGGAGACCGGCCTCGCCCGCCGGTCACTGCGGCTGGCCGGCGGTGGTGCCGGCGCCGCCGAGGAAGAAGTTGGCCAACGGACCCGCGACGGCGACCAGGATGCAGCCACCGAGCACCAGGCCCAGGCGGGACATGTGTTCGGAACTCTCACCCCGCTTCACCGAGATCGCCATCATCGTGCCGGTGATCAGCACCCCGGCCACCCCGGCTGCGGTGCCCGCCCAGGCGATCAGGCCCAGCAGCTTGTTCACCAGGGTGTTCAGCTGTCCCGGCGCGTTGGGGGTCGGGTTGATCCCGCCACCGGGTCCCGGGTCGGGGGCCATCGGGAGGCGGGCGAACAGGTAGGCCGCCGCGTACTGGGACAGGCTCGTGAACGTCATCGGAACAGCTCCTTCAGGGCAGGTGGCATCACCGGAGGCGTAGACGACGCTCCGGCGGTGACCGGGGGGGTGGAACAGGGCCGGGCAGTGCGGGGTGCGCTGTCCGGCCGGCGACGGTCCGGCTCAGAGTCCGAGGTCGCCGAAGAACGTGACGAGCGGTCCGGCGGTCGCGCCGAGCGCGCAGCCCATCGCGACGAACACCGCCCCGCGGAAGTGGTCGCTCATTTCCCCGGGCACACCCCGGTTGAGTTGGATGGCCATCGAGATGCCGAGGATGAGCAGCCCGGCGACGCCCGCCGCGCTGACCCCCCAGGCGAGCAGGTTCAGCAGGTCGTCGGCCGCGCCACCGGCCGGGTCGTACGGCGGCGGGGGCTGGAAGGCCGGCAGCGGGGAGGGCGCCGCCGCCGGACCACGCGCCAGGAACGCGGCGACGATCCCGTACCCGGAGGTCACCGGGTCATCCCCTCGCCGGCCAGCCCGGTCGCCGCCCGCAGCCGGTCCAGGGCCTTGGGCATCCGGGCGGGCTGCTGTCCCAGCCGCCAGGCCGGAATCCACGGCACCCGGTGCACCGGCGCGACCGACCGCAGCACCCGGATGCGGCGGGTCAGTGCCGGCGGCAGCCGGCCCGGGGCGTCGGCCAGCAGCGCCAGGCCGACCAGCCGCATGCCGGGCGGGTGACGCCCCTCCCGCAGCGCGTTGAGCGCCCGGGAGACCGCCCGCATCCCCTCGGCGTTGGTCCGGCCGACCAGCATCACCGTGGCCGGTTCCGCCCGCGCGGGGTCCGGCCACCGGCAGCCGAGGTCGACGCCGCCGAAGAGCCGGGTCAGCGTGGTCGTGCCGGCGCCGCCGTGCGCCGCGATCCAGCCCAGCCCCGTCTCGGACAGGGACCGCCGGGACACCGCCGCCCCGGGACCGGTCCGGACGGACGGCGGCCCCGGTGGCATCCGCGGTGCCGGGTCGGTCATCGTCGCGGACCCCATGGCACCCACCTCCTGTCGAATGTCGCTCCACTTCGTCGACGTCCCGGTTGAACCACCCCGGGTCCGGACCCGTCAGTACGGCGGGCCGGGCGGTCGACGGACGCCACTACGACGGGCCCCGCCACCCGGTTCACGCCGGGGACGAACTTTTTTCCACCGCGGTGGTGACCAGCCTGGGAGGCGACATGGCAGCGTCCGACAACGACGGCGCGGAGCCGACGCAAGGGTCGAACCGGAGCAGCGCGGCGCTGATCGGCGCGGCCGTCGCGGCCGGGCTGAGCTGCCTGGCGACCCCGGTGGCCGGGGTGGTCGGGGCCGCCGCCGTCTTCGTGATCGGCGCGCTGGGCGTGCTGCTGGCCCCGCTCGTCGCGCTGATCCTGTTCTTCGGTGGCGGCGGTGGGTCGGCCGACCCGGTCAGCGCCGCCGACGACTCGCTGGCCGCCGCGCAGGGCGACGGCAAGGGCACGCTCGACCCCGACCAGGTGCCCGAGGGGCTGGCGGACAGCATCGAGGACGCCGGGAAGACCTGCACCCAGATCGGCCCCGTGGTGATCGCCGCGCAGATCGAGGTGGCCTCCGGGTGGGACCCGGCGAAGGTCGGCCCGAACGGGGAGAAGGGCATCTCCCAGCTGCCACCCGCGGTCTTCACGCAGTACGGCGAGGACACCGACGACGACGGCGACACCGACGCGGTCGACGAGGAGGACTCGATCGCCGCCCAGGCCAAACACGTCTGCGCCCTGGCCCGGCAGGCCCAGGCCCTGCTCGACGACGGCGAGGCGATCGGCGAGGTGCTCGACCTGACGCTCGCCGCGTACGCCGTCGGCATCGACGAGGTACGCCGGGCCGGTGGCGTCCCCTCCACCAACGCCGCCCAGCTCTACCTCGCGCAGGTCCGGTCCCTGTTCGCCAAGTACCAGGGGCTCGGCGGTCCGCCGCCGTCGTTCCCGCCGACCGCCTCGCCCAGCCCCGCCTCGCCCAGCCCCGGAGCGTCGGGTGACTGACCCGTACCGACCGGCGGAACCGATCCGACCGGCAGACCGACGAGGAGTGTCCATGACGGTGACGACCCCGCAGGAGCAGACCCGTGCCGACGACGCGCCGCCTGAGGACCGGCCGCCCACCTCACCGTTCATCCTCTACCTGCGTGACGACGAGTACGTCGAGGAGTTGGAGCTGCTCAGCAACTGGGTCCGGCTGCTGCTCGTGCCGATCTACGCCCGGGAGGCGTCCTCGACCGCGCCCTGGTGCGGGCAGTGGTGGCGACACCCCGAGGCGGTGGCGCAGTTGCACGGCCTGTGGTTGGCGTGGCAGGAACTCACCGGCCCGGAGGCGGGGCTGTGCGGCCCGGCCAACTGGCACCGCGACTACCTGGAGCCGGTGCTGAACAGCCTGCGCAACCCGGCCGGACCGTTCGCCGGCTGCAAGGCGGGCGCGCACCGGGCGAAGGAGGTCCCGCACACCGACCCGTACTGACCACCGCGAACCCGCCCGCCCGGACCGGCAGGTCAGGGGCGGGCGGGTCGGTGGCCCGGGTGGGCTCAGCGGGAGATCGGGGCGGTGACGATCGCGGTGCCGTCGACCAGGCCCACGGTGACGAAGGCCAGGTCCGCAACCGGCAACGACAGTTCGCCGGTGACCTCCTGCGGGCCGGTCGAGGCGGTCCAGTCCCGCACCACGTGGGTGACGCCGTCACGGGTCACCGCGAACAGCCGGTACCGCAGGCCCTGGCGCAGGCCGGTGGCGGTGATCCGGATGGTGGAGCCGCGCCCCTCGTCGGTGGTGATCGCCACGGAGAGGCTCACCCCCTCGGCCGGCGCCTCCCCGGTCGCGGTGAGCACCACGCCGCTGTGGTCGCCGAAGCCGGTGACCGCGGCGATCCCGCCGGCCAGGACGACGGCCACCAGCGCGGCGGCCACCCCGCCCCAGAGGAGCATCCGGCGACGCCGGGCCGGGTCGCCGGGGCGGGTGCCTGCCGTGCCGGAGGCCGTCGCGGGCCGGTCCCCGCCGGGGCGGCTGCCCGCCCCACCGCCGGTGGTTCGCGGACCGGTGCCCCGGCGAACGCCCCGCCGGGGCGTCGCGACCGGGGCCACGTCGGTGAGCGGCTCGGCGGCCGGTGCGTCGGCCGTCGCCCCAGCGTCGTCGACGGTGGGTGGTGGCGGGGAGTCGGCCGGCGGACGCGCGACAGGCACCGGTGCCAGGGCGGCCGGCGGGGTCGGGACGCGGTCCGGCGGTGGGCCGAACTCGGGCGGCAGCGGGAACTCGGGCGGCAGGCCGGCGAGATCCTCCCAGTCGGCGGCGTCCAGCCCGCCGAGGGCGCTGGTCACGCCGCCCATCTCACCCGCCGTGGACAGGCACTCGTCACAACCGGCCAGGTGGGCCTCGAACGTGACCCGGTCGGCGTCGTCGAGCGCGCCGAGCAGGTAGAGGGCCAGGGCGGCGTGCTCGGCGGTGGGCTGGTCACCCCCGGTGCGCATCACGCCCTCCTTCTCGACCCGGAGACACCGGTGACGGTGTGACGACCCCCGGGACGGCAACCGTCCGGCGGATCGAGCGGGAAACCGACACGTCGCGTCATCACGACGACTCGGTCGGGCCGATCGCTGCGTGCAGCGCGCGCACCGCATAGTACGTCCTGGACTTTACCGTACCCTCCGGGATTCCCAGTCGCTGTGCGGCCTCGGCGACCGAGGAGCCCTTGTAGTACATCTCGACGAGCACCTCACGGTGTTCCGGTTTGATCTGCTGCAACGCCAGCCGGACGGTGTGGGTGCTGACCACCCGGTCCATCTCGTCGTCGGCCGAGGCGAGCCGGTTGAGGTCGGGGATGGCCACCTCGGGCGGACGGGACTGGCGGGCGCGCATCGCGTCGATGGCCACGTGCCGGGCGACCGTGTAGAGCCACGGGGCGATCCGGCGCGGGTCCTCCGCCAGCGTCTCCAGATTCCGCCAGGTGCGCAGGAACGTCTCCTGGACCAGGTCCTCGGCGAGTTCCTGCCGGCCCAGGAGCAGTCGGGTGAGAAACCGCAGCAGCGGTCCCCGGTACTGCTCGTGGATCCAGCCCATCAGGGCCTCGGGGGAGGCCCGTTCGGTCGCCGCGTCGCCGGTCACCCCGGGCGCTTCGTTGGGCACCGCCGACACAGAACGCCTCCCCCTGACGTACGGGTCACCCCCGTACGGCCGCGCCGTCGTCTCGGCGTCGGGCCCGCCTAGGAAGGAAGCATAACCATGCTCATCGGACGGTCGACCGGGCCGTCGACCGGTCGGTCGGTGCCGCCGGGGTGCGGCGGTGGACGGTTCGGTGGCGGCCCACCGGTCGGTGTCGTGGCCCGGGGCGACGAGGGTGGCCGTGCTCATCGGGTGAAACGCAGCCAGCGGACGTTGACGAACTCCTCGGGTTGGCCACTGGCGAACGTGAGGTAGACGTCGTGCACCCCGGTCACCGGGGCGAGGTTCCCCGGCACGGTCACCCAGTTCTGCCAGCCTCCGGTGCCGGCCACCGCGATGCTGCCCACCGGCGGCAGGCCGGGGGCGTCGAGGCGTACCTCGATCAGACCGGAGACGCCCTGCGGCGCGCCGGAGGCCACCCGCACCTGGAACTGGGTCGCCGGCTCGCGGCCGAAGTCGACTCCCCGGTACCCGGCCCAGTCGCCGTGGGCGAGGAAGCCCAGGTGCTCTCCGCCCTCACTGGAGGGTTCGGTCCGTACGCCCTGCTGCCGGTCGAAGCCGGCGGCCGGGATCTCCTGGCCCACGCCCCGGGCGGCGACGACGGCCGCCGGCCCCTCCACGACGACCGGTCCCTCGACGACCACCGGGCGCTCGGCCTCGGGTGCCGGCTGTCCGGCCGCGCCCCCGCCGAACGGGGTCAGCGTGATGGTCATCTCCCGGGGCGCGGTGTCCTGGATGTAGGAGGCGTCGTCGGCGACGTCGTCGAACGGGAAGCCGTACGCGCGCCCGTCGGCGCTGTGCCGGTGCAGCACCCGGGAGTAGTGGTTGGTCACCGGATGCTGGTAGTAGGCGTCCCGGCTGGTGGTGGGCTGGTCCGGCTGGTCGAGCACCGACCGGTTGAACCCGGCCCCGAGGACCGCCGCCACCGGCCCGGAGCGCCCGTCGTTGGGTGCGGCGAGCGCCCCGTCGCAGTGGAACACGTTGAGCGTGGAGGGCCGGTCGAAGGCGCGTACCCCGCCGTCGAAGGTGAACCGCCCGTCGACCACCCGGCCCCGGACGGTGCCGGTCGGTCCGTGGACCCGCAGCTCGGTACGGCTGTACCGGTCCCAGGTCTCGGCGATGTAACCGTCGTAGTACGCCGGGTCGAAGCGGCCCGTCTCGATGCCCTTGCCCGGCGCGATGACGCGCAGCCCGTCGCCGAGCACCAGCCGTTCGAAGCCGGGCTGACGGGACAGCTCGGCGAAGATCGCGTCCCGCCCGCCGTCGACGAGCTTGCCGGTGGCCTGCTCCACGTCGCCGAGCAACCGGATCGACAGCGGAATGCTGAACATGTCCACCGTGGTGGTGTTGCAGAACATGCCGGAGGCGTTGTAGGTGAACTCACAACAGTCGTGCAGCACACCGAAGCTCGGGTCGTCGGCCACCCAGCCGACCGGGTACTGCAACGCCGGGCGGCCGTTGCCGTCGGTGACCACGGTGAACCGCAGCTCGCCGTCGATGGCGAAGTAGATCCGGCCCGACATCATCGGCAGGACGAACCGGGTCACCCCGGAGTCGGCCAGCCGGACGCCGATGTCGGCGACGCCGTCCGGGCCGTTGTGCGCCGGGTCGGCCGGGGTGAACCGTCCGCTCTCCCGGACGTAGCCCATCGCCCCGGTCTCCGGGTCGGTGCCGACGACGTACATCCGGATCGCCGGGTTGGCGAACCGGCCCGTGCTGTTCACCACGTTCAGTGGCAGACCGCCCGAGGCCCGTGCCCGCGAGATCAACGGGGCCGCCACCAACGGCACACCGACCACGGCGGCGCCGGCGAAACCCATCCCGAGTACCCTGCGGCGAGAAAGCATCCCAAGCTCCGATCAACGACACGGCCATCGCCGCCGTTGCCCGGTGTGACTCCGGCCCGGCCCGGCGGTAGCCACGTTGACGGCCCACTACGCCCCTCGGTTCAATGTCGACCGGACCAAAATCATCCGATCCGATTCGAGCCCGGTGAACCAAGGACATCGCGCATCCGTCACGACAGCGATGTCGCCACGCCGGAAGGGACACCTCCCGTGAAATCCGATCACCCCTCCGTACTCGCCCGACTGGGGTCGATCCCCCGTCGTACCGCAGCCTTCGCCGTCGCCGGACTCGCCGTGCTGTCCATGGTGGTGGCCGCTGTCGGCTGGGGCGCGGCCGAGGCCCGCGACGACGACCTGACCGGTCGGCCCGTCTCCCAGGAGCACCTGACGACCATCCAGGCCGCCGCCCGCTCGTGTCCGACGCTCACCCCGGCCCGGCTGGCCGGTCAGCTGATGGCCGAGTCGGGTCTGGACGGTCGGGCCGACCGGACCGCCTCCGGCGGGCAGGGCATCGCCGGTCTCGACGCCGCCGCGTGGAAGGCGTGGGCACCGTGGCCCGGGGCGGAACGCTCCGACCCCGCCGCCAACATCCTCGCCCTAGCCCACCTGATGTGCGACCTCAGCGGCCAGGTCCGGCTGGCGGACGTCCCGGGTGACACCTGGCGGCTCTCGCTGGCCGCGTTCCACACCGGCCTCGACGAGGTACGCGACGCCAAGGGGGTGCCCACCGACGCGGTGAAGTACGTCGACCAGGCCAGCGGGTACGCCGCCTACTACGCCAAGCTGACCGCGTTCGGCGGTTCCGGCCAGCCCCGCCCCAGTTCCGGCGTCCAGCAGCCCAAGGCGGTGCCCGGCAACTACACGGCACTCGTCGTGCGGGCCGGTTCGGTCTGCCCCGAGGTGACGCCGCCGCTGGTCGCGGCGCAGATGATGGCGCTGTCCGGGTTCGACGCCAACCTGCTCGGCCCGGAAGGACAGCGGGGCGTCGCGCAGTTCCGATCCGAGGTGTGGCAGGCGTACGGCCCCGCCGACGCCTCGGCCTGGGACCCGCAGGCGGCGATCCCGGCGGCCGGCACCGCCCTGTGCGCCCTGCACAAGGAGCTGTCCGGG
Source organism: Micromonospora humidisoli (assembly GCF_016900955.1). Classification (NCBI taxonomy): domain Bacteria; kingdom Bacillati; phylum Actinomycetota; class Actinomycetes; order Micromonosporales; family Micromonosporaceae; genus Micromonospora; species Micromonospora humidisoli. Next base: position 526,973 of record NZ_JAFEUO010000005.1, read on the forward strand.
CTGGAGGGCGACCCGTCGCTGCTGGCGCTGGCCGCGTACCGCAACGGCCCGGCCGCCGTCCGCCAGTCCGGCGGTGACCTGGACGCCGGGACGCAGGCGTACCTGCGGACCGTGCGGGAGCACACCGACTACTACACCCTCGACAACCGGCTGCGGCCGGCACCGCCGTCGGCGTCGCCGTCGCCCAGCCCGACCGGGACGCCCCCCGCGTCGCCGTCGCCCAGCCCGAAGGGCAGCTCGGACGCCCCGCCGCCGCCCGCGAGCCCGTCGGCCAAGCCGGCGGCGGCACCGACCCGACCGGCCGGCACCAAGCAGCTCGTGGGCAAGGAGACCGGGCTGTGCGTCACCGCCGGGACCAGCGACGGGGTACGGGCGGTGCTGAACAAGTGCCGGGAGGAGCGGTCTCAGTGGTGGGACTTCCGCTCCGACGGCAGTGTCCGGGCCAACGGGCTCTGCCTCGACGTGGCCTGGGGTGAGAAGAAGGACGGCACCCCCGTGCAGGTCGCCGTGTGCAGCGGCAACCCCGCCCAGAAGTGGGAGTGGATCGAGTACAACGGCCGCACCTCCCTGTTCAACCGGGAGACCGACCGCTGCCTGGACGTCGACGGGCACGGCGTCGGCGCGCCGATGATGTCCTGGATCTGCGTGTTCAACCCGAAGCAGACCTTCACCCGGCGGTAGCCGACCTGGCCGGCGGGCTCCGGTGGGCCATCATGGTCCGCCGGAGCCCGCCGCCTGTGGGCCGCCGTAGCCGGGCGCTGGCGTCAGCGGCCCGGCCCGGCGTCAGCGGCCGGGCCGGTGTTCCGGGCCTCAGCCGGCGAACCGGCGGCGGCGCAGGCGCAGGCCGAAGACCACACCGACGCCGCAGAGCAGCGCGACACCGAGGATGACGGCGAGCGCCGCGCCGTTGTTGCCCTGCTGCTGGCTGGCCACCTGGTTACGGTCGTCCACCGCCACCGACACCGAGGCGGCCGGGTTGATCATGCCGGAGCCGTACCTGGCGTCGGGGGCCGTGCCGATCGCGTCGGCGGTGCTGCGGATGCGCTCCTTGACCTGGGCGGCGGTCAGGTCGGGCTGGGCCGCCCGGATCAACGCCGCCTGCCCGGCGACGAACGCGACGGCGAACTCGGTGCCGGTGTTGCTGACCGCCTTGCCGCCGCCCACGCCGAGGCTCGCCACGTCCACCCCGGGCGCGACCACCTCCACCCCGCCCTCCACGTACTGCTCGGCGAGCTGGTCGCCGGCACCGACGCCACCGGTGAACAGCAGCGCCCCGCCCCCGGACCGGCCGGCCGGGGACGGCGGCGTCACCGCCTTGGTCGGCGCACCGGCCACCAGCAGGACGTCGTGGTCGAGGGCGGTGGCCACGGACGACGCCACCGCCGGGTCACCGAGGTCGACGTGCGAGCCGACCGCGACGACCGACGCGCCGGCGCTGACCGCCACCTCGATGGCGTTCGCCGCGTCGGCCGCCCGCGCGGCACCCGAACCGCGCACCACCCGTACCGGCAGGATGGTGGCGTCCGGCGCGATGCCCACCGGGCTGCCGTCGACGCTGCTGTCACCGGCGATGATGCCCGCCATCGCGGTGCCGCTGCCCAGGCAGTCGGTGTCCCCCCGCCCGTTGCCGACGGTCACGTCCGCGCCGACCGCCACCCGGCCGCTGAGCTGCTGCACGCTCGCGTCGACCCCGGTGTCGACCACCGCCACCTTGACCCCGTTGCCACGGGTCAGGGTCCAGGCGCTGTCGGCGGCCATCCGCAGCTGCGCCCAGTCCGACCGGCTGCTCGACCCGGTGGTGGCGGTGCACTTCGGACCGGTCGCGCCCGGTCGGGGGCTGCCGCCCGTCCGGGTCGGGCTCGGAGTCGGGCTCGGGCTGACGGCCCTGGGCGTGGGGTCGGCCCCGCCGGAGGGCCGGGCACTCGGGGTGGGTCGCTTGCCGGTCGGGAGCTGGCCGTACTTCACCCCCTCGCCGGCCGCGTCCCAGGGCAACACCAACTGCCAGCCGGCCTTCAGGCTGCCCGGGTCGGTCAGCCGGGACCCGTCGGGCTGCACCCGGCCGGTGTTGAGGTGGTAGATCTCCGCGGACCGTTCGCCGCTGCCGAGGAACCGCCGGGCGATCGCCGTGAGGCTCTCCGGCTGGCCCTGGTACTGCGCCGCGACCACGTAGTACTTCACGTACGGCTGTGGATCGTTGGCGGCCCTCGCCGCAGCCGGCCCGGTCGGCGTCATCAGCACGCAACCGGCCATCACCACCGCGAGCAGGCGGGCAAGGATCGAGCGCTTCGCCAGCACTGGGTGTCCCCCTTCAGTCACCATGGCCGAGCGTCACCGGCCTTCACCGTCTATTGCGGATGAGCGGCCGGTCCGTTCAAATCAATCTGAACCAGATTTCCATGATCCTCGTCATGAGGTCAGCCGAGGGTACCGGCCGCCGATGACGGGAACATCTCCTCGGGCCGTCCCCCGGTGGGGACGGGTGACCGGCAGGCGGACGTCCACCGGCGACGGTGGCGACGAACGACGGCCGGACGATCAGGTGCCGGTGGAGACGAAGGTGGGGCGGCGGTGAACGGGCTCGGGCGCACGGCGGAGCCGGTGGGCGGCAACGGCTTGGACCGGGTGCCGGCCACCCGCCGGTTCGACGTGCGCCGGCACCGCCGCATCGCCGGCCTGTACGACCTCTGGCTGGCCTCCGGTCCCGGCGGGCGGCTGGTGGTGCCCACCGCCCCCGGCCGGCCGCTCGACGCGCGGGCCGTCGCCACCCTGGTCCGGCACGGCGCGGACGCGGCACAGGACGTCCGGATCCTCGCCGACGACGGGGCCCGGCACCTCGACCTGTTCACCGAGGTGGCCGGGCTGCTCGGGCACGACGTGCTGGTCAGCCCGGACGGCTCGGACATCAGGCACGCCGTCGACCGGTCGACCACCGGGCCCGCCCGGCCGGCCGCCGACAGCGGGCCACTGGACGCGGTGCCACTGGACCGGGTGACCCGCCAGCCGATGGACTGGCTCGTGCTCCAGCCGCCGGACCTCGCCACCTCGCTGCCCGGCTGGTTCGCGGTGGGCGACGGGCTGGTCCGTCCCCGTACCGGGGTGGTGGGCCTGCCGCTGCCGGACGGCCTCGCCCTGGCCACCCGGGCCGACTTCGTGACCAGGCGGGCCACCGCGCACCGGCTCGGCGCGTCGACCGGGGTGGTCACCGTCGCCGTCACCGCCCGCTCCGGCGGTTTCCTGGTCGGCACCTACAGCGGCACCCAGGACGTGCACAGCGGCGGGCAGCTCGCCGCGCTCCTCGGCGACCTGCCGCTCTACGGCGCCGACCTGCGGCTCTGGTTGACCTGGCCGTCCGACGCCGACGAGCAGGCCCGGCTCGTCGCGGAGGTGGTCGAGCTGGCCGAGACGACCGGGGCCACCGTCTGGACCCCACCTGCGGGCGGCCGGGCCGAGCTGATCGACGACCGGCGTGACCTGCGGGCGTTCGACCCGACGGGCGCGGTCGCCAGGTGGCAGGCACACCGACCGAGGTACGCCGACGGCCCGTCGACCCTGGACGCGACCCCCGAGGGGCTGCTGGTGTCCCGGCTGGTCCGGGAACGGATCGTGGTCGCCTCACCCACCACCGGGGGCGTCGACGCCGAAGCGGCCGACGGCCACCGGGCACCGGCGCGCGCCGACGACCCGGCCCCCGGACCGGACGGCACCGACGCGTCCCTTCCGACCGACCCGGCCGACCCGGCGTCCCGTACGCCGGTCGACGACGCCGGGGCGGCTGAACAGCCGGCCACGCCCCTCCCCCGGCCCGCCCTGGTCACCGAGAGCCGCCGCGCGGCCGACTACGGTCCACCCTGGTTGCGGCGCGGCCAGCAGGTCAACGCCGCGACGTTCGAGGCGTACGTCCTCGTCGAGGGTGACCCGGCGCGGGCGGTCAGCGACGGGGTGCCCGGCGTCGAGTTGTTCGTGGCCGCGTTCCTCGACCCCCGGTCCGCCCCCGCCGGCAGCGACCTGCTGCGGGTGCGGATCTCCCCCGGCGGCGCGATCCCGATGGCGGTCCTGCGGGCCCACGTGCCGGCACGGTTCAAGTACGTCCTGGGCAGCCCCGACACCTACCTGCTGCCGGCCGCCCGGCTGGACCGGGTCCGGCTGGTGGGCGGATTCCGCTCGGACGGGTTCAGCCGCCTGCTGCCCACCGTGGACGCCGACGGCGAACCCCTGCGGATCCGGCCGGCACCCACCAACCGGTCGGTCGCCGGGTTGCCGAACGACGTCCGCCGCTGGCCCGGCTTCGGCACCCGGCAGGCGTACGCGCTGCTGCCGGCCCGGTCCCGGGGGCTGCCCCGGGGCTGGCTGCCGCTCTACCAGCAGCGGCCGGTGGCCCGGCCGGGCCGGTTGCTGGTGGAGGTCCGGGTGCCGGCGGGACGCACCGTCGACGTCGGGGCCACGCACACCATGCTGGCCGGGTTGACCCTGGTCGGGAGCAGGGTGGACCGGCTGCACCGGGCGGGGGTCGACCTGGTCCTCGGCAGCCGCTCGTACGACCGGATCGTGGTGCAGCGCGCCTACCGGGCGCAGGCGGGCGGCTGGCAGCGGATCGGGGAGGTCACCCCGGGGCCGCTGCCGTCCGCCGCCGCCGGCCTTCAGTCCGCCGTACCGGCCCGGGTGGTGGACCCGCCGTCGACCGTGGACACCTGAACCGACCACCGGCCGGCCGGCACCGGTCCGATCACCACCGGCACGCACCGCCCGCCGGTGTCCGTGGCGAGTCGCCGTGCCCCGGCCAGTTCCGCACCGGCCAGGCCGGGGGTGAACACCACGTACGGCGCGGGCGGCTCGGCGTCGGGGGCGGTCGCCGTCGGCAGCCCCGACAGGGTGCGGCACCCCTCCGGGGCCTGCCCGCCGAGCACGTCGCCCACCGTGGCCACGCCGATCCCGCCGGCCCGCAGCCGCCCGGCGAACAGGGCGGCCGTGCGCCGGCAGTCGTCGGTGTCGCCGACCAGGGTGAGCACGTCGGGTGCCCGCCCCAGGTCGACGTGTAACCGCCACGGTCCCCGGTGGCCCAGCACCAGGGGCAGGGTCGCCGGGGGCGCGGCCTCGTCCGGGCCGAGCCAGGCGTACGCGGGCGCACCCCGGCCCGCCGCGACCCCGACCAGCCGGACCCGGATCGGCCCGAGTTCGGTCTCCAGCTCGGTGCTCAGGTACGGGACCTCGTTGCCGGTCGGCACCGCCGGGCGTGGCAGCTCCGCCCCGGCCGGCACGTCGGCGGGCCCGACGGAGGCCACCGCGGCCGGTGCGACGGCGGCACCGGTCGGCGGTGGCGTCGGGGCCGGCGGCGGTGGGACGGCCGGGCGGTCGACCGTCGTCGGTCGGGGTGGTGCCGACTGTGGTGCCCGGGGCGGCCAGACCGGCTTCGCGGGCAGCCCGCCCACCGTCGCCGGGGGGCCCGCCACCTCCGGTACCGCCACGGCGGTTCCCGGTCCCGGCACCGCGGCCGGTCCCGGCGCTACGGTCGGTTCCGGCGCTACGGTCGGTTCCGGCACCGCGGCCGGTCCCGGCGCTACGGTCGGCTCCGGCGCTACGGTCGGTTCCGGCACCGCGGCCGGTCCCGGCGCTACGGTCGGCTCCGGCACTGCGGCCGGTCCCGGCAGGGAGACCGGCTCCGGCGGGACTGTCGGTTCCGGCCGGACCGACGCCTGTGGGCTCGCGGTGGCCGGCAGTGGTTCCGGTGCGGCTGCCGGGGACGACGCCGGCAGGGCGGTGGGCCCGGTGACAGTGGGCCGGGCGGCGGTGGGCCGGGCGGCGGTGGGCCGGGCGGCGGTGGGCCGGGCGGCGGTGGGCCGGGCGGCGGTGGGCCGGGCGGCGGTGGGCCGGGCGGCGGTGGGCGGTGCCGGCAGGACCACCGACGGCGGCGGAGGCAGCATCGGCGGGGTGACCGCCGGCGGGGCCGGTCGTCGGGCCGGTGCCATGACCGGCCTGGTGAGCGGCGGGGCCGGCGGGGGCGACGGCGGTGCCGGCGGCGCGGACGGTGCGGGCGTCGGTCGGGTGACCGGAGGCGGGCCGGTGCCCACCTCGGCGGCCACCGGCCCGGCGGCGAGTTCGGCGGGGGTCGGGGTGTGGTGCCGCTGCGGCGGCCACGGCCCGTCGTCCTCCAGCACCAATCGGCGGGGCCCGCTTCGACGCAGCAGCAGCACTGCCACGGCGGCGAAGAAGACCGCCAGCAGCCCGGCGCCGACCCGGATCAGTAGCGGGTCCAACCCGCCGCCGGCCTGTGGGGGGTCGGGGGGCCGGGCGACCGCCCTGGTGCTCGCGACGACGGTCCCGGCCGGACGGGAGGGCGCTGCGGACGACGGGGCCACCGTACGCGGGGTCGAGGCGGGGCGGGTCGAGGCGCGTGGGCTGGGGCTGACCGGGGCCGGTGACCGTGGGCCCAGTTGCGGCAGCCGGCCGATCCGTACCCCCTGGCCCTGCGCGTCCCTGGGCAGCACGAGCCGCCAGCCGGGATGCAGGACCACCCCGTCGGTGAACGTCTCGCCGTCGGGCTGGACCCGGCCGACGTTGAGTTCGACGATCTCCCGGAACCGGTTGCCGTTACCGAGGGTGCGCAGCGCGATGGCGTAGAGGTACTCCCGTTGCCCGTCCACGGGTGGCCCGACCACGTAGTACCGACCGGTTTCGGCCGGCACCGCATGGACCGGCCGCACCGCACCCAGCGGCTGCGCCACGCCCGCCGCCTGCGTCGGCTGTGCCGCCACGAGCAGCGCGATCCCGGCCAGCAGCACCGTGACAAAGGCCCGCCGCATCCCCACCATCGCTTTCCACACCCTTGGTCCCACCGACATCCTCCCGTCCCGGCCCCCTTATACGAACCGGGGTGCCGACGGTTCAACGCGAGCCGGATCGTCCTGCCCGGCGGGCGGCGGTGCGTACGGGTGCCGTCGGGTCCGGCTGGCGGCATGCCGCCCGCGCGCACCGCGTCCGACGGTCATGCCAGGATGTGGCGATGTCGTACCCCCCTCAGCCGTCGTACCCGTCCGCGCCCGGCCCCGCGCCGTTGACCGCCTACCCGCAGCCGATCCCCCCGCCGCCGGGGCACGCGGTGCTGGCCGTCTCGGTCAACCGGGGCCCGTACCTGGTGCCCGTCCCGTCCACCAGCCGGTTCAAGGTCGACGGACGGGTGGTGCCGATCCCCGGCGAGGGGACCTGGTACGTGGCCGTGCCGGCCGGCGCGCACGACATCCGCTACACGGACTTCATGGGCATCCCGATCGTCACCACCGCGCTCACCGTGCAGCCCGCGATGGTGTACCCGCTGTCGTTCCGCTTCGGCGGTTGGCGCAACCGGGTCCACGACGGGCAGGGCACCGACGTGACGAAGTTCGGCATGTGGTCGAACTACAGCATCCTGCTCGTCACGCTGGCCGTGCTGGGGGTGCTCTGCTGCGGGGGCTTCGGCCTGCTCAGCACGCTCTCGACCTCCCCCTGAGCCGGTCCGGGGCCGGTCGGTCCCCCGGGGCGGGGTGGTCACCGGCCGCAGGCGGGGTCGCGGCCCGGTCCCGGGTGCGTTGGATCAGCACCACGCTGACCAGCACCAGCAGGGCGGTGCCGAGGGTGGCTGGCGCGACGTGCTCGCCGAGCAGCAGGGCCGACCAGAGCAGGGTGAGCACCGGCTGTCCGAGTTGGAGCTGGCCGACCCGGGCGACGCCGCCCCGGGCCAGACCCGCGTACCAGGCGAAGAAGCCCAGGAACATGGAGACCACGGTCAGGTAGCCGAACGCCGTCCAGGTGCCGGTGTCCGCCCGGGGTGGGTGGGCCACGGCGGCGACGAGGGTCGCGGCACCGGTGACCGGCAGTGCGTAGAGCAGCGCCCAACAGATCGTCCGGGCGCCGCCCAGTTGGCGGGCGAGCGCGCCGCCCTCGGCGTACCCCAGGCCGCAGAGCAGGACCGCGACGAGCAGGAACAGGTCCGACGGGGCCGGTGCACCGTGCACCGCGCCACCGACGGCCAGGAAGGCCAGCACCGCCACCAGGCCGACGCCGCTGGCCAGCCAGAACGCCGGCGGGGGCCGTTCGCCGCTGCGCAGCACCGCGAAAACAGCGGTCACGGCCGGTAGCACGGTGATCACCACCGCGCCGTGCGCGGCGGTCCGTTCGGTCAACGCCAGCGAGGTGAACAGCGGGAACCCGACCACCACGCCGAGGGCGACGACCGCCAACCGCCGCCGCTGCACGCGGGTGGGTCGTGGCCCGCCGGTGCCGCCCAGATAGGCCCCGGCCAGCAGGGCCGCGCCGACGGCCCGGCCGAAGGCCACGAACCACGGGTCGAGCTGCTGCACCGCGACCCGGGTGGCCGGCAGCGACATGCTGAAGGCGAACACGCCCAGCGCCCCCAGCGCGAGACCGGTCAACCGGTCCACTGTTACCGTGCGGGACGCAGTAGCACTACCATGCTCTCTCATGAATAACGATAACGCAGCCGATCGCGTTATCCACGATCTGCGTCGGGCGGCGGCTGCCGCCGCGCCGGGCGACCGGCTACCGTCGGTGCGGGAGCTGACCGCCCGGCACCACGCCTCGCCGGTGACCGTCGCCGCAGCCGTCCGGCACCTGGTGGCCGAAGGGCTGATCGAGGCGCGCGCCGGCCGAGGCACCTTCGTGGCCGCCGTCGCGCCCCCGCAGCGGCCCGCCGCCGACGTTTCCTGGCAGACCGTGGCGCTCGGCCCCCGCCGACCCGGCGAGGACGAGATGCAGGCGCTGCTGGCGCTGCCGCCGGCCGGGGCGATCCCGCTCTCCGGCGGCTACCTCGACGCCGATCTCCAACCCGACGCCGCGCTCGGTGCCGCGCTGACCCGCGCCGCGCGGCAGCCCGCGTCCTGGCAGCGCGGCCCGACGTCGGGCCGGGCGGATCTGCGCGCCTGGTTCGCCCGGGATGCCGGGGGCGGGCTGCGCGCCGAGGACATGGTGATCTGCTCGGGCGGGCAGGCGGCGCTGTCGTCGACGCTGCGGGCCCTCGCCGCGCCCGGCGACACGCTGCTGGTGGAGTCCCCGACCTACCTGGGCGCGCTGGCCGCCGCGCGGGCCGCCGGGCTGCGGGTGGTGCCGGTGCCCGCCGACCCCGACGGGGTACGCCCCGACCAGCTCGCCGGCGCGTTCGCCCGGACCGGCGCCCGGTTGTTCTACTGTCAACCGTTGTACGCCAACCCGCACGGTGCGACGCTCGCCCCGCACCGCCGGGCCCTCGTGGCCGACGCGGTACGCGACGCCGGAGCGTTCCTGATCGAGGACGACTACGCCCGTGACCTCACCATCGACGGGTCGGCCCCACCGCCGCTGGCCGCCGACGACCCCGACGGGCACGTCGTCTACCTGCGGTCGCTGACCAAGTCCGCCGCCCCCGGATTGCGGGTCGCGGCGATCGGCGCACGGGGTCCGGCCGGCCACCGGCTGCGGGCGGCGCGGCTGCTCGACGACCTCTTCGTCGCCGGGCCGCTGCAACAGGCCACGATGGAGTTCGTCACCGCGCCGGCCTGGAAGCGGCACCGGCGGGCCCTGCGTTCCGCGCTGCACGCCCGCCGCGAGGCGTTGCTGGGCGCGCTCCGCCGGCACCTGCCCGCCCTCGCCGGGCAGCCGGTCCCGCGCGGCGGGCTGCACCTGTGGGTCCGGCTGCCGGAGGGCACCGACGACGTCGCGGTCGCCGCCGCCGCAGCCGCAGCCGGGGTCGTCGTCTTCCCCGGCCGTCCCTGGTACGCCGCCGAGCCCCCGGCCCCACACCTGCGCCTGAGCTACGCCTGCGCCCCGCCCGAGGTGATGGACGAGGCCGTCCGGCGGCTCGCCCGGGTCCTGCCGGCCGCCCGCCCCGGACGCCGGGACGCCGACGTCACCGCAGCCGGCGGGCGGTGAACCGGGCCGGCGGGTCGGCGATGGCGTCCTGGGCGGCGACCAGCTGGATCTCCCGGGTGCCCGCCACGAGGGTCCGCTCCAGCACGGTGAAGACCGAGGCGATGGTGCGTTCCAGCGCGAGCGCCGGCGAGCCCGTCGTCCGCAGGTGGGCCAGGTAGAGCGCGGCGGTGACGTCGCCACCGCCGTTCGGGTTGATCGGCAGCAGCGGTGTGGTCACCGCCCAGGCACCCTCGTCCGAGACGGCCACCACCTCCAGCGAGCCGGCCGGCACGTCGTCGTGCAGCACGCTGGTCACCAGGACGTCCCGGGGCCCGGTGGCGCGGACCACGTCGACGGCGTCCAGCACGGCGGTCAGCGAGGTGGTCGTCCGGCCGGCGAGGAAGTCCAGTTCGAAGTGGTTCGGGGTGATGATGTCGGCGCGCGGGACCACGACGTCGCGCAGGTACTCCGGGATGCCGGGCCGGACGAACATCCCCCGGCCGGTGTCGCCCATCACCGGGTCGCAGCAGTAGACCGCGTCCGGGTTGGCCGCCCGGACCCGGTCGACCGCGGCGAGGATGACCGCGCCCATCGCCGGGTCGCCCTGGTAGCCCGACAGCACCGCGTCGGCGGTGCCGAGCACCCCCCGGTCGGCGATGCCCTCGATCACCTCGGCCACGTCGGCCGGGGCCAGCAACGGCCCGCGCCACGCGCCGTAGCCGGTGTGGTTGGAGAAGTGCACGGTGAGCACCGGCCAGACCTCGTGCCCGAGGCGCTGGAGGGGGAACACGGCCGCCGAGTTGCCGACGTGGCCGTAGGCGACGGAGGACTGGATGGACAGGATCTTCACCGGATCATCATGGCTGTTCCCCCTGACAGCCCGGGTACGGGCCCACCGATTCACCCCCACTGCCGGGTCGGGATTCACCCCACTGCCGGGCCGGAAGGCGCGGTTGCGGCCGGTCCCGCGCGGCGCACGCGGGGTCGGCCGCAACCGCGCTCAGGTCAGGTCGAGGGTGTACTGCGCGGTGTGCACCTTCCCGTCGACCTGGAAGTCGAAGAACGCCCGGTAGCGGCCCGCGCTCGGTGCGGTCAGCCAGAACCGCACCGTCCCGTCCACCAGTTCCTGGTCGGGGTGGACGTGCACATAGCCCAGGTCGCCCTCGCGTACCACCACCAGGTGCCCGTACGCCCCCAGGTAGCGCTCCAGGCGGGCCGGGTCGACGCCGTCGAGCCGGAAGGACAGCGGCACGGTCACCCCCACCGTGGGGCTGCCGCCCATCGTCACCGTGAACGGCCCGGCCGTCGACTGCGAGGCGGCCGGCGGCAGCGGGACCGGGGCGTGCGCGCCGGGCACCTGGTGGTCGACTCCCAGCACCAGCGGGACCGTGGTGCCGTCGACGCCGGTCACGGAGAAGTCGGCATAGATCCGGTAGCCACCGGGCCGGGTCAGCGTCAGCGGGACGCTCCAGGTGCCGTCCGAGGTCATGGTCGGGTGCAGGTGCTGGTATCCGCTCAGGTCCCGCCCCACCACGACCAGGTGCAGCGGCTTGTCGTGGACGACCGCGAACCGGGTCGCCGGTTTGCCGTCCGCGCCGACGATGCGGAACCGGTAGTCGGCGCGGACGCCGGCCGGTTGGGTCCGGGTCGTCGGCTGCACGGTGTAGCCACCGGCGTTGACCGACAGCCCGGTCACCTGCGCCTGGGCACCACCGGCGTCGCCGGGATGGGTGTGCGCCCCGGTGCCGGGCCCGTGCTGGTGCCCGTCCCCGGCCGAAAGCGCCGCACCGGTGGCCGGCGGGGCGGCGGTGGTGCCGTCGGCGGGTCGCGCGCCCGAGCCGATCCGGCCGAGCCCGAAGCCCGCCAGCAGGGCCACCACCAGCCCTCCGACCAGCAACGCGAGACCCGTGTTGCCCAGTCGACCCCCGGCATTCGGCGCGGCAGCGGCGGATGCCGTCTCGTCGGCGGCGGACGTCTCGGCGGATGCCGTCTCGGCGGCGGCGGGTGCCGTCTCGGCGGCCCCGGAGGTCGCTTCGGCGGACCCCGCCCTGGCCGTGACCGTCCCCGCCGCCGTGGCCGGAGCCGCCCCGGCGGGGAGTCGTCTCGCCTTGCCGGAGGCCGGGGCAGCCTTACCCGAGGCCGGGGCAGCCTGGGCCGCAGCCGGGACCGCCTGGGCCGAGGCCGCGCCGGTCCTGGCGGGGGTCGTCACCGGGGCGGTGACCACTGCACGTCGGGCGGCGGCGGGACGGGCCGTCTTCCTGCCACCGCCCGTCGTCCCACCACCCATCGTCTTCGACCGGTTGACCCGGCTGCCGCCCCCCGACCGGGCGGCAGTCCGCCCGGGGCGGGGCCGACCGGCGGGCCGGGTGGCGGGCACCGCACGACGCCGCCACGCCGCGAAGCCGACGGCCGCCGCGACCAGCGCCGCCCCACCGGTCCAGGCCAGCCATCCGAGGCCACCTCCGTCGTCGGGGGCGGCGGCCGTCGGGGTGGCCGGGGCGGCGGCGGTCACCGGTGCGGTCGGCACCGCGGACGTTGCCTGGCCGGGGGCGTGTCCTGAGGTGGCGTGCTGTTCGGCGGCGGCCACCAGCGCCGGGTCCGGCTGGTCGACCGGGGGCTGCCAGCCGGCCGGCGCGGCGGTCGGGCGTCCGGTGTAGCGGAAGGTCATGGTGCCCCGGACCGGCTCGCCGTCGGAGGCCACCGACAGGTAGCTGACCGCGTACTGGCCGGCCGCCGGCAGGTGGGCCAGGGTCACCACCGCCGGGTAGCCGGTGCTGTACTCCTTCGGCTCGAACGTGCCGTTGACCAGCAGGTACTCCCGGACCGGCTTGTCCAGGGGACGGGGTGCGCCCTGCCGCCAACCGTCGTCGACCCGGCCGCCGCCGGGCCCGGTGACGGTGAAGTACGCGTTCGCCGCGACCTGCTCGGTGAAGTACAGCTCCACCGTCGTCAGCGGCTCGGCCACCGTGGCGTTGGCCGCCGGGGTGGACATCGCCAGCGTGCCGTGCGCCTGTGCCGCAGTGGTGGGTAGCAGGACCACCGCCACCGCGAACACGAGGGCGAGCAGGCCGGCGAGGGTACGCCCGGCGGGTCCGGTGGCTGGAGGGGGACAGCGCATCGGATCATCCTCACGAAGAGCGGACTTCAATCAATAGTTCACTAACTTTTTACGCAGATAGCAAAAGTTTTGGCTATGGCGTCCCAAGCTGAGGTCAAGATGATCAAAACTCGGTCACGGCTGTGCACCACGTGCCCGGCCGGTCACGGTGGGCCTGCCGTCCCGATCCCGGTACGGATGATCCGCCGACGCCTCCCGTCCGTACCAGTGGGCGGGGGTGACGCCGGGTATGACGTACGCTCACCCGGGACCTACTACACCCCGTCGTTACCGTTGCCGGACGACGACGGGGGCAGGCAGGCGGCAGAACCGGACACGGAGGTGGCGGGTGGGCGACGACGACGCGGAGGTCACCGCGTGGGCGCTGGCCGCCGGTCGGGGTGACCGGGAGGCCGCGGCCCGCTTCATCCGGGCGACCCAGCAGCACGTACGACGGTTCGTCGCGCACCTGATCAGCCCAGCCGAGGCCGACGACCTCACCCAGGAGACGTACCTGCGGGCGATGCGGTCGCTACCGTCGTTCGCCGCCCGTTCGTCGGCCCGCACGTGGCTGCTCGGCATCGCCCGCCGGACCGCCGTCGACCACGTCCGGGCCGCCACGTCCCGGCCGCGTACGGTGCCGCTGTCCGAGTGGCACGACACGCCGGACACCCGGGGCAGCGGCTTCGACGGCGAGGTGGTCCTCAACGACCTGCTGCTGGCCCTGCCCGCCGACCGCCGGGAGGCGTTCGTCGCCACCCAGGTCCTCGGCCTGTCCTACGCCGAGGCGGCCGAGGTGTGCGGCTGCCCGGTCGGCACCATCCGGTCCCGGGTCGCCCGGGCCCGCGAGGATCTCGTCGCGGCGGTCGAGGGGAATCCCCAGGCGATCCGCCGCCGGCCGGGAAGCGCCGCCGGCTGACCGACGACCCGGGCCGCGACCTGGCCCGGGAGAGGTTACGGGAACCATCACGCCCTGCCGGCCGACTACCTGTACATGGGGTGTGAGCAGTGGCGGGAGATCCTGTCGGCACAGTTGGACGGCGAGGAGACCCCGGCCGAGCGGATGGCGGCGGACGCGCACCTGGACGGGTGCGCGGACTGCCGGATCTGGTGTGACCAGGCCGCGACGGTGGCCCGACGGTCCCGCCTGACGCTCTCCACCGCCGACCGCTGCGACCCGGCCGTCGGCACACCCCGTCGGCTACGGTCGACGACCGCCACCCCGGCAGGGCCGGCACCGGTGGGCACTGCGGCCCGTCCGGATCTCGCCGACGTCGTGCTGGCCGCGCTCCCCGCCCGCCGCCGGCTGCGGGACCGGCTCGTGCCGGGCCTGCGCGCCGGGCTGGCCCTCATCGGCGCCCTGCAACTGGTGCTGGGGCTGACCCAGGTCGGCCGGGGCCCGGCCGCCGGGCACGCCCACGGGGCGCTCGACACGCTGGCGTCCGGGCATTTGTGGCACGAGTCGGCCGCGTGGAACATCGCTGTCGGCGCGGGTTTCCTCGTCGTGGCCGCCCGACGCACCCCGACCGGGGGGCTGCTGCCGATGTTGAGCGCCTTCGTCGGCGCGCTCGTGCTGCTCTCGGCCAACGACCTGGTCACCGGCCGGGTGGAGCCGACCCGGCTGGTCAGTCACGGGTTCCTGCTCACCGGTTATCTGATCGTGGTCGCGCTGTCCCGGCCCCGGCTGCGGCCGGACGGCCCGGCGGGACGCGGCCGGGGTGACCGGCCCGCCTGGCGGCTGCGCGCGGACGACGTACCCACCGCCACCCCGACGTTGCGCCTGTTGCCGCCGCACCCGGGCACGGCGCGGACCCGCGACCGGTCGGCCGCCTGACCCGGACGCCGCCCGGCCGGCACGGCACCGCCTCCGCAACCCGGCGACGTCAACCGGTCCGCCAGCGGGACGGCCGACACGGCGGTCGGGTCACCCGGGAGAGGACAATCCCGACCGGCCGGAACTATCGGCGACAGGTGACCGACCAACGGGACAGAGCATCGGCACAACGGAGGAAGAACCCATGCGTCCCACCGGTCCACTCGGCACGAATCGACGCGCGTCAGTCGTCTTCGCCGCCACCACCGCCGCCCTGCTGGCCGTGGGCACCGCCGGCTGCGGCCCGGCCGACCCGGCGTCGGGCCCCCGGCCGGGCGCCTCGGCCCCGGCGAGCACCCCCGCCGGGGTGATCGGCATCCGGGACCCGTGGGTGAAGGCGGCCGACAAGGGCATGACGGCGGCCTTCGGGACGCTTGTCAACGACAGCGACGCCGACGTCACGCTCACCGGGGCCAGCACCACCGTGTCGGCGCTGGAACTGCACGAGATGACCATGCAGGACGGCAAGATGATCATGCGGCAGAAGCAGGGCGGCATCGTGATCAGGGCGAAGGGCACCCACGTGCTGGAGCCCGGCGGCGACCACCTGATGCTGATGGACCTCCGCCAGCCGGTGCGGGCCGGCGACGAGGTCACCGTGACCCTCACCTTCGCCGACGGCCGGACCCAGCAGTTCACCGCCGTGGCAAAGCCGTTCACCGGGGCGCAGGAGAGCTACGCCCCCGGCCACGGCGCTCCCGTGCCGCAGCCGAGCGGACAGCCGGCCATGAGCGGACAGCCGACGACCGGACCGACGTCGTGACCGGACACCCGGGGGTCCGTGCGGTGGGCCGGCGTGGCCTGCTCGCCGGCGGGGTACTGGCGGCGGGGGGCGCGCTGGCCGGCGGCGCGGTGGTCGTCGCCGGGCGGGACGGCCCGAGCGACGGGCCGGGCGTGCCGCAACCGAGTCCGGTGGCGGCCGTCGGCAGCCTGGTCGAGCCGTTTCACGGGCCCCGGCAGGCGGGCGTGGCCACCGAGCCGCAGGCCCACGCCGCGTTCGTCGCGTTCACCCTGCGACCGGGAACCGACCGGGCGGCGCTGGGCCGGCTGCTGCGGCTGCTCAGCGACGACGCCGCCCGGCTCACCCAGGGCCGGCCGGCGTTGGCCGACACCGAGGCCGAACTCGGGCTGCTGCCGGCGCGGCTGACCGTGACCTTCGGTTTCGGTCCCGGCCTCTATCGGGCAGCGGGCGTCGACGACAGGCGGCCGGCGTCGGTGGCCGACCTGCCGGCGTTGCGGATCGACCGGCTCCGACCGGCCTGGTCCGGTGGGGACCTGCTGGTGCAGATCTGCGCCGACGACGCGGTCACCGTCGCGCACGCCCAGCGGGTGCTGGTCAAGGACAGCCGGCCCTTCGCCACCGTCGCATGGGTGCAGCAGGGCTTCCGGCGCAGCCCCGGCGTCGAGCCCGCCGGGCACACCCAACGTAACCTGTTCGGCCAGCTCGACGGCACCGCCAACCCCCGCCCCGGCGTCGCGTTGGACACCGCCGTCTGGGTGCCCGACGGTCCGGACTGGCTGCGCGACAGCACCACCCTGGTGGTCCGCCGGATCAGCATGAACCTGGAGACCTGGGATCTGCTCGGCCGTACCGACCGGGAACTCGCCGTCGGCCGTCGGCTCGACACCGGCGCCCCGCTCACCGGCACCGGCGAGCACGACGAGCCCGACTTCGCCGCCGTCGGCGACGACGGGCTCACCGTCATCCCCGACTTCTCCCATCTCACCCGGGCCCGGGTCACCGACGACCGGTTGAAGATCCTGCGCCGCCCGTACAACTACGACGGTGTGCCCTCCCCGCAGGGGCACGCCGACAGTGGCCTGATCTTCGCCTCTTACCAGGCCGACGTCACCGCCCAGTTCCTGCCCATCCAACGTCGACTCGCCGACCGGGACCTGCTCAACGAGTGGACCACCCCGATCGGCTCCGCCGTATTCGCCGTCCCACCCGGTTGCCCGCCCGACGGGTGGATCGGCCAGCAGGTCCTCGGGTGAACCGGCCCATGACGACCAGGTCACCGTCCCGCCGGGCCGCCGGGCCGCCCCGCCGAGTCACCGGCCGGTTCGTCGCCGCGCTGCTGGCCGGCGTGCTGACCCTGTTCGTCGCCGCCCCGCCGGCCCGGGCGCACAACGGCCTGCGGTCCGCCTCGCCGGCCCGGGACGCGACGCTGACCCACGCGCCCACCGCGATCACGCTGGAGTTCCTGGCCCGGCTCGACCCGACATTCACCACCATCGTGCTGACCGACGGGACGAAGCGACGTGTCCCTACCGGCGATCCGGTGGTCTCCGGCACGACGGGAGCCGTCCGGGTGACCGGTCCCCTGCCCAACGGGACGTACACCGTGGCGTACCGGGTGGTCTCCGTCGACGGGCACCCGGTGCAGGGGTCGTACCCGTTCACCGTGGCCGACCCGGCCGGTCCGGCCGCGCCCTCCCCCGGTCCGCCCAGTGCGTCCCCCGACCCGCCGACCGCGGCGGCCGTCGCGGTGGGGCGCGGCGGCGGGCGGTCCACCGTCGTCGGTGCCGCCGGCAGCGCGGTAGTCGTCCTGCTGGCCGCAGCAGCCCTGCTGCGTCGGCGACGCCGGTCGCGGCGCCCCTGAAGCCACCCGCCGCCGCTGGGCCGCAGGCGGTCGCGGCCCGCAGACCCGCGCCGGCAGACGGTCGTTCCCTTGTGGACCCGTGACGCCGCCGGCCCGTCCGGACATGTGCCGGGAACCGCGGGGACGTCCGCTGCGACTACCTCACCAGGCGGGGCCGACCGCAGGGAATCGGCTGACCCGCAGGCACGGGGCGACCATCGAATACATCCAACACATTCGATCGGATGGATATGTCTGTCACTGAGTTGTCCGACCCGCCGAGGCCGGAACCCGCCCCACCCGCCCGGCCGGCCCGGGGTGGCTCCCCGTTCGGCGCGCTGCTGCTGCGGCTGCACTTCTACGCCGGTGTCCTGGTCGCGCCGTTCCTGGTGGTCGCCGCGTTGACCGGGCTCGCCTACACGGTGGCCCCGCAGGTGGACGCGGCGCTCTACGGCGAGGTGTTGACCGTGACGCAGGTGGGTGAGCGCCCGGTACCGGTGGCCGACCAGGTCGGGGCGGCCCGCAACGCCCATCCGGAGGGCAGCGTCAGCGCGGTGCAGCCCGGCACCGGCGACCGGACCACGAGGGTGGTGTTCACGGTGCCGGAGCTGGCGGACAAGCAGCACACCGTGTACGTCGACCCGTACACCGGCCGGGTGCAGGGGCAGCTCACCACCTGGTTCGGGTCCACACCGGCCACCACCTGGCTGGACGACCTGCACCGCAACCTGCACCTGGGCGCGGTCGGCCGGCACTACTCGGAGCTCGCCGCGAGCTGGCTGTGGGTGCTCGCGCTCGGCGGGGTGGTGCTGTGGTGGCGTCGCCGCCGCGCCTCCCGGTCCACCGCGCGGCACCTGCTCGTACCGGACCTGACCGCCGCCCGCGGGGTGCGCCGGACCCGCAGCTGGCACGCCACCACCGGGATCTGGCTCACCGTCGGCCTGCTGTTCCTCGCGGCCACCGGGTTGACCTGGTCCCGGTACGCCGGGGCGAACTTCGGCGCCGGTCTCGACGCCCTCGACGCCCGCGCCCCGCAACTCTCCACCGCCCTCGCCGCCGGACCGGCTCCGGTCGACCCCGGTGGCGGCCACCACGGTGCCGCCGGGGCCGGCGGGGTGGTCGAGTCGGCCGCCTTCGACCGGGTGCTGACCGCCGCCCGGACGGCCGGGCTGGCCGGCCCGGTCGAGATCGCCCCCGGCGAGCCGGGCTCGGCCTGGACGGTCACCCAGGTCGACAACACCTGGCCGGTGGCCAAGGACCGGGTCGCCGTCGACCCCACGACGGGGACGGTCACCGCCCGCAGCGACTTCGCCGACTGGCCGCTGCTGGCCCAGCTCAGTGGACTCGGCATCCAGGCCCACATGGGGGTGCTCCTCGGCCCGGTCAACCAGATCCTGCTCGCCGCGCTGGCCCTCGGGCTGCTCTGCGTCGTCGTCTGGGGGTACCGGATGTGGTGGCAGCGCCGGCCCACCCGGGCGGACCGCCGGGCCCGCACCGGCACCCCGCCACCCCGGGGTGGTGTGCGGGGCCTGCCGTGGTGGGCGGTGCCCGTCGGCGTACCGGTGGTGGCGGCGATCGGCTGGGCCTTGCCCCTGCTCGGGCTGAGCCTGCTCGCCTTCCTCGTCGTCGACGTCGCCCTGGGCGTGGCGGCCCGACGTCGCCGCGACGCCGCCCCCGCACCGGCCGGCGGATGACGTGCCGCCCCCGGCCGGCACGTCACATTCCCCGGGCGACGATTGACCGGTCGGGGGTCGCGCCGTTACGGTCGACCCACTATCTGCGGCGTCGCGAGGTAAGCCGGTGGGAATCCGGCGCGGTCGCGCCACTGTGAGCGGTTCCGTCGTCGACGGGTCCGTGAGCCAGGACGCTCGGTCGTCCGCAGCCTTGCGATGGGGACGCGTCATCCCCGGGAAGGTTCGAATCCCATGTCGAGTCC
Organism: Micromonospora humidisoli; assembly: GCF_016900955.1. NCBI lineage: Bacteria > Bacillati > Actinomycetota > Actinomycetes > Micromonosporales > Micromonosporaceae > Micromonospora > Micromonospora humidisoli. The sequence continues at coordinate 546,334 of NZ_JAFEUO010000005.1, forward strand.
CACTCCTGCCCAGCCGCTGGTGCACCCCGTCGGGTCCACCCGTCTGTGGTGGACGGCCCTGGCCGTCGCCGGCGTACTCCTGCTGCTCACCTACCTGGTCGCGTTCGACCAGGGGGCGGTCTCGCGCAGCGGCATGTTCCTGCACGAACTGATGCACGACGGCCGGCACCTGCTCGGTGTCCCGTGCCACTGACCGCTGCCCACAACCCACCCACCTTCGTCACCGTCCTGCTCCGCGGGCTCCTCGCCGGCCTCGTCGCCGGTCTACTCGCGGGCGGTTTCGGCTACCTCGCCGGTGAGCCGCGCATCGACGCGGCCATCGCGATCGAGGAGGCCGCCACCCACACCGGGCCGGTGGCCGACGACCACCACGCCGAGGACCTGGTCGGCCGGGACGGGCAGCGGTTCGGCCTGTTCCTGGCCACCGGCCTGTTCGGGACGGCGATGGGTGGCCTGCTCGCGACCGCGTACGTGCTGCTGCGCCGACGGTTCCCGGCCGCCGACGACGGCCGGTCGGCGTTGCTGCTGGCGGGCGGTGCCCTGCTCGGCGTAGTGCTCGTGCCGTTCGGGAAGTACCCGGCCAATCCCCCGGCGGTGGGCAACCCCGACACCATCGACCAGCGCACCGCCGCCTACCTGGCGTTGGTGGTGCTCGGCCTGGTGGCCGTCTGGGCGGGCACCCTGGGCTACCGGTCGGTCCGCGCCGACGCGCCGCCCTGGCAACGGTGCGGCGCGGCCCTCGGCGGGTTCGTCCTGGTCGCCGGCGTCGGGTACGTCGTCCTGCCGTCGTTCCAGGAGGTCCCGGAGGACTTCCCGGCAGCCCTGCTGTGGAACTTCCGGCTGGCCTCGCTCGGCACCCAGGTGGTGCTGTGGACCGCCCTCGGTCTGTTGTTCAGCGCCCTGATGAGCCGACGCACCGCAGGGCCGCGCCCCGGCGACCGGGCCCGTGCGCCGCTGACCGGTCAGGGCACGCCGGCCCGCCCGTGACCTCGACCAGCCTGCGGCTGGTCGCCCACGCCCACACCGGCGCGCTGCGGCGGGCGGTGTTCGGCGCGGGCGACGACGACCTGGACGAGGGAGGTCGACAGGCCGCCCTCGCCCTGGCCGGTCACGGCCGGACCGGGCCACTGGGCACCGTGGACACCTGTCTGACCAGCCCGGCGACCGCAGCGGTGCAGACTGCGTACGCCCTGGGGTTACGGCCCACCGTCGAGGCTGCGCTGGCCGACTGCGACTACGCCGGCTGGGCCGGGCGCAGCCTGGCCGACGTCGGGGCGCGCGAGCCCGGGGCGCTGCGCCAGTGGTGGGAGACGCCCGGGGCGACGCCGCACGGCGGGGAGTCCCTCGTCGCGCTGCGCGAGCGGGTCGCCGGCTGGCTCGACGACCGGCTCGGGCCGGGCCGGCGGATCGTCGCGGTGACCCATCCGATGGTGGTCCGGGTGGCGATCGTGCACGCGCTCGGCCTGCCGATGGCCGCCCTGCCCCGGCTGGACGTCGCCCCCCTGGCGGTGGTGCGCCTCAGCCGGTACGGCCCCCGGTGGCAGCTCCGGTTCACCGCGCCGGCCGGGCCCGGGGACCGGCACCCACAATGACCGGCCGGTCCGCCTCCGGCGAATCCGGTGGCGGTGCGGGCTGGGTGGTGGCGAGACTCGACGTGTGCCAGAACCGGACCGTTTCCGCGTCGCCGTCCACACCTGGGCGGCCGGCGGCCCGGACTCGGCGCAGGCCGCGGTGCTCGCCCGCCGCCTGGCCGGTGCCGGGCTGACCACGGTGGTGCTCGTCGAGGGGGTCAGCGACCGCGGCGCGGTCGAGGCGCTGGCCGTACGGCGTGGCCGCGACCTGCCCGCCGAGGGCGTCTGCGTGCTGCCGATCGGCGGTGCGACGAGCGCCGGCCGGTTCCTGCGGCTGCTCGGTCCGCCGGGTCTCGGCCTGGCCGTCCGGGGGATGTGCGACGAGGCCGAAGAGGGCTGGTTCCGACGCGGCCTGGAGCAGGTCGGTCTCGGCGTCGGCCTGGACCGCCCCGCGATGGAGGCGCTGGGCTTCCCGGTCTGCGTCGCCGACCTGGAGGACGAACTGATCCGCGCGTCGGGTCCCGCCGGAGTCGAGGACGTCCTCGCCGCTGAGGGTGACCTGCCCCGGTTCCGGGTCTTCCAGAACCAGCCCGCCCAGCGCGGCCGGTCCGTCGAGCGGCAACTGCGCCGGTTCCTGGGCACCACCAGCGGCCGCAAGGCCCGGTACGCCGCCGCGCTGGTGCACGCCCTCGACCCGGACCACGTGCCCCGGCCGTTGGACCTGCTGCTTCCCGCCCGACCACACCGCACCGACCGCCCCCCGGACGCACCCGGGCGGCGGGACACGGCCGCCGGCCCGGGTAGGGTCGCGCAGATGACCGGTGACCCGCCACTGCTCGCTGCCGACGATCCGCTGGCGGTCGCGGTGACCGGGGCGATCCGCGACGGCGACCTCGCCCGGCTGCGGTCGCTGCTCGACGCGCATCCGGGGTTGGCCGCCGCGCGCATCGCCGACCGGGTCGGCGGGGTCCGAACCCTGCTGCACGTGGTCACCGACTGGCCGGGCCGGTTCCCGCGTGGTGCCGCCACCGTCGCCGCACTGGTCGCCGCCGGTGCCGACGTCGACGCCCGGTTCGCCGGGCCGCACCGGGAGACCCCGCTGCACTGGGCGGCCAGTTGCGACGACGTGGACGTCGTCGACGCCCTGCTGGACGCCGGCGCCGACCTCGAAGCTCCCGGGAGCGTGATCGCCGACGGCACGCCGCTGGCGAACGCGCGGGCCTTCGCCCAGTGGCGGGCGGCGTACCGGCTGGTCGTCCGGGGGGCCCGCACCACCCTCGTCGACGCGGCGACGCTCGGCCTGCACGACCGGGTGGAGCGGGCCTGCACCGGCGACACCCCGCCGACGCCCGACGAGATCGACTGGGCGTTCTGGGGTGCGTGCCACGGCGGGCGGCAGTCCTGCGCCGGGTACCTGTGGGCACGCGGCGCGCGGCTCAACCGGGTACCGCCGTGGGAGCACCGCACCGCCCTGGACGCGGCCGTCCGGCGGGGCGCCACCGAGCTGGTCGGGTGGCTGCGGGCGCGGGGCGCCGTCACCGCCGCCGATCTGGACCCGCGCCCGCCCGACGCCACCGGCTGACCCGGCACGCCTGTCGCGCGTCACGACGGGACGGCACCGTCGGCAGGGGGCTACTCCCCGGCGGCCAACTGTTCCTTGGCCTCGTCGTAGCCGGCCGCCGCCGGCGCGTCGGTCGGCGCGTAGATCACCCGGATCACCCCGGTCGGGTACACCTCGGTCGTGGTCACCCGCAGGTGGTACGGGGTGTTCCCGTCGTCGAACAGCCTGCGGCCCTTGCGCGCCGCCACCGGGTGCACCAGCAGCCGCAGCTCGTCGACGAGCCCGGCGGCGAGCAGCTGCTGCACCACCGAGATCGAGCCGGGGATGAGGACGCCGCCGACACCGGGGTCGTCACGCAGCGCGGCGACGACGTCGAGGAGGTCACCGTCGAGCACCTCGGAGTTGCGCCAGGGCAGCTCCCTCGCCTGCCGCGTGACGACCACCTTGCGCAGGTCGCCGAGCTGCTTGGCGAAGGGGGCGTCGTCACCGCCGGCGGCCTCCCGGTCGGGCCACGCCCCGGCGAAGCTGTCGTAGGTCTCCCGGCCGAGCAGCAGCACGTCGGCGGTGTCGTAGTCCGCGCTGACGGCCCGCCCCATGTTGTCGTCGAAGTACGGGAAGTGCCAGTCGGGGTCGATCTCGGCCACGCCGTCGGCCGAGATGAACAGCGTGGAGATGACCTTTGCCATCGGGAGGTCCCTTCAGGTCGGTAGCCGGACCGGCCCAGCATCCCAAACTTCCCGGTCGGACATCGCCCATCCCCCGGCCGACGGTCCGGCCCGTCGTGAGCGGGCCCTAACCGCGCAGCCTGATCCGGTAGCGTCGGGTGGGGCCGAAGCGGGTGTCCCCGATGCCCTCGAAAAGGCCGCCGCACCGTTCGATCGTCCGGGCCGAGGCAACATTGTCGGTCGCGCAGACGACCAGCAGCCGTTCCCGACCGAGTAGCCGTGCCTCGGCGAGCATCCGTCGCACCGCCCAGGTGGCCAGCCCCCGGCGGCGTGCGGAGGGACGGATGCCGTACCCGAGATGGCCGGCCCAGTGCGCCTGTTCGTCGTGGTCGGGGCGCAGGGCGATCCCGCCGAGCACCTGCACCCGTCCCGGCTCCCGCTCGATGATCCAGCGGTACGTGCAGGTGTGGTCGGTCGCCCCAGACCGGTCCGGCGGTGGCGTCAGTCGTGCCAGCCAGGCGGCGAACCCGGCCGGCGTGTCCACCTCGTCGGACGGGCGCAGTCCGAAGCCGTCCTCGTGCTGCCCCGGCCCCCATTCCGCGTGCGCTTCCTGCCATGCGTCGCGCAGGTGGGCGGTGGGGGCGATCAGGTCAGGCATCCGCCGAAGGTACCCCCGCCGGACGAGGGGGTGGGCGCGCCGACGCCGCGGTCCGGTCGCCGGCGGAAAAGATCGTGGTGGGCGGTGAAACCGGGGGGCCGTTCCGGACGTCCTGAGGGGTGAGTCGGGTACCGGCGGCGACGACCGGGCCGGTACGTCGACGGAGATCCCCCACCAGAAGGAGCGAACGATGTCGACGAAACGATGGCTCGCGGGCGTCGGGCTGCTGGCCCTGACCGGCGCGCTGGCGGCCTGTGCCCAGTCGCGGCCCGGGGCCGACGCGCCCCCGGCCGAGCCGCAGCGGAAGACGGCGGCGGTGGCGGTGGGGCTGTCCGCCACCCCGCCGAAGACGAGTTCCGCCCCGCGCGGGTTCACCGGCACCCGGCAGTACACGATCGTCCGGGTCGGTTCGTTCGAGGGCGGCCTGTCGCTGACCGACTCCGGGCGGTTGGCCGAGGTCGACGACGACCAGGGGCGGCAGCTGTTCGTACCGACCCCGCTGGGCGGTGGCAAGTACCTGATCAAGGCGTACGCCCGGACCAGTGCCGGCCCGCTGTGCTGGCGGGTGCATAATCCGGGCAACAGCCAGCCGTTGGTGGTGCAGGCGGCCACCTGCCGCAGCGACGACGCGCGCCAGCAGTTCGAGATCGTCGCGGCGGCCGGCAGCACGCCGTCGTACCTGATCAGCAGCGCCGGGGCGTTCCTGCGGACCTCCGCGCGCTCCGGTCTCATCCTCGAGGAGTTGGGTGACGCCCCGCCGACCAGCAGTTTCCGGTTCACCGACAACGGGCCGGCACCGGCCGGACGGTGACGGTGGGCCGGTCGGGTCGGCCGGGGGCACGACGCCGGCCGACCCGACCGGAACGGGGCGCGACAGCGGCGGGCGGGGCCGGGCGCAGGGTGGGACGGGACCAGAGGCGAGCGGGTGGTGGAGATCGTGATCGATGCGTGACGCCGAGGAGTTCGACGCGTTCTACGCCTCGTCGGCCCAGCGGGTGCTGGGGCAGGTGTACGCGATGGTCGGCAGCCGTACCGAGGCCGAGGACGCGGTGGCCGAGGCGTACGCCCGTGCCTGGAGCCGCTGGTCGACGGTGCGGGAGTGCGACAGCCCCGAGGCGTGGGTGCGCAAGGTGGCGTACCGGATCGCGGTGAGCGCCTGGCGCAAGACGGTGAACCGGGTGCGGGCCCACCGTCGGGAGGCGGTCGCCCAGCAGGTCGATGCGATCTCGGTCGATCATGTCGTGCTGGTCGAGGCGTTGCGGCGCATCCCCGGCGAGCAGCGCCGGGCGATCGTGCTGCACCATCTGGTCGGCCTCAGCGTGGCCGAGATCGCCGTGGAGACCCGGGCGAATCCGAACACCGTCAAGACCCGGCTGGCCCGGGGCCGCCGGGGCCTGGCCGGGTACCTGAGCGGCGACGAACAGCAGACGACGGCGGGGAGGGGCCATGGGGTCTGACGACATGCTCGACGACGCCCTGCGGGGGCTGGCCCGGCACGCCGGGCAGACCGGTCGGCTCGCCACGGTCGCCGAGGTCCGCCGGCGGGGCGACCGCAGGCGTCGGCAGCGGCACGTCGCGACGGCCGCGGTGGGGGTCGTGGTGCTGGGGACGCTGGGGGCCGGTTTCGCCGTGGCCCGCCTGGCAGGGCCGCCGCAGGCCACCGTGCCCGTCGGTCCGCCCGCCACGACGTCGACGCCGCCCACGGCGACCCCGTCCACCGGGCCGACGCCGCGTACCCCGGCCACCGGTGGCCCGACGCCCGGCGCGACGGATGCCACACCGCAGGGTTCGGCGACCGCCGATCCGTTGCGGCTCGGGCAGCGCCGGTACGCCCTGGTGCGGTCCGCGGCGGCGGAGGGCGCGGTGTCCCTGCTCGACGACGGTCGCCTCGGTGAGGTCGACGGCGACGAAGGCCGGTCGCTGTTCGTCTTCGTACCCCAGGGTTCCGGCACCTACCTGGTCCGGACCGCCGAACCGGACGCCGACGGCGACCTTGCCTGTTGGCAGGTCCGGTCGTCGGGTTCCCAGCCGCTCACCGTGGCCGGGGCCCCGTGTGAGCCGACGGAGCCACGGCAACTGTTCTCGATCACCGTCGACGGTACGGCCGGTGGCCAGCGGACCTATGCCGTCAGCAACAACTCGGCGTACCTGCAGTACTCCAGCCGTCGCGGGCTGATCCTCGAGGAACTGGGCGACGCCCCGCTGACGACGGTGTTCCGGTTCGTCGACAACGGCCCCGCACCGCAGGGCTGAGCCCGGCCCGGGCGCGGGTGGCCGCGCTCACCGTCGGGGCAGGCCGGCCAGCCAGCGGTCCAGTTCCGCCGGGGAGTCGAAGCGCAGCACAGGCGGCCCGGTGGGGTCGGTCTGCCAGGCCCGCATCCGGCGGCGGGCCCGGCCGTACGCGCCGACGTGCCAGAGCAGGATCGAGTCCCGGGACAGCACGCTGCGCAGTGTCTCCCGGTTGCCGTTGCAGATCACCTCGCCGGTCACCAACCGGCGGAGGGTGCGGCGCAGCAACCGCCCCAAGGACAGCCAGCGCGGGTAGTCCAGGGCGACGACCAGGTCGGCGCGGCCCAGCGGCACGTCCCGCCACCCGTGGTAGGCCCCGTCGATGATCCACTGTTCGCCCTGGCAGATCCGGGTGATCCGGTCGCGTTGCTCGGCGACCGGCACCTCGACCCAGCCGGGCAGCCACAGCAGGTCGTCGACGGGGTGCCAGGGCAGGCCCAGCCGGTCGGCCAGTTCCGCGGCGAGTGTGGACTTGCCCGCGCCGTACACCCCGTAGACCAGGATGCGGGACGGTGCGCTCATCCGGGCAGCCTACGCAGCAGGTACGCGGTCCGCACGGTGCGCCCGGGGCGGTCCGGCGCGACGGTCGCCGGGCGCGGGCGGCCGGCCGCCGGTCGGCACGGCGGGTGTCGATGCCTCTTGTCGGAATCTCCCGCCGTCCATTAGTTTGTTTAACATCCAGACCAACTAGCTCCACTTCCACCTGCGAATCCACCACCAGCCCTTTTCGAGGGGGAACCGATGACACCCCAGCAACCCGGCTCGAAGGCCTCGCGCCGCCACTTCCTCGGCCTGGTCGGCCTCGGCACGGCCGCCATCGCCGGCGGCCCCCTGCTCGCCGGGTGCTCCGAGAAGCCGGCCGGCTCCGGCGCCGCGCAGAACCTGGACGCGTACGCCAACCTGCTGCCGACGCAGAAGGACCTCGCCCAGAGCATCAAGCCCGACATCATCGGCACCCGACCGGTGCCCGACGGCTACACGAAGTACCCGACCTCACTGGTCGACGCGATCACCGAGCGGCCCGGCACCAGCGGCAAGGAGATCACCGCGATGACCCCGGCCTGGGGTCCGGCCCCACCCGGAGTCGCCCAGAACGCCTACCTCCAGGCGGTCAACGCCGAGCTGGGCACGCCGGTGAACTTCACCATCCAGGACGGCAACACCTACGCCGACAAGCTCAACGCGATGCTCGGCGCGCGGGACGTCCCGGAACTGCTCTGCGTGCCGGGTTGGGAGGTGCAGAAGATCCCGCGCTTCTCCGAGGCGATCAAGGTGCTCTTCGAGGACCTCACCGACTACCTCAAGGGCGACGCGGCCAACGCGTACCCGATGCTGGCCTCGTTCCCCACCGGCGCCTGGCGCAACTCGCTGTGGAACGAGCGGCTGATGGCCGTGCCCAACCCGACCGACGGGCCGTTCCCGTGGGCGTTGTTCACCCGCAAGGACCTGCTCGACGCGCGCGGGCTGGCGGTGCCGGCGTCGCTCAACGACCTGCTCACCGTGGCCAAGCAGGTCACCGACCCGGCCAAGAAGGTGTGGGCGTTCGACAACGTCTTCGAGATGATCCAGATGTACCACAAGGTGCCGGCCTCCAAGCAGGGCTGGCGGCTGAAGGCCGACGGGACCCCGGAGTTCAAGTACGAGACCCCGGAGTACCGGCAGGCCCTGGAGGTGATGGCCAAGATCTACAAGGACGGTCTGGTCCACCCCGAGATCGTCGCCAGCAAGGGCGCGGACAACGTCCAACTGTTCGCCAAGAACGGCGCGATCGTCTTCTCCCGCAACGGGGTGGGCTTCTGGCAGGGCGCCCAGGCCGAGCACCAGAAGGTCAACCCCAAGCTGAACATCCAGCCGGTGCCGATCTTCTCGGCCACCGGCGGTGACCCCCTGGTCTGGGGCGACGACGAGCCGATCTCCTTCACCTTCGTCAGGAAGGGACTCGGCAAGGACCGGGTCGAGGAACTGCTGCGGATCATGAACTGGTGCTCCGCGCCGCTGGGTTCGCAGGAGGCGCAGCTGCGGGACTACGGGGTGGCGGGCAAGCACCACACCAGCACCCCGAACGGGCCGGTCAAGACCGACCTGGCGTTCAAGGAGATCGCCAACCAGTACTTCTTCATCAGTGGGCGCAACCCCACCATCGGCCCGTACCCGGAGACCCCGAACTACGTACCGGACCTGCTGAACTACTCCAACAACATGGTGAAGTTCCTGGAGAAGGACCCGTGGGACGGGGTGAAGCTGGAGATGCCGGCCGCGTACAAGGCCAACCAGGTGCCCACCGAGGACAAGTTCACCGACATGCTGCGGGGTCGCCGGCCACTGTCCGACATCGACGCCATCGTGCAGGAGTGGAAGGCCAACGGGGGCGAGGAAGCGCGGGAACTGCTCGCCAAGTCGCTACCCAAGGCCGGGCGATGACCACTCGCGACACCACCGTCGCGGCCGGGTCCGACCGGACCCGGCCCGACGGGCCCACCCTGGCGGGGCGAGAACGCCGTCCCGCCCGTCGGCGGCGGGTGCCGCTGCGCACCCGACTCGCCCGGGACTGGCAACTGCTGGCCATGGTGACGCCCGGCTTCCTCGTCCTGCTGGTCTTCAGCTACCTGCCGATCCTGGGCAACGTCATCGCCTTCCAGGACTACAACCCCTACCTGGGGGACAACCCGTTGCAGGCGTTCGCGCGCAGCAACTGGATCGGGTTCGGGCAGTTCCAGCTGTTGTTCGAGGACTCGGCCTTCTGGGAGGCGTTCCGCAACACCCTGGCGATCACCGCGTTCCAACTGGTCTTCTTCTTCCCGCTGCCGATCTTCCTGGCGATCATGCTGCACAACCTGCTGTCCAGCCGGTGGCGCGGCTTCGTGCAGACCGTCGTCTATCTGCCGCACTTCTTCAGCTGGGTGCTGGTGGTCACCTTCTTCGTCGCCATGCTCGGCGGCGCCGGACTGCTGGCGCAGACCATGCGCGACGCCGGGATGCAGCCGTGGAACGTGATGACCAACCCGGACACCTTCATCATCCTGGTCACCGCCGAGGCGGTCTGGAAGGACGTCGGCTGGGGAACCATCGTCTTCCTCGCCGCGCTGTCCACCATCGACACCAGCCTCTACGAGGCGGCGGCGGCCGACGGCGCCGGCCGGTGGCGGCGGCTGTGGCACATCACCCTGCCCGGTCTACGCCCGGTGATCGTGCTGCTGCTCATCCTGCGGCTGGGCGACGCGCTCTCGGTCGGCTTCGAACAGTTCCTGCTGCAACGCGACGCGGTGGGCCGGCAGGCCGCCGAGGTGCTCGACACGTTCGTCTACCACTTCTCCATCGCCACCGGGAACTACGGCTACGGCGCGGCGGCCGGCCTGTTCAAGGCCGCGATCGGGCTCGGCCTGATCCTGGCCGCCAACCGGGTCGCCCACCTGCTCGGCGAACGGGGGATCTACTCGAAATGACCGAGACCGTCGCACTGCGGGCCCGCACCGGACGCAACCGCCGGCCGGTGTGGGAGGAGCCACCGACCCGGATCGGCCAGGGGCTCAAAGCCGCTTTCCTGGGCCTGCTCGTGCTCAGCGTGCTCTTCCCGCTCTGGGTGATCCTGGTGACCAGCCTGTCCTCCCGGGAGGCCCTCGCCGAGGCCGGCGGCATCGTCGTCATCCCCCGGGGCATCGACACCGCGGCCTACGAGACGATCTTCGCCGGTGGGGCGGTCACCCGGGCGCTGTGGATCAGCACGCTGGTCACCGTCATCGGCAGCGCGCTGGCGTTGACGGTGACCGTGCTGGCCGCGTATGGGCTGTCCCAGCCACGTTCGGTCGGCTACCGCTGGCTGCTGATCTACTTCCTGGTCCCGTTCCTGGTCTACCCGCCGCTGGTGCCGAAGTACCTGGTGGTGACCGGGCTGGGCCTCAAGGACACCATCTGGGCGCTGATCCTGCCGCCGGCGATCAGCGTGTTCAACCTGGTCGTGGTGCGGGGCTTCTTCCAGGCCATCCCGCAGGAACTGCTGGACAGCGCCCGGGTCGACGGGGCGAGCCACTTCCGTACCCTGGGCCAGATCGTGCTGCCGCTGTCCCGGGCGGTCATCGCCGTGGTGGGCCTGTTCTACGCGGTGAGCTACTGGAACGTCTGGTTCGACGCGCTGCTGTTCATCGACCGCAACGACATGTACCCGATCCAGCGGGTGTTGCAGAGCTACCTGCTGGCCGGTCAGGCCCCGCACACCTCCGGCGGCAGCACCGGAGTGTCGATGCCGCCGACCGAGGCCATCAAGATGGCGGTGGTCGTGCTCACCGTCGCCCCGATCGTCGCGGTGTACCCGTTCATCCAGCGCCACTTCATCAAGGGCGTGCTGATCGGTGCCGTGAAGGGCTGACCGGTCCGGGGCGGGGGCGGGTCGGCGGGGATGGCGGCCCGCGTGCGACAGTGGGCGGTCGTGAGCACCCTTGCCGTACGCGGGCTGACCCGCCGGTTCGGCGCGCTTGTCGTCCTCGACGACGTGCGCTTCGACCTCGACGCGGGTCAGGTCGCCGTCGTCGTCGGACCCAACGGTGCCGGCAAGACCACCCTGCTGCGCTGCGTCGTCGGGGCGGACCGCCCGGATGAGGGCGAGATCCTGCTCGACGGCCGGCGCTGCGACGAGACCGACCCCCGGGTCCGGGCGGCGGTCGCCGCCGCCCTCGACGACATCGACTTCTTCCCCGACCTGTCCGTCGTCGAGCACCTCGAACTGCTCGCCTACGCCCACGGCGGCACCGCCGGACCCGTCGCGGAGGTGCTCGCCGAGCTGGGTCTCGAACCGGCCCGCGACCAACTACCGGCGACGCTGTCCAGCGGGCAGCGCCGCCGCCTCGCCCTCGCCTCCTGCTTCGTACGCCCACGCCGGCTGCTCGTCCTCGACGAGCCGGAGCAGCGCCTCGACGTCCGGGGCCGGGCCTGGCTGGCGCAGCGGCTGCTGCGGGAGAAGGCGACCGGCACGGCGGTGCTGATGGCGTCACACGACACCGACCTGATCGACGCGGTCGCCGACCGGCGGATCGAGATCGGCGGTTGAGGTGACGTCGACCAGGACCTCTCCGCCCGCGCTGGCCACGCCCACGCCCCGGCAGGTGCGGGCCCGGCTGCGCGACGCCCGCCGCCGGCACCATCCCGGTTCGCTCGGCGAGGTGCTCACCGACGCCTACGTCGTGGTGCTGTTCGTCGCCCTGTACGGCTGGTTCGCGGTCGCCGCGATCCGCGACCACCTGACGGCCCCGCAGGTCGCCCGCACCGACCCGGGCGACAGGTACTGGATCGCCGTCGCCGCCGTCACGGCGGGGGCCGGGCTCGTCTGGTGGGGCCTGCGGCTGACCGGACCGCTGCTGGTCACCCCGGCCGCACAGGCCTGGCTGGTCAGTTCCCCGGTGGACCGGCGGGCGTGGCTGCTCCCCCGGTTCGGTGCCCTGGTCGGCGGCGGCACCGTCGGCGGCGGTGTGCTGGCGGTGGCCGCCGCCGTCGCCGGCGGCCACGACCGCCCCGCCGACCTGGCCTGGGCGGCGGTGGCCGGGGTCAGCTGCGGGGCCACCGCGACCGGCTGGGCCGTGGTCGCCCAGAGCGCCCGCCCCACGCCCCGCTGGGCGCGACGGCTCGCCGTCGGGCTGCCCGCCGCCGGGGCGACGATCGCGGTGCTGGTGGTGCTCGGGCACGCCGCCGGACGGTCCCTCCCGCTGCTGCCGGTGCCGCTCACTCCCACCGTCGGCCTGGCGTTGCTGCCGGTCGCGGTGGCGTCGACCGTCAGCGCGTACCGGCGGCTGCCCCGGGTGGACCGGGCGGCGCTGACCACGGGGGCGCAGTTCGCCAACGCCGCCACCACCGCCGCCGTGCTGCTGGATCCGTCGCTGCTCGCCGCGCTGGTGGAGAGCCGCAGGTGGCGCGCGATCGGCCTGGTAAGCGGCCGGCCCCTGCGGGCCGGCGGCCGGTTCGCGGTGCTGCTCCAGACGGAGGTACGCCGGTTGTCGCGGCGTCGGGGCGCCCTCGTCGGCTGGGCCGGGGCGCTGCTGACCATGTACGCCGTCGCGGTGGCGCTGCCGTCGGTCGCGGGTCCCGCGCACCTGGTCCTGGCGTACCTGGCGACCTGTCGGCTCACCGGTGGGCTGCGCGCGGTGAGCCGGTCGGCGGGGCTGCGGCGGTCCCTCGGCGGCAACGACGCCCTGCTGCGGCTGACGCACCTCGTCGTGCCGGGCCTCGGGGCCACCGTGTGGTACCTGGCCACCCTGCCGGCGCTGCGGCCGGTCCCCGTACCGCTCGACGCGGTGCTGCTGCTCGGGATCGTGACGGCCGCCTTCTGGGCCGGCACCCGCCCACCCATGCGGTACGGCGGGGCGGTGGTCAACACCCCGTTCGCGATGGTGCCCGTCGATCTGGTCCGGCAGGTGCTGCGCGGCCCGGACCTGGTCGCCGTGCTGGTGGTCGTCCAACTGCTCGCGGGGTGACGGCGGCGGCCGGACGCTCAGCGGGCCGGCAGGCAGACCCGGCCGGTGAACGCCGGGTCGGGTTGCCGGTTGCCCGCCCAGGCCGGGTTCGCCGCGATCGGCAGCGGCGGCGCCTGCCAGGCGGCGGCGAAGCTCTGCAACAGCGGGTACTCGGCCCGGGTGTGGGCGATCGGTTTACCGAGCAGGAAGTCGATCAACCGGTCCTGGAGCAGGCTGCGGTCCAGTAGGCCACCGTGCACGCCGGGGATCTGGTAGACCGGAATCCGGCTGTACTCCCCCGGCGGCGCCTCGGTGGCCGTCGCGGTGGGCAGGAAGGCGACGATCCGGACCCCCGGCACGGGACACATCAGCTGGTTGCGGTAGAACGGCGCGTCGTCGAGCAGCGACCTGATGAACGGCTCGTCCGGCCCGCCGCCGACGTCGGCGAGACCGAAGATGGCACGCAGTTGCCAACCGGTGACCACCCCCCAGCCCTGGTCGTGGTGCGGGGGCGGGTAGTAGGCCCGGCCGGCGTAGATCAACGGACTGAACATGACCAGGATGTCGACCGCCGGGTCGTGCCGCCGGGCCAGATAGGTGCGGGCCACCATCGCCCCCTCGCTCTCCCCGATCAGCGCCACCTGCCGCCCGGTACGCCGGTGCAGCAGCTCCACCTGCCGGGCGAGCAGCGCCACGCTGTCCGCCATCGACCGGGTGGTGTCCGCCGACCCGTACGACAGCGGCCTGCCGTCGGGGTCGAGCCCCCGGTAGGAGAAGCGCTGCACCCGGGGGTCGGACGGCTGCTCACCGCCGTAGTCCGAGCCGTAGCCGGTGAGCACGATCACCGCGTGGGTGACCGCGGCGGGCAGCGGTCGTTCCAGCACCGCCGTCCTGATCCACTGCTCGTTGCCCGGGACCAGCTCCGTCACCGGCGGGATGACCAGCGGCACGGCCACGGCCAGCAGCGCCGCCAGCGGGGTCACCGGCACCCGGGCCCACCGTAGCCGCGAGCGCAGCAGCGCTGCCCGGACGGTCCGGTTCCACAGCACCCCGTTGAGCGCCCCCGCCACCCCGGCCACCGGCACCGTCCACCAGCCGGGCACCACCCAGCACAGCGCGCCGGCCACGGTCAGCACCACGAAGTTCAGCAGTGACCAGCCGACCAACGAGATCGACGGCAGCCCCCGCCACCAGTGCTCCACCACGGCCACCCGTTGCAGGAACGGCGCGAGCAGGAACATCGGCAGCAGCGACGCCAGCAGCACCCAGGACAGGGCCACCACCGACGCCGCCACCGAGATCGCCGCCCAGGGTGCGACGAACCCGCCGACCAGCACGCCGAGCACGACGTTGCGGCGCAGCAGCCACCCCAGTGAGGGTCGGGGCACCCCCACCGGCCAGGCCAGCAGCACCAGGCCGGTGGTGAACAGGCCCCGGGCGACCAGCACGTAGGTCAGCCAGAGCACGAACTCCCACCACGACCGGTGGTAGACGTAGAGCCACCGCAGGTCGTGGTAGGTGTCGTACGGCCAGAGGGCGGTGAGCTGCGGGGGGATGCCCTGGGCGGCCCGGAATCCGAGGGCGACCAGCACGGTGGCCCCGATCATCGGCACCAGGCTGGTCACCAGCAGCAGCCCGACGAACCTTCGGTTCACGACCACCCCGTTCCGCCGTACCGTACGCGATCGCGTCTCTCGCAGGCTCCACCGGAACGACGGCCGGCGTCGGCGAATCCGGCACATTGCCCCGGTTCGACCGACTGCGGTGGGTGTTTCCGTCGGCGCTGCCGCCTGGCCCGGACGGGCCCGGGTGGCGCGGGGGACGGCGGCCGGTCCGGGGATGACCGGACCGGCCGCCGTCGCTGATCACTGGACCAGGCAGGTGCCCCCGTTGAACTGGAAGGCGGCCGGCCGCGGGTTGCTCGCGCCTGAGGTGCCCTGGACACCGAAGCTGACCGTGCCGCTCTGCGGCACGGTGCCGTTCCAGGCGGCGTTACGGGCGGTCACGGCGACGCCGGACTGGGTGACCTGCGCGTTCCAGGCGTTGGTGATCCGCTGGTCGGCGGCGAAGGACCAGGTCAACGACCAACTGGTGACCGGGGAGCCGAGGTTGGTGATCGACACCTCGGCGGTGAACCCACCGTTCCACTGGTTGGGCTGCCAGACGACCCGGCACGAGACGGGCGGTGGGGTGGTCGGTGGCGGAGTGGTGGGCGGCGGGGTGGTCGGCGCAGGCGTGGTCGGGGGTGGGGTGGTGGGCGGCGGGGTCGTCGGCGAGGGGGTGGTGGTGTCCCGCGGCGGGAAACGCAGGATGCGGTCGTCGGTCGACGCCGGGGTGCCCCGCCCGTCCCGGTTGCTGGTGGTGACCCAGAGCCAGCCGTCCGGCCCGTACTCGACGGTGCGCAGGCGGCCGTAGGTGCCGGTCAGCTCGGCCGTCGGGGTGCCGACCCCGCCGGTGCCGGTCAGCGGCACGGTCCACAGCCGGGTGCCGCGCAGGGCGGCGACGAAGAGCCGGTTGCCGGCGACCGCAGCGCCGCTCGGGGACGCCTCCGCGGTCGTCCAGACCAGCAGCGGGTCCCGGAACCGGGGGTCGTTGGCCCGCCCCTCGACCGTCGGCCAGCCGTAGTTGCCGCCGGGCACGATGAGGTTAACCTCGTCCCAGGTGTTCTGCCCGAACTCGGCGGCGTAGAGCCGCCCCTGGGCGTCCCAGGTCAGGCCCTGCACGTTGCGGTGTCCGAGGCTGTAGACCAGGGAGCCGGCCGTGGGGTTGTCCGACGGCGCCGACCCGTCCGGCCGCATCCGGAGGATCTTGCCGTTGCGGCTCTGCGGGTTCTGCGCGTTGGCGGTCTGCCCCGCGTCACCGACCCCGGCGTAGAGCATCCCGTCGGGGCCGAAGGCGATCCGGCCGCCGTTGTGGATGGTGGACCGGGCCAGGCCGGTGAGGACCGGCTCCTGGGTCTGCGGCGTGGTGAGCCGGAACCGGACGATCCGGTTGTCGGTGGCGGTGCTGAGGTAGACGTAGACGTAGCCGTCCTGGGCGTACCCCGGGGAGACCGCGAGGCCGAGCAGGCCGCCCTCGCCGGTCGCGGTCACCCCGGAGATCTGGGCCACCTGCTCCGGGGCCTGCCCGGGGCGGACCCGCAGCACCTGGCCGGAGTTGCGCAGGGCCGTCAGGGCGCTGCCGTCGGGCAGGAAGTCCATCCCCCAGGGTACGGTCAGGCCGGTGGCCACGACCTGCGGACGGGTGAAGTCGAAGTCGCCGAGGGCCAGGGTCGTGGCGGCCGGGGCCGGGCCGGCCGGGGCGGCCCCGGCGAGCGTCGCGGTGCCGACGCCGGTGGCCGCGAGCCCCGCCGCGACCGCTGCCGCCACCATCGAACGGACTCTCACGTCGGGCACCTCCCAGACATTAAGTGACTTGCGTCAATATAGCCCGACCTCGGTGAAAGACGCAGCGCTGGACGAAACCGACGCCGGCGGCGGCCCTCCCGCCGACGCCTACCGGTACGGCGGGCCTGTCGGGGGCGGCGGCTAGCATCCGCCGGTGACCCTCACCCCTGACGACCTGACCGGTTACGTCGAGCGTGACCTCGACGCCGATCTCGCCCGCTGGTTCGCCGACCGCCCACCGGTCGTCGTGCCCGACTCGACCCGGCCGGTGACGCCGATGCTCGACCGGCTGCCACCGCCGGCCGCCTCGGCGTTGGCGGCGTTCGACCGCCGCGTCCGGTCCGGGCGGATGCCCCGGTTCCTCGACATCCACGACTGGTCCTACGGCTTCGCCTTCGCCGGGAACGACTGCCGGCTCCTCGACGCCGACTACCGGCCGACGCTCACCGACGACGACGTCTACTCGATCGGCGCCGACGGCGGCGGCAACCTGCACGTGGTCCTCGCCACCGGGCAGGTCGGCCTCTGGTTCCACGAGGAGGAGGTCGTCGAGGGCGGCACCCGTTTCGACACCCTCGACGTCTTCCTCTGGTCGGTCGTGCGTTACCACGCGGTGCGGGCGGGCCGGCTGGAGCGGGCCGCCGTCGAGGCCGACTTCCGGTCGCTGGGCCAGGACGGCGTCCTGCGCCCCGAGGTCGGGCTGCTCAGCACGATGCCGTGACGCGCCACCCCGCCCCCGACACCCCCGATCCGTGACGCCGGCCGGGCCGGGGTGGGCACGCCGCCCGCTAGCGGGCCCGACCGGTGTCGCCGGACTGGGCCCACTCCTTGGCCAGCAGCTGGTAGGACCGCACCCGGTCGGCATGGTCGTGGGTGATCGTGGTGACCAGCAGTTCGTCGGCGTCGGTGACGTCCCGCAGGGTGCGCAGCCGCTCGGCGACCGTGTCCGGCGCGCCGACGAACCGGGTGTCCAGCCGGTCGGCGACGAGCTGCCGGTCGGCGGCGGTCCACGGCAGGGCGGCGGCCTGCTCGGGGCTCGGGTACGGGATCGCGCCCACACCGCTGCGGATGCTGTGCACCCAGTGCCCGTACGGGGTGGCCAGCCGACGCGCCTCGGCGTCGGTGTCGGCGACGACCACGTCGGCGGAGACCACCAGGTAGGGCTTCGCCAGCACCGCCGACGGCCGGAACGCCGCCCGGTACGCGGTGACCGCGTCGAGCACCGTCGCGGGGCTGACGTGGTAGTTGGCGGCGAACGGCAGGCCCCGCGCCCCGGCGAGTCGGGCGCTCTCCCCGCCGCTGCTGCCCAGCAGCCACACCTGCAGGTCCACCCCCTCCCCCGGTACGGCGTGCGCGTCGAGACCGTCGGCGTCCCGGTAGTCGCCGCGCAGCAGCGCGAGGATGTCGTCGAGCTGCCCGGCGAACCCGGGCGGTCGCGCGCCGGCCTGGTGCAGCAGCGCGGTGGCGAGCGCGTACCGGGGTGCGGCGGCGAGGTGGGCGTAGGAGAACGGGGCGGGGATCAGCAGCCCGTCGACCACCCGGGCCCCGGCCGGCGGTGCGACGGACGCGGCGGGTTCCCGGGCGGCGTCCGCGCGGGGCGGTCCGGACCGGCCGATGCCGAGGTCGATGCGGCCCGGGTGGAGGGTGGCGAGGGTGCCGAACTCCTCCACCACCGACAGGGCGGTACGGTGCCCCACCAGCAGCGCGCCGGAGCCGACCCGCAGCACGCTGGTGGCTGCGGCGACCTGCCCGATCAGCACGGCCGGCGCGGCGCTGGCCACCCCGGCGGCCAGGTGGTGTTCGGCCACCCAGTAGCGGCGGTAGCCGAACTGCTCGACCCGGCGGGCCAGGTCGACGGTGTGCCGCAGCGCGTCGGCGACGGTGCCACCGGCGGGCACCGGCGACAGGTCGAGCACGGACAGCGCGGTCGATGGCATGGGTGACCCCGTTTCTGCTCAGAGCGGCTCGGCGGCAGACGCCGGCGGACGGAAGGGACGGCTGGGGATCTCCCGGCGCAGCACGGGTGCCACCTCCGCCTGGAACAGCTCCAGGCTCCGCCGGTGTGCCTCGGCGGTCAGCCCGTCCTGGTCGGCCCGCAGGTGCATCACCTCGTGGCCGAGCTGCCCGTGCTGGCGCAACACCTTGTCGACGATCTGCTGCGGGCTGCCCACCAGCAGGGAGCTGCGGGCCACGGCGTCCTCGATGGTGGGGAAGACCGGCTCCACGCCGAGCCGGCGGGACGCGGCGACCCGGGCGTCGAAGATCGGCCGGTACGTCTCGACCGCCTCCTGTGAGGTGCGGGCGGCGTAGAAGCCGGCGGTGCCGGCCCCGACGAGGGCGTCCGCCGGGTCGTGGCCGTGGTGCACCCACCGTTGCCGGTAGTACCGGACCTGCTCCGCGTACGGCTCGATCGGGTTGACGACGTTGGCGGAGAAGATCGGGTCGCCGTGGCGGGCGGCCAGGTCGACCGAGTCCCGGCTGGTGGCGCTGCCGTGCCAGATCCGGATGGTCTCCTGCAGCGGGCGGGGCCAGGTCTCGGCCTCGGTCAGCGCCGGCCGGTACCGGCCCGACCAGGTGACCCGCTCCTCCCGCCAGAGCCGGCGGAACAGCTCGTAGCCCTCCCGGCTGCGGTCCCACTGGTCCTCGGCGGTGACGCCGAAGAGTCGGGCCTGGACGGCGCCGTTGCCCTTGCCGATGATCAGTTCCAGCCGGCCGTCGGAGAGGTGGTCGAGGGTGGCGTAGTCCTCGTAGGCGCGGACCGGGTCCAGCAGGCTCAGCGTGGTGACCGCGGTGAACAGCCGGATGGTGCGGGTCCGGGCCGCGATGTGGCTGAGCACCACCGGCGGCGCGGAGGAGATGAAGGGGCGTTCGTGGCGTTCGCCGACGCCGAAGCCGTCGAACCCGAGTTCCTCGGCGAGCACGGCGGTGTCGACCACCTCCCGGAACCGTCCGGTGGTGCTCCGCAGTCGCCCGGTGACCGGGTCGGGCAGGTGGGTGATCAGCGTGACCAGCAGGACCTTCATGCCGGGACCGGAGCCTTCCGTCGGGTGCCGGGCTGGATCACCAGCGCGAAGCACCGGGAGTAGGGCAACGCATCGTACGGCGGGAAGACCGCGATCGGCCGGTAGCCGGCGCGTTCGTAGCGGCGGACCGCGTCGGGCTGACGGTCACCTGTCTGCAGGACGATCCGGCCCGCGCCGAGCTGCCCGGCCGCCTCCCGGGCGGCGTCCAGGAGCTGATCGGCGATGCCCCGCCCCCGGTGGGCGGGTGCCACGTACATCCGTTTGAGTTCCAGGTCGCAGCCGTGCCAGCGCAGCGCGGCGTGCCCGACCGGGGTGGCGTCGGCGGTGTAGGCCACCCCCGTCCAGGCCACCGAGCCCGGCGCGAACACCCGTTCCGGGGGCAGATGGATCGGGTCGTACGGGCGGTCGGCGTACCGCTGGCGCAGCTCCCCGGTCATCGCGGCCCGCAGGGCCACCGCGTCCGGGTCGTCCGGGCGCAGCCGGCAGACGGTGACCGGAGTCGCCTGCGCGGCGGTCACGCCGCACCGACCCGGGTGACCGGGCGGGCGGCCCGCAGGCCGAGATGCTCCCGCAGGGTGGTGCCGGTGTACTCGGTGCGGAACACGCCACGTTCCTGCAGCAGCGGGACGACCCGGTCGACGAACTCGTCGAGCCCGCCCGGGGTCAGGTGCGGCACCAGGATGAACCCGTCGGCGGCGTCGGACTGCACGAAGTGGTCCATCTGCTCGGCGACCCGCTGCGGGGTGCCGACGAACGACTGCCGGCCGGTGACCTCGATGACCAGGTCACGGATCCCGAGCCCCTTCTCCCCCGCCAGCGCCCGCCAGCGCCGGGCGGTGCCGACCGGGTCCGGGTACATGCCGGCGCGGCCCCGGCTGACCGCGGCGGCGTCGGTGGCCGGGTCCTCCGCCGGCAGCGGGCCGTCCGGGTCGTAGCCGGACAGGTCCCGGTTCCACAGCTGCTCCAGCAGCAGGATCGCGGTCTGCGGGCTGACCTGCTGGCGACGGATGTGGTGGGCCCGTTCCTGCGCCTCGGCGTCGGTGTCGCCGAGCACGAAGGTCGCCCCGGGAATGATCTTCAGGTCGTCCGGGGTGCGGCCGTACCGGGACAGCCGGGCCTTGACGTCCCGGTAGAACTCCCGCCCCTCGGCCAGGGTGCCGTGCCGGGAGAAGATGGCGTCGGCGCTGGACGCGGCGAACTCCCGGCCCTCGGGCGAGTCGCCGGCCTGCAGGATCACCGGGTGCAGTTGCGGGCTGCGCGGCACGGTGAAGTGCCCGGCGATGTCAAACTGGTCGCCGTGGTGGGCGAAGACCCCCGGGTCGGCCCCACGGACGTACCTGCCGGTGGCGCGGTCACCGACGACGGCGTCCGCCGGCCACGACTCCCACAGCCGGCGGGCGACCCGGACGAACTCGGCGGCCCGCTCGTAGCGCAGCGACCGGTCGAGGTAGCCGCCCCGGCGGAAGTTCTCCCCGGTGAACGCGTCGGAGGTGGTGACCACGTTCCAGGCGGCCCGCCCGGCGCTGAGGTGGTCCAGGGTGGCCAGCTGCCGGGCCAGCTCGTACGGCTCCCGGAAGGTGGTGTTCAGGGTGCCGGCCAGCCCCAGGTGGGTGGTGACGGCGGCGAGCGCGGCCAGCACGGTGAGGGTGTCCGGCCGGCCCACCACATCCAGGTCGTGGATCCGGCCGCGTTGTTCCCGCAGCCGCAGGCCCTCGGCCAGGAAGAAGAAGTCGAACCGGCCGCGTTCGGCGGTGCGGGCCAGGTGGACGAAGGAAGCGAAGTCGATGTGGCTGCCGGAGGCCGGGTCGCTCCACACGGTGGTGTTGTTCACGCCGGGGAAGTGCGCGGCCAGGATGATCTGCTTGGGCATGGGTCCTCTCCGGGGGTCAGCGGGGGCCCGCGACGGCGTACCGGTTGGCCGGGCGGGGCAGCCCGAGCAGGTCGCGCAGCGTGCCACCGGGGTAGCCGGCGCGGAACAGGCCCCGGTCCCGCAGCGCGGGCACCACCGCCCGGGTGATCATGGTCAGGTCGTCGGGCAGCACGGCGGGACGCAGCCGGAACCCGTCCACCCCGGCCCGCCGCCACGCGGCGAGCAGGTCGGCGAGCTGCGCGGGGCTGCCGGTGAAGGTGGCCGCGTCACAGGTGTGCGCCGTCCCGTGCAGCTCGTCCAGCCGGTCCCGACGCCGTCGGGCCGCCGCCGGGGTGTCGTCGAGCAGCACCTGCAGGTCGGCGAGGATCCGCAGGGGCGGCCCGCCGCGGCCGATGGTCTCCTCGACGGCCCGGACCTCGGCGACGACGGTCTCGGCGTGCGCGGCGTCGGTGGGGGTGACGAACACGACGTCGGCGTGCCGGGCGGCGAACGTGTACGGCACCGTCGCGTGGGCCAGCACGGCGACCACCGGTTGCCCCTGCGGTGGCCTGGGAACGATCGACGGGCCCTTGACCGAGAACCACCGGCCGGTGAAGTCGGTGTAGTGCAGCCGGTCCCGGTCGATGAACCGGCCGGTCGGGGCGTCCCGGATCTCCGCGTCGTCCTGCCAGCTGTCCCAGAGGCGGCGGACCACCTCGACGGCGTCGGCGGCCTCGGCGAACAGGTCACCGACGAGTCGTGCCCGCTCGGGTTCGGCCAGTCGGGTCGGGTCCGGCGGCAGCTCCCGCCGACCGAAGTGCCCGGCCTCGGCCCGGTGGGCGGAGATCCGGGGCCGCCAGCCGGCCCGGCCGCCGCTGACGTGGTCGAGGGTGGCCACCGCGGTCGAAACGTGGAACGGCTCGGTGTGCGTGACGCTGGTGGTCGGGACCAGCCCGATGTGCCGGGTCAGCGGGGCGATCCGGGCCGCGACCAGCAGCGCGTCGAGCCGGCCCCGGAGCTGGTCGACCCGGCCGTCCGGCCCGTCGGGCAGGGACGACTGGAGGTCCAGCGAGTCCTCGATGGTGACCAGGTCCAGCGCGGCCTGTTCGGCCTGCCCGACCAGGGCGGCCCACCAGCGGGGGAACAGCGGTGCCGCCGGGTCGGCGTGGGACAGCCGCCAGGCGGCGGGATGCCAGCCGAGGCCGTCGAGGGCGACGGCCAGGTGCAGGGTGGGTTCGGGCATGGGTTCTCCTCCTCGGTCAGCCGGCGATGACCAGCGTGGGCAGCGCGTCGAGCAGGGACCGGGTGTGGTCGTGCCGGGGGTAGCTGAAGACGTCGCCGACGGGGCCCTGCTCGACCACCGCGCCGTCGTGCAGCACCAGCACCCGGTCGGCGAGGTGGTGCACCACGCCCAGGTCGTGGGAGATGAACAGCAGGGCGGTGCCGTCGGCGGCCCGCAAGTCGGCCAGCAGGTCGAGGACCTGGGCCTGGACGCGGACGTCGAGGGCGGAGACCGGTTCGTCGCAGATGATCAGGCTGGGCCGGGGGGCGACGGCGCGGGCGATGGCGACCCGTTGCCGTTGCCCGCCGGACAGCGACCGGGGGTGCCGGTGCAGCAGGTCCGGGCCGAGGCCGACCCGGCGCAGCAGGGCGACCACCCGGTCGGTGCGGTCCGGCCCGGGGTCGAGGTTCTCGGCGACGAGCCGACCCACGGTGTACCGGGGGTCGAAGGAGCCCAGCGGGTCCTGGGAGATCAGTTGCAGTCGGCGGCGCAGCGGCCGGCGGGCCCGCTCCGGCACCCCGGACCACCGGGTCGACTCGAAGGTGACGGTGCCGGCGTCGGCGGCGAGCAGGCCGGCGACGAGCCGGGCGACGGTGCTCTTGCCGGACCCGGACTCACCGACCAGCCCCAGCGTCTCGCCCCGGGCCACGCTGAACGACACGTCCCGCACGACGGTGTGCGGGCCGTACCGTCGGGTCAGGCCGACCGCGTCGAGCACGGTGTCGTCCGGGCGGACGGCGGGCCGCGTCGGCAGCGGGGTCCGCGCCAGTGCCGGCACCGCGCAACCGTCGCGGACCCGGGCCGGTTCGCTGAGCCGACGTCCCCGGGACGAGGCCGACGGCACCGCCGCGAGCAACTGCCTGGTGTACGGGTGCTGCGGTGCCTGCAACAGCCGGCCGGTCGGCCCTTCTTCGACGATCCGGCCGTCCCGCATCACCAGGACCCGGTCGGCCACCTGGGCGACCACCGCCAGGTCGTGGCTGATCAGCAGCAGCCCGACCCCGGTGGCCCGGCGTTCGGCGAGCAGCCGCAGGATCTGCGCCTGCACGGTGACGTCCAGCGCGGTGGTCGGTTCGTCGGCGACGAGCAGCACGGGTTCCCCGGCGATCGCCGAGGCGATCAGCGCCCGCTGCCGCAGCCCGCCGGAGAGCTGGTGCGGGTACTGTCGGGCCCGCCGGGCGGGTTCGGGCACGTGTACCTGGTCGAGGAGGTGGGTGACCCGGCCGGCGCGTTCCCGTCGGCCTACGATGTCGTGCGAGGCGAGCACCTCGCCGATCTCCGCACCGACGGTGCGCAGCGGGTCGAGGGAGACCAGCGCGTCCTGCACCACCAGCCCGGCGAGCCGTCCGCGCACCCGTCGCCAGTCCCGTGGCCGGTAGCCCCGCACGTCCCGGCCGGCGAGGTCGAGCCGGTCGGCGCGGACCCGGGCGTCGACGCCGGCCAGGCCGACCAGGGCACGGGCGGTGACGCTCTTGCCCGAGCCGGACTCCCCCACGAGGGCGACGCACTCGCCGGCCCCGACGGTGAGGTCGATGCCCCGGACCGCCGCCACCGGGCCGGTCGGCGTGTCGAAGGTGACGTGCAGGTCCTCGACGGCGAGCAGCGGGCCCATCAGGGACGCCGCCCGTCGAAGCGGGTCTGCCAGTGCCGGCCGACGACGGTCAGCGCGACCACCGTCGCGGTGACCGCCGCACCGGGCAGCACCGTCATCCACCAGGCCACCTGGAGGTAGTTGCGCCCCTCGGAGAGCATCGCGCCCCACTCCGGCGACGGTGGTTGCGGGCCGAGGCCGAGGAAGCTGAGCCCGGCGGCGGCCAGCACCGCCTCGCCGAGCCCGATCACGGCGAGCACCGGCACCGGGCCGAGCACGTTGGGCAGCACGTGCCGCCACACCAGCCGGGGACGGGACAGGCCGAAGCTGACCGCCTGTTCGACGTAGTCGGCCCGGCGGACCAGCAGGGTCTGCCCGCGTACCACCCGGGCGTGGTGCGGGAGGGTGGCGATGCCGATGGCGACGACCAGGCTGGCGGTGCCGGGGCCGGTGACCGTGATGAACAGCAACGCAAGCAGCAGCAGCGGGAACGCCGACAACGCGTCGAAGGACCGGCTGAGCGTCTCGTCGGCGAACCGGTGGGCCAGTCCGGCGAGCAGCCCGAGCAGCACCCCGCCGGTGACCGCGATCCCGGTCGCGGCGAGGCCGATGGTCAGCGAGTGCCCCGCGCCGTGCACCACCCTGGTCCACACGTCCCGGCCGAGTTGGTCGGTGCCGAACCAGTGCGCCGGGTCGGGGGCGGCGAGCGTGGCGCGCGGGTCGGCGGCGAGCGGGTCACCGGGGGCCAGCAGCGCCGGGAGGACCGCCGCGACGACCAGCAGGACGAGGTACGCCCCGGCGACGAGCAGGCCGGGTCGAGGCCGGGTGCGGCGTCGGCCGGCGGGGGTGGACGGGTCGGTGGCGAGCGGGACCGCCGCGACGGCGGTGGGCGTGGGCCCCAGGGTGACGGTCATCGTCAGCTCCTTCGCAGGCGCGGGTCGACGAGCAGGCAGGTCAGGTCGGCGGCGGTGTTGACCAGCACGTAGACGGCGGCGGAGAGCGTCACCACGGCCAGCACCACCGGCATGTCCTTGCTGGTCACCGCGCTCAGGGTGACCTGGCCGAGGCCGGGGCGGCCGAACACCTGCTCGACGATGACCGCGCCGCCGAGCAGGACGCCGAACAGCCAACCGGCGAGGGTGACCGCCGGCAGCAGCGCGTGCCGCAGGGCGTGGCGCAGCAGCACCGTCCGTTCCCGTGTCCCCCGGGCGCGGGCGGTCAGCACGAACGGCTCGTCCAGCGCCCGGTCCAGGCCGTCGCGGAGCACCTGGGCGAGCAGGCCGGCGATGGGCAGGGCGAGGGTGAGCGCCGGCAGCGCCAGGGCGGCGGGCCCCCGGTCGCCGGCGACGGGGAACAGCCCGTACCGGAAGGAGAGCACGCTGAGCAGCACGATGCCGATGAGGAACGGCGGGGTCGAGACCAGCAGCAGCTCGGCTGCGGAGCTGACCCGGCGCGGCCACCGCCGGCGACGGCCGGTGGTGCCGACCGCCACCACCACGGCCAGCAGCACCCCGAGGCCGGCGGCGGCGACGGCGAGCGTCGCGGTAGGGGCGAGCTGCTCGCCGATGACCTCGGCGACCGGGCGTTGCAGCAGGTAGGAGCGGCCCAGGTCACCCCCGGCCAACCGCCACAGGTAGTCGAGGTACTGCACGGCCGGCGGCCGGTC
The DNA here is from genome assembly GCF_016900955.1 of Micromonospora humidisoli. Lineage (NCBI taxonomy): Bacteria > Bacillati > Actinomycetota > Actinomycetes > Micromonosporales > Micromonosporaceae > Micromonospora > Micromonospora humidisoli. The sequence continues at coordinate 572,312 of NZ_JAFEUO010000005.1, forward strand.
CAGACCCCACTCGGTGATGATCTGGGCCCGGATCTGCGGGGTGTCCGCGCCGTCGCCCACGATGCTGTCCACGGTGTTCCCGGGCGCGGCCAGCAGTGCCAGGTAGGCGGTGGTGGCGGCGGCCCACAGCACGACGAGTCCGGCGGCGACCCGACGGGCCACCGCCCGCAGCAGGCTCACCGCGCGATCCACAGGTCGTACGCGCTGGCCGGCACCCCGGCGGTGGGCTCGAACCGCACCCCGCCGACGGCGGTGCTGGCGGCGATCTGGTCGGCCGGGGCGTAGAGCGGCAGGGCGAGCGCCTGCCCGGCGACGACCCGCTGTTGCAGGGCGGCGTAGCTCTCGGCCCGCCGCGCGGGGTCGGTGGCGGCCTGCCCGGCCTCCAGGAGCCGGTCGAGCTGCGGGTCGGCGACCCGGGTGCGGTTGATGCCGCCGGCGGAGTGCAGCAGCAGGTTCAGCGCCGCCCCGGCGTCGGTGTCGGCGCGGGAGTTGTCGAAGACCTCGTACTCGTTGCGGTCGAACGCCTGCTGGGCGGTGCCCTGGTCGACCACGGAGACCTGTAGGTCGATGCCGGCGCTCTGTTTCACTGCCGCCTGCACGGCCTGGGCGAGCACGTCGCGGCGGTCGCGCACGTACGGGGCGGCCTGCACCAGCCGTACGGTGAGCCGCCGGCCGTCGCGGGTGCGGTAGCCGTCGGCGTCGCGGCCGGTCCAGCCGGCCTGGTCGAGCAGGCGGTTGGCCTTGGCGGCGTCCCCGCCGTAGCTGCCCTCCAGCCGCTTGTCGTAGAGCGGGCTGGACGGGCTGACCACGCTCCACGCCCGGGTCGCGGTGTCCCGGTAGACCGAGGCCAGCACGGTGTCGACGTCGAGGGCCTCCCGGAACGCCTGCCGGACCCGCAGGTCGTCGAACGGTGCGTGGGAGACGTTGAGGTAGTACGTGTAGGCGGAGCCGGAGTTCAGCTCGCGGGTCAGCCGCAGCCGCGGGTTGCCGGTGATCAGTGGCTGGTCGGTGGCGGGCACCCCCTCGATGAGCTGCACCTGCTGTGCGGTGAGGGCACCGACCCGGATCACGGACTCTTTGAGGAACCGGTAGGTGATCTCGTCGAGGTGGGCGGGGCCGGTGTGGGTGGCGGTGGGCGGGGCCCAGTCGTAGCCGGGGTTGCGCCGGTAGTGCAGTTCCTGACCAGGGACGTAGCGGTCGAGCACGAACGGTCCGGTGCCGACGACGTCGACGCCGCCGGCCTTGAGGTTCCTGGCCTCCCGCAGCGACCTCGGGGACACCTGGGCGCCCTGCGGGGAGGCGAGGAAGTCGAGGATGAGCACGTCGGGGGCGGTCAGGGTGAGCCGTACGGTGTGCGGGTCGACGACCTCGACGGCCTTGAGGTGGCGCAGTTGCACGGCGGCGACGGCGGGGGCGTACCCGGGTTCGCGGAGTTTGTCGAGGTTGGCCTTGACGGCGGCGGCGTCGAACGGGGTGCCGTCGGTGAAGGTCACTCCGGTGCGCAGCGGGAGGGTGTAGGTCAGGCCGTCGGGGGTGATCTGCCAGCCGGTCGCCAGCCAGGGCACGGGTCGGCCCTGCGCATCGTAGGTGAGCAGTGACTCGAAGCTGTTCCAGACCAGCAGGCGGGCCTTGGCCTGCGCGTACTGGTGCGGGTTGAGGGTGATCGGTTCGGTCTCGACGGCCCAGGTGAGCGCGCCGCCGGGGCGGGGTCGCCCGGCGGCCTCGGCGGCCGGGGTGGTGGCGGTGGCGCAGCCGGCGAGGGCGAGCACGGCGGCGACGGCGAAGGTCCGCAGGGGGCGGACGGGCATGGCGGGTTCTCCTGTCCAGGCAGGCGATCGGGTACGCCGACACCCGGCCGGGCGCGGGGCGCGGGCCGGTGCGGTGTCGGGAAGGGTGCGGCGGTCAGCTCGGCGGTGAGCCCCACCTCGACGGACCGGGGTGGCGCGTCGGGTCCGGGTGTGGGTGCCGGGTCAGGCCAGACAGGAACTCGACCACACCCGACCGAAGTCGATGTGGCCGCGGATCGTCAGCCGCAGCTCGCTGGACATGGGTCGAGTCCACCTCGGGGTGCCGGAGGTGTCAACGGAACACGGGACGGATGTCGGCTAGCGCACCGAGGGGTGTCGATCCGTTGACGCAATACCTACTAAGGCTATAGAATTTACATAGATTGCGTCCGTCAGGCGGCGGGACGGCGGGTGACGCCCTCCGGGCCGCCGGCCAGGCCGGTGTAGCGGCCCCGGTGGTAGAGCAACGGCGACCCCACGTCGGCGTGCCGGATCAGCTCCGGCTCGGCGAGCACGATCGCGTGGTCGCCGACCGGCACCCGCTCGACCACCCGGCAGAGCAGCCAGGCCAGGGTGTCGTCGAGGATCGGCACCCCCTCCGGCCCGGCCTGCCACCGGGTCGGCGCGGCGAACCGGTCGATGCCGCTGGTCGCGAACGTACGCGCCAGGTCCTGCTGGTGGTGGGCGAGCAGGTGCACCGCCACGTGCCGGCTGCGGGCCACCGTGGGCCAGCTCGACGCCCCGAGGTTCAGGCAGAACGAGACGATCGGCGGGGCCAGCGACACCGAGGTGAACGAGGTCGCGGTGAAGCCGACCGCCGGGGCACCGGGGGCGGTGACCACCACGACCGTGCTGGCCTGGTGGCGCAGCAGCGTACGTAGGGTGTCGGCGTCGGCCTCGACCGGCGGTGGACGATGGTCGGAGTCGGTCATCGCAGGGGCCTCCCCACGGGGGTCGAAGGGTCACGGCGGCACGGCGGACGCCGCGCGGGCCTACGGAATCGTCCCTGCCGGCGGCGACGGCGGTCGGCACCGCGATGCGGCGACCGCAGCGGGTCAGGCGGCGGGGGACGGCCCGGGACACCGCTGGGCGGCGACCCGCATCAGGTCGACGACCCGGCGGGAGGTGAACAGCCGGACGAGCAGCACCGGACCAGTTTCCTATCGAATCGATAGGATTTCAAGCCCCCGTCCCACGTAGGCTCCTCCCCCACTGACCCCGGGGTCAGGACCGGCGGAACGCCCGTGCTCCGCCGGCTGTCGCGCATCGGTCGCCGCCACCGCGACCGTCCCCCTACCCGGACCACCCCGGCCGCCCGCCGTCACCCCACCGTCACCCGGCGATGACCTCCCGCAGCCGGACGGCGAAGCCGGCCGGGTCGTCGGTGAAGCCGATGTGCCCGCCGGGGAACATGGTGGGCGGCACGCCCAGCGCGGCGGCCAGCGCACGGGAGCTGCGGTCGCACAGCTCTCCGGCCGACTCCTCACCGAGGCCGACCAGCACCCGGGTCGGGCCGGCGCGCAGGGCGGTGACGTCCGGCTGGTAGCGGGTCGTGCCGCGCAGCGTGTGCAGGTACTGGTAGCGCTCGTCGGCGGCGTCCTGCGGGTCCGGCTCGTGACCGAACATGCCCTGGACCATCTCCTCGGGCATGACGATGTTGGCGGTGGCGAGGAACTTCCGCCAGGCGCCCAGCCGGTCCCCCCGCCGGTAGGTGGCGATCATGTCGTCCTCCCGGGCCAGGAGTTCGTCGCGGTCGTCGAGCAGCAGCACCAGCGGCGGCTCGTGGGCGATCACGGTGTGCGCCACCTGCGGATGCCCCTGGGCGAGCGCCAGCACGGTGACCGCGCCGCCGCTGGACCCGAGCACCGTCGCCGGGCCGGCGTCGAGGTGGGCCAGCAGCCGGGCCAGGTCGTCGGCGCGCAGTTCGGGCGTGGAGTCCTGCTGCGGGTCGTGCAGCCGGCTGCGGCGGATACCGCGCGGGTCGGTGGTGAGCACGGTGTGGTCGATGGCGAGCAGGTCGGCCAGCGGGGCGAACGCACGGGCGTCCATCGGGGCGGCGACCAGCGCTACCAGGGGACCCTGGCCGCGTACCTCGAAGTGCAGGGTCCCGTCGGGGACGGCCAGGGTGGCGGTGGTCACCGGAACGGTCGTGGAACTACTCATGGTCGGGTCCTCCGGGTCGTGACGTGCGGCTCCTACCCGATGCAGACTCCCAGCGTGGGGCAGAATCGTCGGTCGTGAGCAGGATTCTTGCCGAGATCACGGCCGACGACCATGCCGCGACGCTGACCCGGGCCCGGGGCGGGGACGACGCCGCGTTCACCGCGCTGGTCGCGCCGTTGCGGCCGGAACTGCACGCGCACTGCTACCGGATGCTCGGTTCCCCGCACGACGCCGACGACGCGCTGCAGGAGGCCCTGCTGCGGGCCTGGCGCTCGCTGCCCCGGTTCGAGGGGCGCAGCTCCCTGCGGACCTGGCTCTACACCGTCGCCACCCGCACCTGCCTGGACCTGGCCACCGGCCGGGGGCGGCGGGCGTTGCCCGTCGACCTGGGGCCGGCCAGCGAGCACGCCGTGCCGGGCAGCGTCGCCGCCGACCACGTACGGTGGCTCGGTCCCTACCCCGACGCCGCCCTGGCCTCCGGCCCCGCCGCCCCGGAGGCCCGCTACGAGCAGCGCGAGGCCGTCGAGCTGGCGTTCGTCACCGCGCTGCAACACCTGCCCGGCAACCAGCGCGCCGCGCTGCTGCTGTTCGACGTGCTCGGCTTCACCGCCGCCGAGATCGCCGCCATGATGGGCACCTCCACCGGCTCGGTCAACTCGGCGCTGGCGCGGGCCCGCCGGGTCGTCGCCGAGCGGGTGCCGGCCCGCAGCCAGCAGCAGACCCTGCGCACGCTCGGCGACGCCCGGCTGCGCGCGGTCGCCGCCGGCTATGCCGCCGCGCTGGAGAACGGCGACGCCGATGCCCTGGTGGCCCTGCTCACCGAGGACGTCACCTGGTCGATGCCACCCCTGCCGCACTGGTACGCCGGCCGCGCCGCGGTGCTGGACTTCGCGCGGGCGATGCCGTTGGGCAGTTGTGGCAGGTGGCGGCACGTGCCGGTGGCGGCCAACGGCCAGCCGGCGGTGGCCAACTACCTGCGCGCGGGCGACTCCGGCCCGTACCTGCCGTGGTCGATCACGGTGCTGACGGTGCGCGACGGCCGGATCGCCCAGCTCGTGTCGTTCCTGGACGGCACGCTGTTCCGGACGTTCGGCCTGCCGGCCACCCGCTGAGCCCGCGCCACCCGCTGAGCCCGGCCGGCCGAAAAGCCCGCGCCACCCGATGGGCCCGCGCCACCCGATGGGCGTGCGGCACGTCCGCCGGCCGGCGCGTCGGACCGCTCAGGCCAGCGGCGTGGTGAGGGTGAACGAGGCGTCGCCGGCGAAGGTGCTGCCGGCGGCGTACGGGTCGACCCGCAGCACGTAGTCGTAGTGGCGCAGGTAGCGGCCGGGGTGGTTCCACGACTCGAACGAGTAGCTGCCACCCCCGGCCAGCCCGGTACGGCTGCAGAAGGTGGCGTCCCCGGCGAAGACGGCGCTGCCGTCGTTGCCGGCGAGCCGCATCGTGAAGTCCCAGTGCCGCAGGTAGGAGCCATTGACCGCGCGGAACGAGTAGCAGGAGGCGTTGGCGAGCCCGGCGACGATCTGGAAGGTGGCGTCCTGCCGGTCAGCCAGCGCGCTGCCGCTGCTCAGCACGTCGATGCGGGCGACGTTGTCACGGTGACGGACGTAGCGGTCGGGGAAGTTCGCCGAGCGCAGCGAGCGGCTGCCGGTGGGCGGTGCGGAGTTGTCCCCGACGCTCTCCCGCAGCACGGTGAAGTGCCGCACCGTGCCGGACAGCCCGGCCAGTTCGGTCTTGCCGGTGAAGCCGTACAGGTCGCTGCTGTCGGCGGAGTAGTAGCGGCCGGCGCCGTACTGGTCGAAATAGATGCGCCAGCGGTTGTCGGGCAGCCGGACCAGGGCGGGACCCTCCAGGCCGGAGCCCCAGCCGGCCCAGTTGCCGGTGCCGACCCAGCTCCACGGGCCGGTCAGCGCGGGGGCGGTGGCGTGCTCGATGTACTTGGTGGTCTCGTTCTTCATGAAGTTGTGGTAGGTGCTGCCGACCTTGACGATGAAGCTGTCGATGTGGTTGGTGCCGATGCCGGCGAGCGCCGCCGGTGCGCTCCACGCCGACAGTGCGGCGTTCGTCGCGGTGATCCGGTACGGCTGGAACTGCCCGGCGGTGCCGGTCTGCGATACGGAGACGACGATGTGCACGCTGCCGTCGCTGTCGACGAACCACTCGGGGGCCCAGGTGCTGCCGTTGGCCGGCGCGACGCCGATGGTGACGTTGCGCTGGAACGTCCAGGTCAGGTAGTCGCTGCTGCGGGCGATGCCGATGGTGTTGCCGGTCCAGCCGGTGGTGTAGACGAGGTAGTAGTAGCCGTCGGTGTGCTTGATGACGCTCGGGTCGCGGACCAGCCCGGACGGCGGGGTGTAGGCGTTGGCCCGCTGGAGGGTGAACCGGCTGGCGTCGGCCGAGTCGTAGACGTACATGTTGGATTCGCTGCTGTTGGTGAACGCGGTCATCAGATAGTGCGGGACCGGCCCGGCGGCGTTGGCCCGCGCCGGTACGGCGACCAGCAGGCCGCCGAGCACGCAGAGCACCGCCGCCAGGGCGCCGTACCGGAGACGTCCCATCGACACACCTCTCTCATTAAATCGACAGGTGTCATCCTGCACTATTGCCAATGGTTTTCGTAAGTGTTGCGATAAGCGCCATGGCCCGGACCTCCCGCGACATCCGTTCCGCCAACCGGCTCACCGTCGTCCAGCAGGTCGTCGCCGCCGGCACCACCAGCCGGCAACGCCTCGCCGTAGACACCGGGCTCAGCCTCGGCACCGTCGCCACCCTGGTCGCCGAACTCACCGACCTCGGGCTGCTCACCGAGGCCGGCCAGGAGGACTCCGGTGGCGGGCGACCGCGCGGCCTGGTCGCCGCCGACCCGCACGGCGGCCTGCTCGTCGGCGTCGACGTCGCCGAGACGTACGTGCACGTCGACCTCTTCGACACCACGCTGACCCGGCTGGCCGGAGCCGAGGAGGCGCTACGCCCCCTGGAACGCCGCCCCCACCAGGTGGTCCGGCACATCGTCAGCGGCATCGACACCGTCCTGGCCGGCACCGGGGCCCGGGTGCTCGGCGTCGGGGTCAGCGTCCCCGGCCAGGTCGACCGGGAGGGCGGCGTGTCGGTGTTCGCGCCCAACTGGAACTGGCACGACGTACCGCTGCGGGACCTGCTCGCCGACCACCTGCCGCTGCCGCTGCACCTGGACAACCCGCTGCGCGCGGCGGTGCTCGCCGAACTGTGGGCCGGGGCCGCCCGGGGCCGCGACGACGTCGCCGTGATCAACCTGGGCACCGGCGTCGGCGCGGGCCTCGCCTTCGGCGGCACCCTCTACCGGGGCAGCAGCAACAGCGCCGGCGAGTGGGGGCACACCACCCTGGTCCTCGACGGCCGGCTCTGCCGGTGCGGCAGCCGGGGCTGCGTCGAGGCGTACGTCGGCGCGCCCGGCATCATGCAGACCCTGCGCGACCTTGCCCCGACCAGCCCGCTGCTGCACCCCGAGGACCAGACCGCCACCCTCGACGCCCTCGCCGCCGCACTGGCCGCCGACGACCCCACCGCCGCGAAGGTGGTCGCCGAGACCGCCCGCTACCTCGGCGTCGCCGTCGCCGACCTGGTCAACCTGCTCAACCCGGAGGTCATCGTGCTCAGCAGCTGGGTCGCCGACCGGCTCGGTGACCGGCTGCGCGACGAGGTCCGCGCCGTGGTCGCCCAGCACGCGCTGCGCCGCCCGCTCGCCGCCACCGGGATCGTCCGCTCCCCCGTCGCCGGAAACCCGGTCAGCCTCGGCGCAGCCACCCTCGCCCTGGAGGGCTTCCTCACCCAGGGCCGCTGAGCCCGCGCCAGCCCGGCCTGGCCTGACCGGCGCAATATCGGCGATCCAGCGGTATCGGACCGCTCGGATACCGCTGGATCGCCGATACAGGTAGTGCCGGGCCGGGACCTCAGTCCAGGATCGCCGTCGCCTCGACCTCGACGAGGACGTCGGGCTCGAAGAGATAGTCGACGCCGATGAGCGACGACGGGGGCAACGGCTGCGGCAGGCCGAGTTCCCCCGCGACATCCGCCACCCCGGCCATGAAGTCACCGATCCGCTCCGGCGACCAGTTCGTCACGTAGAACGTCAGGCGCACGACGTCGGCGAAGCCCGCGCCGGCACCGGCCAGCCCGTACCCCGTGTTGCGCAGCGCCTGGGCGACCTGACCCCGCAGGTCGCCGACGGCGACCGGCCGGCCGGCCTCGTCGCGGCTGATCTGACCGGCCACGTGGACGTGGCGCGACCCCGACGCGACCGCGACGTGGTGGTAGGGAACGGGCTGCATCATGCCCGACGCGGAGAAAAGCTGAACACCCATCTGAGTTCCTCCCTCGTTGGTATCTCATGGATACCTGGTGCTCCGAGGACACTTCAACGAGACTAGGTGTCATGCCGGAAACCACACCCCTGCCGTCGGAAGCCCTCCAGATCACCCCGCCGCACCGCGAGCTGCTGGACCAGGTGCTCGACAAGTGGTCGTTGGAGGTGCTCAACCAGCTCTGCGAACGGCCCTGCCGGTTCAACGAGCTGCGCCACGCCATCCCCGCCGTGTCCCAGAAGTCACTGAGCGCCACCCTGCGCCGACTCGAACGCAACGGCATCGTCGCCCGCCACGTCCTGTCGTCACGGCCGGTCGCCGTCGAGTACCGCATCACCCCGCTGGGCAAGACGCTCCGGCACCCGGTCGACGTCCTGCTCGACTGGGCCGGGCGGCACCTGCCCGCGATCGAGGCCGCCCGCCGGACGTACGACGAGACCGGGTGAGGTCGCCGGCGCGCCGGAACCGAAGTCAGGAGGCCAGGCGGCGTATCCGTTCGGCGACGATGAAGGCGGCATCCTCAGTACCCTGACGAACCCTGGTGCCGGTGATCGCGTCGGCAAGCGCGACAAGCTGCTCCGGCCGCCGGCTTTTCATCCCGTGCAGCGGCAACCTCACCTCGAACACCGGATGCCCAGTCCTGACCAGCAACGACACGATGTCTCGCCGGCGGTCATCCTCGGCGTCGATGTCCGCCGTGGACAGATCGACCCATCGCGTCCGAAACCACAGGCGCTCACCGAGCATCGTCCCGTCCAGCCACACCGCGTAGGGGATCACCGCGACTATCGCCAGGCTGACAGCTCCCATGAGGTAGACGCCCAGCAGGAATCCGGCAGAGACGAACAGATGAGGCAGCAGTGAGCCCCACAGATCGACCGGACTCTCGGTGACCGACTCGACGATCAGGTACAGCGGCGCCCAGAGCAGAACCCCCGCCGTGACGACGAACGGCAGGCTGAGCACGAACGCGCTGACCTTCCTGGACGCGCCGACACCTACCGCCAGCCGAACCTTGGAACGTCGCCGCCACATGCCCGCCGATCCTATCGGCCCCAGGCTCGACGGCCCTGTCCCACTCAGCTGGAGGGGCCGTCGTCCACCTTGCCGCCAATCACGTCGACGTCACCAGAGCGGATCATCTCTCCCGGAGCCCCACCATCGCCTCGACGCCACTGTGCCCAGATCGAGGTAGGTACAGGACCATGACCTCACTTGGCGTTGAAGTAGTTGGCCTCCGGGTGGTGCACCACGATCGCGTCGGTGGCCTGCTCCGGCACCAGCTGGAACTCCTCCGACAACTGCACGCCGATCCGATCCGCCCCGAGCAGATCCACCATCTTGGCCCGGTCCTCCAGGTCCGGGCAGGCCGGGTAGCCGAACGCGTACCGGCAGCCCCGGTAGTCGTTGCGCAGCAGGCCGGCCAGGTCGGTCGGGTCGCCGGTGGCGACCGTGCCGCCGCCCGGCAGGGTCAGCTCGGAGCGGATCCGCCGGTGCCAGTACTCGGCGAGCGCCTCGGTGAGCTGCACGGACAACCCGTGCACCTCCAGGTAGTCGCGGTACTCGTTGGCGGCGAACATCTTCGCGGTGTACTCGCTGATCGGCTGGCCGACGGTGACCAGTTGCAACGCCACCACGTCCAGCCCGTCGCCCTTGGGCCGGAAGAAGTCGGCCAGGCAGAGCCGCCGTTCCTGCCGCTGCCGGGGGAACGAGAACCGGGCCCGCTCGCTGGTGCCGTTCTCGTCCAGGACCACCAGGTCGTTGCCTTCGGAGTACGCCGGGAAGTAGCCGTACACCACGGCCGCCTCCAGCACCTGGTCGGCGATGAGCCGGTCCAACCAGTACCGCAGCCGGGGCCGCCCCTCGGTCTCCACCAGTTCCTCGTACGACGGGCCCTGGCCGCCCCGTGACCCGCGCAGCCCCCACTGGCCGAGGAAGGTGGCCCGCTCGTCCAGCAGGGACGCGTAGTCGGCCAGCGGCACCCCCTTGACCACCCGGGTGCCGAAGAACGGCGGGGTGGGTACGGCCACGTCGGTCGCCACGTCGGAGCGCACCGAGGCGTCGTCCAGCTCCGGCAGTGCCTCGGTGACCATGGTGCGCTGCTTCTCCCGACGGGCCCGCCGGGCCGCCAGGGCCGCCTCCCGCTCCGGGTCGATCACGGGTGCGCCACCACGCTTGGCGGTCATCACCCGGTCCATCAGGGCCAACCCCTCGAAGGCGTCCCGGGCGTAGTGCACCTGGCCGGGGAACATCGCCCGCAGGTCGTCCTCCACATAGGCCCGGGTCAGCGCCGCCCCGCCCAGCAGCACCGGCCACCGCTCGGCGACCCCGCGCGACGCCATCTCGGCGAGGTTCTCCTTCATGATGACCGTGCTCTTGACCAGCAGCCCGGACATGCCGATCGCGTCGGCCCGGTGCTCCTCGGCGGCGTCGAGGATCGCGGTGATCGGCTGCTTGATGCCGATGTTGACGACCTCGTAGCCGTTGTTGGACAGGATGATGTCGACCAGGTTCTTGCCGATGTCGTGCACGTCGCCGCGCACGGTGGCCAGCACGATCCGGCCCTTGCCGCCGTCCTCGACGGCCTCCATGTGCGGCTCCAGGTAGGCCACCGCCGTCTTCATCACCTCGGCGGACTGGAGCACGAACGGCAACTGCATCTGCCCGGAGCCGAACAGCTCGCCGACGACCTTCATCCCGTCGAGCAGGATGTCGTTGATGATGGACAGCGGGGACCGGCCCTGCGCCATCGCGGCGTCCAGGTCGGCCTCCAGGCCGTTGCGCTCGCCGTCGATGATCCGCCGCTTGAGCCGCTCGTCCAACGGCAGCCCGGCCAGTTCCTCGGCCCGGGTGGCCCGCGCCGACGCGGCGTCGACACCCTCGAACGCCTCGATGAACCGCTGCACCGGGTCGTAGCCTTCGCGCCGCCGGTCGTAGATCAGGTCGAGGGCGACCTCGCGCTGCGCCTCGGGGATCTTGGACATCGGCAGGATCTTGCTGGCGTGCACGATCGCCGAGGTCAGCCCGGCCTGCACGCACTCGTGCAGGAACACCGAGTTGAGCACCTGCCGGGCCGCCGGATTGAGGCCGAACGAGACGTTCGAGATGCCCAGGGTGAAGTTGACCCCTGGATAGCGGGCGGCGATCTCCCGGATCGCCTCGATCGTCTCGATGCCGTCCCGGCGGGTCTCCTCCTGGCCGGTGGCGATCGGGAAGGTCAGCGCGTCGATGAGGATGTCCGACCGGTCCATCCCCCAACGCCCGGTCAGGTCGTCGATCAGCCGGGCCGCCACCCGGACCTTCCACTCCCGGGTACGGGCCTGTCCCTCCTCGTCGATGAGCAGCGCCACCACGGCCGCACCGTGTTCGGCGATCACCGGCATCACCCGCGCGTAGCGGGAGTCGGGGCCGTCGCCGTCCTCGAAGTTGACCGAGTTGACCACGCAACGCCCGCCGAGCATCTCCAACCCGGCTTCGATCACCGCCGGCTCGGTGGAGTCCAGCATGATCGGCAGGGTGGACGCGGTGGCGAACCGGCCGGCCAACTCCCGCATGTCCTGCGTGCCGTCCCGGCCGACGTAGTCGACGCACAGGTCCAGCAGGTGCGAGCCGTCGCGGGCCTGGCTGCGGGCCACCTCCACGCACGCCTGCCAGTCGGCGGCGAGCATCGACTCGCGGAACGCCTTGGAGCCGTTGGCGTTGGTCCGCTCCCCCACCATCAGCACCGAGGCGTCCTGGGCGAACGGCACCGGGTGGTAGATCGACGAGACGCCCGCCTCGTGCCGGGGCTCGCGCGGCACCGGGGTCGCACCGTGCAGCCGCTCGGCCAACGCCCGGATGTGCTCCGGGGTGGTGCCGCAGCAGCCGCCGATCAGCCCCACGCCGTAGTCGGCGACGAACCGTTCGAGGGCGTCGGCCAGCTCCACCGGGCTCAGCGGGAAGTACGCCCCGTCGGCGGTCAGCACCGGCAGGCCGGCGTTCGGCATCACCGACAGCGGGATCCGGGAGTGCTGCGACAGGTAGCGCAGGTGCTCGCCCATCTCGGCCGGGCCGGTGGAGCAGTTGAGCCCGATCAGGTCCACCCCCAGCGGCTCGATGGCCGCCAGCGCGGCCCCGATCTCGCTGCCCACCAGCATGGTGCCGGTGGTCTCCACCGCCACGTGGCAGATGATCGGTACCTGCTGGCCCAGCTCGGCCATCGCCCGCTTCGACCCGACCACGGCCGCCTTGACCTGCAACAGGTCCTGGCAGGTCTCGATGATCAGCGCGTCCGACCCACCGGCGATCAGTCCGGCGGCATTTTCCTGGTACGCGTCGCGCAACGTCGCGTACGGGGCGTGGCCGAGGGTGGGCAGCTTGGTGCCGGGGCCGATCGAGCCGAGCACGAACCGGGGCCGCTCCGCGGTCGCGTACGCGTCGGCGGCCTCCCGGGCGATCCGCGCGCCGGCCTCGGACAGCTCCCGGATGCGCTGCGGGATGTCGTACTCGGCGAGGTTGGCGAGGTTGGCGCCGAACGTGTTCGTCTCGACGCAGTCCGCGCCGGCCGCCAGGTACTCCTCGTGCACGCCGCGCACCACGTCGGGCCGGGTCACGTTGAGGATCTCGTTGCAGCCCTCCAGCCCTTCGAAGTCGTCGAGGCTCAGATCGGCTGCTTGCAGCATTGTCCCCATCGCCCCGTCGGCGATGAGGATCCGGTCGGCCAGCACATCCCGCAACGAAGTCCGCACAGGTTCAGGTTAGTGCGAGGATTCCGACGATTGTCGACGCCCGACCCCGTCCCACTATGTGTCGATCCGCTCACCGGTCGGTTCGTACCGGTTCGGGGCCGGGTGGATCGGCGGACCGGCGCGGCCGACGGGCCACGCGCCGCGCCGGGACGTAGGCTTGCGGACGTGAAGGACATCAGGGACGCCACCGTGCACGGCGGGCGGATGACCGGGCCGACCCCCGGCACCGTCGGCGACGAGCGGGGCGAGGTGACGGCGTGACCGAGTTCGACGGGCTGCCGGTGCTGCGGTCCCCGGTGGCGATCGCCGCCTTCGAGGGCTGGAACGACGCCGCGGACGCCTCCACCGCCGCCGTGGAACACCTGGAACAGGTCTGGCAGGCCCGCCAGATCACCGAGATCGACCCGGAGGAGTTCTACGACTTCCAGGTCAGCCGCCCGACGATCACGATGTCCGACGGCGAGACCCGCCGGGTGGAGTGGCCCACCACCAAGTTCGTGGTGGCCAGCCCCGAGGGCACCGACCGCGACGTGGTGCTGATCCGGGGCATCGAGCCGAGCATGCGCTGGCGCACGTTCTGCGAGCAGGTGCTGGAGATCTGCCACAGCCTGGAGGTCGAACGGGTGGTGCTGCTCGGCGCGTTGCTGGCCGACGTGCCGTACACCAGGCCGTTGCCGATCAGCGGCAGCGCCTCCGACGCCCAGGCCGCGCAGCGTTACCAGCTCACCCCCACCCGCTACGACGGGCCCACCGGGATCGTCGGCGTGCTCCAGGACGCCTGCACCCGGGCCGAGGTCGACGCGGTGTCGTTCTGGGTGCACGTGCCGCACTACGCCAACAACCCGCCCTGCCCCAAGGCGACCCTGGCCCTGCTGCACCGGGTCGAGGACGTGCTCGACCTGCCGGTGCCGATGGCCGACCTCGCCGAGGAGGCCGCCGAGTGGGAGCAGCGGGTGCGTGGCGCCGCCGAGCAGGACGCCGAGCTGGGCGAGTACGTGCGGGAGCTGGAGGAACGCGTCGGCGACGCGGGCATCACCCCGTTGACCGGTGACGAGATCGCCCAGGAGTTCGAGAAGTACCTGCGCCGCCGGGGCGGTTCCGCCGGCCCCACCGCCGGTTCCTGGTAGTCGTCCCCGTAGGGCCCCGGGCGTCGTGGCGTCCGGGGCCCTCGGCGTGTCCGGGGTGGCGTCGTCACCCCGTCTAGGGCATCCTAGGAACCTAGCTGTCAGGAGGAGGCGGGCGTGCAGATCAACCCGGGAGCCGCCGAGTTCCCGCACCGGCAGATCGCCGCGCAGCTCAAGGCCCAGGTGCGGCGGGGCGACTGGGGGCCGGGCGAGCGACTGCCGTCCATCCCGGCCATCGCCGAGATGTTCGGGGTGGCGAAGCAGACCGTGCAACGCGCCGTCGACCAGCTGCGGGTCGAGGGCATCCTGATCACCAAACCCGGCTCCGGTACGTACGTGCGGGGCACCCGGCGGCGGCTCAACCGGCTCTCCCGGGGCCGCTACGGTGGTTTCCGCGGCTACCACGCCGACCTCGCCGCGCGGTACCGCCAGCAGCTCGTCTCGGTCGGTCGGTCGCCCGCCCCACCCGAGGTGGCCGACGCGTTCGGGGTCGCCGACGGCACCGAGCTGCTCTGCCGCCGGCACCTGGTACGCACCGACGAGTCCCCGGTGGAGGTGGGCGCGTCCTGGTTCCTGCCGAAGGACACCGCCGGCACCTCCCTGGAGCGGGCCGAGGCGTTCGGCCGACCGCTCTACCAGGAGGCCGAGGAAGCCACCGGCCGGCGGTACACCACCGCCGCCGACACCATCAGCGCCCGCCAGCCCAGCCGGGAGGAGGCCGAGACGCTCCAGATCCGCCCCGACACGCCGGTGCTGCACCTGCTGCACGTCGCCTACGACGCCCACCGCAAGCCGATCGAGGTCGCCCAGGCCACCTGGCCCGGCCCGATGACCACGCTGACCGAGGAGTACCAGGTTCCCGCCCCCGCGCCGGACCCCGACCCCGACCCCGGACTGGTCCTCGGCTGATCCCGACCGGGCACCGCCCGCCCTCCGGTCCGGCCCCCGTCCGGTCCGGCCCAGCCCCGGTCCGGTCCTGTCCCGGTCCAGCCCCCGCACCGGGGCTGGGCCGCATCGGGGCTGGGCCGCATCGGGGCTGGGCCGCACAAGGGCTGGGCCGCACCGTACAACGGCGGCGGCGGCACGGCACCGGGCGCAAGGGGGTCGGCCGCGCCTCAGGTGAGCGCGGTGACCACGATGACGGTCGCTCCGAGCGCGACGACGATCAGGGAGGCGACCACCCCGAGCAGGTCGGCGACCCGTACGGGGACGGTGGCACCGAGGGCCGCGCCGATCGTGGCGAGCCCGGTCTGCCAGAGCAGGGAGGCCAGCCCGGCGGCGACGACGAACACCCCGGGCCCCGTCCAGCTGCCCGGCACGGCGTTCACCGTCCCGGCCAGGGCGAAAAAGTACACCAGGGTCAACGGGTTGACCGCGGTGAGGAGCACGAAGCGGACGTAGACCGGTCCGGCCGCGGTCCGGGCCGGACGTTGCCCGCCGGTGCCGTCCCGCTCGACTCCGCCGCCGCTACCGTCCCGCCGGGCCCCGCCGGTGCCGTGCCGCTCGGCACCGGCCCCACCGGCGAGCTCCCCCTCGGCACCGGCCCCGCCGATGAGTTCCCCCTCGGCACCGGCCCCGCCGGTGGGTTTCCGCCCGGCACCGGCCCCGCCGGTGGATTTCCCCTCGGCACCAGCCCCGCCGGTGGATTTCCCCTCGGCTCCGGCGGTGTCGGGGACGGCCCCGGGGCGTGCCGGGGGGCGGCGCAGGGTGGCCAGTTGGTGGCAGCCCAGCCCGACGATCACCAGCCCGGACAGGTAGCGGGGGGCGTCCCCCCACGAGGCGATCACCGGCGCGAGCGCCGCCCCGGTCAGCAGCGCGCCGAGGCAGTAGAGGGTGTCGACGGTGGCGACCCCGAACGCGGCGGCCAGGCCACTACGGTGGCCGCGCAGCATCCCCTCCCGGACGATCAACACCCCGATCGCCCCCAGTGGCATGGCCACCCCCAGTCCGGCGGCGAACCCGGCGACCGCCAGGAACACGATTCCATCAGCCATCCGCCGAGTCTGGGGCATCCCGCCGGGTGCGACCGACAGATGAGCGGTGTCGACGTACGATTGTCGGTGTGGACCGTCTGGACGAGCAGATTCTCGGCATCCTCCAGGAAAATGCGAGGTGTTCGTTCAGTGAGATCGGTCGACGGGTGGGCCTGAGCACGAACGCCACCGCTGCCCGGGTCCGCCGGTTGGAAGCCGACGGCGTCATCCTCGGGTACACCGTCGTCACCGGCCACGAGACGCCGGAACTCCGGGGCGGGTTGGAGGTGTTCATCGACGTACGCCTCGACGTCGGGACCGACTACGAGACGTTCGTCGACGCCATCGCCCCGATCGAGCAGATCGTCGACGCGGTGCACATGACCGGGCCGTACGACTACCTGCTGCGGGCCCGGCTGCGGGACACCGCCGCCCTGGACACGTTGCTGCGTCGACTCAAAAAGAGCTGCGGCGTGGTGCAGACCCAAACCCGGGTCGCCCTACGCCCACCCACCCCCCACCCCCACCAACCCCCACCCCCGCGCCCCGACCCAGGCCCACGTCCGCTGCGTCGATCATGAAGTTGCGGGGCTCCGAAAACGTCGCATATCCGGGCTTAACCCCCACCACAACTCCATGATCGACGGGCGGGGCGGGGGCGGGGCGGGGGCGGGGCGGCGCGGGGGGTGGGGGTTAGAGGCGGATGCCGAGGAGGGCGTTTATGGTGTCGGCGAAGAGTGACGGGGCCTGGGGGTCGTCGCCGGTGCCGGACAGCGCCGCCGCGGCCCAGTGGTCGGCCAGGGCGAGTGTGCCAGGGGTGTCCAGGTCGTCGCCGAGGCGCTCGCGTACCCCGGCGAGGAAGGCCGTGCCGGACGGCCCGGACGGCGCGGCGGCGGCCCGTCGCCAGCGGTCCAGGCGCTGCTGAGCGTAGGTCAGCACGTCGTCGGTCCAGGCCCGGTCGTCGCGGTAGTGGCCGGACATCAGGCCGAGCCGGACCGCCATCGGGTCGACCTGGTCGGCGCGCAGCCGGGAGACGAAGACCAGGTTGCCCTTGGACTTCGACATCTTCTCGCCGTCCAGCCCGATCATGCCGGCGTGCACGTAGTGGTCGGCGAAGGGGGCCGTGCCGGTGAGCCGCTCGGCGTGCGCGGCGGAACACTCGTGGTGCGGGAAGATCAGGTCGTTGCCGCCGCCCTGCACGTCGAGCCGGTCGCCGAGCAGGTTCAGCGCGATAACCGTGCACTCGATGTGCCAGCCGGGCCGGCCGGGACCCAGCTCGCCGCCCGGCCAGGACGGCTCGCCGTCGCGGGCGCCGCGCCACAGCAGCGGGTCCAACGGGTCGCGCTTGCCGGCCCGATCCGGGTCGCCACCGCGCTCGGGGAAGATCTCCAGCATCTGCTCCCGGGTCAGGTTCGACTCGTAGCCGAACGCCGGGGCCGCGGCGATGTCGAAGTAGACGTCGCCGGTGCCGTCGTCGAGCCGGTACGCGGCACCGTCCTTGAGCAGCTCCTGCACCCGGTCGGCGATCTGCGGGATCGACTCCACCGCGCCCACGTAGTGCGCCGGCGGGATGATCCGCAGCGCCTCCATGTCCTCGCGGAACAGCGCCGTCTCCCGCATCGCCAGGACCTTCCAGTCCTCGCCGTCGCGCTCGGCGCGTTCCAGCAGCGGGTCGTCGATGTCGGTGACGTTCTGCACGTACCGGACGGTCAGGCCGGCATCGCGCCACATCCGCTGCACCAGGTCAAAAGTGATCATGGTGGCGGCGTGCCCCAGGTGGGTCGCGTCGTACGGGGTGATGCCGCAGACGTACATGGTGGCGGGGCCGGCGGGCCGGCTCGGGTGGAGACCGCGCCGCGCCGAGTCGTACAAGCTCAGGGGCCCGCCGTCACCCGGCAGCCGTGGCACCTCGTGTCCCGCCCAAGACTCCATGACCGCCAGCCTAACGAGCCGCCCGGCCGCCGGAAGGAACCGCCCGGGTGATCAACACGACAACGGCTCAGATCGGCGGCCACGGCATCGCCGGCCACTCCTGCGGCGGCAGCGGGTACCGGCCGGTGTCGCGCAGCCGCCGCACCCGGGCGGCCACCTCGGCCACCTCGCCGATGGTCAGGTGCTCCGCCAGCTCCTCCCCCAGCTCGCCGGTGAGCTGCCGGTCGAGGGTGTCGAGCACCTGCACCGCGTCCGGTGGGAGCTGCCGGCCGGCCCAGCCCCACAGCACGGTCCGCAGCTTCTCCTCGACGTGGAAGCAGACCCCGTGGTCCACCCCGTAGATCCGGTCGTCCGCACCGGCCAGCACGTGCCCGCCCTTGCGGTCGGCGTTGTTGATGACCGCGTCCAGCACGGCCAGCCGGGCCAGCCGGGGGTCGTCGGCGTGGGCCAGCGCGTACGCCGCGCCGTCGTCGTCGCGGGCGGCGGCCACCGGGAACCAGCGCGGCGGCACCGCCTCGGCCGGCACGAAACCGACAAGCGGCTCGGCGTCGTCCGGTTCGTCGATCCAGAGCTGGCACGACCCGGGCCCCAGCGGCCCGTCGCGCAGCACCGTCGGCGGGACCAGATCCCAGCCGGTGGCCCGGGAGACCAGGTAGGCGCAGACCTCCCGGCCGGCGAGGGTGCCGTCGGGGAAGTCCCAGAGCGGGCGCTCGCCGCGCACCGGCTTGTAGACGCACCTGGCGGTACGGCCGTCGAGGGTCAGGATCGCCCGCAGGGTGGTGTTGGAGGCGTCGACCAGTCGACCCTCCAGCTCCAGCGCACCGTCGCACAGCAGCCGGAGCGCGGCGTCGGCGTCCTGACGCCGCACCTCCGACGACGTCACCGGTGGTAGCCGTTGTGCCGGGGGCAGAGGTGCCCGGCCGGGTCGAGCGGCTGGCCGCACAGTGGGCAGGGCGGGCGGCCGGCGTTGACCACCCGGCGGGCCCGTTCGATGAACTCGCGGGTCGCCTCGGGGGTCAGCCGCACCCGCAGCCGGTCGAGGTCCTCGTCCGGTTCCTCGTCGTCGTCCTCGTCGGCCTCGTCGTCGCCCAGCTCGACCTCGGCCTCCGCCTCACCGGCGGCGATCGCCTCGATCACCACGGTGGCGGAGTCCACGTCGAACGCCAGCCCGAGGGTGCCGACCCGGAACTCCTCGTCGACCGGATTGTCCAGCGGGTCGTTGTCGCCGACGGACACCGGGGACTCCGGCAGCTCGACGCCGAAGCGGCGCTGCGCCTCGGAGAGCAGCTCCTCCAGCTTCTCGGCGAGCAGGGAGACCTGCACCTTCTCCAGCGCGACGCTGACCAGCCGGCCGCCACCGCGGGCCTGGAGGAAGAACGTGCGCTCCCCGGGCGGCCCGACGGTCCCGGCGACGAACCGCTCGGGCGGCTCGAAGGCGTGCACCTGGTGGGTCATACCCACGACCCTATCCGGAGCGTGGAACGGTCGCGCAAGGCACCGACGCCGAATCAGCCGAGGGCGAAACGGCGCGACCCGTGCCCGGCGGCGACCGCCCCCGGTGGGCCGGCTCAGCCGGTGGCCCCCGCACCCCCGCCGACGGCCGCGTCGGAGTCGGCCGGCCGGGTCGCCCGACGCCGCCGCTTGGCCGGCGGCGGCACCAGGGAGGCCAGGTCACCGCCGGTGTCGTTGAGCCGGACCAGGAACGGCCGCAGCGGGGTGTAGCGGATCGCGGTGACCGAGGCCGGGTCGGCGACGATGCGTTGGAACAGGTCGAGGTGCACCCCGAGGGCATCGGCGACGATGGCCTTGATCACATCGCCGTGGCTGCACGCCAGCCAGACCGCCTCCGGCCCGTGTTCGGCGGTGACCCGGGCGTCCCAGGCGCGTACCGCGGCGACCGCGCGGGCCGACATCTGCGCCATCGACTCACCGTCGGGGAAGACCGCGGCGCTGGGGTGCTGCTGCACCACCGGCCAGAGCTTCTCCTTGGCCAGCTTCTTCAGCGGCTGTCCCTCCCAGGCACCGTAGCCACACTCGATGAGCCCGTCCTCGACCACCGGGGTGGCCTGCGGAAGGGCCAGCTCCAGGGTCTGCCGGCAGCGGATCAGCGGGCTGGTCACCACCGCCGAAAGCGGCAGGCCGCGCAGCCGCTGGCCGACCGCGCCGGCCTGGGCCCGCCCGGTGTCGTCCAGCTCGACCGGCTGGCGGCCGGCCAGCCCGCCGTCGGCGTTCGCGGTCGTCCGGCCGTGTCGCAGAAGCAGAAGGGTCGCCACGCCCCCACCCTAGGGGCAGCCGGACCGCAACCGGCCCCCGACACCGGCGGTGGTGTCGGGGGCCGTGGGCCGACACTGTCAGGTGGCGCTGATCGTGCCGGTGAGCAGCAGCGCCAGCACCAGGGTGCCGAGCGCCACCCGGTAGAGCACGAAGACGTACAGGGTGTGGTGCGCCACGTAGCGCAGCAGCCAGGCGATGGCCGCGTAGCCGATGCCGAACGCGATGATCGTGGCGACCACCATCTGCGCCACCGAGGGCACCGAGGTGCCCGGGGCGGCCGGCTCGAAGACGTCCCCGACGCTGAAGATGCCGGACATCACCACCGCCGGGATGGCCAGCAGGAACGAGTACCGGGCGGCGGCCTCCCGGGTCAGGTTGAGCAGCAGGCCGGCGGTGAGCGTGCCGCCGGAGCGGGACACCCCGGGGACCAGCGCCATCGCCTGGGCGAAGCCCATCACGATGCCGTCGCGCATCCGGAAGTTCACCAGGGTGCGGCTCTGCCGCCCCCAGTACTCGGCGAAGGCCAGCACGAAGGCGAACACGATGAGCGTGGTGGAGACCACCCACAGGTTGCGCCCGGCGGTACGGATCTGGTCCTTGAACAGGAACCCGAACAGCCCGATCGGGATCGAGCCGACGATCACGTACCAGCCCATCCGGTAGTCGAGGCTGGAACGCACCGAGCGGTCCCACAGCCCCATCAGCCAGGTCCTGGTGATCCGCCAGATGTCCTTGGCGAAGTAGATGAGCACGGCCGCCTCGGTGCCCAGCTGGGTGACCGCGGTGAAGGACGCGCCGGCGTCCCGGTCGAAGAAGATCGCCGAGGTGATCCGCAGATGCCCCGACGAGCTCACCGGAAGGAACTCGGTGAGCCCCTGGACGATGCCCAGGACGATGGCCTCGACCCAGGTCACTCGCCGACTCCCGAGAGGTCGAGGGCCTCGGCGACGGTGCGCAGGGTCTGCACGCCGCTGTCCCGGTCGGCCACGAACAGGGTGACCGACAGGGTGGTCACCCCGGCGGCCGCGTACTCCCGCATCCGCTCGGCGATGCGTTCCTTGGGGCCGAGCAGCGAGGTGCGGTCGATGAACTCCATCGGCACCGCCGCCGCCGCGTCGCGCTGCTGCCGGGCCAGGTAGAGATCCTGCACCTGGCGGGCGGCGTCGGCGTAGCCCATCCGGGTGGCGAGCTGGTTGTAGAAGTTCTGCTGCCGGCTGCCCATCCCGCCGACGTAGAGGGCGGCGTACCAGCGGACCAGCTCGGCGCAGGCGGCCACGTCGTCGCCGACCACCACGGGCACCGAGGGCACCACGTCGAAGCCGGCCAGCTCCTTGCCGGCCCTGGCCCGGCCGGCGCTGACCGAGGCGAGCTGCTCGTCGGCGAACTCGGGGGCGTAGAAGACGGCCAGCCAGCCGTCGGCGATCTCGCCGGCCAGCTCCAGGTTCTTGGGGCCGACGGCGGCCAGGTAGATCGGGATGTGCTCGCGCGGCGGGTGGAAGCCCAGCCGCAGCGCTTTGCCGGGGCCGTCGGGCAGCGGCAGGGTGTAGTGCTCGCCGGCGTAGGCGACCTCCTTGCGGGCCACCGCCAGCTTGACGATGTCGACGTACTCGCGGGTGCGGGCGAGCGGCTTGCCGAACCGGACGCCGTGCCAGCCCTCGGAGACCTGCGGGCCGGAGACGCCCAGGCCGAGCCGGAACCGGCCGCCGGAGAGGGTGTCGATGGTGGCGGCGGTCATCGCGGTCATCGCCGGGGTACGGGCGGGGATCTGCATCACCGCGCTGCCCACGTCGATCCGTTCGGTCTGCCCGGCCATCCAGGCGAGCATGCTCGGGGAGTCCGAGCCGTACGCCTCCGCCGCCCACACCACCGAGTAGCCCAGGCGGTCCGCCTCCTGGGCAAGCGCCAGGTGGTCCGCCGGCGTACTCCACGCCGTCTGATATCCGAGGCTGAGCCCGAGTCGCACTGATCCTCCCCATCCCGCACCACAGGTCGCATCAGGTTACGCAATGCCCCGGGGCCCGCCGCCCACCGGCTCGCCACCGCAGCACGGACGCCCGGACGCCGGGGCGGGATGGACAGCCAGCGACCGGACCGGCGCGTCCGGTGCACACCGTGGCGTCGCGGACGGCGGTGACGGTCGGATCGGCGACGCGACAGGCAGAGATGCCGGCAGCAAGGATATCGGTTGCGCCGCGTTCGAAATAAGGTTCACCCATGCAACAGCGACCGCTCGGCCGAAGCGGGCTGGCGGTTTCCCGGCTCGCGCTCGGCACCATGACCTGGGGCCGGGACACCGACGCCGACGACGCGGCGGCCCAGCTGAAGAGTTTCCTGGACGCGGGCGGCAACCTGGTCGACACCGCCGACGTGTTCGCCGACGGCGACGCCGAGTCGGTGCTCGGGTCGCTGCTGGGCACCCTGGTCCCCCGCGAGGACGTGCTGATCGCCACGAAGGCGGGGCTGCGGCCGGGCAGCGGCCGGCGGCGGGACGGCTCACGCGGGCACCTGCTGCGCACGCTGGACGCCTCGCTGCGCCGGCTCGGCACCGACCACGTCGACCTGTGGCAGGTGCACGGCTACGACCCGGACACCCCGCTGGAGGAGACGCTGGCCGCGCTGGACCACGCGGTCGCCTCGGGCCGGGTCCGCTACGTCGGGGTGTCGAACTTCTCCGGCTGGCAGACCGCCCGTGCCGCCGCCTGGCAGGCGGCCTGGCCGGGGCGGGCGCCGGTGGTCGCCACCCAGGTGGAGTACTCGCTGCTGGAGCGGGGGGTGGAGCGGGAGGTGCTGCCGGCCTGCGCCGCGATGGGTCTGGGCGTGCTGCCCTGGTCGCCGCTGGGGCGGGGGGTGCTGACCGGCAAGTACCGCAACGGCCGCCCGGCGGACTCGCGGGCGGCCTCGGCCCACTTCGAGGCGTTCGTCGCCACCTACCTGGAGCCGCGCTGCTCCAGCATCGTCGAGGCGGTGAGCATCGCCGCCGGCGGGTTGGGCGTGTCGCCGCTGGAGGTGGCGCTGGCCTGGATCAGGGACCGGCCGGGGGTGACCGCGCCGGTCCTGGGCGCCCGTACGGTGGGGCAACTGCTCGGCGCGTTGCAGGTGGAACGGATGACCCTGCCGGAGGAGATCACCACAGCGCTGGACGACGTGTCCGCCGTGCCGGTCGGCTACCCGGAGCGCGAAGGCTGATCCCGCCGCCGGCGCACAAGGTGGCGGACCGGACCAAAAGCACACCGGTACGTGTCAATTCCACCGATCACCCTTTACCAACTGGCACTGCCCCATATTTGGTTCAGGCCGCTTGCGATGTTCCGTCCGAATAGGCGGCTTCGAACCTCCTGGCGCTGTTGGGCCGGGTTTCGGCGTCCGATTTTCGGTGGGCCTGTCCGGAAAGAGATTCAGGCCGACGGAAACTGTCCGATCAGGCCGTCGGAAACATTGTGGCGAACCAATGACGGTGCTCTAATGATTGCGGCGTGAGCGACCCCCGCCGCGCCGTTTCTCCCATTTCGTTGGAGGACCCGTGGACCGTAAGACCGACGTCAAGCGCAAGCCCGCCAAGGTCGTCGTGCGCAAGCTCGAGCGGCTTGAGACCACCGTCGCCATCATCAGCGAGCCGGGCTGCCGCAACGACGTCTGCGGCTGACCCACCCCGTTTCGGCCGGGGCGCGGCAGGCCGCGCCCCGGCCGTCCATCGTCCAGGAGGTCTTCGCCCGATGCAGCGGCCCCGGATCAAGGGCATCCACAAGCCGGTACGGCTCCACCCGACCCTGATCAACATCGGTGGTCGGCAGCTGGGGATCGGCGCGGAGATCGACGACGAGGACGGCAGCCTCTGGGAGCTGCTCCGCCTGATGGACGGCACCCGGACCCGGGCCGAGGTCGTCGCCGCGTTGCTCGCCGCACGCCCCGAGATGGCCGCCGAGGACGCGACCGACGCGATGCAGACGATCATCGACGCCGGGTACGTCGAGGACGCCGCCGCTCCGCCTCCGCCCGAGCTGAGCCCCGCCGAGGTCGACAGGTACGACCGGGCGTTCACCTACCACGCCTGGGTGGATCTCACCCCGCGCAGCTCCCGCTACGAGGTGCAGGCCCGGCTCAAGGCCGCCCGGGTGGTGGTGCTGGGGCTCGGCGGCTCCGGATCGGCGGTGGCCGCCTCGCTGGTGGCCGCCGGGGTCGGCACGGTGCACTGCGTCGACTTCGACGTGGTCGAGGCGGGCAACCTGACCCGGCAACTGCTCTACACCGAGGACGACATCGGCGCCCCCAAGGTGGCCACCGCGGTGGCCCGGCTGCGCCGGATGAACTCCCACGTCACGGTCACCGGCCAGGAGGCCCGGGTCGACTCGACGGCGGACGTGGCGGCGTTGATGCGCGACCGCGACCTGCTGGTGCTCTGCGCCGACCAGCCCCGGCACGCCATCCGGGAGTGGACCAACCGGGCCGCCCTGGCCACCGGCACGGCCTGGATGCTCGCCCAGTACGCCGGCCCGATGGCGGTGATCGGCCTCTTCGTGCCCGGTCAGACCTGCTGCGAGGCGTGCCTGCCGAGCGTCACCGACCGGCTGCGCGAGGAGTACGGCAGCGAGCCGGAGGAACTGTTCGGGTTCACCGGGCACGCGGTGATCGCCCCCACCGCCAACCTCACCGGGCACCTGGCCGCCCTCGACGCCGTCTACCACCTCGCCGGCATCCCGACGACCACCCGGGGCCGGATGTTCCACCTGAGCCTGACCGACCTGACCTACCACTACGTGGTCGATCCCCGGCCCGGCGCGAAGTGCGACACCTGCGGCTGGGTCCAGGAGGAGCGGTGAGCGTGCTCGGGTTGGACAGCCGCCCACCCGTGGCGCACCTGGTGGTCCGCCAGGAGGAGGAGGACGAGTACGTCGTCGGCGACCTGGCCAGCGGAAACTTCGTGGTGGTGCCGGAGGTGGGGGCGCGGCTGGTGGCGCTGTTCGCGGCCGGCCGGACCGTCGCCGAGGCCGCCGACGAGGTGGAACGCGAGACCGGTGAACCGGTCGACGCGCTGGACTTCGTCGAGGTGCTCGTCGAGGCGGGCATCATCCGCCCGCAGTCCGACGAGGGGCCGCCACCGGCGCAGGCCCGACCCTGGTCGGTGTCGCGCATCCCGGCCCGGCTGGTCCGGCCGCTGTTCGGCCGGGTGGCCTGGACGGTGTACGTCGGCGCGCTGGTCGCCACGCTGGCGATGTTCGTCGCCGAACCGTCGCTGCTGCCGACCTACGAGGACACCTTCATCTTCCCGGACGTGGTGCTCAGCCTGCTGATCACCAACGTCACGGTGGCCCTGCTCACGGTGGTGCACGAGGCGTGGCACGCGTTCGCCGGGGCGGCCGTCGGCGTCCGGTCGCAACTGCGGTTGGAACGCCGGGGGATCTTCCCGGTGCTGGAGACCGACCTGACCGGGCTCTGGGCGCTGCCGCCGGAACGCCGCTACGGCCCCTTCCTCGCCGGCATGGCCATCGACGGGATCCTGCTGTTCGCCGCCGTCGCGCCACGGTTCGCCTGGTCGCGGGGTTGGCTGGAGTTGCCGCCGGGAATGGTGCGGTTCCTCGCCATGGTGGTGTT
Organism: Micromonospora humidisoli; assembly: GCF_016900955.1. Classification (NCBI taxonomy): domain Bacteria; kingdom Bacillati; phylum Actinomycetota; class Actinomycetes; order Micromonosporales; family Micromonosporaceae; genus Micromonospora; species Micromonospora humidisoli. The sequence continues at coordinate 598,221 of NZ_JAFEUO010000005.1, forward strand.
CAGCCAGGCCGTCAAGCTGGCCTTCCAGACGCTCGCGTACCTGCGTACCGACATGTACCTGGTGATGGCGACGGCGACCGGCTGCCGCAATCTGCACGAGGTGACCCGGCTCAGCCTCAAGAAATGGATTCGTCGGCTGACCCCGGCCGAACGCACCGTGCTGCGCGACGCGCACGCCCGGGATCTGCGGGTGTCCCGCTGGTACCGATTGTTGTATGTCGCCGGAGTCATCTGGATGGTCTGGTTCGCCGTCCATTTTCTGCTACCGGGGGCGAAAGTGACACTCGGGTGGGCCGCCGGGGTGTTGACCGGAGCGCCGTTCGGCAGCGTCTACTGGTGGGAGGGAATTGCATTGGCCGCATTCGCCTCGCTGAACGTGCTGCTTCCGCTCGGGGTGGTCGTCCGTAATCGTTACCGCGCCGGGAAGTTGGCCACGTGAAACGCAGATGGCTCGGGCCGGTGGTCAGTGTGGTGGTCACCGTGCTCAGTGTGGCGACCATGTCCAGCCTCGGGGTGGGGGTGCTGGTCAACCTGGTCGGCGGGGACACCGCGCTGCCCTGCGACCGGCTGCCCGGCACGGCGCAACCGTTCGAGGGCGACCGGCACATCGCGTACGAGGGGGCGCCGCACGAACCGTACCGGACGCTGCCGCCCACGTCGGGGCCGCACTCGCCCCGGGTCGTCGTACCCGGCGTCTACCGGGACCCGGTGCCGGAGGAGCTCCAGGTGCACGCCCTGGAACACGGGCACGTGCTGGTGCAGTACGCCCCGGACGTCCCGGCCGGAGACGTCGAGAAGCTGGAGCGGCTCGGCCGCCGCCATCCCCGGGACGTGGTGGTGGCCCCCTATCCGGCGCTGGGCCACGGCATCGGGTTGACCGCTTGGCAGCGGCTGGACCGGCTGGACTCCTTCGACGAACGGGCGGTCGAGGAGTTCGTCGAACGGCTCGCCGGCCGCTACGACCACTCCTGGCGGCACGGGGCGACGGACTGCGCGGCGGTGTGACCGATGGCGGCGGGTGGCGCGGCGCACCGGTCAAAGGGTGGCGCGGGGCCGCCGGGCTGGGCAGCATAGGGACCATGGACTACGAATACGCGCCGCTGCGGTTGCCGCCGAATGTCGACCGGTTGACCGCCGCGGCGCAGCTGGCGATCCAGGCGGAGTTCTCCGGGTGGGAGTTGGCCCGGGTGCAGCTGTTCCGGGACGGCACCCGCAAGGTGGTGCTGCGCCGCCGCCGGGTCAACCAACCCCAACCGGGCCTGTCCTACTGACCCTGCGGGCGGCGACTCCGCTGCCCCTGCGGGCGGCGACGACCGGCACCCGGCCGGCCCGGGGCCGCCGGCCGGCGCGCCGGGCGACCCCGGTGCCGCCGCCGGGCGACCCCGGCCGGCGCCTAGTGCTGGTGCCCGGCGTGGTCGTGGTCGTCCTCGTCGAGGAACGGGTGCTCGTCGAGCCGGCCCACCAGCCGGTCGTCGGCGGCCGGGGTGAACGGGCCCACCGGGTCGTCGTCGTCGAACGACTCCAGGTCGACCGGGGTGCCGACCTCGCTGACCATCACCACCCCGTCCAGCGGCTCCAGCTCCGGCACGTCCAGGGCGGACAGCGATCCGTCGCCGCTCTGCAACAGCTCCAACACCGCCTCGCCGACCCCCTCGACCGGCGCCGGCTCGGCGTCCTCGGGGGTGCCCTCGCGGCGGGCCACCTCGGCGACCCGCAGCAGCGCCGACACGCTGGGCACCCGGTAGTCGCGGCGCTGGCGTACCGAGATGACCTGCGGGTGCGGGTCGGTGGCCGCGGCGTCCCCGGCCGCCCCGCCGAACCGCTCGTCGGCCTCGTCCGGGTCGATCGACTCGACGTCCCAGGGCGTGACCTCGCCGAACGCGTCGAGCAGCTGCTCGTCGTAGGCGAAGGAGGCGTTGTTCAACGCCACGTACGCCTGCCACACGTCGTCGTCGTCGTCGATCCGCCCCTGCGCGGCCCGCACGGCCGTCAGGTGGGCGCGGGCCGCGTCGATCACGCGCTCCAGGGCGGCGTCCAGCTCACCGTGCTGGTCGGTCATGAGGCTGTCCCTTCGAGACATGGGGGAAGGTGCGGCACCGGTGCGGTCAGCAGTTGCGGAGGAACCGGTCGAGCACCCGCACGCCGAACTGTAGTCCGTCCACCGGTACCCGCTCGTCGATGCCGTGGAACAACGCCGAGAAGTTGAGGTCCGCCGGCAGCCGCAGCGGGGCGAACCCGAAGCAGCGCATGCCGAGCTGCGCGAACGCCTTGGCGTCGGTGCCGCCGGAGAGCATGTACGGCACCGGCCGGGCCCCCGGGTCCTCGGCCCGCAACGCCGCCGACATCGCGTCGACCAGGTCGCCGTCGAAGGTCGTCTCCAGGGCGGGCTGGCGCTGGATGTACTCGATCTCGATGTCCGGGCCGACCAGCTCGCGCAGTTGCCGTTCCAGCAGCTCGGACTGGCCGGGCAGGCTGCGGCAGTCGATGGTGGCGGTGGCCCGGCCGGGGATGACGTTGTCCTTGTAGCCGGCGGCCAGCCGGGTCGGGTTGGCGGTGCTGCGGACGGTCGCGCCGATGATGTTGGCGATCGGGCCGAGCTTGGCGATGGCGGTCTCCGGGTCGTCCGGGTCCAGCGCGACGCCGAGCACGTCGGACAACTCGGTCAGGAACGCCCGGACGGTCGGGGTGACGGTCAGCGGGAACCGGTGCCGCCCGACCCGGGCCACCGCCTCGGCCAGCGCGGTGACCGCGTTGTCGTCGTGGACGAACGAGCCGTGCCCGGGGCGGCCCTTGGCGTGCAGCCGCACCCAGTCCAGCCCCTTCTCGGCCGTCTCGATCAGGTAGAGCCGCTGGGCGTCGCTGATCGAGTAGGAGAAGCCGCCGACCTCGCCGACCGCCTCGGTGCAGCCGTCGAAGAGGTCCCGGTGCTGCTGGACGAGGAAGTGCGCACCGTAGTCGCTGCCCGCCTCCTCGTCGGCGGTGTAGGCCAGCACGATGTCGCGGGGCGGGCGGACGCCGGTGCGCTGCCAGTGCCGTACCACCGCCAGCACCATCGCGTCGAAGTCCTTCATGTCGATCGCGCCCCGGCCCCACAGGTAGCCGTCGCGGACCTCCCCGGAGAACGGGTGCACCGACCACTCGTCGGGGTCGGCGGGCACCACGTCCAGGTGGCCGTGCACGAGCAGGGCGTCGCGGCCGGGGTCGACGCCGGGGATCCGGGCGATCAGGTTGGCCCGGCCCGGCGCGGACTCGTGGATCTCGGCGGTCACGCCGACCTCGGCGAGCTTCTCCGCGACGTACTCGGCGGCCCGGCGCTCGCCCGCGCTGGTGTCGTTGTCGCCGGTGTTGGTGGTGTCGATGCGCAGCAGGTCACGGCAGAGGTCGACGACCTCGACGGTGGGGTCGGGTGCGGCGGAGGCGGCATCGCTCGTCATCGCCTCTTTCTACCAGTCGCCGCCCCGGCCGCGAACGGCCCGGCCGCCCCGGCGGCGGCCACCTGGGACCACCCGCCGGACGGCGGGGCCGCACGCGGCGCGGACGTCGCCCCGGTTTGCCGATCACCGGGTACGGGTACCGGCGCTGGCGTCCCCGTTCCGCCCGTCGCACCGGCCGGCGACCCCCGCCGACCCCCGCCGAGGAGGACGTCATGTCCGCCGTTCCCCTGCCTCCGCTGCCGCCGTCCGCCGACGACGCCTACCGTCCCGGTGGGCGCAGCATGGCCGACCTCGCCGACACCGAACACCGGCAGCTGCTCGCCCTGGTCGACGAGGTCACCGACGTCGCGGTGGCCCCCGGCCGGCGGCGCGAGGTGCTCCAGGTGCTCACCGCCATGGTGTCGCGGCACCTGTCGGCCGAGGAGCAGTACCTGCTACCCACGGTGCGTGCGGCGCTGCCCGACGCCACCGCCCGGGTGGAGCGGGAGATCGCGGCGGACGCGGCGCTGCTGACCGCGCTGAAGGCCCTCGCCGGGCCGGACGACCCGACGCTGGCCGACGTCGCCGCCCGGATCCGGCGGCACGTCGCCGCAGTGGCCGAGCTGGTCACCCCGCTGCGCGAGGTGGCCTCCGACGCGGAGCTGATCCGGCTGGGCAACCGGTGGGAGATCGCCGAGGAGGCGGCGCCGACCCGGCCGCATCCGGGCACCCCGGCCACGCCGCCGTGGAACCGGATCGTCGAACCGGCCGTCGGAGTGGTGGACAAGCTGCGCGACGTGGTGACCGGCCGGCGTACCCAGCTGGCCGACCTGAACCGTCGTCCGCGAGAGTGATCGACCGGCCCCGATCCGTCAGGTTCACCGGCCCGGTTCGGTCCGGGGCCTTCCGTCTATCGACATGTGGCCATACCGTCACCATATGAATCTGGAGCTGCGTCACCTCCGGGTGGTCTGCGCTATCGCCGAGACGGGCAGCGTGACGAAGGCCGCGTCCACCCTCGGCCTGGCCCAGCCGGCCCTGACCGCCCAGCTTCAACGCATCGAGCGGGCGCTGGGCGGTCCGCTGTTCGAACGCGACAGGCGGGGTGCCCGGCCGACCGCCCTGGGCGAGCTGGTGCTGTCCCGGGCCCGGGTGCTGCTGCCGGCGATGAAGGGCCTCCAGGACGAGGCGGCCCGGCTGGCGGGGGCCGACGACGCCCTCGGCCGGTACCGGTTCGGCGGGGTGAACAGCCCGATCCTGGGCCGGCTGGTGCACCGGCTCGCCGCCGAGCAGCCGCATGCGCAGATCACCACGTACGCGTCGTGGTCGGCCGACGAGCTGGCCGCCCTGGTCGCCGGTGGCCGGCTCGACTTCGCGCTGACCGGCGTCTGCGGCGACGCCGCCCCACCTGCGGAGTTCGGGCTGGCCTGGCGGGAGGTGGCGGTCGATCCGGTGCTGGTGCTGTTGCCGTCCGCCCACCCGTTGGCCGACCGCGACGAGGTCGGCCTGGCCGAGCTGCGCCACGAGCAGTGGGTGGCCGCGCCGGGCGACGGCTGCTTCGGCGACTGCTTCGCCGCCGCCTGCGCCCGCGCCGGTTTCACCCCCCGCAAGGTGTACGAGACCGACGTGCGCGGCTGCATGGACCTGGTCGACGCCGGGGAGGCGGTGGCGTTGTGCCAGGCCACCTTCCGTCCGGTCGCCGGGTTGGTGACCCGGCGGCTGGCCGGCACCCCGTTGCGCTGGCGGCTGCTGCTCGGCTGGCACCCGGAATCCCCGGCGGCCCGGGTCGCCGAGGCGGTGCTGGACGACGCGGTCGCCGCGTACACCGACTCGCTGGCCGCGCACCCGGACTACCTGGCCTGGCTGCTGCGGCATCCCGAGTTCGGGGCCCGGGACGCCGGCACGGCCCGCCCGGTCCCACGGGTGCGAACGGCGTGACGGCGGGTATCAGCCCTGCATGACCGATCTCTATCCGGCCGCCGACCAGCGGGAGCTGCTGCGTCGGGCGGCCAGCGCGCACACCGCCGCCGCCCGCGACGTCGAGGCGTTCCTGCGCCGGCTGCCCGAGGTGCCCGACCCGGCCGACATCACCGAGTACGCGACGCTGCTCACCCGGGAGGAGCAGACCCGCGCCGAGCGGCAGGACGCCGCCGACGCCGCCGGCCTGCAACTGCCCAGCCTGGAGGCCGAGTAACCCCACCGACGCGCCGGGCACCCGGGACGGCGTCCCGGGTGCCCGGGACAGCGTCCCAGGTCCGGTCGGCGGGTCAGCGTTCGACGAGGACGTCGTGGCCCAGGTCGAGCAGGGCGTGCCGCCACTCGTCGTCGGCGTTGCCGTCGCCGGGCCTCTCGTCCACCAGCACCCGGATGCGGTCGATCGCCGCCCGCATCACCTCGACGTCGGCCGGGGTGAGGTCGACCTTGCGCTTGCGCAGCACGGCCAGGATCTGCCGGCCGGGCTCGGGCAGGTCGAGGTCCGGGTCGGGGCCGAACGCCTGCTCGCCCGACCCCCGGGTCAGCAGCCACTGCCGCAGCTGCTCGGAGGGGACGTTCACCGCGGCGTGGAAGTCCTCCCAGATCAGCTCGACCTCCGGGTCGAGTCGCTGCTCACGTGCCATCACGCCTCCTCCTGCGGTGGTCCGGGTGGTGCCGGGTCCCCGTCGTCGGTCCACTGCCCCGGGCCCTCCGGCGGCACCTGGACCCGGGCCGGGTTCGCCGTCGGGGGCGCGAGGATGGGTGGGGTCTGCTCGGCGTACTCCTCGGCCTGCTCGGGTTCGGTCATCGCGGCCCTCCGGTCATCACGGCACTGAGGCTCATCGCGGCCCTCCGGTCATCGCGGATGCGTGGTGCTGGCGGGGGTGTGGTCGCGGTCGCCGGCCGACACGTCGAAGGCGAGCGCGCCGTCACGCGCGTCGACGGTGACCCGCTGGCCCGGGGAGAGCTGGTTCTCCAGCAGCATCCGGGACAGCCGGTTGTCCACCTCCCGTTGGATCACCCGGCGCAGCGGGCGGGCCCCGAACTCCGGCTGGTAGCCGTGCTCGGCCAGCCAGTCGGTGCCGGCCGGGGTGACCTCGACCTGGATGTCCTGGGCGTGCAGCCGGCGGCGGGTCTCCTCCAGCAGCAGCCCGGTGATCTGGCGCAGCTGCTCGGCCTCCAGCCGCTGGAAGATGATCGTCTCGTCGATCCGGTTGAGGAACTCCGGGCGGAAGTTCTCCTGGAGCCGGCGCATCAGCCGCTCCCGCAGCTCGTCGGCCTCCTGCTGGTCGCCCTGCGCGCCGACCCCGAACCCGACCGTACGCTGGGCGCCGGTGATCAGCTCCGAGCCCAGGTTGCTCGTCATGATCAGCACGGTGTTCTTGAAGTTGACCGTGCGGCCCTGGCTGTCGGTGAGCCGGCCGTCGTCGAGCACCTGGAGCAGGATGTTGAACACGTCCGGGTGGGCCTTCTCGATCTCGTCGAGCAGCACCACCGCGTACGGGCGGCGGCGGACCGCCTCGGTGAGCTGGCCGGCCTCCTCGTAGCCGACGTAGCCGGGGGGCGCGCCGACCAGCCGGGCCACCGTGTGCCGTTCCTGGAATTCGCTCATGTCCACCCGGACCATCCGGTCGGCCTCGCCGAACAGCGCCTCGGCCAGGGCGCGGGCCAGTTCGGTCTTGCCGACGCCGGTCGGTCCGAGGAACAGGAAGCTGCCCATCGGCCGGTTCGGGTCGGCCAGCCCGGTACGGGAGCGGCGGACCGCCTCGGCGATGGCGCTGACCGCGTCGTCCTGGCCGACCACCTTCTGGTGCAGCTGCCCCTCCAGGCGCAGCAGCCGGTCCCGTTCCTCCTCGGTGAGCTGGCTGATCGGGATGCCGGTGGACCGGGAGACCACCTCGGCGATCTCGGTGGTGCCGACCGAGGGGACCTGGGTGTCCCCGCCGTCGCCCCGGGCCCGGCCGATCTGCGCCTCCAGCTCGGCGATCCGGTCGCGCAGCGCGGACGCCTTCTCGTACTGCTCGTCGGCGACCGCCTGTTCCTTGTCCCGGCGGACGTCCTCCAGTTGCTGTTCCAGTTCCCGCACGTCGGAGGCGGGGGTGCGGGTGCGCAGCCGGACCCGCGCGCCGGCCTGGTCGATCAGGTCGATCGCCTTGTCCGGCAGGAACCGGTCGGTGACGTACCGGTCGGACAGTTCGGCGGCGGCGACCAGCGCCTCGTCGGTGAACCGGACCTGGTGGTGGGCCTCGTAGCGGTCCCGCAGGCCGCGCAGGATGGCCACGGTGTCCTCGACGCCGGGCTCGGGCACCAGCACCGGCTGGAACCGGCGGGCCAGGGCGGCGTCCTTCTCGATGCTGCGCCGGTACTCGTCCAGCGTGGTCGCCCCGATCACCCGCAGCTCACCCCGGGCCAGGGCCGGCTTGAGCATGTTGGACGCGTCCATGCCGCCCTCGCTGCCGGCACCGCCCGCGCCGACCAGGGTGTGGATCTCGTCCAGGAAGATGATCAGCTCGTCCCGGTGGGCCCGGATCTCGTCGATCACCTTCTTGAGCCGCTCCTCGAAGTCGCCCCGGTAGCGGGTGCCGGCGACCAGGCCGGCCAGGTCGAGTTGGACGACCCGCTTGCCGAGCAGCGTCTGCGGCACGTCGCCGTCGCAGATCCGCTCGGCCAGGCCCTCCACGATGGCGGTCTTGCCGACGCCGGCCTCGCCGATGAGCACCGGGTTGTTCTTGGTGCGCCGGGACAGGATCTCGACCGCCTGTTCGATCTCGTCGGCGCGGCCGATCACCGGGTCGATCTGGTCGTTGCGGGCCAGGTCGGTGAGGTCCTGGCCGTACTGGTCGAGGGTGGGCGTGCCCCGGTCCGGTTTCGGGCCGGCCATCGGTCCGCGTTCGGCCCCGGCCGCCTGCAACGACTCGGGCTGGATCCGGCCGGCGGCGAGCATCCGGCCGGCGGGCGACTCGGGGTTGAGCGGCAACGCCATCAGGATGTGCTCGGGTCCGATGTAGTTCGCCCCCATCGCCCGGGAGAGCTGGTGGGCGTCGAGCAACGCCCGTTTCGCCGCCGGGGTGAGCGAGAGGTTCGGTGGCACCTCGCCGCGGGGGGCGCCGTCGGCCCGGCCGCCGAGCGCGTTGACCAGGGTGTCCGGGTCGGCGCCGGCCCGGCGTACCAGGTCGCGCAGCGGCTCGCGTTGCAACGCCGCCCAGAGCAGGTGGTCGGTGTCCAGGTCGGTGCTGTGCTTCTGGGCGGCCCGCCGGGCGGCGTCGGCCAGCATCTCCCGGGCGTCGGCGGTCATCAGCCGGGTGATGTCGACCCGATGGGCCGGCCGGCGTCCGCCCTCACCCCGGCCGAAGTACCGGGCCAGGAACTCGTCCCACGGGTCGGAGCCGAAGTCACCGGGTCCCATCATGTCTGTCCTCCGCTCCTCGGGCGCGGCCGGGCCGCCGAGGGCGGCACGCAGGCGCGACACGATCGCCGGTGGCTACCCGACGGTCGCCCCGACAAACGCCGACAGGTGGCAGGGTGGGGGCATGGACACCCATCCGCTGCTGATCGTCGACGGTGCGAACGTGGTCGGTTCCCGGCCGGACGGCTGGTGGCACGACCGGGCCGGTGCGGCGGCCCGGCTGCGCGACCGGCTGGTCCCGGTGGCCGACACCGGCGTACTTCCGGAGCTGCCGGCGCCCGTCGAGGTGGTGCTGGTGGTGGAGGGCGCGGCCCGCGACGTGCCGGGCGTGGCCGGGGTACGCACCGTCGCGGCCCCCGGTTCCGGCGACGACACCATCGTCGACCTGGTCCGCGAGTCGGCGGACCGGCGACGGCTGGTGGTCACCGCCGACCGGGAGCTGCGCGGCCGGGTGGGCGAGTTGGGTGCCGAGGTGTACGGCCCGCGCTGGCTGCCCTCCTGACCCCCGTCTGCCGCGTGGGTGGGCGGCGCGGCACCCCGCCGGGGCGGTCCCGTCGACGGGATTCGGTGTCCCGCTACCGGGACCGGGTCGACGGCTTGGCGCACGTCAGGGCGGTAACCGGACAACAGGGCGGCAACACCGCCAGGGCGGATGTTCTCTCCCCGTCGGGGATACGTTGTAATGGAGATCTCCCCGCCCCCTGGAGGTCACCTGTGGCGAGCGTCGCCGAGCTGAAGGCCGCGATCGACATCGCCCTCCAACAGATCGGTGACGGGCAGAGCGCCGTCCAGGCCGCCGGGGAGAAACTCGCCGAGGCGCAGCAGACCCTCGCCGGGGCGCTGGAGGGCAGCGGGCACGAGACCGTCGAGGCCGCCCAGGCCTCCCTCACCCAGGCCGGCCAGGAGCTGGAGGAATGTCTCGCCGCGACGCTCGTCGCGGTGGAACAGGCGCAGCTCTACGTGTCGTCGCTGTAGCGGGGCGTCGTGTCGATCGTCGAGGACGTCGGAGCCCAGGTACGGGCCGCCGCCGAGGAGTTCCCCCTGGCCCAGCTCGCCCTGGCCCTGGAGAAGTTCGGTCAGGCCACCGAGCGGCTGCGCTGGGTACGCCAGGAGTCGGCCAACCCGATGGGGGTGCCGGAACTCGCCGCCGCCACCGAACACGCCGAGTCGGCCGGACACGCCCTGCGGGTCGCCCAGGAACAGCTCTCCGGCTACCTGGCCGCCATCGGGCTGGCCCCCGACGGCCCGCCCCCGGCCCGTGCCGACGGTCCCGCGCCACGCCACGACGGGCCCCGGGGCGACACCACCGCACCGCCGGCCGCCCCGGCACCGGACGCCGACGAGGACCCCACCGTCAAGCGCTGGTGGGCGGTCCGGGTGGCCGAGCTGACCGGCGGCCGGGAGGGTCCGCCCGAGCAGCAGCCGGACGAGCGGGTCGCCGACTCCCGGGAACTGCTGCACCGGGTCGTCGCCGGCATCCGCTCCGGCGACCGGGACCGGCTGCACCGGGAGCTGCGTGCCGCGCACGCCGACGTCGGCCTCGGGCTGGCCGCGATCGCCCCGCCGCTGCTGCGCGACCTCGCCGGGGAGCTGCTCGGGCATCCGCCCCGCGCCGACGACCTGCCCCGGCTGCGCCGGGAACTGGACGGCCGGGTCCGCGACCTGCTGCCCGGCCTGCCGCCACCGGTGCTGCACACCCTGCTCACCCGGGTCTGCCGGATGCCCCCACCCCGCCGGGGCGAGGACGGGCAGGAGCAGCCGCACGCCGCCGACCCGGCGGTCACCGCCGGGGTGCTGACCGGTGTGCTGCTGGCCCGGCTCGGCCGTGACCTGCCCCGCGAGGACCGTGACCCGCAGCGGGAGCAGGTGCCGCAGCGGGCACCGGAACCCGACCGGTCGCCGCGCCGCCCACCCGCCGACCGGCGCACCGAGCCGCGCCGTCCCGAGCCGCCCCCGCCGCGTCGGCCCGAGCCGACTCCCCCGCCCGCCGGGCCGGCCACCCACCGCCCGAGGAGCCCGTGGGCGGACGGCGGCCCCCGTGGCTGATCTGCGGGCCCAACTGGCGACGCGGGTACGCGGAATGCTCTCCGAGGCGCTCGGCGTCACCCGTACCCGGGTCGCCACCGCCGAGTCGGAGCTGGCCGCCGCCCGGGACCGGCTCGCCCGGGTCCGGCGGGCCGCCGCCGGAGTCCCGGAAAAGGTGGGCGTCGAACGCGACAGGCGGCTGGCCGAGATCGACAGGCGGCACGCCGCGCGGCTCGCCGAACTCGCCCACCGGGCCGCCGAGGCGGCCCGCCGGGAGGCCCCCGGCGCGGCCAGCGCCCCCTGGTCCCACTGGCAGGTCACCCCGGCCGGTCGCGGCGAGAGCCCCGGCCCGCTGCGGGTCGGCACCCTGCGGGTCGCCGACGCCGAACCGGTCCCGGCGCTGGTGCCGCTGCTCGACGCCGGACACGTGCAGCTGCACGGCGACGACCGGGAGGGCGCCGAGGCGGTGGTGTCGGCGCTGCTGCTGCGCGGGGTCGGCCGGACCGACCCGGGCACGGTCCGGCTCTACGGCTACGACCCCGAACACCTGGGCGGCGGGCTCGCCGGCTTCGCCCCGCTCGGCACCGCCGGACTGCTGACCTTCGTCGGGCCGGGCGGGCTGGCCCGGCTCCTCGACGACCTGGTCGAACAGATCCGCCGGATCAACGAGACGGTGCTGGCCGGTGAGTACGGCTCACTGCGGGCCCTGGCCGCGGCCACCGGACGGCGGCCCGAGCCGTGGCGGGTGGCGGTGCTGCTCGGCGGGGACGAGCTGTCCCGGCACGAACGCGGCCAACTCGACCGGGTGGTCCGCACCGGCGCGGCCTGCGGGGTGCACCTGGTGGCACACGGCATCGACCTGCCCGACGACCCCGGCCTGACCCGGATCCGCACCGACCCGGACGGCACCCGGATCGGCACCCCGCCCGGCCCCCCGGTACGCCTCGACCCGCCCCCGCCGGCCACCCTGGTCACCGAGACCTGCCGCGAGATCGCCGCCCGGGTCAACGCCGGCCCGCCGCCGACGCCCTTCACCGACCTGCTCCCCCCGCCGGAGCAGATGTGGAAGGAGGACTCGGCCCACGGGCTGACCGCGCCGATCGGCGAGGGCCCACATGGCCGGCCGGTGCTGCTGACCCTCGGCGACTATCCCCCGCACGCGCTGATCGGCGGGCCGTCGGGCACCGGCAAGACCAACCTCATCTTCGCCTGGATCGGCGCGCTGGCCGCCCGCTACTCCCCCGCCGAGCTGGAGTTCTATCTGCTCGACTTCAAGGAGGGGGTGTCCTTCGCCCGGTTCGCCCAGGGCCGGCGCGACCCGAGCTGGCTGCCGCACATGCGGCTGGTCGGCATCAACGTCAACACCGACCGGGAGTTCGGCCTGGCGCTGCTGCGGTTCCTCGCCGAGGAGCTGCGCCGGCGGGCCGACGCGGCCAAGAAGCACGAGGTCACCAAGCTGTCCGAGCTGCGGGCGGTGGACCCGGCCGGGCACTGGCCCCGGATCGTCGCGGTGGTCGACGAGTTCCAGGCGCTGCTCGCCGGCCGGGACGTGGTGGCCCGGGAGGCCGCCGACCTGCTGGAGGATCTCGCCCGGCGGGGCCGCTCGCAGGGCATCCACCTGGTGCTCGCCTCGCAGGACGTCCGGGGCATCGAGGCGCTGTGGGGCCGGCCCGCGCTGGTCGCCCAGTTCACCCTGCGCATCGCGCTGCCCAAGGCGCTGCGCATCCTGGCCGAACGCAACGACGCCGCGCAGGCGCTGCCCCGCTACCACGCGGTGGTCAACGCCGAGTCGGGCCTGACCGAGGGCAACGAGGTGGCCCGCATCCCGTCGGCCAGCGACTGGGAGACGTGGAGCGAGTTGCAGCACCGGCTGTGGCGGATGCGGCCCGCCGACGCCGCCCCGGCACGGCTGTTCGACGGTGACGCCATCCCCCGCCTCACCGAGGCCCCCGACTTCCGGGCCCTCACCCCGCCGCCGGGCGACGCCGCGCCGCGCGGCCCGGTCGCCGTGCTCGGGGAGATCATCGACGTGCAGTCCCGGTCGGCGGCGCTGCGGCTGCCCCGGGCGCCCGGCCGTAACCTCGCGGTCCTCGGCACCCGGGTCGACGAGGCGTGCGCGGTGCTCGACGCCGCCGCCCGGTCGCTGGCCCGGCAACACCGCCCCGGCACCGCCCGGTTCTCCATCGCCTGCCTCGACCCGGACGCCGACCCGGCCGCCCGCGCCCTCTACGAGGACCTCGCCGACGACGCCGCCTGGTACGACGAGGAGACCGTCGCCGAGCTGATGGCCGAGACGGCCACCGCGCTGACCCGCCCCGGCACCCCGGGCACCCCGCACTACCTGCTGCTGTTCGCCGTCGACGCGGCGGCCGGGGCGCTGGCCACCGGCTCGCCCGGGTCGACCGGCCTGGACCGGCTGCGCCGCATCCTGCACGACGGGCCGGAACGGCGTACCCACGTGTTGGCCTGGTGGCGGGGGGTGGCCCGGATGCGGGCCGACCTGGGCGGGCCGGCCGCCCGCACCGACCAGATCGGCGCGTGGGTGGCCCTGGACGTGCAGGGCGGCGAGCTGGGCTCGGCGCTCTATCCCGGTTCCGGCGGGCCGGACTGGTACCCGCGTCCGTGGCGGGGGCTGTTCTTCGACCGGGCGGTGCACCGCACCGGACAGGTGATCATCCCTTATGGACCGTCCCGATGAACCAACCGGTCCCCAGTGACACCTACGCCACGCACGTGCGCCGGCTCGCCGAGCTGACCGGCCGGGTGGCCGCCCAGCGGGCCGAGGCGCAGGCCTGGCACGACCAGCAGCGGGCCGCCGCCGAGCGTGCCGTCGCGCAGGCCACCGCCCAGCTCCACGACGCCGAGCAGGAGGTCGTCGACGCCCGCTCGATGCTGGAGCGGGTCGACGCCGAGGTCGGGCACCTCTGGGCCGAGCTGCGGTCCCGGCTGGGCACCAGGCGGACCGGCGACCCGCCGGGGCCCGCCCGGGACGTCACCGGCGACCCGGTGCCGCTGTTGCGCGGGGTCCGCGAGTTGCTGGACCGGACCGGCCAACGCGGTGAGCTGCCGGGGTCGGTGAACCCGCTGCTCGCGCTCTGCGGGGTGGCCGGCGCGGTCGTCGCGTACGCCCTGGGGGCCGCCGCCCGCGCGGTGGGCCAACGCTACGGCGGTGACCTGGCGGTGGGCATGCCGGTGCTGGCGCTGGTGGTGACGTTGCTCGGTCCGGTGGCCGGGCTGGCCCCGGCGAAGCGGTTGGCGGACCGCCGGCACGCGCTGCTCGGCCCCCGCCCGCTGGCGATCGTGTTGGCCGCCGGGGTGCTGACCACGGTGCTGCTGCTGGTGTCGGCCCGCTGACCGCCGCCGGGCGTCGCCCGGCGGCGGTCAGCGGGGCCCAGGACCGTGACTCACGCCGGGGCGGAGACCAGCGGCTTCACACCGGAACGGCGACCGCCTCGCGCAGCAGCCGGCGGGCCAGCACCAGCCGGTCCGCGTCGTCGTCCAGGCCGGGCAGGTCGCCCACCCGCAGCCCGGTGGAGCCGAGCAGGGCGTGCAGCGCCGGCCCGCACTGGTCGGGCAGGGTGACGGTGCGGTCCACCAACCGCAGCGCCACCCGGGCGTCGGCGGTCGGGGTGAGCTGCCAGCGCAACCCCGGCCGGGGGGCGATCCGGCTGTCGGCGGTGAGCGCGGTGAGCGCGGCGGCCTGTGCCAACGGCCGGATCGGGGCCGGGCGGGCGGCCGGCCAGGACCGACCCCGCAGCCGGGCGGCCACCGCAGCCGGGTCGGCCCGCAGCAGCCAGTCGCGCAACGCCTCCACCGTCTCGGTCAGCTCCGGTTCGATGACGTCCGGGTCGGCCACGTCGGTGCCGAACGGCAGCCCGGCCCGCAGCCGGGGGTCCTCGGCGGCCAGCGCCAGCAGCTCCTCGACCAGGGCGTACCGGGTCAACGCGCGGATGCCGACGGTCAGGTGCAGCGAGCTGGTCTCCTGTGCCTGGGCGCTGTGCAGCCAGCCGCGCGGCAGATAGAGGGCGTCGCCCGGTTCGAGGACCACGTCCAGCGCCGCCGGCCCGTCGGCGGTGGCGGACACCTCGTCGGCCCGGCCGCCCCAGGGCTGCTTCTCCAGCGGGTCGATCAGCACCGGCGGGTGGATCCGCCAGTGCTTGCGGCCGTCGACCTGGAGCACGAACACGTCGTGGGTGTCGTAGTGGGTGGCGAACCCCTGGTTGCCCGGTGGGGTGAGGTAGGCGTTGACCTGCAACGGCTGGGTCAGCGCGGTGCCCAGGTCACGGGCGAAGTCGATCAGGGCGGGCCAGAGCCGGTGCAGCCCCTGCAACACCAGCGTCGCGCCGCCGGCGTACAGCTCCAGGACACGTTCGTCGAGGACCTGGTCGCCGATCTCCGCGCCCGCGCCGCCGCCGCCGGTGAACCGGGCCGCCGGCACCAGCTGGCCGTCGCGGGCCACCCGCAGGAACGGGGTACGCAGACCCCGCCGGCTGAGCAGCTCGTCGGCGTCGGCCGGGCTGAGCAGATCGGTGAACCCGTCGGGGTTGGGCAGCTCGGCAGCCCGCGACAACAGCGGCGCGCGGCCCCAGTGGGCGGCGGCGAACTTGGCCGGTTCGACGCTGACGCAGCGTTCCAGCGCCCGCGTCGCGGCCGACGGGACCGCCGGGCGGCCGTGGCCGCCCGGCGGGTCGATGGTCGTCATGGATGTCGGTCAGCGGGCGCTGCCGTCGGCGCCACCGTCGTGCTGACCGGGCGTCGCCCCGCCGTCGGCCGGACCCTCCGCGCTGCCGTCCGCACCACCGTCGTGCTGACCCGGGGTCGCCCCGCCGTCGGCCGGACCCTCGGCGCTGCCGTCGGCGCCACCGTCGTGCTGACCGGGCGTCGCCCCGCCGTCGGCCGGACCCTCCGCGCTGCCGTCCGCACCACCGTCGTGCTGACCCGGGGTCGCGCCACCATCGGCCGGACCCTCCAGGCCGCCGCCGCTGGTGGTCTGCATGTCGTCATCGTTCAGTGCCATGGGTGCTCCCTCGGGTGTGCCGCCCCGCCGCAGGGCGGGGTCTGTCGTACGCGGGTGGTACCCCCCACACGATCTTCTCTAACCACACCGTAGACGGCCCGTCCGACGCGCGGGACCGATCGCCGGCCCTGGACCGCACGGGCTCGGCGGTCCAGGGCCGGTCGGGTCAGGGAATCAGCCGTTGCAGGTCACGGGGCATGCCGGCCTTCACGTCCTGCCACTCCCCCTGGGTGACGTGCCGGCGCAGGGCGTCCAGCACCACCCGGGCCACCCGCTCGGGGCCGCCCTGGACGTCGTAGGGGAAGCCCTGCCGGACCTCGTAGAGGAAGTCGTCCCGGTTGAGTTTCACCGGTACGTCCTCCGGCCGCCACCCGTCGAAGTAGATGCCCCGGACCAGCACCGGGAGCTGGGCGGAGAACTCCGCGCACTCCTGCACCGTCATCCGGTCGCGCAGCAGGTGCAGCACGGTGCGCAGCGCGGCGTACGACTGGTTGCGCTGCGCCCGGGGCCACCCGTACGCGTCCTCGATGTCCTTGAGGATCAGGTTGGTCTTGTCCACCGAGGACTCGATCGCCGACATCAGCTGCTCGGCCATCGGGTCACCCCCCGTCCTTCGGCTCGCCGCCCCGACGCCTGTCGTCGGCGCGTCGGGGTGGGCCCGCCGGGCCCCGCCCCTGCCGGGCCGGGCTGCCGAACCGTGCGGGCCGCTCCGGTCGGCGGGTGCCGCCACCCGTGCCGACGACGTGCAGCACCGCGCCACGTCGGGGATCCGCCACCACCCGTGCCGTCATCTCGGTCACCTCCGTACCCGTGCGCGGCCTGTCCGACCGCTGCCCCGTCGGGCCGTCGACCTGACCGGGGCGTGCTCCGGCCGCGGGCGCGGCCGGCACCGTCGAGGCTGCCCGTCAGTCGGGTGAGCCGCCCTCACCCGGCCGGGGTGAGGTACGGCCGCCTGGTCACCGGGCCGATGTGACGGCATCGCCACGCGGGGATGCCGCTACACCGACTCCCCGGAGTCGATCAGCGGTGCGGGTTGGGCGTGGTGGCCGGTCGGCTGCCGGGTCAGGCGGCCCGCCGCTCCCGGGTCTGCTTGCAGCCGACGCAGGAGGTGGCGGACGGGAAGATCTCCAGCCGCTCCACCGGGATGGGCGCGGTGCAGCCCTCACAGAAGCCGTAGGTGCCCTCGTCCAGCCGGGTCAGCGCGTGCTCGAACTGGGCCCGTCGGTCGAGGATGGTGCGCAGCAGGGACTGGGCGGTGTCCCGCTCGGCGGTCTTGGTGCCGCTGTCGGCCTGGTCGTCGCCGGCGGTGTCACCGACCTCCACCAGCCGCAGCACCTGGCTCTGCGCGACCGCCTGCTCGTACTCCGCGGACAGCTCGTCGTAGCGGGCCCGCAGGGACGCCCGGATCTGGTCGGCCTCCGCCGTGGTGCGGGCGGTACCGACGGTGTCGTGGACGAGCATCGCTGCCTGCCTTTCCTGGGACCGGCGCGACCTGAGGGCACGCTCCGGGCTCGGCGGGCACGGTGAGATCATCCGTGCCGTGTGAGTCCGGCGATTACCCACCGGCACGTCCCGTCAAACCACCGGTTCCGTCACCGTCGTGGCGGGCGTACCGGGCCCTCCCACCGGCCCGTCCCGCCGGCACGGCGGCTTCAGCCGGCCCCGTCGGTCCGTTGCACCAGGGCCGGGTGCCGGGGGTCGTCGACGCGCACGACCACGTCGGCGAAGGACTGCGGGGCGACCTCGTCGGCGTACCTGGCGAAGGCGGGCAGGGTCCACCGCTGCGCCGGATCGGTACGCCGGGCCAGCGCGGCCGGCGAGAGCACCAGGTGCACGGCGACGTCGAACGGCAGTCCCCCGCCGAGCAGGAGCGCCCCGCTGACCAGCAGCACCGTGCCGGGTGACAGCTCCCGGTAGGCCGCCCGGCTGGCCCGGTCGGTCCGGGCGTCCCACAGTGAGGGCAGCACCCGTCCGGTACCGCCGGGACCTGCCGGGTCGAGCACCTCCCGGCGCAGGCCGGCCTCGTCGATCCAGCCCTCGTAGTAGGCGTCGGGGTTGGTCCGGCCGAACTCGAAGCGGACGGAGGCGGGCCGCAGGAAGTCCCCGGCGCGCAGGTGCAACGCCGGGCGGCCCCCGGCGCGCAGCGGGTCGACCAGCGCGGCGGCGAGCCCGTCCGGGGCGGCGGCGGGGGGACCGTCCACCGCGACCCGCAGGTGGGCCGGCGGCGTGGCCCCGTCGACGGTCGGCCCGGACGCGACCGTGAGGAGCCGTTCGGTCAGCTCGGCGACGAGCCGGTCGGGTGAGATCGGACGGACACGCATCCGACCATCGTGCCCCGTCGGCCGACGACCGACCCCGGCGCACCCGCGGCGGTGTCCGCCCGGACACCTGTCGGGTCGTCGTGCCGGGCCCACCGTCGACCCGGACGCCGGTCCGGTCGACGGGACTCGGGGCGAGAAAATTCTTGCCCGACGGTGGCTCCGGGAGTGGATGAACCCGCTCGTGGCCGGCGCACGGCACGACGCACGCGGTCCGGTGGGGCTGCCCGACGGCGGGCGGTGGCGGCGGCGGGCCCGACGGGTCAGCCGGTGCGGTCGACGGTGACCCGGGCGTCGTCGGCGAGCCGGTAGCCCACCCCGTAGACCGTGGTGACCAACGGGACGTCGACGCCGACCTTGCCGCGCAGCCGACGCACGTGCACGTCCACCGTGCGCACCCCGGCGTGCTCGTAGCCCCAGACGGCGTTGAGAAGTTGCAGCCGGGTGAACACCCGACGGGGGTGGGCCACCAGGTGCAGCAGCAGGTCGAACTCCAGCCGGGTCAGCGGCAGCGGCTCGCCGTCGCGCAACACCGACCGGGAGGAGGCCAGGATGTGCAGCATCGGGATGGTGGCGGCGAGGGAACGCCCCGCCGTCCGGCCGGCCGGGACCTGGTCGGGTCGCCGTTCGGCGGGAACCCCGGTGGTGGCGATGGTGCCCTCGCCGCGTTCCAGCATCTCCCGGGCCGCCTCCAGCAACCGGCGGGCCGGCGCGGTGAGTGACTCCTCGCTGGCCAGCGGGATGGAGAGGGTCACGGTGAGCACAGGGGTGGCCGTGGTGGCCGGGCGTCGCTGACCGCCGGGAGGTCGACCGGGGACCGAGGGCTGGGACGTATGCCATCCGGCGCGCGACGATGCGGGGCTGACCGACATGGTCCTCCTTGGGCTGGGTCCGGGTATCTCCCCACGGCCCGGGACGCCGCTGCATCGATGCTTCCCGGCCCCTGGACGAGGGTCAAGGGGCGACCGCGTTGCATGAATGTGACAATTGACGAACAGTTCGCAGCCGATCCCTCGCTCTGCGTACGAGCCAGATGATTACAGCAGAAGCGTCGAAGTGCCCGGATACGGGGGTGCCCGCCAGTTGGATCACGGCCGGCACGCCGCGACGCACCCGGCTCGGGGCGGGCCGGGTGCGTCAGGGAATGGTCGCAAGGTCAGCGGAACCGGTCGATCCGCACCCTCGCCTCGTCGGCGAGCCGGTAGCCCACCCCGTACACGGTGGTCACCAGCGGGTTGTCCGCGCCGAGCTTGGCGCGCAACCGCCTGATGTGCACGTCCACGGTGCGGGCGACGGCGTGTTCGTAGCCCCAGACGTTGGCGAGCAGTTGCAGCCGGGTGAAGACCCGGTGCGGGTGCTCGGCCAGGAACAGCAGCAGGTCGAACTCGATGCGGGTGAGCGGGATCTCCCGGTCGCCCTGACGCACCACCCGGGTGCCGGCGGAGATCCGCAGGGTCTGCGGGTGTTCGTCGGTCGGCACGGGCTCCCCGGCCACCGGCGCCGGGCGCGGGGCCGGTAGCGACGACAGCAGGCGCGGTGCGGTCGGCTCGCTCAGCCGGACCACCCCCTCCCCCGCCTCGGCCAGTTCGCCGAGCAGGTCGACCAGACGGGCCAGCCGGGGCGTCAGCGGCCCGGCGGTCAGGTCGAGGGTGATGGTCAGCGAGGGCGTGGAGCGGGGCCGACCCGGCACCACCCGGTCGGGACGGCCCGGCGGGTGCGGACGCGCGGTGAGGGCGACGAGGGACATGGGAGCCTCCTGTGTGGCGGTGCGTCCGCCACGCCCGGTGGGGCGCGACGGTCAGTGTGGCGTCCGGCCGGCGGTCACCGGCGGCGCGAAGGACGGGGTGCGGTGCGACGGCGTCGGGCCCAGGGCCGGCAGCCCGGCGATCCGCCAGGCGACGAAGCCACCCACCACGTCGGTGGCCCGGTGCAGGCCGATGTCCTGCAACGCGGCGGCGGCCAGCGACGAGGTGTAACCCTCCTGGCAGATCACCAGCACCGGCAGGTCGTAGTCGACCGCCTCGGGCAGCCGGGCCGGGCACCGTGGGTCGAGCCGCCACTCCAGGACGTTGCGCTCGATCACCAGCGCGCCCGGCACGGTGCCGTGGGCGGCCCGCTGGGCCGCCGGCCGGATGTCGACCATGAGCGCCCCGCTCCGGTGGGCCAGGTGCGCCTGCTCGGGGTCGAGCCGACGCAGTCGGGTACGGGCCTCGGCGAGGATCTCGTCGATGCCGCGGGAACCCGGGGGTGGGGCCGGACAGCTCTCGGTGAGGGTGCAGTGCTGCGGCATCGTCGCGGTCCTTCCATGGGCGAGCCGGCGGGTGGGGGAATCGGGGGCGGGCGGCGTCACCAGGCGACGCCGGCCCGGGCGACCTCGGCGACCCGGAGTCGCCCGTCGACGAGGTGGTAGCGGGTCATGTGACGCAGCGCGGGCAGGTAGACGTGCACGCTGACCGCCGGCTGGTCGCCGCGGTTGGTCACCGTGTGCACGTGCCGGGGGCCGAACCGGCGACCGGACCCGGCGGCGAGGCGGTGCGGACGCAGCCGCCCACCGGAGACCGTCTGCTCGGTCAGCTCACCGGCGACGACCAGGAAGGCGCCCGAGGAACCGCCGTGGTCGTGCAGGTCGGTGCCCTGGCCGGGCAGCCAGCTCAACGCCCAGACCTCGTGGTCTTCGGCCGAGGCGAGCCGGGTGTACCACCGCTGCGTCGGGTCGAACCGCAGTGGCACCGCCCAGGTGGCCGGGTCGGCGTACCGGCCGGCGACGGTGAGCAGGTCGGTGGCGTGGATGCTGGTCATGTCTTCTCCCGTGTGGTGCGTCCCCCGACACTCTAGACTGTAAAGCCTATAGGTTTAGTAGGTAATACCGCATGCTGGGACACGCCTGGCGGCCGCTTCCCGTCACCCGGCGGCGACCGGGGCACGGGCCTCTAGGCTGGGCGGATGACCGAGGAGTTCGACGCCGAGACGCTGGCCTTCGCCCACCGGATGTTCGACCTGGCCCGCGCGGGCGAGGCCACGGAACTCGGCGGCCACGTCGACGCCGGGCTGCCGGTGAACCTGACCAACGACAAGGGCGACACGCTGCTCATCCTGGCCGCCTACCACGCCCGTCCGGAGACCGTCGCCGCCCTGCTGGCCCGGGGCGCCGACCACACCCGGGTCAACGACCGAGGGCAGACCGCGCTCGCCGCGGCGGTGTTCCGGCGAAACACCGACGCGGTACGCGCCCTGCTCGACGCCGGAGCCGACCCCGACCACGGGACCCCGTCGGCGGTGGAGACGGCCCGGTTCTTCGACCTGCCCGAGATGGTCACCCTGCTCACCACCCGCCACGTGTGATCGACCCGCCGGAACCGATGGCGCGCCGTCCCCACGCCGGATGCCCTGGCGTCACCCGCCACCACGGGTCCTTCAGGCGGGCCCGTCGGTCGGCTTGACGGCCTCGATCAGGAAGCGTCGGGAGTGGGCCACGAAAGCGCCCTCGGCACGGATGTGCGCGTGCAGCCGTTCGAGCTGTGGGCGGTACCGGTCGACGTCGAAGTCCGGCACGGTCCAGACCACCTTGCGCAGGAACCAGACCACCGCGCCGACGTCGTGGAACACCGCCCGCAGGGTGGCCTGCTCCAGCCGCGCCACGTGCAGGCCGGCGGTCCGGGCGGCGGCCACCGCCTGCGCGGTGTGCCGGGTGGCCGGCGGCGGCAACGGGCCCAGCACCGCCTCGCTCAGCTCCCGCATGGTGCCGGCGCCGATCTGCTGGGACAGGTAGCGCCCGCCGGGGCGCAGCACCCGAGCGATCTCCGCCCACCCGGTGTCCACCGGATGCCTGCTGGTCACCAGGTCGAAGGCGGCCGCCCGGAACGGCAGCCGGGACCCGGGAGCGATCTGCACCACCCGGGCGCCGACCCGTCGCAGCGTACGCCGGGCGACCGCGACGTTGGGCGGCCACGCTTCGGTGGCGACCAGCAGCGGCGGCGGCTGGGGCAGCTCGGCGAGCACCTCGCCGCCGCCGGTGTCGATGTCCAGCGCGGCCGTGACCGTCGCCATCCGCGCGGCCACCTGACGGGCGTAGCCCCACGGTGGACGCTCCTCGGTGGCCCGACCGTCCAGCCAGCCGAAGCCCCAACCGTCGACGGGGGCGGCGGCGGCCTCGGCGATCAGCTCCGCACAGCTCGGCTCGACCATCCGTCCACCCTGCGGCAGGGCCGTTCGGCACGGCAACCCGTTTACCGCAGGGCGGCGCGGACCCCCGCGACCACCGCCGGACAGCGCGACGGTGGTAGGGGCGGGGCGCGATCAGGGGGCGGGGCGGAGGATCTCCACGGTGGAGCCGGCGGGCACACCGTCGAGGCTGTCGAAGCCGGTGGGCTCGCCTCGGCCGGACTCGAACTGGCGCATCAGCCGGGCACCCAACCCGACGCCCACCGCACCGACGAGCAGCGCGACCAGCTCGGTCACCAGCAGCACCCCGGTCGCACCGCGCTGCGGGGAATCCGCCCGGACCAGGCAGGACAGCAGGAAGAGCGCGGCCATGCCCGCGTTGACCATGTTGAAGGTGACCATGGTGCGACGGTGCGGCCCCGGCCGTACGTCCCACAGATCGATCATGCCGGCCACCCCGGCGAGCCCGGCGGCCACCAGCGCGGCGACCGCCGTCCAGTAGCCGACCTCGCCGAGGAACGCCGGACCGCCCGCCACGTCGGCGAGGTCGAAGACGGTGGCGCTGACGAAGAGCCCGAACGGGAACGTCACCAGCATCGGTTGGATGGGATGCCCCTGCACCCTCAGGCGGCTCTCCATCGTTTCCTCCCCGGAATCGGCTCAGCTCACCGGTCCAGGGTGCTACCCGGGGGTCGCTCCGACGAAACGGTCGGGCCGGGATTCGCGGGTCCGGGGAGAAACGACACCGTCGGCCGCGGGCGTCCGGGAACCAGGGGCGGCGACCTGGCGGCATCCTCACGGGTCGATGCCGCCAGGTCAGCCCGGGTGAGTGGCTCAACCGGACCGGAGACGGTCAGGACTCGCGGGGACGGGAGACCGTGGTGACCAGCCGTTCGGCCACCTCCCGCAGCGGGATGTCCAGCGAGGTCGCGGCGCTGCGCAGCACGTCGAGGGCCTCCGGGGCCGGGCAGCCCCGCTGGGTCATGATCACCCCGACGGCCTGGCCGACGACGTTCTCCCCGAGCAGCGCGCCGTCGCGTTCGCCGGCCCGCTCGGCCCGCCGGGCCCGGTCCCGCACGGCGGCCAGCAGCAACCCCGCGTGCTCGGCGAGCAGCATCGCGGTGAGCTGGTGCCGGGTGCCCAGCGTGCCGGGCCGGCCGGCGTACAGGTTGATCGAGCCGATCGCCCGCTCGTCGACGTCCACCGGGGCGGAGATCACCCCGCGCACGCCGAGCCGGCGGGCGCGGTCGGTCCAGGCCGGCCACCGGTCCTCGACGGTCAGGTCCGCCGCGATGATCATCTCGCGGCGGCGGATGGCGTCCATCGCGGGTGACTCCGCGCCGTGCCCCAGGTCATCCAGCTCGGCCAGCCGGGGGTCCGAAGCGGCCACCCCGGCGGGCTCACCGGCGCGCAGCGCGGTGAAACCGCACCAGAGCGCCCCCGGGACGGCATCCGCGGCGATCCGGACCAGCTCGGTCAGCGCCTCGTCGAAGTCGTCGACCGCGATCAGGCCCGCGGTCAGCTCCCGCAGCAGGGCGGCCGTCTCCAGTACCCCGAGCGTGTCGATGGTCAGCTCCCGCATGTCCAGGTTCACCGGCCTGCGGGCTCCGTCGTACCCCTGCCGACCGGCACCGGCGTCGTTGCCTGTGTCATCGTGATGATCTCTCTCCCGAGTCGTGGGCCCCGGGCTACTACCCTCGCAAAACCGGGTCGAAACCGCGTAAAGGGAACCCCTCCGGCACATCCCGCGCCGGAGGGGTTCCCGGGCCGCTCAGCGGGCGGCGGCGAGCCGACGGCCGACGGAGGCGATCAGCCGGTCCAGTTCCGAGCCGAACGGGTTGTCGTGCACCAGGTACGTCCAGGTGGCGCTGGGCCGCACCAGCTTGGCGGCGTCCGGCTCCCAGTCCTCGGCGAACTCGGTCTCCTCGAAGGTCGCCAGGGTGCGCGTCTCGATCTCGGGGATGAGGTTGGTGAACGCCGGCACCGCCGCCCGGTGGAACTCGTCGAGCGGGTCGAGCCGGCCCAGCGCCCGCAGGTGCACGCCCTCGCGGACCTCGGACAACTCGGCCAGGTGTTCCGCCCAGAGCCGGTCGGTGTGGTAGAGCGCGATGGAGCGGGCCACCCGGGCCAGCAGGTCCTCGTCCATCTCGCCGGCCTTGTCGGGCATCCGGTCGAGCAGCATCAGCGCCGCCACGTCCGAGGTGAGCAGCCGCTCCCGGCGCTCGGCCAGGGCGATCCGCTGCTGCTCGATGACCACGCTGTAGCGCCAGGTGTTGCGGTGGATCTCGTGGTTGACGCCCTCGGCGACCCGCTGGGCGTGCTCCACCGCGTAGTCGACCTGCTCGTCGGTGACCAGACCGTCGGCGTTCATCCGGGGCGAGGCCGGGACGGTGTCGCCGGCGTGCCGCACGACCAGGTCGTCCTCCAGGCTGACGAAGAAGACCGAACCGCCCGGGTCGCCCTGCCGGCCGGCCCGGCCACGCAGCTGGTCGTCGACCCGGCGGCTGTCGTGCCGGCCGCTGCCGATCACGTAGAGGCCGCCGAGTTCGGCGACCCGCTCCTGGTCGACCTGCTCGCTGCCGCCGAGCCGGATATCCACGCCCCGGCCGGCCATCTGGGTGGAGACGGTCACCGCGCCGTACGCGCCGGCCTCGGCGATGATCGCCGCCTCCTCGTCGTCGTTCTTGGCGTTGAGCACCACGCACGGCACCCCGGCAGCCTGGAGGCCGGCGGCGAGCCCCTCGGACTCCTTCACGTCGAGGGTGCCGACCAGCACCGGACGGCCCGCCTCGTGGCAGCGCCGGATCTCGTCGATCAGCGCCTCCTCCTTCTCGGCCCGGGTCGCGTAGATCCGGTCCGGCTCGTCCTCGCGGACGCAGGGGGTGTTCGGCGGGATGACCGCCACCTCCAGGCCGAAGAACTCCCGGAGCTGGTCGCCGACCAGCACCGCGGTCGCCGTCATGCCGCACAGCTTGGGGTAGAGCGCGATGTACGCCTGCACGGCGATGGTGCCCAGCACCTCGCCCTCGGCGGTGGCGTCCAGCCCCTCCTTCGCCTCCACGGCGGCCTGCAGGCCGTCGGGCCAGCGGCGACGCTGGGCGACCCGGCCGCGCATCTCGTCGATCAGCTCCACCGAGCCGTCCCGCACGATGTAGTCGACGTCGCGGTGCAGCAGGGCGTGCGCGTGCAGCGCCACGTTCACCGCGGAGAGCTGGCCGACGTGCTCGGTGTCGTACAGGTCGATGTCGCCGAGCTTGGCTTCGACGGCGGCCAGGCCCTCGGTGGTGAAGGCGACGCTGCGACCGTCCTCGGCGACCGTGTAGTGCCGGCCCTTGCGCAGGCCGCGCACCAGCGCGGCGGAGGCGTGCACCGGGTCCTGTTCGCCGGCGGTCGAGCCGGCCAGCACCATCGGCACCCGGGCCTCGTCGATCAGGATCGAGTCGGCCTCGTCGACGATGGCGGTGGCCAGCGGCGGCTGGACCCGGTCGGCGATGTCGGTGACGAGTTGGTCGCGGAGGAAGTCGAAACCGGCCTCGCTGACCGAGACGTAGGTGACGTCGCAGCCGTACGCCTCCCGCCGCTCGGCCGGGGTGGACGCCTCGTTGACCCAGCCCACGCTCAGCCCGAGCAGCCGGTAGACAGGCGTCATCCACTCGGCGTCCCGGCGGGCCAGGTAGTCGTTGACGGTGAGCACGTGCACCGGGCCGTTGCCCAGCCGGACGTGCCCGTAGGCGGCGACGGTGGCGGTCAGCGTCTTGCCCTCACCGGTGGCCATCTCGGCGACCTTGCCCGACAGCAGCGCCATCGCGCCCAGCAGCTGCACGTCGTACGGCCGCTGGTCGAGGCCCCGGCGGGCGGCCTCGCGGCCGACGGCGCAGATGTCCACGTACTCCGTCGCGGCACCGGCGGCCTCGGTCAGCGCCTCGTCGTCCAGCGCCGACAGCTCGTCCTCGCGCGCGGCGATCCGCGGCAGCAGCTTCTCCAGGGGAGCCAGGTCGACCGTCGTCCCCGGGCGTTGGAGGAACCGGCGGAACCTGCTCTTCAACCGTTGCGACACACCCATGAGCGGCAACGGTACGCGAACCCGGGCGGAAAAGGCTGCCCGGTCCGCACGTTGCGATCCCGCTGTCCGGTTCCCGGCCCATCCGGGCAGGTCAGCGAGGTGCGCCGGCGGCCCACCGGAAGGTGGCGGGCAGCTGGTCGACCGGGACGCAGGCTGACGGTCGTCGATGATCAGCGAAGCCAGCCCCGCGGGCGCGGGGAGGCGGGCGATCGCGCCGCCGGTCGGGCCCGGCGGGCCATCACCGCCGCGTGCGCGGGGATGCAGAATTACCGAGCTGGGGCGCTATAGATCAACTTCCTGGATCACGTCACCGTGCCGCACGAGCCGACTCCCACCGGCTCGCGAAGTCGACGAAGCCACGCCACGCCGCCGGGGCGAACGCGAGCACCCCGCCGTCCCGGTCCTTGGTGTCCCGCACCAGGACGACACCGGGAAGGTTGCCCGCGACCTCGACACAGTTGCCGCCGTTGCCGCCGCTCTTCGTGCTCTTGTGCCACCGCGCAGCGGTCAGGTCCATGATGCAGCCGCTTCTCTCAGGAGACCCAGGGTCCGTCCACGAGGGAGCGCCTCCCCACGGATACGCTCCCACCGCCGCTCAAGGTTAACAAGGTCAGAGGGCTTGTCCAGAATCTGCGCCTGCGCCGGACCATCGACATGCGCCACTCTCGCCCCCTCCGGCAGGTCGGCGATCACGAACGGCCCGTCGAGCCCCGGATAGCTCGGCGCGTCGGCCGGGACGACGTGCAGCTGCACGTTCGGCAGCTCGGCACAGGCGAGAAGGTGCCCGAGCTGGGCCGCCATCAGCGCCCGACTGCCACCGACCCGTCGACGCAGGACGCCCTCGTCCAGGACGGCGACCAGCAGGGGGCTGCGCTCACGGTGCAGGATCGCCTGTCGACCGAGCCGCGCATCGGTCAGCTCGTCCATCGCCTCGGCCGTCAGCGTTCCGCCGGTCAGCGTCGCCCGCGCGTACGCCTCGGTCTGGAGCAGGCCGGGCACCCAGGCAAGTTGAAAGGCCCGTAAGGTGGTGGCTTCCCGCTCGATGTCGACCCAGGGCCGGAACCAGACCGGCTCGCGCCGCTTGACGATGTCCGGCCAGAGGGCATCGACATCTCGCTCCAGCAGTTCTGCGACGGTGGCCCGGTGGCGACTCTGCGGAATGTGCCCAGGATTTGCCCAACGGGCGACGGTCTTCGGATGCAGACCGAGCTTGCCGGCGAGACTCTCGGCCGTGTAGCCCGCCTCGGTGATCGCCTTGGCCTGGCCGCCCCCACCTGCCGCCCCTTCACCGCAGTGATCAAGAGGTTTACGTCAAGAATCCGTTCCACCATGACGTAAACCTCTTGATCACCGGGGCGAGGCGGGCGGGGCGAGGCCGTCGGGATGGTCAGGCGGTGAGGACGACCTGGAGTTCCTGACGGCGACGTTCGGCCAGGTCGGTGAGGAGGGTGGGTGCCTGCGCGAACGGGACCACGGCCGAGACCAGGTGGGTGCGGATCAGGTCGCCGTACCGGCGCAGCAGGTCGATCGTCTCGGCGGAGAGGCGTTCCCGGTCCCAGGTGGGGGCGAGACCCCGGGGCACCCGGCCGATCTGCGCGCAGCGCAGCGACAGCCCGTTGTGGTGGAACTCCTCACCGAGCCGGACGGCGTCCGCGCCGCCCTGGTAGAACGCCAGGTCGATCACGGTGCCCTGGGGGCGCAGCAGGCGCAGCGCCAGGTGCAGCGCCCAGTCCTGACCCCGGCACTGGAACACCACGTCGGCGCCCCGGTCCCCGGCGCTGTGGTGCCACCTGGTCTTGAGCACGACGGCGGGGTCGTCGGCGTCCGGGTCCAGGGTCTCCAGACCGAGTGCCTCGGCGACCTGGCGGCGCTGCGGCGTCGGGTCGACCACCACCACCGAGGCGGCACCGTGCTGCCTGGCGAACAGGGCGGTGAGCAGGGCGACCACGCCGCTGCCGACCACCGCGACCCGTCGGCCGCGCACCCCGTCGCCGAGCGAGCGGACGTCGGTGCCGTACAGGTCGGCGGCGGCGTGCAGCAGCCCGTTGGCGCAGATCGGCCCCATGTGCGCCACGTAGACGCCGAGCAGCGGATCGAGATCGCCGGGCAGCGGCACGAACCGTTCGGCCAGCGGGTCGGCGACGTACCCGGTGCGGTGGCCGTAGGTCATCGCACCGACGGTGCCGACGGCGATCGCCGGGGTGCGGCTCTGCACCACCTCGGCGACCTGCATGTAGCCGAGCCGGGTGACCGGGTACGGCGTGCTGGCCGTCCCGGGCCGGAAGAGGCCGAGGCCGGTGTCGAAGGTGACGTTGAGGTAGGGGTTGGTGCCCTTGACGAAGCTCAGCTCGGTGCCGGCGGAGATGCCGCTGTAGCGGGTCCGCACCCGGATGGTGCCGTCGCGCAGCTCACCGGCCTCCTGTTCGGCCAGCTCGACCCGTCCCGGGCCGCTGACCACCACCACCGTGTCACGCATCGGCGGCCGTGCCCACGGGTGTCGCCGGCACGCCGCCGGCCACCGGCGTGAGCGCGGCCGGGCCGG
The DNA here is from genome assembly GCF_016900955.1 of Micromonospora humidisoli. Lineage (NCBI taxonomy): Bacteria > Bacillati > Actinomycetota > Actinomycetes > Micromonosporales > Micromonosporaceae > Micromonospora > Micromonospora humidisoli. Next base: position 627,140 of record NZ_JAFEUO010000005.1, read on the forward strand.
TGGGCAGGGTGACGGGGCGACCGGTGCGGGCGCTCTGTGCGAGCGCGACCGCCAGTCGTTGGGTGCGCAGCGCCTCCGCGTACGGCACCCGGATGTCGTCGCCGACCCCGGTGACCGCGTCGACGAAGGCCCGGTCGACGGCGCTCCGGGCGGCGTCGGGGTCGGCCGGGAGGTGGCGTTCCCCGTCGGCGTCCCGGACGGTCAGACCGTCCTCGGTCAGCGCCAGGGCCAGCCCGTCGGCGAGGATCTCCAGCCCGGCCCGGTGCTTCCAACCGAGCACGCAGGCGGCGGCGAGGGTGCCCACCGCGCCGGAGGCGAAGCGCAGCGTGGCCGCGGTCACCGAGTCGATGTCGGCGTCGTCGACCGGGGGCGGGTTGCCGTCGCCGTAGGCGGTCACCTCGACGGCCTCGCCGACCAGCGCCCGGGTCAGGTCCAGCACGTGGGCGGCCTGCTCGACCACCGGGCCGCCGGAGCGGTCCCGCACCGGCCACCAGGCCACCGGGGGCACCTTGTCCAGCCAGGCCCCGTTGACCATCCGCACCTGACGGTCGGCGAGCAGTTCCCGGGCCCGCGCCACCACGTGCAGGTAGCGCCAGTGGTGTCCGACGGCGGTGAGCAACCGCCGCTGCTCGACCAGGGCGGCGATCCGTTCGGCGGTGTCCAGGTCGACCGCGACCGGCTTCTCCACGAACATCGGCACCCCGGCGGCGATGACGGCCTCCTCCACCGGCCCGTGGGCGAACGGCGGCACGCAGACGTAGACCGCGTCGGGGCCGGCGGCCAGCAGGTCGTCGACGTCGGCGAAGGCCCGGGTCGAGTGCGTGTCGGCCAGCCGGGCGGCGGCCGACCGGGTCACGTCGGTGACCCCGACCAGTTCGACGTCGGCGAAACTCCCCAGCACACGGGCGTGACGGTGCGCCACCCCACCGGCCCCGACCAGCCCCACCCGACACGTACGCATACCTGGCCCTCTCGACGCGGTCACCACCACCGCGCACAGCACTGCCCCGGCGCGGCGGGGCCAAACCCGGCGGTCACCGCAACACAGCGTTCATCTGCCGGGAACCAGCCGGTGGAGCCGCCGTGATCAAGCTGTTAGGCAATATCCAGTTAACGAATGTGCAGAGACGGGAAAACCAAGTCTGCGTTTTCCGCCATGGATCTGGGGGTTTGCCAGTGCGGGACACAGAACCGATCGTCTCCCCTGTCGTGGAGGCATGGGCCACCTACCGGACGACGTCGGCGCAGGACTGGCCCACGCGACGGCTGATCAGAGCCAAGGGGGAGAACCGGGTCAGCGTCGTGCTGCCCGCCCGCAACGAGGAAGCCACCGTCGGGGCGATCGTCTCGACGATCCGGGAACACCTGATGGACCGGGTCCCCCTGGTCGACGAGCTGATCGTGGTCGACTCCCGGTCGACCGACCGCACCGCGCAGGTCGCCCGGGCCGCCGGCGCGGAGGTGGTCGGCCAGGACGAGATGACCCGGGGCCTGCCCCGGCTGACCGGCAAGGGCGACGCGCTCTGGGCCGGGCTGGCCGCCGCCGAGGGCGACATCGTCGCGTTCGTCGACGCCGACCTGCGGGAGTTCCGGCCGCACTTCGTGACCGGCCTGATCGGCCCGCTGCTGGTCGACCCGTCGGTGGAGTTCGTGAAGGGCTTCTACCACCGGCCGCTGGTCGGCACGACCAGCGTCGAGACCGACGGTGGCGGGCGGGTGACGGAGCTGATGGCCCGGCCACTGCTGAACCTGTTCTGGCCGGAGCTGGCCGGTTTCGTGCAGCCCCTCGCGGGCGAGTACGCCGGTCGGCGCGAGGTGCTGGAGCGGGTGCCGTTCGTCACCGGTTACGGGGTCGAGACGGCCATGCTGATCGACCTGCTGGAACTTGTCGGCCTGGACGCGTTGGCCCAGGTCGACCTGGGCGAGCGCAAGCACCGGCACCAGGACACCGCGGCCCTGGGCCGGATGTCCGCGCAGATCATGCACACCGCCTGGGCGCGGTTGCAGCGGCGGGGCTGGGCCGCCCCGGGCACCCACCCCGGCACCCTGCTGACCCAGTTCCGTCGGGGCGGCTCGGAGGCACTGCCGAATCTCGACCGGGAGGTCGTCGTCAACGACGTCTCGGTGCAGGAACGCCCGCCCCTGGCCGAGCTGCGGCCCCGGCTGCCGCGTCGGCGGGTGGCCGCGTGACGACGCGCCGCACCGGCGGCGACGTCACCCGACGCGCGGGGTCGAGACCCGCCCGGGACCCGGTCCGTCCCGAGAGGAAGTCCCGACCATGAGCCTCACCGTGCTGATGAACGCCGGCCCGTGGCTGTCCGTGCCGCCACCCGGCTACGGCGGCATCGAGAACGTCGTCGCCACCCTGGTGCCGGAGCTGCGCCGGCTCGGGGTGAAGGTCGTGCTGGCCTCGGTCGGATCGAGCACCCTGCCGGTGGACGAGAAGTTCTCGGTCTATGCCGACGGGCAGTTCGCGGCGCTGCAACGGCCGTACAACCAGGTGTGCGGGGTGTCCCAGGCGCACCTGGCCGGGGTGGTCCGGCAGGTGTACGGCCGCGACGACATCGACCTGGTGCACGACCACGTGGAGGCGGTCGGGCTGGCCACCCTGACGGCGATGGGGCCGGCCGCCCCGCCGGTGCTGCACACCCTGCACTGGGACCTGGCCAAGCACCCCGAGCTGTACGGCACCCTCGACGGCGGGACACGGGTACGGGTCAACGGGGTCTCCGCCGCCCAGCTGGCCCGCGCCCCCCGGGCGCTACGGGAGCACGCCGTCGGGCACGTGCACCTGGCCACCCCGCTGGCGGTGCACGCCGACCGGACGCCCCGGCCGGTGAAGGGCGACTACACGGTCATCCTGGGCCGGATCAACCCGGGCAAGGGGCAGGACGTCGGCGTCCGGCTGGCCCGGCGTACCGGGGTGCCGCTGGTGCTCGCCGGCCCGGTCGGGCCCTACCACCGGCCGGCGGACCTGGCGGCGGCGGGCGACGGGGCCCGGCAGAACCCGGACGTGCGGTTCTTCCACGACGAGGTCGCCCCGCACCTCGACGGCGACCTGGTCCGCTGGGTCGGCACGGTCGCCGGCCGGGAGCGCGACGACCTGCTGGCCGGGGCGCGGGCGTCGCTGTTCCCGCTGCGCTGGGAGGAGCCCGGCGGGACGGCCGTGGTGGAGTCGCTGGCGCTGGGCACGCCGGTGGTGGCGACCGCCCGGGGCTGCCTGCCCGAACTGGTCGAGCACGGGCGCACCGGACTGCTCACCGACGACGAGGACGAACTGGGTGAGCTGCTGCTGGCGGCGCGGCGACTCGACCCGGACGAGTGCCGGCGGGAGGCCGCCGAGCGGTTCACCCCGGCGGTGATGGCGCGGCGGTACGTCGCCCTCTACGAGACGGTCCGCGCCACGGCCCGGCAACCGCAGCTCCAGGCGGCCTGAGCCACCCGCCCCGACCGGGCCCGGACCGTCCCGGTCCGGGCCCGGTTTCGGTCCACAGGGCCGCGGGTACCTGGCGGTTCTCCCCAGCACCACGAGCGGAATCGAGGGGCCGATGGTCAGCCGGATCACCTGCGAGGTCAGCGACGAGTCACCGGTGACCGTCGTACGCCTCGCCGGCGCGCTCGACCTGGGCACCATGCGCGCCGTGCACACCGTGTTGGACCGCTGCCTGACCACGCTGCCCGACGCGCTGGTGGTCGACCTGGGCCGGGTGACCGTCGCCGACCGGCTGGCGCTGTCGGTGTTCGCCGCCACCGCCCGGCAGGCGGCCGACTGGCCGGCCGTGCCGATGGTGCTCTGCTCTCCCCCGCCGGATGCCGCCGCCTGGCTGGCCACCTCCACCACCTGCCGGGTGGTGCCGGTGCGGCAGGACTGCGCGGAGGCGACCCGCTGGGCCGGGGCGACCGCCGCGCCCCGGCTGCGGGCCCGGTTGGAGCCGGTGGCGGGGGCCTGCCGGCGGGCCCGTGAGCTGGTCGGCGACGCGTGTTCCCGGTGGAACGTGCCGCACCTGGTGGAGCCGGCGTCGCTGGTGCTCAGCGAGCTGGTCGGCAACGCGGTCCGGCACGCCCACACCCCGATGCGGATCACCTTGACCCTGCACCAGCCGTACCTGCGGGTGGCGGTGGCCGACGGCAGCCGGACAGCGGCGCGGGCGGCCAGCCCGGACCTGTCCGCCGAGGGCGGCCGGGGGCTGCTGCTGATCCGGGAGATGGCGCAGCGCTGGGGCAGTTCCCCGCTGGCCGACGGCAAGGTGGTGTGGGCACTCCTGCCGGCGAATTGACCGAAATTCCCCCTGTCGCCTGGTTACATGGGCGGAGGGCGGGTAGTCGCGCCCGTCCTTTCTGTCGTCACGACGGGGTGAGAGAGCCATGCCCAGACGGGTAACCACGGAACCCGCCCGAGACCGGGGGCCGGCCATCCTCGCCCCGGCCCGGTTCGGCGGCTTCCCCGGACCGGTCCGCCCGACGCTGCCCGGCAACAAGCTGCTGCGGCTGCTCGGCACCACCGACGCCAAGCAGATCGGTCTGCTCTACCTGGCCACGGCGTTCGTGTTCTTCCTGATCGGCGGGGTGCTGGCCCTGCTCATCCGGGCCGAGCTGGCCCGGCCGGGAATGCAGTTCCTCTCCCCCGAGCAGTACAACCAGGCGTTCACCATGCACGGCACGATCATGCTGCTGCTCTTCGCCACCCCGCTGGTGTTCGCCTTCGGCAACTACATCGTCCCGTTGCAGATCGGCGCCCCGGACGTGGCGTTCCCCCGGCTCAACGCGTTCGCGTACTGGCTGTACCTGTTCGGCGGGACGATGGTCGTCGGCGGCTACCTCACCCCCGGCGGCGCCGCCGACTTCGGCTGGACCGCCTACAACCCGCTCAGCGACGCGGTGAACTCCCCGGGCATCGGGGCGAACCTGTGGGTGGTCGGTCTGGTCGTCTCCGGCCTGGGCACCATCCTCGGCGCGGTCAACCTGATCACCACCACGCTGACCCTGCGCGCCCCCGGCATGACCATGTTCCGGATGCCGATCTTCACGTGGAACATGCTGCTCACCGCCGTCCTGGTGATCCTGGTCTTCCCGCTGCTGGCCGCCGCGCTGCTGGCGCTGGGGGCGGACCGGCTGCTCGACGCGCACGTCTACGACGCGGGCACCGGTGGGCCGATGCTGTGGCAGCACCTGTTCTGGTTCTTCGGCCATCCCGAGGTCTACATCGTGGCGCTGCCGTTCTTCGGCATCATCACCGAGATCATCCCGGTGTTCAGCCGCAAGCCGATCTTCGGCTACACCGGTCTGGTGCTGGCCACGGTCGCGATCACCGTGCTGTCGATGACCGTGTGGGCGCACCACATGTTCGCCACCGGCCAGGTGCTGCTGCCGTTCTTCAGTTTCCTGAGCTACCTGATCGCGGTGCCCACCGGGGTGAAGTTCTTCAACTGGATCGGCACCATGTGGAAGGGACAGCTCACCTTCGAGACGCCGATGCTGTTCGCCATCGGCTTCCTGGTCACCTTCCTGCTCGGCGGCCTGACCGGGGTGCTGCTGGCCAGCCCGCCGGTGGACTTCCACGTCACCGACTCGTACTTCGTGGTGGCGCACTTCCACTACGTGCTGTTCGGCACCATCGTCTTCGCCGCGTTCGGCGGGGTCTACTTCTGGTTCCCCAAGATGACCGGCCGGCTGCTCGACGAGCGGCTCGGCAAGCTGCACTTCTGGACCATGTTCGTCGGCTTCCACGCCACCTTCCTCGTCCAGCACTGGCTGGGCGACGAGGGCATGCCCCGCCGGTACGCCGACTACCAGCCCGGCGACGGCTTCACCACGCTCAACATGATCTCCACCGTCGGCTCGTTCGTGCTCGGCGCGTCCACCCTGTTCTTCCTCTACAACGTCTGGAAGTCCTGGCGGTACGGCGCACTGGTGACCGTCGACGACCCGTGGGGCTTCGGCAACTCCCTCGAATGGGCCACCACCTGCCCGCCGCCGCTGCGCAACTTCGACCGGATGCCCCGGATCCGCTCCGAACGCCCCGCCTTCGACGCCAAGTACGGCCCACTCGTCGCCGACCTCGGCCGGGACCTGCCGCAACGCACCACCCGGCCGCCGCAGGAACTGCACGACGAGTTGCGCCACGAGCGGCACGTCCCCGAGTCGCCGGCGGCCGAGGGCGCGCACGGGGCCCGGGAGGCGGTGGAGTACCAGCCCGCCCCGCAGTCGGGCGCCCGCCCGGTGGTGGTGCCCGAACCGGAGGACGTCCGCCGGCCCGGCTTCGCGCACTCCGACGCCCCCGAGGACGACCGGCCCGACGACACGGACCCCGACACCCCGCAGCGGTGGCGGCACCCGCACGACAGGGACGACCCGGGGCAACGCTGACCGACCGGCACACCGTCGGGCCGGCACCGCGAGGCGGTGCCGGCCCGATGTCGGCTCGGGCCGACGGGGTCGGTTCAGGCGTCCACGGTGGCGGGCAGGCCGGCGGCGGCCAGCGACCGGCGCACCGCCGGCCGCACCCGGGTCAGCCGCAGCGGCACCCCGGTCCGCAGGGCGGCGTCCCGGCCGGCCACCAGCGCGGCGATACCCCCGGCGTCCACCCCGCCCGCGCCGTCCAGGTCCACCACCAGCTCGCGGGGCTGCCCGGCGACCGCCTCCAGCATCATCCGGCGCAACTGGTCCGCGCCGTCGCGGTCGATCTCTCCCCCGACCTCGACCACGGTCCGCTCCGCGGTGCGTTTGACCGCGATCCGGTTGCGGCCGGTGTCCGTCTCGGCGGTGCCGTTGCACCAGGGCGGCGGGGTGTCGGCGAGCATCGCCTGACGCAGCCAGGTCAACGCCCGCGACAGCAGCCGGGACACGTGCATCTGGGAGATGCCGAACCGGGCGGCGATCTCCGCCTGGGTCTGGTTGCCGTAGAAGCGCATCGCCAGGATGCGCCGCTCCCGCCAGGGCAGCCGGTGCAGCAACCCGCTGACGGTCACCCGGTCGTCCACCGACTCCAGCGCGTTGTCCGACTCGCCGACCAGGTCACCGAACTCGGCGGAACTCTCCCCGCCGACCGGCGCGTTGAGCGAGGCGGGGCTGTAGCCGGCCGCCGACTCCAGGGCGGCGAGGATCTCCTCCTCGGGCGTCTCCAGCCGGGCCGCCAGCTCGGCCACGCTCGGCGCGCGGGACAGCTCACTGGTCAACGCCGAGGTGGCCTGCCCGACCTCCAGGATCAGGTCGCGCAGCCGGCGGGGAACGTGCACCCCCCAGGTACGGTCCCGGAAGTGCCGCTTGATCTCCCCGACGATGGTGATCGCCGCGTACGCGGTGAACGAACCCCGCTCGGGGTCGTACCTGTCGACGGCGTTGACCAGGCCGAGCCGGGCCACCTGCTCCAGGTCCTCCAACGGCTCACCCCGGCCCCGGTAGCGGCGGGCCAGCCGGCCGGCGAACGGCAGGGCGAACCGGACCAGGTCCTCGCGGGCCTCCCCCCGGCGCTCCGGTGGCAGGCCGGCGATCCGCGCGGCGTACGCCAGCGCGGCGGCGTCCAGGTCCTCCAGCCCCCGGTCGGTCGGAGGTGGTGTGGTCGTGGTGGTCTGTCCGAACATCCGCGCCTCCCTCAGGAAGGTCCCCCGCCCGGATCGGGCCGGTTCGGCGCGTGGTGGCACCACGCACCGGGTCGGAAGTGGGGTTTCACGTGCCGTGCCGGGATCACCGGACACGCGCGGGCAACGACCGGCCGCCACGCGGCGGACCGTCGCGGCGAGCGGTCTTCCCGCTCCCCAGGTACTCAACCACGCGTCCCCGGGTTCGCGAGGATGTTTCGGTGTGCCGGCTCCGGCCGGGCGGCGCGGACACCCCCGGCGTCCCCTTTCCGGGCGACCCGCCGGCCCTCCCCGACCCGGCCGCGCCGTGGGACCCGGGCCGGTCAGGACACGGCCAGCCCCAGCGGCGCACCCGCCTCGCGCAGCCCGGCCAGCGCGTCACCGACGCTCAGCGGCGGCGGTGTCGGCAGGTCGTACGGCTGCCCGCGCAGCACCTCGGTGGCCCGCCGGGTGGCCACCGACGCCACCGGGTAGCCCCGGGCGGCGGTCCGGTCCAGGGCCCGCCGGCGACGGCCGAACGCCGCCACCGCCAGCCACTGCGGCAGCCCCGCCACGGCCGGTGAGCGCAGCCCCGGCGACTCCGGCAGCACGTCCACCGAACTGAACGGCTCACTGCCGGCGAGCCACCACTCCACCTCCTCGACGCTGCGCCGGGTGGCGTTCTCGCACCAGTACGGCACCAGCCCCGCCCGCACCACCTGCCACGGATCGAACACCCGGCCGCACTCGACCACCAGCCGGTCGCCCGTCTTGCCGGCCCGGCGCAGCCAGCTGCGGTACAGGTCGGCGGTGGCCGCGCTGAGCGCCCCCGGGTGCGGCACCCCCACCTGGCGCAGCTCGTGGCCCCGACCACCGGCCCAGTGCCCCAGCGCGCGGACGAACTCCGGTTCCACCCCGTGTTCGGCGGACTCCCCGGCGGCGGTGACCGCCGGCGGCTCCCACCCGTCCCCGGTCGCCCCGGCGGCCCGTAGCACCTGACGTAGGGCGGGCGAGTCCGGGTGGAAGTCCACCGGCCGCAGCCCGCTGGCCGGGCAGCCGAGCTGGAAGCTGTGCCCCTGCCCGGAGTCCGACACCGGCCACCGGCGGGCGTCGTCGACCAGCAGCACCGCGGCCCCGGGGGTCAGCCGGTCGGCCAGGAACCTGGCGTACGCCACCGGCAGCACCCGCCAGCGGGCCACCAGGCTGATCGCCGTGCCGGCCGACGCGCCCCGGCTCGCCGGGCAGTGCACCTGACGCAGGTGCAGGCCGGAGTTGCCGGCAAGGATCCGGGCGGCGAACGCGGCCCCCTGGTCGAGCGCGGCGGCGGGACGGTCCACCGCGCCGTGCGTCCAGTGGGCGGTCATCTCGAAGCCGGTGGGCAGCCAGGGCACCCCGAGCGCCACCGCGAGGTGCACGGCGGCGGCGTGCGGCGCGCCCAGCAGCACCGCCGGGTACCGCTGTCGGGGGTACTGGTCGGCGATCCAGCCGGCCACCCGTTCCCCGTCCACCTCGCCGGCCTGGGCGACGGTGAGCGGCCCCCGGCCGGCGTTGCGCGCGACGGCGAACCGGGAGGCGGACGTCGCGTGTCCCAGGTCGGCGCAGTCCACCCCGCGCAGCGCGCGGGCGGCGGCGGCCACCAGCACCCGTGCGGTGCTGCCGGCCGTGACGATCCGGTCGCCGGCCAGACCGGCGCCCTGGGCCGTCGGCCCGGCCGGTGCCGTCCGCACCGGCTCCACCCCGCCTCGTTCGCTCACCACGCGGCCCGGCTTCCCGCCCCTTCGGGGTCTAAACGGGGCATCGCGCCCTGACCGGTGCGATCCCCGACCCGCCCGCCGGTACGCCCTACCGGTGCGCCCCGGTCGGCGACCGCCCAGCGCGGCCCGGGCCGGCCGGGGTGGGCGTCGACCGGACCGGGCACGGGGCCCGGAGACTAGACGAGATCCTCCGCCTCGACGATCTGCCGCTCGGCCGCCATCATCCGGTCCCGGATGCGTCGGGTGGCGTCGCCGTCGGCGAACAGACCCCGCAGGTCGGCCAGGGACGGCTCCGGAGCGCCAGGCGACACCGCCGGGTCCACCACCGCCTCCAGCACGCACGGCCGGTCGGCGGCGAGCGCCTCGTCCCAGGCCGCGCCGACCAGTTCCGGCCGGTCCACCCGGACGCCGTGCAGGCCGAGCAGCCGGGCCCAGCCGGCGTACGGCACGTCGGCGCGGCGACCGGGCACGCCCGGCTGCCGGCGGCCGTCGCCGAGCCCGGCGTGGTCCCGGTTGTTGAGCACCAGCACCACCAGCCGGGGGTCGGCCCAGTCCTGCCAGCGGTGGGCCACGGTGATCAGCTCGGCGAGGCCGTTGAGCTGCATCGCCGCGTCGCCGAGCAGGGCGAGCACCGGGGTGTCCGGGCGGGCCAGCTTCGCGGCCAGCGCGTACGGCAGGGCGCAGCCGAGCGAGCCGAGGGCACCGCAGAGCTGCGCGTCGACCCCGGGTGGCAGCATCAGGTGGCGGGCGTACCAGGAGAGCACCGAGCCGACGTCGACGGCGACCGACCCGGCGTGGGGCAGCCGGGCGGACAGTTCCCGCAGGACCAGTTGCGGGTTGACCGGCTCGGCCGGCTCTGCGGCGTGCGCCGCGGCCTGGCTGCGCCACCTGTCGACGGTGCTCTCGACGGTGGCCCGCCACTGCCGCTCGGGGCGGTCGGCGACCTGGCCCAGCAGCGCGCGCAGGGTCTCGGTGGCGTCGCCGACCAGCGGCACGTCCACCGGATACCGGGTGCCGATGCGTCGCCCGTCGATGTCGATCTGGATGGTGCGGGTCTGGCCGGGCAGCGGGAAGTAGTCGGTCCAGGGGTCGTTGGTGCCCACCAGCAGCAGGGTGTCTGCGCCGCCCATGAGCTGCGCGGCGGCCGTGGTGCCGACCTCGCCGAGCACACCGGTGTGGAACGGCAGCCGTTCGTCGAGGACGGGTTTGCCCAGCAGCGAGGTGGCCACCCCGGCGCCCAGCCGGTCGGCCAGCGCCACGATCTGTTCCGCCGCGCCCCGGCCGCCCTGCCCGACCAGGATCGCCACCCGCTGACCGATGGTGAGCAGCGCCGCGGCGGCGTCCAGGTCGGCCTGGTGCGGCAGCACCCGGGCCAGCGGTTCGCCGGGGGTCGCGGTGAACACCCCGGCCGGGTGTGGTTGCAGGTGCGCCACGGCGGCCTCCTGCAACGCCCGGGGCAGCACCACGCAGGTCGGGCTCCGGGTCGCCGCGGCGGTCCGGAACGCCTGGTCGAGCAGGGCCGGCACCTGCTCCGGGGCACGCCCGTAGCGGACGAACTGGTGGCACACGTCGCCGAAGAGCCGGCTCAGCCCGATCTCCTCGTGCACCTCGCCGAGTGGCCCGGTGACGTCCTCACCGACGATCGCCACCACCGGTTTGCCGTCCAGCTTCGCGTCGTACAGGCCGTTGAGCAGGTGCACCGCGCTGGGGCCCTGGGTGGCCAGGCAGACCCCGATGCCGCCGGTGAACTTGGCGTGCCCGGTGGCCATGAAGGCGGCGCTCTCCTCGTGCCGGGCGGGGACGAACTCCGGGTCCCCGCCCGCGGCGTCCAGCGCCCCGACCACCGGGGCGATCGCCGCCCCCGGGCAGCCGAAGACGCGGGGCACCCGCCAGGCCCGCAACCGCTCCACGACCAGGTGTGCGACGGTGCGGTCAGCCATGGTCGCGTCCCGGGGTGGCCGGGTCGACGTAGCGCAGCACCGCGCCGACGCCGTCAGCCAGGTCGGGGGCCTCGTCCGGCCCGAGGACGGTCAGGTCGGCGTCGGTGCCGACCAGTGCCCGGACCAGGGCGGCGTCGGCCCGGACCCGTTGCGGGTCGGCCACGGCGGCGAGCTGGTCGGGCGCGGTGGCGATGTCGGTGGCCCGGGGGCCGATCCACAGCTCGCCGTCGGCCGACGGGTCGTCGACCAGCAGCATGGTGTCGACCTGGTTGCGTTGCAGGGCGGCCACCACCGCGTCCAGCCCGACGCCCACGTCCTGCTGGGTGCCGAACCGGTCCAGCGCGGCGCTGACGTGCTGGTCGGCGACCTCGGCGATGGTCTGCACGGTGACGTCGTCCATCGCCGCCGGGTCGGCGCCGCCGGCCCGGGAGCCGGCGTCGGTGCGGACCACCAGGTCCTGCCAGCGGGCGGGTAGCTGGGCGGCGATCATCCCGGTGGCCCGGACGTCCCCGGCGACCACCACCACGTCCGCGCCGACCCGGTCGGCCAGTTCGGCGGTGGCCGCGGCGGCGTCCCCGGCGTTGTGGTGCCAGGCCTCCGTCGCGGCCCGCTGGTAGCGGGACTGGGACCAGCCGCCGGGTTGCACCCGGCGCAGCGGGTAGCTCTGCCGGCCGGTGACGTGGGCCCGTCGGGGCACCCCGCCGGCGCTGACCGCGACGGCGTCCGCGCCGGTGCGGTCGGCGAGCACCCGGACCCAGGCGACCTGTTCCCCGCGCTGCGCGAGCAACGGCATGACGTGCGGCAGCGGGGCGTACGCGGCCAGGTCACGCAGGGGCGGCGCGGCGAGGTACTCGGAGAGCACCACCCGGCCCCGGTTGGCGAACGCGGCGAGTCCGTAGTCGCCGGGCAACGGGTCGTGGCCCCGGACCACCCGGTCCAGCGCCGCGATGGTCGGCTCGTCCGCGCCGTCGGCGGCGAGTTGCCCGGCCAGGGCCCGCCAGCGCAGGTCCAGCGCCGGACGCGCGTCCTGGGTGTCCCGGGAGGCGTCCAGGTAGACCGAGCACCACGGCCCGGGACGGTCGTAGAGCGGGTGCAGGAAGGACAGCTGCATGCTCGACCCCTTTCCGGCTCGGCCGCCCGCTTACCCGCGCCGCCGGGGATGTCACCTCGGCCGGGCCGGGGGACGTGACCGTCGGTTCATTCATGTCATTCGACCCGGAAGACGGATACCATCAGTGAACGGAACCGGACTCTCGGTGGTGAACATGGACAGCGATCTCCGTAATCGGGTGATCCGCCCGACGCAGCGGATATTCACCGGGCGGGTCGTCCGGTTCATGGACGGCTACACCCGCGAGGTGCGCATCGGCCAGCCGGTGCTGGTGGCGGTGCTGACCGCGGCGAGCGTGGCGGGCCTGCTGGTGATGCTGGTGCGCACGGCGCTGTCGCAGTCCGGCGGCGGCGCCCGCCGCAAGTGGAAGGACCTCAAGAAGGGGCCGGAGTTCCTGGTCACCCCGGTCCGGCTGCGCGACGACCAGGGCCAGCTCTACGAGGTGGAGCTGCACGGGCACCTGGCGCAGAGCGCGGTGCACCCGTCCGACTGGGTGCAGCTCACGCTGCGCCCGCAGGACGTCGACCTGCCGCCCCGCATCGAACGGATCGTCAACCTGACCACCGGGCAGTTGCTCACCCCGCGTACCGCCACGGTGTGGAGCCACCTCGGCCCGCCGCTGCTGATCCAGGCGGTGCTGGGCGCGGTGCTGGTGCTGCTGGTCGCCGCCGCCGTGGTCCTCGTCTGACGCCGACCGGCCGCGCCCGACCCGACGGGTCAGGGCCCGCGCGGCAGCAGGCGGCGACGGGCGGCCGGGGGTGGTCAGCCGACCGGGGTCAGCGGGCGCTGCTCCCCGGTGCTGCGCAGCAGGCCCCGGCGGGCGGCCCAGCGTTCGAAGAGCAGGGTGGCGAAGGGCGGCACCGCGCAGACCAGGGCGACGAAGGTGACCCCGGGCGACCACCGGTGCAGCCGGGCCACGGCGAGCACCAGCAGGCCGTACGCGACGAAGAGCGCGCCGTGGATCGGCCCGAAGACCTGGACGCCGATCTCGTTGCCCGGCGGGCCGTACTTGACCGCCATGCCGACCAGCAGGGCCAGCCAGGAGCAGGCCTCGGCGATCGCTGCCGCCACGAACAGCCGGGTCGTCTTCTCGCGCATCGCGCCATGCTATCCAGCAGCCGTGACCTGCCGGCCCGTGACGGGCGGCGGGCGACGGGGATCACCCGGGTCGCCGGTGGGTAGGTAAGGGTCCTTCGGTTCTTCCCGGTTCGCCGGGGACGTGCGAGGTTTGTCGGGACCAACGGTGACAGGGCGGTGGCCATGGGCGAGGAAGTCGGAGCGCGCACGTTCAGCCGGGAGGACCGGGCCCGCTACCGGGAGAAGGTCCGCCGGTGTCTGGACGTCTTCGCCGAGATGCTGCGGGAGTCCCGGTTCGACGTGGAGCGGCCGATGACCGGTCTGGAGATCGAGCTGAACCTGGTCGACGACGACTCCCGGCCGACGATGCGCAACGCCGACGTGCTCGCCGCCGTCGCCGATCCCAGTTTCCAGACCGAGCTGGGCCAGTTCAACGTGGAGATCAACGTCGCGCCCCGGCGGCTCGTCGGCACCGGCACGGCCGAGTTCGAGTCCCACGTCCGCGCCAGTCTGAACGCCGCGGAGGAGAAGGCCCGCACGGTCGACGCCCACATGGTGATGATCGGCATCCTGCCCACCCTGGAGCCGGGGCACCTGACCGCCGGGGCGCTGTCGTCGAACCCGCGCTACGCGCTGCTCAACGAGCAGATCTTCGCCGCCCGGGGCGAGGACCTGCGGATCGCGATCAGCGGGGTGGAGCGGCTGGCGACCACGGCCGACACGATCACCCCGGAGGCCGCCTGCACCAGCACCCAGTTCCACCTCCAGGTCAGCCCGGCCGACTTCGCCGGCTACTGGAACGCCGCCCAGGCGATCGCCGGCGTCCAGGTGGCGCTGGGCGCGAACTCGCCGTTGTTCTTCGGCCGGGAGCTGTGGCGCGAGACCCGGGTGCCGCTGTTCCAGCAGGCCACCGACACCCGCTCCGAGGAGATCAAGGCCCAGGGGGTACGCCCACGGGTGTGGTTCGGTGAGCGCTGGATCAACAGCGTCTTCGACCTGTTCGAGGAGAACGTGCGCTACTTCCCGGCGCTGCTGCCGGTCTGCGACCCGGAGGACCCGGCGCAGACGCTGGCCGCCGGTGGGGTGCCGAGGCTTGCCGAGTTGCGGTTGCACAACGGCACCATCTACCGCTGGAACCGCCCGGTGTACGACGTGTGGAAGGGCCGTCCGCACCTGCGGGTGGAGAACCGGGTGCTGCCGGCCGGGCCGACGGTGGTGGACACGATCGCCAACGGCGCGTTCTATTTCGGGCTGGTCCGGGCGCTGGCCGAGTCGGACCGGCCACTGTGGTCGCAGATGTCGTTCAGCGCGGCGGAGGAGAACTTCACCAGTGGGGCCCGGCACGGCATCGACGCGCAGGTGTACTGGCCGGGGTTGGGTTACCTGCCGGCGACCGAGCTGGTGCTACGCCGGTTGCTGCCGTTGGCCCACCAGGGGTTGGACCGGTGGGGGGTGGACCCGGCCGAACGTGACCGGCTGCTGGGCATCATCGAGCAGCGCTGCCTGACCGGACGTAACGGCGCGAGCTGGCAGGTGGCGACGTTGCACCGGCTGGAGTCGGCCGACCACCTCGACCGGCCGGAGGCGTTGCGCGAGGTGGTCCGCCAGTACGTCGAGCTGATGCACAGCAACCTGCCGGTCCACGAGTGGCCGGTAACCGATTGACTTTCGATAGGTTGCGAGCGATAGTCGATACATGACGACGGCGCGCTGGGCGGTCACCGCCCTCAGAGTCTTTCTCGTGGTCCTGTTCGCGGTGTTGGTGCTGTTCCAGACCATGTCGCTGCCCGGCCAGTTCGCCCACCTGGCCCGGGAGTCGCCCGAGCAGGCGTACCTGCGCTGGCCGGCCACCGCCGTGACGGTGTTCTGGGTGCTCTGCGTCCAGGTGGTGATCGTCGCCACCTGGCGGCTGCTCACCCTGGTCCGCAACGACCGGATCTTCAGCGAACCCGCGTTGGCCTGGGTGGACGCCATCGTCTGGGCGGTCGCCGCCGGGTGGCTGACGCTGGTGGGCGTGTTCCTCTACGTCGGGTTCCACGCCGACGACCCCGGCCTGCCGATGCTGCTGTTCCTGCTGTCCGTCGGGGTCACCGTGCTCGGACTGCTGATGGTGGTGATGCGGGCGCTGCTGCGCCAGGCCACCACGCTGCGCTCCGACATGGAAGCGGTGATCTGATGCCCATCGTCGTACGCATCGACGTCGAGCTGGCCAAACGCAAGATGAGTGTCGGTGAGTTCGCCGAGCGGGTCGGGCTGACCCCGGCGAACGTGGCCGTACTGAAGAACGGCCGGGCCAAGGCGGTGCGGTTCAGCACCCTGGAGGCGATCTGCCGGGTGCTCGACTGCCAGCCGGGCGACCTGCTCGAATTCGTCGACGACGGGGAGCCGACGCCGTGAGGTACCTGCTCGCCCTCGCCGCCGCCGTGCTCCTGGCCGCCGGGGTGGCCGGCGTCGTGCTCGGCGAGTCCGACGACTCCCCCGGGCTCCAGTTCCTGGGCGGACTGCTGGTCATCGGCGCGGTCGCCATCGGCGTCCGGCTCGCCCGCCGCCCACGCTGACGCCACCGAGCCGACCCGGGCGGGCGTGCCGGCGACGGCGGTCAGGGCGTCGGCCAGTTCCGCAGCAGGGCGTCGAGGGCGTCGAGGACCCGGGTCCAGCTCTGCCCGGTGTCGGGGGCGCTGTGGTCGAAGCTGCCGCCCAGTTCGAGGTTGACGTAGCCGTTGAAGACGCTGCCGAGCAGCCGTACCGCATGGGTCTGGTCGGATTCGGGCAGGTCGTAGCCGCGCAGGATGGCCCGGGTCAGCTCGGCGTGCCGCCTGCCGGCGCTGGCGGCGGCGGTGGCCGGGTCGAGCCTGAGCTGGGCGGCGGCCCACCGGCCCGGGTGGGCGCGGGCATAGTCGCGGTAGACGCCACCGAGGGCGGCCAGCGCGTCCCGGCCGGCCCGGCCGGCCAGGGCGTCGGCGGCCCGGACGGCCAGCTCGTCGAGGGCCAGCAGGGCGATCCGGGTGCGCAGGTCCCCGGAGTTGCGCACGTGCGCATAGAGGCTCGCGACCTGTACGTCGAAGCGCCGGGCGAGCGCAGAGAGGGTCACCCGGTCGAACCCGACCTCGTCGGCCAGCTCCGCGCCGGCCCGGGTGAGACGTTCCGTGGTCAAGCCCGCACGTGCCATAACTCATTATGCGTTTGCCTAAAGTTTTTAGGCAAATTACCGTGACCGTCATGGAGCCACTGACCGAGCAGGAGATCCGTTCCGCGTTCGTCAACTGCACCAAGGGCGAGAGCAAGCGGCTGTACGTCCCCCGCGACCTGGCCGAGCGCCCCTGGCCCGACCTGGACTACCTCGGCTGGCGCGACCCCCGCGCCCCCGACCGCGCCTACCTGGTCACCGAGGTGGCCGGCCGGCGGACCGCCCTGGTGCTGCGCTGTCCCACCCCGACCACCAGGCAGCCACCGCGTGGCCTGTGCGCGATCTGCCTGACCTCACCCGCCGGTGGCGTCAGCCTGATGGTCGCGCCGAGGGCCGGCAAAGCCGGGCAGCAGGGCAACTCGGTGGGCACCTACCTCTGCACCGACCTCGCCTGCCCGCTCTACGTCCGCGGACGTAAGGACCCCGGCCCCGGCACCCGGATGCAGGAGTCGCTCACCACGGCCGAGAAGGTCCAGCGGCTGACGACGAACGTCGCCGCGTTCGTCGCCCGGGTCACCGGCTGACCGTGCCCGGCCGGACGACGCGGCCGGTGGCGGGACCACGCGACACCCGCCCGACGCGCACCGGGCCACGCGGCGGTGCTCACCCCGGGGGTGACACCGCCTCGTCGGGCACCATCCCGGCCCGACCCGCCACCTCGCCGAGGACCTCCCGCACACTGCGCCGACGGTCGAGCCGCGCCCCGGCGAAGCTGACCGGGCCGTGGAACGATGCCCGCCCGACCCCACCGCCGAGCGTGAAGGTCGCCGTGGTGAAGACGCTCCCCGCGAACCCGGTGCCGCCGTGGAACTGGACACCGGTGAAATCGGCGTGGCCGACGTGGCAACCGCCGAGGTCGAGGTCGACCAGGGTGGCCCCACAGAGCATGAGGTCCGTTCCCGCCCAGTGCGGCGGCCCACCCGGAGTGTCCGTCGACGGACGCAGCCGCGCCGCGAGGATCCGCTGCGCGGTGCGCCGCAGCTCCAGCTCGGCGGCCTGCCCGTCGGTGCGGGGCCCGGCCAGGTCGAACGACAGCGGCATCCGCAGGTAGCCGCAGACCGCGTCCACCACCCGCTGCCGCAGCTCCGGCCGGGCGTCGCCGAGGTCGGCGAGGGCCGCCAGCCCGGCCCGGCGCACGTCCGGGTCGGCGTCGGCGAGCTGGCCAGCGTACGGCCGGACGGAGTCGTCGGGCACCAGCTGCGCCCCGTCCGGCCCGGCCGGTGCCAGCGCCGGCGTCCAGCCCAGCGGCCAGCACACCGGGCCGTCGTCGGCCGCGCCGGCCCAGGTCGCGGCGGTGAGGTCCACGGTGGGCTGGTCGAGGTGGACCGGACCGGCGAACCGCGCCTGCCGGAACGTCGCGGCGGCGGCGAACCGCGCCTTGAAGAACCAGGTCGGACCAGCGAAGCGGGCCTGCCGGAACGACACCGGTCCGACGAAGCGGGCACCGTCGCCACCCTCGCTCCACTCCTGGTAGTCACCCATCAGCACGGCGACGGGCCAGTGCGGGTCGGCCTCGTTCGGCTCGTCCCAGGGGGCCGGGGAGGTCTCCTCGACGGTCTCCCAGGCCGGGTCGTCCTCCCACCACTCGTCCTCGCCCCGGCCGAACCAGGCGAACGCGGCGAACCGGGTGTCGGTGAAATCGGCGTCGGCGCGGAAGCGGGCCCGACCGAATGCGGCATGGTCGAGGAACCGGGCCCGGGTGAACCGGGCCGGGCCGTGCCAGAGGGTGCGGGCGAAGTCGGCGACACCGGTGAACCGGGCGTCGGCGAACGAGGTGGCCCCGAGGAACCGGGCGTCGGCGAACCGGGCCGCACCCAGCACCGCGCCGGCGAGGTCGAGATCCACCACGGTGGCCGCCCGCAGGTCGAGGTCGACGGCGGACGGTGGTTCCGGGTCGACGCCCGGGTCCACCGACCCGGCCGGGGTCTGCGCCGCCGGGCGCAGCAGCACGGCCAGCACCCGGCCCGCCTCCCGCCGGGCGTCGGCGTCCCACCCGTCGGCGTCCGTCGACGCCCGCAGCCCGTCGGCGAGCGCCGCGACCGCCCGGGACCGCAGCCCGGGATGCCCGGCCACCAGCTCACCGAGGCCACGCAGGGCGGCGAGCCGGCCCGCGCCCGTCTCCTGCGTCACCGCGCGGACGGCTTCCTGAAACGCCGGTTCCGCCTGTCCGACCGTCACCCGACCTCCCCACCCGAGCCCCCGCCGGGACGCCCCGGCGTCGCGCAGGATAGCCGGACCGACCGACACCGACACCGACACCGGCCCCGGGCGGGCGGCGCGGCGTACGCGTCAGCCGCCCCGGGCGAACAGGGCCAGGCGTACCCGGTTCGGGCTGTCCGTCTTGGTCATCAGGCTGGTGATGTGGGTCTTGACCGTGGTCACACCGATGTGCAGCCGGTCGGCGATCTCGGTGTTCGACAGCCCCTCGGCCACCAGGGCGAGCACGTCCTGTTCGCGGGCGGTCAGCCCGGCCACCGGGCGGGACGGCTCGGCGCGGGCGTGCACCGCCCGGCGGACCAGCCGTTGCAGCACCTCCTCGCTGAACGGGCTGCCCCCGGCGGCGGCCCGGCGCACCCCGTCGACCAGTTCGCCGGGCGGGGCGTCCTTGAGCAGGAACCCGCAGGCCCCGGCGGTGAGCGCGGGATAGAGGTGGTCGTCGTCGCCGAACGTGGTCAGCACCAGCACCCGGGTCGCCGGCCGGTCGGCGAGGATACGGCCGGTCGCGGTGATCCCGTCGACGCCGGGCATCCGCAGGTCCATCACCACCACGTCGGGGACGAGCCGGGCGGCCAGGGTGACCGCGTCGCGTCCGTTGTCGGCCTCCCCGACCACCTCGATGTCCGGCTGCGCGTCACAGAGCATGCGCAGGCCCGCGCGGATGAGGTGCTGGTCGTCGACCAGCAGCACCCGGATCACGACCGCCGCGCCGGGTAGGGACCGGCCGACCCGGGCGGCGGGGTCGCCGTACCGCCGGGAGGTGGGCCGGCGGCCGGGGACGGGCCGGCCTCGGTCGACGCCACGGCGGGCAGCACCGTGCGGACCCGCCATCCGGTGCCGGCGGGGCCGGCGTCCAGCCGCCCACCGAGCACCTCGACCCGTTCCCGCATGCCGGTGAGGCCGTGCCCACCGCCGGGTGGCACCGCCGCCGGCGCCCAGCCCCGCCCGTCGTCGGCCACTTCCCAGTGGACGGCGTCGTCGACCACCGACACGGTCAGCCGCGCCCGCGCGGACGTTCCGGCGTGCTTCACCACGTTGGTCAGCGCCTCCTGGGTCAACCGCAGCACCGCCAGCCCGCGTACCGCGTCGAGGGCGCCCACCGCCGGGGCGACGTCCGCCTCCACCGTAACCCCGGCCTGCCGGGCCCGGTCGACCGCCGCCCCGAGCGCGGCCGGCAGCGCCGACGGCTCGATCGCGGTCAACGTCGCGTCGCCGTGCGCCACGTCGGGATCGCGCAGCACCGCGACCAGCCCGCGCAGGTCCGCCAGCGCCGCCGTCCCGGTGGCGTGCACGTCGTCGAAGACGGCACCCACCCGGGGGTCGAGATCGGTGAGGACGTGCCGGGCGACACCGACGCGCAGCACCATCGAGGCCACGTGGTGGGCCACCACGTCGTGCAACTCCCTGGCGATGGCGCTGCGTTCGTCGGCGCGGGCCGCCCGCTGCTCCGACTCGCGGTGCAACTGCTCGGCCCGGTCCCGTTCGTCGGCCTGCCGGCCGAGCTCCCGGTTGGTCCGCACCACGGTGCCGATCAGCAGCGGCAGGCCGACGTCGACCAGCAACCCGAACACCGTGCCGGTGACTCCCCGGCCGGTGTGCCCGGACGGGTCGAACGCGGCGACCACGGTCAACGCCACCGCCGCCCACCATCCGGTGCGGGGTCGCCGGGACCGCATGGCCACCTCGAGCAACGCCCAGCTCGCCCCGACCTGGTTGATCGTGGTGTCGTCGAGGACCACGATCGCGGCCACCAGCAGCGCGGTCTGCGCCGTCAGGTTGAGCAGTGGCCGGCGGTGGGCCAGCAGCGCGACGGCGAAGGCGGCCGCCGCGAGCGCCCACTGCCGGCCCGTGGGTGGCTGCCCGGTCTTGGTGCCGAAGAGCAGGTAGCACAGGCCGCTGAAGTCGAGCAGGACCATCCGCACCAGCGTGTCCCGCGTGTCGAACAGCCGTCCCAGCCAGCCCACGCCGATCAGCCTACGGACCGCAGGACCGGCGCCGGACCCGCCTGGTGGGTGGCGGTCACGCGGCCAGCGCCAGGTCCGGACGACGCCGCCGGGACACCACCACCGCCGTCGTGGCGAGCGCGGTCGCGGCCACCAGGGCGGCCAGCGCGGCGACCGTGGTCAGGTCCGGCCGCAGCAGCGGCTGCCCGCGCAGCGCCTGCCAGGTCAACAGCAGCGTGAGTACGCCGTACCCGGTGCCCGCGACGGCCAGCAACCGGACCCGGTCGGTCTCGTCGAGCCGGCGGCCCAGGTATCGGCGCAGCAGGAAGGCCAGGATCGGCAGCGCCTGCATGGCGTGCAGCCCGACGAAGTGCCCGATCCGCAGGTCGCCGCCGGTGGTGCTCCAGCCGAGGACGGGCAGCCCCGGTCCGCCGTCGGGCACCCCGACGCTGTGCGCACCGGTGATGCCGGCGTCGGCCGACGCCTGGCCCGGCTGGGTCATCGGCACCGCCACCAGCATGCCCAGCGCGGACACGCCGAGCCCGAACCCCATCGCCCACCGGGTGACCCGGTCCCCGGCCCGCCGCACCAGCAGGGTGACCGCGACGACGACGTGCGCGACGAACAGCACCATGACGGCCGCGCCCATCACCCGCCAGAGCGCCGCGTTGAGCGGGCTGGTCGCGTTGTAGTGGCTGGTCGTGCCGCGCAGCACCTGCCCGACGATCACCGCCATCTCGATCAGGGCGGTGGCCACCACCACGCTGGCGGCCCACTCCCCGACCCGGCTGCGGCGGGGCAGTTGGGCCAGCATCCAGGCGAGGGTGATCCCGTAGACGACGAAGGACACGGAGAACTTGAACGGCTTGAGCCAGATCGGCACGCCGGTCAGCACCCGGGGGTCGGCGACCATACCGACGGCCGTGACCACGGCGAGCACCGCCATCGCGGCGCTGAGCAGAACCAGCGGGCGGTGCCGTCGGGCCGCCCGGGACATCAGGTGAGTCATGCCTGTAGACGTTCGTCGGTCGGCGGCCCGACCGCGTCCGACCGGGAGCCCCGGTCACGACCCCCGGTCGGAGATCGACTCCTCCCCAGGGAGGAGGTGGGCCGCCTGCCGATTGACGGCATCGAAAACGGTCAGTACCGTGGGACGGAAAGCGCTTACCTACTCGAATTGACTGGTCAGCGCGTCGGGACCGGCCCCGGTCGTCCCGCCGGCAACATCTCGCGTCCGACGATCCGGGCTGGTCCGGCGCGAGGGGTCCCTCCCGTGACGGGCCGGTAGGGCGGGCCCGCCCGCACCGACCCCGCCGGGCACCGGAGTCGCCGGTCCCCCCGTGCGGGCTCCCTCACCACATCCACAGGAGAGAACCATGATCCTTCGCCAGCGCCGTACGGCGTGGTGGATCTCCGCAGTCGCCGCGACGGCGCTCACCACCGCCGGCGCGGTGGTCACCGCGAACGCGGCCCAGGCCGCCGCCGGCTGCCGGGTCGACTACACGGTGGCCAGCCAGTGGTCAGGCGGTTTCACCGCGAGCATCACCCTCACCAACCTCGGCGACCCGATCAGCTCCTGGGCGGCCACCTGGTCGTTCACCGCCGGGCAGCGCGTCGACCAGGGCTGGAACGCCACCTTCAGCCAGAGCGGCAGCACCGTCAGCGCGGCGAACGCCGACTACAACGGCGCCCTCGGCACCAACGGCACGGTCACGTTCGGCTTCAACGGCACCTGGACCGGCAGCAATCCGACGCCGACGGGCTTCGCGGTCAACGGGGTGGCCTGCGGCGGCCCCACCGCGCCCCCGACCACGGCACCGCCCACCACCCCACCCCCGACCACCCCACCCCCGACCACCCCACCCCCGACCACCCCGCCGCCCACCACGGCCCCGCCGACCACGCCGCCACCCACGACCCCGCCGCCCGGCGGCAGCACCCTGTACGTGGCGACCAACGGCAGCGCCGGCGCGGCCGGCACCCAGGCGAACCCGACCACCCTCGCCTCCGCCATCACCCGGATACCCGCCGGCGGGACGATCTACGTGCGGGCCGGGACCTACCAGCTCGCGCAGACCGTCACCATCGAGCCGGGCAACAACGGCACCGCCAGCGCCCGCAAGAAGCTGTTCGCCTACCCGGGCGAGAAGCCGGTGCTGAACTTCTCGGCGATGAGCGAGGACCCGGCCAACCGGGGGCTGGCGCTGAACGGGTCGTACTGGCACGTCCAGGGCCTGATCGTGGAGCGGGCCGGCGACAACGGGATCTTCGTCGGCGGCAGCAACAACATCATCGAGCGGACGGTGACCCGGTTCAACCGGGACAGCGGCCTCCAGCTCTCCCGGATCGCCTCCAGCACCCCCCGCGACCAGTGGCCGGCCAACAACCTGGTGCTCAGCGCCGAGTCGCACGACAACGCCGACTCCGACGGTGAGGACGCCGACGGCTTCGCCGCGAAACTCACCGTCGGCACCGGCAACATCTTCCGGTACGCGGTGTCGCACAACAACATCGACGACGGGTGGGACCTCTACACCAAGACCGACACCGGCCCGATCGGCCCGGTGACCATCGAGGACTCGCTGGCCTACAACAACGGGACGCTCAGCAACGGCACCCAGAACGGCAACGGTGACCGCAACGGCTACAAGCTCGGCGGCGAGGACATCGGGGTCAACCACATCGTCCGGCGCAACATCGCCTTCCGCAACGGCAAGCACGGTTTCACCTACAACCGCAACCTCGGCACCATGACCGTCTCGAACAACCTCGGCATCGACAACACCGAGCGCAACTTCTCGTTCGACGGCGGCAGCTCGGTGTTCCGGAACAACACCTCGTGCCGTAGCGGCAGCGGGTCCAACGACAAGATCGTCGGCAACAGCGACAGCTCCAACCAGTTCTGGAACGGCAGCAACGGCTCCCGCTGCGCGTCGTACACCGGGGCCATCGGGTGGTCCTTCGCCGCCGACGGACGGCTCGTGGTGACCCTCGGCGGCCGGCAGGTCACCCTGTAATCGCCGGTATCCGTCGGGTGGCCCGGCCGGTCGGACCGGCCGGGCCACCCACAGGCAGGGCGGCGCGCAGCCCGTCCACCCCGTCCAGCGCGCCGGTCCGATCTGACCGCCGCCACCGCCGAGCCGGCCGCGTGCTCGGCCGCGTCGGTCCGGGTACCTGCGCGCGGACGGATACGAGGTAGGGCCCGGGGAGTACATGTTTGCACTCGGGCTTATGACACACAGGCATAAATATGCCTGACAGGAATACCCCTCCCACCCGTATTGAGGTTCCCCCCGGGATGTGGACACCGGGTTATGCCGCGATCTGGTGCAGGGTAGCTGGTGTGAGGGTTTGTTCGTAGTCGGCGGGGCTGAGGTAGCCGAGTGTGGAGTGGCGTCGTCGGT
>NZ_JAFEUO010000006.1:0-513696 GCF_016900955.1 Micromonospora humidisoli
AACACGGCGACCCAGACGATCCTCAAGAACACCAACCTCATCGCCATCAGCCAAGACCCCCTCGCCCTCCAAGCCACCCAAATCTCCTTCGACGGCACCCGCCGCGTGCTGGCCAAACGACTCGCCAACGGCGACGTCGCCGTCGCCCTGTTCAACCAAGGCACCTCCACCACCACCATCACCACCACCACCGCCGCCATCGGCAAGTCGGGGTCCTCCTTCACCCTGGTCGACGCCTGGACCAATGCCAGCACCACCACCTCCGGCACCATCTCGGCCAGCGTGCCGTCGCACGGCACGGTGGTCTACCGGGTCAGCGGCGGTGGGACCGCCCCGCCGACGACGCCGCCGCCGTCCACGGCGAACGCGCTGTCCAGCGTCTCCTCGGGTCGCTGCCTGGACGTGCCGCAGAGCAACACCGCCAACGGCACCCAGCCGGTGATCTGGGACTGCAACGGGGCGGCCAACCAGCGCTGGACGGCCAACGGCCAGACCCTCCAGGCCCTCGGCAAGTGCCTGGACGCGCCGCTCAACGCGACCGCCGGCGCCAAGGCCCAGATCTGGGACTGCAACGGCGGCACCAACCAGCAGTGGACGTTCAACGCCAACGGCACGATCAGCAACGTGCAGTCCGGCCTGTGCCTCGACGTGAACAACAACGGCACGGCCAACGGGACCACTGTGCTCCTGTGGACCTGCACCGGAGCGTCCAACCAGCGGTGGAACCGGATCTGACCGGACGTCGTCGGCCACCCGGCACCCCGGGTGGCCGACGACCGGTGGTTGCCGGGCCCGGACGGTGTGGTGCGGGCACCGTCCGGGCCCGGTGCTCCGACGTCCCCCCGTCGAGGTGGCGGTGGGCGTCGGGTCCGCCCGGAAGGGACGACCGGGCGGTGGTCGGGAACCCTCAGCCGGTGGCGACGGGCGTGCCGACCGGGGTCAGCCCGGTGGCGGCCCGGTAGCGGACCGGGATCGGGTCGGTCAGCGCGCCGACGAACTCCCCGTCGACGTGGTCGAGGAACCCGATCAGGGACCAGTCGCCGGTGGGGCCGGCGACCAGCCGGGGCGCGTACAGGTGCGGGTGCGGGAACGGGCGGGCCGCGGCGACGTCCCACGGGCCGCGTACGTCGTGCCCCTCGACCGCCCAGATCCGGTGGCCGTCGCGGCGGGTGCCGGCGGCGTCGGTGGAGAACAGCAGCAGCGGTTGCCCGTCCACGACGGCGACCTGCGGTACCTCCAGGTGCCCGAACCCGGCGGGCACCGACAGCGGCGGCTGCACGGTCCAGTGCAGCAGGTCCGGTGAGGTGGCGTGCCCGACGACGCCCCGGGCCTCGGTCGGGCCGGTGTTCACCCGGGCGGTGATCAGCATGTGCCAGCCGTCGCCGTCCGGGTCGGGGAACACCCACGGGTCACGCCAGGCCTGCTCGTACCACAGCGTCCGGTCGAGCAGCTCGTACCAGGTGGGGTCGGCCTCGACCAGCGGTCCGGTGCCGTGCCGGTGCCAGGTGGTCAGGTCGTCGGAGACGGCCAGGCCGATCCGCTGCACCAGCCCGTCCTCGGCCCGACCGACCCCGGTGTAGAACAGGTACCACCGCCCGTCCGGGCCGCGCACCGTGCACCCCGTCCAGGTCGCGAGGTCGTCCCAGCTCGGCGCGTCGGCCGGCACGATCGCGTCGGCGACGAGCTGCCAGGTGCGCAGGTCCGTGGAGACGGCGTGGCCGATCGTGGCGCGGCGGTGCCGGCGGTGCGGGTCGTGCAGGGCGCGGGAGGCGCGCAGGAAGAACGCGTGCCACCGGTCGGTGTCGTCCCGGGCGTACCAGCTGTCCCACACCCAGTGGTCGGGTAGACGTAGCATGCCGGGGAAGCTAGCACTAAATCGTTTTAGCGGCCAGGTCGGCCCTCCTCCGACGACCCGCGCTGGCGTGGTCGACGGGCGGTGGGGGAGGGCTATCCGGCCGGGGCGGCCAGCGAGCGGCGGCGGCGCAGCGGCATGGGCACGAGCGACGGCGTGGCCCCGCCGCCGTCGAGCAGGATCTCGACCGCCCGCCGACCCATCTGCTCGTGCGGCAGCGCCGTGGTGGACAGGCCGGGCCGCAGCCAGGCGGCGATCGGGTCGTCGTCGAACGAGACCACCGAGATGTCGTCCGGGACGGTCAGCCCCGCCTCGGCGAGCGCCTGGTAGGCGCCGAAGGCCAGCCGGTCGTTCATGCAGATGATCGCGGTGGGCCGGGTCGGCCGGCCCAGCAGCGTCCGCATGGCGGCGTAACCGTGCTCGGGCAGCCACTCGGCGCAGAAGCACTCGGTCAGCAGGTCGGCCCCGGCGTCCTCCAGCGCCCGGTGGACGCCGCGCAGCCGGGCCCGCGCGGCGAGGGAGACCTCGGCGTCGTCCTCCTTGAGCCGGTTGCGGCCGATCAGTGCGATCCGGTCCCGGTGGCCGTGGTCGAGCAGGGCGGTGGCGACCGTACGGCCGGCCCGCTCGTCGTCGGGGAGCACACAGGGCAGGTCGTCGGGGCTGGTGGCGTTGAGCAGCACCACCGGGCCGCCGAGGATGGCCGGGGGCACGGTCAGCCGGCGGGTGGCCATCGCGGCGTAGATCACGCCGTCGACCTGCCGGTCGAGCATCGCCTCGATGGCGTACTGCTCGAAGGTGGCGTCGCCCTGCGTCTCGGTGATGAGCAGCACGTGGTCCCGCTCCCGGGCCGCGTCGAGCGCGCCCCGGATGAGGCCGCCGGCGAACCGGGTGGTGGCGACGATGTCGGAGACGAACGCGATGGTGGCGGTCTTGCGGGTACGCAGGCTGCGGGCCGCCAGGTTGGGCCGGTAGCCGAGTTCCTCGGCGGCGGCGAAGACGCGCTGGTGCGCCTCGGCCGACAGCCGGGTGCCCTCCCGGCCGTTGAGGACCATCGACGCGGCGGTCTTGGACAGCCCGGCCCGCCGCGCGACGTCGGCCAGGGTTGCTCTGTTGCGGCCCATCAGTCCTCCGAATCGCCGGCGGCATCGCGTCCGCCGCTCCCGCCCATCATGATGCGTGGTCCGACCCCGGCCCGGTGGCGGTGGTCACCCGGAGTGTGTGTCGGTCACCACCCGCGACGGCCGGTGGGGCGGGCGGCCGAGCGTGAACCGGATGTTTCCCGACCGTTGCCGTTTGCTTCTTGACAGCTCAGGTCGCCGCGCGCATGCTCTGCTAAATCAGTTTAGCGGCTACTTTTGGCAGGTCGGGTGGCACCCTCGGTGACCCTCGGCATGGTCATCGGTAACGACATCGCGTGCTGCGGCGGCACGCCGACGGCGACGTACTGTTGCGGCTGGTCACCCACCGTGACGGTCTGCCGACCCGGCCCGCACTGCCGCCGGGGCACGCACGGAAGAGTCGAGGAGTCCTCAATTGGCTACACCACTGGCAAGGTTCTCCCGCCGGACGGCGCTCCTGGCCCCCGTCCTGGCGTTGGGGCTGGCCGCGACGGCGTGCAGCGCCCCCGGGGCCGACGACGCGCCGAGCACCGGCGGCGACGCCATCGTCAGCACCGAGCTGGGCAGCGACCCGATCACCCTGGAGATGTACGCCGAGACCGGCTTCCCGCTGGCCAAGGCGCTGGCCGACGAGTTCACCAAGCAGCACCCGAACGTGAAGTTCAACATCCGCGAGGACCAGTTCACGGTGATCGTGGAGAACGCGCCCCGGGTGATGGCCTCGGACAACTCGCCCGACATCATCCGGCTCCCCACGATGGTCGACCTGGTCAAGGACGACCTGCTGAAGAACCTCGACCCGTACTTCGACGCGTACGGCTGGGACAAGTTCCCCGCCTCCCAGCTGGTGCAGCTGCGGGTCGGCGACGGCGGCACCACCCGGGGCACCGGGTCGCTGTGGGGGATGGGCCTCGGCTACAGCGTCACCGGGGTGTTCTACAACAAGAAGCTGGCCGAGCAGGTCGGGATGACCCAGCCGCCGGCCACCATCGCCGAGTTCGAGGAGCTGCTGGCCAAGGCCAAGTCGGCCGGGGTGCAGCCGATCATGCAGTTCAACAAGAACACCGCCGGCATCAACTTCCCGCACCAGGCGTTGCAGAACCAGTTCGGCGACCCGGCCCAGGTGGCCGACTGGATCTTCCAGAAGCCGGGCGCGACGTTCGACACCCCGGCCGCGCTCAAGGCCACCCAGACCATCCAGAAGTGGGCCCAGGCCGGCTACTTCCCGAAGGACGCCAACGCGCTGGACTACGCGAGCATGGTGGGCGAGTTCCAGAAGAACAACGGCCTGTTCATGTTCAACGGTGACTGGGAGTCGGCCAACCTCGACAAGACGATGCCGGGCAACGTCGGCTTCTTCCTGTTCCCGACCGAGTCGGCCGGCGGCAAGCACGTGGCGATGTCCGCCCCGAACACCTTCGGCATCGGCGCCAAGGCCAAGAACCCCGACGCCGCCGCGTACTTCCTGAACTGGGCGCACACCAACGCCACCGCCCGCGAGATCGCGGTCAAGATCGGCGGCTCCAGCCCCGGTGGCCCGAGCGACCTGCCCGTGCCCGCCGCCGCCCCCGGCACCGTGCTCGCCGAGACGCTCAAGGCCTCCCAGCAGCTCGGCGAGGAGAACGGCGCGGTGGACTTCACCGCCAACGCCACCGGTGGCATCTTCGCCGCGGCGATCACCCCCGAGATGCAGAAGCTGATCGCCGGTCAGCAGACCCCCGAGGGGTACGTGAAGGCGGTCCAGGCCGAGTACGCGAAGGAACTGTCCCGATGACGTCTGCCCTCGGCAGCGCACCGGCCGGGCGGGGCGGGCCGGTGTCCACACCGACCCGTCCCACCCGTCCCTCCGCCGCGCGGGCCCCCCGGAAACGGTGGGCCCGCGCGGGCGGGACGGGCTGGCTCTTCGTCCTGCCCGCCGTGCTGATGTACGCGGTGTTCGTGCTGCGCCCGCTCGCGCTCACCATCCAGTACTCGTTCTACAACTGGAACGGCATCGGGGTGGCCCGCTGGGCCGGGCTGGACAACTACCTCACCGTGTTCACCGACAGCGACCTGCTGAAGATCATCGGAAACGCGCTGGTCCTGATCGTCTTCTTCAGCTTCGTCCCGGTCGCGCTCGGCCTGCTGGTGGCCAGCCTGGTCCGCCGGATCACCACCGGCGCGTTCGGCACCGTCGTCCGCACGGTGCTGTTCCTGCCCCAGGTCATCCCGCTGGTCGCGGCGGGCATCGCGTGGAGCTGGCTGCTCTCGACGAACGGGCTGATCAACCAGGTGCTGCGTGCGGTCGGCCTGGGCGGGGTGGCCCGCGCCTGGCTCGGTGACTTCGACACCGCGCTGCCCGCCGTCGGTGTCATCGGCGCCTGGGTGCTACTCGGCCTCTGCACGATCCTGCTTGTCACCGGCATGAGCAAGATCGACCCCGCGCTGTACGAGGCGGCCCGCCTCGACGGCGCCGGCCCGGTCCGCGAGTTCTTCGCCGTCACCCTGCCCAGCCTGCGCCAGGAGATCGGCGTCTGCCTCACGGTGACCATCATCGCCGCCCTGGCCAGCTTCGACATCGTCTACATCTCGACCAGCGGCGGCCCCGGCCTGCAGACCACGGTGCCCGGCCTGGAGATCTACCGGCTGGCCTTCTCGCAGCGGCAGGTCGGTCTCGCCTCGGCGCTGGCCGTCGTGCTGATGCTGCTGGTGCTGCTCTGCGTGCTGCCGATCCAGCGACTGACCCGGGGGGACAAGTCATGAACCTGAGCCGGCGCGAGA
The DNA here is from genome assembly GCF_016900955.1 of Micromonospora humidisoli. Lineage (NCBI taxonomy): Bacteria > Bacillati > Actinomycetota > Actinomycetes > Micromonosporales > Micromonosporaceae > Micromonospora > Micromonospora humidisoli. Next base: position 5,731 of record NZ_JAFEUO010000006.1, read on the forward strand.
ACCTGACCGGCCGGGTCTTCCTGCTCGTCCTGGTCGTGGTCACCCTGCTGCCGTTCGTCAGCATGCTCTCCGCGGCGTTGCAACCCCGGGGCACCGTGCCCAGCGGCCTGGCCTGGCCGTCGGACCCGCAGTGGGGCAACTTCGCCGACGCCTTCACGGTGGCGAACATGGGCGCGCTGCTGCGCTCCAGCCTGCTCATCGTGGCCGGGGTGGTGCCGGTCTCGGTGCTGATCGCCACCATGGCCGGCTTCGGGCTGGGCCAGCTCCGGGTCCCCGGCGGCCGGATCGTGTTCGCCCTGCTGCTGCTCGGCCTGACCCTGCCGTTCGAGGCGGTGGTCACCCCGCTGTACTACCAGATGCAGGATCTCGGCCTGCTCAATACCCGCTGGGCGATCATCCTGCCGTTGATCGGGCTCTACATGCCGTTCGCGGTGTTCTGGATGCGGGCGCACTTCAGCAACGTGCCGGTCGAGCTGTCCGAGGCGGCCCGGGTCGACGGCAGCACCACCTGGCAGCTGTTCTGGCGGGTCCAGGTGCCGCTCGCCCGGCCGGCCATCGCGTCGCTGACCATCCTGATGTTCCTCTGGACGTGGAACCAGTTCCTGCTGGCCATCGTCCTGGTCGACGACCCGGCCAAGCGGACGATGGCGGGTGCGCTCGGGGCGTTCCAGGGGCAGTGGGGCACCGACCTGGTGCTGCTGTGCGCCGGCTCGCTGCTGATCCTCACCCCGACCCTGATCGTCTTCCTGATCTTCCAGCGTCAGTTCATCAAGGCCCTGATCCAGGGCTCTCTGAAGGGATAGCAGTGGCCCCGCAGATCCACGGCGACGCCGACGAACGGTACGGGCGGGTGGCCGACGTCTTCCGCGAGAACTTCACCGACCGGGGGGAGGTCGGCGCGGCGGTCACCGTCTACGTCGGCGGCCGACGCGTCGTCGACCTGTACGGCGGGACGGCCGACCCGCGCACCGGCCGGCCCTGGACGGCCGACACCCCGGTCGTCGTCTACTCCTGCACCAAGGGCATCCTGGCGATCTGCGCCTACCTGCTGGTGCAGCAGGGCCGGCTCGACCTGGACGCGCCGGTCACCCGCTACTGGCCGGAGTTCGGCCAGCAGGGCAAGGCCGACATCCCGGTGCGCTGGCTGCTCACCCACCAGTCCGGCCTGCCCGCGCTCGACCGCCCGTTGACCCTCGACGAGGTGCTCGCCTGGGACCCGGTGATCACGGCGATCGAGGCCCAGGCCCCGCTGTGGGAGCCGGGCACCGCACACAGCTACCACCCGATGACCTACGGTTGGCTGATCGGCGAGGTGATCCACCGGATCACCGGCCAGCTTCCCGGCGCGTTCTTCCGGGACGCCCTGGCGACGCCGCTGGGCCTGCGCACCTGGCTCGGGCTACCGGCCGCCGAACGGGACACGGTCGCCTGGAACATCGCCCCGCCGCCCGAGGCGGAGCCGTTCGTCGACCCGGTGGCCGACCGGGGAATCACCATGGGCGGCGCATTCGCGTTCCCCGCCGACGACACCGGCCTGGTCAGCTTCAACGACCCCGCCATCCAGGCCGCCGGCATCCCGGGCGCGGGCGCGGTGAGCACGGCCGACGGGCTGGCCCGCCTCTACGCCGCCTGCGTGTCGCCGGTGGTGGGCCCGCCCGTGCTCGAGCCGGCGTCGATCGACGACGCGACCGTCGTACGGTCCCGGGGCCAGCAGCGGCACGGGCCACCGGACACCGGCCAGCGCTGGGGCACCGGCTTCCTGCTGCACTCCCCGCCGGCCCGGCCGCTGCTGTCCGAGCGCAGCTTCGGCCACGACGGCGCGGGCGGCAACCTCGGCTTCGGCGACGACGCCCACCAGGTCGGCTTCGGCTACGTGGTGAACCAGATGCAGGGCATGGGTGACGAACGCGCCAACCTGCTGACCGCCGCCCTGCGGTCCTGCCTGGACGACTGACCGGCCGGACCCGACGCGTCGCGCCCCGGGCGTCCCGACGAGGGACACCCGGGGCGCGCTGCCGTCGGCCGCCGCGCCGGCTCAGCGGCCGGTGGGCGCCGGCTTGCGCTGGGCCAGCAGCCAGCGCAGGATGCGGCCGTCCTCGTAGGTGGGCCCGAACGCGGCGTGGTAGTCCGGGAGGGTGAACGCCGAGTCGGCGTACTCGGTGTAGCGGACCAGGTCGGCGATCTGCGCCGGGGTCCTGCCCCGGGACTCGTACGCCTGCCGCAGCGCGGTCGCGGAGTTGCGGGCGCCTGCGACGGGGAGCAGGTGGTCGTGCTCGCCGTGGGTGATCCAGACCGGTACCCCGGCGGCGGCGATCGCGGTGGCCTGGCCGGCGTCGACCGGGAAACCCCCGGTGACCAGCCCGCCGGCGAACAGGTCCGGCCGCTTGGCGAACGCCTCCCACAGCAGCTGCGAGCCGTACGACACGGTGGTCGCGTAGACTCGGCGGCGGTCCACGGCGTACTCGTCGACGAAGCTGTCGAGCAGCTTGACCAGCAGGTCGGCCTCGGCCACGCCGCCGACCCGCTGGTGCTGCGGGGCCAGCACGATCACGTCCTCGCGGCTGCCGGTCCAGCCCGGCTGCGACCAGGCGGTCGCCGGGATGTCGGCGGCGAGTTGGACGCCGAGGTTGTCGCCGTCCCAGCCCATCCCGTGACCGGGCAGGACGACCATCAGCGGGTAGCTGCGGCCCGGCCGGTAGTCGCGCGGCAGCCGGTAGTGGTAGGGCAGCACGGTGCCGGCGCTGACGAACGAGCCGGAGCGGAACGCGTCGACCTCGCGGTCGACAGGCGGCTCGGTGACCGGCCGGGACTCACCCGGGGTCGCCCTGGCCAGCACCGGGCCCCTGCCGAGGTCCCGGCCGGGCTGGGCGTGCACGTCCTTGCGCTGCACCACCCGGGTGGGCAGCTCGGGGTTGACCTTCACCGAGCAGAGGAACGTCGGGCACTTGGAGACGATGACCGTCCAGCCGCCGGGGTCGGCCGGGTCCAGCTCGACGATGACGTACCGGCCGGGGGCCGAGCGGTGGTCGGGGCGCAGGGCCGGCGCACTGTTGGTGTAGGTGCGGGTGACCGTGCGGTCGGCGAGCTTCGGCAGGTCCTCGATGGGGTTGAAGCGGAAGTTGTAGATCGTGTCGGCCACGGTGAAGGTGCCGTTGTCCAGGGTGCGGGGGTTGACCGTCGCGCCGTACTCGACGGCCACCGCGGAGACCTTCTGGCCGTAGGTGTAGACGGTGGTGATCGGGGTGATGCTGCGGATCGCGTCCCGGCCGCCGCGGTCGGCGTCGGGCGCGGCGTACGCGACGCCGGCGGGGGCGACCAGCGCGAGTGTGGTGACGAGCGGGATCAGTCCGGTGCGCAGTCTCATCCGGGTCCTTTCCTGGGGACACGGCCGCCCGACGCCGGTTGGTCCGGCTCGCCGGTCGCCGGGTCGGGTCCGGCCCGGCGTCGACCGACTGTGCAGAAAGGACGGTCGCTAAACTGATTTAGCAGAGCATGGTCGTCGGCCCGCGTCGTGTCAATGGCGAGCCCGTAACAAGCCGGAAACCTGGCGTGACGATCGCGTCGGCGTGCCCCGGCCCGGTGGTCGGCCTCCGGTGCGGGGTACCGCGAACCGGTTCGCTGGCCAGGGCCCCGGCGGTCGGTCGGGCCCGGCGGGCGGGTGATCCACGCGGTGTGCCCCGTTACGAGACCGTGACGTCCGGATTTCCGGGGGACTGTTGACGGCGGCGATGTGAGCGCTAACACTACCCCGAAAGGTGACAGGTGGTCCCCGCAGTCGGCGGGAGTTCCGGAGAGGAGAAACCTGTGCGCAGGAAATTCCTGGTCGCGCTCGGCGGCGCGGCACTGGCGTTCAGCCTGGCCGCGTGCAGCGGCGGGGGTGCCGGCAGCGGCGGTGACACCAGCGACAAGAAGCCCGCCGACCTGACCATCGGCGTCTCCATGCCGACCCAGACCTCGGAGCGGTGGATCGCCGACGGCAAGGCGGTCAAGGAGAAGCTGGAGGCCAAGGGCTACAAGGTCGACCTCCAGTACGCCGGCGACGACATCCCCACCCAGTCCCAGCAGGTCGACCAGATGATCACCCAGGGCGCGGACGTCCTGATCATCGCGGCGATCGACGGCACCGCGCTCAGCGGCCAGTTGGACGCCGCCGCCGCCGCGAAGATCCCGGTCATCTCCTACGACCGGCTGCTGCTGGGCAACAAGAACGTCGACTTCTACGTCAGCTTCGACAACTACAAGGTCGGCGTCGCCCAGGCGACCGCCCTGCTGGTCGGCCTCGGCCTGCAGACCAAGGACGGCGGCAAGGGCACCGCGACCGGCCCGTTCAACGTCGAGCTGTTCGCCGGCTCGCTGGACGACAACAACACCCAGTACTTCTGGGGCGGGGCGATGGACACCCTCAAGCCGTTCATGGACAACGGCACGCTGAAGGTCAAGTCCGGCCAGACCCGCATCGAGCAGGCGGCGATCCTGCGCTGGCAGCAGGAGACCGCGCAGAAGCGGATGGAGGACCTGCTCACCTCCGGCTACAACGACGGCACCGTGGTCAACGGGGTGCTGTCGCCGTACGACGGCATCTCCCGGGGCATCATCACCGCCCTGCAGAACGCCGGCTACGGCAAGGGCGCCAAGAAGCTGCCCGTGGTGACCGGTCAGGACGCCGAGATCGCCTCGGTCAAGCTGATCAACGACGGGGTGCAGAGCTCGACCGTCTTCAAGGACACCCGGCTGCTCGCCGAGCAGGCCGTGATCGCGGCCGAGGCGTTCCTGCAGGACAAGGAGCCGCAGGCCAACGACACCACGACCTACAACAACAAGGTCAAGGTCGTCCCGTCGTACCTGCTGCCGATCGAGACCGTCTACAAGGACGACATCACCAAGGTGCTCGTCGACTCCGGTTACTGGTCGGCCGACGAGGTCGCCGCCGGTCAGGCCAAGAAGTAAGTCGGTCGTCGGGCGCGGCGGTCACCGGCCGCCGCGCCCGACGCATCGTGAGCCCGCCTCAGGCTTCGACGATCAGGACGCTGACCATGGACGACACCATCCTCGAGATGCGACGCATCACGAAGACCTTCCCCGGGGTGACCGCGCTGGCCGACGTCTCCCTCGCGGTGCGCCGGGGAGAGATCCACGCCATCTGCGGCGAGAACGGCGCCGGCAAGTCCACCCTGATGAAGGTGCTCTCCGGGGTGCACCCGACCGGGTCGTACGACGGCGAGATCGTGCTGGACGGCAAGCCGGTGCACTTCCGGGGCATCCGCGACAGCGAGTCCCAGGGCGTCGTCATCATCCACCAGGAACTCGCCCTGGTGCCGCACCTGTCGATCGCCGAGAACATCTTCCTCGGCAACGAGCGGCGCGGCCCGGGTGGCCTCATCGACTGGAACCGCGCCAACGCCGAGGCCGCCGAGCTGCTGGCCTCGGTGGGCCTGCACGAGAACCCGGTCACCCCGGTCATCCAGCTCGGCGTCGGCAAGCAGCAGTTGGTCGAGATCGCCAAGGCGCTGTCCAAGAAGGTCCGGCTGCTCATCCTGGACGAGCCGACCGCCGCGCTCAACGACATCGACTCCGCCCACCTGCTCGACCTGCTGCGCCGGCTGAAGGGTCAGGGCATCACCTGCATCCTGATCTCGCACAAGCTCAACGAGGTCACCGCGATCGCCGACGCGACCACGGTCATCCGGGACGGGCGCACCGTGGAGACCCTCTCGCTGGCCTCCGGGGAGGTCACCCAGGAGCGGATCATCCGGGGCATGGTCGGCCGGGACCTGGACAGCTTCTATCCCGACCGGGTCTCGTCACCGGGGGAGGAGGTGCTGCGCATCGAGAACTGGAGCGTGCGCCACCCCACCCAGGACCGGCTCGTCGTCGACGACGCCAGCCTGGACGTCCGCGCCGGTGAGGTGGTCGGCATCGCCGGGCTGATGGGCGCCGGGCGTACCGAGCTGGCGATGAGCGTGTTCGGCCGCTCGTACGGCCGGGACGTGCGCGGCCGGCTGTTCGTGCGGGGCCGGGAGGTCCGGGCGAACAGCGTCGCGGAGGCCATCGAGCACGGCATCGCCTACGTCACCGAGGACCGCAAACGGTTCGGTCTCAACCTCATCGACGACGTACGGCGCAACGTCTCCGCCGCCGCGCTGGGCCGGCTGGCCCGCCTCGGCTGGGTCAACGGCAACGAGGAGATCAAGGTCGCCGAGCAGAGCCGGCGCGACATGAACATCAAGACGACCAGCGTGATGGCCGTGGTGGGCAAGCTCTCCGGCGGCAACCAGCAGAAGGTCGTCCTGTCGAAGTGGCTGTTCACCAACCCCGACGTGCTGATCCTGGACGAGCCGACCCGGGGGATCGACGTCGGGGCGAAGTTCGAGATCTACACGATCGTCAACCGGCTCGTCGCCGAGGGCAAGGCGGTGATCCTGATCTCCTCGGAGCTGCCGGAGCTGCTCGGCATGTGCGACCGCATCTACACCCTCGCCGCCGGCCGGATCACCGGCCAGGTGCCGGTGGCCGAGGCGACCCAGGAGAACCTCATGGATCTGATGACGAAGGACAAGGAGCGCGTGGGATGACCAGCGTCAAGACCTCATCGCCGCCGTCCCCGCCGCCCACCGGGAAGAGCCCGGGCGTCGCCCTGCACGCCGGCACCAGCGACCTGCGGGCGCTGGTCATGAACAACCTGCGGCAGAGCGGCATCTACGTCGCCCTGGTCGTCATCGTCGGGCTCTTCGCCGTGCTCACCGACGGGGTGTCGCTGAGCCCCGGCAACATCACCAACATCGTGCTCCAGTACTCCTACATCCTGGTGCTGGCGATCGGCATGGTCATCATCATCATCGGCGGGCACATCGACCTGTCGGTGGGTTCGGTGGTGGCGTTGACCGGGGCGGTCTCCGCCGTACTGGTGATCCGGGAGGGCTTCCCCTGGTGGGTGGGCATCCTGGCCGCGGTGGCCGTCGGGGTCGCGGTCGGCGCGTGGCACGGCTTCTGGGTGGCGTACGCCGGCATCCCGGCCTTCATCGTGACGCTCGCCGGCATGCTGCTGTTCCGGGGCCTGACCCTGCGGGTGCTGGACAACATCTCGCTGTCCCCGTTCCCCGCCGACTACCAGCAGGTCGCGGCCGGGTTCCTCAACGGCCTGCTCGGCGGGGAGGGCTTCGACGCGTTCACCCTGCTGATCGGCGTGATCGCGGTGGCCGGTTACGCGGTGAGCGGCTTCCGGACCCGGGTGGCCCGGGTCCGCTACCAGCAGCCGGTGGAGTCGTTCCCGCTGTTCGTCGCCCGGGTGGTGCTGGTGGGCGCGGTCATCATGTACTTCGCCTGGCAGTTGGCGCACGCCCGGGGCCTGCCGATCGTCCTGATCATCCTGGCCGCGCTGGTGCTGGTCTACGGCCTGCTCACCCGGCGTACCGTCTTCGGCCGGCAGGTCTACGCGATCGGCGGCAACCTCTCGGCGGCGATGCTGTCCGGGGTCAAGGTGCGCACGGTCAACTTCTGGATGTTCGTCAACATGGGCTTCCTGGCGGCGGTGGCCGGGGTGATCTACTCCTCGCGCTCCAACGGCGCACAGCCCGCCGCCGGCAACATGTTCGAGCTCGACGCGATCGCCGCCGCGTTCATCGGCGGCGCGGCGGTCACCGGCGGGGTCGGCACCGTGGTCGGCGCGATGGTCGGCGGTCTGATCATGGCGGTGATGAGCAACGGGATGCAGCTCATGGGCATCGACCAGTCCATCCAGTCGGTGGTCAAGGGCCTGGTGCTGCTCGTCGCCGTGGCCTTCGACGTCTACAACAAGCGTCGCGCCGGCGCCTCCCGCTGACCGGTGCCGCGGCACCCGCCGCGTCGTACCCCCTCGCCCGGACATCCCGGGTCGGGTCGGACAGTTCCGACCCGACCCGGGGTGTCGGCATTTGCGCTAGTCGATCGTGTCCGCGCTGTTTCAGCTTGACGAGCATCATGTTATCGCTCACAGTCTATGGATAGCTGAAGCCGTTCCCGCAGCGGCTGGTCGGCAGCCCCGACCCATCGCTGCGCCGCGTCGGGCGCCATCGCGGACGCGCCGCCGAGTGAACGTTGACATCGGCAGGCTTCGAACAATGCGACGACGGTGGCCCCGGGCCGGACCCGGGGCCACCGTCGATCGACCGTTGGTGAGGGAGGGTCATGGTAGCCATGGGACAGGTGCCGGTCACGGTCCGGCGACGGCGCGGCTGGTGGTCACGGGTCGTCGCCGCGCTGATGACGCTGCTGGTCGGCGGTGGGCTCGTCGTGGTCCAGTCGACCGGGGCGGCGGCGGCCACGGTGGACACCACCGCCTGGTACGTGCTGGTCAACCGCAACAGCGGCAAGGCGCTGGACGTGTACAACTTCGCCACCAACGACGGCGCGCGGATCACCCAGTGGACCCGTGGCGACGGCACCAACCAGCAGTGGCAGTTCGTCGACTCCGGCGGCGGCTACTACCGGTTGAAGTCGCGGCTGTCGGGCAAGGTCCTCGACGTCTACAACCTCTCCACCGCCGACGGCGCGTCGATCGTGCAGTGGACCGACGGCAACGGCACCAACCAGCAGTTCCGGCTGGCCGACTCGGCCGACGGCTACGTCCGGCTGCTCAACCGCAACAGCGGCAAGGCCGTCGAGGTGCAGAACGCCTCCACCGCCGACGGCGGCAACATCGTCCAGTACACCGACTGGGGCGGCACCAACCAACAGTGGCAGCTCGTCCGGGTCGACGGCGGCACCACCCCGACCACGCCGCCGCCCACCACACCCCCGGCGAGCGGCTCGTTCACCAACCCGGTGGTGTGGCAGGACTTCGCCGACGTCGACATCATCCGGGTCGGCGACGCGTTCTACCTGTCCGCCTCGACCATGCACTACTCGCCCGGCGCCCCGATCCTGCGCTCGTACGACCTGGTCAACTGGGAGTTCGCCGGTCACTCGGTGCCCAAGCTGGACTTCGGTGCCAAATATGACATGTCCGGCGCTCGGGCGTACGTCAACGGGATCTGGGCGTCGACGCTGAACTACCGCCCGAGCAACCGCACCTACTACTGGGCCGGCTGCATCGACTTCGCCAAGACCTACATCTACACCGCCACCGCCGTCGACGGGGCCTGGAACCAGCACTCCACCATCAACAAGTGCTACTACGACGCCGGCATGCTGGTCGACGACAACGACACCATGTACGTCGCCTACGGCAACACCCAGATCAGCGTGGCGCAGCTGTCGGCGGACGGCAAGAGCGAGGTCCGCAGCCAGCAGGTGTTCTCCACCCCGTCGAGCGTGGGCACCCTGGAGGGGGCCCGGTTCTACAAGCGCAACGGCAGCTACTACATCTGGCTCACCCGGCCGGCCAACGGGCAGTACGTGCTGAAGTCGTCGAGCCCGTTCGGCCCGTACGAGATGCGTCAGGTGCTGCTCAACATGCCGGGCCCGATCTCCGGCGGCGGCGTGCCGCACCAGGGCGGCCTGGTGCAGACCCCGGCCGGCCAGTGGTACTACATGTCGTTCGTCGACGCCTACCCCGGTGGGCGGGTACCGGCACTGGCCCCGATCACCTGGACCGCCGACGGCTGGCCGCAGATCCAGACGGTCAACGGCGGCTGGGGCGCCTCGTACCCGAACCCGCTGCCGACCCGACCGGTCAAGCCGCTGACCGGCACCGACACCTTCAGCGGCAGCACCCTCGGCCCGCAGTGGGAGTGGAACCACAACCCGGACAACACCAAGTGGTCGGTCAACAACGGCCTGCGCCTGCAGACCGCCACCGTCACCAACGACCTGTACAGCGCCCGGAACACGGTCACCCACCGGATCCAGGGGCCGACCTCCACCGCCACCGTCGAACTCGACTACTCGGCGCTGCGCGACGGCGACCGGACCGGGCTGGCGGTGCTCCGCAACTCGTCGGCCTGGATCGGCGTCCGGCGCGACAACGGGGCCACCCGGGTGTCGATGACCAACAACCTCACCATGGACGGCAGTTGGCGGACCACCAACACCGGCACCGAGATAGCATCCGCCCCGGTCAGCGGGGGCCGGATCTGGCTGCGGGCCACCGCCGACATCCGTCCCGGCTCCGGTCGGCAGGCCCGGTTCTCCTACAGCACCGACGGGGTCACCTTCACCGCGCTGGGCAACGCGCTGACCCTCGACAGCACCTGGCAGTTCTTCATGGGCTACCGGTTCGCCCTGTTCAACCACGCCACCCAGGCCCTCGGCGGCACCAGCACGATCCGTCAGTTCCAGCTCAGCACCCCCTGACCCGACCCGGGGCGCGGCAGCGGAGCAACCGGGCCGCCCGTACCGTCGGCACCGCCACGCGGGCCGGTCGGTGCGGGCGGCCCGCCGCGTCGGGCCGTCGGCCGGCACGCACACGACGGGGCCGCCCCCTCGCAGGGGCGGCCCCGTCCGCTGCACCGCCGGTCCCGCACCGTCTCGCCAGCGGTGCGGGACCGGCGGTGGTCCCTACGGGTTGGCGACGAACCGCCAGCGGTTGTCCGCGCTGCCGTTGTCGGAGTCCTGCACGGCCTGCGCCCCCTGGGCGGTCGAGCCGTTGAGGATGCCGAGCAGCTTCCCGCTGTTGACGTTGCGGATCTTGTAGGTGCCGTCACCCTGGCTCAGCAGGGTCCACCGGTGGTCGGCGGTGCCGTTGTCCGCCCACTGCAGCACGCGGGCGTTGTCGGCGGTGGACATGTTCTCCACGCCGAGGACCTTGCCGCTGTTGACGTTGCGGAACCGGACCGCGTCGCCGTCGGTCACCACCACCCAGTTGTGGTCGGCGGTGCCGGTGTCACCCCACTGCAGGGCCAGCCCGCCGTCGGCGGTGGACATGTTCTGGATGCCGAGAACCAGGCCACTGCCCACGTTGACGATCCGGGTGCTGCCGCCGGTGCTGCCGCCACTGGTGCTCCAGTAGACGGTGTAGTTGAAGCCGTGCGCGTCGTAGAACGGCCCGAGGTTGACCGTGGAGCCGTTCGCGGTGGCGGTGAACGCCAGGGTGCTGGTGCTCGTCCGGGTCACCGACGAGGTGTTCAACGACGGCAGGGCGCTCAGGCCGGTGTTGCCGTAGTTGCCGGCGAGCACCGCCGGGCCGTACGTGAGGGCCGCGACGTTGGCGTTGTCGTTGCTCGGCTGCACGACGACCTTCATCGGCAGCCGTACGGTGACGGTGTCCCCGGCCGCCCAGGTGCGGGTGACCGTGGCGTAGCTGCCGGGGGTGGTGGCGACGCCCTGCGTCTCGCCGTTGACGGCGATCGTCGCGCCGGTGGCCCAGGCCGGGATCCGGACCCGGATGCTCCACGAGCCGCTCATCGACCCGGAGAGGGTGAGCGTGCTGGTGTCGCTGGCCGGGTAGCTGGTGCTCTGGGTGACCGTGATCCCGCGCTGCGACCAGGTCAGCACCGACGGCACGAACAGGTTCACCGTCAACGTGGTGTCGTTGTAGAAGTAGATCGAGTCCATCAGCTTGGTGTTCGCCTCGATGCCGGTGCCCTGACAGCACCAGAACGAGTTGTAGTCGGTGCTCCAGGTGCCGCCGCCCCAGGCCGGGCCGACGCCCCGGCGGCCACCCGGCTTGAGCGGGGTGAAGTAGGTGACGTGGCCGTGGCCGTCGGCCGGGTTCTGCGCGCCGACGACGTGGTTGAGCAGGGCACGCTCGTAGAAGTCGAAGTACGCGACCCGGTTCGGGTCGAGCAGCCACAGCTCCCGGGTCAGCTTGAGCATGTTGTGGGTGTTGCAGTGCTCGCAGGTGTCGTTGGTCAGGTACCCGGCGATCGCGTTCGGCGGCCGGAAGTGCTCGGCCTGGCTGTTGCCGCCGATGACGTAGCTGTGCGCGTTGACGGTCATGTTCCACGCGTTGCCGGCGATGTCCCGGTACCGGGTGGTGCCGGTCGCCTTGAACTCCCGCGCCGCGCCGATCCACTTGGGCACCTGGGTGTTGGCGTGCTTGCCGTTGAGCTGGTCGGAGTTGCTGGCGAGCGGGTTGAACACGCCCGCGTGGTCGAACCGCTGGGCGACGGTGAGCCAGCGCCCGTCGCCGGTGTGCTGGTAGATGTCGGTCAGCGCCTCGTTCATGCCGCCGAACTCGGTCTCCAGCATCGCCTGCATCTGGTTGTAGCTCAGCCGCGACGTGCGGGTGTCGACCCAGCCGGCCAGCGCCAGCAGCACCGTGCGGGCCTGCGTGTTGCCGATGTAGCGCCACACGTCGAGCAACCCCATGAGGGTCTTGTGGATGCAGTAGTAGGGCACGTTGCCGTTGGACAGCGTCCGGGCCTCCAGCGCCGCGAAGTCCGACTCGGGGAAGCCGGACAGGTAACCCGCGGTGAACCCGGCCGCGCCGTTGTTGGCCTGACACTTCGCCAGCTCGGCCACCATGTAGTTGGCCTTGTCCCGGCAGGTGGTGTCGCCCAGCACCGCGTACGCCTGCGCCCAGGCGGTGAGGAAGTGCCCCTGCATGTGGGTGCGGAACGGGAAGGACGGCGCGTCCCAGCCCCCGTTGGTCGCGGCCCCGTTGGTGCCCAGCCGGTGGTTGGCCCGGAAGTTGTAGAGCATCCGGTCGACGTCGACGAACCGCAGGTAGCTCAGCGTCCGGTTCTGGTTGTCCAGCAGCCGGCCGGCGGTCAACCGGACCTGACCCAGCTCGAACGGGTACGCCGAGACGCCCAGGTCGGCGCGGACCGGGGGGACCACCAGTGCCGCACCGGCCGGCCCGGACCCGAGCAGGGTGCCACCTGCGGCGGAGGCGAGCGCGGTGGCGCCGGCGGCCTGGAGAAGCTGGCGTCGGTTGAGGGACGGGACGGACATGGGAACCTCCAGCGGACCGGATCACGGGCGAGCGCCCGTCCGGATGGTCGTACGGACGGTGGTGTCGGGTGGTGGGTGCCGGCCCGCCCCGGTGGGGCGGGGCGGGCCGGCGGAACGGTCAGCCGCGCGGCGGGGTCACGCGGGGGTACAGGTCAGGTCGGTCGGTGGCTGGTTGCTGCCGGTGGTCGAGCTGATGTAGCCGACGGTGGTGGAGCCACCCGCCCCGAGCTGCCCGTTGTAGGCGGCGTTGGTGACGGTCACCTGGTTGCCCTGCTGGGTCAGGGTGCCGTTCCACGCCTGGGCCACCGTCTGCCCGCTGGGCAGGGTGAACGACACCCGCCAGCCGGTGATCGGGGTGGACCCGTTGGTGATGGTCAGCTTGCCCTCGAAGCCGCCCTGCCAGGTGTTGACCACGGTGTTGGTGGCCGTGCAGGCCGTCCCGGAGGGGGTCGTCGGAGCCGGCGTCGTCGGGGCCGGGGTCGTCGGGGTGGGGGTGGGGGTCGCGGTGGGCGTCGTGGTGGGCGTCGTGGTCGGGGTGGGCGTCGGCGTGGTGCCGCCGCCGCTGAACTGCCACCAGTTGACGTTGAACAGGGTGCCGCTGCCGCCGGTGAACCGCAGGTACATGTCGTGGGTGCCGGTCGCGCCGGACACCGGACAGGAGACGGTCTGCCAGTTCTGCCAGCCACCGGTGACCGGCACGGAGCAACTGGCCACCCGGGTGCCGGTGGCGCTGTCCAGCCGGACCTCGATGGTGCCGCCGCTGCCGGCCGAGGCCACCCGGGCGTTGAAGGACGTCGCGCCGGAGCCGAAGCCGACCCCCTTGACCTTGATGTAGTCGCCGTTCTCGATGAAACCGACGTTCATCCCGCCCTCGCTGGACGCCTCCGTCTCGATCCCGGAGCCCCAGGCGATGGTCTCGGCCTCCTGCCGCACGTACGGGTTGAGGGTGCCGATCTGCGGCGCACCGGTGCTGGTCATGTTGATCGTCGGGATGGTGCCGTTGGCGCCGTAGCTGAACTTCTCCACCGCGACCGACCGGGTGTAGCCGCCACCGCCGGGCAGCGCGCCGTTGTGGTAGAAGAAGTACGACCCGCCGTTGAAGTCGACGATCCCGGCGTGGTTGGTGAAGCTGCCGCCCTGCCGGGGCATGACCGTGCCCCGGTAGGTCCACGGCCCGGTGGGTCCGGGCGCCGTGGAGTAGCCGATGAACTCCGAGCAGCACTCGGCGGCGAACACGTTGTAGTAGGTCCCGTTGCGCTTGAAGACCCAGGGGCCCTCCTCGTAGAGGGTGGGGCGGGTGGCGTTGCCGTTACGGGTGCCGTATCCGGCGGTGGTCAGCGGGATCTTGGTGACACTGCCGGAGTACGAGATCATGTCGGCGTTCAGCTTGACGTACCACAGGTTGGGGTTGCCCCAGTAGAGGTACGCCTGCCCGTCGTCGTCGATGAAGACGGTGGGGTCGATCTCGCCGTTGGCCGCCAGCGGCCGGCCGATGGCGTCCCGGAACGGGCCGGTGGGGCTGTCGCTGACCGCCACCCCGATGGCCATCGAGTTGGTCGACTTCGCGGTCACCGGCACGTACCAGTAGAACTTGCCGTTGCGGGCGATGACCTGGCCGGCCCAGGCGTCGGCCTTGGCCCAGCTGAAGGTGGCGACGTTGAGCGGCGAGCCGTGGTCGGTCCAGTTGACCATGTCGGCGGAGGACCAGACCCGCCACTCCTTCATGGTGAACCAGGTCGAGCCGTCCTCGTCGTGGCCGGTGTAGAGGTACACCCGTCCGTTGTGCACCAGCGGGGCCGGGTCGGCGGTGTAGATGTGCTGGACGATGGGGTTGTCGGCCTTGGCGGTGCCGGCCGGGAGCAGGGTCGAGACCAGGAGCAGGGCCGCCAGCCAGGCGAGGGTACGCCGAAGTCGGGTCAGCGGTGGCAGTGCGGGTTTCACCAGTACCTCCCAGTGTGGGCGATGCGTGTCGTGGGGCGTCACGCCTCGGTGGCCTCCCCGGACTCCGCCGACGCTCCGGCCCTGCGCCGGTGCTGTCGGAACTCGTCCGGGTTGCCCGCCGTGCGGGTACGCAGGTGTGGCGTCACGGTCGGCGATCGCGCTCCCGGTCGGCCGGCTACGGCACTGCGGTCGGCGCGCGGTCGCGTCAGGACCCCACGGTGGCGGTGGACGACGTGCGCCGGGGGATCCGGGTACGTCGAGGTGTCGATGCGACCCGGCGGCGTGCAGCGTCCACGGAGGTGCCCGGAGGTGTCCCACCGACGTCGCCCGTGCCCGCACTCCGCTCCGCCGCCCGGATCCCGGGGGTGGAGCGGGGGAGACGTGCCCTTCGCTCCCGCGGCCGACGGTATCTTGTTATCGTTAACACCCGCAAGCCATTGACGTTCGTTGGTTACCTCGGCGTCATCGCGGACGCCCCGCCGGGGCCGGTCCGCCGCAACGACGGGTTGGTCCACCCGCCGCCGGGGGTCAGCGCACCAGCCGCCCGGTGTCCGGCCCGCCGCGCCGGACCAGCCAGGCCTCGGTGATGTGGGTGACCATGGCCTCGGCCGCGCCGTCCGGGTCATGGGCCGCGATGCGCTCGTAGATCCGCCGGTGCCCCCGGTTGGACGCCACGCACAGCGCCCGCTCGGACCGGCCCATGTAGCGGGCGGTGTTGACCACCTGGCTCTCCAGCGACCGCACCACGCCCCGGGCGATCCGGTTGCCGGACGCCTGCATGATCACGTCGTGGAACGCCCGGTCGTGCTCGTGGTAGGCGACCTGGTCGTCGACGAGTTCGTCCATCCGGTCGACCAGGGCGCGCAGCCGGTCGACGGTCTCCTGGTCGGCCAGCCGGGCGGCGACGTTGGCCATGTCGGACTCCAGCACCCGCCGGGTGGCCACCAGGTCGTCGAGAATGGTCAGGCTGTCGTCCTCGGCGATGGTCGCGGCGAGCACGAGCTCGTCGAGCATGTCCCACATCGACGGCGGGGTGACGATGGTGCCGCTGCCCTGGCGGACCTGCACCAGGCCCTTCTCCTGGAGGATCTTGACCGCCTCCCGGACGACCGTGCGGCTGACCGAGAACGCCTCGCACAGCGCCGGCTCGGGAGGCAGCGGGGCGCCGGGCGGGTGAACTCCGCGTACGATGCGTTCCACCAGTTCCGCGGTGACCGCCGTGGCGAGGTTGGCCGGTCGTCGGGCCCAGCTCGGTGGCGTCGACGCGTTCAGGGTTGCCTCCCGTGCCGTCATGTCCCCTCCAGTGACTCCCGCGGACCGCGCCACGACCTGACTGCCGCGAATTCTACGTCCCACTGTTGACGTCATACGTCATACGAGTTACTTTCTCGTCAATTCATGCGTCTCGATCAGCGCAATCGACCGAGTTCGAAGGTGAGCAGCGATGAAGCAGCGAGCAGTGTGGTCGGCCGTCCTCGTCGCGGCGCTGGCGCTGGCCGGCTGCGGCAGCGCCGGCGGAACCCGATCCCCGTCCGGCGGGGCGGACGGGAAACTGGTGGTCTGGGACTGGAAGTCCGGCGAGGCGTCCTCAGCCGCGTACCTGCAGAAGGCGAAGGCCGACTTCGCCCGCAAGCACCCCGGCGTCACCGTCGAGTTCGTCGCCCAGCCCTTCGAGCAGTACTACACGCTGCTCGGCACGGCGATCCAGGCCGGCAAGGGTCCGGACGTGATCCTGTTCAACGGCGGTGGCCAGCTCCGGGACCGGGCCGACGCCCTGCTGCCCCTCGACGAATACCTGGCCGAGGACCGGCAGCGGCTCGCCGGCTGGGAGGCGTTCAGCAAGGACGGCAAGACCTACGCCGGCCCGGTCACGTTGCAGGGCCACCCGATCTACTACAACCGGACCCTCTACGCCAAGGCCGGCCTCGACCCCGCCAAGCCGGCCACCACCTGGCCGGAGTTCGTCGCCAACTGCGCCACCCTCACCCAGCGGACCGGCACGAAGTGCCTGGCCCTCGGCAACAAGGAGGGCTTCGGCATCCAGTTCTTCCTCTCCGCCTTCGGCACCGGCGTGCTCACCCCGCAGGAGCAGGACGCCTGGATCGCCGGCAAGCGGGACTGGACCTCCCCCCACGTCAAGCGGATCTTCGCGCTCTGGAAGGAGACCCAGGACGCGAAGCTGAACAGCGACGGGGCGAACTCGACGGCCATGTTCAACGACGCCTTCGCGATCTTCCAGGCCGCGAAGGCGGCCCACGTCATCGGCCTGATGTCGGACGTGGGGCACTGGAAGGACTTCAGCGAGTTCGTCCCGGCCGAGAATCTGGGCGTGATGCGCGCCCCGGTCGTCGAGCCCGGTGCCACCCCGAACCTGCCCTTCGACGGCGGCATCGGGTACGGCGTCGCCAGGTGGACGAAGGACCCGAAGGTCGCCGCCGACCTGGTGCGCTCGCTGACCTCGACCGACGCGCTGAAGTCGTTCTACGCCGACGCCGGTGCGATCGCCGCCGACACCACCATCGACGTGTCCCAGGGCGGCCCGGCGGTGGCCACCATCGTCGCCGACCTCAAGGCCGGCAAACCCGCCCTGCACGTGGCGCTGTCCTCGAAGACCCTGGACCTGATGGGCCGGCTCTCCCAGCAGCTGTTGAGCGGCTCGGTCACCGTCGACGAGGCGGTGAAGCAGCTGGCCGCCTCCGACCAGGCCGGCTGAACCGTGCCGGTCGACGAGGTGACACCGGCGCTCCGCCCGGCCCCCACCGGCCCGCCGCGACGGGCCGCGCCCGGGTCGCGGGCCACCCCGCCGCACGGTCGCGGCGGCCGACGTTCCGAGCGTCTCGCCCCCTACGTGCTGCTCGCCCCGGCCCTGCTGATCCTGCTGCTGCTGCGGTTCTGGCCGCTGCTGCTCGGGGTCAACTTCTCCTTCACCGGCGACGGCGACCGCGACGGGCTGGCGGTGGGGCTGGACAACTACCGGGAGCTGTTCGGGGATCCCCTGTTCCGGGGCGCGCTGCGCAACGTCGGGCTGCTCGTGCTGCTGCTGCCGGTGGCGGTGGCGATTCCCGGCCTGCTGGCCACCTTCATCTACCTGCGGGTCCCCGGGCACCGGCTGTACCGCAGCGTCTACTTCTTCCCGGCCGTGCTGTCGCCGGTCATCGTCGGGGCCATCTTCAACCTGCTGCTCGCCTTCGACGGCCCGCTCAACGCCGTGCTCGGCGGGGCCGGCCTCGGGCCGGTGGACTGGCTGGGCGACCCGGACGTGGCCATGTTCGTGGTGGTCGGGGTGCACGTCTGGGCGACCTTCGGGATGGCGCTGGTGGTGTTCCTCGCCGGCTTCGCCACCCTGGACGCCTCCCTGCTGGACGCCGCCCGGGTGGACGGCGCGTCACTGCCCCAGACCATCAGGCACGTGATCGTGCCCAGCCTCTCCCGCACCATCCAGTTCGTCGTCGTCACCACGATGATCGGGATGCTGACCTCCATGTTCGGCCTGCTCTACGTGATGACCAGCGGCGGCCCGGAGGGCTCCACCTACCTGCCGGAGTACTACATCTGGATCCAGCAGGGGCAGCTGAACCGGCCGGCGCTCGCCTCGGCCGCCTCGACGGTGCTCTTCCTCATCATGCTCGTGGTGGGGCTGTTGCAGATCAGCCTGCTCCGGCGGGCGGTGAGGGAGGCGTGATGTCCCACAGGCGGTGGGGGCGGTGGCTGCTCGCCCTCCCGATGGCCGTGCTGGCCCTGGCGACCGTCTACCCGCTGGCGTTCACCCTCAACGTGGCCATGAAGACCCGCCGCGAGTACGTCCTCGACCGGTTCTCCCTGGCCGACGCCCTACGCTTCGAGAACATCGGCGCGGCGTGGAACAGCGTGGGGATGGCCCGCTACCTGGCCAACTCGGTGGGCGTGGTGACGGCCTCGGTGCTCCTGCTGCTGCTGTTCGGCTCGATGGCCGGTTTCGCGTTGAGCCAGCTCCGGTTCCGGGGCTCGTCGGTGCTCTTCCTGTGCTGCCTCGCGGCGCTGTTCGTGCCGTTCCAGGTGATCATGGTGCCGCTGGCCCGGGTGATGGCCGACGCCGGCCTGGTCGACACCTACCCGGGGCTCGTGCTGGCCTACGTGGCGCAGTTCCTGCCGTTCACGATCTTTCTGATGACCAGCTACTACAAGACCATCCCGACCGAGATCATCGATGCGGCCCGGATCGACGGCAACAGCGTCTACGGGGTCTACCGGCGGATCATGCTGCCGCTGGGCACCCCGGCGCTGCTGTCGGTCGGCATCCTCGACGCCCTGTTCTGCTGGAACGACGTGCTGATCGCGTTGCTGCTGATGCCCTCGGCCGAACACCGCACGCTGATGGTCGGGGTCACCTCGCTGCGCGGCCAGTACTCCGACGACATCCCCACCTTCGCCTCCGGGGTGCTGATCGCCGCGGTGCCCGTCCTGGTGATCTACCTCTTCCTCCAGCGCCAGATCGCCGACGGTGTGGCCGCCGGCGCCACGAAGGGCTGACATGCGGATCACCGGATACCGGACCCTGACCACCGTGCAGGACTGGGGGCGGCCCGTCGGCGACGCCAACGGCGTGTTCGCCGACGGGGTGACCGCCGTGCCGATCGTCCTGGTCGAGACCGACGAGGGCATCACCGGCGTCGGCCTCGGACCGCACACCGACCTCGAACGGATCTTCGCCGCGATCGACGGGGAGGACCCCCGCGCGGTGACCACCCTCTACGACCGGATGCTGCGGCAGACCTTCAAGGCGGGCCACGCCGGCTCGGTGTTCGGCACCATCGGGGCGCTGGACACCGCGTTGTGGGACATCAAGGCCCAAGCGGCGGGGCAACCACTGTGGCGGCTGCTCGGCGGACGCGACAGGCGGGTGCCCGCCTACGCCTCCGGCCTGGACATCGGCCTGGACGACGACGCGCTCGCCGCCACCTACGAGCTGTACGCCCGGCACGGGCTGCGGGCCGCCAAGCTCAAGGGCGGCCTCGACATCGAGCGGGACCGGCACCGGTTGCACGTGGTCCGGGAGGTGCTGACCGAGGCCGGCCGGGGGCAGCGGCCGGGCCTGATGCTCGACGTTAACGAGGCGTGGACCCGCAAGCAGGCCGTCCGGCACGTCGGCGAACTCGAACGCACCCTGGACCTCGTCTGGATCGAGGAGCCCGTCCGCCGGTGGGACGCCGAGGGCCTGGCCGTCGTCGGGCGCGGGATCCGGGCGTCGGTGGCCACCGGGGAGAACCTCACCGGCCTGGAGCAGTACCGGCCGCTGATCGCCGCGGCGGCGGTCGACGTCGTACAGATGGCCGCGGTGTGGGGGGTCACCCACTTCCTGCGGGTGTCCGCCCTGGCGCACGCCTACGACCTGCCGGTCAGTCCGATCGGCAACCACCCCGTCGGCCTGCTGCACGCCGCCACGTCGGTGCCCAACCACATGGTCAGCGAGTTGCAGGACCTCCACCCGCCGGTCGGGATCACCCGCGACCTGCACGTCGAGGACGGCGCGTTCGTCCTCGGCGACACGCCGGGGCTGGGCGTCACGGTCTGCGAGGAGGAGATCGGCAGCTACCCGCGCCGCTCCGACGTACCGACGCCGGACGGTCCCAACGTACGGCCGGAACGGGCCGGCCGTCGGCTGCTGGCCGGGCCCGACCCGGCCGCCATCCCGGCCGGGCGGTACGGCACACCGCTGCCCGACGCCCCGACGCACCACCACGACGGCCTGCCGTCAGCCGTCCCGCACTGACCCGACCGCGAGGGAGCACGTATGAAGGCAGTGGTCTACCGCAGCGCCAGGCACCTGGAGGTGCAGCGGCGCGCGCCGGAGCCGCCGGGGCCCGGCCAGCTGCGGATCGCGGTGGCCTACACCGGGATCTGCGGCACCGACCTGCACGTCTACCACGGGGACATGGATGCCCGGGTGGGCCCGCCGGCGGTGATCGGGCACGAGATGTCCGGCCGGGTGGCCGAGGTGGGTGAGGGCGTCACCGGCTACGCCGTGGGCCAGCCGGTCACCGTGATGCCGACCCGGTTCTGCGGCCGGTGCGCCGCCTGCCGGCGGGGCACCGCGCACGTCTGCCACGCGATGGACTTCCTCGGGGTCGACTCGCCGGGCGCGATGCAGTCCTCCTGGACGGTCCCGGCCAACCTGGTGGTGCCGCTCCCCGACGACCTCCCGCTGGACCGGGCCGCCCTGGTCGAGCCGGTCGCGGTCGCCGTGCACGACGTGCGGCGGGGCCGGGTGACCGACGCCGACCAGGTGGTGGTCGTCGGCGGCGGGCCGATCGGTGTGCTCGTCGCCACCGTCGCCCGGCACCGGGGCGCGCGGGTCCTGCTCGTCGAACCGGACCCGTTCCGTAGGTCGGTGGCCGCCGGGATCGGGATCGACGCGGTCGACCCGGCCGGCACCGACGTGGTGGCGCTGGTCGACGAACGTACCGACGGCGCGGGCGCGGACGTGGCCTTCGAGGTGTCCGGGTCCGCCGCCGGGGTCGGCACCGCCGTCGACGTGCTGACCACCCGGGGCCGGCTGGTCATGGTGGCGATCCACCCGCAGCCCCGGCCGGTGAACCTGCACCGGGTCTTCTGGCGCGAGCTGGAACTGCTCGGCGCACGGCTCTACCAGCGCGAGGACATGGTGGAGGCGGTCCGGCTGGTCGCCTCCGGTGTGGTGCCGGCCGGGCAGCTCATCTCCCGGGTGGTGCCCGTCGAGGCGGCGGCGTCGGCGTTCACCGCCCTGGAAGAGGGCGGCGGCGTGCTGAAGGTGCTGCTCGACTGGCAGGAGGCCGACCGGTGAACGCCCTGTTCGACCTGTCCGGCCGCACGGCCGTGGTGACCGGCGCGCGCCGGGGCATCGGGCTGGCCATGGCCGAGGCGCTGGCCGTCGCCGGCGCCGACATCGTCGGCGTCTCGGCGAACATGGAGGCCACCGGCAGCGAGGTGGAGCAGCGGGTACGCGCGGCGGGCCGCTCGTTCACCGCGCTGCGTGCCGACCTGGCCGACCGGGACGCGGTCCGCCGGCTCGTCGCCGACCTGCACGACCTCGGCCCGGTCGACATCCTGGTCAACAACGGCGGCACGATCGCCCGTGCCCCGGCGGCCGAGCACTCCGACGAGATCTGGGACCACGTCATCGAGGTGAACCTGACCAGCCAGTTCGTGCTGAGCCGGGAGATCGGCCGGGAGATGGTGGCCCGCGGCCACGGGAAGATCATCTTCACCGCGTCGCTGCTCAGTTTCCAGGGCGGCATCACCGTCCCCGGCTACGCCGCCGCGAAGTCCGGCCTCGCCGGGCTGACCAGGGCGCTGGCCAACGAATGGGCGGCGCACGGGGTCAACGTCAACGCCATCGCCCCCGGCTACATCGCCACCGACAACACCCGGGCGCTACGCGAGGACCCGGAACGCGACCGGGCCATCCTGGCCCGCATCCCGGCCGGCCGGTGGGGGGACGCCGACGACCTCGCCGGCGCGACGGTGTTCCTGGCCGCCCCGGCCTCGGACTACGTCAACGGCATCGTGCTGCCCGTCGACGGCGGATGGCTGGGCCGGTGAGCGCGCCCCCCGGGACCGTCGACGCCCACCACCACCTCTGGGTCCGGGCCCGGCACCCGCAGCCCTGGATCGACCCGGCCACCATGGCCGCCATCGACGCCGACTTCACCCCGGCCGACCTGGCCCGGGTCACCCGCTCCGCCGGGGTCACCGGGACCGTGCTGGTGCAGGCCAACTCCACCGAGGCCGAGACGGTGGACCTGCTGGGCGTCGCCGCCGACCACCCGCTCGTCCGGGGGGTCGTCGGCTGGCTGGACGTCACGACGCCGGACGTCGCCGACCGGCTGGCCCGGCTGCGCGCGACCCGCGGCGGCCACCTGCTGGTCGGCGTCCGCTACAGCGTGCAGGACGAGCCCGACCCGGCGTTCCTGGACCGGCCCGACGTGCGGCGGGGGATCACCGCGGTGGGTGCCGCCGGTCTCGCCTTCGACCTGCTCGTCCGGCAGCACCAACTGGGCGCGGCTGGCCGGCTGGCCCGGGACCTGCCCGGGGTGCGGTTCGTCCTGGACCATCTCGGCAAACCCGCCCTCGGCGGGACGGACCTCGACGACTGGGCCCGCGACCTGCGCACCCTGGCCGCTGCGGCCAACACCACGGCGAAGCTCTCCGGCCTGGTCACCGAGGTGCACCGGTCAGCCTGGACACCGCAGGACCTGCGTCCGGCCGTCGAGCACGCCCTCGACGCGTTCGGCCCGGACCGGCTGATGTTCGGCTCCGACTGGCCGGTCTGCCTGCTCGCCAGCGGGTACGACAGGTGGGTCGACACGTTGGCCGAGCTGCTCGACCCGCTCGGCGACGACGAGCGGGCGGCGATCTGGCGGCACACCGCCCGGCGGGCCTACCGACTGGAGGAGCCGTCGTGAGGGCCCGCCCCCTGCCGCGCCGACCGGCGGTACGCCTCACCGGGCTGGGCTTCGGCGCGGCGCAGGCCGGCAACCTCTACCGGGCCACCACCGACGAGGAGTTCGCCGCCGCCGTCGACACCGCCTGGGCGGGTGGCCTGCGCTACTTCGACACCGCGCCGCACTACGGGCTCGGGCTGTCCGAACGGCGCATCGGCGCTGCGCTGCGGACCCGGCCGCGCGACGAGTACGTGGTGTCGACGAAGGTCGGGCGGTTGCTCGTACCGTCGCCGCAGGACGCGCACCGGCGTGACCCGGAAGGCTTCGACGTGCCCGCCGACCACCGGCGGGTCTGGGACTTCAGCCGCGACGGCGTGCTGCGCTCGCTGGAGTCCAGCCTGGCCCGCACCGGCCTGGACCGGGTGGACATCGTCTACCTGCACGACCCCGACGACCACTGGGAACAGGCCGCCGCCGAGGCGGTGCCCGCCCTGGTGGAGCTGCGCGACCAGGGTGTGGTGGGGGCCATCGGGGCCGGCATGAACCAGTCCCACCTGCTCACCCGGTTCGTCGAGGAGACCGACGTCGACGTGGTGATGTGCGCCGGCCGGTACACGCTGCTGGAACAGGGGGCGCTGGCCGACCTGCTGCCCGCCGCCCAACGCCGGGGCGTCGGCGTGGTGGTCGCCGGGGTCTACAACTCCGGACTGCTGTCGCGGGACCGGCCCCCGGCCGACGCCACCTACAACTACCAGCAGGCCCCACCGGAGCTGATCGACCGGGCCCACCGGATCGCCGACGTCTGCCAGGCGTACGGCGTCACCCTGCCGCAGGCGGCGCTCGCCTTCGTCCGTTCCCATCCCGCGGTCGTCTCGACGGTCGTCGGCCTGCGTAACCGCGCGCAGGTCACGCAGACGCTGACCCGCGCGGACGCCGACGTCCCGGCGGCGCTGTGGCCGGCGCTGCGGGACGTCGGGCTGCTCACCCCGGCCGCCGCATGATTCCACCGCGACGCCGGGCACCCCACCACCCCACCACGATTGGAGTCCCACCCGTGTCCGTCCCGACACCACCCGCCCGGCGCGGGCCGGTGCTGGCCGGCCTGGCCGCCACGGCGCTCGCCGCCACGGTCGCCGTGCTCGCCCCGGCCGGTCCCGCCCTCGCCGCCACCACCACCCTCTACGCGTCCCCAGCCGGCAGCGGCACCGCCTGCTCCACCAGCCAGCCCTGCGCGCTGACCGAGGCGCAGAACGCGGTCCGGTCCCGCACCGCCGGGATGTCCGGCGACATCGTCGTCGAGCTGGCCGACGGCGTCTACCGGCTGGCCGCGCCGCTGCGGTTCACCGCCGCCGACTCCGGCACCAACGGCTACACCGTGACCTGGCGGGCCGCCGCGTCGGCCCGGCCGCAGATCAGCGGGGCGCGCGCCGTCACCGGCTGGTCGCAGGTCGACGCCGGGAAGAACATCTGGCGGGCGAACGTGCCCGCCGGGCTGGACAGCCGGCAGCTCTACGTCAACGGCGCGGTCGCCACCCGGGCCCGCACCGCCGTCAACCGGGCCGACTTCACGTTCACCACCAGCGGCATGCGGTTCAGCAACGGCGCGTTGAGCTACCTCAACAACCTGGGTAACCAGAACCGGGTCGAGGTGGAGAGCGTCGGCTCGTTCACCGACCGGTACTCACCGGTGCAGAGCATCAGCGGGAACTTCCTCACGATGCAGCAGCCGGCCTGGAACAACAACACCTTCGGCTTCGACACCCTCTCCAAGCCGCACCGCGCCGGCCCGTTCTACCTGGCCAACGCGTACGAGTTCCTGGACAGCCCGGGGGAGTGGTACCTGAACCCGGGCAGTGGGCAGCTCAACTACATCCCGCTGGCCGGGCAGAACATGAACAGCGTCAGCGTGGAGCTGCCGCAGTTGCAGTCCCTGGTCAACGTGGGCGGCACGTACGACGCCCCGGCGCACCACATCGCGTTCAGCGGGATCACCTTCACCGGCACGAGCTGGCTCGGCCCGAGCAGCAGCAACGGCTTCGCCGACCAGCAGACCGGCGCGCACATCACCGGCACCTGGGCCCGCCCGGCCGACGCGCTGACCTCCTGCCAGGAGGGCTGCCCGCTGTTCGAGGCGACCCGGCCGAACTGGAACCAGATGCCGGCCGCCGTGCAGGTCTCCGCCGCCAACACCATCACCTTCAGCGACTCCCAGTTCGTCAACCTGGGGCAGACCGCCATCGGCATCGGCAACGACGCCAACGCGCACGCCAGCGGGGTCGGCCTGGGGGCCAGCAACATCACCGTCACCCGCTCGGAGATCGCCCGCAGCTCGGCCGGCGGCGTGGTGGTCGGCGGGGTACGCGCCGACGCCCACCACCCGGGCGACCAGCGGATGGTCAACCGGAACATCACCATCAGCAACAACCGGGTGCACGACCTCGGTCTGGAGTACCGGGGCGTGGTGTCGATCCTGACCACGTACGTCAACACCTCGCTGGTGTCGCACAACGAGGTCTACAACATGCCGTACACCGGGCTGTCGGTCGGGTACGGCTGGGGCGCCAACGACGCGGGCGGCAGCAACCACTACGCCAACCGTGGGCTGTACAACTACCAGCCGCGCTACTCGACGGCCACCACTGCGGCCAACAACCAGGTCGTCGGCAACTACGTGCACGACGTGATGCAGCAGATGACCGACGGCGGCTGCATCTACACGCTGTCGGCCAACCCGGGTGGCAGCATCACCGAGAACCACTGCCTGCGGACCAACGGCTGGTTCGGGCTCTACTTCGACGAGGGCTCCCGCTACTACACCGCCCGCAGCAACGTGTTCGCCAGCACCGGCACCTGGGCCACCGCCAACTACTGGTACGCCGAGAACATGGGCAACTTCACCGTCACCAACAACTGGTCGACCAACAACAGCACCAACGTGACCAACGGTGACCGGGGCAACGTGGTCAACAACAACACGGTGGTCAGCAACAACAACTGGCCGTCGGGCGCGCAGACCGTCATCGCCAATGCGGGCGTGCAGGGCACCAGCAACCCGCCGGCGCAGGGTGTGCAGATCGTCGGCGGGCAGTCCGGCAGGTGCGCCGAGATCGGCGGTTCCAGCACGACCAACGGCACCCAGGCCCAGCTCTGGGACTGCACCGGCGCGGCCAACCAGCGGTTCACCCAGACCACCGGCCGGCAGCTCATGGTCTACGGCTCCAAGTGCCTGGACGCCTCCGGGCAGGGCACCGGCAACGGCACCCAGGTGGTGATCTGGGACTGCAACGGGCAGGCCAACCAGCAGTGGGCGGTCAACGCCAACGGCACGATCACCGGCGTGCAGTCCGGCCTGTGCCTGGACGCCAACGGCGCCGGCACGGCCAACGGCACCAAGTTGATCCTCTGGGCCTGCAACGGCGGCACCAACCAGCAGTGGAGCCTGCGCGGTTGAGCGTCGGCGGGGGTGCCGGGCCGCCCCGGCACCCCCGCCCCGGCGGGTCGGCCCGCCGGAGGGTCGCGGGGTCAGCCGGTACGGCGGCGGCAGCGGGCCAGTTCCGCGCGCAGTTCCCGGCGCAGCGACCGGTCCACGCCCGGCCGGGTGAGCGCGTCGGCGAAGTCCCGGGCGGCCTCGTCGAAGCGGCCGAGCCGGGCCAGCGCGGTGCCCCGGTTGTAGCGGGGCACCGGTGCCGTGGACAGCGCCACCGCCCGGTCCAGGTCGGTCACGGCGGCAGCGACCTCCCCCCGGTCGAACCGTACGGTGGCCCGGTTGGTCCAGGCCTCGACCAGTTCCGGATCGCCGGCCAACGCGCGGCTGAACAGCTCCTCGGCCCCGGCCGGGTCACCGCGCTCGGAGCGGATCAGCCCGAGCGTGCACAGCAGGGCCGGCTCGTCCGGGGCCAGTGCCAGCCCGGCCCGCGCACCCGCCTCGGCGGCGTCGGGCGCACCCTGCTCCAGATGCAGGTTGACCAGGGCGATCCGGGCGTCGAGGTGCCCGGGGTCGATGGCGAGCACCCGGCCCAGGTCGTCCCGGGCCCGTCCGGTGCGGCCCCGTTCCTGGTACAGCACCGCCCGGTTGTAGTACGCCTCCGGCAGGTGCGGGCCGAGCCGGATCGCGCTGCCGTGGTCCCTGATCGCGGCCCGGTGCCGTCCGGCCGCCCGGTGCAGGGCGGCCCGGTCCACGTAGTACTCGCAGTTGTCGGGATCGTGGCCGATCACCGTGTCGAGTTCGGCCAGGGCCCGTTGCGGGTCGCCCAGCGCCAGGTGGACCTGGGCCCGGTTGTGCCGTAGCCGGGCCACGTCCTGCGGGCGTTCCCCGGGGGCGAGCACCGCCGTCAGCCGGGACAGCCCGTCGTCGATCAGGCGCAGCGCGCGTTCCGGTTCGCCCTCCCGGCTGTCCAGCAGGGCCACCCCCTGCTCGTAGAAGACGGTGGACAGCACCCGCTGCCGGGGGTCGGGCAGCGTCCTGGCGAGCCGGAGCGCCTGCGCCAGCCAGTGTCGGGCCCGCGCCGGATCCTGCGCGTCGGCGGGCAGGTGCCTGGCGTACAACATGGCGGTGGCGTACGCGGCGGACATGGTGATCTTCGGATCGTCGGTGACGGTCCGGGTCTCGTGGTAGAGGTCGAGCGCCTCGGTCGCCCGGTCCAGCGCCGCCAGGGCGGTGGCCAGGCCGGTGGTGAACGCCCACCAGTGCCGCAGGTCGTCGTGCGGGGTGACCAGGGTGCGTCCGTGCCGGGCGGTGCGGGCCGCATGGTGGTAGAAGCCCGCGGCCAGGCTCTCGCCCAGCACGGTGCGTACGGCCTCCGGTCCGGGCTCGGCCGGTGCTCGGGCCGGGCCGTCGTCGCGCAGGTCCAGCCGTACCCGGTCGGTGTCGAGTCGTCCGGCCAGCGTGTCCAGGAGTTCCCTGGTGGTCTCGTCGGCCGCGCCGACGTGGCCGAACCGGAGGGTGACCGGCCGGCGCAGGGTGTCGGCCCAGGCCGCCACGAACTCGGTCGCGCCGTAGGCCAGGGCGGCGGTGCGCCGGGCGGGGTGGAACCGGATCGGTGCCTCGTCGGCGGCGGTGCGCCGGCCGGGGGCGTGTTGCGGCGCGATGGCCGCCAATTCGACCCGGTGCCGGGCGGCCAGCCGGGGGCGGTCGGCCGCGATCCGGCGGAGCAGGTCGGCGACCCCGGCGTACGGCCCGAGGTCGCGGTGGCAGTCGTAGCGTGGGGACCCGTCGCTCACGGGTGGCCCGTTCCCGCCGAGGGCGGGCGCCCGGGGGCGCCCGCCGGGCCGGCAGTTACCAGCACCACTCGATCCAGAGCCGGCGGGCGCCGGACACCAGGCGCAGGGCGCTCGTACGACGGACGGTCATCTTCTTCATGGGCACCTCCGTGGTCATCCACTCCGGACGGGGCAGAGCCTAGTGCCGATCTTCAAAAATGCGAAGGGTGCTCGTGAACGCGGGTCCGCGCCCAGCCGGCGGTGGGTCGGCGTCGCCACTAGGATCGGTACCGAGGTGAACGAGGCATGAGATTAGGACTGCACTACTGGAACTACTCGACCCCGACCGATCCGGCAGCGATCGCGCCGACCCTGATCGAGACGGCCACCGTCGCCGAGCAGGCCGGTGTCGCATCGTTCACGGTGATGGACCACTACTTCCAGATGGAGGCCATGGCCCCGGCCGAGGAGCCGATGCTGGAGGCGTACACGACGTTGGGTTTCGTCGCGGCGCGGACCTCGCGGATGACGCTCGGCGTGCTGGTCACCGGCGTGATGTACCGCTACCCGGGGCTGCTCGCCAAGATCGTGACCACCCTGGACGTGCTCTCCGGCGGCCGGGCCCGGCTCGGCATCGGCGCGTCCTGGTACGAGCGTGAACAGCGCGGCCTCGGGGTGCCGGTGGTGCCGGTGGCCGAGCGGTTCGAACGGCTTGAGGAGACGCTGCTGATCTGCCGGCAGATGTGGAGCGACGACAACGGGCCGTTCGAGGGCCGGCACTACCGGTTGGCCGAGACGCTCAACGCGCCGCAGCCGCTGCAACGGCCCCACCCGCCGGTCATGATCGGCGGCGGCGGCGAGAAGAAGACCCTGCTGCTGGTGGCCCGCTACGCCGATGCCTGCAACCTGTTCGGCAGCAGCCCGGCCGAGGTGGCACACAAGCTGGACGTGCTGCGTGGGCACTGCGCCGCCGAGGGCCGCGACTACGACACCATCGACAAGACGGTCGTCGTGATGCGACCGCCGCTGGACGACCCGGACGCGTTCCTCGCCGAGGTGGCCGAGTACGCCGCGCTCGGGGTGACCGAGGTCCAGGTCACCCCGGACCGGCACCCGGTGGAGTTCACCCAGCGGGTCGCCGCCGAGGTGCTGCCGCAACTGGCCGCCATCGGCTGACCGGCCGACCCGCACGTCGCCGTCCGCCCCGCCACCGACCGGTGGCGGGGCGGACGGGCGACGGTCACTGGGCGAGCCGGGCCACCTCGTCGGCGGTGAGCCGCAGGCCGGCGGGGGCGGCGCTGCGGGCCGCCGGGGCCGCCGGCGGGTCGGCCGGCCGGCGCAGGTGCCAGTCGGTGACCGCCTGGTAGGCGGCGACCACCGACAACAACCGGTCCTCGCCGTACGGCAGGCCGCCGAGGATGGTGCCGACCGGCAGGCCCGCGCCGGTGAACCCGATCGGGAAGCCGATCTCCGGCAGGCCGAGGATGTCGAACGGCACCGGCCCGGTCTGCACCACCACGTCGCAGTGCGCGAAGAGCTGGTCCAGCACCCGTTCCATCAGCAGCAGCTTGGCCCGTTGGCCGGTGATGAACTCGCCACCGCCCAGCAGCGCCCCCTGCAACCAGCCGGTCACCGACACCCCGAAGCCCCGCAGGTCGGTACGCAGATAGGGCAGGAACGGCTCGGTGCGCTCCGGCAGCCGTACGTTGTTGAACGCGCTGCCGGTGAGCAGTTCCCACTCGTCGGGCAGTGGCACGTCGACCACTGTCGCGCCGGGGATCGCGGCGAGTTTCGCCAGGTACGCCTGCCGGGCCACGGCGGTCTCCGAGGTGCCGGCGGTGAAGCCGGGCAGCACCCCGATCCGGGTCTTCCACCGCAGCTTGAGCGTGCCGCCCTGGTAGGTCGGGGTGGCCGCGTCGATCAGCTTCGGCACCGCGGGCAGGCCCTGGCTGCGCGGGTCGGCCGGGTCCTCGCCGGCCATCGCGGTGAGCATGATGGCCGCGTCCTTGGCGTCGCGGGCCAGTGGACCGGGGTGGTCGCGGGTGTAGCTGAGCGGGATGATCCCGTGCAGCGACACCCGTCCCATGGTCGGCTTGAGCCCGGTGAGGTTCTGCGCGTTGGACGGCGCGGTGATCGAGCCGCCGGTCTGGGTGCCGGTGCCGCAGGTGGCGAGCCGTCCCGCCACGGCGGTGGCGGTTCCGGTGGACGACCCGCCGGGGTCGGTGGCGGGGTTGGTGGGGGTCCAGGCGTTGACCGTGGTGACCACGCCGGCGGGGGTGGTGGCCCGGGTGGTGGCCAGCGGGCCCATCTGCGTCTTGCCCAGCACGATCGCCCCGCCGCCGGTGACCAGCCGGGTCACCGCCGTGGCGTCGTACGGGGGCCGGAAGTCGGCGAACAGGTAGGAACTGGCGGTGGTCGGCACCCCAGCGGTGAAGTAGTTGTCCTTGATGGCCAACGGGATGCCGTGCAGCGCGCCCCGGCTCGGCTTGCGGGCCATCGCGCGGGCCGCCTTGACCGCCTGCTCGGCGAGCACCAGGTTGAACGCCTGGTAGGTCGCCTCGTAGCGGGAGATCCGGGCCAGGTACGCCTCGACCAGCTTCTCCGGGGTGAGCTTGCCGGCCCGGATCAGCCAGGCCGCCTCGGCGATGGTCAGTTCGGTCGGGTCGGTCACCGCCTCCGGGCGCGGCTTGACGTAGGCGTTGGGTACGGCCAGCGCCGGGTTGTAGCGGCCGGGCGGCGCGACCGCCACGCGGGTGACGCCGGCCGCCGAGGCGACGGCGGGCAGCGCGACGACGCCACCGACCGCCGAGGCGGTGGCCAGCGCGGCGGTCCGGGCGAGGAAGGCGCGACGGTCGACGCCGCGGTCGGCAGGTGCTGTGCTCATCACTTCCGCCATTCCGTGCTGATCGAGGGGTAGAGCATCGGCGCGGGCTGCTGGGACAGCGCCCGGGCCACGGCCGGGTCGGTGCCGGCCGGGGCGGGCGGCTGGTAGGCGGCGAGGGTGCCGACGGTGCCGCGGACGAAGGAGCGCAGCGAGGCCAACACGGAGTCCCGGCCGGGGGAGCCGGTCTGCGGGTCGGCGGCGGTGCCGGGGGGAAGCTGGTCGAGGTCGATGCCGAGCGACGCGAGCCGGGCGCGGATGAGGACGTCCAGTTCCGCGTCGGTCGGTGGGGTGGGGGCCATGACGCTCCTTGTGGGGTGGGCGACGATGACCCACTGTCGAGCCGGATCGTGTCGCGGGCGTGACAAGTTGATCTCGCCGTCGTGAAGCCACGCAGGTCAATGCCCCTGTACGGGCCGCGACAGTGGACGGCCGGGCCGGCACAGCGGGGCCACGACACCGGTCGACGTTGGCTAGGGTGCTCGGGTCGCGCGACCGCGTCCCGGAGGAGAACATGCTCGCCCCACTGCGGTACGCCGCCTTCCGCCGTCTGGCCGTCGGCCGGTTGGTCAACATGGTGGGCAACGCGGTCGCCCCGGTCGCGCTGGCCTTCGCCGTGCTCGACCTGACCGGTTCGGTCCGCGACCTGGGGCTGGTCGTCGGTGCCCGCTCGCTGATGAACGTGCTGTTCGTGCTCTTCGGCGGCGTGCTCGCCGACCGGGTGCCCCGCCGGCTGGTGCTGGTCGGCTCCAACCTGCTCGGTGCGGTGACCCAGGCGGCGGTGGCCGCCCTGGTGCTCACCGGCACGGCGACGATCCCGCTGCTGCTGGCGCTCGGCGCGGCCAACGGGGTGGTGAGCGCCCTGGCCCAGCCCGCCTCGGCCGCCGCGACCCCGCAGACCGTCCCGGCGGAGCTGATCCAGCCGGCCAACGCGATCATCCGGCTCGGGATGAACGCCGGCATGATCGGCGGTACGGCGCTCGGCGGCCTGCTGGTCGCCATGGTCGGCCCCGGCTGGGGGCTCGCCGTCGACGCGGTCACCTTCGCCGTCGCGGCCGTCGCCTTCGCCGGGGTCCGGGTGCCCGCCGCGCGCGGTGCCGCCGCCCGTACCGGCGTCGTCGCCGACCTGCGGGAGGGGTGGACCGAGTTCGTCGCCCGGACCTGGGTGTGGGTGGTGGTGCTCGGGTTCATGGTGCTCAACGCGGCACTCGCCGGGGGGATGAGCGTGCTCGGCCCGGCCGTCGCCGACGTGACGATCGGCCGTAGCGCCTGGGGCCTGGTGCTGGCGGCGCAGACCGTCGGGATGGTCGTCGGCGGTGTCGTCGCACTGCGGCTTCGGGTACGCCGGCTGCTGCTGCTCGGGGTGGTGTGCATG
Source organism: Micromonospora humidisoli (assembly GCF_016900955.1). Classification (NCBI taxonomy): domain Bacteria; kingdom Bacillati; phylum Actinomycetota; class Actinomycetes; order Micromonosporales; family Micromonosporaceae; genus Micromonospora; species Micromonospora humidisoli. The sequence continues at coordinate 38,336 of NZ_JAFEUO010000006.1, forward strand.
GTCGCCGAGTCGTTGCTGCTGCTGGCGCTGGCACTGACCCCGACGCTGGTGGCGCTGCTGGCCGCCGCGCTGGTGGTCGGGATCGCCGTGGAACAGTTCGCGGTGGCCTGGGACACGTCGATCGCCCGGCACGTCCCGGCCGACCGGTTGGCCCGGGTCTACTCGTACGACATGTTGGGCTCGTTCGTGGCCATCCCGCTGGGACAGGTGGCGGTCGGGCCGGCCGCCGCGCTGGTCGGCACCCGCGACACCCTGCTGATCCTCGCGGCGCTGGTGGTGCTCTCCGTGCTCGGGATGGTGTCCAGCCGGGCGGTCCGCCGGCTGGAGGCGTCGACGCCCGGGGCCTGACCGTGCGGCGGCGCGGCCGGCGATGACGTCAGGCCCGCACGGGAGCTGGCCGGTGGACCGGCGCGTGGTCGGACGTTTCCCGCAGCCGGTGCCCGGCTGGACCGCTCCCCGGTGGCGTGCCACCTGCCCCGGCCGGGCGGGTGTCGGCGGCGGCGGGGCCAGTGCCGGTCGGCGGTACGCCGGACCGGGCACCACCGCGTGGTGGACCGGATCGTGCCGGCTCGACAGTTACGCAGCGCATTCCCGTTCGACTATGCGGAAAGGGCGGAACGTCAGATCAATTGCCCGCCGGAGTCGCCACGGCCACAATCGAACCGGCTGGCAACCGTCGGGTGGTGGGCCGTGCGCGCCGGTCGCCGCCCGCGTCGTGGGGCCGTGCGAGGACCACCGGGCGCGCGGGATCGGTGCGGACCCGGATGCGGCCGGCGTGCTTGACCCCTCTGAAAGGGGAAACTAAACTCCGGCCGTTAACGTTCACAATTATCGAAGTCGATATGTTCTGTCGAAACGCCGACGGTGACGTCCAGGTCATCCCCGTGCCGGCGTAGCAGATCGGTGCCGACCGGCTTCGATGGAACCGGCAGGGCGCGTACCACCACCACCAGGAGGACGAAAGAAATGACGCAGGATCAGAATGGGCCGGCGGCCGGCGAGCGGAAAACACTGAGCCGTCGCGTAGTCCTGACCACGCTGGGCGCGCTGCCCGTCGCGGCGGCCACGGCGGCCCTGGGGGCCACGGAGGCCTCGGCCGCCCCGGCCAGCATCAACCTGTCGGCGTCCCGGCAGACGATCAAGGGCTACGGCGCGATGACCCACGCCGGCTGGATCGGCGACCTGACCGCCGCCCAGCGGGAGACGGCGTTCGGCACCGGCGAGGGCCGGCTCGGCTTCTCCGTGCTGCGCATCCCGGTCGGCGAGAGCCAGGCGGACTGGAGTCGTGACCTGGCCACGGCCAAGCGCGCGGCCGAACTCGGGGTGACCGTCTTCGCCTCGCCGTGGAACCCCCCGGCCAGCATGATCGAGACGTTCACCCGGGGCAGCCAGACCAACGCCAAGCGCCTGCGGGCCAGCTCCTACGCCGCGTACGCGCAGTACCTGAACGACTTCACCGTGTACATGCGCAACAACGGCGTCAACCTCTACGCCATCTCCGTGCAGAACGAGCCCGACTACGCCCACGACTGGACGTGGTGGACCTCCGCCGAGATCGTCAAGTTCCTCAAGGAGAACTCCGGGGTGATCAGCACCCGGGTGATGGCGCCGGAGTCCTTCCAGTACGTCAAGTCGATGTCGGACCCGATCCTCAACGACGCCACCGCGCTGGCCAACGTCGACATCATCGGGGCCCACCTCTACGGCACCTCGTACTCGAACTTCCCGTACCCGCTGTTCAAGCAGAAGGGCGCGGGCAAGGAACTGTGGATGACCGAGGTGTACTACCCGAACAGCAACGCGAACTCGGGTGACGCCTGGCCGGAGGCGCTCGACGTCGGCGAGCACATCCACCGGTCCATGGTCGACGCCGAGTTCCAGACGTACGTCTGGTGGTATCTGCGGCGCAGCTACGGCCCCATGCGCGAGGACGGCCAGATCAGCAAGCGGGGCGCGATCATGGCCCAGTACGCCCGGTTCGTGCGGCCCGGATACGTCCGGGTCGACGCCACGGCCAACCCGGCGTCGAACGTCTACGTCTCGGCCTACCGCAGCGGCAACACCGTGGTCATCGTCGCGGTCAACAAGAACACCTCGGCGGTGAGCCAGCAGTTCACCCTCTCCGGCACCACCGCGTCGGGCAGCGTGCAGAACTGGCTGACCGACGGCAGCCGCAACGTGGCCCCGCAGAGCGCGCTGACCATGTCCAACGGCTCGCTGACCGTCAACCTGCCGGCGCGCAGCGTGATGACGTTCGTGACCAGCATCAACGGCACCACGCCGACCCCCACCCCGACCGTGACGCCGACGGCCACCCCGACCCCGACCCCGACCCCGACGCCCACCCCGACCCCCACGGCGGGCGGCAGCGGACCCCGGGTCGGCTACACGATGAACAGCTGGGACTCCGGCTTCACCGCCAGCATCAGCATCACCAACACCGGCACCTCGACGATCGACGGCTGGACGTTGGTGTTCACCTTGCCGTCGGGCCAGTCCATCACGTCGGCCTGGAGCGCCACCATCTCGCCCACCAGCGGACAGGTGAGCGCCCGCAACGTCAGCTACAACGGCACGATCGCCCCCGGTGCCACCGTCGAGATCGGCTTCCAGGCCAACCACACCGGCAACACCGCCAAACCGACCGCGTTCACCCTCAACGGCATCCCCTGCACGGTCGTCTGACCGGTCGACCGGAGCAACCCCCGTACGGCCGCCGCGGTGCTCGCGGCGGCCGTACCCGTTGCGGGTGCTTGCTCCTCACGCGGCGTGAGGGCCGATAGTCGGTGCCGTGGACGAACATCTGACCGTGGGACGGGTGGCGGAACTGGCCGGGGTCACCGTCCGGACGCTGCACCACTACGACGAGATCGGCCTGCTCACGCCGTCCGGGCGTACGGCGGCGGGACACCGCGCGTACTCGCCTGCCGACGTCCGGCGGCTGCGTGAGGTGCTCGGCTACCGGCGGCTCGGGTTCGGGCTCCGGCAGATCGCCGACCTGGTGGACGACCCGGCGACCGACCCCGTGGCGCACCTGTGCCGGCTGCGCGGTCTGCTGACCGACCAGCGCGACCGGGCCGCCGCCCTGGTCGCGGCGATCGACCGGGAGTTGCAGGCGCGGGCGCTGGGGATCGCCACCACGCCGGAGGAGCAGCTACGGGTCTTCGGCGGCCGGTTGTACGACACCATCGGCAGCGCCTACCCGGCGACCCGGCGCACCGACCCCCGGATCGCAGCCCGCATCCGGGCGGCGTTGGGTGACGCCCGGACCGTGCTCAACGTCGGGGCCGGCACCGGCTCCTACGAACCCGGCGACCGCGTGGTGACGGCGGTGGAACCCTCGGCGGTGATGCGGGCGCTGCGTCCGGCCGACGCCGCGCCGTGCGTGGCCGCCACCGCGGGGGACCTGCCGTTCGCCGACGGCTCCTTCGATGCGGCGATGGCGGTCAGCACCGTCCACCACTGGCCGGACCCGGTCGCCGGGCTGCGGGAGATGCGCCGGGTGGCCCGGCGGGTGGTGGTGTTCACCTACGACGCCGACGGCACCGGCTGGCGGGAGCGGTTCTGGCTGACCCGCGACTACCTGCCGGAGTTCGCCGGCCTGCTGGTCGACTGGCCCCCGCTGGGTGAGCTGACCGCCGCGATCGGTGGTCGCGCCGAGCCGGTGGACGTCCCGTGGGACTGCGCCGACGGCCTGTTCGAGGCGTACTGGCGGCGGCCGGAGGCGTACCTGGACGAGCGGGTGCGGCGCGCGGTGTCGGTGTGGACCCGGGTCGGGCCGCAGGCGGAACGGCGGGCCGTCGGGATGCTGCGGGAGGATCTGGCCTCGGGCCGGTGGGCGCGACGCAACGGGGACCTGCTGCGCCACGACACCGCGGAGCTGGGCCTGCGCCTGCTCGTGGCCTGAGCGGCCCGGCTGCTCGCCGTCGACCTGCGGCCCCGCCACGGTCAGTCCTGGCGGGTCGGTCGGATGGTCAGGTCGCCGATCTCGACGTCGTCGGGCTGGTCGATGGCGAAGGCGATCGCGCGGGCGACCGCGCCGGGGTCGAGGCCGATCTCGGCCATGGTCTGCTGCACCTGCTCGCGGACCGTGGGGTCGTCGATGGCCTGGTCGACGAGCTCGGTGCGGACGTAACCGGGGGAGATCGAGGTCGTCCGCAGCGCTCCACCGGTGCTCTCCTGCCGCAGACCCTCCAGCAGGGTGCGCACCGCGTTCTTCGTCCCGGCGTACACCGCCTGGGTGGGAGTGATCTTCAGGCCGGAGGTCGACACGACCGTGACGAGGTGACCGCTGCCCTGGTGGGTGAAGACGGGCAGGGCGGCGGCGATCCCGTGCAGGATGCCCTTGACGTTCACGTCGACCATCGCCGACCAGCCCTCGACGTCCAGCTCGGCCAGGGTGCTGAGCCGGCTGATCCCGGCGTTGCCCACCAGGACGTCCAGTCGACCGAACCGCTCGACGGCGAGGTCGACCAGGGTCCGCAGGTCGTCCGGGGCGGTGACGTCCACCCGGGCGGCGACGGCCCTGCCGCCTGCGGTTTCGATCTCGGCGACCAGGTGGTCGAGCCGGTCGGTGCGGCGGGCGCCCAGGACGACCGACGCGCCGAGCGCGGCGAGGTGGCGGGCGGTCGCCGCGCCGATGCCGCTGCTGGCACCGGTGATGGCGACGACCTTTCCGGGGATGGTCATGACGCTCCTCAGGGTAGGGTGGACACATGTCCGGTTACCCCGACGAGCTTAGCGGACACGTGTCCGCTTCTGTCAAGGGCGCGGCGGCGTCCCGTGCCGACGCGCGACGCAACCGCGACCGCATCCTGCGCGCGGCCCGCGACCTGGTGCACGAACCGGGCGAGCTGAAACTCAACGCGGTGGCGAAGGCCTGCGGCATCGGGCAGGGCACCCTGTACCGGCACTTCCCCACCCGGGAGGACCTGCTCGTCGAGGTGTACCGGCACGAGGTCGACGACCTGGTCGCCGCGGCCCCGCGCCTGCTGGCCAGCCACCCGCCGGTGGCGGCGTTGGCGGCCTGGTTCGACCGGGTGGCCGGCTACGCCCGGGTCAAACGGGACGTGTTCGCCGCCGTCGAGGCGGCGACCTGGCGTGACCTCGCCGCGCACAGTCTCGGCCCGATCGGCGAAGCGGTGGAACTGCTGCTCGCCGCCGGCCGCTCGGCCGGCAGCATCCGCGCCGACGCCGAGGCCCGGGACGTCATCGTCTTGATCAGTTGGCTGTCCCGACTGGACGACACCGAGCTGGACAGCCGGGGGCCGCGCCTGCTGGCCATCCTCGTCGACGGCCTCCGCGCCCCCGGTGGGATTGTCACCGGCAGCGGCTAGCCTGCCGGCATGGCGAGCGCTGAACTGGACGAGTTGATCGTCGCCGACGCGGGCGCGCTGCGTGCCTGGCTGTCGGCCCACCACGACACCTCACCCGGGGTGTGGCTCGCCCTGACCCGCAAGGGCGGCACGGTCACCACCCTGACCTGGCAGCAGGCGGTCGACGAGGGGCTGTGCTTCGGCTGGATCGACGGGCAGGCCCGCAAGCGGGACGAGGCGAGCTCCTGGATCAGGTTCACCCCCCGCCGGGCCCGCAGCATCTGGTCGCAACGCAACGTCGCCAATGTGGCCCGGCTGGAGCAGCAGGGCCGGATGCAGCCCCCGGGCCGGGCCGCGGTGGAGGCCGCCAAAGCGGACGGGCGGTGGGCTGCGGCCTACGCCCCGCCGTCGGAGGTCGAGGTGCCCGCCGACCTGCTCACCGCGGTCGCCGCCGATCCCGCCGCGCAGGCCATGTTCGACGTGCTCACCCGGACCAACCTGTTCGCGCTCGTGCACCGGCTCAACGCGGTGAAGCGGGCGCAGACCCGGGAGCGGAAGATCGTCGAGTTCGTCGCCATGCTGGCCCGTCACGAGACGCCCCACCCGCAGCGGGCCCGGCCACCACGGTCCCCGTGACCCGGGTGCCGCCCGACGCGCCTACCGCGACGGCGCGGGCCAGGCGTCGGCGCGCAGGGCGTAGGTGTAGCCGTCCACCCAGCCCCGTTCGGCGTGCCACGAGTCACCGACGCCGTGCTGTTCGCGGCGCATGCCGACCTTCTCCAGCACCCGGACCGAGGCGAGGTTGTCGGCGAAGCACCCGGCGGTGATCCGGCGGACGCCCAACCGGGTGAACGCGTGCGCCACCATCGCGGTGACCGCCTCGGTGGCGTAGCCCCGGCCACCGTGGGCCGGGTCGAAGATGTAGCCGAGGTGGGCCTCGGTGCGGGTCGGCATGCCCGGCTGCCCCATCCCGTCCAGCACGTCGAGCGAGACCGTGCCGATCACCAGACCGTCCAGGACGACCGCCCGGCTGTGGTCGTCGGGGTCGTCGGCCGCGCGCCGCCAGGCCGCCCGGAACGCCGCCGGCGCCACCTCGGTCCGCAGCAGCCAGTACGTCACCTCGGGCAGGTTGCGGTATTCGAGGATGCGGTCGACGTCGCCGTCCTGCACTGGGCGCAGACTCAGGCGGGACGTTCGCAGCGTGGTGCCGTCCATGCGGCCGGACTTTAACCCATCAGGTGCGCCGCGGTTCCTCGCCGTCGGCAGCCCGGGTGCCCGTCGGCTGGGCGACCCCTGAGCTGCGCGCCCGGCCGGGTCGGTGGCGGCCGGGCGTGTTTGGATGGTCCGGTGGAGCTGACTGTGACAGACGCGCCGGACCGGGAGCGGTTCGAGGCGCGCGACGAGACCGGGGCGCTGGCCGGGCTGGTCACCTACCAGTTGACCGGTGCCATCATCGCCTACACGCACACCGAGGTCGACCCGGCGTTCGAGGGGCGGGGCGTCGGCTCGACGCTGGCCCGCGCGGTCATGGACGACGCCCGCGCCCGGGGCCGTACGGTGGTGCCGATCTGCCCGTTCCTCGCCGACTGGCTGAGCCGGCACCCGGAGTACGCGGACATCGTGGCCCGCTCCACCCGCCGGATCAGGTAGCCCGGCGGCCCGGGGCGGCGGGCTCCCGGGAGGTGAGCGGGCGTGCGCGCAGCGCATCGGCGGACGACACATCCTTGACGGCGTCTGATTGTTGCGTTGACAATTCCAGCCTGTTAACGCTCACAACGCCGAGGAATCCCCCATGCCCTCCGCAGTTCCCCGGAACCCCCACCCCACCCCCACCCCCCACCGCACCCGTACGGTCGTCGCCGCCACCGTGCTCACCCTCCTCGCCGCGCTGGCCCCCGCCACCGCGGCCCCGGCCGCCGCCGCCGACGTCACCGACGGGCTGCTGCTGCGCTACGACCTCGACCAGCGCACCGGCACCACCGTCGTCGACACCTCCGGCCACGGCAACGACGGCACCCTGGTCGGCGGCGGCACCTGGACCGGCACCGACGGGCTGCTGCTCGACGGCGTCGACGACCACGTCAAACTGCCTGACAACCTGCTGGCCGGCCGCTCCTCGCTCACCGTGGCGGTGGACGTCCTGGTCGACCCGGCCCAGCAGACCCCGTACTTCCTGTGGGGCCTGGGCAACCCGGCCACCTCCGCCACCGGCACCGGCTACCTGTTCGCCAGCGGCGACGCGTTCCGCGCCGGCATCACCACCACCAACTGGGCCGGCGAGAAGGTCACCGGCACCGGCGGCAACCTGACCCGGGGGGTGTGGAAGTCGGTCGTCTACACCCAGACCGGCACCACCGGCACCCTCTACGCCGACGGCGTGCAGGTGGCCCGCAACACCGCCGTCACCGTGCCGCCCAGCGCCGTCGGCAACGGCGTCACCACCGCCAACAACCTGGGCCGGTCGAACTACGCCACCGACCGGTTCCTCAAGGGACGGGTGGCGAACTTCCGGATCTACGACCGCGCCCTCACCGCCGCCGAGGTCGCGGTGGTCGCGCAACCCGGGGAGTCCGACCAGACCCGGGCCGAGGCGGCCGCCGCCGCGCTGACCCTGGTGCACGCCGACGACGTGCGTGGCAACCTGACCATGCCCACCACCGGCCGCTACGACGCGACGGTCCGCTGGCGTTCGGCCCGACCGGAGGTGGTCACCGCCGACGGCGTGGTGCGTCGTCCCGCGCACGGCGCGGGCGACACGACGGTGCCGGTGACCGCCACGGTCACCGTCGGCGCCGCCACCGTCGAGCGGACCATCACGCTGACCGTCCGTGAGCTGCCGGCCCCCGCGCCGTACGCCGGCTACGCGTTCAGCTACTTCACCGGCAACTCGATCGCCGGTGAGAAGATCTACTTCGCCGCCAGCCGGGGCAACAACGCCCTGCAGTGGACGGAGGTCAACGGCGGCCAGCCGAAACTGGAGTCCACCCACGGCACGCTGGGGCTGCGCGACCCGTTCCTGATCCGCAGCCCGGAGGGGGACCGGTTCTTCCTGATCGCCACCGACCTGTCGATCGGCCGTAACGGCGACTGGGACGCCGCCCAGCGCCGGGGCAGCCGCTACCTGGAGGTGTGGGAGTCCACCGACCTGGTCAACTGGTCGGCGCAGCGGCACGTCGAGGTCTCCCCGCCGACCGCCGGCAACACCTGGGCGCCGGAGGCGTACTGGGACGCCGAGCGCGGCGAGTACCTGGTCTTCTGGGCCTCGAAGCTGTTCGCCGAGAACGACCCCGACCACACCGGCAACACGTACAACCGGATGCTGGCCGCCACCACCCGCGACTTCGTCACGTTCAGCCCGGCGACCATCTGGCAGGACCGGGGCGAGTCGCGGATCGACTCCACGATGATCCGCGAGGGCGACACCTACTACCGGTTCACCAAGGACGAGGGCGGCGGCGGCACCGGCTGTTCCGACATCATCCAGGAGAAGTCCCCCTCGCTGACCGCCGTGGACCTGCCCGGAAAGCCTTCGTGGACGATGCTCGACTCGTGCATCGGCCGTGACGCCGGCACCTCCGCGGTGGAGGGACCCACCGTGTTCAAGGCCAACCCCGGCGACACCTCCGGCTCGCGGTACTACCTGTTCGTCGACGAGTACGGCGGCCGGGGCTACATCCCGCTGGGCACCGACGATTTGGCCAGGCCGAACTGGAAGGTGCCGGCGTCCTACCGGCTGCCGGCCAGCCCCCGGCACGGCACCGTCATCCCGGTCACCCGCGCCGAACTCGACGCGCTCACCGACGCCCCACCCCCGGTGGCGGCCAACGCCGACGGGGTGGTGGCCCACTACCGGCTCGACCAGGCCGGCGGCGGCACGGTCACCGACGACTCCGGCAACGGCCACCACGCCACCCTGGCCGGTGACGCCCGCTGGGACGCCGGCAGCCTCACCCTCGGCGGCACCAACGGCCACGTCGACCTGCCCGACAACATCATGTCCGGACTGGACGAGATCACCGTGTCGATGGACGTGAACATCGCCGCCGACCAGGCCACCCCGTACTTCGTGTGGGGGCTCGGCAACACCGACGCAGGCGGCGTCGGCAACGGCTACCTGTTCACCACCGGCAACGACTACCGCACCTCGATCAGCCTGGGCAACTGGACCGGCGAACAGACCGTCACCGGCGGCCGGGCGCTGCCCCGAGGGGTGTGGAAGACCCTGACGTACACCCTGAACCGGGCCGGCACCGCCCGGATCTACCTGGACGGGGTGCGGGTGGCCGAGAAGACCGGGCTGACCGTCGCGCCCGGCGACATCGGCGGCGGCCGGACCACCGCCAACTACCTGGGCCGCTCCCAGTACGCCAGCGACCGCTACCTCAAGGGCCGCATCCGCGACTTCTCCCTCTACAACCGGGCGCTCAGCGACGCCGAGGTGGCCGCGTTGGGCAGCAACGGCACCAGCGTCGTCGCCGTCGAACTCGACAGCCTCAAGGTGCCGGCCATCGTGGACGCCGCCAGCGGCACAATCACCCTGCCGGTCCGGCCGGGCACCGACCTGACCAGCCTCGCCCCGCGCTACCTGGTCGCGCCCACCTCGACGGTCAGGCCCGCCGGGCCGCGTAACTACACCCGACCGGTGACGGTCACCGTCACCAGCGCCGCCGGGGCCAGCCGGGCCTGGACGGTGCGGGCGGTGCCGATGAACACCCCGGTGCTGCCCGGCTTCACCGCCGACCCGAACATCGTCCGGTTCGGCGACACCTACTACATCTACGGCACCACCGACGGCTTCCCCGGCTGGGGCAGCTCGACGTTCACCGTGTGGTCCAGCCGCAACCTGGTCGACTGGACCGGCCACGACACCATTCTCGACCTCGGGCCGGACGTCAGCTGGGCGGACACCAACGCCTGGGCGCCGGCCGCGATCGAGAAGAACGGGAAGTACTACCTGTACTTCTCGGCCCAGCAGAACATCGGCGTCGCGGTGGCCGACTCGCCACTCGGGCCGTTCGTCGACCCGCTCGGCCGGCCCCTGGTGAGCAAGGCCGACTACGGCAACGCCCAGCAGATCGACCCGGCCGTCTTCACCGACGACGACGGGAAGAGCTACCTGTACTGGGGCAACGGCACCCCGTACGTGGTCCCGCTCAACGACGACATGATCTCCTACGACGTCGCCCGGCGGGTCCGGCTGACCGGCCTCACCGACTTCCGCGAGGGCCTGTTCCTGCACAAGCGCAACGGGGTGTACTACCTCTCCTGGTCGATCGACGACACCGGCAGCGAGAACTACCGGGTCGGCTACGGCACCGGCGTCAGCCCGCTCGGGCCGTTCACCAGCCGGGGGGAGATCCTCGGCAAGGACCCGGCCCAGGGCATCCTGGGCACCGGGCACCACTCGATCGTCCAGGTGCCCGGCACCGACGACTGGTACGTGGCGTACCACCGGTTCGCCATCCCGGGTGGCGACGGCACCCACCGGGAGACCACCATCGACCGGTTGTACTTCGCCACCGACGGCACCATCACGCCGGTGGTGCCCACGCTCAGCGGCGTCGAGCCGCTGCGCTACCGGGGCGGGCAGCCCCGGCTGCGGATCACGGACCCGGGCACCGACGGCTGGTACGGCGCGAACGCCGCCCTCACCCTGGCCCACGGCGAGCTGATCAGGCTGGTGGAGTACCAGATCGACGGGGGCGGCTGGTTCCCGTACCGGGAGCCGGTGGCCCTGCCCGCCGGCCGGCACACGATCGAGTACCGGGCCCAGGGGGTCAACCTGCTCTGGAGCACACCCTGGGCGACGTCGGTGCAGGTGGACGGGGTCGCCCCGACCGCCGGGGCGACGCTTGTCGACCGGACGCTCGTGGTCACCGGCCGGGACGCCGACTCCGGGGTGGCCCGGGTGGAGTACCGGCTCGACGGTGGGGAGTGGACCACCTGGACCGGGCCGGTGCCGCTGGACGACCTGGCCCACGGGGTCCGTTACCGCGCGGTCGACGTGGCCGGCAACGTCGGCGAGGTGGCCGTGCTGCGGGTGCCGGCGGTCCGGTAGCCGCGGCCGGACGCGCCGCCCGACCATGTGTCGGGCGGCGCGTCCGCGTCCCGGGGTCGCCGGTCCGCGGTCACCGCGAACCGCCGACCGAGGTCACTTGCGCTCTGCCGACCAGGTCCCGGTCTGGCCGGTGGGGGTGGACATGGTGCCCTTCATGGTGGTGCCGTCGACCGTGGCGAGGTAGGTGGCGGTGCCGATGAGCCAACTCGCGGTCGGCGGCGTGCTGGTGTACGGCCCGGAGATCACGTTCCCGTTGGAGTCGGTGAGATAGACCCGCCCGTCGGTCTTGAACGTCCAGGGCTCGCTGACCTCGCAGGTGAAGTTCTTCCAGCAGTAGGTGACCTTCCAGACGCCCAGCGGACTGGAGATGACCACGGGAAGGGACCAGCCCGGGTCGTCGGCGACCTTGTCGAACCACGTCCGGGGCGCCCAGTTCCAGGACGGCTGGGCGGGGAAGCGCACCCCGTACGCGGTCAGGATGCGGTAGGTGTGGTCCATGCAGTTGTTGGTGGCCGCCGCGTAGCCGCCGCCGCTGACCGCGAGGGCCTCGGCCGCCGCGGCGGCCGGCTGCCGGCTGGCCACGGTGGTGCAGGTGTACTCGTCGTACCCGCGTGTCTTCATCGCGTTGACCATCGAGGTGAACGAGCCCGACTCCTTCCAGTAGCCGATGTCGCCGCCGGCCGGCACGTACGGGCTGCTGCTCGGGTTCTCGGTCGCCCCGTAGGTGTACGTCGTGGTCGACGACTGGTAGCCCCAGCCGGTGTGGCCCAACCCGTGGGCCCCGCTGACCCGGACGAACACGCACGCCTTGCCGGCCACCGCCGGAACGGGTGTCGCGGCGGCCGGTGTCACCGCCGCGAGGGCCGCGCCCAGGGCCAGTACGAGGGCCGCCAGCAGGGCCGCGCCCCGGGCGGGCCAGCCGCCGGGCCGCATAGTCGATGGTCGCATCATCAGGTCTCCGTCCACAGGGGTGGGAATCGATGCGCCTGACCGTAGGCACGGGCGGCGGCGGGCACATCGGACCACGGGCCGCCCGCCGGGTCCGCCCACGGTACGAGGGGCCGCCCTACCGGGGTGGCGTCCGGCCGGCGACCAGCCCGTGTTCGTAGGCGAAGATGACCGCCTGGACCCGGTCGCGCAGCCCGAGCTTGGCGAAGATCGCGCCGATGTGGGTCTTGACGGTCCGCTCGCCGACCCGCAGCTCCCGCGCGAGCTCCGCGTTGGTCAGCCCGGCCGCCACCAGACCCAGTACCTGCCGTTCGCGGGGGGTCAACCGTGACAGCGCTGGCGGCGCCGGTCGGGCCCGGCCGAGCAGGTGGCCGAAACTGTCGATCAGACGACGGGTGACCTGCGGTGAGAGCACCGCCTCCCCGGCGGCGACGCTGCGGATCGCCCGGACGAGGTCCTCCGACGGGCCGTCCTTGAGCAGGAAGCCACTGGCCCCGGCGTGCAATGCGGCGGCGACGTACTCGTCGAGCCCGAAGGTGCTCAGGATCAGCACCCGGGTCGTCGCCAGTTCCGGGAGAGCGGTGATCAGCCGGGTGGCCTCGATCCCGTCGACCCGGGGCATCCGGATGTCCATCACCAGCACGTCGGGGCGCAGCCGACGGGCCAGCAGCAGCGCGCCCGCACCGTCGTCCCCGGTGCCGACGACAGTGATGCCGGGCTCGGCGTCGAGCATCGCCGCGAACGCGTCACGCAGCAGCGGCTGGTCGTCGACGACGACGACCCGTACCGCCGCCGGCCCGCCGGCCTCCGGGTGGCCGTCAGCCATGGCCGGCGCTCCCGTCCGACGGGGTCGGCAGCGGCAGGTGGGCGACGACCTCGAAGCCCCCCGGCGGGGTCGGCCCGGCCCGCACCGTGCCGCCCAGTTGGGTCACCCGGTCCCGCATCCCGGCCAGTCCCCGTCCGGTGCCGGGGTCGGGCGGGAGCGGCCCGGGGACCGCCGGCTCGTCGACGACCCGGATGGTGAGCCGGCCCGGCTCGTACGCGAGGGTGAGCCCCACCCGGGCCTGCGGCCCGGCGTGCCGCAGCGTGTTGGTCAGCGCCTCTTGCACGACGCGGTAGGCCGGCGCGGCGACCGCGGGCGGCAGCGGAACCGGTACGCCGCGGGTGCGCAGGTCCACGCAGAGCCCGGCGGCCCGGGTCCGGTCGAGCAGGCCGGCGAGATCGGCGTCGAGCACCGGCTGCGGGGCCGGTTCCACGTCGATCACCGCGAGCATCCGCCGCATCTCCGTCATCGCCTGCCGGCCGGTGGCGCAGATCGACTCCAGGGTTCCCGCCGTCCGGGGCGACAGGGTCGACGCCTCCCCGCGCCGGGTGGTGTCCGCCTGCACCACCATCAGGGTGACGTGGTGCGAGACGACGTCGTGCAGGTCCCGGGCCAGCCGCAGGCGCTCCGCGGCGGCGGCCTCCCGGACCAGGCTCTCCCGCTGCTGGGTCAGCCGCGCCTCGCGCTCGCGGACGGTCGCGACGCGCGCCTCGGCGCCCCGCCGGTGCTGGTTGCCCAACGCCCAGACGATGGCGAACAACACGTAGTTGCGGAGCACCTCCTCGGGGTGGGCCACGTCGAGGCCGGGCAGCAGGGCGGTGGGCACCACCAGCAGGGCGACGCCGTTGGCGGTCCGGGCGACGGGTGCGGGAGACAGCGCGCCGACCGTCCACACGGCGATGAGGACCGCGAGGAAGTCGGGGACCGCGGTGCCGGTCAGCGGCCGGTGCAGCACCGTCACCAGCGAGACGACCGCCAGCACGGTCGCCGGCCGACGCCGCCGCAGGGCCAGGGGTACGGTGCCGGCGACGACCAGCAGCACGGCCACCGGGTCGGGTGGCCAGCGGGCGCCGACGCCGATGAAACCCAACCGGGGCACGGCCAGCGCCAACAGGAACAGGGCCAGGACCGTGTCGGTCACGTCGGGATGCCGGCCGAGCCACGCCCACCACCGTGTTGTCGACCTCGACAGCCGGGCCACGGTGACGGGCCGGCCCAGCGGTGTACGTCGCACCCGACCATGATGCGTCAGGAGCGTGGGGGTGTCGCCGCCCTGGGCGCGGTGCCCGCACCCGTCGTTCCGGGCCGGGGCACGATGCGACTTTGTCATCTCACATGCCGGTTGGCAGGGTGGACAGGCGTCCGGACACCTCCCGTTCGACAGATGTCGATGCGCCGGAAGTCCGTTCATGATGTCGGACCCGCGCCCGGTGGATCTCCTCCGCGCCGGCCACCCAGCGTGCCGCAGTCGTCAGGCCGGTGGCGTCCCCGGCGGCGTGGGGCCCGGGACCGTCGGCGTTGTGGGCAACCGGCTCCCCGGGGTGGCCCGGGGTCGGCCCGGCGGCGGCCGGATCGCGGCCGGCGAGCAGCCGCGACCACCTGTGGACCTGGCCGGCCCAGGAGTCACCAGCCGGCAGCAGGTGCAGGTGGAAGCGGGGGTGGCGGGTCAACCAGCCCCGGACCGCCGGGGCGTCGTGCACCGCCGGGTCGTCGGCGACCAGGTGCACCTCCAGGTCGACGGGCACCGCCCGGTCCACCGTCACCAGGAACCGCCGGTACGCCCCGGCGTGCCGGGGCCGGTCCGGGTCGGCCCCGGCGGTGGCCACGAGCTGCTCCGGCCGGGGCGCTGCGGGCACCGGCCGGTACCCCGGTGGCGGGCCGGCGGCCGGCGGCCCACCACCCCGATCGACCGGGTGGCCGGTCGCCGGCCGGTCGTCGCGGGGGGTGGCGCACAGCGCCAGGGTCCGCCCCGGATGCTGGCGGTAGAGCCCGACCAGGGCCACCACCCGGGCGACGAACCCCGGGTCGGTGGCCAGGGTCAGGCCGTCCTGGAGGTGGGGGCGCAGGTCGAACCGACGCCAGATCCGACCGACCGTGGACGCCGACAGCCCGCTGTACGTGGCCATCGATGCCCGGGACCAGCGTCGCGCCGGGGCGGGGGTGGCGTCGAGGGTGGCCGCGACCACCCCGTCCACCTGCTCCGGCCGGACCGAGCGGGGCCGGCCGGCACGCGGGTCGTCGGCGAGCCCCGGCAGCCGCGTGGCGGCGAACCGGGAACGCCATTTTCCGACCGTCGCTGGTGAAACGTTCAACCGGGTCGCGACCTCGATATTCGTGGCCCCCTCGGCGCAGGCCAAAACGATTCGGCAGCGAATGGCGAACGACTGTGTCGAGTGTGCCGCGCGGGCCCCCTTCGTGAGCTGTTCCCGTTCCTCGTCGGTGAGCACCAGCCTGGCCTTCGGTCGCCCCTTCCCCATGCCACGATCCTATCCGGATATGACATGGACTATTGGCGTGTGACGATGGTGGGAGCGCTTGCCGCCGATTGCCCGGACGCTTGCCCTGGACGGTTCACGACGCGACTGAGTATGGTCCCGACGAGTCCCGGACTTGGGGGAAGGGACCGCTACCGCAACGTTGCCGTGGCCCGTGTGGTGATCTGACATGGGGGGACCGCTTCAGTGACCACGACCGATCTGCACGAGAACATGACGTCGATCTGCGCCGAAGTCCTCCACCGGGCCACCGTCGGCCCTGACGACGACCTCGTCGAGCTCGGCATGGACTCGGTGGGCGCGGTGGAGATCGTGACCCGGGTCGAGGCGGCGTACGGGGTGGACGTGGTCGACGTCATCTTCGACACGCCCACGGTCAACCGGCTCTGCGCGGTCGTGGAATCCGCCGCCGTCCGCGACGAGTCGCATGCCTAGTCCGCTGGCCGAGCCGAACCTCACCGACACGGCGAACCTGCTGGACCTCGTCACCCAGGCCGCGGCGGCCTACGGCGACGACCCGTACCTGCTCCCGGCGGAACCCGGGGGCCGGGAGATCAGCTTCACCGACGTGCTGACCTTCACCCGGGGCTGCGCGGCGCTGCTCGACGAGCACCGGGTGCCGCCGGGCGGCCGGGTGGCCGTGGTGCTGCACAACTCGTCACTGGCCGCGCTGCTGTTCCTCGGCGTCATCGCCGCCGGGCGGATGCTGGTGCCGCTGAACCCGAAGTCCGGCCCGGCCGAACTGGACACCCTGCTCGCCCACGCCGACGTCGCGTTGGTGCTTGGCCCGTCGGCGACGGCCGCGAAGGCGTCGCCGGGCCGGCGCTGGCTGACCGTGGACGACGCGGAGGGGTTCCTCGCCACGGTCCTCGACCGGGGTGTCGCCTACCGGGGGGAACTGGTCGCGCCGCCGGACGGCGGGGCGGCCGACGCCGAGATCGTCTACACCTCGGGTTCCACCGGCGCGGCCAAGGGCGTCGTGCTGTCGCACCGCGCCCTGCTGGCCAACTCGCTGGCGATGGTGAAGTGGGCCGACGCGGGCCGCGACGACGTCTACCTCAACGTCATCCCGATGCTGCACGTCGGCGGGCAGGGCCTGCCCACGCTGACCCCGCTGTGGTCCGGCGGGCGCACGGTCTGCGTCCGCTCGGAGGTGGCGCTGGCCCGGTTCTGGAACTACGTGGACCGGCACCGCCCGACCTGGACCCTG
Organism: Micromonospora humidisoli; assembly: GCF_016900955.1. Lineage (NCBI taxonomy): Bacteria > Bacillati > Actinomycetota > Actinomycetes > Micromonosporales > Micromonosporaceae > Micromonospora > Micromonospora humidisoli. The sequence continues at coordinate 55,185 of NZ_JAFEUO010000006.1, forward strand.
GTGGTCAACGCCTACCTCGCACACCTGGTCGAGCGACCGCAGCGGCCGGCCGACAGCCGGCTCAAGGGCGTCCTCGCCGGGGGCTCGGCGCTCAGCCCCGACCTGATCCACCGGTTCGAGAGCACCTTCGGCATCCCGGTGTTCCAGGTGTACGGGATGACCGAGATGACCTCGCTGACCGTGGTGGAACCCCGGGACCGCCGGCCGGGGGACCGGCGCACCGCCGGCCTGCCGGTGCCGTTCGCCCAGGTCCGGGTCGTCGACGGGGACGGCCTGGACGTCGCGCCGGGGGAGAGCGGGGAGGTCCTGCTGCGCGGCCCGAGCATCTTCACCCGGTACGAGGCCGCGCCCGAGTTGACCGCCGGCCGGCTGGTCGACGGCTGGGTGCGCAGCGGCGACCTCGGCCACCTCGACGACCGTGGCGAACTGACCATCGTGGACCGGATGGACAGCATGGTCATCGTCAGCGGCGAGAACGTCTACCCGGCCGAGATCGAGAACGTCGTGCCGCAGCTCGCCGGGATCGCCGACGCGGTGGTCGCCGCGCTGCCGCACCCGGTGACCGGGGTGGAGCTGGTGCTGGTCTACACCCTGCTGCCCGGTGCGGTCGCCCGGGAGGACGAATGGCGTGCGCTGCTGCTCAAGCAGCTCAGCGCGTTCAAGGTGCCGCGCCGGTTCGTCCCGCTGGCGCAGCTCGGGGTCGACAGTTTTCCGCGTACCCCGCTCGGCAAGATCCAGCGGTCGGACGTGCGGGGGCTGGCGGTCAAGAACCTGACCTGAGTCACCGTCGGTGACGGACGAGGAGGAACGGGGGGATTTGCCAGGAGATCGGTCCACCGGGGGCACCTCCGGGTCCGTCGTCGTACCGGGTAAGTGTCGGTGCCCCCTTTTCCCTAATTTGCGAGTGTCAATGCCAACAGGAGGCGAGCTGCGTTATGCCGGTGGAGATCTTTGACGACGAAGAAGTGGTGGTACGTACCCCCGACGAGCTGAAGCGCATGCCCCGGGCCTACCAGAAGGCGCTGATCAGCCAGATCATGATCAACACGGAGGGTGAACTCTCCGGCGGAGACGACTACACCATGATGTTCCTGCCGCTGGCGCCCAACGCCGAGGAGCGTCAGGTGTGCGCGGAACGGGCCGCCGAGGAGTACGACCACTACAAGATCGGTAAGCGGGTGCTGGCCGAGATCGGCATCGACACCTCGCACATGGAGTCCCAGTCCATCGAGGAGCGTCGGCTCTTCGCCGACAAGCGGCTGCACCAGTGCACCACCTGGGCCGAGCGCGGGATCTACTCGTACATCGGCGAGGAGAGCGCGCTGATCATGATCAAGGAGTTCGCCCAGGGCAGCTACAAGCCGTGGGCGGACGCGGTCCGGACGATCATCCTGGACGAGAAGATCCACATCGCGCACGGGGCCCGGGTCTGCCGCAACCTCGCCGCCACCGAGGAGGGCCGCGAGCAGTTGCAGGCCGCGCTGGACCGGCTCTGGCCGGTCTTCCGTGACCTGTTCGGCACCCCGGAGTCCGAACGGTCCAAGCGGGCGGTCCGCTACGGCCTGCGCCGCACCACCAACGGTGAGGCGTTGCAGCAGTGGGAGAACACCGTCATCCCCCGGATCCACGCGCTGGGGCTCGTCGTCCCCGCCGTGACCACCTGAGAGGACGCCCCGCCCATGCCCACCCCCATCGCGATCAATCCCCGTCCGCTGTCCCGGCGGGAGGCCAAGGTCCGCCTGGCGTCCCTGCTGGCCGACCGGCCCGACCTGGCCGCGCGGTTGCAGGTCGTACGGGACATGGGCCGCCGGGTCAGCGCGACCGAGGTGCACCTCACCACCACCTGCAACATCCGGTGCAAGGGGTGCTGGTACTTCGAGGGCGGCTTCGACGCGGCCGTCCCGGAGACCTCCGACCCGGCGCTGATCTCCCGGTTCGTGGACTCGCTCGTGGCCCGGGGCGTCACCCAGGCGACCCTGATCGGCGGCGAGCCGACCCTGGTGCTGCCCCGGGTCGTGCCGTTCGTCGAGCGGCTGCCGTACGTGACCATCTCCACCAACGGCATCCGGCCGCTGCCCATGGTCGGCTTCGAGCAGGTCGCGGTCGCCATCAGCCTGTTCGGTGGCGGCCCGCTCGACGACGCGCTGCGCGGCTACCGGGTCAACGGCTCGTCGTTCTCCGGCCTCTTCGAGACCGCCCTCGGGCACTACCGCAACGACCCCCGGGTGATCTTCGTGTACGCCCTGTCGGAGGAGGGCCTGCAGTACGTCGAGCCGACCGTGCGGGCCATCCAGGACAACGGCAACCAGGTCACCTTCAACTTCTACTCCGCCCACGGCAGCGACCACGCCCTGCGGATCGAGAACGAGCAGCGCACCCTCGCCGAGGCGCTACGGGTCAAACAGGCGTACCCGGAGACGGTGGTCTGCCACCCCTACTTCATCGAGTCGCTGATCACCGGCCGCACCCACTGGGACGGCCAGTTCGGCTACGACGTCTGCCCCAGCATCAGCGTGGACCACCCGGACCACGCCGAGCGGATCCGCAACGGCAACCCGGTCCTGGACGGCTTCGCCGTCTACGGCGCCGACTACCAGACCCTCCAGTTCTGCTGCACCTCCGGCAACTGCGCGGACTGCCGGGACAGCCAGGGCGTCTACAGCTGGCTGCTGGTCAGCATGAACCGGTTCCTCGACGACACCGGCCGGCTGGAGACCTGGCTGGAGCTGGCCGAGAGCTACTGGCGTCAGTGGTACTGGGCGCAACGGCACCACACCAACTTCGCCCGCCGCGCCCCGTTGACGGCCTGACCGATTCCCCTGCGAGACAAGGAGCACCCGGATGTCCTCACCATCGACCGAGATCACCGCCCCCGCCGTCGAGGAGCGCCTACGCGCCGAACTGATCGACCTCGGCGTCGAGGACGACGCGATCAGCACCGACGCCAAGTTCGACGCCCTGGACATCGACTCGCTCGACGTCGCCGACCTGATGGCCATGGTCGTCAAGGAGTACGGGGTGGAGATCCCGCGCAGCGAACTCGCGGACGTCACCATCGGTCAACTCGTCGAGCGGATCGTGGCGGGCGCGTCGAGTTGAGCTCGTTGCTGAGCCTGGACAAGCGCACCTACCTGGTCACCGGGGTCCTCAACAACGAGTCCATCGCCTGGCACGTGGCGGCGGCCCTGCAACGCGAGGGTTGCGAGGTCATCCTCACCTCGTACGGGCGGGTCGGCCGGATCACCCGCCGGGTGGCCGAGCTGCTGCCGTCCCGCCCCGAGGTGCTCGACCTGGACGTGATGTCCGACGCGAGCGTCGAGGAGCTGGCGGAGCGGATCGGCAGCCGGTGGGGCCAGCTCGACGGGGTGCTGCACAGCATCGCCGCCGCCCCGCCGGACGCGTTGGGGGCCGGGTTCGTCACCGCTGCGGCCGGCGGGGTGCTCGACGGGTTCCGCGCCTCGGCGTACTCGTTCCAGCAGCTCACCACCGCGCTGTCGCCGCTGCTGAGCCAGGCCCCCGGCGGTGGCGCGGTGGTCGGGCTGACCGTCGACTCGACCCGGGCGCTGCCCGGATACGGGTGGATGGGGGTCTACAAGTCGGCGCTGGAGGCGGTCTGCCGCTACCTGGCGATGCACCTCGGCCCGACCGGGATCCGGGTCAACCTGGTCGCCGCCGGGCCGGTCGAGACCGTGTCGGCGCGCGGGGTACGCACCTTCTCCGCTCTGGCCGACCAGTACGAGCAGTGGGCACCGCTGGGCTGGGACCGGGCCGACCCGGCCCGGGTGGTCGGTGCGGTGCTGTTCCTGCTGTCGGACCTGTCCCGGTACACCACCGGGCAGGTGGTGCACGCCGACGGCGGCATGCACGCCGTCTTCGGCGGCGTCCCGGCCCCCGGCCCGGCTGCCACCCCCGGCCCCGCTGCGGAGCCGGGGCCGGGGCCGGACCCGGCTCCGGCGACACCGCCGCCACCAGACACCGCCGGCTGACACACACTGCGGGGAGGGACTGTGCGTCTCGTCATCAAGGGCACGGCCGAGCCACTCGTGGGCGAGTTCGACGTCCCGGCGTCGAAGTACCACGCGCACCGGGCGCTGATGCTCGCGTCGCTGGCCGACGGGACCAGTCGCATCCACGGGGCCTGCCACGCCGGCCACGTGCAGCACACCATCCGGGCGTTGCGGGACCTCGGCACGGCCGTCACCGTCGAGGACGACGCGTTCGTGGTCCGTGGCGGCCGGTACCGCCCGGTGCGTCCGGAGGTCTCCGTCGGCAGCTCGGGCACCACGCTCTACTTCCTGACCGGGCTCGCCGCCCTGGCCGCGACCCCGGTCGGCATCACCGGGCAGAAGTACTTCCGGCGGCGGCCGATCCGGCCGCTGCTCGACGCCCTCGCGGGCATCGGCGTGCAGATCACCTCCACCGGCGGGCTGCTGCCGATCCGGGTCGCCGCCCACCCGCCGACCGGTGGCCGGGTGCGGATCCCCGGCACGCTCTCCCAGTGGATCTCCAGCCTGCTGCTGGTCAGCCCGTTCGCCACCGGCCCCACCGTGGTCGAGGTGACGGGCGAGTTCAACGAACGGTCCTACGTCGACCTGACGGTGGCGATGATGCGCCAGTTCGGGCTGCACGTGCAGGTCAGCGCGGACGGCCGCCGGTACGACATCGAACCCGGTCAGCGGCCCACCCCGGCGGTGGTCCGGCTGCCGCCGGACGTCGGTGCCGCCGCGTTCGGCCTGGCCGCGACCGCCCTGCACCCGTCCGACGTGCTGTTCCGGGGGTTGCCGGCGGTCCCCGCCGACCAGCTGGACCACCCGGAGGCGCACCTGCTGGACAGCCTCACCACCATGGGCGTGCCGCTGACCCGCGACCCGGCGACCGGCTGGATCAGGGTGCGCCACGACGGGCTGCGGCTGGCCCCGGTGCGGGTGGACTGCCGAGCGGTGCCCGACATGCTGCCGGTGCTCAGCGTCCTCGGCTCCCACGCGCACGGCACCACGGTGCTCGACCACGTGGCCCACGTACGACTCAAGGAGTCCGACCGGGTCACCGCGATGTTGCAACTCAACCGGATGGGCGGCCGGCTGCGGCTCGACGGCGACCGGCTCGTCTGCGAGGGCGTCGGCCAGTTGCGCGAGGCCGACCTGTCCTCGTTCAACGACCACCGGGTGCTGATGGCGCTGGCGGTGGCCGCCTCCCGGGCCACCGGTGAGAGCCGGCTGACCTACCCGAACGCCCACCGGATCTCCTTCCCGCAGTTCCTCGACCAGATGAACGGCGTCGGCCTCAACATGTCGGTCGACCGGGCCCGCGCCCGCCGGCTGCCCCGGCCCACCGACCCGCGCCCCGCCGGTCGACGGGCGGCCGGTACGACCGGCACCCGTCCGTCGCCGGGCCGCTCCGCCGGCCCGGCCGTGCCGACGGCCGCCCCGCCGACGTCTGCCGAACTGCCCACGCCTGCCGAACTGGCCGCCGTCCCGGTGGCCGAGCTGGTCCGTCGGCACGCGCAGGCACGCGGCGACGACGCGGCCGTGGTCGAGGCGGCCTCTCCCGGCCGGGCCGGGGTCACCACGAGCTGGCGCGACCTGGACCGGGCCGCCGACCGGGCCGCGTCGCTGCTGCGGGAGCTGGGCGTGGGCCCCGGCGACGTGGTCGCCTGGCAGCTGCCCAACTGGTCGGAGTTCGTGGTGCTCACGCTGGCCGCCACCCGGATCGGGGCGGTCTGCTGCCCGCTGATGCCGTTCTTCCGGGAACGGGAGGTGAGCCGGCTGCTACGCCGTTCCCGGGCCCGGGTGCTGGTGGTCCCCGACCGGTTCCGGGGTCGCGCGTACCTCGCCGAGACCGCGGCGATGCTGGCCGGCCCGGACGCCCCGGGCGTGGCCCACGTCCTCGTCGTCGCCGGCCACCCCACCCCGGACGGCCACCCCACCCCGGACGGCCACCCCACCCCGGACGGCCACCCCACCTCGGACGGCCGAGCCCCGGTGGACGGCGCACCCACGCCGGCGGGCACCGCCGGCCTGCCGGCGGACACCACACGCCTACGGTGGCAGTGGTTCGGCCCGGCGCTGGCCCGGCAGCGGCCCGACGACGCGGCGGCCGCCCGCCGGCCCGACCCGGCGGCCCTGGCCCAGCTGATGTTCACCTCCGGCACGTCGGGCGAGCCGAAGGGCGTGCTGCACCGCGTCGACACGCTCACCCGGGCCGCCGCCATGCAGGCCCGGCACCTCGGCCTGACCGCCGCCGACCGGCTGTTCGTCCCGTCACCGCTGGCCCACCAGACCGGTTTCCTGTACGGCATGTGGCTGGGGTTCACCATCGGCGCGCCCGTGGTGCTGCAACCGATCTGGGACGGCCGGACCGCGCTGGAGACGTTGCACCACACCCGGGCCACCTTCGTCCAGGCGGCCACCCCCTTCCTCGCCGACCTCGTCGAGGCGGTGGAGACGGGCGGGCAGCCGCCGCCGGCGCTGCGGGTCTTCGTCGCCACCGGCGCGGCGGTGCCCCGTAACCTCGCCGAGCACGCCACCCGGACCCTCGGCGCGGCGGTCTGCGGGGCCTGGGGCTCGACCGAATCGTGCCTCGGCACGCTCAGCGCGCCGACCGACGCGCCCGCACACGCCTGGGGCACCGACGGACGGGCGCTGCAGGGGGTCCGGGTCAGGGTGACCGACGACGCCGGCACCGTGCTCGGCCCCGGCACGGAGGGCAACTTCGAGGTCGCCGGGGACTGCCTGTTCGCCGGGTACCTCGACCGCCCGGACCTGACCGCGGCGGCGCTCACCCCGGATGGCTGGTACCGCAGCGGCGACCTGGCCACCATCGACGACGCCGGCTACCTGCGGATCACCGGCCGGGTGACCGACGTGATCAACCGGGGCGGCGAGAAGATCCCGGTGGCCGAGGTGGAGCAGCTGCTGCACACCCACCCCGCCGTGCGTGAGGTGGCGATCGTGGCGATGCCCGACCCCCGCCTCGGCGAACGGGCCTGCGCGTTCGTGGTGACCCGCGCGGAACTCACCTTCGCCGGGATGCAGCGGTTCCTCGACGACCACAAGGTCGCCAAGCAGTACTGGCCCGAGCGGCTGGAGACGGTGGCCGCGCTGCCCCGCAACGTGGTCGGCAAGGTGCAGAAGTTCGTGTTGCGTGACCAGATCAGCGCAACGATCGGCGAGGAGGCAGAGTGACCCAGGCCGATGACACGTCGTTCGCGACGTTGGCCCGCGAGGTCGAGGCGTTCGTCCGGGGCCCCGGCGAGGAGTACGCGGCGGCGATCGAACGCGACCGCAACGTCCCCGCGCAGCTCTGGACGGACCTGCGCGACCGGGGCTACCTGCGGCTCGCCGCGCCTGTCGACTACGGCGGGGCCGGCCTGTCCTTCACCCAGTACCTGCACCTGCTCGAACTGTTCTCGATGTCGCACGCCTCGCTGCGGATGATCGTGCACGTCTGCAACGGGGTGTGGCGCTCCATCGACCAGTTCGCCTCCGACGAGCAGCGCAAGAAGTTCGTGCTGCCGCAGGTCGCCGGGGACCTGCGGGTCGCGTTCACGCTCACCGAACCCACCGCCGGCACCGGGGCCGACCTGCGCGCCAGCGTCGTACGCGACGGCGACACCTACCTGCTCAGCGGCGAGAAGCACCTGATCACCTTCGGGGTGAGCTGCGACTACTGGCTGCTGTTCGCCAGGCTCGACGGCAGCACCGGCAAGGACGGCACGGTGGCGCTGATGGTCGACCGGCACGTCGAGGGCGTCCGGGTCGAACCGATGCCCGACACCATGGGCGTACGCGGCACCGACCACGCGCACCTGATCTTCGACCGGGCGCCGGTGCCGGTGGCCAACCGGCTCGGCGGGGAGGGCGACGGATTGGCCGTCGCGCTCGGCGGCTTCCTCACCCCGAGCCGGATCGGCGTCGCGATGACCTGTGTGGGGCTGGCCCGCCGGGCGCAGGAGCTGGCGGTCGAGCACGCCCGCGACCGGGTCACCTTCGGCAAGCCGCTGACCGCCCGGCAGGCGGTGGCGTTCGCGCTCGCCGAGAACGCCGCCGACATCGAGGCCGCCCGGCAGCTCACCCTGCACGCCGCCCGCCGCTGGGAGGCCGGGGAGAGCGACGCCGGGGCGCTGTCCTCGATGGCCAAGCTGGTCGCGGTGGACATGCTGACCCGGGTCACCGACAAGGCGTTGCAGGCGCACGGCGGCATCGGCTACTGGGAGGGCAGCACCATCGAACGGGTCTACCGCGACGCCCGTGCGCAGCGCTTCGAAGAGGGCACCAACGAGATCCAGAAGACCGTGATCGCCCGGGAGATCCTGGCGGCCGGCCGGTGACCGCCTTCCAGGGCCGTACCGCGCTGATCACCGGCAGCTCCCGGGGCATCGGGCGGGCGCTGGCGCTCACCCTGGCCCGGGGCGGCGGCTCGGTGGTGGTCAACTACAAGAAGAACGCCGAACTGGCCGAGCAGGTCCGCAAGGAGATCACTCAGCTCGGCGGGCGGGCCGTCACCGTGGCCGCCGACATGGAGCAACCCGAGGAGATCGAACGGCTCTTCGCGGTGGCCGCGCAGGAGTTCGGCACCCTCGACTACTTCGTGTGCAACGCGGCGGCCAGCTCGTTCAAGAACATCATGGACCTCAAGCCGCACCACCTCGACCGGTCGTACGCGATGAACATGCGCTCGTTCGTGCTCGGCGCGCAGCAGGCGGTGCGGCTGATGCCCGACGGCGGCCGGATCGTCGCGCTGTCCAGCTACGGCAGCATCCGCGCCTACCCGACGTACGCGAACCTGGGCGCGGCCAAGGCGGCGATCGAGTCATGGGTGCGGTACATGGCCGTGGAGTTCGCCGGACGCGGCATCAACGTCAACGCGGTCAACGGCGGCATCATCGAGACCGAGTCGTCAGGCTACTTCTACGACGTGCCCGGGATGGCCCCGCTGTCCGGGGTGCTGCCGCTGATCCCCAAGCAGCGGATGGGCACCGCCCAGGAGGTCGCCGACGTGATCGCCTTCCTGCTCTCCCCGGCCGCCGAGTACGTCACCGGGCAGACCCTGGTGGTCGACGGTGGACTGTCGATCGTCTCACCGCCGTTCAGCCGGGACCTGAGTGGTCCGCTGACATGACGGCCGGACTGGAGCGGGTGCTGCGGCCCGGCCGGATCGGCCGGCTGGTGCTGCCGCACAGGATCGTGATGGGGGCGATGCACCTGGGCTGGGACCACCGCGACGACGGCGGCCGGTCACTGGCCGCGTTCTACCTGGCCCGGGTGCGCGGCGGCGCCGGGTTGATGGTCACCGGCGGCGCGGCGGTCGACCCGGCCGGCGTCGACGTGCCGAGCTCCGGGGTGCTCGACGACACCGCCTTCCGGACCCGGCTGCGCCGGGTCGCGGGGGAGGTCGGCGCGGCCGGCGGTCTGCTCGCCCTCCAGCTCTTCCACGCCGGCCGGTACGCCCGGCCGGCCGCCGGCGGCCCGCACCCGGTCGCCCCGTCGGCGGTGCCCAGCCGGATCTCACCGCTCACCCCGGCCGCGCTGTCCACCGACGCGGTCGCCCGCATCGTCGAAGACTTCGCCCGGGGCGCGTCGCACGCGCGTGACCTCGGGTTCAGCGCCGTGGAGATCATGGGTTCCGAGGGGTACCTGATCGACCAGTTCCTCTCCCCGCTGACCAACCGGCGCGACGACGAGTGGGGCGGCGACCCGCAGCGCCGGATGCGGTTCGGGGTGGCCGTGGTGGCGGCGGTGCGGGCCGCCGTGGGCCCCGACTTCCCGGTCGTGATGCGGATGACCGGCGACGACCTGCTGCCCGGCGGCACGGACCGGGACACCGTGACGGCGTACGCCCGCGCGCTCGCCGCCGCCGGCGCCGACGCGCTCAACGTCGGGGTCGGCTGGCACGAGTCGCCGGTGCCGACGGTGCAGGCGCTGGTGCCGCCGGGGCACTGGGTGCCGGTCGCGGCTGCGGTCAAGGCGGCGGTGGGCGTGTTGCCCGTGCTGGCCAGTAACCGGATCAACCGGCTGGCCCAGGCCGAGGCGGTGCTCGCCGCCACCCCGCTGGACCTGATCTCGATGGCCCGGCCGTTCCTGGCCGACCCGGCCCTGGTCGAGCGCAGCCGCCACGGCCGGCCGGTGAACGTCTGCGTGGCCTGCAACCAGGCGTGCATCGACAGGTCGCTGGTGGGTGCGGCGGTGTCCTGCATGGTCAACCCGATCGTCGGCCGGGAGGCCGACCCGGTGCCGCCGGACGGGCCCCCACCGCGCGTCGACCCGGCGGTGCGGGCCGGGTCGACGCCGGTGGGCGGGCCCCGCACGGTGGCCGTGGTCGGTGCCGGCCCGGCCGGGCTGCGCGCCGCCCACGACCTGGCCCTGGCCGGGCACCGGGTCACGGTCTACGAGGCCGACGGGGAGCCCGGTGGCCAGTTCCGGTTGGCCTGCCGGGTGCCGGGCAAGGCCGACTACGCCGAGGCGATCCGGTTTCTCACCGCCGAGCTGACCCGGCTCGGCGGGCGGCTGCACACCGGCCGGCGGATCACCGACGCCGACGAGGACCTGCTGCGTCGTCACGACGGGGTGATCGTCGCCACCGGGGTGTTGCCGCGCCGCATCGACCTGCCCGGTGACGGGCTGCCGCACGTCCGCGACTACGGCTCGGCCTTCGCCGACGACGCGCTCGGGCGGCGGGTCGTCGTGATCGGCGGCGGCGGCATCGCCGTGGACCTCGCCCACCTGGCCAGCCAGCATCCGGACCGGCAGGTCACCGTCCTGCTGCGCGGCGGGCGGCTCGGCCCCCGGATGGGGCGTTCCACCCGCTGGGCGGTGCTGGCCGAGTTGCGCCACCGGGGGGTCCAGGTGGTGACGGGCGTGCGGGACCTGCGGATCGACCCCGACGCCGTACGCCTGGTCGACGGCACCGCAGCGGCCCGGTCCGTACCCGCCGACACGGTGGTGGTCGCCGCCGGCCAACTGCCCGCCGACGCCCTGGTGCACACCGTACGCCGGGCCGGCGTGTGGCACCGGGTGGTCGGCGGGGCCCGGGACACCACCGGGCTGGACGCGGTCCGGGCGTTCGCCGAGGGACACGACGCCGCGTTGGCGTTCCAGCGGGCCGTGCGGACCCGGCGGGTGGGGGAGCCGGCATGACCGAGGACGCGACGACGGCCGGCGTCGTGGCCGGGGTGGTCCGCCGGACCGCGGTGGACCGGTGGCGCATCGTCACCCTGCTGCCCCGGGCGGGCGTCCCGGCGGTGGCCGCCGCCGTACTGGTGAACCTGCTGCTCGCCGCCGCGCCTGTGCTGTTCGTCGTCGCGACGAGCCGGATGATCGGCTGGCTGCCGCAGGCGGTCCGCGACGGCGTCGAGTCACCGGCCTTCGGGCACCTGGTGACCGCCTTCGTGGTGGCCGCCGGGGCGCTCAGCGCCCAGCAGTTGCTGGCCCAGCTCCAGGTCACCACCGGCCTGCTGGTGCAGCGTCGGATCGACGGCGCGGTGGCCGACGAGCTGATGGCGGCCGCGCTGGGCAGCACCGGCACCGCCCCGCTGGAGGACCAGACGCTGCTCGAACAGCTCACCGAGGCGTCCCGCGAGGTCGAGCACGGCATCCAGAGCCCGGGGGCGGCGGGCGCCGGGATGCTGGCCCTGCTCGCCCGCTACGGGCAACTCCTCGGGTACGCGGTGGTCGTCGGGGCCGCCTTCGCCTGGCCGGCGGGGGTCGGTCTGCTCGTCGCCGTGCTCGCGTTCCGGCACGGCCAACGCGGCGGCCTGCGCCGCTACGCGGCGATCTACGGGTCGGTCGTGGCCCGGGTCCGCCGGTTGACCTACTTCCGGGGCGTGGCGATGGGCGGGCCGGCCGCCAAGGAGATCCGCATCTTCGGGTTGCTGCCGTGGCTGCGTGAGCAGTACCGGCAGGCGTACCTGGACTGGATGCGTCCGGTGTGGGCGCAACGGCGGCGGGTCTACCTGCGGCCGTACTTCCTCTACACGGCCGTCGGGTTGACGGTCCTCGTCGCGGTGCTCGCCGCGCTGGGGCTGGCCGGCGGGCAGGGCCAGGTGGGGCTGACCCGGCTGGCGCTGGTGATCCAGGCGGTGCTGGCGGCGGTGCAGCTCGGCGAGTTCTATCCCGAGGCCGACGTGCAGACCCAGTTCGGCATGAACGCCTACCGGGCCGTCGGCGAGTTCCGGGCCGGGATGCGCGACCGGACGTCCCCCGACGACGGCCCGACCGACGACGATCCGGCCGACGCCGACCCGGAACCGGCGGCGGGTGCGGAGCGCGCCCCGGCGGCGGACATCCGGTTCGAGGGGGTGTCGTTCCGCTACCCGCACGGCGCGACGCCGGTCTTCACCGACCTGGATCTCACCCTGCCGGCGGGGGCCTGCACCGCCATCGTCGGGCTCAACGGAGCGGGCAAGACCACGCTGGTCAAGCTGCTGTCCCGGCTGGCGCTGCCGGACGCGGGCCGGATCACCGTGGGCGGCCGGCCGATCGACGCGCTCCCGGCGGCCCGCTGGCGACGCGACCTCGCCGTCATCTTCCAGGACTACCTGCGGTATGCCACGAGCGCGGCGGACAACATCGCGCTGGGGGCGGTCCGGCACGCCGACGACCGGGACGGCATCCGGGCCGCCGCCGAGGCCGCCGGCATTCTCGCCACCCTCGACGCGCTGCCGCGTGGGTTGGACACCCCGCTGAGCGGGCAGCTGCGCGACGGGGTGGACCTGTCCGGCGGGCAGTGGCAGCGGGTGGCCATCGCACGGGCGTTGTTCGCCCTCCGGCACGGCGCGTCGGTGCTGGTCCTCGACGAGCCGACAGCCAGTCTGGACGTCCGGGCCGAGGCCCGGTTCTTCGACGAGATCATCGCCGCCACCCCGGGGGTCACCACGATCCTGATCTCGCACCGGTTCGCCACCGTCCGCCGGGCGGACCACATCGTCGTGCTGGCCGAGGGGCGGGTGGCCGAGCAGGGCTCGCACGCGGAACTGCTCGACCGGGGCGGCCGGTACGCCAGGCTGTTCACCCTCCAGGCGGAACGCTTCGCCACCCCCGCCGCCGACACCCCGCCGCCGGACCGTTCCGACGCCGGCCCTGCGCCGGACGATCCCGGCACCGGTGCGCCGGTCGACGGACCGGACGGCGGCGCGGTGGACATCGGGTCGACGCGGAGCGTCAGGTGAACCGGGGCGTGCTCTCCGCCGGCTGGGCGCTGTGGCGCACGTCGCTGCGCCAGGACCGGCGCAAGGCGCTCACCGCGCTGGTCCTGGTCGTCGCGGGTGCGGTGGCGTGGCCGCTGGTGGCGGTGCTGCTGCGGGTGCTCTTCGACGCGGTCACCGCCGGCCGGTCGGTCGCCGCGAGTCTCGCCGGGGTGGGCGTGGCGGTCGGCCTGATCGCCGGGTTGACCCTCGGTCACTTCGCCCACATCGCCTACTTCGAACTCGCCGAACTCGACGTCCTGCACGTGCACCAGGAGTTGATGGACGCCACCAACGGCACGCCGGGGATGGCGCATTTCGAGCGGTCCGCGTTCGCCGACAAGATCACTGTGTTGGAGCAGGACGTCGAGCAGCTCCGGGTCGGCCTACAGGCCGTGCTGACCGGCGTCGGCCTGGCCGTGGCGATGGCGTTGACGACGGTGGTGCTGGCCGTGCTCCATCCACTGTTGTTGCTGTTGCCGCTGGCCGCCGTGCCGCCGTTGCTGGCCGGGCGGTGGGCGGAGCGGACGGTGGACCGGGCCCGGGAGGCGGGAGCCGAGTCCACCCGCCGGGCGGCCGGGCTGTTCCGGCTGGCCACCGACGCCGCCGCCGGCAAGGAGCTGCGCATCTTCGGGCTCACCGGGGAGGTGCGGCGGCGGCACCGCGGGCACTGGCAGGACGCCACCCGACGGCTGTGGCGGGCCCAGCTGGTGGCGAGCCTGGTCCGGATGACCGGGCAGTTGGCGTTCGCCGCCGGTTACGTGCTGGCGGTGCTGCTGATCCTGCGCGACGCCGTCGCCGGCCGTCGCGGGGTGGGTGACGTGATCCTGGTCGTGACCATCGCCGCCCAGGTCAACCAGCAGGTCGCCGGAGCGGTGGGGGTGTTGCAGGACCTCCAGCGGCTGCGCAGCGTCTACCACCGGCTCGACGAGGTGCACGACCTGGTCCGCACCGCCGACCGGCACCCGACGCCCGGCGACCCGACGCCCGGTCACACCGCCGCCGGGCCGACCGTCGGTGCCGGGTCGACAGCCGCTCTCGGGTCGGTCGCCGCCGGTGCGCCGCCGGCCCGGCTGCGGGAGGGTATCCGGCTGGCCGGGGTCACGCTGTGCTACCCCGGCGGCGCGGAACCGGTGGTCGACGGTCTCGACCTGCATCTGCCGGCCGGTGCCACGGTCGCCGTGGTCGGCGAGAACGGCGCCGGCAAGACCACAGTGGTCAAGCTGCTCTGCGGCCTGCTGACGCCGACGTCCGGCCGGATCCTCGTCGACGGCGTCGAGCTGGCCGCGTTGTCCCTGCCGGCCTGGCGTGCGCGGATCGCCGCCGGCTTCCAGGACTTCGTCCGCTTCGAGCTGCCGGCCCGGCAGGCCGTGGGCGTCGGAGACCTGCCCCGCCGCGACGACGACCAGGCGGTCCGTACGGCGCTGGGCCGGGCCGGCGCCGACGACCTGGTCGGGCAGCTCGACGAGGGACTGGACACCCCACTGGGCCGCAGCCACACCGACGGGGCGGAACTGTCCGGCGGCCAGTGGCAGAAGCTCGCCCTCGGCCGGGCGTTCATGCGCGACGACCCGCTGCTGGTGGTGCTGGACGAGCCGACCGCCGCGCTCGACGCGGAGGCCGAGTACGCCCTGTTCGCCCGCTACCGCGAGCAGGCGCGGGAGGTGGCCGCCCGGACCGGTGCGATCAGTGTGTTCGTGTCCCACCGGTTCTCCACCGTGCAACTGGCCGACCTGATCGTGGTGCTCGCCGACGGCGCTGTCGCCGAGGCCGGCAGCCACGCCGACCTGCTCGCCGCCGGGGGTCAGTATGCCGAGATGTTCGAGCTCCAGGCCAGGGCGTACCGGTGACCGGCCCCCAACGATTGCGGAGGACATGGCAGTGACCAGCGCGACACGGACCGACGAGTTCGACCCCTTCTCGCCCGAGTCCATGGATGACCCGTACCCCGCCTACGCCGAGCTGCTGCGCGCCGAGGAGCCGCTGTACCTGGCCCAGCGCGACATGTGGCTGGTGATCCGCTACGAGCACGTCCGGTTGGCGGCGAAGAACCACGCAGGCCTGTCCTCGGCCGACGGGATCGCCTACCACCGCTCCACGTTGCCCGTGCTGTTCGGGCTCGACCAGCCGGACCATACCCGGCTACGCGCCCTGATCCGGCACGACTTCTCCCCGCGCGGGGTGCAGTTCTGGCGGCCGTTCATCGAGCGGGTCTGCGGCGACCTGCTCGACGAGGCCGTGGCCACCGGCGACATCGACCTGGTCCAGCAGGCGATCATCCTGCAACCGGTGAAGGTCATCACCACCATCGTCGGGGTGCCCGACGACAACCTGGCCAAGCTCAAGCTCACCGCCGGTGTGCTGGAGAGCTTCATCGCCAACGCGAAGGTCGGCGAGGACGCCCCGCAGGACCCGGACGAGAACGCGTTGCGGTTGCAGGCCGCGAAGGCGGCGCTGTCATCGGTCGCCGGACTCTCCGGCTACCTGGGCAACCTGCTCACCCGGCGGCGCGACGAGCCGGCCCGCGACGACGTGGTGTCGAAGCTGTTCGCCGCCGCGGCCACCGGCGGGGTGACCGAGAACGAGATCCTCTGGCTGTGCCTCACCCTGCTGGTCGGCGGGCAGGAGACGATGACCCACTTCCTGGGCAACATGCTCGACGCGCTGCTCAACCACCCCGACCAGTTGCGCCTGGTCCGCGAGCGGCCGGAGCTGATCGGGCCGACGATCGAGGAGACCGCCCGGTTCTATCCGCCGGTGCAGAACGTCTTCCGCACCGCCACGACCGACGTGGTGGTCGGCAACACGACCATCCCGCAGGGCGCCCGGGTGGAGCTGTCGTTCGCCGCCGGCAACCGGGACCCGCGCAAGTTCCCCGACCCGAACGACTACCGGATCGACCGGGTGACCGACGGTCACCTCGGCTTCGGGGCGGGCATCCACACCTGCGTCGGCGCGCACCTGGCCCGCCTGCAGGCCACCACGTTCCTGCGGATGCTGCTCGACCGCACCGACGACATCGAACTCATCGGTGAGCTGGTCAAGGTCAAGAGCCCGGCGTTCCGCGGGCTCGACCACCTGCCGCTGCGGTTGACGCCGAGGTCGTCCGGCCCGTTCGCGCCGGCGGCGCGGGCGTAGTGGGCACCGGGGAGGGGGACGGGGTGACCGACAGCAGCACCGACACCAGCACCGACGCCGGCGCGTTCAGTCTGGCGTTCACCGGGGAAGGGGCCGGTGCCGGGCCGCTGACCTGGGCACAGAGCGTCATGTGGGGGCCGATGCAGTGGTTCGGCAAGGAGGCGAACCAGTTCAACATCGGCCGGGCCCTGGTGTTGCCCGCACCGGTCGCGCCGGACCGGTTGACCGTCGTCCTGCGGGACCTGGTCGAGACGCACCAGACCCTGCGGACCCGGTACGTCCAGCGGACCGACGGGCCGCGCCAGGAGGTCGCCGCGAGTGGGGCGTACGACGTGGTGGTGGTCGACGACCAGGGCGACCCGGCCCGGGTCGGTGACGAGTTGGTCGCCACGCTGAGTGAGGCGGCGTTCGACCACGAGGCGCAGTGGCCGCTGCGGGTCGGCTGCGCCCGCGACCGGGCCGGGCGGATCAGCGCGGTCGCCCTCGTCGGATCCCACCTGGCGTTCGACGGCTGGGCTTTCACCACCCTCACCGGCCTGCTGCTCGACCGGCTCACCGGGCCGCCGTCGACCCCCGCCGCGCCGCCGTCGGGTCAGGCCGCGCCATCGCCGGCCCCCGCCGCGCCGCCGGCTGCCCGGCCGGCCGGTGGGGTGCCACAGCCGTTGACGCAGGCCGCCTTCCAGCAGTCGCCGGCCGGGCAGCAGACCAGCCGGCTGGGGCTGCGGCACTGGGAGCAGGGGCTGTCGGTCGCGCCGGCCTCGATGTTCGACCTGCCGACCACGCCGACGGGCGGCCAGCCCGTCGAACGGCACCTGCTGGACTCGGCGGCGGTCACCGCGGCGGCGACCGCGCTGGCCACCCGGACCCGCACCTCGTTCTCGACCGTGCTGCTCGCCCTGACCACCCTGATCCTGACCGCCTACAACGGGCACCACACCGCCGTGTTCAAGCTGATCGCCGGCAACCGGCTGGACCGCGACAGCCGCGACCTGATCGCCCTGAACACCCTGGACGCACTGCTGGTCCACCGGGTCGACGACGACGTCGACCTGCTCACCGCGATCCGGAACCTGCACCGGCCGGCGTTCGACGCGTACCGGCGGGCCCAGTGCGACCCGGCCGAGGTGCGCCGGGTGGTCGAGCGGGTCGGCCGGCGACGCGGGGTGGCGTTCGACCTGTCCGCCTACTTCAACAACGGGCACCGGGGCAGCGACTGGGCCACGACCGACCCGGACCCGGGGCCGGACCGGCTCGCCGTGCTGCGCCGCGACTCCCACTACTCCCGACTGGAGCCGCTGTCCAAGAGCGACATGAGGTTCTACGTCGCCGCCAGCAACCTGGGCGACGGCCGGTGCCGGCTCGGGCTGCTGGTCGACACGGCGTACCTGCCGGGGGCGCTCGGCGAGACCGTCATCCGGGGGATCGAGACGCTGCTGTGCGACGCGGTCGCCGAGGAGGTGCGGGTCGCCGAGATCGCCGGGCGGATCGGCCTGACCCCGGCCCGCCGGGGCAGCGACTGGGTGTCCACCCCGGCCGGTTGGGTCCGCCCGCAGGCGGTGGCGGACCTGGTCGGCGAGGTGGCCGGGGGCGTCCCCGCGGCGGCCCTCGTCGACCCGGCGGGCGACGGCGGGGTGACGGTGTACGTGGCCGCCTCCGAACGCTCGCCGCGGGAACTGCACCGGCGGGTCCTCGACGCGCTGCCCGGCCGACCCGGGGTGGCCGCGCCGGCCGGGTACGTGGTCTGCCGGTCCGTGCCGCCCGCCGGGGCCGGGCCGGACGCGTGGCGGGACGTGCCGGTGCTGGCCCGGGGATCGGGGCGCGATGCGTAGCGCGGCGGGCGGGTCACCGGATGCCGTGGACGGATGCCGGGCGTCGATGGTGACTGATAGTGTTCTATCGGTCGTTCGGTGGCGGGAGAACGGAGCCGGGGCGCGATGCTGGGGGGCGACGGCGAGATGATGACCGACGACGTCGTCATCACCGGGATCGGTGCCGTCACGCCGCTCGGCCTCGACCGCGACAGCACCTGGCAGGGTCTGCTCGCCGGCAAGTCCGGCGTCGGTCCGGTCACCGCCTTCGACGCGAGCGCGCTGCCCACCCGGATCGCCGCCGAGGTGCGCGGCTTCGAGCCGGCCGAACACTTCACCGGCAAGCAGCTGCGGCGGATGGCCCGGTTCAGCCAGTTCGCGGTGGTAGCCACCCGCGAGGCGGTCGCCGACGCCGGGCTCACCGTCGACGCCGGCAACGCCGCCCGGGTCGGCGTGGTGGTCAACGCCGCGGTCGCCGGCTTCGACACCGTCGAGGCCACCGTACGCGGACTGCTCGCCCCCGACCCGACCGCACCCCTGTCGCACTTCGTGCCGTCCTCGCTGACCAACATGCCGGCCTGCGAGGTCGCCATCGAGGTGGGCGCGCACGGGCCGGTCAACGCCAGCGCGCTGGCCTGCGCCAGTGGCGCGTACGCGCTGCTCGACGCCCGCCGGTTGATCCTGTCCGGGGAGGCCGACGTGGTCATCTGCGGCGGCACCGACGCGGCGGTCACCCCGGCCATGTTCGCCGGCCTGGTGAGCATGGGGGCGATGTCCCAGCGCAACGACGACCCGACCGGTGCGAGCCGGCCCTTCGCCGCCGACCGGGACGGCTTCGTCTTCGGCGAGGGCGCGGTGATCCTGGTGCTGGAGTCCGCCGCGCACGCCCGCCGCCGGGGCGTCACCCCGTACGCGACCGTCGCCGGTGGTGCGCTGACCAGCGACGCCTTCCACGTCAGCGCCCCCCGCCCCGGCGGGGTGTTCGCCGCCGAGGCGATCCGGCAGGCCCTCGACCGGTCCGGGGTCCACCCCGACGAGGTCGACTACATCTGCGCCCACGGCACCTCGACGAAGGCCAACGACCTGACCGAGACGGTCGCCATCCGGGCGGCCCTCGGGGCGGCGGCCGACCGGGTCGCGGTCAGCGCACCCAAGTCGATGCTCGGGCACCTGATCGGCGCGGCGGGCGCCCTCGGCGCGATGGTGTGCGCCCTGGCGATCCGTGAGGGCGTCGTCCCGCCGACGGTCAACCTGCACCAGCCCGATCCGGAGTGCGATCTGGACTACGTGCCCCACCAGGCCCGGGAGATGCCGGTACGGGCGGCGCTCACCAACGCCTTCGGCTTCGGCGGGCAGAACTGCGTCGTCGTGTTCACCGATACCCCGTCGCGAGGAGAGTCCGGATGACCGCGCAGTTCCCGCTGATCCCCACCGACCACCCCACCCCGCCGCAGACCCGGGAGGAGATCCTCGCCGACCCGGGTTTCGGCCGCTACTTCACCGATCACATGGCCACCGCGGTGTGGTCGCCCGACGCCGGCTGGCACGACCACCGGGTGGGCGCGCTGGAGCCGTTCACCATGCACCCCGGCGCGGCGGTCCTGCACTACGCGCAGGAGATCCTCGAGGGGCTCAAGGCGTTCCGGCACGCCGACGGCAGCGTCTGGCTGTTCCGCCCGGAACTCAACGCCCGCCGGTTCGCCGCGTCGGCCCGCCGGATGGTCCTGCCGGAGCTGGACGAGGAGACCTTCGTCGAGAGCGTGGCCGCGCTGGTCCGCGCCGACGAGGCGTGGGTCCCGCCGTACGGCGGTGAGCAGAGCCTCTACCTGCGCCCGTTCATGTTCGCCTCGGAGGCGTTCCTCGGGGTGCGTCCCGCCCAGCACGTCACCTACTGCGTGCTGGCCTGCCCGGCCGGGTCGTACTTCCCCAACGGGGTTACCGGCGTCACGCTCTGGGTCAGCACCACCTACAGCCGGGCCTCGATCGGCGGCACCGGCGCGGCCAAGTGCGGCGGCAACTACGCGGCCAGCCTCGCCCCGCAGCGGGAGGCCCTGGGCCACGGCTGCGAGCAGGTGCTCTACCTGGGCGGCGAGGGGCGACGCAGCATCGACGAGTCGGGCACCATGAACGTCTTCTTCGTCACCCGCGACCACCAGCTGCTCACCCCCGGCCTGGGCACCATCCTCGACGGGGTGACCCGCGACAGTGTGCTGACCCTCGCCGCCGAGCACGGCCTGGAGCCGGTGCAGCGCACCATCGACCTGGACGAGATGCGTGCCGGGTTCGCGGACGGGTCGATGACCGAGGCGTTCGCGGCCGGCACGGCGGCGGTGATCACGCCGATCGTCGGGCTCAAGAGCGACGACTTCGCCCTCACCATCGGCGACGGGGCACCGGGCAAGTACACCCAGCAGTTCCGGGATCGGCTGCTCGACATCCAGACCGGCCGGGCTGACGACCCCCACGGCTGGATGCGCCGGGTGCTGTAGTGCCCACCCCGATCGCGGTCGTCGGAATGGCGGTCCGCGCGCCCGGCGGGGTGTCGAGCCCCGACGCGTACTGGTCGGCGCTCGTCGCCGGCCGGGACCTCACCGGCGAGCTGCCCGACGACCGTCGGGCCGGGTTCGGCACGCAGTGGGACGGCATGGTCACCCGGGGCGGCTACCTCGACGCCGTGTTCGACTTTGACGCGAAGTTCTTCGGCATCTCGCCCCGGGAGGCCCGGGTCCTCGATCCGCAGCACCGGCTGCTGCTGGAGGTGGTCTGGGAGGCGTTCGAGGACGCCGCGATCCCGGTCGCCACCGTGGCCGCCGGCACCGGGGTCTTCGTCGGGGTGACCGGCCGGGACTACCGGCAGTGGCTGACCGGGGACCCGAACTCGTACTGGACGATCGGCAACGGGCACAGCTTCACCGCCGGGCGGGTCGCGTACACCCTGGGGTTGCAGGGGCCGGTGTTCGCGCTGGACACGGCCTGCTCGTCGTCGCTGGTGGCGGTGCACACGGCGGCGCGGGCGCTGGCGGCGGGTGACTGTGACGCGGCGGTCGCCGGCGGGGTCAACCTGATCCTCGCCCCGAGCACCACCCGGTCGGTGGCGCAGACCGGGGCGCTGTCGCCGGACGGCCGGTCGCGTCCGTTCGACGCCGGGGCCAACGGGTTCGTCAGGGGTGAGGGCTGCGCGATGCTGCTGCTCAAGCGGCTGGCCGACGCGCAGCGCGACGGTGACCGGGTGCTCGCGGTGCTGCGCGGCACCGGGATCAACCACGACGGCCGGACGGCGACGTTCACCACCCCGAACGTGGCGGCCCAGGCGGGGCTGATCGACACGGTGCTGGCCGCCGCCGGGATCGCCCCCGGTGAGGTCGGCTACCACGAGGCGCACGGCACCGGGACCCCGCTGGGTGACCCGGCCGAGATGTCGGCGGTCGCGGCGGCGCTCGGTCGCGCCGACGGCGCGCCGCTGCACGTGGGTTCGGTAAAGGGCAACATCGGCCACACCGAGTCCGCCGCCGGGGTGCTCGGGCTGGTGAAGGCGGTGCTCTGCCTGCATCGGCGCACGATCGTCCCGCAGGCCAACTTCCGTACCCTCAACCCGCGCATCGACCTCACCGGCACCGGCATCGAGATCCCGGTCGCCCCGCTCGCCTGGGACGACCGGTTCGGGGCCTGCGCGTCGACCAGTTCGTACGGGATGAGCGGCACGAACGCGTTCGCGGTGCTGTCGCCCGCGCCGCCGGTGCCGTCGGCCGTGCCGGCACCGGTGGACGGGTTCCCGGTGTCGGCGGCCACCGGGCCGGCGCTGGCCGAGCTGGCCCGCCGCTACGCCGACCGGCTGGCCGGGTTGCCGGCGGCGGACTTCCCGGCGTTCGCCGGCACCGCCGCGGCGGGACGGACCCGGCTGGCGCACGCGGTGTGGGTGCGGGCGTCCGGCCCGGTGCGGGCGGCCGAGGCGCTGACGGCGGTGGCCGCCGGCACCGCCCACCCGGACGTGCGGGTGCTCGGTGCGGACGATCCGCTGCCGACGCCGAAGCACCGGGTGGTGGCAGCGCTGCCGACCTACCCGTGGCAGCGGCGCACCCACGTGGTGGACCGCCCGGACTGAGCCGGGCCGGTGCCCCGGTCGCCTGGTGAACCGGCCGGCTTACGGTGGGTCAGCCGCCGGCCCGGACGGCGTGGTCGGCGCGCAGGGCTGCCCGGGTGGCCCGCGACGGCAGCGCGAAGTGCAGGGTGGACGCGGCCACCAGCGCGCCCCGGCGGTCGCTGGCGCGGGCGTCCACCACCGCCGACCGGCTGGCCAGCTTGATCACCTCGGCGGTGACCCGCAGTTCGCCGGGCTCGGCGGGTTCGAGGAAGCTGATGCTGCTGTGCGCCAGCACCATCGCCGGTGTCGGGCCGATCAGCACGGTGACCGCGACGAAGCCGGTCAGGTCCATCGCCCAGAACATCGCCGGCCCGGAGATCGTGCCGTCGAGGCGCAGTTCGAGGCAGTCGGGGCCGGTCACCGCGACGACCCGGTCGTCGTCGACCGACTCCAGGCGCAGGCGTTCGGCACCGGAGATGACCTCGGCGAGCCAGGCCCGCGCCTCATCGACCGACATCACAGCGCGGCTAGGCATGGACGCCACTATAGGCGATGACCGGGTAGCGCTCCGTCCTACGTGATCACCCTGGCGTACCGGATCCACCACCCGGACGCCCCGCCGGGCCACCCCGGGTGGGGTGGCCCGGCGGGCGGTGGTCACTCCAGCACGAACGTGGCCTCGGCGTTGCCGGTGGCGTCGGTGACGGTCCGCAGGTAGAGCAGCCCGTTGCTGTGCCGCAGGTACTGGCCGGGGTAGTTGACCGCCTCGAACGACACCCCGGCGGCGTTGGACAGGCCGGGCCGCTGCACGAAGCTGGCGTCGGCGCGGTACGTCGACGACGCGTCGTCCCGCTCGACCCACACCTCCCAGTTGCGGTGCCGCAGGTGGTAGCCCGGGAAGTTGGTGGACTCCAGGGAGACCGTGTTGCCCCCGGCCAGGCCGGGCACCAGGCGGAACTGCGAGTCGGCGAGGTTGGTCACGTTCGCCTCCAGTCGGGCCCGGTACTCCCAGTGCCGGACGAACCGGTCGGGCAGGTTGTCCGACCGCAGCCGGACCGGGGTGGCCCCGTCGGGCACCGGGATGCCGAAGTTCGGGGTGCCGTCGGCGTTCCAGTAGACCTTCTGGATGCGGGTCCGCCGATTGGGGTCGCGCAACGGGTCACCGCTGATGTCCCGGTAGTTGCGGTCGTGGTAGACGAGGATGTCGCTCTGCCCGTCCTCGGAGACGGTGAACGAGTTGTGCCCCGGCCCCCACTGGCCGGTCGCGGCGTTGCTGGTGAAGACCGGCTGCGGCGACTTCACCCAGGACGACGCCCGGAGCAGGTCGCTGCCCGCCGAGGCGGTCAACATACCGAGGCAGTAGTTGGCGTCGGTCGCGCTCGCCGAGTAGGTGAGGAAGATCCGGCCGTTGCGTTGCAGCACGGTCGGTCCCTCGTTGACCTTCACCCCGCCGCGCATCTCCCAGTCCAGGGTGGGCACGGCGATCCGGGTGGGGGAGCCGCTGAGCGTCCACGGGTTGGCCATCCGGGCGATGTAGAGGTTGGAGTTGGTGGCGATACCCGGCTCGGCCTGCGCCCAGATCAGGTAGCGCACCCCGTTGGTGACGAACGTCGACGCGTCCAGTGCGAAGGTCTCCCAGGGGGTACGGATCTGCCCCTTCTCGGCCCAGCTCGCGGTCAGCGGGTTCGCCCCGGTGCCCTCCAGGACGTACATCCGGATCGCCCAGACGTTGTCGGTGGCACCGGCGGCGAAGTAGACGTACCAGCGGCCGTCGATGAAGTGGATCTCCGGGGCCCAGATGTGCGCGCCCATGATGCCGCTGGTGTGCCGCCACCAGATGACGGTTTCGGGGGCGGTGGACAGGCCCTGGAGGGTGGTGGCCCGGCGCAGCACGATCCGGTCGTACTCGGGGGCGGTGGCAGTCAGGTAGTAGTAGCCGTCGGTGTGCCTGACGATGTGCGGGTCGGCGCGCTGCGCGACCAGCGGGTTGGTGGCCCGCACGGCGGGGGCGGCCCCGGCCGGGGCGGCGGCGCTCAGCAGGCTGGCCAGCAGGGCCAGCACGAGCAGCGCCGCCGTCCGGGTCCGGCCGGGACGGCGGCCGGGCGGCGGGGCGGTGCGGGGTGCGGTGGTGGGCGGGACCGCCGACCGGGGGTCGGGTGAGGCGGACATGCGGTGCTCCTGTCGGGGGTGGGGGATATGCCTCGCCGGCCGACCACGGGGATGGTCGGCCGGCGAGGGGGACGGGTGTTACGACTTGGCCAGGTCGAACTTCCGGACGGTCACCGCGCCACCGAGGGAACTGGTGGCGTAGTTGAACATGGCGAACCGGTAGCCCATGAAGAACTGCCAGGCGTTGTTGAGGGTGAACGCCGGGCCGAGCGAGGTGAAGTTGACCCCGTCGGTGCTGTAGGAGAAGCGGGCCTGCCGGCCGGAGCCGGGGGAGATGTCCGCGCTGACCCGCAGCCAGATCCTGCCGCCGGAGATGCCGGCCCCGGCGACCTCGGTGCCGGTGCTGGTGGTGTTCCAGTTGCTGTCCATGGTCAGGTTGTTGACCATGGCGACCCGGGTCGCGCCGTTGTCACGGCGGACGCCGATCCAGGCCGACTGGTCGCGCAGCATCGCCAGGCCGCTGCGGTCACCGTCGCGCATGGTGGAGTAGTCGAGTTCGATGGTGGCGGTGGACCGGGGACCCTGGATCCGGTGGGTCAACGTGTTGCGCGCGTTGTACAGGTCGTTGGTTACCGTCGCGGTCTGCAACCGTAGCCCGTCGTTGACCGACCACTTGGTGTTGTCCGGGTTGTGGTTCCACTCGTACTGCGGGCCGAGTGTGGTGCCGGCGAAGGTGTCGGTCCCGATCATGGGTTTGACCTGGCGTGGTGGCCGGGGCACGTTCGGGTACGGGTACGACGCACCCCAGGTGTTGTTGACCAGCTGGAGGACGGGCCAGCCGCTGGAGTTCCAGGTGACCGGGGCGAGCACCGGCACCCGGCCACCGGGGTAGGCGTCCACGAACCCCATGTAGTACCAGTCCCCGTTCTGGGTCTGCACCATGCCGCCCTGGTGCGGCACGCCGCCGCCGGCGATCGGTCCGGGCAGGTTCAGCAGCACCTGCTGCATGGTGTACGGCCCCCACGGGCTGGACGCCTTGAGGATGTACTGACCGTTGGCCGGCCGGGTGAGGAAGATGTAGTAGCTGCCGTTGCGCTTGTAGAACCGGGCCCCCTCCAGGGTGCCCACGCTCGACGGGGTGGTGAACACCTGCTGCGAGCGGACCTGGGTCTTCCCGTCGGCGGAGAGCTGGGCGACGCTGATGTTCGTGTTGCCGTACGCCACGTACATGGTGTCGTTGTCGTCGACCAGCAGACCGGCGTCGTAGTAGCACTGGTCGAGTGTGGTGTGCCTGGTCCACGGTCCCTCGGCCGACGGGGCGGTGTAGATGTAGGTCTTGCTGAAGTCGATGCAGCCGCCCCAGTAGAACGTCTTGTTGCTCTTGCGGTAGCCCAGGAACGACGCCCAGATGCCCCGGACGTAGCCGCGCCCGGCGGTCATGTCGTACTTCTGGCCGAAGTCCAGCTTGGGCACCGAGTGCCCGGCGAACTCCCAGTTGACCATGTCGTAGGAGCGCAGCACGGGCGCGCCCGGGGAGTAGTGCATGGTCGACGCCGAGTAGTAGTAGGTGTCGTCGACCCGCAGGATGTCGATGTCGGCGAAGTCCTGCCAGAGCACCGGGTTGCTGAAGGTCGACGACGGCGGCCACTGGCCCGGCGGGGTGGTCGGCGGCGGCGTGGTGGGGGGCGGTGTGGTCGGCGGTGGGGTGGTGGGCGGCGGTGTGGTGGGGGGCGGCGTGGTCGGCGGTGGGGTGGTCGGTGGCGGGGTGGTCGTGCCACCGGTGCAGGCGACTCCGTTGAGGGTGAAGCTCGTCGGCTTCGGGTTGCTGCCGTTCCACGAGCCGTTGAACCCGAACGACACGTTGGCGCCGGTGGCGATGGTGCCGTTGTAGCTGACGTTGCGGGCGGTCACCTGCGCCCCCGACTGGGTGACGGTGGCGTTCCACGCCTGGGTGACCTGTTGCCCGGCCGCGTACGACCAGGTCAGGGTCCAGCCGTCGATGGGGTCACCGAGATTGGTGATGGCCACGTTCGCACCGAAGCCACCACCCCACTCGGACGAGACGGTGTAGTCGACCGTGCAGCCGGCCGCTGCGGCCTCGGCCGGCAGGGCGACGGCTGTGCCGGCGGCGATCAGAGCGGCGGCCATGGCCAGCCGGGCCGGCAACTTTCTGTTCAATGGCATGCGGTACTCCTACTGGGGGTGGTGGGAGCCGGAGGTCGGAAGGCGTCCGGTGCCGGGGTGCGGGCACCCCGGCACCGGACGGCGGTCAGGCGACCGTGCAGGCGGTGCCGTTGAGCGTGAACGAGGACGGTCGGGCCGTGTCGCCGGTGTGGGTGGCCTGGAAGCCGATGTCGACCGAGGTGTTCGGCGCGATCGTGCCGTTGTAGGACACGTTGCGGGCGGTCACCGCCCCGCTGGTCGGGGTGTAGGTGGCGTTCCAGCCGCTGGTGATGGTCTGCCCACCGGGCAGGGTGAACGCCAGCGCCCAGCCGTTGACCGCCGTGCCGCTGGTGTTGGTGACGCTGATCGAGGCGGTGAGACCGGAGTTCCAGGAGTTCACCGTGTACGCGACCCGGCAACCCGCCGACGGCGGGGGCGTGGTCGGCGGGGGCGTGGTGGGTGGCGGCGTGGTCGGCGGGGGCGTGGTGGGCGGCGGGGTGGTCGGCGGGGTGGTCGGCGTGTTGCCGCCGAGGCTGCCGGGCACCGCCCGCAGGGCGTTGTACCAGGTGGTGGCCATCTTGCGGTAGCCGGTGGCGTTCGGGTGGATGCCGTCGGCCAGGTCGGCCGTGCCCACCGCGCTGAACATGTCCACCAGGTGCACCCGCTTGCCGGCGTTGACCTTGCTCTGCACGATCCCGGGGATCGCGGCGTTGAACGTGCGGACCGCCGACTCGGTGCCGTTGCGCGGGATGATCGTGGCGACGAAGACGTCCGCGTTCGGCGCGGTGCTGGTGATCTTGTCGATCAGGGTGGAGAGCCGGGTCGGCGCACCGGAGGCGTTGTACATGTCGTTGGTGCCGATGTGCAGCAGCACCGTGCGCGGAGTGGTGTTGCGCAGCCAGTTCACCACGTTGGCGTCGATCTGGGCGATGGTCCAGCCGGAGTGGCCCTCGTGGTCGTGGTCGCCCAGGTTGGACGGCCCGTTGAACATCGAGCCGACGAAGTCGACCCGGTAGCCGTCGGCGACCATCCGCTGCCACAGCTCGATGCGGTAGCCGCCGGGGACGTTGAAGCCGTCGGTGATCGAGTCGCCGAGGGGCATCACCCGTACCCCGCCGTTGGATTCGGCGCTGGCGGGTGCGGTCACCACCGACCCGGTGGCGACCGCGGCCACCAGGGCGGCGGTGGCCAGGCCCAGCAGACGCAGGCCGCGGCGCATGGTGGGCAGCCGTCGGCCGGTGGGTGCGGTACGGACAGGGTGGGGGTGGTCGGATCGGGGTGGCCCGGCGTTCGGGCAGCTCGTGCCGCTCATGGAAACTCCCTGGGGTGGCGCGCGGAGCGCGGTGCGGACGTGCAGCACGGCGACCGTCCCGGGATGTCGCCGTCTCGTCCGGCTCGTGGACAAGGGGTGTGCCGGCACGGGTGGCGGACGTCGCCGCGCAAACGGACCGACCGCCGTGTCCCCGGCGGATTCCCTGGAGCTGACGGGCGGAGGTGCTGCCACGCGCGTCGACCGGGAACCCGGACCGCGTCACCGGCGGTGGACGCCATGTGTGCCGGTGGCCACCGACCCCCGCAGGTGGACGAACCCCAGCAGGTGGACGAACCGGTGACCACGGCCGGAGCGTGCCCTGCGCTCCCGCCGCGATGCACCATATCGTGTTATCGCTAACATCGGCAACAGATCGGTGCGCGACGATGCCCGGGTGAACTACCGGCCGGTCACCGCCCGGCGGTCACCGCGTCGCGTCGTCGGTGGCTGGGCGCAGCAGTGGGTCGAGCCAGCGCAGTTGCCGTTCGACCTGCCACGCCTCACCGCCCTCGTGGCCGTTGAACGGGTAGGTGTGCAGCTCCCGTGGCGGTGTCCCCTCCCGGCCGTTCGCCGCGCCGTACTGGTTGTAGGCGGCGAAGCCGGTGCTCGGCGGGCAGACGTTGTCGCGCAGGCCGATGCCGAAGTGCGCGGGTGCGGTGGCGCGCCGGGCGAAGGTCACCCCGTCGACATAGGACAGCGTGTGCCGCACGGCCTCCTCGACCTGCCGGTGCACCGCCAGGTACCTGGCGATCTCGCCGTACGGGGCGGCGTCGGTCAGCTCGATCCCGCGTTGGACGTCACAGAGGAACGGCGCGGTGCTCAGCAGCGCGGCGAGGTCGTCGCACAGGCCGGCCACAGCCAGGGCGAGCCCGCCACCCTGGCTGTTGCCGAGGGCGGCCACCCGGGCCGGGTCCACCCCGGGCAGTGCGCGGACGGCGTCGACCGCGCGGACCGCATCGGTGATCAGCCGGCGGTAGTGGTAGTCGTGGGGGGCGAGGATGCCCCAGGTGGCGGGCCACGGGCCGCCGGGTGCGCCGTGCGGGTCGGGGGTGTCGCCCGCGCCGTGCAGCCCGGACTGACCCCGGTTGTCCATCAGCAGGTGCGCGTACCCGGCTGCCGGCCAGGTCAGCCGCTCGTGCGGCAGGCCCCGGCCGCGTCCGTAGCCGGCGTACTCGACCACGGCGGGCAGCACGGCGTCGACCCCGGCCGGGCGGGTGTACCAGGCCCGCACCGGGTCGCCGGCGAAGCCGGCGAAGGTGACGTCCCAGGTGTCGACCAGACGCAGGTCGGTCCGGTGCGGGCGGACGTCGACCAGCACCGGCCGGCCGCGCGCCGCGTCGAGCGTGTCCCGCCAGAACCGGTCGAAGTCGGCCGGTTCGACGACGGTCGGCGCGTAGCGCCGCAGGTCCTGGATGGATGCCATGGGTTCCTCGGGTGCTCAGGGACGGGTGGTGGCGGGTGGGGCGGTGCTCTCCCGGACGACCAGCTCGGTCACCAGGTCGATCCGGCTGGTCGCCACCGTCGCGCCCCGGGCCAGCTCCAGCAGCATCTGGGTGGCGGTGCCGGCCATGTCCCGCAGGGGCTGGTGCACGGTGGTCAGCGGCGGGTCGGTCCAGCCGGCGACCGGCAGGTCGTCGTACCCGATCACCGAGAGGTCGTCGGGGACCCGCAGGCCGAGCCGGCGGGCGGCCCGGAGCACGCCGATGGCCTGCAGGTCCGAGCCGGCGAAGATCGCGGTCGGCCGGTCGGGCCCGGCGAGCAGCTCCAGGCCGTGGGCGTGCCCGCCGTCGACGTAGAAGCTGCCGTAGCGCACCAGGTCGACGTCCACGGGCAGGCCGATCTCGTCGTGGGCGGAGCGGAAGCCGGCGGCGCGGGCCTGGCTGCACAGCACGTCGCGGGGCCCGGAGATGACGGCGATCCGTCGGTGGCCCAGCTCCAGCAGGTGCCGGGTGGCCAGCAGGCCGCCGTTCCAGTTGTTGGAGCCGACCGTCGGCACCGACGCCGAGGTGGCGCTGTCGGTGTCGACGACCACGAACGGGATGCGGTGTTCGGTCAGCATGAGCTGCTGCGGCGGGGTCGGGTGGCAGAGCACGAAGAGCAGGCCCAGCGGACGCCTGGCGACCAGGGCGTCCAGCCGACGGGGCGCGGGCCGGTGTGCCCCGTCGAGCTGGGAGATGGCGATGCCCAGCCCGGCGGCGGAGGCCACCGCCTCGACCCCGCTCATGATCTCCATCGCCCAACCGGAGTTGAACTCGTGGAAGACCAGGTCGATCTGGTCGATCCCGGGCGACTGCCGGCGGATGCGGCGGCGGTAGCGGTGGCGCTCCAGGCTCTCCTCGACCCGCGCCCGGGTCTCGGCGGCGACGTCCGCCCGCCCGTTGAGCACCTTCGAGACGGTCGCCACGGAGACGCCGACCTCCTCGGCGATGGTGGCGATCGTGGCCGAGGCCTGTGGGGTGAGCGGGCGGGACGCGGTCATCGAAGCCTCACCAGGCACGTCCGAAAGTTTCGGAGAACTCTAGCACGTCCGGTTCGAAACCGGGATTCGACAGTGCCCGAAGATTTTGACGGGGGTGAATGTCCTTTCCGGGACCAGTGCGGTCAGATATCCCAATTGAGGACCTTGACATGCGCCAGCAATGCCTCCTAAGTTGCCCGAAAAAGGTAACGCGCTGTTTACGAAATTTTCGAACCCCCCGCCGTCGCGTGGTGCCTGTTCCGGCGGGCGCGGGCGGGGAGTGTCGAAGGTGAGGGGTGTGGCATGAGAAGTCAGGTGCCCGTCGACGACGGTCCGGCATCCCGCGGAACCCAACCGTGGCGGGACCCCCGACGCTCACCCGCGCAACGGGCCGACGCACTGGTTCCGCTCATGTCGCTGGAAGAGAAGATCGCCCAACTCGTCGGCGTCTGGGTCGGCGCGGAAGCCTCCGGCGAGGGGGTCGCCCCGCACCAGGCCGACATGATCGACGGCGCACCACCGTGGAGTGAGATCATCCGGCACGGGCTCGGCCAGCTGACCCGCCCGTTCGGCACCGCACCCGTCGACCCCGTGGCCGGGGCCCGCTCGCTGGCCGCCTCCCAGGCACAGATCGCCGCCGCGAGCCGGTTCGGCATTCCGGCCCAGGTGCACGAGGAGTGCCTCACCGGCTTCGCCGCCTGGCGGGCCACGGTCTATCCCACCCCGCTGGGCTGGGGCGCCTCCTTCGACCCGGAACTGGTCGAGGAGATGGCCGGCCGGATCGGCCGTTCGATGCGGGCCGCCGGCGTCCACCAGGGACTCGCCCCGGTGCTCGACGTCACCCGCGACTACCGCTGGGGGCGTACCGAGGAGACCATCGGGGAGGACCCGTACCTGGTCGGGACCACCGGGGCGGCGTACGTGCGAGGGCTGGAACGCGCGGGTATCGTCGCCACCCTCAAACACTTCGCCGGCTACTCCGCCTCCCGGGGCGGCCGCAACCTCGCCCCGGTGTCGATGGGCCCCCGGGAACTGGCCGACGTCATCCTCCCGCCGTTCGAGATGGCCCTGCGCCTCGGCGGGGCCCGCTCGGTGATGAACTCGTACGCCGAGATCGACGGCCTGCCCGCCGCAGCCGACGAGGGACTGCTGACCGGGCTGCTGCGCGAGGAGTGGGGCTTCACCGGCACCGTCGTCGCCGACTACTTCGCGGTGCGCTTCCTGGAGACCCTGCACGGGGTGGCCGGCGACGCCGCCGACGCCGCCCGGCTCGCCCTGCGCGCCGGCATCGACGTGGAACTGCCCACCGTGGACGCGTTCGGCGAACCGCTGGTGGCCGCCGTGCGCTCCGGCGCGGTCGACGAGGCGCTGATCGACCGGGCCCTGCGCCGGGTGCTGATCCAGAAGATCGAACTCGGGCTGCTCGACGAGGACTGGCAGGAACTGCCCGAGGACGCGGCGAACCTGCGGCTCGACGACGAGACCAGCCGGGACGTCGCCCTGCGGCTGGCCCGTGAGTCGGTGGTGCTGTTGCGCAACGACGGCGTGCTGCCGCTGGCCCCCGGCCGGCGGGTCGCCCTGGTCGGCCCGGTCGCCGACGACCCGATGGCCCTGCTCGGCTGCTACTCCTTCCCCAACCACGTCGGGGTCCGCCACCCCGAGCACGGGCTGGGCCTGGAGATCCCCTCGCTGCGCGACGAACTCACCCGGCTGGTGCCCGGCCTCGTGCACGAGCCGGGCTGCGCGATCACCGGCGACGACACCTCGGGCATCGCGGCGGCGGTCACCGCCGCGGCGCAGGCCGACGTCTGCGTGCTCGCCGTCGGTGACCGCGCCGGCATGTTCGGCCGGGGCACCTCCGGCGAGGGCTGCGACGCGCCCGACCTGCGACTGCCCGGCGTCCAGGCCGACCTGGTCCGGGCCGTGCTCGACACCGGCACCCCGGTGGTGCTGGTGCTGATGACCGGCCGGCCCTACGCCCTCGGCCCCGACCACGAGCGCGCCGCGGCCGTCGTGCAGGCGTTCTTCCTCGGCCAGCGCGGCGGGCAGGCGCTCGCCGAGGTGCTCACCGGCGCGGTGAACCCGTCCGGCCGACTGCCGGTCAGCGTCCCGCGCGACGCCGGGGGCCTGCCCGGCACCTACCTGACCCCGCCGCTGGGCCGCCGCTCCGAGGTGTCCTCGATCGACCCCACCCCGGCGTACCCGTTCGGCCACGGGCTGGGCTACACCACCTTCGCGTGGTCCGACCCGGTGGTGTCCGACGCCGGGGAGACCGGCGGGCCGCCGGCCTGGCCGGTCGACGGCGAGACGACGGTACGGATCACCGTGCGCAACACCGGCGACCGGCCCGGCACCGAGGTGGTGCAGCTCTACCTGCACGACCCGGTGGCGCAGACCACCCGACCCGTGGTCCGGCTGGTCGGCTACGCCCGGGTGCCGCTGGACCCCGGCACGGCGGCGCGGGTCAGCTTCACCGTGCCCGCCGACGTCGCCTCGTTCACCGGGCGCGACGGCCGGCGCATCGTCGAACCCGGCGACGTCGAACTGCGCTTCGGCCGCTCCAGCGGCGACCCGGCGGCCACCCTGCCGCTGCGCCTGACCGGTGCGCAGCGGCAGGTCGGCGCGCGACGACACCTGCTCACCGCGGTACGGGTCGAGCCCGCCGGCACCGACCCGCAGGCCGGATAGGAGGCCGAGGATGACATCCCCGACGCTACGGCCGCCGCCACCGGCCACGGCGACACCCACCCCGGTCCGGCGTCGCCGGCATCCCTGGCGGCGGGCCCTGCGCCGGGACTGGCAGCTCTACTCGCTGGCCGTCCTGCCGCTGCTGTTCTTCCTGGTCTTCCGCTATCTGCCGATGATCGGCAACGTGATCGCGTTCCGCCGGTTCAGCCCCGGCGGCAGCGTCTTCGGCGAGTACTGGGTGGGCCTGCGGTACTTCCGGCTGTTCCTGGCCGACCCGACCTTCTGGCAGGTGTTCACCAACACCCTGGTGCTGGGAATGCTGACCCTGCTGTTCTGCTTCCCGCTACCGATCGTACTGGCGCTGCTGCTCAACGAGGTCCGGGCGCGTCGACTCAAGCGGTTCGTCCAGTCGGTGTCCTACCTGCCGCACTTCCTGTCCATCGTGATCGTCGCGGCGATGGTGATGCAGCTGCTGTCGATGGACGGCTCGGTCAACCAGCTGGTCCGGGTGCTCGGCGGGGAGGGCGTGCCGTTCCTGCAGCAGCCGGGATGGTTCCGCGCCGTCTACGTCTCCTCGGAGGTCTGGCAGACCGTCGGCTGGGGGACGATCCTCTATCTGGCGGCGCTCACCACCATCGACGAGAACCTGTACGAGGCGGCCCGCATCGACGGGGCCAACCGCTGGCGGCAGACCTGGCACGTCACGCTGCCCGGGATCCGACCGACGATGGTGACGCTGCTGATCCTCAACATCGGCACCTTCATGGCCGTCGGGTTCGAGAAGATCCTGCTGCTGTACAACCCGCTGACGTACCCGACCGCCGACGTGATCTCCACGTACCTGTTCCGGTTGGGCTTCGAGTCCAGCAACTTCAGCTACGCCGCCGCGATCGGCCTGTTCGAGGCGGTGATCGGGTTGATCCTGGTGCTGGGTGCCAACACCATCTCCCGCCGTACGGTGGGGACGAGCCTGTGGTGACCGTGGCCCCCGGCACGGCCGGCCCGAAGACCCCGGCGGCCCGCCCTGCGTCGCGCCGCCGCCGGGGCATCCGCCCGACCCGGGGCTACCGGGTCTTCCAGGCGGTCAACGCCGTGGTGCTGACCCTCGTGGTGGTCGTGACGCTGTACCCGTTCGTCAACATCGTGGCCCGGTCGCTCAGCGACGAGGCGCCGATCATCGCGGGGAAGGTCAACCTCGTCCCGCAGGGCTTCAACCTCACCGCCTACCGGCTGGTGATGTCCGACCCGATGTTCTGGACGAACTACCGCAACACCGTGGTCTACACCGTCGTCGCCACCGCGATCTCGATCGTGCTGACCACCTGCTACGCGTATGTGCTGTCCAAGCACCAGCTCAAGGGGCGGGGGGTGCTCGTCGGGATCGCCGTGTTCACCATGTTCTTCTCCGGCGGGCTGATCCCCAACTACGTGCTGGTCACCAGCCTGGGCATGAAGAACAGCATCTGGGCGGTGGTGCTGCCCAACGCGATCAACGTGTTCAACCTGCTGGTGATGAAGGCGTTCTTCGAGAGCCTGCCGGTGGAGTTGGAGGAGGCCGCCGCCGTCGACGGGCTCAGCACGTACGCCACCCTGCTGCGGATCGTGCTGCCGCTGTCCAAGGCGATCATCGCCACGATGGTGCTGTTCTATGCGGTGTCCTTCTGGAACTCCTGGTTCACCGCGTTCCTCTACCTCGACCAGCAGGAGCTGTTCCCGGTCACGGTCTATCTGCGCAACCTCATCGCCGGGGCGACCGGGGCGCAGTCCGCCGGCGGGGTCGCCGAGTCCGACGCGGTGCAGGCGGCGGCGACCATCCAGGCCGTGACCATCGTGCTCACCACCCTGCCGATCCTCGCGGTCTACCCCTTCATCCAGCGGTTCTTCGTGTCCGGCGTGATGCTCGGCGCGGTCAAGGGGTAGCCCGGCCGACCGCTCCACCCCGCCCACCCCACCATCCGACCGAAAGGACGAGCCATGTTCCACAGGACGCGGCGCCGCGTGGCGATAGCCGCTGCCGGGCTGCTCACCCTCACCCTCGTCGGGGCCTGTTCCGACGACGCCCCGGACGCCAAGGACCTCGACGGCAACCGGGCCGGCGCGATGGCCGACTACGGGATCGACAAGCAGTTCACGGCCACCGAGCCGCTCTCCTTCCCCATCCTCTACAACAACCACCCGAACTATCCGCTCAAGGACGACTGGCTGTTCTGGTCGGAGCTGACCAAGCGGACGAACGTCAAGCTCGAACCGGTGGCCGTGCCGCTGAGCGACTACGAGCAGAAGCGCAGCCTGCTGATCGGTGCCGGCGACGCCCCGCTGATCATCCCGAAGACGTACCACCCGGCGGAGAACGCCTTCGTCTCCTCCGGCGCGATCCTGCCGGTGAGCGACTACCTGGACCTGATGCCCAACCTCAAGGACAAGATCGCCAAGTGGAACCTCCAACCGGAGTTCGACACGCTGCGACAGTCCGACGGTAAGTTCTACCTCCTGCCCGGCCTGCACGAGAAGCCGTGGGCGGAGTACTCGATCGCGATGCGCACCGACATCCTGGAGCAGCTCAACCTCCAGGTCCCCAAGACCTGGGATGAGCTGTACACGGTGCTCAAGGCGATGAAAGCGCGCTACCCCGACACCTACCCGTACTCGGACCGGTGGAGCAAGCCGAACCCGGGCGGGGAACTGCTGAGCATCGTCGGCGCCGCGCACGGCATCCGGACCGGCTGGAGCTGGAACCCCGCCACCTGGGACCCGGCGGCCAAGAAGTTCGTCTACACCGGTGCCACCGAGCAGTACAAGCAGGTGATCGTCTACCTCAACAAGCTGGTGGCCGAGAAGCTGCTCGACCCGGAGAGCTTCACCCAGACCGATGACCAGGCCCGGCAGAAGCTCGCCAACGGCAAGTCCTTCGTGATCGGCAGCAACGCCCAGACCCTGGTCAACGACTACCGCCCCGACCTGGCCAAGACCCTGCCGAACGCCAAGCTGACGAAGATCCCGCTGCCGGTCGGCCCGGCCGGCGAGATCAACCCGGCCAGCCGGTTGGAGAACGGCGTCATGATCTCCAAGAAGGCCCGGGACAGCAAGAACTTCGTGGCGATGATGCAGTTCATCGACTGGCTGTACTACTCCGACGCCGGTCAGGAGTTCGCCAAGTGGGGCGTTGAGGGCACCACCTTCAGCAAGGACGCCGCCGGCAAGTACACCCTCAACCCCGACGTCGACATGATCGGGCTCAACCCCAAGGGCAGCAAGCACCTGCAGAAGGACTTCGGCTTCGGCAACGGGGTGTTCGCCTACGGCGGCAAGCTCGACCTGGTGCAGTCGTTCTTCTCCCCGGAGGAGATGGAGTTCCAGAAGGTGATGAACGCCCGCACGCCGCTGCCGGTGGACCCGCCGGCCCCGCTCACCGACGAGGAGCGGGAGCAGGCGTCGCTGTGGGAGACCCCGCTGAAGGACCACGTCGTGCAGAACACGCTCAAGTTCATCCTCGGCCAGCGCCCCCTCACCGAGTGGGACGCCTACCTCGGCGAGCTGAAGGCCAAGAACGCCGACCAGTACATCGGCCTGGTCAACAAGGCACACGAGCGGTTCGAGAAGGACAACGGCTGACCGACCCGGCCCGCCGGGACCCGCAGCGGGTCCCGGCGGGCCGGGCACCGGACCGGCGAGCACCGGAGGACACCACGATGCGGATCACCGTTCCCGCCCGACCCGTGGGGCGGCTCACCGACGCCTGGCGGCGGTGTGTCGGCACCGGGCGATTCGAGTTGGCCCTGCGCCGCGACTACCAGGACTCGCTGGCCCTGATCCAGCAGGACATCGGGTTCCGGCACATCCGGGGGCACGGCCTGCTCAGTGACGGCGTCGGCGTCCACCGCCCCTACCGGCACGGCGGCGAACGTCTGGTGCACCACTCCTTCACCTACGTCGACCAGGTCGTCGACGCCTACCTCGGGTTGGGCATCCGACCCTTCGTGGAGCTGGGCTTCATGCCCGAGGCGTTGGCCTCCGGCGAGCAGACGGTGTTCTGGTGGCAGGGCAACGTCACCCCGCCCCGCTGCTGGTCGGAGTGGGCCGACCTGGTCCGCGCCACGGTGGCCCACCTGGTCGACAGGTACGGCCTCGACGAGGTGCGCAGCTGGCCGATCGAGGTGTGGAACGAGCCGAACCTGCCCGACTTCTGGCAGGGCGCCGACCGCGACGCCTACCACCGCCTCTACGAGGTCACCGCGCACGCGGTCAAGGAGGTCGACGCCGGGTTGCAGGTCGGCGGCCCGGCCATCTCACCCGGCGCGGACGACTGGTGGGCACCCTTCGCCGACTTCGTCACCACGCACGACGTGCCTGTCGACTTCGTCAGCCGGCACGCCTACACCTCCGGCCCCGCCCAGCACGTGCCGTTCGGCACCCACCAGACGCTGTCCCCGGCGTCGTCGCTGCTGGAACAGTTCGCCGCCCCGCGCCGGCACCTGTACGGCACCGCGCTGGCCGACCTGCCGGTGCACATCACCGAGTTCAACTCCTCCTACCGGCCGGACAACCCGATCCACGACACGGCCTTCCACGCGGCCTACCTCGCCCCGGTGCTGGCAGCCGGCGGCGACCTGGTCGACTCCTTCTCGTACTGGACGTTCAGCGACGTGTTCGAGGAGGTGGGGGTGCCGACCGCGCTGTTCCACGGCGGGTTCGGCCTGCTCACCCACCGCCAGATCAAGAAACCCACCTACCACCTGTACGCGTTCCTGGCCCGGCTCGGGGGCGACGTGCTCGCCCGGGGCGCGGACCACCTGGTCACCCGGCACCCCGACGGACGGGTCGCCATCCTGGCCTGGGCGCCGGTGGACGTGACCGGCCTGCACCCGGTGCCCGACAGACATCCGCTGGCGCTGTCGGTGCCGGTGGCGTCGGCCACG
Source organism: Micromonospora humidisoli (assembly GCF_016900955.1). NCBI lineage: Bacteria > Bacillati > Actinomycetota > Actinomycetes > Micromonosporales > Micromonosporaceae > Micromonospora > Micromonospora humidisoli. The sequence goes on from NZ_JAFEUO010000006.1 coordinate 93,038, forward strand.
ACGACGGGCGGGGAGGCCACCTCGGCCTTCCTGCTCCGCTCCTCGGTCAGCGAGGACGCCGGCAACGCCTGGACGGCCTGGAGCGAGATGGGCCGCCCCCGGTCGCCCCGCCCCGGGCAGCTCGACACCCTGCGGGAGGCCGCCGAGCCGGCCCGCTCGCATCGCGCCCTGCCGGTCACCGCCGGCCGGGTCGACCTCGACCTCGACCTGGCCCGGCACGAGGTCACCCTCGTCGAGTTGGCGGCGGTACGCGACGAGACCCCGCCGTGGTGGGACGGTGCCCGGCTGCTCGGCGGCCCGCCGTCGACCGACCGGGACGGGCGGCCGTGAGCGCGCAGACCTGGCGGGAGGTCGGCGACGGCCCGTTGTCGCGGGCCGCCGCCACGGTGTACACCGTGCTCGTCGTCGGGTCGCTGCTGATCCTCACCACTCTGCCCGGACTGGTCCCGGTGCTCCTGCTCAGCCGTGACGCGAGCAACCTGCCGCTGGTGGCGCTCTGCCTGCTCCCGGTCGGTCCGGCCGTCTCCGCCGCCCTGTACGCCCTGCACCACCAGCGCCCCGACCTGACCGACCTGCGGCCCGCCGCCCGGTTCCGGCAGGGCTACCGGGCCAACCTTGCGCAGGCGCTGCGGATCTGGGCGCCGCTGCTGCTCTGGCTGACCGTCATCGCGGTCAACCTCACCCACCTGCCGGTCGCCGCTGTCCCCACCGGATGGGCGGTGCCGCTGCTCGCGGTCGGGGTGGCGGTCACCCTGGTCGGCGGCAACGCGCTGGTGATCGCCTCGCTGTTCACCTTCCGCACCCGGGACGTGCTCCGGCTGGCGCTGTACTTCCTGGTCCGTACGCCCACCGTCACCGTCGGCACCGCCCTGCTGCTGGCCGCCGCCGGGGCGCTGACCGTGCTCGTCTCCGAGGCGCTGCCGGTGCTGCTGGCCGGCCCGTTCGTCCTGGCGTACCTGCGGGTCGCCACCCCGATGACCGACCTCGTGCGGAAGGAATTCACCCGATGACCAGCCCCGCCAACGCCCCTGTCACCGCGACCGACCCGGCGTCCCCGCCGCCGCACCCGGCGTGGCTGCCGCCGGAGGCGTTCCGGGCGATCGGCGCGCGTCGGGTGCTGGTGCACGGCGAGGGTCCGCCCGTCGAGACGGTCCACGACGAGGTGGCCCGCGCCTGCGCCCGGTACGGCGGCCGGGTGGAGCGCACCGCCGCCGGGCCGGTCGACCTGGTGCTCGCCCTGCGCGACTCGGGACCACTGCCCGAGGTGGTGCCGCCCGCCGCGAGGACGGCCCCGGACCCCGACGGCGGGTCGCCGGGCGACGAGGGCTTCCTGCTGACCCGCTCCGACGGCGTCACGATCGTGCTGGCCGACGCCCCGGTCGGACTGCTCTACGGGCTGTTCCACCTGGTCCGCCTCGGCGAGGCCGCGTTCACCGGGGAGCAGCCGGCGCGCACCCACCGGCCCGCGCTGCGCCGCCGGATGCTCGACCACTGGGACAACGTGGCGGTGCATCCGGTGATGGGGCAGGTGGAGCGGGGCTACGCCGGCGGGTCGATCTTCTGGCGGGACGGCCGGCCGCGCGGCGACCGGGAACGGCTGCGGGCGTACGGGCGGCTGCTCGCCTCCACCGGGGTCAACGCGATCTCGGTGAACAACGTCAACGTCGGCCCCACCGAGGCGCTGCTGCTCACCGAGCGGCTCGACGACGTGGCCGAGATCGCCGACCTGCTGCGCCCGTACGGCGTGCGGGTACACCTGTCGGTGACCTTCGCCGCCCCCGTGCTCCTCGGTGGCCTGCCCACCGCCGACCCGCTCGACGAGCAGGTGCGCGACTGGTGGGAGAGCACCACCCGCCGGGTCTACGCGCGCGTCCCCGACTTCGGCGGGTACGTCGTGAAGGCCGACTCGGAGGGGCAGCCCGGCCCGTTCAGCTACGGCCGCGACCACGCCGACGGGGCCAACCTGCTGGCCGCCGCGCTCGCCCCGCACGGGGGAGTGGTGCACTGGCGGGCGTTCGTCTACGACCACCGGCAGGACTGGCGGGACCGCACGACCGACCGGGCCCGCGCCGCGTACGACCACTTCGCCCCGCTGGACGGGCGGTTCGCCGACAACGTCGTGCTCCAGGTGAAGTTCGGCCCGGTCGACTTCCAGCCCCGCGAGCCGGTTTCGCCGGTGATCGCCGCCATGCCGGCCACCCGGCTGGCGGTGGAGTTGCAGGTGACCCAGGAGTACACCGGCCAGCAGTGGCACGCCTGCTACCTCGCCCCGTGGTGGCACGAGGTGCTGGCGTTCCGGCTTTGGGGGCCGGGGGAGCGCAGCGTCGCCGACGTGCTGGCCGACGTGCCCGGTCCGGGACCCCGCCGGGGCGGCGACCTGGTCGCCGTGGCCAACGTGGGCGACGACCCGTTCTGGTGCGGGCACCCGCTGGCCCAGGCCAATCTGTACGCCTTCGGCCGGCTGGCCTGGGACCCGCGGCTCGACCCGACGGCGCTCCTCGACGAGTGGATCGACCTGACCTTCCCGGCGTCGACGGTCGGTGACCCGACCCTGGTCCGCGAGACGCTGCACGCGGTGCTGGACGACTCGTGGCGCATCTACGAGCGGTACACCGCCCCGTTGGGTGTCGGCTTCATGGTCAACCCGGCCGGCCACTACGGGCCGGGGGTCGACGGCTACGAGTACAGCCGGTGGGGCACCTACCACTTCGCCGACCGCGACGGCGTCGGGGTGGACCGGACCCGGGCGACCGGCACCGGCATGACCGGCCAGTACCCGCCGCCCTGGTCGCAGGTGTACGAGTCGCTGGAGCAGTGCCCGGACGAGCTGCTGCTCTTCTTCCACCACGTGCCGTACTCCCACGTGCTGCACAGCGGCAGCACGGTCATCCAGCACATCTACGACACCCACTTCGCCGGGGTGGCGGAGGTGGAGGCGATGCGGGACCGGTGGGCCGGGCTGGCCGGGGTGATCGACCCGGCGGTGCACGAGCGGGTCACCGAGCGTCTCGCCGAGCAGTTGCGCTGCGCGACCGAGTGGCGGGACCAGGTCAACACGTACTTCTTCCGCAAGTCCGGGGTGCCCGACGCCCGGGGCCGCCGCATCCACTGACCGCCCGCCGCGTCTCGTGCCGGCGTGGACCGACCCGCCGGGACGTGGCACGATCACGAGGGTGACCGGCAGATCCGCCTCCGACCAGCACCTGCGCGACCTGGCCCGGCTGCGTCGGGTGCGGGACCGGATCGACCGCGAGTACGCCAGGCCGTTGGACGTCGAGGCGCTCGCCCGGGGGGTGCACATGTCGGCGGGTCACCTGAGCCGGCAGTTCCGCCGCGCCTACGGCGAGGCACCCTACTCCTATCTGATGACCAGGCGGATCGAGCGGGCGATGGCGCTGCTGCGCCGGGGCGACCTGAGCGTGACCGAGGTCTGCTTCGCGGTCGGCTGCGCCTCCCTGGGCACCTTCAGCACCAGGTTCACCGAGCTGGTCGGCATGCCGCCGAGCAGCTACCGGGCGCTGGCGGCGCAGGGGTCGGCCCAGTTGCCGCCGTGCCTGACCAGACAGGTGGCCCGGCCGGTCAGGAATCGAGAAGCACCCGCCCCGGTCATCACCTAGCGTGAGCGGCATGGATCTCACCATCGACACCTGCGTCCTGCCGCACGACGACCCGGACGCCTCGCTGGCCTTCTACCGCGACATCCTCGGCTTCGAGGTCCGCAACGACGTCGGCGGGGGGAAGATGCGCTGGATCACCGTCGGGCCACCCGGCCAGCCCGGCACGTCGATCCTGCTGGCCCCGCCGGCGGTCGACCCCGGAATCACCGACGAGGAACGTCGGACCATCGCCGAGATGATGGCCAAGGGCACCTACGGCTGGCTCATGCTGGCCACCCCCGACCTCGACGCCACCTTCGACAAGGTGCAGGCCGGCGCCGCCGAGGTCGTCCAGGAGCCGATCGACCAGCCGTACGGGGTGCGCGACTGCGCCTTCCGCGACCCGGCCGGCAACCTGATCCGGGTCAAGGAGCTGCGCTGACCCCCGCCCGGCCGGTGGGGTGGCCGGTCAGCAGTAGGTCCAGTCGCCCCACTGGTCGGTCGGCACGTTGCAGGTGCTGCCGCGGGCCCAGGTCCCGTTCGAGTAGTAGAAGTTGACGGTCACGAACCCGCGCCACCACCACCCGTAGAGCTGACCGTAGCCGGACGAGTCGAGCGGGATCGAAGGGGAGTAGACCCAGTCGCCCGACTGGTTGTATCCCTCCAGGTAGACGAATCCGTAGGCCGGGCCGCTGTAGTTGAAGGCGATCTGCTGGCCGTTCGAGCCGGCCACCGCCGCCGGGGCGGCGGCCGTGACGGCGACCACCGTGACGGCCGTACCGACAGCGATCCTGCCGATTCTCGTCGGTATCCGCATGTTCACCTCTTCTGACCGGGGCGTCGACGTGGCTGGTGGCGACTGGAGGGACACGGGTCGGTCTCCTGCTGCCGGAGGGAGCGGCGGTCGCCGTCAGAAGCAGGAGGTCCAGTCCGAACCGCTCTGCTCGGTCGGTACCCAGCAGGTACGGCTGTCCCGGCTGGTCCCGTCGGCGTAGTAGAAGTGCACCGTGACCCACCCCTTCCACCACCAGTCGCTCAACGCCCCGTAGCCGGTGGCACCGAGGTAGATCGACGGGGAGGTCACGTACTGCCCGTTGTTGTTGGTGCCCTCAAGGGTGGCGCGGCCCCAGGCGGGACCCCAGTCGAAGTAGACCTGTTGCCCGTTCGAGCCGGCCCGGGCCGGCGTCGCGGCGGACAGGCCACCGGCCACACCGACCGCCATCGCGACGGTCGTGGCGAGGAGCCGGCCCGTCCGCGCCCGGCCCGCGGCGGTCCGTGCTGTCGTCATGGCATCAACCTCATTCCACCGTGTCCATCCGTGTACGTACGGTAGACCTTGGCGGGTCGGATGCCCAGACGTCCCGGCCCTTCCCGTGCTCACCAGGGGTGGACGGTGCCGTCCTCCAGCCGGTTGACCGGCAGGTACGCCGGCGCGTACGGGTAGCGGGCCGCCGCCTGTTCGTCGATGTCCACGCCGAGGCCGGGGGTCTCCGCCGGGTGCAGGTAGCCGTCGGCGTAGTGGTAGCCGTGCGGGAAGACCTCGTCGGTGGCGTCGGTGTGCCGCATGTACTCCTGGAGGCCGAAGTTGGGGATGGCCAGGTCGAGGTGGAGGGCGGCGGCCATGCAGACCGGGGAGAGGTCGGTGGCCCCGTGCGAGCCGCTGCGCACGTGGTGCAGCGCCGCCAGGTCGAAGATGCGCCGCAGGTGGGTGATGCCGCCGGCGTGCACCACCGTGGTGCGGATGTAGTCGATGAGCTGCTCCCGGATGAGCTGGGCGGCGTCCCAGACGGTGTTGAACACCTCGCCGACGGCGACCGGGGTGGTGGTGTGTTGGCGGATCAGCCGGAACCCCTCCGGCAGTTCGGCGGGGACCGGGTCCTCCATCCAGGTCAGCGCGTACGGTTCCAGGCTCTTGCCCAGCCGGGCGGCCTCGATCGGGCTGAGCCGGTGGTGCACGTCGTGCAGCAGCCGCAGGGTGGGGCCGAACTCGTCGCGTACCCGGGCGAAGACCGTCGGGACGTGCGCCAGGTAGCGTGCGGTCGACCAGGTGGCCTCGCTGGGCAGGGCCGCGTCGGCCGGCTCGTAGAACATCTTGTCGGCGCTGACCCCGTAGGTCTTCGGCAGGCCGGGCACGCCGCACTGCACCCGGACCGCCCGGTAGCCGAGGTCGACGTAGCGGGCGACCTCGGCCAGCACGTCCTCGACGGTCTCGCCGTTGGCGTGCCCGTAGACGGTGACCCCGTCGCGGGACCGGCCGCCGAGCAGCTGGTAGACCGGCAGGCCGGCGACCTTGCCCTTGATGTCCCACAGCGCGGTGTCCACGGCGGCGATCGCGCTCATCGTCACCGGTCCCCGCCGCCAGTAGGCGCCCTGGTAGAGGTACTGCCAGGTGTCCTCGATCCGGGCCGGGTCGCGCCCGATCAGCAGGGGCACGACGTGGTCGCGCAGGTAGGACGCGACGGCCAGTTCCCGGCCGTTGAGGGTGGCGTCCCCGACGCCGGTGACGCCCTCGTCGGTGACGATCTTCAGGGTGACGAAGTTGCGGCCCGGACAGGTGACGATGACCCGGGCGTCGACGATCCTCATGCGGCCTCCTCCGGATGGCGACGAAGGCCGTCTGGTCCGTCTCGGGCGGACGAGGGCCGTGGTCCATCGCGCGGGCACGGCAGGTGGGCGCGACGACGCCGGGGGACCGGTCGTCGCCGGTCCGGCCCGGCTCCGGGCCCGCGCGGTCGCCCCGAAGTCTGGAACCGCCCGCGCAGGCGTGTCAAGGGTCGGCCCGACCGAACGGATGTGACCGCTCACCTGTTCCGCGTATGTCGGCTGCTCGATGGCTGGTCGGAGCGGTGATCGTGGATGCCGTGCCGGGGCCGCTCAGGATGGTTACGGCAGTGTTACATGGATGCGCCTTGACGGATTCCATGTGAGCGCTAACACTTGCCCCCAACGATTGAACGGAGAACGGCATGGATGCAGGCGCGAAGCCGCAGGACCGGTACGTCGTCGGCGTCGACTACGGCACGCTGTCGGGTCGGGCGCTGGTGGTGCGGGTCGGCGACGGCGCCGAGCTGGGCACGGCGGTGCACGAGTACCGCCACGCGGTGATGGAGACGACGCTCGCCGTCGACGGCCAGCCCCTGCCGGCCGACTGGGCGTTGCAGGACCCGGACGACTACCGCGATGTGCTGCGTGAGGCGGTGCCCGCCGCGCTCGCCGCGAGTGGCGTCGACCCGGCCCAGGTGGTCGCCATCGGCATCGACTTCACCGCCTGCACCGTGCTGCCCACCCTGGCCGACGGCACGCCGCTGTGCGAGCTGCCCGACCTGCGTACCCGCCCGCACGCCTGGGTGAAGCTGTGGAAGCACCACGCCGCCCAGCCGCAGGCCGACCGGATCAACGAGCTGGCCCACTCCCGGGGCGAGTCCTGGATCGGCCGTTACGGCGGCAAGATCTCCGCCGAGTGGCAGTACGCCAAGGGGCTGCAACTGCTGGAGGAGGACCCGGAGGTCTACGCCCGCGCCGAGCGCTGGATCGAGGCCGCCGACTGGATCGTCTGGCAGCTGTGCGGCGTCGAGACCCGCAACGTCTGCACCGCCGGCTACAAGGGGCTGCTCCAGGACGGCCACTACCCGTCCCCGGCGTACCTGTCCGCGTTGAACCCCGGCTTCGCCGACTTCGTCGCGAAGATCGACGGACCGTTGGCGCAGCTCGGCGCGCGGGCCGGTGGGCTCACCGCGCAGGCCGCCGCCTGGACCGGGCTGCCGGAGGGGATCGCGGTCGCCGTCGGCAACGTCGACGCCCACGTCACCGCCGCCGCCGCGCAGGCGCTGACCCCCGGCCGGCTGGTCGCCATCATGGGCACCTCCACCTGCCACGTGGTCAACGGTACCGAGCGGGCCGAGGTGGCCGGCATGTGCGGCGTGGTCGACGGCGGGATCAGCGCCGGTTCCTGGGGCTACGAGGCCGGCCAGAGCGGCGTCGGCGACATCTTCGGCTGGTACGTCAAGCACGCCGCCCCCGCCGGCTTCGCCTCCCACGAGGAGCTGACCGCCGCCGCCGCGGCCCAGCCCGTCGGCGCACACGGCCTGGTCGCCCTGGACTGGTGGAACGGCAACCGCTCGCTGCTGGTCAACCACGACCTCAGCGGGGTGCTCGTCGGGCTCACCCTGGCCACCCGCCCGCCGGACGTCTACCGCGCGCTGCTGGAGTCCACCGCGTACGGCACCCGCATGATCATCGAGGCGTTCGCCGAGGCGGGCGTCCCGGTCGACGAGCTGATCGTGGCCGGCGGGCTCACCAACAACAGCCTGCTGATGCAGATCTACGCCGACGTGACCCGGCGTCCGCTGGGCATCATCGGCTCGGCGCAGGGCCCGGCCCTCGGGTCGGCGATCCACGCGGCGGTCGCGGCCGGAGCGTACCCCGACGTGCCGACCGCCTCGGCGGCGATGGGCCGGGTCGACCGTGAGGTCTATCGGCCCGACCCGGAGCGCGCCGACGCCTACGACGCGCTCTACGCCGAGTACCGCCGGTTGCACGACCACTTCGGCCGGGGTGGCGACGACGTGCTGCTGCGGCTGCGGGCGATCCGCAACGCCGCCCGCCGTCCGTCCGTCGCGCCCGCCGCCGAACCGACCACCGACCCCCTGGAGGTGCCGGCATGACCCTCGACCTCGACGCCGAGGTGGCCCGGCTGCGCGAGCAGGTGGCCACCCTGCACGGCGAGCTGGTGCGCTACAACCTGGTGGCCTGGACGGCCGGCAACGTCTCGGCCCGGGTGCCCGGCCGGGAGCTGATGGTGATCAAGCCGAGCGGGGTGTCCTACGACGACCTGCGGCCCGACAACATGATCGTCTGCGACCTCGACGGCGTCGTGGTCGACGGCGACCTCTCGCCGTCCAGCGACACCGCCGCCCACGCCTACGTCTACCGGGCGATGCCCGAGGTCGGCGGCGTGGTGCACACCCACAGCGGGTACGCCACCGCCTGGGCCGCCTGCGGCGAGGCGATCCCGTGCAACCTCACCGCCCAGGCCGACGAGTTCGGCGGCGAGATCCCGGTCGGTCCGTTCGCGCTCATCGGCGGGGACGACATCGGCAAGGGCATCGTGGCGACCCTGTCCGGGCACCGCTCACCGGCGGTGCTGATGCGCAACCACGGCGTGTTCACCATCGGCCGGGACGCCCGCGCCGCGGTGAAGGCCGCCGTGATGTGCGAGGACGTGGCCCGCACCGCCCACCTGGCCCGGACGCTCGGCACCCCGGTGCCGATGGCCCAGGCCGACATCGATTCCCTCTACGACCGCTACCAGAACGTCTACGGGCAGTCGGGGCCGTAACGCCCGACCGTCCGTCCTCGCCACCGGCCCGCCCCGGCGGACCGGTCGATCCACCGCAACCCGATGCTCCACCCCTGGAAGGTCCGGTCCGTCCGGCGTGCCGTGCCGGCCGGTTCTTCCGCGCACGCACCATCCCCCACCTCATCCCCGTACAAGGAGTCTTCACATGGCGAAGACCGGTATTACCCTCACCCGGCGCGGCCTCGGCGCGATTCTCGCCGCCGGCCTGCTGGCCGGCGGCCTCGCCGCCTGCGGCAACAGCGACACCGGCGGTGACAGCGACTCTAGCGGCGGCGGCAGCGGCAAGCTGGTCATCGGCTTCTCGCAGGTCGGCGCGGAGAGCGGCTGGCGCACGGCGAACACCAACTCGATCAAGGAGTCGGCCACCGAGGCCGGCTACGAGCTGAAGTTCGACGACGCGCAGGGCAAGCAGGAGAACCAGATCAAGGCGATCCGCAACTTCATCCAGCAGAAGGTCGACGTGATCGCCTTCTCGCCGGTGGTGGAGTCGGGTTGGGACACCGTGCTCAAGGAGGCCAAGGACGCCAAGATCCCGGTGATCCTGACCGACCGGGCCGTGGACTCGGCCGACAAGAGCCTCTACAAGACCTTCATCGGCTCGGACTTCGTCAAGGAGGGCCGGCTCGCCGGCGAGTGGCTGGTCAAGGAGAAGGCGTCCGCGGCCGGCCCGGTGAACATCGTCGAGCTGCAGGGCACCACCGGTTCGGCCCCGGCCAACGACCGCAAGAAGGGCTTCGCCGAGGCGATCGCCGCCAACCCGAACCTGAAGGTCGTCGCGTCGCAGAGCGGTGACTTCACCCGGGCCGGCGGCAAGCAGGTCATGGAGCAGTTCCTCAAGGCCAACCCGAAGATCGACGTGCTCTTCGCGCACAACGACGACATGGGCCTGGGCGCGCTGGAGGCGATCACCGCGGCGGGCAAGACGCCCGGCAAGGACATCACCATCATCACCATCGACGCGGTCAAGGACGGCATGCAGGCGCTGGCCGACGGCAAGTTCAACTTCATCGCGGAGTGCAGCCCGCTGCTCGGCCCGCAGCTGATGGACCTGGCCAAGAAGGTCAAGGCCGGCGAGGAGGTCCCCGCCCGGGTCGAGACCGAGGAGACCACCTTCACCCAGGAGCAGGCCAAGGCGGCCCTGCCCAACCGGAAGTACTGATCCGACCGGAGGCCGCCGCGTTCGGCGCGGCGGCCTCCGCTTCCGACGAAAGGTTCGGTGGGATGTCGGAGAGGCATCCGGTCCTGACGATGACCGCGATCAGCAAGATATTCCCCGGGGTCCGCGCCCTCGACGGCGTCGACCTGCGGCTCTTCCCCGGTGAGGTGCACGCCCTGATGGGCGAGAACGGCGCCGGGAAGTCAACCCTCATCAAAGTGCTGACCGGCGTCTACGGCACCGATTCCGGCACCATCACCCTCGACGGCGCGGAGGTTTCCTTCTCCGGCCCGATGCAGGCCACCGCCGCTGGGGTGAGCACCGTCTACCAGGAGGTCAACCTCCTGCCCAACCTGTCGGTGGCGGAGAACATCTACATCGGCCGGGAGCCGCGCCGCCTCGGCGCGGTCAACTGGCGCGAGATGCGCCGCCGGGCCAGGGACCTGCTCGCCCGCATCGACCTGCACATCGACGTCACCGAACTGCTCGGCAACTACTCGCTGGCCGTGCAGCAGATGGTCGCTATCGCCCGCGCGGTCGACATCCGGGCCCGGGTGCTGATCCTCGACGAGCCGACCTCCAGCCTGGACGCCGACGAGGTGGCCCAGCTGATGCGGATCATGCGGCAGTTGCGTGACGACGGCATCGCGATCATCTTCGTCACCCACTTCCTCGACCAGGTCTACGCCATCGCCGACCGGATCACCGTGCTGCGCAACGGCCGGCTCGTCGGCGAGTACCTGACCAGCGAACTGCCGCAGATCGCGCTGGTGGAGAAGATGATCGGCAAGGAACTGGACGCCCTGGAACGCCTCGACGAGGCGACCAGCGGCGAGGACCGGGCGGCCCTGGAGTCGGGCACCCCGCTGGTGGCGGCCGACGGGCTCGGCCGATCCGGTTCCGTCGCCCCGTTCAGCCTCACCATCCACCAGGGCGAGGTGGTCGGCCTGGCCGGGCTGCTCGGCTCGGGGCGTACCGAGGTGGCCCGGCTGTTCTTCGGCGCGGACCGCGCCGACGCCGGCCGTCTCGCCGTGGACGGCACCCCGGTGACGATCCGTAACCCGGTGGCCGCCATCGACCGGGACATCGCGTTCTGCTCCGAGAACCGCCGCACCGAGGGTCTGGTCGGCGAGCTGTCGGTGCGGGAGAACATCATCCTGGCGATGCAGGCGGCCCGGGGCTGGCTGCGGCCGGTACCCCGCCGCCGGCAGGACGAACTGGTCCAGCACTGGATCACGGCGTTGAGCATCCGGCCGGCCGATCCGGAGATGCCGGTGCGCAACCTGTCCGGCGGCAACCAGCAGAAGGTGCTGCTGGCCCGCTGGCTGATCACCGAACCCCGGCTGCTGATCCTCGACGAACCGACCCGGGGCATCGACATCGGCGCCAAGACCGAGATCCAGCGCCTGGTGGCGCAGCTGTCCGACGGCGGGATGGCGGTGTTGTTCATCTCCGCCGAGCTGGAGGAGGTGCTGCGGCTCAGCCACAAGGTCGCCGTCATGCGGGACCGGCAGCTGGTCACCGAACTCACCAACGACGACACCCTCGATGCCGCCCGCGTCATGCAGGTCATCGCCAGCGGCAGCTCCCAGGAAGGGTCGGTGCCGGCATGAGCACCGTACGGGCCCGCGCTGCGGGCGTCACCGGCCACCGGCTGTTCTGGCCGCTCGTGGTGCTGGTGCTGCTGCTGGTGGCGAACGCGATCTACCGGCCGAGTTTCCTGTCGGTCGAGCTGAAGAACGGCCACCTCTACGGCAGCCTGATCGACATCGTCCGGCTCAGCGCGCCGCTGATCCTGGTCGCCCTGGGCATGTCCCTGGTGATCGCCACCGGCGGCATCGACCTGTCGGTGGGCGCGGTGGCGGCGGTCGCCGGCGCGGTCGCCTGCCTCTACATCAGCGAGCAGCCCGACCAGAACAGCCTGGGCGTGGTGCTCACCGCGGTGGCCCTCGGCTTCGGGGTGGCCCTGCTGCTCGGGGCCTGGAACGGCATCCTGGTCGCCGGCATCGGCATCCAACCGATCATCGCCACGCTGATCCTGATGGTGGCCGGCCGGGGCCTGGCCCAGCTGATCGCCGAGGGGCAGATCATCACCATCAACAGCGGGCCGTACAAGGTGATCGGGGTCGGTCACCTGCTGACCCTGCCGTTCGCCATCGTCATCGCCCTCGCGGTGACGGTGCTGGTGGCGGTGCTGACCCGGCGTACCGCGCTCGGCATGATCATCGAGTCGGTCGGCGGGAACGCCGAGGCCAGCCGGCTGGCCGGCATCCGCTCCCGCCGGATCACCTTCCTGGTGTACGTGGTGAGCGCCGCCTGCGCCGCCATCGCCGGGTTCATGATGACGGCGAACGTCTCCAGCGCCGACGGCAACGCGGTGGGCCTCTGGGTCGAGCTGGACGCCATCCTGGCCGTGGTCATCGGCGGCACCGCGCTGGCCGGCGGCCGGTTCTACCTCGGTGGCACCGTGGTCGGCGCGCTGCTCATCCAGACCCTGACCACCTCGGTCTACGCCATGAACATCGACCCGCAGACGTCCCTGCTGTTCAAGGCGGTCGTGGTGATCGTGGTCTGTCTCATCCAGGCCCCGGCCTTCCGGGCGCGGTTCCGCCGTCGGCGCAGCGTCCCGGTCACGCCGGTGGAGCCGGTCGGCACAGAGAAGGAGCAGGTTCCGGCATGACCACGACCCCGTTGGCCGCTTCTCCGGGCCGTGCCTGGTGGCGGGTGCCACCCCGGCACGTGCCGGTGCTCGCCACCGCAGCCCTGCTGCTGGTGATGTATTCCATCGGTGTTTCGCAGTACCAGGCGTTCTCCAACATCCAGGTCGTCTTCAACGTCTTCATCGACAACGGCTTCCTGCTGGTCGTCGCGGTCGGGATGACCTTCGTGATCCTCACCGGCGGCATCGACCTGTCGGTCGGGTCGGTGGTGGCGATGACCGCGATGGTGTCGGCCTCGTTGCTGGGCAACGGCCTGCACCCCGCCCTGGTGCTGGTGATCGCGCTGCTGATCGGCCCGGTCCTCGGGTTCGCGATGGGCTGCGTGATCCATTTCTTCGACATCCAACCCTTCATCGTCACGCTCGCCGGGATGTTCTTCGCCCGGGGCGTGTGCACCTGGATCAGCACCACCTCGATCCCGATCACCGACGGCTTCTGGACCAGCGCCGCCCAGCACCGCATCCACCTCGGCGAGAACTTCGTCTCGGTCGGCGCGTTGATCGCCGTTGCGGTGGTGGCCGTGGCGGCGGCCGTGCTGGCGTACACCCGGCTGGGCCGCAACGTGTACGCCGTCGGCGGCAACCAGCAGTCCGCGCTGCTGATGGGCCTGCCGGTGGGCCGTACGAAGATCGCGGTCTACACGATCAGCGGGCTCTGCTCGGCGATCGGCGGCATCCTGCTCTCCTTCTACACCCTCTCCGGCGCGCCGCTGATCGCGGTGGGCATGGAGCTGGACGTGATCGCGGCGGTCGTCATCGGCGGCACCCTGCTCACCGGCGGGTCCGGCTACATCTTCGGCACCCTGCTCGGGGTGCTGGTGCTCAGCATCATCCAGACGTTGATCACCTTCGACGGCACCCTCAACTCGTGGTGGACCAAGATCGTCATTGGTGGCCTGCTGTTCGTGTTCATCCTGCTCCAACGCCTCGTCGGCATCCGCACCAAGTAACCCTCGCCAGCCCCACCGGAAGGCAACGCCCATGACCAACCCATCCCCGGTCGCCGAGGTCTGGTTCCTCACCGGCAGCCAGGGCCTGTACGGCCCGGAGACCCTGCGCCAGGTGGCCGAGCAGTCCCGGCGGATCGCCGAACGACTCGACGCCGACCCGGCCGTCCCGGCCCGGGTGGTCTGGAAGCCGGTGCTGACCTCCAGCACCGAGATCCTCGCCGTCTGCCGCGACGCCGCCGTGCAGGGCGCGGTCGGGGTGATCGCCTGGATGCACACGTTCTCCCCGGCCAAGATGTGGATCTCCGGGCTGGACGCGCTGCGCACCCCGCTGCTGCACCTGCACACCCAGGCCAACGTGGAACTGCCCTGGTCCGAGATCGACATGGACTTCATGAACCTCAACCAGGCTGCCCACGGCGACCGGGAGTTCGGGTACGTCCAGACCCGGCTCGGCGTCGCCCGCAAGACCGTCGCCGGGCACGTCAGCGACCCCAAGGTGGCCGCCCGGATCGGCGCGTGGACCCGGGCCGCGATCGGGCACGCCGAGATGCGGTCGCTGCGGCTGGCCCGCTTCGGCGACAACATGCGCGACGTGGCGGTCACCGAGGGCGACAAGGTCGAGGCCGAGCTGCGCTTCGGTGTCTCGGTGAACACCTACGGGGTCAACGACCTGGTCGACGCCGTCGACGCGGTCGCCGACGCCCGCATCGACGACCTGGTCAAGGAGTACGACGACAGCTACCGGCTGGTCGACACGCTGCGCCCCGGCGGGGACCGGCACGACTCGCTGCGCTACGCCGCCCGGATCGAGGCGGGGCTGCGCGACTTCCTCGATGCCGGCGGGTTCCGCGCCTTCACCACCAACTTCGAGGACCTCGGCGGGCTGCGGCAGCTGCCCGGCCTCGCGGTGCAGCGGCTGATGGCCGACGGGTACGGCTTCGGCGGCGAGGGCGACTGGAAGACCTCGGTGCTGGTGCGCACGCTCAAGTCGATGGCCGTCGGCACCACCGGTGGCACCTCGTTCATGGAGGACTACACCTACGACCTGACCCCGGGCCGGGAACTGGTGCTCGGGGCGCACATGCTGGAGGTCTGCCCGACCATCGCGGCGGCCACCCCGAACGTCGAGATCCACCCGCTGGGCATCGGCGGCCGGGAGGACCCCGTCCGGATGGTCTTCGACGCCCAACCCGGCCCGGCGGTGGTGCTCGGCCTGGCCGACATGGGGGAGCGGTTCCGGCTGGTCGCCAACGAGATCGACGTGGTCGCCCCGCCGTACCCGCTGCCGAAGCTGCCGGTGGCGCGGGCGGTGTGGCGGCCCCGGCCGGACCTGGCCGCGTCGGCGGAGGCCTGGCTCACCGCCGGCGCCCCGCACCACACGGTGCTGTCCCAGGCCGTCGGGGTCGAGGAACTGCACGACCTCGCCGAGATGGTCAGCACCGAGTTGGTCGTCATCGACGCCGACACCACCCCCCGCCGGTTCGCCGACGAGCTGCGCTGGAACCAGGCCTACTACCGCCTGGCCCGGGGTTTCTGAGCCGCCATGGGCCAGCAACGGCCCGAACGCGCCGCGGTGATGAGCGACGTCGCGCAACTCGCCGGGGTGTCGCACCAGACCGTGTCCCGGGTGCTCAACAACCACCCGAGCGTTCGGCCGGAGACCCGGGAGCGGGTGCTGCGTGCCGTGCACCAGCTCAACTACCGGCCCAACGCCCTGGCCCGGGGGTTGGCCGGCAGGCGCTCCCGGGTCATCGGTGTGGTCAGCTTCGACACCATCCTGTTCGGCCCGGCGGCCACCCTGCTGGGCATCGAACGGGCGGCCCGCGCCGCCGGGTACGGCATCAGCATCGTCACCCTGGAACGGCTGGACCGGAGCGGGATGCGCTCGGCCATCGACGCGCTGACCGAGCAGTCGGTGGCCGGCGTCGTCGTCATCACCCCGATGATGACGGCGTCGGTCGCCGTGCACGGCCTGCCCACCGGGGTACCCGCCGTGGTGGTCGAGGCCAGCGGGGAGCGCGGTGAACTGCCGAGCATCTCCGTCGACCAGGTGGCCGGGGCCCGGCTGGCGGTGCGGCACCTGCTCGACCTCGGCCACGAGACGGTCTGGCACATCGCCGGCCCCCGGGACTGGCTGGAGGCCCGGGACCGGGTCGACGGGTGGCGGCAGACCCTGGAGCAGGCGGGCCGCCGCGTGCCCCCGGTCATCGTCGGCGACTGGAGCCCCCGGGCCGGCTACGAGCTGGGGCAGTCCCTGGTCGAGCGCCCCGACGTGACGGCGGTGTTCTGCGCCAACGACCACCAGGCACTCGGCCTGCTGCGTGCCCTGCACCAGCGGGGCGCGCGGATTCCCGAGGACGTCAGCGTCGTCGGCTTCGACGACATCCCCGAGGCCGAGTACCTCTCCCCGCCGCTGACCACCGTGCGGCAGGACTTCGACGAGGTCGGCCGCCGGTGCGTCGCGGCGCTGCTGGAACTCTTCGACGGCACCGGCGTGGGCACCCCCCGCCCCCAGGTCGAGCCGGAGCTCGTGGTCCGCGCGAGCAGCGGCAACCGCCGGCCCTGACCCGCCCGCCCGCCTGGGCGGGCCCCTTCGGCTGCGCGGTGCCGCCCCGCGACCCGTACCCGGTGGTGGCAGGCCGCCCCTGAGTCGGACCGGTGGGTCGTCCCGGTGGCGTCAACGGGCGGCGGCCCGGGTCTGCCCGCCGGTGACGGCGGGGTGACGTGCGCTGCGACAGGGTCGGACGGCGACGGCCGGTGCGGGTGCCGGCGGTCGGGACCCTCGTCTCGGGCAGGCCGTCAAGGGAGACCCCATGATCAGGACAATGCTCCGGGTCCGCGCGCGCCCCGGCGCCGAACAGCGCGTCCGGTCGGCATGGCGGACGGCCGCGGCGCAGATCGGCACGCTGCCCGGCAACCTGCGCCGGGAGCTGTTCCTCGACGCCAACGACCCGCACACGTTCGTGCTCGCCACCGAGTGGGTCGACGACGACGCCCTACACGACTACGAGAACGGCCCGGTGGCCGCCCGGCTCGCCGACGCGCTGCGCGACGGGTGTGAACCGGCCACCGCCGACGACCACCTGATGATGCGCGACGAGCCGGACGGGCACCCGACGATCCTGGTGGACGTCGAGGTCACTGTGCCCGCCGACCGGCTCGCCGAGTTCCACCGGGGCCACGCCGAGGTGACCGCCCGGATGGCCGCCGTCCCCGGCTACCTGCGTGAGGACCTGCTGCGCGAGCCCGACTCGGGCGTCCACCACATCTTCGCCGAGTGGCGTACCGAGGCGGAGTTCCACCGCTGGGTCGCCAACCCGGCCCACGCGCGGGAGGAGGCCGGGCCGATCGCGTCGTTCCTGCTCGACTTCCGCCGCCGACTGTTCCACCTCGCGACCCGTCCCGGCGACGACCGGGCAGCCAGCACCGGTAGGGAGACCGACGTGCACACGACAACTGACGTACTCATCGTCGGGGCGGGGCCGACCGGGCTGACCGCCGCCGTCGAGCTGGCCCGGCGCGGCATCGACTGCCGGGTGGTGGAGAAGTCGGTGGCCCCGCCCGGCCAGGCCGACAAGGCGATCGGGGTGCACTGCCGCACCATGGAGATCTGGGCGGAGCAGGGCATCGTGCGGGAGGCGATGGACGCCGGGATCTGGCTCACCGGCAACGTGGTGTTCGTCAACGGCACCCAGACCCACCGGATGAGCTGGGAACTGCCCGGCCTGCCGTACGCGCACCTGGGCCTGCCCCAGTACGAGACCGAGCGCATCCTCACCGAACGGCTGGCCACCCTCGGCGTCCGGCCGCAACGCGGCGCGGAGCTGACCGGGTTCACCCAGGGCTCGGACGGCGTGCTGGCCAGCCTCACCCTCGCCGACGGCAGCATCCGCACCGTCCGGGCGAAGTACCTGATCGGTGCCGACGGCGCGCACAGCCGGGTCCGTCACCTGCTCGGGTTGACGTTCTCCGGCGGGTTGGGCCGGTTCCCGCAGCTGTTCATGCTCGCCGACGTCGACGTGAACTGGGACATGCCGCCGGGGCACCTGCTGCGGTTCCTGCACGAGACCGACGGCCGGATGGACGGCATGCTGGTCTGCGTACCGCTGCGCGGAGCGGGCCGGTACCGGATCGCGACCCTCGCGCCGCCCCGGTTCTTCGCCCAGACCGGCGGCCGGGACGCCCCGCCCGGGTTCAGCGAGGAGTTGGCCGAGCCGACCCTCGACGACGTGCAGGCGGCGCTGGACCGGTTGGCCCCGCACGGTACCCGGGCGACGAACCTGCGCTGGTCGTCGGTGTTCCGGATCAGTCACGGCATCGTCGACAGGTACGGCCACGGCCGGGTCTTCGTCGCCGGGGACGCGGCCCACCTGCACCCCCCGGCCGGCGGACAGGGGATGAACACCGGCATCCAGGACGCCTGGAACCTGGCCTGGAAGGTGGCGTTGGCGGTACGCGGGGTCGCCGCCCCCGGCCTGCTCGACAGCTACGAGGCCGAACGCCGCCCGGAGGGCGAGGAGATCGTCGGCCGCGCGGTACGGATGGCGTTCACCGACGAACTGGACCGCGCCGACCTGGAGCGGCAGTTCCTCCAGGAGATGTCGCTGCTCCTCAGCTATGCCGACAGTCCACTGGTCGGCGAGTGCGTCACCGATCCGGACGGGCTGCGCGCCGGCCCGCGCCCCGGCGACCGCGCACCCGACCTGGGCGGGTTGCGGCGGCAGGGGGTGGGGCACCCGTTGCGCCTGCGCGACCTGACCGCCGGCACCCGGCACACCCTGCTGCTCTACGCCGACGCCTCGGCCGATCCGGCGGCGGTGGCCGCCGTGCCGGGGCTCTGCGCCGACGTGCGCGCCCTGAGCCGGGGCGAGGTCGACGCCTACCTGCTGCTCAGCCCGGACGCCGACGATCCGGGACTGCTCGCGCCGCCGGTGGTGCGCGACGCCGGGGACGAGTTCCGTACCCGGTACGGGGTGACCGGTACCGCCCTGTACCTGATCCGCCCGGACGGGCACGTCGGCTTCCGCAGCCAGCCGTTCGACGCCGACGCCCTGCGCAAGAACCTGCACCTGGTCTTCGGTGGTACGCGATGAGGCCCGTACGCACGGTGCTCGCCATGCGTACCCGGGAGGGCTGCGCGGAGCGGTTCGAGGCGGAGTGGCTCTCGGCGGCGGAGCAGATCCGGCAACTCGACGGGTGCCTGCGCCAGGACCTCGTCCGGGACGCCGACGACCCGCGCAGCTACCTGGTCATCAGCGACTGGGCGGACCGGGAACGGCTCGACGCCTTCGGCCGCAGCGAGCACCGCGACCGGCTGCTGCGGGTGGTCCGCGACCTGCGGGAATCCGCCGAACGACACACCTACCAGGTGCTGCACAGCATGCCCAGCGCGCCCGAGGAGACCAGATGACCGAGCCGGTGCCCGCCGCACAGCTCTACACCGAGCAGTTCGCCGTCGACCCGTACCCGTCCTTCGCCCGGCTGCGCGCGGACGCGCCGGTCTGCCCGGTCAGCTCACCCCGGTTCGACTCGTACCTGCTGACCCGGTTCGACGACGCGCGCACGGCGTTGACCGACCCCCGGCTGTCCAAGGACCTCTACGGCCCCGGGCAGCACTACCTGCAACTCTTCGGGCCGAACTCCGAGGCGCTGAACCGCAACATGCTCAACTCGGACCCGCCGGAGCACACCCGGCTGCGCCGGTTGGTGTCGCAGGCGTTCGCGCCCCGCCGGATCGAGGCGCTGCGCCCCCGGGTACGGCAGATCGTCGACGACCTGATCGACGGGTTCGTCGCCCAGGGGCGGGCCGAGCTGATGCACGACTTCGCGATCCCGCTGCCGATGGTGGTGATCTGCGAACTGCTCGGGGTGCCCCGGACCGACCAGGAGCGGGTGCTGGACTGGACGCAGGTGATCCGTACCTCCGGGTCGTCGCGGCGACCGCCGGAGCAGGAGCGGGCGGCGGTCGGCGAGGCACAGGTGCGGCTGCACCACTACCTGGCGGAGCTGGTGGCCGCCAAGCGGACCACCCCGGCCGACGACATGATCAGCGCGTTGATCGACGCCTGCGACCAGGACGGCAGGCTGTCCGAGGCGGAGCTGGTCACCACCACCTTCCTGCTGTTGTTCGCCGGGCACCAGACCACCGCCGACTTCCTGGGCAACGCGACGGTGGCCCTGCTGACCCATCCCGACCAGCTCGACCTGCTGCGGAACACCCCGGAGCTGCTGCCCTCGGCGATCGAGGAGTTGCTGCGTTTCGACGGCCCGCTACCGGTGGCCAGTCCCCGGGTCGCCACCGAGGATGTCGAGTACGGCGGGGTGCGCATCCCGGCCGGGTCGATCGTCGGTGTCGTGCTCAACGCGGCCAACCACGATCCGGCGCACTTCGTCGACCCGGACCGGCTGGACCTGCGCCGGGTCCGGGGGCCGCACCTGGGTTTCGGCCACGGCGTGCACTACTGCCTCGGTGTCTCGCTGGCCCGGATGGAGGCCCAGCTCGGCCTGGCGGCGCTGCTGCGCCGGCTGCCCGGGTTGCGCCTGGCCGTGCCGCCGGCAGAGTTGCGCCGGTTGCCGGCGGCGTCGCCGTTCCGGGGTCTGTTGGAGCTGCCGGTCCGGTTCGCCGCGTCCGCCCCGCCGGTGTCACCTCCGCCGGCCAGTCGTCCCCGCCCCACCGAGCCGACCCGTACCGTCTGATCCCCGAGGAGTTCCGATGACCTTCCGCAACCTGATCGTCTGTCGCATGGTGCCGGGCAGCGAGCAGACCGTCGCCGACGTGTTCGGGTACTACGACCGGACCACCCGCCCGCAGGACCTGGGCGTGGTCGGGCGGACCCTGCTGTCCTTCCACGGCCTCTACCTCCACCTGATCGAGCGGAACGCGGACCCGAAGGTGACCGGGCAGACCCGGGGCCTGCCCGCCTTCCAGCAGATCGCCGAGCAGATCGCCCCGTACGTGACGCCCTACCCGAGGGACTGGAGGAACCCGTCGGACTCGGTGGCGAAGGAGTTCTACTCCTGGACGCCGGACGAGCCGCCGGCCGCCGGGGGTGAGCCGAGCCGGACGGTGATCGTGGCCCGGATCAAGCCCGGCGCGGAACCCACCGTGGCGCAGATCTTCGCCGAGTCCGACGCCGGTGAGCTGCCCACCCTGATGGGGGTCACCGGTCGGTGGCTGTACTCCATCGACGACGTCTACCTGCACGTGCTGGAGCGCACCGGGGAGGCGTTCGACGGGGCCGTGCGGCAGGGCCACGACCAGCCGGCGTTCGCCAAGATCATGGACGATCTCAGCCCGTACATCAGCCCGTTCGACCCGGACACCTGGGGCAGCCCGCTGGACGCGGTGGCGACGGAGTTCTACCGGTGGCGGGCCGAGGACTGAGCCGGTCGACCGGCGGGGGCCCGGTGGCGCGGGCCCCCGCCGGTGTGCCCGTCAGCCGGTGGGCAGGGTCGCCCAGCCCCGGTTGAAGGTCAGGCTGTCGTCGTCCGGCCGGTAGTTGCGTTCGATGTTGCCGGCGGCGTCCACCGAGAACCAGTGGATCTTGGTGCCGACCGGGACGGTCAACGTCTCGGCCCCCTCCCGGATACCCGCCGAGGCGTACAGGGTGGATGCGAACGTCGGCTTGCTGCCGTCGAGGGTGTAGAACACCGCCGCCGGCTCGCTGACGTCGAACCGGACGCTGACCGAGCCCTCGGTGGCGCTCGGCGTGACCGACAGGGTGCTGGTCGGCCGCTTCTTGTCCTTGTCGTAGTCCCGGGCCACCCGCAGCAGCTCGACCAGGCCGTTGCTGAACTCCATGGTCTCCTGGTGCGCCTCGTCCCAGGTGGGCTGGAAGCTGGTGCCGACCTCGAAGTTCCAGGCGTAGATGCCGTACTTGTACCAGAGCATGTCGCCGGAGTTACCCGCCGCCGAGTACAGCACGTCGGAGATCGGGCCGGTGCGGGCCGGGGTGACCGCCATGTTGCGGTGCCGCTTGATCGCGGTGAGGATGCGCGACGACGCGCCCCAGAAGAACGACTCCTCGGCCAGCGTCGGCCGGGGCGCGGAGATCCGGCCCGGGGTGGCGTACGCGCCCGGCGACCACATGAAGTAGTTGCCGGAGGAGTGCAGGTTCATCGAGAACTTCATGTTGGGCCGCTGGGCCAGCCAGTCGACGTTGCGGTTCTCCGGCTCGGACAGCTCGCTCGGCCCGGCGTAGGTGTCGCCGGTGCAGCTCGCCGACGCCCCCGAGTAGCCGTCGAAGAGGCTGTACTCGGTGTAGTTGCGGTTGTTGTCCACCCCCCACGAGTTGCGGGCCAGCGCGTCGGTGGCACCGCCCGGCGCGCAGTGGTTGGTCATGTTGCGCCGCTGCGAGGCGTAGTCGTAGAACGAGTAGTGCCCGCCGTCCGGGTTGATCGACGGCACGATCCAGATGTCCAGGGTGCGCAGCAGCTGCTTGGTGTTCTCGTCGGTGGCGTGGTTGCGCAGCAGCCGCTCGGCGGTCTCGACGGCCACCAGCGGCGGGACCCACTCTCGAGCGTGCTCTTGAGCGTAGGCCAGCACCCCGGTGCGGGAGCCGTCGCGGTACTTGCCGATCCGGATGGCGTACACCGGGTGCGGGTCGCGGGAGACCCCGGCCGGCGCCTTGAGGTTGTCCGACAGCGGCGTCGGCGCGACCGGCGCGACCACCCCGGCACCCGCGTCCCCCCGATAGGTGTACGCGGTGACCAGCGCGCCCGCCTCGGCGGTCAGCGCCGCGGCGACCTGGGCGGCGGTGCTGGTCACCGCCCCGGCGGCGTCGGTGGCCAGGCTGACCCGGATCGCCTTGCCGGTCACCGTGACCGTGAGCGGCCGGTCGGCCGCGCCCGGGTCGGCCAGCTCGACGGTGATGTCGTTGCCGCCCTCGTGTCCCCAGGCGAGCGAGTCGACGGCGACCCGGGTGGCGGTGGTCCCACCGAGCACCACCTGCGCCTTACGCCGGTACCCGTTGGTCTGGTACGGCAGCTTCACCACCTCGGCGAGCTGCGGGTAGGCGTCGGCCAGCTGCTTGATCCGGTCGTACAGCTCGGTCGGGGTGAGGTAGCTGGTGACGAAGTCCTTCTGGTAGCCGGGGCCCTCCGGGCTGTCGGCCGGGATCGGCAGCCACTCGGCGACCTCGGCGACCGCCACGTCGCCGGTGGGGCTGGTGATCTGGATGCGCTGCGGCCGGGCGGTGACGGCGGCGGCGCCCCGGTGGTAGAGGTAGACCCCGGCGTCGACGAACCGGGAGATGGTCTGGGTCCCGCCGGAGCCGATCTCGGTGCCGGGGCCGCTGTCCCGGGCCACGGTCAACGTGCTGGTGGAGGTCTGCCCCTGGGCCCACTTCGCCTCCACCGAGAGCACCTGGTTGGTGCCGGAGGTGTAGTAGTCGGCCCGGATGATCTTCACGTCGGAGGCGGCGGCGCTGCGCTGCAGGGTCGCCGTGTACGCCCGGTTGTCGGCCCGGTGCGCGGCGATCGTCGCCTCGCGCTCGCTGATCCGCTGCGCGGAGTCGGCGGCGGCGTGCAGCACGGCACCGACCCGGTAGCCCATCCGCTTCAGCGCGGCGACCTCGGTCGGGGTGACCACGGCGTGCACCACGATGCCCGCCTCGGTCGGGGTGACGTGGTGGTCGAGGTCGACACCGGTGGCGACCAGCGCGTCGAGCTGGGCGGTGCCGGCGACGGTCACCTCCACCACGTCGGCCTGCTCGTCGGCGGAGCGTTCGAGCACGACCGGGGCGTCGGCCTCCCGGTCGGGCGGGGCGGCGGTGCCGGCCGTGGCCGGGCCGGCGAGCAGCAGCAACGCCACGCCGGCGGCCGTCGCGGCGGGTAACCGCCGCCAACGGTGGGGGAGCGCGGAACGGGACATCTCGGGCCACCTTTCCTGGGGGTACGAGCCGGGCCGACGGCGCGCGGCAGCGCCCGCCGTCGGGCGGGGTCGGGAACGGGGGAGGTCGGACGCCGACAGTCGGGCGACGGCGGGCGGCCGAGTCGCGACGTCGACCCGGCGACGTCGGGGGACACGTGGTGTCTCCCGGACGCGCGGGGCGACGGACCGGCGCCGATCCGGTCTGCGTGACGGGCGTGGGGCGTACCTGGTTACGGTCGGTCGTGGGGGCGTTGCCGATCGGTGCGCCCATCCTGGCCGTACCCGCTCGGATCTGTCAATGATCTGTCCCGACGGACACGGACTGTCACAACGGGTGTCCTCTCCCGACGGTCGACGCGGTGCCCCCGCACCGCCTCAGGACGCCGACCGGTAGTGGCCGGTGAGCCGGCCCAGCTTCATCGCTAGGTGCAGGCACAGCCGCTCGTTGCCGTCCTTGAGGTCGGTGCCGGCGAGCTGCTCGACCCGTTGCAGCCGGTAGTAGAGGGTGGTCCGGTGCAGCCGCAGCTTCTCGGCGGTGGCGTGGGCGTTGCCGGCCAGGTCGAGGTACGCCTCCAGGGTCTCCAACAGCACCTGGTGGGCGTCGTCGCGCAGCAGCCGCTCCAGCCCGGGATGCACCCCGGCGACGTCGAGGTGCCGGGCGTCGAGCTGGGACAACACCCGGTAGATGCCCAGGCCGGCCCAGGAGATCACCGGACCCAGCGCCGGCAGCTGCACCCCCACCCGGGCCGCCTGCACTGCCTCCCGGTAGGACTGCACCGCGTCGACCAGCCCTGGGCGGGCCTGACCGATCCCGGTCACCGTGCGCTCCACCGAGGACAACCCCCGGGTCGCCTGCCGTAGCGCCTCGTCGAGGTGCCCGGCGACGGCCTCCGGGCTGGGCCGGCCGGCGATCCGGCCGCCGCAGATCAGCAGCACCCCGTGGTCGGGCCAGACCATGTGCAGCGACTCCCGGACGCCGAGCCAGCGGCGGGTCGCCACCAGCGCCTGCTCCAGCGCGATCCGGGCCACCTCGTCGGGGTGCCGCCCGTCGGCGGGGGCGAGCTGGGCCACCACCGCCGTGGTGGGGCCGTCACCGGCGACGGTGCCCTCCTCCAGCAGCGCCCGGACGGCGTGCGCGCGGGCCTGCGGGCTCTGGACCAGCAGCGTCCGGGTGGCCTCGGACTCCCGCTGCGAGGCCAGCTCGCCGAGCAGGTTCTCCCGGTAGAGGGCCAGCGACAGGTCGGTGAAGGCACCGGTCGCGGTGGCGATGTCGGCGTCGGTCATCGACCCGTCGTCGTCGATGAACCAGACGAAGCCGAGCAGCAGGTCGTCGTGCCAGATCGGCACACAGACCCGGGGGAGCAGGTCGAGGTCGACGTCGGCCGGGGTACGCACCGGCTCACGGGCGGTGAGCACGCCCATCCGACGGAACCAGGCGATCACCTCAGGGGTGGTCTGCCGGCGCAGGATCGACATCCGGCGTACCTCGTCCATCGGACCGTCGTGTTCGCTGTAGACGACCACCCGCTGCCGCCGGTCCTCGATGAGGGCGGGACGACCCACCCGCGCGGCGACGGCGTCGACTATGCGTTGAAGCTCACCGTGCATGGATCTCCCCTGGTTGGCTGCGCGGCAGGGGTGCGACAGCCGGTGCCCTACCCTGTGCGGCCGGTGGGCCTGTGCGCAAGGTCCACCGGGGATCTACCGACAAAAGGACGGCCCCCACGGCGACTGTTCCGGCAATTGTCCGAAGCACCGTGATGATCGACGATCGTAAGGTTCCGGTGCGGTGGGCAGCGGGCCGCCGGCGCGCAGGAGGGAACGCCCGAGTGACAGCTGGTAGGCCCTGGCGGGGGGTGCTGGTCGCCATCACGACGCCGTTCCGCGACGACCTCGGCGTCGACTTCGACCGCCTCCAGGAACACGTGCGCTGGTTGGCCGGGACGGGCTGCCACGGGGTGACCCCGTGCGCGTCGGTGGGGGAGTACCGGGCCCTGTCCGACGACGAGCGGGCCGACGTGGTGCGGGCGACGGTGCAGGCCGCGCCGCCCGGCTGCGCGGTGCTGCCCGGGGTCGGCGGGTACGGCAGCCGGCAGTCCCGCCGCTGGGCGGAGCAGGCCGCCGCCGCCGGGGCGCACGGGGTGCTCGCCCCACCCCCGGACGGCTATCCCGCGGGCGACGCCGACGTGGTCGCCCACTACCGGGAGGTCACCGCCGTCGGTCTGCCGGTGGTGGCGCACAACGACCCGTACGACACCCGGGTGGACCTGACGCCGGAGCTGCTGGCCCGGGTGGCCGAGACCGACGGGATCGTCGCGGTCGAGGAGTTCTCCGGCGACGTGCGCCGGGTGCACCGGATCAGGGACCTCTGCCCGCACGTGGACGTGTTGGCCGGCGCGGACGACGTGCTGCTGGAACTGGTGCTGTGCGGGGCCCGGGGCTGGGTGTCCGGCCTGTCCAACGCGCTTCCCGGGCCGGCCCTGCGGCTGTACGACCTGTGCGCCGCCGGTGACCTGGCCCGCGCGTTGCCGCTCTACGCCGAGCTGCACCCGGCCTTCGGCTGGGGCTCCCGGCCGGAGGCGGTGCAGGCGATCAAACTGGCGATGGACTGCGCCGGGCGGTTCGGTGGCGGGTGCCGGCCGCCGCGCGGCCCACTGCCGCCGCCGGCCGCCGCCCGGCTGCGCCGGGACCTGGTCCGGGCCCTGTCGGTCGCCGTCGATCCGGTCACCGACGGTCGGCACCGCTGAACCCGGCGGCCGGACGTGACCCGTCGCGGGTCCTTCAGGTGTCGGAAGCCGCCGGGCCACCTGCCGACATCTGCACGGTGACCGGCCCCGGCCCGTCCTCCTAGATTCGCTGCGCGGCCCAGTGACAGGTGTCCCGGCAGCCACCCCCCGCCGACACCGGACCGGACGCCGTGTCCCTCCCGACGAGAGGTGAACCTGTGCACCGTGCTACCCGCAACAAACCCCGACTGAGGCGTTCCGTGTTGGCCGCGGTCCTGACCGGCACGCTCGTGGTGACCGGCGCGGCGCAGGCCGCCGCGGCCCCGGCCAACCCGGCCGGCGGCACCGCCCCGTTCCAGGTCCTCGACCCGCAGGCCTGGCAGAACCCCGACACCATGACCTGGGACGACTATCAGGCCGTGCCCGGCAAGAACTGGGCCGACCCGAGCGTGCGGGGCTCCATCCGCAACTTCAAGATCGCCCTGGTCGCGCTCGACTATCCGGACCAGACGTTCGCGGTCTCCCAGCGGGCCCGCTCGACGGTCTTCGGCAACCCCCAGTCGGTCGCGGCCAACATCCCCCGCGCCGACGTGCCGAAGTTCTACCAGGACTTCCTCAACACCCCGAACACCCTGAACAAGGGGCACACCCTGCACGAGTACTGGATGCAGGACTCCAACGGGCGCTACGGCGTGGACCTGGCCGGCTTCGGGCCGTACCAGATGCCGGCGAAGTCCTACCAGTACGGGTTGGACAACAGCTTCAACCCCGGCGCCTGTCCGAGCGGGGACGCCTGCAACAAGAACATCCGCACCGACGGCCTGGGCGCCTGGCGGGCGGCGGTCGGTGACGAGGTCGCCAACCAGTACGAGCTGGTCTTCATCCTCAGCGCCGGGCAGGACGAGTCGTCCACCTGGCAGGAGTTCGGGCAGATGATCTTCCAGAACAAGGAGGACGTGCCGGACTCCTGGGGCCCGCCGGACCCCAACCTGCCGAACTGGGCCAAGACCCGCTACGTCGAGTGGACCTCGTGGAAGGCGGCGGCGACCCTGTGGCCCAACGCCGGTTCCGGCTCCTCCACCCAGGGGGAGAGCTCCGGCATGGGGGTCTACGCCCACGAGCTGACCCACCTGCTCGGCATCGGCGACAACTACAACAACCCGTACGGCGAGCCGTTACGCCGGGCGTACACCGGCATCTGGAGCATGATGTCGCGCGGGTCGTTCAACGGACCCGGTGGCCCGCACACCCGCTGGCAGATCCCGCCGACCAACGGCGGCTCGATGGGCTCGCTGCACACGGTGCGGGACAAGCTCAAGATCGGCCTGCTCGGTGAGGAGCACGTGCTGCGGCTGTCCCGGGAGGCGCTGGCCTCGTCCGGAATGGTCACCGCCCAGGTGACCGCCCGCGCGGTCGACGCCGGCCCGAAGGGGCTGACCGGCGTGAACATCGCCCTGAACAAGGACCTCTCGCCGGCCTGCACGGTGGCCACGAACCCGCTGTGCGACGGCGGGAGCTTCAACAACTACACCGTCGAGGTCGTCGACCGGATGGGGGCGGACTCGTTCACCCCGGACCGGGGCGTGCTGCTGAGCAAGACCAAGAACGCCGACAGCGCGCCGTTCCAGTGGGTGGTGGACGCCAACCCGCAGGACATCGACATGATCGACTTCTACCGGCCGGACGGCACCCCGCAGAAGATCACCATGGGTGACTACCGGCAGCTCTCCGACGCGCTGTTCCACGCCGGGGCGGACACCGGCAGCCAGTACGAGTACGTCGACGAGGCCAACCGGCTGCACTTCTACGTCATCGACCTCAAGCGGGACGCGGCCGGCTCGCTGTCGTACACGGTGGCGGTGCGGTCGCTGGACGGCACCGGTGGCCCGAGCACCCACGGCGTGTCCCTGGGCAAGGGTGAGGTGACCAGCACCGGTAAGCCCACCAACCGGGGCGTGACCTGCTCGTTCGAGCTGACCAACAGCGGCACCTACTCCGCTGGCGGCCAGCAGCACCCGGAGGACGCCACCGCGTACCTGAAGTCGGACGTCTACCGGCTCTCGGCGGAGGTGGCCGGCAAGGGCTGGCGGACCTGGCTGCCCAACGCCCTGGCCACCGCCCAGTTCGGCAAGTCCACCACCGTCCGGGTGTCGGTGGGGGCCACCGCCGCCGCGGCGGACACCGGCTTCGTCAAGCTCACCGCGACCTCGGAGAGCGACCCGTCGAAGACGGTGACCAAGCAGTGCCGGGTGGAGAAGTCCTGACCGGAATCGACCGACGCCGTGGGTCCGTGGTGGCGCAGGCCGCCACGGACCCACGGCACGGGTGGGGAGGAGACCACGTGCGGCTGACCACGAGCGCCCGCCACGGCGTCGGCGCGCTGGCGATCCTGCTGCTGGCCGGGGCCGCCGGCTGCGGTGGTCCCGACACCGGCCCGGAGGCGGTCACCCCGACCACCGTCCGGGTGCTGGTGCGCGACATCAACATCCGGGCCGAGGGCGTGGACTGCGCCGGCACCGGACCGTACCTCTACTTCCACCACCGGGCGCCGTTCCGGGTGCTCGACCCCGACGGGGCGCCCCTGGTGACCGGGACGCTGCCGGCGGGCACGGCGGTCGCCGCGTTCGACGAGGACCTCGAGGTGGAACGGGTGCCGACGTACTGCGAGTTCGCGGTGCCGGTGCGGGTGCCGCAGCGGGCCGGCTACCGGCTGGAGGTGGCCGGCCGGCCCGCGCTCGACCTGACCCCGGACACCAGTGAGGGTCCGGCGCTGGTCGCGGTGGTGCCGGCATGAGGCGGCTGCTCGCGTCGCTGCTGGCGGTGCTGGCGCTGGCCGGCTGCACCACCCGCCCGGTTGACGGGCCCGCCCCGGCGGCGCTCGCCGGGGGCGCCGCGACGCTGCCCGGACCGGTCCCCGCGGACCTGGCGCTGCGCCCGCCGCCCGGCGACGCGCCGGCCGCCCCGGCGTTCACCGGTGGGCTGACCGACGGCACCCCGCTCACCGCCGCCCGGCTCTGGGCCGACCGCCCGGTGGTGTTCACCTTCTTCAGCTCCTGGTGCACCACCTGCGCCGACCGGCAGGACGCGCTGAGCGAGCTGGCCCGGCGGTACCGGGACCGGGTGGTCTTCGTCGGCGTGGCCGGCGTCGACCAGGCCGACGAGTTGCAGGACTACCTGCGGACGCACCGGGTGGAATATCCCGTCGTGGTGGACGAACAGCAGACCATCTGGCGGTCGTACGCGGTACGGGAGCCACCGGCCGTCGTGCTGGTCGCCAAGGGTGGCGCGGTGCTGCGCGGCTGGCCGGGCGGGCTGGACGCGGCGGCGCTGGAGCAGCGGCTCGGGGAACTGGTGCTGGCCGGTTCCGGGTAGCGCGGCGACGGACGGGTGTGCCGACCGGTGCCGTGCCCGGTACGGGACGGCCGGTGGGCGCGTGTCGGGCGTGCTGTCGATTCGATCGCGGGTCGACGGCGCGCCCCGCGTCGTGTCCGCCTGCCGGCGTCCGGGGCGTCGTCGGTGTTCGTGCTGGTGAGGGCTGGGGGGATCGACCGGAGAGCCGGGTCCGGGCGACCGTTCGGGCATCGGCTCCGACCGACAGGAACTTTTGTTCGCACGAACAAAAGTTTCTCCGTTGGAGGTCTATCTTTAGCCGTCAGCCACCGTTAGTGTCCGGTTCACAGACGTAACACGGTTGACATCCCCCCTTGACCGAGCAGTCATCCACCGGGCCACGCGTATTCGGCGGCGCAGGTCCTTCGACCCTCCCAGCAGGACTCGCACGTCTCAGTGGCCGTCAGGGCCACCCTCGAAAGGTGGAATTTGTGAACGAGGATCAGCGCCGTATGGCCAACGACCCCCAGTACCGCACCCAGGTCACCCGTCGTCGGCTGCTGGCCGCGTCGGCCGGTGCCGCCGCCGTGCTCGGCGCGGCCGGCCTGCCGGTGCTCCAGACCAAGGGCCCGGCCCGCGCGGACGGCAAGTGGCAGGTCGACCCGCTCATCCCGGCGCAGA
Source organism: Micromonospora humidisoli (assembly GCF_016900955.1). NCBI lineage: Bacteria > Bacillati > Actinomycetota > Actinomycetes > Micromonosporales > Micromonosporaceae > Micromonospora > Micromonospora humidisoli. The sequence goes on from NZ_JAFEUO010000006.1 coordinate 123,426, forward strand.
ACCGGGGCATCATCCTCTACAGCGTCCGGGACCGGATCTCCGCCGCCCCCGACGACAGCGGCGTGCCCTACGGCTTCGAGCGGGTGCTGGCCAGCCTGGCCGAGATGGGCTACAAGGAGATCGAGTTCGCCGGCTACAACCAGCACACCTCGATCCTGGGCCGGCAGATCACCCCGACCGAGATCCGCAAGATCCTGGACGACAACGGCCTGGTCGCCAACGGCACCCACACGTCGATCAACGCGGCCACGTTCCAGCAGCAGCTGGACATCGCCGAGGAACTCGGCATGAAGAACATCGGCACCGGCAGCGACCCGACCAACAGCGCCTACCAGTCCGACTGGGACGCCGCGGCCGACCTGTGGAACGAGCTCGGCCGGCAGGCCAAGGAGCGCAAGATGCGCCTCTACACCCACAACCACGACGTGGCCTACTCGTTCCTGCTCGACAGCGGCCCGCTGGACGCCAACGGCAAGCCGACCCGCTCCTCCGGCGTGCGTCGCCTGGAGTACTTCTTCGCCAAGACCGACCCGAAGTACGTCTACTTCGAGTGCGACATCTACTGGGCGTACGTGGCCCGGTTCAAGCACACCAAGTACACCAACTCGGCCGGCCAGCAGAAGACCTCGCTGTTCGACCCGATCCTGAACGTGGCCCGGCGCACCAAGCGGTTCCCGCTCTTCCACGCCAAGGACGGCAACCGCAACTCCGCGCTGGCCAACGGCTACGAGATGATCCCGCTCGGTGAGGGCGACATCAACTTCCAGCAGTTCTTCGAGACCATCGGCGAGTCCGACTTCCACCACGCCAACTGGGAGATGGACACCGCCCCCGGCGGCGCCGCCAACCCGGGCCAGTCGCTGGACTTCGCCCGGCTCAGCTACGCCAACATGGCCGACCTGACCATCTACCACCAGAGCTGACCCGACCCGGCGGCCGGTAGCCGGCCGCACCCGGGCACCGACCGGCGGTCGCACCACCGCCGGCGGCACCGGTGGTGGCGGTCGCGTCCCCCGACGCGGCCGCCGCCACCCGGGCCCGCCCCGAGGAGTCCGGGCCGCCAGGCGGCCCCGGACACCACCGGGCGTACCGCCCCGGCGGGCCCCCCACCACGTGATCTCTTCCGACCCGTGACCCCGGGCCGCGCTGCCGCGCGCCCCCGGCACGGGCCCTGGCCGTACGCAGCTCTCCGATCGGCGAACCGCACGGGGTCGGGACGGCGTCGTCCCGTCCCCACCGGAGAGCGAGACGCAGCACCGCACCACCCGGGTGGTCCCGGCACCCGCCCGGAGCAGGCAGCACATCGTCCCCCACCGGAGGAACCAGATGGCAAGATCGGTACACCGATGGCTCGCCGCGATCGCAGGGGTCGGGATCGTCGTCCCGCTCGCCGCGACCGCCCCGGCGTTGGCCCAGCCGGCCCAGGACACGCCAAGCGTCCTGGTGTTCACCAAGACCGACGGTGAGCGTCACCCGTCGATCGACAAGGGCGTCAACGCGATCCGCACCCTGGGCAACGGCAACGGCTTCACCGTCGACGTCACCCAGAACTCGACCGCCTTCTCCGACGACAACCTGGCCAGCTACGGCGCGGTCGTCTTCCTCAACACCACAGGTGACGTGCTCAACGGCGGCCAGGAGGCGGCCTTCGAGCGCTACATCCGCAACGGCGGCGGCTACCTCGGCGTGCACGCCGCGGTCGAGGCCGAGCCGTCGTGGACGTTCTACCGCGACATCGTCGGCACCACCGCTGCCGGCACGGCGTCGAGCGGGCCGGGCAGCATCGACGTGGCCGACCGGGCGCACCCGGCGAGCAAGCCGCTCGCTCGGCAGCTCACCCTCAACGACCAGTGGTACAACTTCACCACCAACGTCCGGGGCACCGCGCACGTGCTGGCCACCGTGGACGAGAAGAGCTTCACCGGCGGCACCATGGGCTACGACCACCCGATCTCCTGGTGCAAGGACTTCCAGGGCGGCCGGTCGTTCTACACCGGACTCGGCGACTCCGCCGACACGTACGCCAACGGCGCGTTCCGCAAGCACCTGCTCGGCGCGATCCAGTGGTCGGCCGGCATGGTCGAGGGCGACTGCGGTGCCACCGTCAAGGCCAACTACGAGAAGGTCATCCTCAACGACGAGCCGGGCGAGCCGATGACCCTGTCGGTGCTGCCCGACGGTCGGGTGCTGCACAACACCCGGGCCGGCGAGATCCGGCTCTACGACCCGAAGACCGGTGCCAGCCCGGTCATCACCACCATCCCGGTGTACCAGCACGACGAGGACGGCCTCCAGTCGGTCACCGTCGGCCCGGACTTCGCCACCGACAAGTGGGTGTACGTCTACTACGCGCCCAAGCTCGACACCCCGATCACCGACGCGCCGGTGACCAGCACCGACCCGAGCGCCTGGGACGCCTACAAGGGGCACAACCAGCTCTCCCGGTTCAAGTGGGTCGAGGAACCGACGCCGCACCTGGACCTGGCGAGCGAGCAGAAGATCATGAAGGTCGACACCGACCGGGGCGTCTGCTGCCACGTCGCCGGTGAGATCAAGTTCGACGGCAAGGGCCTGCTCTACCTGGTCACCGGGGACGACACCAACGCCGGTGGCTCGGACGGCTTCACCCCGATCAACGAGTCGCCGACCCAGGGGCCGGGCTACGACGCCCAGCGTTCCGCCGGCAACACCAACGACCTGCGGGGCAAGGTGCTGCGGATCAAGGTGAAGGCCGACGGGTCGTACAGCATCCCGGCCGGCAACCTGTTCCCCGAGGCCGAGGACCGGGATAACAAGACCCGCCCGGAGATCTTCCTGATGGGTCTGCGCAACCCGTTCCGCTTCGACGTGGACTCCCGGGGCTTCGTCTACATCGGTGACTACTCGCCGGACTCGCAGGTGCCGAACGCGGCCCGGGGGCCGGAGGGCACCGGCCGGTGGATCTCCACCAACAAGGCCGGCAACTACGGCTGGCCGTACTGCTACTCGCCGACGCTGCCGTACATCGACTACGACTTCGTCACCAAGCAGTCCAAGGGCGCGTTCAACTGTGCCGCACCGGTGAACGACTCGCCGCGCAACACCGGCCGGCAGGTTCTCCCGCCGGTGCAGGACCCGCAGCTCAACTACACCTTCCGGGCCACCACCACCTGCGCCGAGGCGTACCTGAGCACCCCGCCCGGCACCTGTGAGTTCCAGTGGCCGGTGCTCGGCACCGGTGGCGTCGGCCCGATGGGCGGCCCGGTCTACAAGTACGACGCCGCGCTGGACTCGGACACCAAGTTCCCGGAGTACTACAACGACGCGGTCGTCTTCGGGGAGTTCACCCGGGACAAGATCTTCATGATGCGCACCAACGGCAGCGGCAAGCTGGTCGGGGTGGAGCAGTTCCTGCCGGGCTTCGTCTTCGACAACCCGATGGACATGGAGTTCGGCCCGGACGGCAACCTCTACCTGCTGGAGTACGGCGACGGCTTCTTCCGGGCCAACCCGGACGCCGCGCTGTCGGTGATCCGCTACGCCAAGGGCACCCGGGCACCGGTGGCCGAGCTGAAGGCCAGCCCGACCTCCGGCCAGGCGCCGCTGACCGTGCAGTTCTCCGCTGAGGGCTCCTACGACGCGGACCCGGGCGAGACCATCACCTACGCCTGGGACTTCGACGGCAACGGCACCACCGACTCGACCGACCGGGACGCGTCGCACACCTACACCACCAACGGGGTGTTCACCGCCAAGCTGACGGTCACCGACACCAGCGGCAAGACCGCGGTGCTCACCCGCGAGATCACCGTGGGCAACACCGCGCCCACGGTGAAGGTCACCTCGCCGCTGTCCGGCACCTTCTTCAACTGGGGTGACACCGTGCCGTGGACGGTCACCGTGACCGACCCCGAGGACGGCCCGATCGACTGCAGCCGGGTCACGGTCTCGTTCGTGCTCGGCCACGACACCCACGGCCACGGCATGAGCGACGCCAACGGCTGCTCGGGCTCGTTCGAGACCCCGGCCGACGGGGCCGACCACGCCGGTGGCTACCTGTACGGCGCGATCAGCGCCACCTACACCGACAAGGGTGCCAACGGCCAGCCGGCGCTGTCCGCGCTGGACCAGATCGTCCTGCAGACCTTCCGGCAGCAGGCCGAGTTCGCCCAGGTCCAGCAGGGCGTCACCCTGGCCAACACGACCGACGCCGGTGGCGGCCAGCACGTGGCCGGCATCGACAACGGTGACCACATCGCGCTCGACCCGATCAACCTGGGCGGGATCGACAAGATCACCTTCCGGTACGCCGGTGGCTCCACGGCCACCGTCGGAACCCCGCGCGGCATCGTCGAGCTGCGGCTCGACTCGCCGACCGGTGAGCTGGTGACCAGCGCGACGCTCAACGCGACCGCCGGCACCAGCGCCTGGGCCAGCCAGACCTTCCCGGTCAGCCAGGCGGCCGGCACGCACGCGCTCTACCTGGTCTTCAAGCCCGTCTCCGGCGGACCCACGACCAGTTTGTTCAACCTCAACTGGGTGGAGTTCGGCGGCCCGACCTCCTGACGTCACCCTCCGGTCGCCGGGAGGACGGAGACTCCGTCCTCCCGGCGTCGTATCGGCACCGGGTGGCCACCGTCGGTCGACCGGTCGACACCGTCGGTGTCCGGCCCGGCCGACGCCGTCGATGTCCGGCCAGGTCTGACTGACCGGCCAGTGGCCGGCCGATCAACGATGATCTAGCGTCCCGTGCGCCGGGGGTCGCGCCACCGCCCCGGTGGTCAGCGAAAACGAGGGGGGACAGTGCCGTTCCGTAACGACGCCGCCGACCGGGGAGAGCAACTGCGCCCCGACCGCTCGGGGCCGAGCCTGACCCGCCCGCCGGCCTGGCGTCCCCTGCGCGTGGCGATGATCGGCCAGAAGGGCGTGCCGGCCACCTACGGGGGGATCGAACGGCACGTCGAGGAGGTGGCCAGCCGGCTGGCCGGACTCGGCCACGAGGTGACCGTCTACTGCCGGGACAGCTACGGCGCGGTGGAGGCGACCCGGCACCGGGGCATCCGGCTGCGGCGGGCCCGCACCGTGCCCAGCAAGCACCTCGACGCCATCGTGCACTCGGCCACCTCCACCCTGGCGGCGCTGACCGAACGCCCCGACATCGTGCACTACCACGGTCTCGGCCCGGTGCTGACCGCGCCGCTGGCCCGCTACGCCTCCCGCGCCCGGGTGGTGCTCACCGTGCACGGGCTGGACAACCAGCGCGACAAGTGGGGCCGGGCGGCGCGGGCCGTGCTCGGCACCGCGTACCGGCTCAGCGGGCACCTGCCCGACGCCCGGGTGACCGTGTCCCGGGGCCTCGCGGAGCACTACACCACCCGGTTCGGCCGGCCCGCCCGCTACATCCCCAACGGCGTGGCCGCCCCCACCCACCGGCCGCCGGGCGAACTGTCCCGCTTCGGCCTGCGCCCCGGCGGCTACCTGCTGCTGGTCGGCCGGCTCGTCCCCGAGAAGGCCGCCGACCTGCTGGTGCGGGCCTTCCGACGACTCCCCACCGACCTGCGGCTGGCCATCGTCGGCGGCTCCGCGTTCACCGACGGCTACGTCGCCCGGCTCCGCGCGGCCGCCGGTGACGACCCGCGCATCGTGTTCACCGACTTCGTCTACGGCGACGTGCTCGCCGAGCTGTACTCGCACGCGGCGGCGTTCGTGCAGCCGTCCCGCCTGGAGGGGCTGCCGCTGACCCTGCTGGAGGCCGCCTCGTACGGGCTGCCGGTGGTGGCCAGCGACATCGAACCCCACTGTGAGGTGCTCGACCGCGACGGGCCGGGGCAGCGGCTGTTCCGCGACGGTGACGTCGACGACCTGCTACGGGCGCTGGGCACGGTGACCGCCGACCTACCTGCCGAACGGGCCGGCGCGGCCCTGCTGCGCGACCGGGTGCTCGCCGAGTACAGCTGGGACGCCGCCGCCCGGGAGCTGGAAAAACTCTACTTCTCGCTGGCCCTGCGCGCCCCCCGCCCCGGGGAACCGGACGTTGGGTCGCCCACGGTCGGCGTAACGGCCCATGTCCCCCGACCTCGGCGACCGTTAGATTAGGCCGTTCTCCCGGCCGTCGGCGGCGACCGGCAACAGTTCCCTGGAAACGAGTGGTCGGCGAGCGGTGGACGGACAGCGACACGGCACGGAGGGTGACCTCGCCCTGCCCGGGGGCGGGCGACGACGGTGGGCCGCCGGTGATCCGACCGCCCGCCTGTTGACCGTCGGCGCGGCCCTGCTGTGCGCCGTGGTGGCGCTCGGCGTCGGCCTGACCGCCTCCGGTGGTGGCCGGGTCGGCGCGGTGCTGCCCCTGGTGGTCCTCGCCGGACTGGCCGTCGGGGTGCTCGCGCTCACCCGGTTCGCGGCGTACGTGCTGCTGATGCTGGCGGTCCGCTCCTGCGTCGACCTGTTCAAGCTCAGCGGCCCGACCGCCGGCCGGGCCGACGGTGCCGGGGCGACCCGGGCGATGGACCCGTCGACGATCCTCGCGGTGCTGTTCCTGCTCGCCGCCGGTCTCTGGCTCGCCGCCCAGCTCCGCCAGCGGGGCCGGCTGCGCGGCTCGCCGCTCGGCGTGGCGATGCTGCTGGTCGGGGCCACCTGCCTGGTCAGTGCGGCCGGGGCCGCCCAGCCGGTGCCCAGCGCCCTGGAGGCGCTGCGGATCGGCACCGTGGTGGTGATGTTCGTGGTCCTGGAGCAGTTGATGCCGGACCTGCCGGCCGTGCGCCGGGTGCTGCTCGCCGCGTACGTCTCGCTGGCGCTGGCGGTCGGCTACACCGCCGTGCTGTCCCTGCTCGGCCACCCCCCGGCCGAGATCAAGGGGGACTTCACCCGGATCAGCGGCCCGTTCAGCCAGTCCACCACGTTCGGCCGCTACCTGATGTTCATGGTGATCTTCGGGTTCGGCATCCACCGCTACCTGAGCCGCCGGTTGCGCCTCGGCCTCGGCGTGCTGCTCGCCGCGTCGCTGCTGTTCCTGCTGCTCACCAACACCCGCAGCGCGATCCTCGGGGCGGGGCTGGGCCTGCTGGTGGTGGCGGTGCTGCACCGCAGCCGGCGGATGCTGGTGGCGCTCTGCCTGGTCGCGGTGGCCGGGGTGGCGCTGCTGCCGAGCGTGGCGCACCGCTTCGGTCAGCTCGCCGACGACACCGCCGTCGGCGGCGGCCCGACCGGCAACACCCTCGCCTGGCGGGTCGGCTACTGGTCGGAGATCGTGTCGCTGGCCAACCGCAACCCGGTCACCGGGATCGGCCCCAACATGACCAAGTTCGAGGCCGACGAGGCGAAGAAGCCGCACAACGACTTCCTGCGCGCCTATGTCGAGACCGGGCTGGCCGGGCTGCTGGCGTACCTGGCGATGATGGCGCTGTGCCTGCACACCGGGCTCAACGCGCTGCGCCGCGCCCCACCGGGGAGCCTCGGCCGGGGGATCGCGGTCGGGTTCCTGGGCTGCGCGGTCGCCTTCGTCGCGGTCAGCGCGGCGTCCAACGTGATCTCGAACGTCGTCACCCTGTGGTATTTCGCGGCGTTCGCCGCGGCAGCCGGCGCGGTCGCCCGGGGGCTACCGGCCGAGCCGTCCCGGGCGGCGACGCCCCGACCGGTGACGACCGGGTGACACAACAGATGAAGGATCAAGCAGTGGGGAGCAGCAGGGTGGAGATCGTCGACTATCTGCGGGTCGCGCGGCGTCGACTCTGGCTGCTGGTGGGCATTCCGCTGGTGGCCGGGGCGGCAGCCGCGCTGGTCGTCCTGCTCGGCCCGCAGCAGTACGCGGCCACCTCGTACGTCGCCGCGCCCGCCCTGGTCGGCGGCAGCGCGGCCCAGCAGTACACCGGCACGCAGGCGGCCAACCAGTTCGCGGCTGCCTTCGCCGCGGCGGTGACCTCCCCACAGGTGGTCGACCAGGTGGCCGCCGACACGGGGGTCTCCGCCGACGCGCTACGCGACGGCCTGGCGGTCAAGCAGGTCGGGGCGAGCAGTCAGCTCACCGTCACCTACACCGCCACCGACCGGTCCACCGTCGCCTCGGTGCTCGCCGCGACCGGCAAGCGGGCCCTGGCCTTCCTGTTCGCCAGCCAGGTCGGCATCGCCACCGACGAGGTGAAGACGGCCACCGACGAGCTGACCACCGCCACCCGGGCGATCAACGACTGGGAGAAGGCCAACAAGGTCAGCCAGCCCGACAAGCTCTACCAGTCGACCCTGCAGGAGATCGCCAGCCTGCGGCAGCAGCAGTTGCAGATGAAGGCGGTCGGCAACAGCCGGGGCGCCGACGCCGCCGCGGACTCGATCAGCGCCGGGCAGAAGCGGCTCGACGAACTCGGCCCGAAGCTGCCCGACTACCAGGCGTTGCTCGCCCAACGCGACAGCGCCACCAGCGCGTTGGCCTCGGCCCGGCAGGGGCTGCAACAGGCCCGCGCCCAGTCCCAGGCCGCCGACCCGGAGAAGGTGACGAGCGTCGGCGAGGTGCAGCCGGTCTCCCGGGTCAAGGCGCTCGTCGCCCTGGTGCTCCCGGTGTCCGGTGCCGGCCTGCTGCTGGCCGTGCTGCTGGTGGCGGTGCTGGAGTGGCTGCCGCGCAGCCGCCGGGCCGGTCAGCAGCCGGCGGTCGGCCGGGCCGCCCCGGCGCTGACCGGCGGGCGGCGCGGCGGCGACGACACGGTGGTGCTGCCGGTCGTCACCTCGACCGTGCCCGAGCAGCACCGACGCCGGTAGGTGGCGGTGGCGCACGCGTCCGCGCAGGGCGACAGGCACGTCCGGGGAATGGCCCGCGGCGGCGGGCTCAACCTGCTCGGCGCCCTGCTCAGCCAGGCGGCGGTCTTCCTGATCATGCTGCTGCTGGCCCGGCTGCTGGGCCTCCGGGAGGTCGGCCGGTACGCCCAGTGCTACGCGGTGCTGTCGCTGGCCGGGCTGCTGTCGCTGTCCGGGTTCCGGGCCGGCCTCACCCGGTTCGTGGCGGTGCACCTGGCCGACGACGACGCCCCGGCGCTGCGCGGCACCGTCCGGTTGGGACTGGCCGTCTCGGCCGGCTCGTCGGTCGTCCTGGCCGGGGCGCTGGCGGCCGGCGCACCCTGGCTGGCCGACCGGCTGCACGACCCGGGGCTGGTCACCGGGCTACGGCTGGTCGCGCTGACCCTGCCCGCCTCGACGGTCTGCGAGGCGGCCCTGGCGGCGACCCGGGGCTGGCGGACGCAGCGGCCGTACACCTTCATCGGCCAGCTCTACGAGCCGGGCACCCGGCTGCTGCTCACCGCGCTCGCCCTGGTCACCGGGGCCGGGCTGACCGGGGCGTTCTGGGCGCTGGTGGTGGCCGGCTGGTCGGCCGCCCTGCTCGCCCTGCTGGCCCTGGCCCGGCTGGTCCGCCGGGTGCCGTCGGCCCGCCCGGTGCACCGGCCGGGGGAGCTGTTCCGCTTCTCCACGGTCAGCTGGGTGTCGTCGCTGTCGTCGACCGGGCTGATCTGGGTCGACACCCTGCTGCTGGGTTTCTTCGCCAACCCGGACATCGGCGTCTACAACGTCGCCACCCGGCTGGTCACCGTGGCCATCTTCGTGCTCGCCCCGGTCAACGCGGCGTTCGGCCCGTACCTGGCGCACCTGCACCACCGGGGTGACCTCGACGACGTCCGCCGGGTCTACGCGGTGGCCACCGGCTGGGTGGTGCGGCTGTCGCTGCCGGCGTTCGTGGCGCTGCTGGTCCTCCCCGGCGACCTGCTGCGGGTCTTCGGCGGCGAGGTCGCCACCGGCGCGGCGGTCACCGTGATCCTCGCCCTCGGCCAGCTCGTCAACGCGGCCACCGGCCCGTGCGGCACGGTGCTGAACATGTCCGGCCGGGTGGCCCTCAACATGGCCGACAACCTGGTCGCCCTGGTGCTCAACGTGCTGCTCAACCTGTGGCTCATCCCCGCGTACGGGATCGTCGGCGCGGCGGCGGCGTGGAGCGCCTCGCTGATCGTGGTCAACATCGCCCGGGTGGTGCAGGTCCGCCACCTGACCGGCGCGCTGCCGTTCACCGTCGGGATGGCCAAGGGGCTGGCCGCCGGGGTGGCCGCGCTGGCCGCCGGGCTGCTGGTGCGCTGGCTGGTGCCGGGCTGGCCGTGGCGGCCGGCCGCCGGACTGACCGCGATCGTCGCCGTCTACCTGGGAACCGTGCTGGCGCTGGGGCTCAGTCGGGAGGATCTGATGGTGCTGCGTACCCTGGCCCGCCGCCGTGGCGGACCGGCCGCCGCCGGGGACGCCCCGCCGGCCGGCCCGTCCGACGACGGTCCGCTCCCCTCCGGGGCGGGCGGGGGCGGTCGGGACACCGCCGGCCGGGTGGTGGCGCGGTGAGCGCGGGGCCGCGCCGGGCCACCGTGGACCGGCTGCGTCGGGTGGTACGCGGCACCCGCGCCTGGTCCCGGGCGGCGCTGCCCGGTCGGGTCGGCGCGCTGCCCGACTTCCTGATCATCGGTGGGCAGCGGTGCGGCACCACCTCGCTGCACCACTACCTCGCCGCACATCCCGACGTGCGGGCCGCCACCGGCAAGGAACTCCAGTTCTTCAGCCTGCACTTCGGGCGGGGAACCCGCTGGTACCGGGCGCACTTCCCGCCGGCCGCCCCGGGCCGGCGCAGCTTCGAGGCCAGCCCCTACTACCTGTTCCACCCCAGCGTCCCGGCCCGGGTGGCGGCGACTCTGCCCGACGCCCGGTTCGTGGCGCTGCTGCGCGACCCGGTCGAGCGGGCCTACTCGCACTACCTGCACACCCGCTCGTACGGGCTGGAGCCGTTGGGCTTCGCCGAGGCGCTCGCCGCCGAACCGGGGCGGCTGGCCGGGGCGCTGGCCGACGGGCCGGACACCCCGGCGGCGCACCACGCGCTGCGCAACTTCTCCTACGCCGCCCGGGGCCGCTACGCCGAGCAGCTCGACCGCTGGTACGCCCACCTGCCCGCCGAGCGGCTGCACGTGATCCGCAGCGAGGACCTGTACGCCGACCCGGCGGCCAGCTATGCGGGCGTGCTGCGGTTCCTCGGGCTGGCCCCGTTCACCCCGGCGGAGTTCGCCCGGCACACCCGCCGGGCGGACACCGGCCCGGCGCAGCTCACCCCGGCGCTACGGGCCGAACTGGCCGCCGGGTTCGCCCCGCACAACGCCCGCCTGGCGGACCTGCTGGGCTGGCCGCGCACCTGGTGAGCGAGCGGCACACCTCCCCGCCGCACCCACCCGTGACCCGACCGCATTGCCCCGGGGCCCACCGCACCTCTCACCGCAGCGGGTGCGGCGGGGAGCCGGTCAGCGGATCGGGGCGAGGACCGCGTCCGGGGTGCCGGTGGCGCGCAGCAGCACGGGGCTCGGCCCGATCGGCAGCGCACCGGTGCGGGCGGCCGGGTCGGCACCGACCGGACCGCCGGTCAGACCCGCGGTGGCCGGCAGCGACACGGTGCCGGCGGAGGTCGACCAGACCACCAGGGTGCTCTCCGCACCCCGCCGGAACGCCACCCCGGTCAGCCCCTTGGCGTTCACCGGCTCGACCGTCGCGTCCCGGGCCGCCGCCGCCAGGGCGGCCATCATCGCGCCGGCCTGCCGCTGGGTGCCGTCCGGGTCGAGCAGCCCGTAGCGGACCTCCGCGCCGGCCCGGTTGTTCGGGTTGTACGCCAGCGGCAGCCAGAGCACCTCGCGGACGCCCCCGGCGACCAGCATGCTGACCACCTTGACCATCTCGTCGCCCCGGCCCGCCGCGTCGTCGCCGCCATCCTTCCAGAACTGGCCGACCTCCCACGCCTGCACCGGCACCCCGGACGGGGTCTCCGCCCGCAGGTAGTCCAGCAGCGCCGGCACCCCGGAGAAGTGCTCGTAGAAGTGCAGCTGCCGGACGTCGACCACCCGGTCGTCGAGCAGCTTCTCGGTGACCGCGAGGTAGGCCAGGTTGCGGGAGTTCTGCGCGTTGTCCAACGCGGCACGCAGCGCCGTCGGGTCGTTCACCGCCGGGATCAGCCGCCCCCGGGTGCCGATCCGCCGCTGGAAGTACGCCTGGTAGGCGGCGACGGCCTGGTCGGGCTGACCGGCGCGCAGCAGCCGGTCGGCGACCCCCATCCCGTACGCCACACTGCTCATGCCGGAGTCGACCACCTTGGCCTTCGGGTCGGCCGACCGGATCGCCTCGGCGGCGGCGGTGACCAGCCGGCGGTAGTCCTCGGGGCTGCCCGCCCAGTACTGCTGGGCGTTGACCTCGTTCTCGATGGCGTACTCACCGACGCCGTACGGGGCGTACCGCTGCACCAGCGTACGGACGAAGTTCTGGTAGGCGGCCAGGTCCTGCGGCATCGCCGACTCGGTCTTGTTGGCCTGGCCCCTGGTGAACTTCGCCGTCCCGCCGGTCGCCCAGCACACCCCGGTACGGATCTTCAGGTGCAGGGTGATGCCGAGGGCGCGGCTGCGTTCGGCGATCTGGTCCACCGCCGCGAAGTCCGGGCTGCCCTGGGTCTTCTCGATGTCGCACCAGCTCAGCTCGTGGTACGTCGTCGAGCCGGTGAGCTTCTCCAGGTAGGGCACGAACTGGTCGTGCCGGGAGAAGTCCCAGTGCGCGCCGAACGGGTTGCGGACCGCCTCGCCCGCCGGCGGCGTACCGCTGGCACCGGCGGACGGGGCGGCCGACGGCGCGGTCGCCGACGGGGCCGGCCCGGGGGCGGGATCGTCCGAACAGGCCGCCGAAGCGACCAGGGCGAACAGCACCGCCCCGGCGACCAGCACCCGTCGCCCGGCCCGGCGGTCCACCGGCGACCCGGCCCGGCGGTTCACCGGTAGCCCAGTTCGCGCAGGGTGGCACCGGAGAAGACCCGGACCAGCACCCGCAGGAAGGGGTCCAGCTCCCGGCGGTAGGTGCCGACCCGGGAGCCGTAGATCGGCGCGTCGGTGCCGGCGGCGGCCCGCCGTCGGTCCGCCTCGGCGGTGTACTTGCCCGCCACGTCGTGCTGCTTGCCGTCGTAGTCGAGCACGCCAGCCTCCCAGGGTTCGCCGAGGAACTCGAACAGGCCCCGCATGGCCTTCTCCGGGTCGGTGACCGTCTCCTCGTAGCGCAGTTCGTGGTAGCGGTCGGCCGGCAGCCGGGCCCCGGCGGCGCGGGCGATCCTGATGTAGCGCGGCCACTTCACCACGCACTTGACCGCCGACCAGTAGCCGAACCGTTTGCGGTGCGACACCACCACGTCCCGGCCGTCCCGCACGACGTGCACGAACTGCGCGTCGGGGAAGACCTCGGCCAGGAAGTCGATGGAGAGCGCGTACAGCGGCGTCTTGTCGGCCCAGCGGGTCTTGCCCCGGGATCGGGCGTAGTCGGCCTGGATGCCGCCGAAGAAGTCGGCGATGCGGCCCAGCCAGTATTCCCGGGGGAACCCGAAGCGGGACAGCCGCTCCCAGTCCCGCCCGACGATGCGTTGCATGTCGGCCAGGAACCGGGTCTCCGGGCCGCAGCTGACCCGGGAGTGCGAGTCGAGCACCAGCCGCAGCATGGTGGTACCGGAACGCTGGCAGCCGACCAGGAAGATCGGCCCCTGCGGGCGGCCCGGCCCGGGGGCGGGCGGCGTGGTCTGCGGGTCAGCCATGCTCCACCACCCCCTGCCGGCCGGCCAGCGCGTCCAACCGGCCGGTCAGCTCGGTGCACAACGCCCGCACCCGGGGGTCGATCTCCAGCCGGGGCCGCGCCGGGCTGCGCGCGCCGACGTGCGCGTGCAGCACCGGGTCGTACGGCAGGTCGAGGAAGGCGCACAGCCGCCGGGTGTACCCCGCCGGGTCGGCGACCAGCGCGTCGTACGAGCAGAGCAGGGTGTCCGGGCGGTCGGCCAGCCCGAGGGAGAAGAACAACGAGTTGCGCACGTACCAGAACAGGGCGGCGGCGGTGTGCGGGGTCATCCGGTCGTAGTCGAAGCCGGCGACCAGGTCCCGCGTCGGCGCGTCCAGACGCTGCCCCTGCCAGCGGTCGGAGATGGTGCCGTCGGCGACCGCCCGCAACGCCCGCAGGTTGGCGTCGCCGAACTTCGCCACCTCGGAGCGGGCCCGGTCGTCGACGTCGCGGTACGCCCACACCGCCCGCCCCGGCGTGACCCCGGGCAGGTCGAGCAGTTCGTCCACGCGGTGCGTGTCGCACAGCGGCTTGACCAGCACGTACCGGTGCCGGCTGCGGCGGATGACGGCGGTCAGCACCGGGTCGGGGCGTAACCGGAAGCGGTGGAACACGGCCCGGTCGTTCTCGTTGCGGACCTCCACCGACGGGTCGGCGTCCAGCCCCCGGGTGAGCATGTTGGTGCCGGAGCGTTGCAGGCCCACCAGGTAGACCGGGACGGCCCGGCCGGGCGGCCCGGGATGCGTCCGCCGCCACCGCCACTTGGCCAGCGCGGTGCGGGTCCGTTCGACCGGGTCGAGCCGGTCCTCCTCGATCAGCCGCCGGATGCCCTCGGTGCGCGCCCAGCGCAGGTGCCGGCGGACCCGACGGGCGGTGTACGCCAGCGCCGAGGGCTCGTCGGGGTGGGGCACCGGGTCCTCCTCGGGCACGTCGGGCGGGGTGGGGCACACGGTACCGGCAGATCATCACGGCTGGCCACGTGGCCGTGTGGTCAGCCGGCGATGGGCCGTGTGGCTACTTGGGGATCATGAACTGGACTCACGACACCGGTGGCGCATACGGTGGGGCCCCTGGTCACCGCTGCTGTCCGGGGCGACCACCCCACCCCGCGACCCCCGACGGACCCCAGCAGCCACCTCCGGAGCAGGCCGATGCGTGTCCTCCACGTCAACAAGTTCCTCTACCGGCGCGGCGGCGCCGAGGGCTACCTGCTCGACGTCGCCGAGCTGCAACGGGGCGACGGCGACGAGGTGGCGTTCTTCGGCATGACCCACCCGGACAACGACGCCCCCACCCCGTACGCCAGGCACTTCCCGTCGCACGTGGAGCTGGACCCGACGCCGCGCGGCGCGGGGGCCCGGGCGGCGGTGGCGGCCCGGATGATCTGGTCGCCGGCCAGCCGGCGGGGCCTGGCCCGGGTGCTCGACGAGTTCCGGCCCGACGTGGTCCACCTGCACAACATCTACCACCAGCTCTCCCCGTCGGTGCTGGCCGCGGTGCGGGCCGCCCGGGTGCCGGCGGTGATGACCCTGCACGACTACAAGCTGGCCTGCCCCAGCTACCAGATGCTCGACCGGGGCGCGGTCTGCGACGCCTGCGTGACCGGCGGCCCGCTGCGCGCGGCCCGCCGCCGCTGCAAGGACGGGTCGCTGGGGGCCAGCTCGCTGCTCGCTGTCGAGTCCTGGCTGCACCGCACCACCCGGGCGTACGGGCCGGTGCAGGCGTTCGTCAGCCCCAGCCGGTTCCTGGCCGACGTGATGCGCCGGGCCGGGGTCTTCCCCGACCGGATGCACGTGGTGTCGCACTTCGTCGACGTCGCCGCGACGGCGGTGAAGACGGCCCCCGGCGGGCCGGTGGTCTTCGCCGGTCGGCTGGCCGCCGAGAAGGGCGTCGACGTGCTGATCGAGGCGCTCACCCGGCTGCCCGACGACGTCGTGCTGGAGGTGGCCGGGGACGGTCCGGCCCGCGCCGGGCTGACCGAGCTGGCCCGGCGACGGGCCCCCGGCCGGGTCCGCTTCCACGGCCGGCTGGACAAGGCCCGGCTGCACGAGCTGGTCCGCTCGGCCACGGTGGTGGCGGTGCCGTCACGCTGGAACGAGAACCAGCCGATGGCGGTGCTGGAGGCGTACGGCTGCGGGGTGCCGGTGGTCGCCTCCGACCTGGGTGGCCTGCCGGAGCTGGTCACCGCCGGGGTGGACGGCGAGGTGGTGCCCGCCGACGATCCGGTGGCGCTGGCCGACGGGCTGCACCGGGTGCTGGCCGACCCGGCTCGGGCGTACCGGATGGGGCGGGCCGGGCGGGCGCGGGTGGAGCGGGACTTCTCCCCGCAGGCGCACCTGACCCGGTTGCGGCAGGTCTACGCGAGCGCCGCGCGGGCCGTGCGGGAGCCGGTGTGAACCCCCCGGTGCGGGTGCTCTACCTGGCCGGCAGCGGACGCAGCGGCAGCACCCTGGTCACCACGGTCCTCGGCCAGTACGCCGGGGTCTTCGCCGCCGGGGAGCTGCGCTACCTGTGGCAGCGCGGCGAGGTGGAGAACCGGCCCTGCGGCTGCGGCCGGCCGCTGCGGGACTGCCCGCTGTGGGGCGAGGTGCGCCGGGAGTTGCCGACCGACCGGGCCGCCGCGATCGCCGCCGGGCTGCGCGGCCGGCTGCGGATGCGCGGCCTGCCGGCGCTGCTGCGCCGGCACCGGCGCGGCGTCCGGCCGGTGCCCGCACACCCCGACGACGCGGCGCTGGCCGACCTGTACGCCGCCGTGGCCCGGCACACCGGGGCCCGGGTGGTGGTCGACTCGTCGAAGCTGCCCCCGTACGGCGCGTTGCTCGGCGCGCTGCCCGGCGTCGAGCTGCGGGTGCTGCACCTGGTCCGTGACCCCCGGGCCACCGCCTTCTCCTGGCGTCGCCGCCGGGGCCTGGACGGCGACACCGACCCCGAACTGATGAGCCGACCGCCGGTGTGGAAGGCCGCCCTGCTCTGGCTGGTCTGGAACACGGTGACCGTCCGGCTGTGGGCCGACCGCGCCCCGGCGGGCTACCTGCGGGTGCGCTACGAGGACCTGACCGCCGACCCGGAGCCGACGCTGCGCCGGATCCTCGGGTTCGCCGGGGTCGACGCCGACGGCGGCCCGTTCACCGGCCCGGCGACGGTCCGGCTGACGCCGACGCACTCGGTGGCCGGCAACCCGTCGCGGCACCGGACCGGCCCGGTGCCGGTCACCGCCGACGTGCAGTGGCGGCGCGACCTGTCCCGCTGGTCGTACGCGCTGGTCACCGTACTGACCGCGCCGGGGCTGCGCCGGTTCGGCTACCCGTGGCGGCGGGACGTCCCGGCGTCGACGGCGCCCGCCCGGATGACGGCGGCCGGAGCGCGGGCGGGGGCCGAGGGTTCTGTGGGCGTCGGGCGGGCGGGATCGACCGGGCACGAGGAGGGCTGAGCGATGTTGGCGGTGGTGGTGGGCACCGGGCGGTGCGGGTCGACGCTGGTGCAGGAGCTGCTGTCCCGGCACCCCGGGGTCGGGTTCGTCTCCGGGGTCGACGACAAGCTGTCCCGGCTCAACCTGGCCGGCCGGTTCAACGGCCCGCTGTACCGGCGTTCCGCGCCCCGCCCGGCGGGCATGACGTCGCTGCGGCACAGCCGCCGGCTGCTGGAGAAGGGCCGGCTGCGGGTCGCCCCGTCGGAGGCGTACCACCTGCTGGACCGGCACGTGGTGGCCGGTTTCTCCCGGCCGTGCCGGGACCTGACCGCCGACGACCTCACCCCCTACCTGCGGGGGCGGCTGCGGGCCTTCTTCGACGCCCGGATCGCCAGGCAGGGCTGCCGGCTGCTGCTGCACCACGTGACCGGCTGGCCGCGCACGGGTTTCCTCCGGGCCGGCTACCCGCAGCTGCGGGTGGTCAACGTGGTCCGCGACGGTCGGGCGGTGACCAACTCCTGGCTCCAGATGGGCTGGTGGGACGGCTGGCGTGGGCCGGAGAACTGGTTCCTCGGGCCACTGCCGACCGACCTTCGCCGGGAGTGGGAGGAGTACGACAGATCGTTCCCGGTGCTCGCCGCGCTGGGCTGGAAGCTGCTGATGGACTCCTTCGCCGAGGCCCGCGCCGCGCACCCCGAGGGCCAGTGGCTCGACGTGCGCTACGAGGACCTGCTCGCCGACCCGCGTGCCGAGGTGGCCCGGATGCTCGACTTCCTCGGCCTGGACTGGTCACCGGCGTTCGAGAAGGGTTTCGGGCGCTACCGGTTCCACGCCGGGCGGCAGGCCGCCTACCACGAGGAGTTGGGCG
This sequence comes from Micromonospora humidisoli, assembly GCF_016900955.1. NCBI lineage: Bacteria > Bacillati > Actinomycetota > Actinomycetes > Micromonosporales > Micromonosporaceae > Micromonospora > Micromonospora humidisoli. Next base: position 141,305 of record NZ_JAFEUO010000006.1, read on the forward strand.
ACGCGCAGCTCGCCGCCGTGGAGCGGGTGCTGGACAAGCCGCTGCGGCAGTGGGGTTACCGGGACTGACCGGCCCGTCGGCGGCCCCGCCCGCCCGGCCGGTGTCGTCGGGGCGGCCGGGGCAAAGTTCCTACAGGTGCAGGTGGTGGTGCCGGTCGGTCGGCCCATAACGTGCGCGGTCTCGGGAGATTCAAGGAGACCGCATGGCTGGATTGGGAACACCCCTTCGCGTCGGGGTGGCCGCACTGTCCGCGATGGTGCTCGCCGCCCTGGGCGCGGCACCACAGGCGCAGGCGGCGCAGGACGTACCGACGATCGTGGTCCAGGACGGGGTCACCCAGCCGGTGTTCGGCTACGGCGACGCCATCCGGGAGCGCCTGTTCATCGACTCCACCTTCGACAGCGACAACGACGGCCTGCGCGACATCATCGCGTTCGACCTGATGCGACCGGCGGCCACCGCGAACGGGCTCAAGGTGCCGGTGATCATGGACGCCAGCCCGTACTACTCGACGGTCTGCCGGGGCAACGAGTCCGAGTGCAAGGCCGACCTGGACGGTGACGGCCTGCTCGACAAGTGGCCGCTGTTCTACGACAACTACTTCGTGCCGCGCGGCTACGCGGTGATCCTGCTGGACATGGTGGGCACCAACAACTCTACCGGCTGCCCCACCACCAACGCCAACCAGGACAATCTCAGCGCCAAGCAGGCGATCAACTGGCTCAACGGCCGGGCCACCGCGCGCAACGCCGCCGGCCAGGTCGTCACCGCCGACTGGCACAACGGCAAGTCGGGCATGATCGGCAAGTCGTACGACGGCTCGCTGGCCATGGCGACGGCGGTGACCGGCGTCAAAGGCCTGACCACGGTGGTGCCGATCAGCGGCCCCACCGAGTACTACGACTACGTGCGCAGCAACGGGGTGGTCACCCGGGGCAACAGCTACGTGGCGTCGCTGGCCAACACGGTCACCAACCCGGAGCGGCGGGACTACTGCAAGCCGGTGCGCGATGCGATGGCCGCCGCCGACGGCGACGAGACCGGTGACTACACCGCCTTCTGGAACGAGCGCAGCTACGTCAAGAAGGTCCCCAACATGACCGCCAGCGTACTGCTCTACCACGGTCTCAACGACGACAACGTCCGCGCGGACCACTTCAGCAAGTTCTGGTACGCCCTGGCGGAGAACAACATCCAGCGCAAGCTGTGGCTCTCCCAGGAGGGGCACGTCGACCCGTTCGACTCGCGGCGGGCGGTCTGGGTGTCCACCCTGCACCGGTGGTTCGACTTCTGGCTGCACGGGATCGCCAACGGCATCATGGACGAGCCCCGGGTGGACCTGGAGCGGGCCGCCGACGTGTGGGAGACCCACGCCGACTGGCCGATCCCCGGCAAGGCCGACACCGAGGTGTTCCTGCAGCCCGGCACCACCGGGGCGGGTGGCCTGAAGCTGGTGCCGACGGCCAAGCCGGCGACCGGCGCGTTCCAGGACAGCCGTACCCAGAGCCAGAACACCATGATCCTCAACCCGGACACGGTGCAGCCGAACCGGCTGGCGTTCCTGTCCGCGCCGCTGACCGCGCCCCTGCACATCTCGGGCACGCCGACGGTGCAGCTGCGGGCCTCGGCCGACCAGACCGACACCAACTTCGGGGCGATCCTGGTCGACTACGGCACCGACGAGCGGGTGGCCCACCGGGCCTCCGGTGAGGGCATCATCACCCTGACCACCGAGGACTGCTGGGGGCTGAACAGCCCGACCGACGACGGCTGCTACAAGCAGACCGCCAAGCGGGTCGCCACCGCCGACTACGAGCTGGTCACCAAGGGCATCATGGACGCCCAGAACCGGCAGTCGATCCGGACCGCCGTGCCGCTGGTGGTGGGGGAGTCGTACAACTTCACCTTCCCGCTGCTGCCGGAGGACTACGTGTTCAAGCCGGGTCACCGGATCGGCGTGATCATCGTGGCCAGCTACCCGCAGTACTCCAGCCAGGCGGACACCACCGCCGCGAACATCCAGGTCGCCCTGAAGAGCAGCAAGATCGTTCTTCCGGTGGTCGGCGGCACCGCCGCCGCGCACGCGGCCGGTTTCTGACCGACCCCCGGGTGGCCGCCGACGCAGCACCGCTGCGCCGACGGCCACCCGGTCCGGTCACCCCACGGTGCAGGGGGTGCCGTTGAGGACGAAGCCGGTGGGCGGGACGTTCGGGCCGCTGTAGGCCCCGACGAAACCGGCGGTGGTGCTGCCCCCGGCGGCGATCCGCCGGTTGTCGTCGGTGCTGGCGACCGTCACCGTACGCCCGGCCTGCGTCCAGGTGGCGTTCCAGCCGCTGCTCACCTGCTGCCAACTCGTCGGCCAGCTCCAGGTCAACGTCCAGCCGTCGACGGGGTTCGCCCCGTTGTTGACGATCTCGACGTTGCCGACCCAGCCGTTGCCCCAGTCGCTGGCGGTGGTGAGCCGGATGGTGCAGCTGCTCTCGGCCGGGCCGGCGGTGGTGAAGGTGACCGGCGACGACGACCAGGACACCTTCCCGGCGGTGTCCCGGGTCAGCACGTTGAGCGTGTACCGGGTGCCGGGCACGAGGTTGTCGACGGTGAACGAGGTGCCGGCCGTCTCGCCGAGCTGCTCGCTGACCGTGCCGTTCTGCCGGTACACCTCGTACTTGGCGATCGGGGCGCCCTTCGGCGGGGCCGGCGACCAGGAGATCGTCGCCGACCGGTCGGTCACCCCGCTCGCCGTGGGCTGCCCCGGCGGTGCCGGGTGCGCGGTGACCGGGGACGAGGGCCGCAGCACCAGCGTGGTCAGCGAGTACGCCGGCAGCGTCGCGCTGCCCGCGCTGCCGGACTGCCCGGTGACCACGCCGGATGCCCCGTTGGTCAGCGAGTACGTGGTCGGCGCGGCAGCCGACGGGGTGAAGCCGGCGTAGTCGATGGTGACCGGACGGGCGTTGGCCGGGTCCTTGTTGACCAGCAGCACCGCGAGATCCCCGTCGGCCCGCCGCACGGCGTGCGCGGTGACCAGCGGCTCGTCGGTGGCGGCCCGGACGAACTGGTCACCCGGCCGGGCGAACAGGTTCATCATCGACAGCCCGTGGTACGGCGCGAACGGGGTGTTCAGCGGCGGCTCGCACACCGAGTTGTCGGCGGTGCACCCGCCGCTGGACAGCAGCCCGAAGTCGCCGTAGTCGGTCTGCCCGGCCACCTCGGTGACGGTGCCGATGCCGTTGTGCACGTTCCACCACTGGACCGTGAAGACACCGTTCTCCAGCAGGTCGCTGTAGGCGTCGGCGAGGAACAGCGCACCCGGCTGGGTGTTCTGGCCGGTGCCGACGTTGAGCTCGGTGAAGCTGATGCCGATCCGGGCGGCGTTCGGGCCGGCGTACCGGGCGAGCTGGTCGCGCAGCAGGTGGGCCGCCTCGTCGATGTGGGCCGTCCGGGAAAGCGACTCGGCGGCGGTGCCACCGGGGTACCAGTGCACGTCCACGAAGTCGATCTTCGGGCCGGCGATGGAGAGCACGGTCCGGTTCCACGGGCCCGGGTCACTGCCGGCGGTGATCCCGTCCGGCCAGTTCCCCGGCATGGTCAGCACCGCGCCGACCTTGACCGTCGGGTCGACCGCCTTCATCGCGTCGGCGTAGTCGACCACCAGCCGGGCGTACTGGCTGGCGCTCTTGTCGGGGTGGTCGTCGGCCTCCCAGGCGGAGCCGTAGTGGCCGTTGCCGTAGTTCTCGTTGCCGACCGTCCACCACTTCGCGCCGTACCCCTTGGTGACGTTGGCGTAGCGCACCCAGTCGGCGGCCTCGGCGGGGGAGCCGGTGCCGTAGTTCGCGATGATCATCGGCTGTGCGCCGACCCGGCGGGCGGCGGCCATGAAGGTGTCGAAGTCGGTGTTCGGCGCGACGTACCCGCCGGGCGCGGTGTGGTCACGCCAGTGGTAGATGTCGGCGTACGAGCCGCCCGGGTAGCGCATCATCCGCACCCCGGCGGCCTTGAGCAGGTCCGACGTCTCGTTCGTGCCGAGCTGGGAGTCCCAGATGGCGTGGTTGACGCCCAACGCGGTGTCCGGCACGGTGGCCAGCCCGGCGTTGGCGTTGACGGTCACCGCCACCGGGTCCGCCGCCGCGTCGGCGGGCGACGGGCCGGTCACGGCGAGCCCACCGGTGGCGAGCAGCAGGCTCGCGGCGAGCGCCGTCCAGCGCCCCGGGCCGCGACGCGACGGGCGCGACGGTGGGGCGGAAGCTGTGTTCATACGGGATTCCTTCGTGGGTCACCACAGCACACCGCCCGGCCGGTCGGGGTTGCGTCGCCCACGAGGGCGTCGAGACGGCGGGCGGGACTGGTGGACGGGAGTGCTGGCGTCGTTCCGTCGTGCTCGTCGCCGTCCCCCGGAAACCCAGCGGCTCCCGGTTGCCCTGGACGACTGTCAGCCCCACGCGCGGCACGTCATCGACGCATCAGAATCCCACGACGATCGTGGCGAATTCAAGCGCTCCCCGCCCCGCCGGGTGCCGGTACGGCTCACCGCCGGGCGGCCACCCTCGCCGCGACCCCGGCAGCCCGCACCACCGCGGCCATCCGGCGGGGCCGGGAGACGACCGCCGGCCGGGTACGCAGGCAGTCGTGCACCACGTCGGCGGCCCGCTCCACGCTCAGCAGCATCGGCTTGACCGGCGACTTCGCCATCTTGGTGTCGACGAACCCGAACCGCACGACGGTCACCCGCACCCCGTGCGGGCGCAGCGCGCCCCGCAACCCCACCAGGTACGACGTCAACCCCGCCTTGGCGGCGGCATACCCGGGGGCCTGAGCCGACGGGGCGACGTCGGCGAGGCTGGACAGGCCGACGAGGTGACCGCCGCCCCCGGCCACCATCGCCGGCACGACCACCTCCACGGTGCGCGCCGCACCGATCAGGTTGACCTCCAGCGCCCTGGTCTGCGCCGCCAGGTCACCGAGGTCGAAGAACTCACCGACCCCCGCCGCGTAGACGCACACGTCCACCCCGCCGAGCCGGTCGACCACCCCGGCCAGCACCGTGCGGTAGGTGTCGCCGGTGACGTCGGCGACGTGGTGGGTGTAGCCGGTGTCGGTCAGGTCGCTGTCGCTGCGGGACAGCCCGGCGACGGTCCAGCCGGCCGCCACCAGTTGCCGGGTGAGGGCCAGCCCGACTCCGTCGCTGTTACCCACCACGATCGCCCGTCGCCCCTGCGTGTCCATGCCCCGGACCCTAGCCGCCACCGTCCGGCCCGGGGCTCCGCACCTCACCGTCCGCCCGGACCCGCACCTCACCGTTCCGGCCCGGGACGCGACGCCGCCCCGCCCACCGGGTCGGTGGACGGGGCGGCGTCGCAGCGGCAGCCGTCAGGGCTGGCCCTGGTAGACCTCTTCGTCGGCGCCCCGGACGAACAGCCGGACCAGACCGCCGTAGACGCTTCCCGCCGGGGCGGAGATCGTCGCGCCGGGGCCGTCGATCGTGCTCCAGGCCGTCCACGCGCCGGAGTCCTGGAGGTACCAGGCGGTACGCAGGTCGTCGCCGCCGGTACGGACGAAGACGTGCAGCCCGCCACCGTAGACCAGGGCGGCCGGCGCGGACGCCGCACGTGCGGTGCCGGGCACGTCGCTCCACCCCGACCAGGCCCCGGTGGTCAGCGAGTACCGGTTGGTGCGCACGTTGCCGTTCGTGCCCCGGACGAAGACGTGCAGGTCACCGCCGTAGATGGCGGCGGACGGGGCCGAGTTGGCGCCGGTCGGGCCGGCGAGGGTGGCCCAGCCGGACCAGGTGGCGGTGCCCAACGTGTACCGGTTGGTACGGACCTTGCCGTTCGCGCCCCGGACGAACAGGTGCAGGTCACCGCCGTAGACGGCGGCGGACGGGGCGGACGACGCGGACGTGGTGCCACCGACCGTGCTCCAGCCGGACCAGGCGCCGGTGTCCAGGGCGTACCGGTTGGTGCGGACCTTCTGGTCGGACTGCACGAACACGTGCAGCTCCCCGCCGTAGACGGCGGTCGCCGGTGCCGAGGTCGCCATGGCGTCACCGGGGACGGTGGACCAGCCGGACCAGGCGTCGGTGTTGGTGTCGTACCTGTCGACCCGCACCTGCCCGTCCGGGCCCTGCACGAAGACGTGCAGGTCACCGCCGTAGGTGGCGGTGGCGGGCGCGGATTGGGCCTGCGCCGTGCCCGGCACCGGCGTCCAGCCCGCAGCGCGGGCGGCCGAGGGACGGGCGGCCGCTGCGGCGGGGGCCGCCGGGTGGCTGGCCGCCGGCACGGCGACGGCCGGGGTGGCGACGAGCGTGACCGCGCCCAGGCCGAGAGCGAACGCGGGCAACCGGCGGCGTACCAGTTTCATCGATGGAGTCAGACGCATAAACGCTCCCTTGTGGACGACCGGTGGTGACGACGGCGCGGTCGGCTTGCGGCTGGTCCACCGGGCTGCACACCCCGCCCGTTGCGGCGCGGCCGGCGACCCCGGCCCGCGACCCCAGCTGACCCCCCGTCGCGGTCACCCTATCGATCCGCCCGTACCCCCACATCCACCGAACCACCCCACCCCCACCCGTCCGCGCGGCAACCGGACCGGCCGGTCGGACAGGGCGGGGGAGCGGCGGTGATCAAGAGGTTGGCGTCACGAGAACCGATCAGGGTGACGCAAAGCTCTTGATCACCGCCAGTGGATGTCCGTCAGACGACCGCGCAGGGGGAGCCGTTGAGGGTGAAGAAGGCCGGCTTCGCGGTGTCGCCGGTGTGGTTGGCCTGGAAACCGATGGTGACCGAGCCGCCCGGCGGGATCGAGCCGTTGTAGGAGACGTTGGTGGCGGTGACCGCCCCACTGGTCGGCGAGTAGGTCGCGTTCCAGCCGCCGGTGATGGTCTGCCCGGCGGGCAGGGTGAATGCCAGGTTCCAGCCGGTGACCCCGGTGTCCCTGAGGGTGGTGATCGTGATCGAGGTGGTCAGGCCGGTGTTCCAGGCGTTCACGGTGTAGGCGATCCGGCACTCGGCCCCCGGGCCCGGCGTGGTGGGCGTGGGCGGGAACGGCGTCGGCGGCGTGGTCGTCGGCACCGGCGGCGTCGTCGTGGGCGGCGGAGTGGTCGGCGGCGGGGTGGTGGGCGGCGGGGTCGTGGTGGGGGGCGGGGTCGTGGTGGGCGGCGGGGTGGTGGTCGGCGGGGCGTCCAGGCCGAAGAAGCGGATCGCCTGGGCGGCGTCGACCGGCAGGTTGTGGGTGACGCCCTGCATGCTGATCGCCTCGACCGGCGCGGTGCCGCCGCTACCGCCGTACCGGGTGCGGGTGTAGCCGGCCTGCGGGGAGTCGGTGTACGTCGGCGTCTGGCCCAGCCCCTGGACGTTCGTCCACTGCTTGACCTCCTCGCCGAAGTTCGGGTAGCGCAGCGTCTCGTCGTTGGTGCCGTGCCACAACTGCATCCGGGGCCGCTTGCCGGTGTACCCCGGGTAGGCGTTGCGGACCAGGTCGCCCCACTGCTGTGCGGTCTTGGTGACCTGCCCGTTGGCGCACTGGCTGTTCCACTCCGAGCCGTCGGTGGTGGCGAAGCAGCCGAACGGCACCCCGGCGAAGGCCGCGCCCGCCGCGAACACGTCCGGGTAGTCACCGAGCAGCACGTTGGTCATCATCGCCCCGGACGAGGTGCCGGTGGCGAAGATCCGGTTCGGGTCGACGGGGTACCGGGCCCGGACGTAGTCGACCATCGACTTGATGCCCACCGGGTCGCTGCCCCCGTCGCGGCGCAGCGCCTGCGGGGAGGAGACGTCGAAGCACTTGCTGCTGCGGGTCACCGAGGGGTAGATGACGATGTAGCCGTACCGGTCGGCCAGCGCCGCGTACTGGGTGCCGGAGTAGAACGCCGGGCCGCTGCCGGTGCAGTAGTGCACCGCCACCAGCAGGCCCGGCCGGGCCGCCACGGTGTTCGGCACGTACAGGTACATCTGGAGGTTGCTCGGGTTGGCCCCGAAGTTGGTCACCTGGGTCAGCGTCGCCGCCGACGCGGGGGTGGGGGCGGCGATCGCGGCCAGCGCGGTGAGCGCGGCGGCGACCAGGGCGGTGCCGAACAGTTTGATCCTGGGTCTCACGGGTTCCTCCGGAAGATCGCGGACACGCAGCTCTGCCGATCGAGGCTGCCCGGCGCTCGATCATGTCCGGCTCAGGAACATCCATGAGTATCGTTAGCCCGCCGCCGGCTTGGCAAGGCGGCCCGTCCCACCGGAACTTCCGGTCCCCGGGCGGCGTGGACACCGGCGTCCGGCGGGGCCGGCCCGGTGGATAATGGCCCCCATGCGTGGTCCTGCGATGACGGACGTGGCCCGCCTCGCGGGAGTCTCCCACCAGACGGTCTCCCGGGTGCTCAACGACCACCCGAACGTGCGGGAACAGACCCGGGTCCGGGTCCGCGCGGCGATCGCCGAGCTGGGCTACCGACCGAACCGGGCGGCGCGGGCGCTGGTCACCGGCCGCTCCCAGCTGATCGGGGTGGTCGCCCAGAACAGCACCCTCTACGGGCCGGCGTCGCTGCTGGCCGCCCTGGAGCAGGCCGCCGCGTCGGCCGGCTTCGCGGTCAGCGTGGGCAGTGTCAGCACCCTCGACCGGCGGTCCATCTCCGCCGCCGTGGAGCGGCACCTCGACCACCGGGTCGCCGGCATCGTGGTGATCGCCCCGGTGGCGTCCGCCGACGAGGCGCTCGACCACCTGCCGCACGGCGTGCCGCTGGTCACCGTCGACGGCGATCCGGCCCGGGAGGCGGCGCTGGTCACCGTCGACCAGGCGGCCGGGGCCGGGCTGGCCACCCGGCACCTGCTGGACGCCGGGCACCGCACGGTGTGGCACGTCTCCGGCCCGGCGGACTGGTTCGACAGCGCCGGGCGGGTCGAGGGCTGGCGGGCGGCGCTGCGGGCGGCCGGCGCGGAGGTGCCGCCGGTGCTGTCGGCCGACTGGAGCGCGGCGTCCGGCTACCGCTGCGGGCAGATGCTGGCCCGGATGCCGGAGGTGACGGCGATCTTCGCGGCCAACGACCACCTTGCGCTCGGGGTACTGCGGGCGTTGAGTGAGCGCGGGCGTCGGGTGCCGGACGAGATCAGCGTGGTCGGCTTCGACGACGTGCCGGAGGCGGCGTACTTCATCCCGCCGTTGACCACCGTGCGGCCGGACTTCGACGCGGTGGCCCGCGCCGGCCTGGCGATGCTGCTACGCCAGATCGAGGCCGGCCCGGGTGTGGTGGAGCGCCACACCATCGCCCCCACCCTGGTCCACCGAGCCAGCGTCGCCCCCCCACCCCCCACCTAACCCCCCGCCCACCCCCACCCCACCCCTCGCTTGCGTGGGTTGATCAAGAGGTTTGCGTCAGCCGGAAGATCATCGGTGACGCAAACCTCTTGATCGACAGGGTCGGCGCGGCGGACGCCGGGCGGGCACGGGGCAGGGGTGGGGTGGGGTGGGTCAGTTGTAGGGCATGGTGGGGAACCAGCCGACGCCGAAGATCGACGGCACCCGCAGGTCCCAGTAGACGACCGTGAACACGCCGAGGGCGACCAGCAGGGTCCCGGTCACCAGCGCCGAGCGGGCCGGGTCGGTCATCCAGCGCAGGAAACCACCCCGGGTGACCAGCACGATGACGACGAAGAGCAGCGTGACCACGACGATGTTGCCCAGCGACTGGAGGGTGAACGCCGCCGCACCGTACACCGGGTTGCCGGTCTCCACCGCCCAGTGGAACAGCTTGTTGAACAGCGGGTACGGCCGCCCGATCAGGAAACCGCCGATCAGCGCCCCGATCAGCACCACCCGGGCCACCGGCCGGCGGGCGAACACGTCGGGCACCAACCCGAGGGCGCTGAGCCCGAGCAGGGCCAGCACCAGGCCGATCACCCCGAACACCACCGACGACTGGATCAGCCGTACCGGCATGCCGCCGACCGTGTCGGTGGACAGTTGCGGCAGACCGTCGCCGATCAGCACCCCCACCGCGCCGTACGTGGCGGAGACCGCGACCATCCCCAGCGCCAACCAGCCCACCGGCCGCAGCAGCGACCGCAGGTGGTGACGCAGCTGGTTCGAGGTCCCCGCCTGGCTCAACGGCCCGACCGAGGCGACCATCGCGATGTTGCAGGCGGTGAAGGTGCCGGCGAACCCGGAGACGAAGGCGAACAGCAGGCCCGCTCCGGTGCCGCCGATCGCCGTCGCCTTCGCGTCGTGGCCGAGCAGGTTGTTGGCCACCGTGTCACCGATGACCGAGTCGACGAACTCGAACGACCAGAGCACCGCCAGCAGCACGCCGGCGACGGCACTGACCAGCGCGGCGGTGCCGTGCCGGGTGGGTGCCGGTGATGCCAGTCGCACCGGCGTCGGCGACCCCGGCAGGCTGGGGGACTCGGGACTTTCTCGTAGGGCCATCGTGCCTCGTCTCTGCCGATCCGGGCGGGTCCACGGTCGACCGCAGGCCACCCGACCGGGCCGATGACCCGACCGGGCCGATGACCCGACCCGGCAGGGCACCCGACCCGTGGGGTCCGCGGGCTCTGACGGGTGACGCCGTACCCGCCGGGCAGCGACCGCCGCCCGCTCACAGCATGCCGAGGTGTACCCCTGCGGTCTTATCCGTGCGTGCTGATTTCGGCGGGCCGGGGCAGCGCCCGGGAGCCGGTCAACACCCGCGCCACCACCGACGGGACGAGCAGCCGGTGCGGCGGGTCGACCAGGTTGAGCACCCGCAGGAACGCCGCGCCCAGCACCGGGTCGGCGGTGGCGGCGGCGTGCAGCCGGTGCACGTAGGCGTTGGTCAGCCGGACCTGCGGCGACCGTGGGCCGGGGACCCCGGGGAACCGCAGGTCGGTGCCGACCGCGATGGACCACGGCATGTCGATCACCCGGGCGGCGCGCCGGAAGAACCGCCGGGCCGGGGCGGACGGCCCGGCGGGCAGCAGCCGGGCCAGCTCGACCGCCTGCAACGCGGCGACCGTGATGCCCTGCCCGTAGATCGGGTTGAAGCTGCACAACGCGTCGCCGAAGACCAGGTATCCGGCGGGGAAGTCGCGCAGCCGCTCGTAGCGGCGGCGGACGCTGGCCGGGAAGCGCATCCGGGCCGGCATGCCGAGCGGGCGGGCCTGCCGCAGCAGCGCGCCGATCTCCGGTGCCGGCAGGCTGTCGGCGTAGGCGAGCAGACCGGCGTCGTCGAGCGGCGGTTCCTCGCCGAACATCCCGCTGAGCGCCACCGCGAACCGGTCCTGTTCCTGCACCGCCACGATCCCGCCCCGGGAGCGGCCGGGCACCGCGTTGGTGAGGACGCCGAGCAGCCCGTCGAGCTGCTGCGGTTGACGTTGGTAGAGCCTGGTGACGTAGGTCAGCCCGACCGGCACCTGTTCCTCCGGTGCGGGGCGGTAACCGAGTTCCGCCAGCCACACCGGGCTCCGGGTGCCCCGCCCCCCGGCGTCGACCACCAGTTCGGCGGAGAGCTCCCGGGTGGTGGAGGGGCCGTCGGCCCGGCGGTGCACGCGTACGCCGGTGACGCGTCGCCGGTCCGGCGTGGTGGTCAGACCGGTGACCTCGTGGCCGGGCAGGACGGTCACCCCGGGCAACGCGGTCACCCGGTTGCGGATGACCTGCTCCAGCAGGGGGCGGCCCACCCCGACGGCCAGCAGCCCGGACGTTGCCTGCCGCATCCGGTAGCCGTCGTTGTACCAGCGCACCTGGCCGTGCAGGTCGACCAGAGGAGCGCCGAGCGCGGTCAGCTCCCCGGTGACCCCGGGCAGCAGCTCCTCCAGCACCTGTCGGCCCCGGTCCAGCAGCACGTGCAGCTGCCGGCCCTGCGGCACCCCGCGGCGGCTGGCGGCCTGCTCGGGCAGGGGGTCCCGGTCGACCAGGGTGACCCGGCCGTAGGTCGCGCTGAGCACGCGGGCGGCCAGCAACCCGCCGATGCTCGCGCCGACCACCACCGCACCGTCGGTCGCCATGTTCTGACTCTAGGTGTACGGGTGCCGCCCTGTCGTCTCGTAACGTGCGCAACATCGACCATTGACGTGGTCTGGCTGCCGGGACCGCCCGGTCTACTACCGGGCCTACCGTGACCCGGCCGACCGGACGGCCGGCTACGAGTACTACCGCGCCTTCGACACCGACATCGCCGACAACCGGGCCCAGGCCCCGGCCAAACCGGTGACCCTGCCGGTGCTGGCGAGGGGCGCGGCGTTCTCCTTCGGCCCCGGGGTGGCCGCCTCCTACCGACAGGTCGGCACGACGTGCGGCAGGTCGTCGTACCGGACTCGGGCCACTGGGTTCCGGAGGAGAATCCGCAGTTCCTCGTCGACTGCACCAGGCTGTTCCTCGGCCTGCCGGGTGCGCCCGCCCCGACTCCGGCGCTCGCCGGCTGCGCCGCCTGAGCCACTGCCGCCTGAGCCACTGCCGGCCGCGCCTGGTCCGTCGTCGGATGCCCCGTACCCCCCCCGCGGGGCACCCGGCGACGGGCCGCCCGGGTCAGGCCAGCGCGTCGAGCGCGGCCAGGTCCGCAGGGGTCAGCCGTAGCCGGGCGGCCGCCATGTTCTCCTCCAGGTGCCGTACCGAGCTGGTGCCGGGAATGACCAGCATCGTCGGCGAGTGGGCCAGCAGCCAGGCGATGGCGATCTGCGCGCGGGTGACGCCGTGCCGGTCGGCGACCCCGTCGACGGTACGCCGTTGCGCGGCGCTGAAGTCGGGCCCGAGCGGCAGCGGCGGCCGCCCGTGCCGGGCACCGAGCATCCCCGCCCCCAGCGGGAAGTACGGCACGAAGGCGATGTCCTCCTCGACGCACCGCCGCAGCACGTCGTGGCACTCCCGGTCGAGCAGGTGGAACCGGTTCTGCACGGCCGCGATCGGGATCGTCGCCCGCGCCTGGTCGAGCTGCCTGACGGTGACGCCGCTGAGCCCGACGGCGCCGATCAGGCCCTCGTCGCGCAGCCGCACCATCATCGCGAACGACTCGGAGAACCGGACGTCGCCCGGGCGCAGCAGCCCGTCCCCGCCGACGCGCAGGTAGACCAGTTCCAACCGGTCCCGGCCCAACCGGCGCAGGTTCTCCTGCACCTGCCGGCGCAGTTGGTCGGGCGCCCCGGCGGGCACGAAGTCGCCCCACCTGTCGCGCACCACCCCGATCTTGGTGCCGATCACCAGGTCGTCGGGGTACGGGTGCAGGGCCTCGCGGATCAGGTCGTTGGCCACGTGCGGGCCGTAGAAGTCGCTGGTGTCGAGGTAGTTGACCCCCAGCTCGACCGCCCGGCGCAGCATGGCCAGCGCGCCCGCGTGGTCGTCCGAGGGGCCGAAGGAGCCGGGGCCGGGCAGTTGCATGGTGCCGAAGCCCAACCGGTTGACGCTCAGCTCGTCGCCGAGCCGGAGCCGGCCGGCCTCCGGCGCGAGCCTGTCCGACAGTGTCACCCTTGCTCCCCTCGGGGGGACGCCGCACCCCGCGACGCCCGTGTGTGCGGGCTGCCCGCCCGGCGGGGGACACCCGCCGTCCGTCGGCCATCCTCGCGGACAACGAGGACGGCATCGCGCAGGTCGACGCAGCGTGTCGCCGCTCGGGTCACCCTGGGTGAGTGCGGGTGCGGTACGGGTGGCTCAGGTCAGCGCAGCGGGCGCGGTCCGAAGTCGAGTGCCCGGTCCACGCCGATGTGGAAGAACCAGCAGGCGGCCACGAGCGCCAGCGGCGTCCACCCGGCCGCGTCGAGGGCGTGCGCGAGGCCGTACCCGGCGAGCAGGACGAACGGGGCGACGTAGGTGTGCCCCAGGTTGTAGACGACCGCGCCGACGTGGTGGTCGACGGCATAGCCGAGCATCGACAGGTCGAAGACGAGGAACAGGGCGAACAGCCACCACCAGGCGAAGCCGGTCAGCACGACGAGGACGACGGCCGCCACGGCGACGGCCGCACCCTCGACGCGGTAGAGGACGGGCACCGGGGTGGCCGGTGGTGGGGTGCGGGCGGGCCCGGCCCTCATCGGCCCTTCCAGTTCTCCAGGGCGGACACGACGCTGTCGACGGCCCGTTCGTAGCTGCGTTCCAGGTCGGCGGAGAGCGCGAACGCACCGGCGGTCTCCAGGCTGACGAAGCCGTGGATGACCGTGCGCAGCAGCCTGGTGGCGTCGACCGCGTCGTCGCCGAGCAGCCGGTAGCCGGCGAGCACTCGGTAGACCACCTGGACGGCGGCGTCGCTGACCTGCTGGTCCTCGGCGTCGGCGGGGTCCGGGGCCCGTACGGTCATCGGGTACTGCACCGGGTTCTGCCGCGCCCAGCTGCGGTAGGCGGTGGCGAGGCTGCGGACCGCGTCGTCGCGGGCCCGGCCGACGCACGCCTCGGCGAGCGTCGCGGACAGGTCCGCCTTGGCGCGGAGCATGATGCCCCGGCGGAGTCCCGGGAGGCCGTCGATGTGCTTGTAGAGCGACGGGACGCGGACGCCGAGGCTCTCGGCGAGCGCGGCGAGGGTCAGCTCGTCGTGCGGGCGCGCTTCGAGCAGGTACGCGCCGCGTGCGACGACCGCGTCGGTGGTGAGGCCGGCCCTAGGCACGGGTGCTGATCCGGGTGAGGAAGTCGAGCACCGCGCCGGTGGTCCGTTCGGGCTGCTGAGACTGCGGGTAGTGGCCGGCGTCGGGCACCATGACCACCTCGCCGTGCAGGGTCTCGCCGATCCATGCCGCCTCGGCCGCCGGGTCGGTGAAGTCGGGGTCGCGTTCACCCATGACGACCAGCACCGGGGTGTCCACCTCGGTGAGTCGTGCCTCGGCGGGCCGGTGGTCGGTCTGCCGCGCGGTGCGGGAGAACGCCGCGCCGTGGCCGGGCTGGCGGAGCTTGGCGACGACGGCCGCCCGGTACTCGGCGAAGTCGGCCGGTTTGGCACCGGCGTAGAGGGTGGGCAGGTAGGCCTTCCAGACGGCTGCCACCCAGAGCGGGGACGTCAACAGGTGGAACAGGGCCCGCATGCCGGGGGCCTGTCGGGGGTTTCGGACGAACGGCCCGATGAGCACGAGCCCGCGAACCTGCCCGGGGTGCTCGGCGGCGACGATGACCCCGGCGCCGGCGGCCAGCGAGTTGCCCACGATGACGGCCGGCCGGCCGAGCTCGTCGATCAGGGCGCTGACGTCGGAGGCGGTCTCGGGGTCGCCGTAGGAGGCGAAGGTGGTGTCGCTGTCGCCGTGGCCGCGCAGGTCGGTGGTGGCCACCGTGTAGCCGGCGGCGGCCAGGGCCGGGGCGAGGAACCGGTACGACGAGCGCAGCTCCGCCATGCCGGGGACGAGCACCACGAGGGGGCCGTCGCCCTGGAGGTCGTAGGCGATTCGGCCCTCGGGGCGGTGCAGGTAGCGGGTGGGTGGGCGGGCGCTGCTGCGGGCGTCGGTCATGACGCTAGCCTAGCTAGCTCAAAAGCTAATCGCAATAGCTTTCCCGGGTGGGGTGACCTCCGACGCCCGCTCCCACCAGGGGATCACGTCGCACCGGGCCGGCGTGCGGGAATCGGCGACCCCCGCCCGCCCGCAGGCTCTCGAACCGGACCGACGGCGCGACGACCACCGGACCCCCCGGACGGTCGGCGACGGGTCACAACCGGACCAGACCACCATCGGCCATGATCGTCTGCCCGGTGACGAAGGCGGCGTCGTCGCTGGCCAGGAAGGCCACCGTGCCGACCACGTCCTGCGCCTCACCGGGCCGCTTGATCGCCTGCATCGCCGCCACGTGCTCCTGCGCCGCGCCGGCCATCGGACTCTCCGCCAGCCCGGGGGTACGCGACAGCGTCGGCCCGACCGCGTTGACCGTGATGCCGTACGAGGCGACGTCGCTGGCGAGCGCCCGGGTGAACCCGATCACCCCCATCTTGCTGGCCATGTAGTGGGTGAACCCGGGTAGAGCCAGGCCGACCGAGTTGGAGGTGAGGTTGACGATCCGCCCCCACCGCACCCGGCACATGTGGTCCAGCACCGCCTTGGTCATCAGGAACTGTGAGTCGAGGTTGACCGCCAGCACCCGCCGCCACGCCTCGTACTCCAGCTTGAAGATGTTCTTGGCCGGATAGATGCCGGCGTTGTTGACCAGGACGTGGCAGCCGCCCATCCCGGCGGTGATCTCCGCGCCGATCCGGGCCACGTCGTCGGGGTCCGAGACGTCCCCGGTGATGCCGAGGGCCTTGCGCCCCTCACCCTCCACCAGCGCCACCGTCTCGACCGGGTCGGCCAGATCCACCGCCACCACGTCCATGCCCCGGCGGGCCAGGCCCTGACAGATCGCCTGCCCGATGCCCCGCCCCCCGCCGGTCACCACGGCGATCCGGGTATCCGTGTCGGCCATCAGCCCCACCCCTTCGCCGTGGCGTCCTGCTCGTCGACGACCGCCCGGGACCGCCCGGTGGCCAGCCGCAGCGCACCCGACGGGCAGAGGTCGACCGCGACCCGCGCCTGCCCGGCGTCGTCCGGTTGCCGGCGCAGCAGCACCCGGCCGTCCTCGCTCTGGTCGAACAGTTCCGGGGTGGACAGCACGCACTGCCCGGCGCCGATGCACAGGCCCCGGCTCACCACCAGCGTCGTCGGTTCCTCGGTGCCCACCTGGTCGCCCCCACTCACCGCAGCCTCCCTCACCAGGTCACCGGCAGCCGGTCCAGGCCGTAGATGTTCGACTCCTTGCGGAACGGCAGGCCGTCGAGCTCCTCGGCCAGCCGCAGCCCGGGGATCCGGGCGAACAGGGTACGGAACACGATCTCCAGCTCGGCGCGGGCCAGGTTCTGCCCGATGCACTGGTGGATGCCGTAGCCGAAGGCCATGTGGTGCCGGGCCCCCCGGCGGACGTCCAGCACCTCGGCGTCGGGGAACACGTCGCTGTCCCAGTTCGCCGAGGCGAACGACAACAGCAACCCGTCACCGGCCCGGACGGTCACCCCGCCGACCTCGATGTCGGCGGTCGCCACCCGGGGCAGCGCGTCCACGACCGTGAAGTAGCGCAGCAACTCCTCCACCGCCAGGCCCATCGCCGCCGGGTCACCGGTGACCTCGGCGAGCTGGTCGGGGTTCTCCAACAGTCCGGCCACCCCGAGGGAGATCATGCTGGCGGTGGTCTCGAAACCGGCCACCAGCAGCAGCATCGCCAACCCGACGAGCATGTCGTGGTCGAACAGCGGGGTCTGCCGGTTCTGCACCACCAACCGACCCAGCAGGTCGTCGGTCGGCTCGGCCTCCTTCGCGCTGACCAGCCGGTCCACGTAGGCCCGCAACTCGCTGCTGGTCTGCTGCCGCTGCTCGGCGGAGACCGTCCGGCGCAACTGGGCGTCGGCGCTGCGGACGATCAGGTCGCGGTCCTCGTACGGCATGCCGAGCAGCTTGGTGATCATCGAGGCGGGGACCGGCAGCGCCAACGCGGCGACCAGGTCCACCGGTTTCGGCCCGGCCAGGATCGCGTCGATGCACTCGTCGACGGTGCGCTGGATGTGCGGACGCATCTCCTGCGCCCGGCGCAGCGTGAAGTCACCGATCAGCATCCGCCGCTGCGGGCCGTGCTCCGGCTGGTCGAGCCCGATCAGTGAGCGGCCGACCGCGGCGATGTTGCGTCGGGTCTGCGGGGTCACCGGCTCGGTCAACGGCAGGTTCGGGTGGAACCGGTTGGCGCTCACCCGCGGATCGGTCAACAACCGACGGACGTCGGCGTAGCGGGTGACCAGCCAGGCGAGCTGCCCGTCCGGCACCCGGACCCGGCTGACCGGCGCCTCGGCGCGCAATCCGACGTACTCGGGGGCGGGGGCGAACGGGCAGGTCCGGGGCATCGGGAAGTCGGGTGTCTCCCCGGTGGACGCCGCATCGGCGGCGTATGTGCTGTTGACGGTCATCACGGTCCTCTCGGTGTGTGGGTCGGTGGCCCCGGACGGCGGCCCGGCCCCCGGAACCGACCCGGAACCCGGCGTCGACCGGGGACGCGTCGGGGTGGCACGGGCCGGCTCATCCCGGGTGCCGGGCGAGGTGGGCGAGCAGCGCCGCGGAGAGCCGGTCCGGCACCTCCTCGGGCACCCAGTGCGACACCCCGTCGAAGGTGAGGAACTCGTACGGGCCCTTCACCCAGGCGCCGGTGCCGTGCGCGGCGACCGGGCCGACGCCGATGTCGTCGCTGCCCCAGACGTACAGCGTCGGCACCTCGACCGGCCCGGCCTCGACGTCCTCCGGCCGGGTCGCCCGGTACCAGTTCAGCGCGGCGGTCAACGCGCCGGGCGCGGTCAACCGGTCCAGGTACGTGGCCAGCTTCACCGGCCCCGCCGCGCCCAACATCCGGCGCAGGAACGCGGCGTCTTCGGCCAGCAGCATCCCCTCGGCCTGCCCCGGCTGCCGGAACATCGCCAGGTACGCCGAGCGGCGCTGCTGGTCGACGTCGGTGGCCAGCGCGTCGGCGAACGGCCGGGGATGCGGCACCGACACGGCGGTGAAGGTGCGCAGCAGCTCCGGGTGCCGGTCGGCCACCGCCCAGCCGATCGCCGCCCCCCAGTCGTGCCCGACCAGGTCGAACCGGTCCCAGCCGAGCTGCCCGGCGAGCGCGACGACGTCGGCGACCAGGGTGTCCATCCGGTACGCGTCGACCTCGTCGGGGCGCACCCCGGGGGAGTAGCCGCGCTGGTCGGGCGCGACGGCGTGGTAACCGGCCGCACCCAGCGCCGCGAGCTGGTGCTCCCACTCGACGGCACCCTGCGGGAAACCGTGCAGCAGCAGCACCCCCCGGCCGTCGGCGGGACCGGCGCTCAACGCGTCGAAGGTGCCGGCGTCGGTGGTCAACCGCAGCGACCCGGTCATACCGGCCGCCCGGCCCGCGCGGCGGCCACGTCCCGGTACTGGTCGACCAACCGGTGCAGCGCCGGGACCAGGTCGTTCGGGGTGGGCAGGCCGGCCACCTGGGTCCGCAGCCGTTCGGCGTTCGCCTTGAACGACGGGTCCTTGAGTACCCGGGCCAGATCCTCGGCGAGGGCCTCGGAGGTGAGGTGGTCGGCGTCGGCGACGAACCGGCCGGCGCCCTGCTGTTGCAGGCCGTTGGCGTGGGCCAGCGGCCCCCACCACTGGAACCCCCAGTGCGTCCCCGGAATGATCAACTGCGGAACGGCCTGCTCGATGGCGGTGGCGAAGGTGCCCGCCCCGCCGTGGTGCACGATCGCCGCGCAGCTCGGCAGCAGCATCGCCAGCGGCACGAAGTCGACCACCCGGACGTTGTCCGGCAGCTTCGGGATCGTGGCGAGCTGCTTGGCGTTGAACGTGGCGATCACCTCGGCGTCCAGCCCGCTCACCGCGTCCAGCAGGTCGGCGGCCGGAGCCTCCGTGCCGCGCCCGTTGCGGTGCGACTCGCCGAGGGTGAGGCAGATCCGGGGCCGCTGCTGCGGCTCGCGCAACCAGTCGGGGATCCGGGCCGGCGGGTTCACCGCGATGTGCCGCACCGGCACCAGGTGCAACCCGTCGGGCTGGTACTGCCACGGCGGCATCGGGTCGATGGTGAAGTGCCCGACGGCGACGTCCTCGTCGAACCGGGTGCCGTAGCCGCCCAGCACCCGGTCCAGCCAGTCGCGCAACGGGTCACCCTGGTCCCGGGCGGCGCGGCGCAACTGGGTGATCCCGTCCGGGCCCATCATCATCCGGGCGTGCGGCACCCCGCAGACGGTGGCGGCGGCCGGCGCGGCGTACACCATGGAGTCCCAGACCACCAGGTCGGGCCGCCACGAGGCGATCAGCGCGACCAGGTCGGCGATCATCTCGTCGGTGGAGAACAACGCGAAACCCCAGGACGCCCGGGACAGCTTCTCCAGCGGATTGTCCCGGGGGAAGTCCTGCTGCAACGGCATCTCCTGGCGTTCACCGGGCGCCATCACCACCGGGGGCGCCTCGCCGGGGCGTACCCCGGGGTAGAAGGCCGGCATCTCCGTGCGCGTCCGACCCACCTCGACCGGAACGAACCCGGCCGCGATGATGGCGTCGGCGATCTCGGGCTGGCTGGCGACGCGGACGTCGTGTCCGGCCGTGCGCAGCGCCCACGCCAACGGCGTCATGATGTGCAGGTGCGCCTTGTTGGCGTGCGGCACGAAGAGCACTCTCATCCGGTCTCCTCAGCTCGGTGTGGCTCGGCAGGGCGGAGGGTGACCGGCACCCGGGCACGGTGCTGCGCCCCCCGTCGACCTCCTCCCCACCATGATCTCGGCCCCGGCGGGCCCGGACATCTCCATACATGCCCTTTCGTCGGCGGCGACCGGGCATCGTCGAAGTAGGCAACCCCCACTGAGCTGTCCATACTCGACGCACAGGCGGCCCCGTCCGACGCACCGGCCGCCCGCCGGTCGGATGCCCGACCCGCCGGTGTCGCCACCGTCGCGGTCACGCCGCACCCCGCCGCCCGGCCACCGCCCCGCCCGGCCCCTCCCTGCCCGTACGACGAAAGGGACACCCATGTTCGCCGACGCCGACCCCGCCCTGATGGAACCCCGCGACTTCGCCCGCCTGGTCACCGCCACCCCGGTCGACGAACTGCGCCGGGTGATGGGCGGCCCGCACCGCCGCACCATCCTCGACGGCATCTTCGTCCGGATGCCGACCCTGTTCCGCGCCGACCGGGCCGGCAGCACCGAGGCCGTCCTGCACTGGAGCGTCGGCGACCGGCGCGAGGGCACGGTGGACACCTACGAGATGGTCATCGCCGGAGGTGAGTGCGTGCTGTCGGAGCGGCCGGACCGCGAACCCCGGCTCACCCTGACCCTCAGCGACATCGACTTCCTGAAACTGGTCAGCAGCAACGCCAACCCGGTCACCATGTTCGTGCTGGGCCGGATGAAGGCCAAGGGCGACCGGGGGCTGGCCATGCGCATCCCCACCCTGTTCGACATTCCGAAGCCCTGACCGGACACGGGGGCGGGGGCGCACCCGGTGCGCCCCCGCCCCCGTGTCACCCCCCACCCGCCCCCGTCGACGGGCGGCGGGTGGCCGGGCCGCCCCACCGGCCCGGCCGGTGGGTCAGCCGGCGAGCCGGCGGCCGACGTCCTCGCGGAGCTGCTTCTTGTTCACCTTGCCGACCGCCGTGAACGGCAGCTCGTCGACGGTCACCAGCAGCTCCGGCAGCTTGAACGCGGCCACCCCGGCCCGCTGCATCACCGCCCGTACGTCCTGCAGGGCCACCGTCCGGCCGGGCTGCGGCACCACGTAGAGGCAGACCCGCTCACCCAGCTCGGCGTCCGGCATGGCGACCGCGGCGGCCAGGCTCACCGTGTCGAGCTGGTAGGCGAAGTTCTCCACCTCCTCGGCGGAGATCTTCTCGCCACCCCGGTTGATCAGGTCCTTGTCCCGACCCTCGATGACCAGGTTCCCGTCGGGCCGCAGCCGGACGATGTCCCCGGTGTTGTACCAGCCGTCGACGAACGCGCGCGCGGTCAGCTCCGGCGACCGGTAGTAGCCGCGCGGCGTGTACGGCCCCCGGGTCAGCAGCACCCCCGGCTCGCCGGCCGGCACCGGCCGGCCCTCCTCGTCGACCAGCCGCAGCTCGTCGTCGGGGCAGATCGGCCGGCCCTGGCTGTGGCACACCACGTCCTGCGGGTCGTCCGGGCGGGTCAGGCAGAGCAGCCCCTCCGCCATGCCGTAGACCTGCTGGAGATCGCAGCCGAGCACCGGCGTCACCCGCTGGGCCACCTGGTCGGCCAACCGGGAGCCGGCGACCTGGACCCGGCGCAGCGAGCTGAGGTCCCGGTCCGGGTCCTTCTCCCGGTACTCCAGCCAGCGCTGCACCGCGGCGGGCACCAGCGAGGTGAAGGTGGCCCGTTCCCGCTGCACCGCCTCGAACGCCCGCTCCGGCGCGGGCGACGGCAGGATCACCACCCGGCCGCCGGCCAGCAGCGTGCCCAGGATGCCCGGCCCGGCCATCGGATAACCGTGCGCCAGCGGCAGCACCGCCAGGTAGACAGTCGTCGCGTCCACCTCGGACAGTTCGGCGGCACGACGCATCATGTAGCCGTAGTCGTCGTGGGTCCGGGCGATCAGCTTCGGCACCCCGGTGGTGCCGCCGGAGAGCAGGAACAGGGCGACCGCCGAACCGGCGGGCGCGGCGGCGTCAAGCGCCGACCGGGCCGCCGCCGGATCGTCCGCCGGCCGGCACAGCCGCCGCAGGTCGACACTGTCCGCGCGGACGTCCGCCCCGGCGACCAGCACGTGCCGCAGGGTCGGCGCGTCGGCGGCCACCTCGTGGGCCAGCGCCTGGTGGTCGAACTCCTTCAACACATCCGGTACGACCAGCGCCCGCGCCCCGGTCAACGCCACGATCGCGGCGATCTCCTGCCGCCGGTGCGCCGGCAGCGCCATCACCGGGACCGCGCCCAGCCGGAAACAGGCCACCGTCAGCACGACGAACTCCCAGCAGTTGGGCAGCTGCACCACCACCCGGTCGTCGGGACGTATCCCCAGGTCCCGCAGGCGCTCGGCGGCACCGTCGGCGCGGGCGGTCAGCTCGGCGAAGGTGAGGCGTACCGGGCCGTCGACCAGGCACGTGGCGGTGGGGTCGGCGTCGGCGGCGGCGTACAGGTACGCCCCGAGCGGCCGGCCCGCCCAGTAGCCCTGGTCGGTGTACCGCGCCACCAGCTCCGGCGGCCACGGCACGGTCCCGTCGAGGGTAGGTCGGGTCGCTTCTGCGGACATGTCGGGCCCTCCCGATCCGATCGGTCGACACGGCGCACCGGCGTCGGAGCCCGGGCGGCGCGACGCGAAATCGTGTGTCGAACTCGCGGGGAAACCGTACGGAGGCGTGCCGCCGAGTTCCTTCTCCCGCATTGCGCTATTGCCCGCCCCGGCATTAGCGGAGGTCACCGCCGGTCCTGCGGGCCGTCCGCCGGCCGGGACGATCGCACTCAGGAAGGTGCCCCCCCGATCGGCCAAGGAACAGGATGTTTCGCAGTTGAGGTCAGCGTCCGGACCTGACCGTCACCGCGACATTTCCGAAGGACAGCGACCACCGCATCCGGCTGTGTTCCGGATGCGGTCGGCGATGTGGAGAGGAGCCTGGACGTGAGCCAGGATGGGGAATTTTCTGACGCCGTGGCCATTGTCGGAATGAGCTGCCGGTTCGCCCCTGACCTTGACTCGTTGGAGAAGTTCTGGGCATTTCTCATCGGTGGTCGACATGCCGTGAGCGCCATGCCCGACAAGCGGTGGGAACCGTACGCCTCGACCAGCCCCCAGGCCACCGCGATCCTGCGGAAGACGACCCGGCTGGGCTCATTCCTCGACGACATCGAGGGATTCGACGCGGACTTCTTCGGCATCTCTCCCCGGGAGGCGGACTTCCTCGACCCGCAGCAGCGGATCGTGTTGGAGTTGGCCTGGGAGGCGCTGGGCAACGCGGGTGTGCCGCCGTTGTCGCTGCGCGGTTCGGACGCCGGTGTCTTCGTGGCGGCCAATTCCAACGACTACGGCCGTCGGCTGCTGGAGGACATCCCGCGCACCGGCGCCTGGGCGGTCAACGGCACCACCTACTACGGCATCGCCAACCGCATCTCGTACTTCCTGGACCTGCGCGGGCCCAGCATGGCGGTGGACACCGCCTGCGCCGGTTCGCTCACCGCGCTGCACCTGGCCTGCCAGAGCCTGCGCGAGGGCGAGATCCCGCTGGCCGTCGTCGGTGGGGTCAACATCATGGCCAGCCCGACCCTGTTCGTCGCCCTGGACGCGGCCGGGGCGACCGCCCCGGACGGGCGCAGCAAGGCGTTCGCCGCCGACGCCGACGGCTACGGCCGGGGTGAGGGTGCCGGCGTGGTGGTGCTCAAGCGGCTGGCCGACGCCCGCCGCGACGGCGACGAGGTGCTCGCGCTGATCCCCGGCAGCGGGGTGTTCCAGGACGGCCGTTCCGACGGCATGATGGCGCCCAACGGCTCGGCCCAGGAGCACATGCTCCGGGTGGCCTACGAGCGGGCCGGCATCGACCCGGGGTCGGTGCACTACGTCGAGGCGCACGGCACCGGCACCCCGGTCGGCGACCGGGAGGAGGCCAAGGCGCTGGCCGCCGTCTTCGGTGCCGGGCGGCCCGCCGACGAGCCGTGCCTGGTCGGCTCGGTGAAACCCAACATCGGTCACGTCGAGGCGGGCTCGGGCATCGCCGGTGTGATCAAGGCGGTGCTGGCGCTGCGGCACGCGGAGATCCCGCCGAGCCTGCACCGCGAGCCGAACCCGGACTTCGACTGGGCCGGTTCCGGGCTGCGCCTGATCGGTGAGCGGTCGCCCTGGCCGGCCGGTGACGGTCCGCGTCGGGCCGGCGTGTCCAGCTACGGCGTCGGCGGCTCCATCTCGCACGTCATCCTCCAGGAGGCGCCGCCCGCCCCGACCGCCGCCGCCGGGGCCACGGCCACCGACGCGGCGGCCGGCACGGTGTCGGTCGAGACCACCGCCGGCACCCGGGCGTCGGTGTACCCGCTCTCGGCGATGTCCGAGGCCGGGGTGGCGGCGCTGGCGGCGCGGACCGCCGACTGGCTGACGGAGCACCCGGGGGCGTCCCTGCCGTCGGTGGGGCACACCCTGGCGCACCGCCGCTCGCACCTGCCGCAGCGGACCGCCGTGCTGGCCGCCTCGCCCGGGGAACTCGTCGAGCGGCTGCGGGAGGTGGCCGACGGCCGTACCACCCCGCAGGTCGCCCGGGGCCGGACGGTGGCCGACCCGGCCCCGGTGGTCTGGGTCTTCTCCGGGCACGGCGCGCAGTGGACGGGCATGGGCCGGCAGTTGCTGCGCGACGAGCCGGTCTTCGCCGCCGCCGTGGACGCGCTGGCCGAGGTGTTCCGCGAGGAACTCGGCTGGACCCCGCGCG
Organism: Micromonospora humidisoli; assembly: GCF_016900955.1. Taxonomy (NCBI): domain Bacteria; kingdom Bacillati; phylum Actinomycetota; class Actinomycetes; order Micromonosporales; family Micromonosporaceae; genus Micromonospora; species Micromonospora humidisoli. Next base: position 166,106 of record NZ_JAFEUO010000006.1, read on the forward strand.
AGGCGCTCACCGCCGGTGGGCCGTGGACCGGCGTCGAGGTGCAGGCATTGACCTTCGCCACCCAGGTCGCCCTGGCGCAGACCTGGCGGTCCCGGGGGCTCACCCCGGCCGCCGTGATCGGGCACTCGGTGGGGGAGATCGCCGCCGCGGCCGTCGCCGGCAGCCTGGACGTGCTGGCCGCCGCCCGGTTCGCCTGCCGGCGGGCGCGCGCCCTGGAGCGCCTCCAGGGCCAGGGCGGGATGGCCATGGTCGGGCTCGGCTTCGACGAGGCCCGGCAGCGGCTCGCCGGTCAGGTCGGCGTGGTCGCCGCCATCTCGGCCAGCCCCACCTCCACCGTGCTCTCCGGGGACCGGGAGGCCGTCGAGCAGATCGTGACGCACTGGCGCGAGGAGGGGGTGGCGGTGTGGCGGGTCGACACCGACATCGCATTCCACAGCCCGCACGTGGACGCGGCGGTGGCCGAGGTCGCCGCGGCGGCCGGCGCGCTGCACCCCGAGACGCCCCGCACCCCCCTCTACAGCACCGCGCTGACCGACCCCCGGTCGACCGCGGCGCGCGACGGCGCGTACTGGGTGGCGAACCTGCGTGAGCCGGTGCGCTTCACCGCCGCGGTGACGGCGGCGGTCACCGACGGGTACCGGGTCTTCCTGGAGGTCTCCACCCACCCGGTGGTCACCCACTCCATCGGGGAGACCCTCGCCCACCTCGGTGTCGAGGACGCCACCGTCGTGCACAGCCTGCGCCGTGACACCGACGAGGACAACGCCCTGCTGGCCGGCCTGGCCCGGCTGTACTGCGCGGGCGCGGCGGTGGACTGGGCGCGGCTGCACCCGACCGGCTCGCTGCTGCCGATGCCCTCGGTGGCCTGGCAGCACCGGCCGTACTGGATCTTCCCGGAGGCCCGGGTCGAGTCCGGTCCCGGCGGTGGGCACGACCCGGAACGGCACAGCCTGCTCGGCGGCCGGATGACGGTCTCCGGCGCACCGCCCCGGCAGGTCTGGCAGACCTACCTGGACATGTCCTCGCGGCCCTACCCGCTCGACCACGAGGTGGTCGACGTCGAGATCACCCCGGCCGCCGTGCTGATCAACAGCTTCGCCCTGGCCGCCGGGGAGGACGGCCGACTGCCCGCGCTGGCCGACATCGTGCTGCGGACGCCGCTGGCCGTCGCGCCGCCCCGGGTGGTGCAGATCGTGCTGTCGGAGAACACCGCCCGGCTGGCCACCCGGGTCGCCCCGCAGGACGGCGCCCCCGTCGTCGACGACGAGGAGTACGAGTGGATCACCCACTCGACGGCGACCATCGACTGGAGCACCGAACTGGTCGACGGCCGGGTGGACGCCGACGAGGTGCGGGCCCGGTGCCCGCAGGAGTGGTCCTGGCAGCGGGTCGACGAGATGTTCCGCCGGATGGGCGTCGGTGGCTACGCGTTCCCCTGGGACGTGGTGGAGTTGCGCCGCAACGACGAGGAGCAACTCGCCGACATCGTCATCGTGCCGCCGCCGGCGCAGACCGCCACCAGTTGGGCGCACGTCATCGACGGCGCGCTGACCATCAGCGCGGTGCTGGTCACCCCGGAGTACGCCAGGCACCAGTGGATGTCCTCGCACATCGAGTCGGTGGTCTTCAAGGGGGAACCACCGGCCCACATCACCGTCCACTCGGTGCGCTCCCCGCGCTCGCCGCAGGACACCGTCGACGTGCAGGTGGCCAACGAGCACGGCGAGGTCGTCTGCCAGGTGCGCGGCCTGCGGTTCTCCGCCATCTCGGACACCGACAGCGCGGTGGCCGCCCCCCGCGAGCTGGTGCACGAGGCGGTCTGGCGGCCGCTGGACCTCGACGTCGACGGCACCGCCACCGACCTGTCCCGGGTGGTCGTCGTCGGTGACGACGCCGCCGGAGACCTGGCCGGGGCGCTGGCCGACGCCGGGCTGCCGACGGTGCGGGTGGACGGTCCGGACGAGCTGGCCACGGTCGGTCTCACCCCGCGCGACGCGGTCCTGGTCGCGCCGGGCGTCGGTACCGCCGACGAGTCGGCCGAGCAGGCCGCCGAGCGGTGCGGCTGGACGTTGATCCGCAGCGCCCAGGTGTTGATCGAGGTGCAGGCGGCCGGGGGTGACCCGGCGGCGCCGCAGCCCCGGCTGTGGTGCCTGACCCGGGGTGTCCGGCAGGCGGTGGGGGAGCGGTCGCTGGCCCACGCCCCGCTGTGGGGCATCGCCCGGATCTTCGCCGGGGAGCACCCGGACCTGTGGGGCGGGGTCGTCGACCTCGCCGACGACGCCGACGTCCCCGCCGCCGTGGTCGCGACGGTGCTGCGCCGGCTCACCGGCGACGAGGACATCGTCTCCGTCGACGGTGGCGGGGCGGTGGCGGTGCAGCGGCTCGCCCAGGTCGAGCGGCCCGCCGACGGCACCGCGTTGCAGTGCCGGCCGACCGACACCTACCTGATCACCGGTGGGCTCGGCGCGCTCGGGCTGATGGTGGCCCGGTGGCTGGCCGACCGGGGGGCGAGGCGCATCCTGCTCGCCGGCCGCCGGGGTCTGCCGCCGCGCGCCGACTGGGACGGCGACCACGACGTGCGGACCCGCCGGCAGATCGACGGGGTGCTGGAACTGGAGGCGCTCGGGGTGACCGTGCGGACCCTGGCGTTGGACATCACCGACCCGGTGGAGGTCGCGGCGGCGCTCGACCCGGCCTCGCACGGCATGCCGGCGGTACGCGGCATCGTGCACGCCGCCGGCGTGGTGCGCGACGCGATGGTGGACAAGGTGGACCGCGAGGGGCTGCACGACGTCCTCGGGCCCAAGGTGAACGGGGCGATGGTGCTGCACCGCCTCTTCCCCCCGGGCACGCTGGACTTCTTCGTGATGTTCTCGTCCTGCGGGCAGTTCACCAGGCTGACCGGGCAGACCACCTACGCGGCGGCCAACTCGTTCCTGGACGCCCTCGCGGCGCACCGGCACGCCGACGGCCACACCGAGACGACCAGCCTCGGCTGGACGTCCTGGCGCGGGGTGGGCATGTCCGAGTCGATCTCGTCGACCATGCTGGAGGCCAACTCGCGCGGCCTGGACGCGATCTCGGTGACCGAGGCGTTCCGGGCCTGGGCCTTCGCCGACCGGTTCCACAGCCCGTACCACGCGGTCCTGCGGGTGCTGGCGCCGACGACCAACGCCCCCCGGCTGCCGATGCTGCGGGAGCTGACCGCGACCCGTTCGACCACCGAGGCCGGCACCGGCCAGACGTTCAGCGTCGACTGGGCCGACACCCCGGAGCAGGAGCTGCGCGAACTGGTCACCGCCGACGTGCGGGAGCAGGCCGCCGCCGAGCTGAGCCTGGCCGCCGAGGACCTGGAGCTGCGTCGGCCGCTGGTCGAGCTGGGGGTGGACTCGGTGATGACGGTGGCGCTGCGGGTGCGTCTGCAGGGCCGCTACGGCCTGGAACTGCCGCCGAACATCCTGTGGAACAAGCCGACCATCGCCGCCCTGGCCGACCACATCGTCGACAGTCTGCGCCCCGCGGAGCCGGCCGACGACGACCCGGCCGACGACCCGGCCGCGCTGCGGGTGGGCTGACCCCCACCTGCGGCGATCCCGCCGTACCCCGGCCGGTGCACCCACCGGCCGGGGTACGGCATTCCCCTGTCCGGCCGACGGAAACGGATTCTCGGAAACGGTCTTCGACATCGCAATCGGGGAGATGTCAGCGCTGTCGCACCGCCGGAGGATAGGGGACGGACGGACCGTTCGGGGGTGAATGTGTCCACTGTCCGCAGTAGTCACAGGAGAGGAAGCGACCACGATGTCCACTGGTACCCAGGTGGCTCCGGCCATTGACGGAGAAAAGGCGCTCGACGCGTATTACGGGTCGTTCACCAGCGCTCAGGAAAAGGAGGTCCTCACCGTTCCGTTGCGGCTGGTGGAGGCCTGGTCCCGCAACGACGCCGCCGGGGTGGCGAATGCGTTCACCGAGGACGGCGTGATGATCCTGCCCGGGGACGTGTTCAAGAAGGGCCGCGACGAGATCCGTGCGTTCATGGCCGCCGCGTACGCCGGGCCGTTCAAGGGCACCGGCGTCACCGGCCGGCCGGTCGACGTGCGGATCATCGCCGACGACGCCGCCCTGATCCGTACCCACGGTGGCATCCTCGCCGCCGGCCAGACGGAGATCGCGGAGGAGCTGGCCGTGCGCTCCACCTGGGTCGTCGTCAAGCGGGACGGCCAGTGGCAGCTCGCCGGCTACCAGAACAGCCCGCGCGGCGCCGGCGCGACGCTGCGCTGGTGACCGGGCATCCACTCGGACAGGAGGAGACAGCATGAGCACCGAGGGCGCGTCGCTCGTGGCCGGCGCCAAGCAGTGGGCCTCGTACTACGGTGACTTCCCCAACGGGGTGGAAGGGGCGGTGCTGACCGCGCCGCTGCGCTGCCGGGCGGCGTGGGACGCCAACGACGCCGAGGGGTTCGCCTCCCTCTTCATCGACAACGGCAGCATGCTCGTCGGCGACAACCAGCTGATGAGCCGCGACGAGATCCGGACGTACCTCGGCGAGCTGTTCGCCGGACCGTACAAGGGCTCCCGGCTGACCCTGGAGTTCAGCGAGATCCAGGTCGTCTCGGAGTCGATGGCGCTGGCCGTCAGCGTCGGCGGGGTCGTCTACGCCGACGCCGACGCCCTCGCTCCGGCCGACAACCTCCGGATCATGTGGGTCGTCGTCAAGCGGGACGGCGACTGGCGGATCGCCTCCTACCAGAGCAGCCCGATCACCGGCTGAACCCGGCTCCGGCCAGAGCCGGAGCGGGCAGCGGGCCGGCCAGGGCCGGAACGACGAAGGGGTCGTTCCGGCCCTGGACGACGAGAGGAGAAGAGGGACCGATGACCACGACCATGGCACCCTGGGGGGACGCCTCGGCGCTGCTGGCCGCCGCCGGCGTCCCCGAGGACCCGTCCTACTACCGGGGGTACACCGACGCCGACGAGCGGGCGGTGTTGACGGTGGCCATGCGCATCCAGGCGGCCTGGGCGGCCAACGACGCCGACATGTTCGCCGACGTGTTCACCGACAACGGCAGCCTGTTGATGCGCGACGAGCAGCTCACCAGCCGGGAGGAGATCCGGGCGTACATGTCCCGGGGCTTCGCCGGGCCGCTGCGGGGCGCCCGGGTGAAGGGTTGGCCGGTCGAGGTCACCTTCCTCACCGACGACGTCGCCCTGGTGGTGACCGAGGGCGGCATCATCATGGCCGGCCAGGACGACATCGCGCCGGAGAACTTCATCCGGGCCACCTGGGTGATGCTGCGCCAACCCGACGGCCAGCTCCGGCTGGTCTCGCACCAGAGCAGCCCGATCAGGGGCTGACGCCGGCGCGGTCGACGACGACCGCCCGACCGCCGGGGTCGTGGTGACGACGGGATGCCGATCACGGTCACCACGGCCTCGGGGCACGCCCGGTGGGGACCGCCCGGTCCCCGCCGGTGGCGCGGTGACCCGCGACGACAACCGAGAACCTGACCTTGGAGGGTGCAGTGGTGTACGACTACGTCATCGTCGGCGCGGGATCAGCGGGGTGTGTCCTGGCCGCCCGGCTCACCGAGGACCCCGACGTCACGGTGTGCCTGATCGAGGCGGGTCCCCGGGACACCGCCGACAACATCCACGTCCCGGTGGCCTTCGGCACCCTGTTCCGCACCGCCCTGGACTGGGACTACGACACCCACGAGGAGCCGGCGCTGGGCCGGCGGCGGGTCTACCTGCCCCGGGGCCGGGTGCTGGGCGGCACCAGTTCGATCAACACGATGGTCTACATCCGGGGCGCGCGTGGCGACTTCGACGGCTGGGCGCAGCCCGGCTGGGACTTCGACGACCTGCTGCCGTACTTCAAGCGGTCCGAGGACAACGAGCGTGGGGCGTCGGTCTACCACGGGGTCGACGGGCCGTTGGCGGTCTCCGAGGGGCGGGCCAACAACCCGATGTCGTCGGCGTTCGTCCAGGCGGCCACCGAGGCCGGCTACGCGGTCAACGACGACTTCAACGGCGCCACCCAGGAGGGCTTCGGCTTCTTCCAGCTCACCCAGCGCGACGGCCGTCGGGAGAGCACCGCGACCGCGTTCCTGCACCCCGTCCTGGACCGGCCCAACCTGACCGTGGAGACCAACGTCCACGTGCACCGGGTGCTGATCGAGAACGGCCGGGCGGTCGGGGTGACCGGCACCCGGCTGGACGACACGCTGACCGTCAGTGCGTCGCGGGAGGTCATCCTCGCTGCCGGGGCGTACAACTCGCCGCAGCTGCTGATGCTCTCCGGGGTCGGCCCGGCCCCGCTGCTCGGCGCGCTCGGCGTGCCGGTGCTGCTGGACCAACCGCAGGTGGGGCAGAACCTCCAGGACCACGCGCTGATCCCGCTGGTCTACACCCACTCGCAGCCGATCAGCCTGCTCGCCGCCAACCAGCCCGAGCACCTGCAGCGCTTCATGGCCGAGGGCCGTGGCCCGATGACGGCCAACGGGCCGGAGGCCGGCGGCTTCGTGCGGACCCGCGACGACCTGACCGCCCCGGACGCGGAGTTCCTGGCCGCGCCGGTGATGTTCGCCGACAGCGGGCTGGGCACCCCCACCCACCACTCGATCTCGTACGGCCCGTCGATGATCGCCCCGCGCAGCCGGGGGTACGTGCTGCTCGCCTCGGCCGACCCGACCGCCAAGCCGAAGATCGTGCACAACTACTTCCAGGACGAGCGCGACCTCGACGACGCGGTGGCGGCGACCCGGATCGGCATCCGGATCGCGCAGCAGAAGGCGCTGGCCCCGTACACCGAGGGGCAGTTCGCCCCGCCGGCCTCGGACTCCGACGAGGACCTGCGGCACTACGTCAGGCAGTACGCGCACTCGATCTTCCACCCGGCGGGCACCTGCGCGATGGGCACCGTGGTCGACGAGCAGTTGCGGGTCAACGGGCTGGAGGGGCTGCGGGTGGTCGACGCCAGCGTCATGCCCACCCTGGTCCGGGGCAACCCGAACGCCGCCGTGATCGCCATCGCGGAGAAGGCGGCGGACCTGATCGCCGGGGTCGCGCCGCTGCCCCGGCAGGCCGAGGCGGTCGCCCGGTGACCGCCTGCCCCGTTGTTCGTCCCGGTGGACGGCGTCCCGTCCGTCGACCGTACCCGTGCACAGGAGGAGTGAGATGACCAGCGCGACCGAGGCCCCCCCGAGGGACGAACTGGTACGCCGCGCCAGCGGGCTGGTGCCGCTGCTGCGCCAGCACGCGAGCTGGCAGGAGGAGAACCGGCGGCTGCACGACGAGACGGTCGAGGCATTGGCCGACGCCGGCCTGTTCCGGATGCGGGTGCCGCGCCGCTACGGCGGGTACGAGTCGGACACCCGCACCCTGCACGAGGTGATGGTGGAGTTGGGCCGGGGCGACGGGTCGGTGGCCTGGACGGCGTCGGTGTGGGCGATCCCCGGCTGGATGGTCGGGATGTTCCCCGACGCGGTGCAGGACGAGGTCTACGCCACCCCCGACGTGCGGATCTGCGGGACGTTGAGCCCGTCGGCCAGCGGCACCCCGAAGCCCGGCGGCGGGATGGTGCTCAACGGCAGCTGGAGTTTCATCAGCGGCGCCCTGCACAGCCACTGGCAGGAGGTCATCGCGATGGCCCCCGCCCCGGACGGGGTGAACCAGTGGCCGGTGATGGCCCTGGTGCCGCTGTCCGACCTGGAGATCGTCGACGACTGGTACACCGCCGGCCTGCAGGGCTCGGGCAGCATCACCACGGTGGCCCGGGACGTGTTCGTGCCGCAGGAGCGGATCGTGCCGATGCCCGCGGTGCTCCAGGGGCAGAGCGCCTCGGCGCTCAACCGGGACCTGCCGATGTACCGTAACCCGCTGCTCGGGGTGGCGAACGCCTCCTCGGCCGGCACGGTGATCGGGCTGGCCCGGGCGGCCCGGGAGTTCTTCCTGGAGCGGCTGGACCGCAAGATCACCTACACCGACTACGCGACGCAGCGGGAGGCTCCGGTCACCCACCTCCAGCTCGCCGAGGCGACCATGAAGATCGACGAGGCCGAGTTCCACGCCCAGCGGATCACCGACCTGGTCGACACCAAGGGCGTCAGCGGTGAGCCGTGGACGCTGGAGGAGCGGGCCCGCACCCGGGCCGACATCGGGGCGATCTGCCAGCTCGGCCGGGCCGCGGTGGACCTGCTCGGGATGGCCAGTGGTGGCTCGTCGATCCTGCGCCAGGCCCCGATGCAGCGGGTGGTCCGGGACATGTACGCGGTCAACCTGCACGCGCTGATGGTCCCGTCGACGAACCTCGAACTCTACGGGCGGGTGCTCTGCGGGCTGGAGCCCAACTCGCCGTACATCTGAGTGTTGTCCGCCGGACGCGGCGGACGGTGGGAAGAAACGGACCCGCGGCACCGACCGGTGCCGCGGGTCCGCCCGCATGTGCGGTTCGTCACATGTCGGGGCCACCGGCGCCGAGCACCGGACGGACCTCGACCAGGCCGAAGTTGGCCTCCGGGATCCGGGCGGCGTGCCCGACCGCCTGCTCGATGGTGTCGCACTCGATCAGGTAGATCCCGGCGACGTACTCCTTGACCTCGGGGAACGGGCCGTCGGTGGTGCTGATCTTGCCGTCGCGGACCAGGACCTTCTTGGCCTGACCCTGGTCGGCCAGGGCCTCGGAGACGATCAGCTCGCCCGACTCGGCCAGATCCTCCACCAGCGACATGTGCGCCTTGAAGCCCATCTCCCGCTCGGTGTCGGACATGTTCTGCCAGGCGTCCCGGGTCTGCTGGTTGTGGCTGATCATGATCAGGTACTTCATGGGTGCCTCCTGAAGGCTCGAACTATTTGCTTACCCGTATGTCGAAACCAACGAGCCAGCTTCGACATCCAGGCAGAAGCGCACGTGACGTGCGCCGATGTCGAGGAGGGCACCATGAGCACCGGTACCACACCGAGTTCGGACGAGGCGCTGGACGCGTCCGCGGACCGGCCGGACCCCCGTCGGTGGAAGGCGCTGGCGCTGCTCGGCTTCGTCCAGTTCATGTTCGTCATCGACATGACCGTGGTCAGCGTCGCGCTGCCGCGCATCCAGGGCGAGCTCGACATGTCCCGGACCGGGTTGGCCTGGGTCGTCAACGGCTACGTGCTGATGGCCGGCGGGCTGCTGCTGTTCGGCGGCCGGCTCGCCGACCTGTTCGGCCGGCGGCGGATCTTCGTCACCGGCGTGGTCATCTTCGCCATCGCCTCGGTCATCTCCGGGGCCGCGATGACCCCCGAGATGCTCATCTACAGCCGTTTCCTCCAAGGCATCGGTGAGGCGCTGGCCGCCCCGGCCGCGCTCGGCATCGTCTTCCTGCTCTTCTCGGCACCGGCCGACCGGGTCAAGGCGGTCGGCATCTGGGGTGGCCTGTCCGGCCTGGCCGGCACCCTCGGCCCGGTCGTCGGCGGGCTCATCGTCGCCGACGCCAGCTGGCGCTGGATCTTCTACGTCAACGTCCCGGTCGCGGTGATCGCGCTGGCCCTGGTGGGTCGGCTGGTCGGCGAGAGCCGGATGGAGCGCACCGGGCAGAAGTTCAACTTCGCCGGCGTGCTGACCGCCACGGCGGGTCTGGTGGCCATCGTCTACGGCCTGCTCCAGGCCGCCGAGCGGTCCTGGCTCTCGCCGCAGGTGCTGCTGCCGCTCCTCGGCGGGCTGGTGCTGATCGGGCTGATGCTGCTGATCGAGTCGCGGGCCGCCGCGCCGCTGATCCCGCTGCGCTTCTTCACCAACCGCACCCGCGCGGTGGGCTACCTGGTCGGCCTGACCCTCTCCTGCGCCTTCTTCGGCTTCACCTTCCTGACCACCCTCTTCGAGCAGCAGGTGCTCGGCTACTCGCCGCTCAAGGGCGGCCTCTCCTTCATCCCGGTGGGCCTGGGCATCGCCTTCGGCGTCGGGCTGTCCACCGGCATGATCCCGAAGTTCGGTGTCAAGCCGGTGATCATCGTGGGTCTGCTCGGCGTGACCGCCGGTCTGCTGCTGCTCAGCGGGATCTCCGTGGACACCCACTACGCCAGCGGCATCCTGCCCGGCATGGTGGTGCTGGGCCTGTTCTTCGGCCTGGCGATGCCCGGCACCGCCAACACCGCCCTCTACAAGGTGGGCACCCAGGACACCGGGCTCGCCTCCGCCATGCAGAACGTGATGCAGCAGGTCGGTGGCGCGCTCGGCCTGTCGGTCCTGGTGGCGTTGGCCCTGCGGCTCGGTGGGGACCGGCTCGCCGAGGGGGTGGAGGCGAGGGCCGCCGCCACCGAGGGCTACGTGCTGTCGTACCGGGTGTCGGCGGTGCTGCTCGTGGTCGTCGCCGTCACCGTGCTCCTGCTGCTGGACAAGATCGGCCTGCAGGGCGACTGGGCGGAGCCGGCCGCCCAGACCGACGCCGGGTCGGCCACCGCTGACACCCCGTCGGATGACCCCGGTACCGCCGGCACCTCCGTCGACGACCGGTCCAGCGCCCCGCACAAACGCTGACCGGTCGGCGTCCGGGCCGTTGCCGCAGCCCGGACGTCGTATCCGTCCCGACCTGACCCACCCCCCAGGGTCCGTGCGGGACGTGCCGGCCGGCCCTCCCTCGGGCCGGCCGGCACCCGGGGCGGTCGGCCCGCCCCGGCGCGCCACCCGGACCGTCCCCCCGGTCCGGGCCGGAGAAGCCTGCCGTCCCCCCGGCAGGCGTCAGCCCCGCCGGATCCCCCTTCCGGCGGGGCTGACTCGGCCCGCGCGACCAGCACGTCGCGCGGCCCGGCGAGCGTGGGGCGCAGGTCAGCGGGCGGCAGCCTGCGGCACGGCCGCCTCGGTGGCCGGCTTCTCGTCCCGGCGGCGTCGTCGGCCGTTGAGCAGGGCACCGATGAACGTGTACCGGACCAGGTAGCGGTAACTGAGCAGGGTGACCGGGTAGGTGACCAACAGGATGGCCGGGAACTTGACGAACCACGGCACCGCCACCTGCGACACCGCCGCCTGCAGCGCCATCACCAGCGGGAGGTGGACGACATAGACCCAGTACGACGCGTCGGCCACGTACCGGATCGACGGGTTCGGCCGGGACAGGTGCCGCATCGCCGCCCCGATCAGGCCCATCGTCCAGGCCCAGACGGCGAGCGTGTAGACCACCGCGTAGCCGACCTTGTGCCAGCCCAGCGCCTCGGGCTCGGTGTCCGGGGTGAGCCCGACCATCGCCAGCGCCACGCCGGTCAGCACGACCGCCGCCGCCAGGTTGCGGGGGTACCGCCGTTCCCACACCCGGATCACGTCCACCTGGCGGTTGAGCAGCCAGCCGAAACCGAACGCGCATCCGTAGGCGACCAGACCCACCGGGTTGGGGATCAGCCCGTTCTCGGCCGGCGGCACGCCGTACCAGAGCAGCCAGTCCTGCTTGAGCAGGAAGGCGACGCAGAGCGGGGCACCGACGACCAGCGGGGTGAGGTCACGGGCGACGACGCCCCGGACGATCGGGTCGACCAGCCCGCTGCGCCGGCTGCCGTCCGGGTCGACCAGGTTGACCACCGCGCGGACGGCCAGCGCCAGTACGTAGAGGACCAGCAGCCAGTAGAGGAACCACAGATGGGTCAGCGGGAACGTGCTCGGGGTCATCGGGGTGGCCCCCGGGACCTCCTCACCGGCCAGGTTCGCCGCGATGATGATCGCCACCACGGTGGAGAACATCACCACCGGCCAGAAGATCGCCAGCGGGGCGAGGATGCGCACGGCCCGGTTGCGGACGAACCCGCCGGTGCCACGCCGGTGCAGCAGCAACCGGGCGAAGAAGCCGGCGATCAGGAAGAACAGCGTCATCCGGAACACGTGGATGACGAAGTAGGTGCCGTTCATCACCGGGCTCGTCGACACGTCCCCCACCACCCAGGTGCGGGGCTCCAGGAAGGACAGTGTCGTGTGCAGGACGACGCCGAGGAGCAGGGCTCCGGCGCGTACCGCGTCGAGGGCGTGCAGTCGTTCGGAGGCGCTCGTGGCGGCGCCGGGGACAGGGGTCGAGGGGATGGCCATCTTCTGCTCTCCACTACCCGCGGTCTCGGGTCCGTCCCGATTCCGCGCGTTCGTCGGGCGTCGGGAATGGGCGGCGCCGGCCGGTCCGGACATGGTGGTGCGCGTACCGGCCCGACCGGCCGGACGGCACTGAGGGAGTTGCCGTCGACCGCTACCTGGAGGCTATAAAAAATAGACGAGCATGGTCATCCGCACTTGCGGCGAAATTGTTTCATCCTTTGGTTGCCGGCATCGGCCTTTCGGCCTTCCCGGCTGATTTGTCGTTGTCGCAAGTCGATTCCGACGGGCTGTGCGGGCATTGCGCCCCACCATTTGTCGGCGGATCAGGAGCGCTGGGTGGCGCGCAGCCGCAGGAACCGTTGCTCGGGGACGCTGAGGGTGGACCGGGCGGCCAGCAGGTAGTACCGCCGGGCCTCGTCCCGGTCGCCGAGCAGGTCGAGCAGGTGCGCCCGGACCACGTGCACCCGGTGGTTGCCGGCCAGCACCGGGTCGGCCTCGGCGGCGGCCAGCTCGGCGAGCGCGGCCCGCGGTCCGTCCACCATGGCGACCGCCACGATCCGGTTGAGCGCGACCATCGGACCGGGCGCGATGCGGCGCAGGAGGTTGTAGAGGCCGAGGATCTGCGGCCAGTCGGTCTCCTCGGCCCGGGCCGCCTCGTCGTGCACCGCGGCGATCGCCGCCTGCACCTGGTACGGGCCGACCGGTGCGCTGGCCAGGGTCCGGGTGATCAGCGCGACCCCCTCGGCGATCGCCCGCCCGTCCCATCGGGACCTGTCCTGCTCGGCCAGCGGGATCAGCGCTCCGTCCGACGCCGTCCGGGCCGGCCGGCGGGCGTCGGTGAGCAGCATCAACGCCAGTAGCCCGGTGACCTCCGGGTCGTCGGGCAGGTGTTCGTGCAACTGGCGGGTCAGCCGGATCGCCTCGGCGGTCAGCTCGATCCGGTTGAGTGCCGGCCCCGAGCTGGCCGTGTAGCCCTCGTTGAAGATCAGGTAGAGGACCTCCATCACGGCGGCCACCCGCGCCGGGCGTTCCTGCGGGGCGGGCATCCGGAACTCGATGCCGCTGGCCCGGATGCGCTGCTTGGCCCGACTGATCCGCTGCGCGACGGTGGACTCCGGCACCAGGAAGGCGCGGGCGATCTCGGCGGTGCTCAGCCCGCCGACCGCCCGCAGGGTGAGCGCCACCTGGGAGGCCCGGGTCAGCGCCGGATGGCAGCAGAGCATCAGCAGGGTCAGCGTGTCGTCGACAGCGGAGACCGGGCCGGGCTCCGGGCCGGTCAGCGCCGCCACCGCCCGTTCCCGGCGACGGCGGGCGGCGTCGTTGCGCCACAGTTCCGTCCAGCGGCGGGACGCCACAGTGGTCAGCCAGCCCCGGGGGTTGGCCGGCAGCCCCTCCTCGGGCCACTGCACGGCCGCCGCGAGCAGCGCCTCCTGCACGGCGTCCTCGCAGGTGTCGAAGCCGCCGTGCAGACGTACCAGGGTGGAGAGCACCTGCGGCGCGTGTTCGCGCAGCAGGTCCTCGACCTCCGTGGTAACTGTCACGCGTCCGCCCGGGGGGCGTCGAGGACCGGGCGCACCTCGACCAGGCCGAGCTGCGCCTCGGGAATCCGGGCCGCGTGCGCCACCGCCTGCTCGATGCTTGCGCACTCCACCAGGTAGAAGCCGGCCAGGTACTCCTTCACCTCGGGGAAGGGGCCGTCGGTGGCCGTCGTGCGGCCGCGCTCGACCCGGACCCGCCGGGCGGTGGACGGGTCGGCCAACGCCTCGGAGACGATGAGCTCACCGGTCGCGGCCAGCTCGTCGACGAGGGCGGTGTGCGCCTTGACGCCCAACTCCCGTTCGGCGTCGGACATGCCCTGCCACGCGTCACGAGCCTGTTCGTTGTGGCTGATCAGGATCAGATACTTCACCGCACCTCCAAGGTCGGAGATGATTGTCCCACCAGTGGGTCGAAACGGCACCGCCGCTTCGAGACAATACAGAACCGCAGCTCAGGGTGGGTAGTTCGGCGCGGCGGCCGGTTGCCGCGTCGCTTTTGTCGGTGGGCTCGTGGCATCGGGTCGGGCGGGTCGGTGGCCGACGAAATGGAATTCGTCTTTGCGACATCGGTGTTTCCCGACGCTCACCCCCGGTCGGCGACGAACTCCACGATCGACGTTCCGACATAGTCGATCATCTCATCGGTGAGCGCCGGGTAGACGCCGACCCACAGCGTCTGCTCGGTGACGATGTCGCTGTTGGTCAGGTCGCCCACCACCCGGTAGTGCTGGTTCAGGTAGGCCGGGTGCCGGGTCAGGTTGCCGGCGAACAGCTGCCGGGTGCCGATCCGCCGGTCCTCCAGGAACGCCACCAGCTCGGACCGGCTGAACGGCGCGCCCGGCTCGACGGTGATGACGAACCCGAACCAGCTCGGCTCGCTGTTCTCGGTGGCCTCGGGCAGCAGCAGGTGCGGCACCCCGTCGAGCCGCTCGCGCAGCCGACGCCAGTTGCGCCGGCGCAGCGCGGTGAACTCGTCCAGCTTGGCCAGCTGGGTCAGCCCCAGCGCGGCCTGCAGGTCGGTGGCCTTCAGGTTGTACCCGACGTGCGAGTAGATGTACTTGTGGTCGTAGCCTTGGGGGAGCGTGCCGAGCTGGTACTTGAACCGCTTCAGGCAGGTGTTCGACTCGCCGGGCGGGCACCAGCAGTCCCGACCCCAGTCGCGCAGCGACTCGACGATCCGGGCCAGCGCCAGGTTCGAGGTGAGCACGCAGCCGCCCTCGCCCATGGTCAGGTGGTGGGCGGGATAGAAGCTGACCGTCGACAGGTCGCCGAACGTGCCGGTCAGCGCACCGTCGTAGGTGGAGCCCACCGCGTCACAGTTGTCCTCCACGAAGAACAGGTCGTGCGCGTCGGCCAGCTCGGCCATCTCCCGCGCCGGATACGGGTTGCCCAGCGTGTGGGCCAGGATGATCGCGCGGGTCTTCGGGCCGATCGCCGCGGCGACCCGCTCCACCGTGGTGTTGTAGGTGCCCAGGTCGATGTCGACGAAGACCGGCACCAGCCCGTTCTGCAGGATCGGGTTGACCGTGGTGGGGAACCCGGCGGCCACCGTGACCACCTCGTCGCCGGGGCGCAGCTGCCGGTCCTCCAACAGGTCCGAGGTGAGCGCGCTGACCGCCAGCAGGTTCGCCGACGAGCCGGAGTTGGTCAGGTGGGCCTTGCGGCGGTGCAGCTTGCGGGCGAACTCCGACTCGAACCTGCGGGCCAGCGGGCCGGCCGCGATCCGCATGTCCAGCGCGGCCTCCACCAGCGCCACCCGGTCCTCGGCGTCGAGCAGCGCCCCGGAGGGCCAGATCTCGGTCACCCCCGGGATGAACGGCTGATTGGGCTGCCCGTCCTGGTGGAACTTGCGGACCTCGTCGAGCAGCAGCGCTCTACGGTCACTCATGCCCCGATTCCTCCTCATGATCGCGACAGGTGTGCGTACCGGTGGCGGGGCCGGACCGTCCGTGGCCCGCGCCGGTGACCACCGGGGACGCGTGCTGGCGGGCGGTGCTCACGGCCGCCACCGGACGGACGACCCGCCGACCGCCGCCGGCGTCGGCGGTGTTCCGCCGACCAGCCGCTCCAACGCTTCGACGGTCTCGGCCGGCGACGGCTGTGCCGCGACCTCCCGGGCCACCGCCGCGGCCGCGGCCGCGAACCGGGCCTGGCCCAGTACCAGGTCCGCCGCGTCGGCCACCGCTCGCGGGGTCGCCACGTCCAGCCGGACGGCCACCCCCACGCCCGCGGCGGCGATCGCCTCCGCGTTCTCCAGCGCGTCGTCGAACTTGGGCAGCACGATCTGTGGGCAGCCCGCGGCCAGCGCGGTCAGGGCCGAACCCTGCCCGCCGTGGTGGATCAGCAGTCGGCACGTCGCCACCAGCTCCGACAACGGAATCCGGCCGGCGTGGCGGACCGCCGCCGGCAGCGGCGGCAGCTCCCGGGCGGCCTCGTCGTCGATGGCGAGGACCAGCTCGGCGTCGAGGGTGGCCAACTCCTCGACCAGGCCGGTGAGCAGGCCACCCATCCCGCCGCCGGTCAGCTGCGGCAGGACGGTGCCCATGGTCAGCCCGATCCGGGGCCGCGACGACGGGTCGAGCAGCCACGTCGGCACCCGGGCGGCGCCGTTGTAGGGCACCGGCCGCAGCCCGAGGTGCGCCCGCGCGTGCGGCAGTCGCAGGCTGGGCGGCCACGGATCGAGCACCAGGTCGGCCCGGGGCAGCCGGGTCAACCCGAGCCGGTGCAGGTCACCCCGGAGCACCGTCTCGGCGGCGGCCCGGTACTCGACGAGTTCCGCGACCCCCCAGTGCAGCTCGACGTACGGGACGCCCTCGGCACGGGCGGCCACCGGACCGGCGTACTCGGAGCGCTCGGCGAGCACCAGGTCCGGTCGCCAGGACCGGACGGTGGCCAGGGTGCCGGCGAGGTTCCGCGACGCCATTGTCGCGAAGACCTCGCCGTGTCCGTAGGGGTCGTCCTCGATGCCGTGCGGCGAATCCGGCCGCATCAGGTCACGGACGTCCATCCCCGGCCCGCTGGAGACCGCCGGCAGGCCCGCCTGGGTCACCGTCGGCACGAAGTGCTCGGTGCACGCGACCAGCACCTCGTGCCCCGCCGCCCGCAACGCCCAGGCGAGCGGCACGAGCGGGAAGAGATGACCGTGCATCGGTGCGCTGGTGATCAGCACGCGCATCTGCGGCTCCGACGGCTATGGCGCCGCCGGAATGCGCGGCGACGGATACCGGCACTGACTGTTACCAATAGCGGTACTGCCTATGACCAATTGATCGTTGCAGAGGCGGGGGAGGCGGACACCTCCGAGCGTGCCGTCTGGCCGCTCAGCCGGCCGGCCGGACCGTCACCACGCTCGGCAGGCCGTTGTCCGCCGCCGCCTCCAACGGGGCGACCCGGGAGCCGGTCACCGCGATGCCGTCCATCCGGACCACCGGGGCGAACCAGGCCAGTTCGGTCAGCCGGGCCACCGCCTGCTGGAACAGCCCCGCCTGGGTGGCCGGGTCCGGCTCGGCGATCGCCCGGTCCAACGCCTGCCGCAGCTGGGCGTCGTCGGTGGCGTACGGGTTGAACGGGTTGGCGACCGGGCGCATGAAGTCCAGCGAGGACAGATAGGTCGGCAGGTTGCCGTAGCCGAACGCGGTGACCGGGAACTTGCGCGACATCACGTGCTCCAGCCACTGCGGCACCTGGGTGTCGGTGGTCAGCTCCACGGTCACCCCGATCTTCTTCCACTGCCCGGCCACCACCTGCGCCACGGCGGCGATGCCCGGGGTGTGCGCCTCCGCCTTGACGGTGAAGCCGTTCGGGTAACCCGCCTCGGCGAGCAGCGCCTTGGCCCGGTCCGGGTCGTACGGGTAGCGGTCGTCCAGGGCCGCCTGGTAACCGTCGAAGCCGGGGGCGGCGATCTGGCTGGTCGGGTGGGCGAACTCGCCGAAGATCGTCGTGGCGATCGTGGCCCGGTCGATGGCGTGGTTCAACGCCTGACGCACCCGCACGTCGCGCAGCGGCGCGGCGACCGTGCCGTCGCGGTCGGCGAGCACCATGCCGAGCACCGCCACGCTGGCCGTGATGTGCTTGAGCCCGGCGGCGGCGACCGCCGGTCCGGCGTCGGCGTTCAGCGCGGCGTAGTCGATCTGGCCCGCCTGGATGGCCTGCACGGTGGCGTTCGCGTCCGGCAGCACCCGGACCACGACCTTCTTCCAGTGCTGCCCCTCCTTGTTCCAGTACCGGGGGTTGGGCAGGTAGGTGTAGTGGTCGCCGGCCACGGTGCCGGCCGGGTCGAGCTGGTAGGGGCCGGCGCCGAAGGTGCGCTGGGCGAGCTGCCCCGGGTCGGTCAGCCCGGCGGGGGAGACCACCGAACCGGAGAGGATCGCCTGGCTGAACAGCTGCCGCATCACCGGGTTCGGACTGCTGTTGGTGACCACCACGGTGGCCGCGTCGGGCGCGGTGATGCTGGCGATGGTGGCCGCCCAGGTCTTCGCCTTCGGGCTGACCGTCCGCATGTACTCCAACGACCTGACCACCGCCGGGGCGTCCAGCGGGGTGCCGTCGGCGAAGGTCAGCCCCGGGCGCAGCTTGAGCTGGAAGACCTTGTTCTGCCGGTCGACGTAGCCGAACGACTCGGCCAGCTCGCCGGTGAACGTCCGGTCGGCGTTCATCCGGATCAGCGGGGCGTACGCCAGCGCCACTGTCGGAATGTTGTTCAGGTCGATGTTGGCCTTGTACGGGTCGAGCGTCGGCGGGGCCGCCACCGCCATGGTCAGGACGGCGTCGTCACCGTCGCCCCCCTCCTCGGCGGTGCCGGAACAGGCGGTCAGCGAGCCGACCGTGAGCAGCGCGGCGGCGACCAGGAGACGTACCTGGTGGACGCTCCGGCGCGGACGATGCGCGAACATGGCCATCCTTTCCCGGCGGTGCCGGTGTCGAGGGGGTGCGGGTGTGGACGGTGCGAGATGCGGTCAGGGTGGCGGTGAGACGCCCGCCGGGGCCGCCGGCGCGGGGTGTGCCGCCGACGCCAGGTCGGCGTGCCGCAGGCAGGCGCTCAGCGCGCCGGTGGCCGTCGGTGCCAGCGGCGGGCGCTGCCGGGTGCAGGCGTCGATCCGGTACGGGCAGCGGGCCGCGAACCGGCACCCGCCGTCCCCGCCCACCCCGGCGTCGGACGTCAGGCCGGCCGGCTGTTGCCGGCCGGCGGCGGCGAGCGCGGCGCGGGCCGGACCCGGGTCCGGCACCGGCGCGGCGGCCAGCAGGGCCCGGGTGTACGGGTGCGCGGGCCGCCGGTACACCGCGTCGGCGGGGCCGGACTCGACGACCTGCCCCCGGTAGAGCACCACGATCCGGTGCGACAGGTGCCGCACCACCGCCAGGTCGTGGGCGATGAACAGGTGCCCGAACCCGAGGTCGGCCTGCAGGTCGGCGAGCAGGTTGATGATCTGCGCCCGGACGGACAGGTCCAACGCGGACACCGGCTCGTCGGTGACCAGCAGGCGGGGGGTGCCGACCAGCGCCCGCGCCAGGGCGATGCGCTGCCGCTGCCCGCCGGAGAACTGGCCGGGGTAGCGGTGCGCCGCCTCCGCCGGCAGGCCCACCCGCAGCAGCGCCTCGACGACCAGCGCCCGACGCCGGGCCGGGTCGAGACCCCGCCGGTTGAGCAGCGGCTCGACCAGGCAGTCGCCGATCCGGCGGGCCGGGTTGAGCGAGCTGAACGGGTCCTGGAACACCAGCTGCACGTCGTGGCTGAGCGCCCGCCGCTGCCGCCGCCCGGCGTGCGTGACGTCCACCCCGTCGACGCCGATCCGGCCGTCGGTCACCGGGGTCAGGCCCAGGATCGCGCGGGCGATCGTCGACTTGCCCGAGCCGGACTCGCCGACCAGGCCGACCGTCTCACCGGCGGCCACCGTCAGGCTCACCCCGTCCACCACCCGCGTCGCCGACCGGCGGCGTCCGAGGTCGACCACCAGGTCGTCCACCGTCAGCAACGGCCGCCCGGTCACGCCGCCACCCGGCTCTCGTCGGGCCGTACGCAGCGCACGGCGTGCGCCGGTGCGGTCCCGTCCAGCGGCACCGGGGCCCGCCGGCAGGGCTCGACGGCCAGCGGGCAGCGCGGCGCGAACCGGCACCCCGTCGGCCAGTTCCCGGGGGCCGGGACCGTGCCGGCGATGGTGGGCAGCCGGCCCGCCCCGGACGCCCGGTGCGGATCGGCCGCCAGCAGCCCCCTGGTGTACGGGTGCCGGGGACGGGCGAACAGCTCGGTCACCGGGCAGGACTCGACGACCTGACCGGCGTACATCACCACCGCCCGGTCGCACAGCGCCGCCACCACCCCCAGGTCGTGGGTCACCAGCAGCACGGCGAGCCGCCGTTCCCGGCTGGTCCGGGCCAGCAGGGCCAGGATCTCGGCCTGCCGGGTGACGTCCAGCGCGGTGGTCGGCTCGTCGGCGATCAGCAGTTCCGGGTCGCCGGCCAGGGCGAAGGCGATCGCCACCCGCTGGGCCATCCCCCCGGACAACTGGTGCGGATACCGACGCGCGGTGCTATCCGGCTCGGGCAGGCCGACGTCGCGCAGCAGCGCCACCACCCGTTCGCGGGCGGCCCGTCGGCCCGCGCCGGTGTGCCGCCGGACCGCCTCGGCGAGTTGGACCCCGACGCGCAGGGTCGGGTCCAGGCTGACCATCGGGTCCTGGGCGACGTAACCGATCCGCCGGCCCCGCACGGTGCGCCACTGCCGGTCGGTGGCCCGCACCAGGTCGAGGCCGGCGAAGTGGCAGCTGCCGGTGACCCGGCCGTCGCCCGGCGGCAGCCCGAGGACGCTCAGTGCGGTGACCGTCTTGCCGCAGCCCGACTCACCGACCAGACCGACGATCTCCCCGGGGGCGATGTCGAGGTCGACGTCGCTGACCACGGTGGTGCCGTCCGGGGTGGCCGCGTCGGGACGGCCGGGGAGCCGGACCGACAACCCGCGTACCGACAGCAGGGCGTCGGGGGCGGGTGACGCCGGGACGGCCGTAGGCGCGGCCGGGGTGACGCCCACCCGGTGCCGGCCGGTCCGACCGGGGCGCCGCCGTCGGCGGGCCAGCTTCGTCGTCGACCAGGCGGCGGTCGTGCCGTCGCGGGCGGCATCGCCGAGTAGCACGAAGGAGAGTACGGTCAACGCGACCGCCAGCCCCGGCGGGACCAGGGCCCACGGATGCCGGACGATCACCATCCGCGCCTCATCGATCATGCCGCCCCAGCTCGGCTCCGGCGGCGGTGGGCCGAAGCCGAGGAACGCCAGGCTCGCCTGCATCACCAGGGCGACCGCCGCGACCAGGGACGCCTGGACGATGACCAGGCCGCGCAGCCGGGGCAGCACGTGCCGGCGCAGGATCTGCGGGGCGGAGAGCCCGGCCAGCCGGGCCGCCGCGATGAACAGTTCCTCCCGGGTGGACCGGGTGGCGGCCCGGACCACCCGGATCAGGCCGGAGGAGAGCAACAGCCCGAAGGTCAGCATGGCGATCGTGACGTCACCCGGGAAGACGGCCACCACCACCAGCAGGATCACGATGGCCGGCAACGAGAACAGCAGGTCGGCCAGCCGGCCGACCAGGGCGTCGACCAGCCCGCCGAGGTAGCCGGCGAGCAGGCCCAGGCCCACCCCGACCACGGTGGCCGTCAGCACCGCCACCAGCACCCCCCACAGGGTGCCCGCCGCGCCGTACGCGAGCCGGCTGAGCAGGTCCTGGCCGAGCCGGTCGGTGCCCAGCGGGTGCGCGGCCGACGGCCCACCCAGGGCGGCCGGCAGGTCCTGCTCGACCGGGTCGCGGCCGGTGACCAGCTCGGGGTGCAGCGCGCAGGCCAGCACCAGCAGCAGCCACAGCACGGCGAGCAGCACCAGCGGCCGCCGCAGCAACCGCGTCGCCAGCGCCGCCGGCCGGCTCACCGGGCCCCCACCCGGGGGTCCAGCCACGCCTGCGCCAGATCGGCGAGCAGCCCGATGACCACGACGATCAGGGTGTAGCAGACCACCGCCCCCTGGAGCACCGGAATGTCATGCTGGGCGGCGGCGAGCGCGGCTCCGGAGCCCAGGCCGGGCAGGCCGAAGATGTTCTCGATCAGCACGGTCGCGCCGAGCAGACTGGCGGAGATCACCCCGAGCAGCGCGACCACCGGCACCGCCGCGGTGCGCAACGCGTGCCGGTAGACGATCGACCGGGTGGACAACCCGTTGGCCTGCATCACCCGGACGAAGTCGCGGCTCAGCACGTCCAGCATGGAGTCGCGGGTCTGTTTGGCCACCGCGGTGACCGCCGCCAGCGACGTCGCGGCCACCGGCAACGCCAGCGACCGCAGCCACTGCACCGGGGACTCCCCGAACGGCACGTAGCCGGTGGCCGGGAAGAGCCGCCACCGCACCGCCAGCCAGGTGATCAGCACCAGGGCCAGCCAGAATCCGGGTACGGCGAGCCCCACCACCGAGGCCACGTCGACCAGCCGCCCGAGCGGTCCACCCCGGACGGCGCTGAGCACGCCGAGGGCGGTGCCGAGCACGCCGACGGTCAGCGTGGCCAGCAGGATCAGTGACAGCGTCGGGGCCAACCGGCTGGCGATCAGCGGGCCGACCGCCGTGCCGGTGCCCACCGACCGGCCCAGGTCGCCGTGCACGGCGTCGGTCAGCCAGCTGAGGTACTGCACGGTCAGCGGGCGGTCCAGCCCCATCTGCCGGTGCAGGGCCTCGACCTGCTCGGGCGGGGCCAGCGGGCCGAGCACCGTACGGGCCGGGTCACCGGGCACCAACGAGATCAGCAGGAAGCACAGGACCGACACGACGAACAGCAGTGGCCCGGTCCAGGCCAGGCGGCGCAGGACTAGCCGGACCATGGCCGCCGGTGGCCGTCCGCACCGACGCCTCGACGGACGCCGATCCCCCCTGTGGTCGTACGGCCGGCCGGGTCGCCGGCGTCGTCGAGTCTGATGGCGTCACGCTCCAGCCGTCGGTGGTCAGGGACGACCCGCCGACGTCCGTGATCAGCGGCGCGTCAGGGGCCGTGTCCACGCTGGCAGAGCGGAGGTACCGTTGTCTTCCGCAGACGTGCTCACCCGGTGGGCTTCCCGGCACCGCCACCGGTGTGCGATAGAACTTCCATCACGAGCATGTCCCAGGTGGCGCGGGGCGGCATCTGGTGGCCCACCCCCTGCAACGGCAACAGCCGGGCGACGGGCAGTTCGGCGGCCAACGCCTCCCCGTGCCCGTACGGGAAGAGCGGGTCCTCGGTGCCGTGCACCACCAGGGCCGGCACGGTGATGCCGGGCAGCGCGTCACGGTACTCCGCCCCGCCGTCGATCGACCAGTGGTTGGCCAGGCTGGCCCGGATGTCGACGGTACGCGCCACCGCCCGTGCCACGAGTTCCCGCAGCTCCGCTCCGGCCAGTGGGACGCTGCCCGTCAACGGTCGCTGGCCGGCGGCGATGTGCTCCACGACGGAGTCCGGGTCGGCCCAGTCCGGGTCGGGCCGGGACTTCCCGAAGCTCGCCATCAGCGCCTGCGTCATCGGCGGCAGGTCGGGGTAGGGGCGCTTGCCGATCCGTAGGGCGGGGCTGGTCGAACTCAACGTCAGCGAGGCGACCCGATCCTGGTGCTCCACGGCGAGCCGCTGGGCGATCGCGCCGCCCATCGAGATGCCCCAGACGTGGGCCGCCCCGAGGTCGAGCCGGTCGATCAGGGCGGCGGCGTCGGCGACCAGGTCGTCGAAGTGGTAGTCGGGGGCGCCGGCCGGCCAGCCGGTGGACCGGCCGGTGTCGCGGTGGTCGTAGCGCACCACGTACCGGCCGCCGTCGGCGAGTCGCCGGCACAGCCCGTCGGCCCACCAGTCCATCGAGTTCGACGCCCCGCTGACCAGCAGCAACGCCGGATGTCCCGGCGAGCCGAAGGTGTCGACGCAGATCCGCACGCCGTTGGCGGGGACGTGTCGTTCCGTCCCCGCCAACAGGTCCTCGTCGCCAACGGTCCGATGTGTACTCAAGACGGTCTCCTCATGCCCTCGGACCACGCGCGGGAATTCCGCGACCACCGCCGGTCACCATGCGGGATGATTATCCGCCCCACCGCCTGAGCAAACCGCGTAAAACGCCGGCTATGCCACGAGATGTTCCACCGAGTGGAGAAGCTCGTCGAGGTCGTCGGTGACCACCCTCCCGTCCCGCCAGCGGGCCAACGGGTCCGTCCGTACCGCCGCCCGCAGCCGCTCGGCCCGCTGCACCGTCGGCTCCGGGTCCGCCCCGTCCCCGGCCCGGTGGGCCAGCGCCGCGTCGATCCGGTCCAACCGCGCCCCAGCGGTCTCCCACACCGCCTCCGCCGCCGTGACCACCTCGGCGACCCCCCGGAACAGCTCGTCCATCCGGGCCACCGCCGCCGCCACGGTCAACTCCACCCGGCCGTCGTCGGTGATCCGCCGCCGCGCCAGCGGCGGCGGCGGGCCGGTGACCACCACCGACGCCTGGTCGAGCAGGGCACTGACCCGGGCCAGCTCCGCCCCGGACGGCTGCCCGGGGCCGGCGAACGGCCGGACCACCTCGTCGACCACCGCCGAGTAGGCGTGGTAGACCGTCCACAACTGCGCCAGATCCGCCCGCGCGGCGGCCCACCGACGGGCCGACTCCCCGGTCAGCTCGGCGGCGGCCAACAGATGCCGGTCCAGGTGCCGTTCCAGGTCCACCAGGTTGGCCTGGATGGCGTCCCGGTCGGTGACCGCCGCCGCCACCGCCGCCCCGGCCTGCGGCGGGGACAGCACGTCGACGGTGGCGGTGGCCAGCAGCGGAGCCCGCAGCAGCGCCGGTGGTCGCGGCGTCGGCCGCCGTCGCCGGGCCAGCGCGGCGTCCACCCGGGCGGCGAGCGGCTGCTCGACCAGCCGGTGGCTGAGCGTGGCCAGCAGCACCGCGCCGAGCAGGGTCACCGTCTCGAGCTCCCAGAACCCGGCCGTGCCGTACAACTCGCGGATCGGGCGGACGGCACCGCTGAACACGGCCCCCGGCTGGAGGTAGAAGTGCATCACCGCGAAGTGCCACAGGTAGACGCCGTAGGAGACCTTGCCGAGGTGGACCACCGGGCGGGCGGTCAGCACCGCGTCCACCATCCGGGTCCGGGCCGCGCCCGGCGACACCAGCGGCAGCGACGCGAACAACCCGAACAGGGCCACCATCAGGTACGTCATGAACAGGCCACTGGTCGAGTAGATCGCGTCCATTCCGATCACACTGAACGGACGGGCGCAGTTGACCAGGTAGACCGCGACCGCGGCGACCCAGAACAGCCCCGGGCGCAGCGCGGCGAGCCGCAGCAGCCGGGGCGTGTCCCCGGGCGACACCTGCGACAACGCCAGCAGCACGGCCAGCCCGAGGCCGATGCCGATGGTCGGCGCGAACCCCTGCGGCCACCAGAACACCATCCGGTTGTCCCAGCCGTTGCCCTTGACGAAGAACAGCCAGCCGATCCCGATGGCGATCAGCACCGGCACCGGGAGCAGCAGCCGCCGGGCCCGCGCCACCGGGGTCGCGCCCCGGGCGGCGAAGCGGTGGCTCGCCCAGGCGATCAGCGGCAGCGCCAGGTACCACTGCACCATGCTCGGCACCGTCCAGCTGACCTCCATCCCGTTGATGAAGTGCGGCGCGAACGGGCTCGGCGAGTAGATCTGCAACAGCAGCAGCGGACGCAGCACGTACCAGGGGCCGTCGATGGCGTCCCGGTTCAACGCCACCAGCACCACCAGGTACATCAGGTAGTACGCCGGCAGCAGCCGCATCAGCCGACGGACCATCGTCGCGCCCTGCGGCGGGCGCGGCCGGCCCGCGATGATCGCCCGGGCCAGCGGCAGGTACAGGTAGAGCGCGGGCAGGACGAAGAACACCCCGATGAACGAGGGCAGCCCGCTGACGAAGAACCCGCCGAGGAAGTTGCTCGGCGGTCGGGGCGCACCCAGCGCCTTGGTGCCCAGCAGCCCGGAGAACATCGCCACGTGCACGGTCAGCAGCGCCAACGCCGCCAACCCGCGGATGCCGAAGATCGCCGGGTCCCGGTCACCGCCCGTACGGCCCGTGGCGGCCGTGGCCCCGCCGCTGTCCCTGGTCGTCACGCTCACGTACTCGTCCTTTCGGTCCGGCCGGCGGTGCGCCGACCGGGATCCGGCCGGGACCCACGGCACGCGGGATGGTCGTCGCCGGCGTCCTGCGGGCCGGGAGGTCAGCGGATGACGGACCGCACGAACCGCAGCGTCGTACGCACCTCGGGGCTCTCCGCCAACTCCACCGCCCGCTTCAGCTCAGGCACCCGGTCGAGGACCAGGTCCCGCAGCCGGCGCAGCTCGGCGGAGTTGATGCTGAAGGTCGTGGTCCCGTCCTCGTTCTCGGTCACCTGCGGCACGTGTCCGCCTCCTCGTCTCGGCCGTCCGCGCGGCGCCGGGTGCCGGCACCGCGCCGTCGGGGCCGCGGCTGTCGGCGGCACCCGTCGTACCCGGTTCGAGGATGGAACCGCCGAGGTGGGGGGTCATCTCCGAGCGTGCTCAGCCCGCTCGGGCCGACCCCGCCGGCCGGCCGACCCGCGCCGCGTCGACCGGCCGCGCCGCCCGTGGGCCGGTGACCGTCCGCATTGGGCACGTTCGAGGACGTGCCGCCCCCTCGTCCTCTGCTTCCATGGGCAGCACACCTGGCGAGCCGCACGCCCGGCGGTGTGCGTGGCGGGGCGCTACCCGTCCCGCGTGGGCCGCCGACCGAGTTCAGGGAGGCACCGCAGATGGGCGACCACGTCGCAGCGAGCAGTACCGCGCGAAGCGGTGGGGTGATCGACCGGCTACGCGCCGCCTTCGGCGGCGGGCCACAGGCCCCGGTGACGCCCCGCATCCTGGGGGACCGGGCGGTGGTGGCCGGCGGCAGCATCGCCGGCACGCTGGCCGCCCGGGTGCTGTCCGACTGGTACCGGGAGGTCGTCGTGGTGGACCGCGACGAGGTGCTCGGGGTCACCGGGATGCGCAAGGGCGCGTCGCACGCCGTGCACGCGCACGGGCTGCACGCCCGGGGTTACCTGATCCTGTCCGATCTCTTCCCCGGCCTGCTCGACGACGCCAAGGAGCTGGGCCTGCCGGTCCGCGACTTCGGGCTGATGCGGTGGTACTTCAACGCCCGCCCGATCGCCCGTACCGAGACCGGGCTGCTCTCCGTGGCCGGCAACCGGCCGGTGCTGGAGAATTACCTGCGTTCCCGGGTGGCCGGGCTGCCCAACGTGACCTACCGGCAGCACACCGACGTGCTGGGGCTGGTGGCCACCGCGGACCGGGGCCGGGTCACCGGGGTCCGCATCCAGCAGCGCACCCCGGGCAGCCCCGAGGAGCGAATCGACGCCGACCTGGTGGTCGACGCCACCGGCCGGGGCTCCCGGCTGCCTGTCTGGCTGGCCGAGCTGGGCTACGAACGGCCGGTCGAGGAGCGGATGACGATCGGGCTGGCGTACACCACCCGCACCTACCGGCGGCGGCCCGGCACCTTCGACGGGCCGGTCGCGATCAACCCGGTGGCCTCGCCCGAGCACCCCCGGGGGGCGTTCTTCGGGCAGACCGCCACCGGTGACTTCCGGCTCAGCCTCACCGGCATCCTCGGCGACCACCCGCCGACCGACCCGGCGGGCTTCGAGGAGTACGTCCGGACCCTGCCGGTGGCCGACATCCACCAGGCGGTCCGCGACGCCGACCCGACCGGCGACGCGGTGTCGTTCACCTTCCCGGCCAGCGTCTGGCGGCACTACGAGCGGCTGTCCCGGTTCCCCGCCGGGCTGGCCGTGCTCGGCGACGCGGTGTGCAGCTTCAACCCGGTCTACGGCCAGGGGATGACCGCCGCGGCGATGCAGGTGACCGCGCTGCGCCGGTTCCTCGACCGGCAGCCCGGCGTCGACGGCCGCTCCTACCTGCGGGACGTGGCCCGGCTGATGCGCCACCCGTGGCAGCTGTCCACCCGTACCGACCTGGACTTCCCCGGGGTGGGGCCGCGGTCGCTGCCGATCCGGCTGCACAACGCCTACCTGGTCCGCCTCCAGTACGCGATGACCAAGGACCCCGAGGTGACCCGGGCCTACATGCGGGTCGCCGGCCTGGTCGACCCGCCGCGCATGCTGTGGCGGCTACCGCTGGTGCTCAGGGTGCTCCGGCTGGCCCGGGACATGCCGGCCACCTCGCCGGTCCCCGAGCCCGCCCCCACCCCCGCCGCCGGGCCGGTCCCGACGCCCGCGCCGGCCGCCGCGCCGGCCTCCGGGGTGGGGGACGAGCCGGCGGGCCCGGTGGACGCCGGGCAGCGCTCCGGGTCCTGACCGGACTCGGACTGACCGGCGGCGGGGCGTAACGACCTGCCGGGGTCCACCCGGGCGTCGGCGTCGCCGTGGCACGCCGGGACGGTCACCGCGCCGACCGGCACGGGGGCGCGGTTTGACCCGGCCCGTTCTGCCCGGGCGGCAGCCGCCGGGCCGGCTGCCGGCCCGGCCGATGAGGGCGGAGCCCGGGGACACCGCGCGGACCGGAGCCCGGGACGGCAGCCGGAGCCGGCGCGGGAACCGGCTCCGGCTGCGCCCCGCCGATGCTCCGGGCCTCGCCGCCCGGCGGGGTCTGCCGCCGCGCCGGGTGGACCGCGTGGTCGCGTGCCGTGGTGCTGGCGCTGATGCGAGGGAGAATGCCGGCGCGGTGGCCGCGAGCAGCGGCATGCCGGGCGTCGGCACCCGGAACCGCACCCCGGCGGGGCGGCGGGAAGCACGCAGCGGGAGCGTCCTGTACGGAGGTGTCGTGCCCCGCAGGCACAGCGGTGACCGCTGGGCATACGGCTGCCGGAGAAACCGTCACCCGGCCGGCTTTCGCACCGGTCCGCGTGGGACCACCCGCATCCTGCGCGGGGTCGGGCCCGCATCCTGCGCGGGGTCGGGGCCGGGGGGAAGGCCGGCGGGCGACGAGGCGACGGGACCGGGCCCCGGTCAGCCGGTCGGCTCCATCGCGTCCGGGACGCCGGCCAGCGCGGGGCCGTAGCGGCGGGCCGCCGTCAGGGCCGCCCAGGCGGTGACCGCGACCAGGGCGTCGTCACCGGGATGGTGCGCCCGGAAGTCCGCCACCACGGCGTCGGTCACCTGGTAGGAGGCGAACGCCGTGAGCAGGGCGAGCCGTCCCGCCGGGCGGTGCGCCGGGGACAGCGCGGTGACCGCGTCGTCCACCCAGGGGCGGGCGCTGACGCCGGTCGGGCCCTCCTGCGGGTCGGCACAACGGGCGACGACCAGCTCCCGTACCCCGGCGGGCACCACCTGCCGGCCGGCGTCCCCGATCGCGGCGTAGCTGCGCGCCATCGCCTCGGCGAGCACCGTCGGGCCCGCCCAGGCCAGGTCGGCCGGCGGCGCGACCTCGGGCAGCAGCGCCAACGCCGCCCCCGGCGGGCGGGGACGGCGGGCCAGCGCGCCCATCACCCGGGCCGCCGTGCGGTGCACCATGCCCCGGGCCACCGACGGGGTGTCGGGCAGCGGTGAGTCCCGCAGGAAGACGTTGACCATCCGGTTGAGGTAGTGGAAGACCACCGCCACCCCGACCAGCTCCGGCAGTTGCTCAGGCGGCGCCGGTGGCGGCCCGGCCGGCCCGTGCGGGGAGGGCCGCCGCGCCCACCGCGACAGCGGACCCCACTCGCCGTCATCGAGCCGGTCCACCGCCGGGCCGGCCCCGTCGAGTGTCGGCAGCAGGCCGATCAGGGTCGCCCCGTGCACGTCGACGCAGTACGGGCAGCGGTTCGCCATGGACACCGCCGCCGCCACCGCCTCCTTCGCCGGCCGCCCCGCCGCACCGGTGGCCACCAGGGTCTCCCGCAGCATCGCCCAGCTCGCCGCCAGCACCTGCGGGGCGGGGGAGTGCAGCGCCACCGGTGGCGCGAGCATGCCGAAATCCTGCTCCACCTGGGCGTACACCCGGGCGACGAGGCCCTCCGCGCGGTACGGGTCGACCGGGCGAACGTGCCGTACGTGGGCGAGGACGGTGCGCCGGGTGGCGCGGGCCAACAGGGTCCCCACGGTCATCCCCTTCCAGGTCAGGGCGGTCCCCCGGCCGGATGCCGGGGGACCGTGGTCGGGGTCAGCGAGCCTGGAGCACGGCGCGTCGGCCGGCGGTCGCGCCGTCCGGCGCGGGTGCGCCGTAGGTGACGGCGATCCCGCGTTCCCGGGCGGCCCGGACGATGCCCGGCACGGCCCGTTCGGCCAGCGCGCTGATCGTCAGGGCCGGGTTGACGGTGAGCGCGCCGGGCACCGCCGACCCGTCGGTGACGAAGATGCCCGGGTGCCCGCGCAGCTCGTGCCGGTCGTCCAGGGCGGAGGTCGCCGGGTCGTCACCGATGCGGCACGACGCCAGCGGGTGCACGGTGTACGCGCCCACCAGGTCGTTGGTCCACGGCATCACCTTCGCCAGGCCGTCACGTTCGACGATGTCCTTGACGTCGGCGTCGGAGAGGTTCCAGCCCCGCCAGGTGTTGGCGGTGGGCTGGTAGCGCAGCGGGCCGTGCCCCAGCATCTGCTGGGAGAACCGGTGCGCGTTGCCGGTCTCCGGCGGCGGCCCGAACACGCCCTCGTTGTCGTCCTCGGACATGGTGAAGACGGTCAGCCAGGACTTGAAGTGCCGCATCAGCTCCTTCTTCTCCACCCCGAACCAGCTCGGCCCGGTCGCGTCGGGCACCTGGGCGAGGATGGTGCCCAGGCCGGGCGGGAAGTAGAGCTGCTCCAGCGAGTACCGCTCGTACTCGGGCAGGCTGGCGTCGAGCTTGTCCCAGCTGGCCACCGTCGGGCCCCGGCCGATCTGGTACGCCTCGTAGGCGACGCCGTCACCCCGGTCCAGGCCCAGCACCTCACGGACCCGGTCCTCGTCGAACACGGCGGTGTTGAGCCGTTCCCCGTTGCCGGAGAAGTAGCGGCCGACGGCCCTCGGCATCGGGCCCAGCGTCGGCTCGGACCGTTGCAGGATGACCGGGGTGGCCCCGGCGCCGGCCGCGACGATGACGATCTTGGCATCGATGGTTCCGGTGTCGTGCAGGACCCGGTAGTCCTCGTCGTCGACGATCCGGTAGTGCACCCGGTAGCCGCCGTCGTCGGTGCGGGACAGGTGCTGCACCTCGTGCAGCGGCCGGATCGTCGCCCCGTGGGCCAGCGCCGCCGGCAGGTAGTTCAACAGCAGCGACCGTTTGGCGTCGAAGCGGCAGCCGGCCATCATCCAGTTGCAGTTGGTGCACTTGTCCAGGTCGATGGCCGACGGCACCGGGTTGGCCGTGCGGCCGGCGTGGGCGCACGCCGCCGCCCACAACCCACCGGGGTACGGCACCTGGTCCCAGCTCTGGCTGGTCACCGGCAACGCCTCGACCACCCGGTCGTACCACGGGTCGAGGGTGTCCCGGTTGATCGCGGCCGGCCACATGCGCCGGCCGATCGAGCCGTGCCGTTCGAAGACGAACCGGGGCGCCCGGGGCATGGTGGCGAAGTAGACGACGCTGCCGCCGCCCACGCAGTTGCCGCTGAGCACGCTCATCCCGTCCCCGACGACGAAGTCGAACGCCCGGGTGTACGACGAGCCCAGCTCGAAGTCGTGGTCGAACTCCTGGCTGGACAGCCACGGCCCGCGTTCCAGGATCACCACCTTCGCGCCTCCGGCGGCCAGGTGGTAGGCGGTGATCGCGCCACCGAAACCACTGCCGATGATCAGGACGTCGGTGCTCTCGGTGCTGCTCATGCCGGGCTCCCGGTGGGGGTCGTGTCGGGGTGCAGGGGGGCCAGGGGACGGCCGTAGGAGTAGTTCGGGTAGCGCCACAACCCGTCGACGTCGGGCCGGTGGTAGCCGAGGTGCAGCAGGCCGGGGTGCCCGTCGGCGAGCGCCGCCACGGTGGGCAGGTGCGCCGCGCTGTCGAAGGCCATGTTGCTGAACAGCGCCAGGCCGACCCACATCTGCTTCTCCGGGTGCTCCGGGTCGGTCAGCCGGCGGACCAGTTCGGTGCGGTGCTCGAACGGCAGGGCCACGAACGCCGGCAGCGTCGGGTCCAGCGCGACGCCCTGCTCGGCGGCGTACTCACCGGCGTGCATGTCGAGGGTGACGGCCAGCCCGTCGAGCGAGTCGGCCAGGCCGCCGGCCGGCAGTTCCAGCAGCTCCAGCGCCCCGGCGGCGACCGCGCCGCCACCGGGGGCGGCACCCGCCACGACCCGGTCGTCCGGGCTTCTCTTCTCGCCCGGGACAATGGTGTCGGCGAAGGCCTCGATGGTCATTGTCCGCGCTACGTCTGCGTCGGTGGTATCGGACTGCACGACGCCTCCTGTCCGGTGCGAAATTGTTCCGGGAGAAACTGCGGTGATGCGTTCACCGTGGGTCGCGCGAATGTCGGTGCCACCCGGTGGCGGTGGCATCCGGGCACCGTTGCTGCACGATTCCGTTGCCGCACATCGTGCACGCACCGGGCCCACCGAAACACCTTCCGAAGTGCGCTGGCCACCCGTCGTGACCCCGGCCGCCGCCGGGCGGCCGGTGGAGGCGGCCCGGCGGCGGCCGGTGGCGGTCAACCCGGTGGACGCACCTGCGCACGCCCGAAGAAGCGGGAGCGCCACCGTGGCCCGGACGATGGGTGGACCCGTGACCGGCGTGCGCCCGCAGGTGCCCCGGCGGGTCCCCGCCCGTTGCCCGACGGCACCGACCGTCAGGCGTCCCCCCAGGGAGATGGCCATGCCGACCACCCTCGGTTCGCTCCGCAGGCTGCTGCTCACCCCGTCCCTGGCCGAGGTGACCTTCGCCCGGCGCGGCTTCCCCGTCGTCGATTCGGCGGCCACCCGGCGTCTGGAGGCCATCCCGCAGACGGTGATCTGCGGTTTCGAGTGGGCGATCGACGCCCGCGACCAGTGGGAGGTGGAACGACGCCTGGAACTGGTCGACGTCGAGCTGCGCGGGTTCGCCTACGAGGGGGCCACGATGGCCTTCACGGTCCGTGACGCGATGGCCGGTGGGCGCGGCCACCGGACCCGGGACCTGCTGCGCGGGCGGGCCGAACGGCACACCTTCCTCACCTACATCGGGATCGGCTTCGCGATGGCCAGGCTGCCCCGTCCCCTGTGGCGGCGGGTCCTGCCCGACCTGACCGGCATGCGGTACTACCCGACGATGAGCTGGCTGGCCGTCGACGGGTACGGCTTCGACCGGGCCTACTTCGACACCGACCAGTGGGTACGGCAGCAGTACCGCCCCGCGGCGTACCCCTGGCAGGGGCATCCCGACTACTTCGCGCGCGCCTGCGACCAGGGTGTCGGTCGGGCCCTGTGGTTCATCCACGGTGCCCAGCCGGCCCAGGTGGCGAGCGCCGTGGAGCGGTTCGACAGGTCCCGGCGTCCCGACCTGTGGAGCGGCGTCGGGCTGGCGGCCACGTTCGCCGGTGGCTGCGACGCGGCCGGACTGGCCACGCTGGCCCGGCTCAGCGGTGTCGACCGCCCGCACCTCGGCCAGGGCGCGGTGTTCGCCGCGAAGGCCCGCGACTACTCGGGTCACATCCCCGGGCACACCGGGGTGGCGCTGCACGCCCTCGCCGGGATGACTGTGGAGCACGCCTCCGTACTGGCCGACGACGTGGCGGTGGACACCGCCGCCGGGCCGGACCTGCCGGCGTACGAGCTGTGGCGGGCCCGGGTGCGCGACCGGGTGCCGGTCGCCGACCCGGCGACGCCTGCCTGAACCGGTCGGCGGACGGTCGGCGGCCCCCGTCCCGGACCGAAACGGGGGCCGCCGACCGTCACGCCGCGACGCTGTCGAACTGGCCCGGGGTGCGGCCGGGACCGGCCGGACCCCGGTAGGCCTGCGCCAGGTCCAGCCAGCGGTCGGCCTCCGCCCCGACGGCGGTCAGCGCCAGGTCGGCGCGGTGCCGGCGGCGGGTGACCAGCAGGCACAGGTCGGCCGCCGGGCCGGTGATCCGCTCGGTCGCGTCCGCCGGGCCGAACTCCCAGACCTCCCCGCCGGAGGGCGCGGTGATCTCGAACCGCAGCGCGACGTCCGGGGTGTCCAACCCCCGGGCCTGGTAGCCGAAGTCCCAGGTGCGGACGGCGAAGTCGACCAGGTGCCGCAGCCGGTCGGTACGTTCGGGGCGGATCCCGAGCGCGTCGGCGATGTCCTGGCCGTGGCCGAACAGCTCCATCATGCCGGCGGCGGCCAGCACCGGCGCGGGCAGCGGCCGGACCAACCAGGGCACCGTCTGCCCGGCCGGCACCGCGGCCAGGGCCTGCTCGGCGGTGGCCCGTTCCTCGCGCCACTTGGCCAGCAGCGCCGGTGGCGCGGCGGACAGGTACGGCGAGAGCGCGGTACGGACGTTGCGGTTGAAGTCGGGCCCGAACTGCTGGGCGAGTGCGAGGAACCCCGCCGGGTCCGCCGCGGCCAGGCCGGCGAGCCGGAAGGTGGCCGCCAGATGGGCGATCTGGTGGGCGATGGTCCACTCCGGCGCGGGGGTGTCCAGCGCCCACTGTGCGTCGTCGAGGCCGGCCACCATCCGGTCGACGGCGTCACCCTCCAGGGTCAGGTCGACGAAGACGTCGTTCCGTGCGCTCACGCGTCTGTCCTCTCGCTCGTCAGCAGGGGCGAGCGTGGCCCGGCGCGTCCGAGGGCACCGGTTGCCACGCACGACGCCGATCCCGTCGCCGCCTGACGCGCGGGGCGGCAGGTGGCCGGGCCCACGTCGACGGCGTCACGTCAGCACCAGCAGCATGCGGGCCGGGCGCGGGCGCTGTCTTCTCTCGTCATGCGCTGGCGGCCCACCGCCGTCGCGGGTTGCGCACCGTGGAAGAACCGTCGACCGGGCCGACCGGCGCATGCTGACCACGATGGGCCCGGCCGTCGACGTCCGGCGAACCCCGGCAGGTACGCGGGCCCGCCAGGGGGAGAACTCATGGTCGCCGCACGGGTCGCGTCCTCTGTGGTACGCCGGCAGGTCAGGTACGTCACGCCGGTGCCGGCCGGGACCGCCCGGGGACTGGTGGCCGACGTCTACGCCCAGGCGGAGCGGGAACAGAAACTGGTGGTGCCGCCCGTGCTGCTGCACTCCCCGGCGCCACCGGTGCTCGCCGCGTACTGGATGTTGATGCGGGAGCCGCTCGTGGCGGGACGGACGGTGGACCGCCGCACCAAGGAGGCGGTGGCCGCCGGGGTCTCGGTGGCGAACACCTGCCCGTACTGCGTGGACATGCACAGCATCAGCCTGTACGACCTGGCCACCGAGGACGACGCGGAGGCCGTCGCCGACGACCGGATCGTGGACCTGCGGGACCCGGCGGTCCGGGCGGTGGCCGGCTGGGCCCGGCACGCCCACGCCACCGCCACCGCGCCCCCGTTCCCGGCGGCGCACGCCCCGGAGCTGGTCGGCGTGGTGGTCGCCTTCCACTACCTGGCCCGGGTGGTCAACGTGTTCCTGCCCGACCACCTGCTGCCGGCCGGGCTGACCGGTGCGGCCCGACGCCGGTTCAAGCGGGCCGTCGGCCGGCTGCTGCGGCCCACCCTGCGGGGCGCGCCCCGGCCGGGACGGTCACTGGCGCTGCTGCCGGCGGCGACGCTGCCGGACGACGCCGGATGGGCCGCCGCCGACCCGGTGATCGCCGGTGCGGTGGCCCGCGCCTACCGGGCGTTCGACCGGGCCGGCGAGGAGGCGGTGCCGGCGGCGGTCCGGGCCCTGCTGCGCGAGCGGCTCGACCGGTGGGACGGGTCGTCACCGGGCCCCGGCCGGGACTGGTACGACGACGCCTGCGCCGGGCTGCCCGGGCCGGACCGGGCGGCGGGCCGGCTGGCGTTGCTGACCGCGTTCGCCTCCTACCGGGTCGACGACGAGGTGGTCGGCGCGTTCCGGGGCACCGCGCCGACCGACCGTGCGCTGGTGCAGGCGGTCGCCTGGGCGGCGTACGTGGCGGCCCGGGAGGTCGGCCGGCGCTGCCTGCGCCCGGCTGCCCGGTGAACCAGCCGGTCAATTACCGGGCCCGGTGGGTAATGCGCCGGTGGCGCACCTTAGAAGTAGACGATCTGTTTCGCCGCTGAAAACATAACTTCGGGAGGCATCCCTCCTGACGTGCGAGAAGATAGGGGGACGCCCGGTGTCGAATCCATTCCTGAGACTGCGGCGACGCATTATCACGCCATCGTCGTCGGAGACCAAAGTCGACGTTCGCGGTTTCCACCGAAAGAATCCGGCGGCCGTTGAACTGTTGGAAACCGTCGGCGAGTCATTTCTGACCGGGTACGCCGCGGCCGCCGAGGCGCGGACCCCCGCCGACGCGGAGCCGGCGCTGGAGACGGTGCGTCCGCAGTTCCGGGGCTTCGCCTACGAGGGGGCCGCGATGGCCCTCGCCGTGCTGGACGCCCTGCCCGGCGGCCGGTCGGACCGGGTGCAGACGTTCCTGGCCGGCCGGGGTGCCGACCACGTCTACATGGCCTACGTGGGGGTCGGCTGGGCGATGGCCCGGTTGCCCCGGTTCCGCTGGTCGAAGCTGTACGCCCCGGACCCGTTGCTGCGCTGGCTGGTGCTCGACGGCTACGGTTTCCACCAGGCGTACTTCCACACCCGCCGGTACGTGCACGAGCAGTACCAGGAGCAGGACTTCCCGTGGCCGGCCGACGGCCCCCGCTGGTACGCCCGCCGCGCCATCGACCAGGGCATCGGCCGGGCGATGTGGTTCGTCGGCGGCACCGACGCCGGGGTGGTCGCCGACCTGATCGACCGGTTCCCGGCCGAGCGTCGCAGCGACCTGTACGGCGGCGCTGGCCTCGCGGCCACGTACGCCGGGGGCGCCGACGCCGACGAACTGCGCCTCTTCCTCGACCGGGCCGGCAAGCACCGCGCCGAGGTCGCCCAGGGCAGCGCGTTCGCCGCGACCGCCCGGCTCACCGCCGGCCTGGAGACCCCGCACACCGGCCTGGCCACCTCGGTGCTGGCCGGTGCCACCCCGGTGGAAGCGAACCGGATCTGCGACGAGCAGCGGCCGACCGGCGACAGCCCGTTGGAGCCCGGCTACGAGATCTGGCGTCGGGCCATCGCCGACGAACTGCGGATACGCGGAAGGCGCTGACGGGACGTCCTGTCCCCATCCCTCCCGTCCCGCCGATCGCCGGGTGGTCCCGGCGCAGCCTCCCTCCCCACACCTGCCCACGCCTCGGCAGGCGCCTCGCCACGCCCGTGGCGACCCGAACGGTAAGGAGATCGTGCCCGCATGACCAGGATCGCCATCGTTGGCATGGCGTGCCGATACCCGGACGCCACCTCGCCCCGAGAACTGTGGGAGAACGCCCTCGCCGGTCGCCGGGCCTTCCGCGCGCTGCCCGACGTCCGCATGCGGTTGGCGGACTACTGGGACGCGGACCCGAGCGCCCCGGACCGGTTCTACGCCCGCACCGCCGCCGTCATCGAGGGGTACGAGTTCGACCGGCTCGCCTACAAGATCGCCGGCAGCACGTACCGCTCCACCGACCTGACCCACTGGCTCGCCCTGGACATGGCCGCCAAGGCGTTGGGCGACGCCGGCTTCCCGGCGGGGGAGGGGCTGCCGCGTGACCGCACCGGTGTGGTCGTGGGCAACACCCTCACCGGGGAGTTCGCCCGCGCCAACGTGCTGCGGCTGCGCTGGCCGTTCGTCCGTCGTACGGTCGCCACCGCGCTGCACCAGCAGGGCTGGGAGGACGACCGGTTGGCGACCTTCCTCGACGAGCTGGAGGACCGCTACAAGGCGCCCTTCCCGGAGATCGACGAGGACACCCTCGCCGGCGGCCTGTCCAACACCATCGCCGGGCGGATCTGCAACTACTTCGACCTCAACGGCGGCGGGTACACCGTCGACGGCGCCTGCTCGTCGTCGTTGCTGTCGGTCGCCACCGCCTGCCGGGCCCTGCTCGACAACGACCTCGACGTCGCGGTGGCCGGCGGGGTGGACCTGTCGATCGACCCGTTCGAGATCGTCGGCTTCGCCAAGACCGGCGCGTTGGCCCGCGACGAGATGCGGGTCTACGACAGGCACTCCAACGGCTTCTGGCCGGGGGAGGGGTGCGGGATGGTGGTGCTGATGCGGGAGGCCGACGCGCTCGCCGCCGGCCACCGCAGCTACGCCACCATCGCCGGCTGGGGCATCTCCTCCGACGGCAAGGGCGGCATCACCCGTCCCGAGGTCAACGGCTACCAGCTCGCCCTGCGCCGGGCGTACGAGCGGGCCGGGTTCGGCATCGAGTCGGTGCCGCTGTTCGAGGGGCACGGCACCGGCACGGCGGTCGGGGACGCCACCGAGCTGACCGCCCTGTCGCAGGCCCGCCGGGAGGCCGACCCGACCGCACCGCCCGCCGTGATCAGCTCCATCAAGGGCATGATCGGGCACACCAAGGCAGCGGCCGGGGTGGCCGGCCTGATCAAGGCGGCGCTGGCCGTGCACCACCAGGTGCTGCCGCCCGCGCTCGGCTGTGTCGACCCGCACGAACTGCTCACCCGCGACGACGCGACGCTGCGGGTGCTGCGGACGGCCGAACCGTGGCCGGACGGCCAGCCGGTACGCGCCGGCATCACCGCGATGGGGTTCGGCGGCATCAACACCCACGTGGTGCTGGACCAGGCCGGCACCGCCCGCCGGGTCGCCTTCGACACCCGGACCGCCCGGCTCGCCACCTCCGTGCAGGACGCTGAGCTGTTCCTGGTCGACGGTGCGTCCCGCGACGAGGTGCGCCAGCGGCTCCAGGAACTGCTCGACTACGTGCCGACCCTGGCCCAGGGGCAGCTCGCCGACGTGGCGGCCACCCTGCACGACCAGCTCGCCGACCGGCCGTACCGGGCGGCGGTGGTGGTGTCCTCGCCGACCGACGCGCAGCAGCGGCTGCGGCGGCTGTGCGAGCTGATCGACTCCGGTGAGACCCGGCTGGTCGACGGCGACGGGCGCAGCTTCCTCGGTCACGTCGGCGGCGTCGGCCGGATCGGCTACCTCTTCCCCGGCCAGGGTGCCGGCCGGGGCACCAGCGGCGGGGCGCTGCGTCGCCGGCTCGCCGAGGTGGACCAGGTGTTCCGCCGGGCCGACCTGCCCGTGGCCGGGGACATGGTGGCCACCGCGCTGGCCCAGCCGCGCATCGTCACCGGCTCCCGGGCCGGCCTGGCCGCCCTGGATCTGCTGGGGTTGGACGCGACCGTCGCGGTCGGGCACAGCCTCGGTGAGCTGTCCGCCCTGCACTGGGCCGGCGCGATCGACGACGAGACGCTGCTGCGGGTGACCCGGGCGCGAGGCGCGACGATGACCGAGCACAGCTCCTCCGGGGTGATGGCCAGCGTCAACGCCGGACCGGAACGGGTCTCCGCGCTGGTGGCCGGCGTACCCGTGGTGATCGCCGGCTACAACGGCCCGGAACAGACGGTGGTGGCCGGCACCGAGGAGGCGGTCCGGGCGGCGCTCGACCTGGCTGCCGGGGCGGGCCTCGGCGCGTCCCTGCTGCGGGTCTCGCACGCCTTCCACTCGCCGCTGGTGGCGCCGGCGGCGGACGCGTTCGCCGGGCACCTGGCCCGGGAG
The DNA here is from genome assembly GCF_016900955.1 of Micromonospora humidisoli. Classification (NCBI taxonomy): domain Bacteria; kingdom Bacillati; phylum Actinomycetota; class Actinomycetes; order Micromonosporales; family Micromonosporaceae; genus Micromonospora; species Micromonospora humidisoli. The sequence goes on from NZ_JAFEUO010000006.1 coordinate 205,227, forward strand.
TCCTTCGGCCCGGTCCGCCGGCGGGTGGTCTCCACGGTGACCGGCGAGACCCTGCCCGCCGAGACGGACCTGCGGGCGCTGCTGCACCGCCAGATCACCGACCCGGTGCTGTTCGCCCAGGCGGTGGCGCTGGCCGCCAAGGACATCGACCTCTTCGTGGAGGTCGGTCCGGGTCGCATCCTCAGTGGCCTGGCCGGGGCGATCACCGACGTGCCGGCGGTGGCCCTGGACACCGACGACGAGTCGCTGCGCGGGCTGCTGCGGGTGGCCGCCGCCGCGTTCGTGGTGGGTGCCGCGCACGACTATCCGGCGCTGTTCGACGACCGGCTGCGCCGACCGCTGCACCTCGGGGCCGAGCAGCACTTCTTCGCCAGCCCCTGCGAGCAGGCCCCGCTGGTGGACCTGCCGGAGGCGACCCGGGCGGAACGCCCCGCCCCGACCGACGCCGACGGGCCGGTCGACGGCGAGTCCACGGTGCAGATGCTGCGCCGGCTGGCCGCCGAGCGGGCCGAACTGCCGCTGACCATGGTGCACGGCGAGAGCCGGCTCCTCGACGACCTGCACCTCAGCTCGATCACCGTCGGGCAGATCATCAACGAGGCGTCCCGGCTGGTGAACGTGCCACCGGCGCAGGCCCCGACGAACTTCGCCACCGCCACCGTCGCGGAACTCGCGGTGGCGCTCGACGAGCTGTCCGCGACCGGCCAGGCCGGTGACCACGACCGGACGCCCGCCGTCACCGGCGCGGCGGCCTGGACCCGCGCCTTCGCCGTCGACGGTGAGCCGGCCGGGCCGCCGGTTCCGACCGGCGGTGGCGTCCCCGGCCGGTGGCAGGTCTTCGCCCCCGACGGGCACCCGTTGGCCGCGCCGCTGCGGCACGCCCTGGAACGGGCCGCCGTCGACTCCGGCGTGCTGGTGTGCCTGCCGGCCGAGTGCGCCGAGGAGCACCTCGAACTGGCCCTGGCCGGCGCGAAGGAGGCCCTGGCCGGGCCGGCCGGCACCCGCTTCGTGCTGGTCCAGCGGGGGCGGGGCGCGACCGGGGTGGCCAAGACCCTGCGCCTGGAGGCCCCGCAGCTGCGGGTGACCGTGGTGGACACCCCGGCCGGGCCGGAGGCCGTCGACCGGGTCGTCGCCGAGGTCGGCGCGACCACCGGATACCAGGAGAGCCACTACGACGACGCCGGGGCCCGGCGACTGCCGGTGCTGCGGGCGCTGCCGGTACGCGCGGCACAGCCCCACCCGCCCCTGGACGACACCGACGTGCTGCTGGTCACCGGGGGTGGCAAGGGCATCACCGCCGAGTGCGCCCTGGCCGTGGCGCAGCGGACCGGTGCCGCGTTGGGGCTGCTCGGGCGTTCCGACCCGGCGCAGGACACCGAACTGGCGGACAACCTGCGCCGGATGACCGCCCACGGGGTACGCGTGCACTACGCCCGCGCCGACGTCACCGACGCCGCCCAGGTCGCCGACGCGGTCGCCGGGGTGCGGGCGGCGCTGGGCCCGGTGACCGCGGTGCTGCACGGCGCGGGCCGCAACGAGCCGGCCGCGCTGACCGCCCTGGACGCGGCGGCGCTGCGGCGGACCTTCGCCCCGAAGCTGGACGGCCTGCGCGCGGTGCTCGCCGCGGTCGACCCGGGGCAGCTGCGTCTGCTGGTCACCTTCGGCAGCATCATCGGCCGGGCCGGCCTGCGCGGCGAGGCGCACTACGCCACCGCCAACGACTGGCTGGCCGGGCTCACCGAGGAGACCGGCCGCCGGTTCCCGAACTGCCGGGCGCTGTGCCTGGAGTGGTCGGTCTGGTCCGGGGTGGGGATGGGCGAACGACTGTCGGTGGTGGAGTCACTGAGCCGCGAGGGGGTCGTCCCGATCAGCCCCGACCAGGGCGTCGAGGTGCTGCTGCGGCTGCTCGACGACCCGGACGTGCCGCCCGTGGTGGTGGTCAGCGGCCGGGCCGAGGGGATGGACACCCTGCGCTACGACCGGCCGCCGCTGCCGCTGCTGCGCTTCGTGGACAAGCCGCTGGCGTACTACCCGGGGGTGGAACTGGTCTGCGAGGTCGAGCTGACCGCCGGCGCCGACCGGTACCTCGCCGACCACCTGCTCGACGGGAACCTGCTCTTCCCGGCGGTGTTCGGGATGGAGGCGATGACGCAGGTCGCGGTCGCGGTCACCGGCCGCTCCACGGTGCCGGTGGTCGAGCAGGTGGAGTTCCCCCGGCCGATCGTGGTGCCGCCCGACGGCAGCACCGTCATCCGGGTGGCGGCCACCGTCACCGACGACGCCGTCGTCCAGGTGGCGATCCGCAGCGCCGAGACCGGGTACGCCACCGACCACTTCCGGGCCCGGCTGCGGTTCACCGACACCGTCGTCCCCGACGGCCCGCCCGGACGCACCGACCCGGGTCTGCCGCAGGTGCCGCTGGCACCCGAGCGGGACCTGTACGGCGAGTGGCTGTTCCAGGGCGGCCGGTTCCAGCGGCTGCGCCGGTTCCACCGGGCCGCCGCCCGCGACGTCGACGCCGAGGTGGCCGTCGGTGGCGGCGACGCCTGGTTCGCCGGCTTCCTCCCCGCCGACCTGCTGCTCGGCGACCCGGGCACCCGGGACGCATTCATGCACGGCAACCAGGTCTGCGTACCCGACGCCACCCTGCTGCCGGTGGGCGTGGAGCGGATCTGGCCGGCCGGGGCGCGGATGTCCGGCACCGGCACGGTGCGCTGCTGCGCCACCGAACGCAGCCGCGACGGCGACACCTACGTCTACGACATCGCGGTCCGCGACGAGTCCGGGGCGGTCGTCGAACGCTGGGAGGGCCTGCGGTTGCAGGCGGTCCGGCACCGGGGGGGCCGCGGGCCGTGGCTGCCGGTGCTGCTCGGCTCGCACCTGGAGCGGGGGCTCGGCGACGTGCTCGGCGCCCGGGTCGCGGTCACCGTGGAACCCGACGGGCCGGGGGAGACCCCGCGCCGGGAGCGGACCGCCGTCGCCGTCGGCCGGGCCCTCGGCGCCCCCCACGAGGTGCGGTACCGCCCGGACGGCCGGCCGGAGGTCGACGGCGACCGGGCCGTCTCGGCGGCGCACGGCGCGGGGGTGACCCTGGCCGTCGCGGCCACCGGGACGGTCGGCTGCGACGTCGAGCCGGTGGCCGAGCGGTCGACGGCGGACTGGGCGGGCCTGCTGGGCGTCCACGCCGGACTGGCCGCGCTGATCGCCGGGGACCGGGACGAGAGCGCGCACACCGCGGCGACCCGGGTGTGGGGCGCGGTGGAGTGCCTGCGCAAGGTGGGCCTGCCGGCGGACTCGCCGCTGACCCTGACGCCCGGCGGTCCCGACGGCTGGGTGGTCCTGGCCTCGGGTCCGCTGCGCGTCGCCACGTTCGCCACGAGCCTGGTGGACATCCCGCAACCGGTGGTGTTCACCGTGCTCACCGACGGGTGGAGTTGAGCATGGACAAGTACTTCGAGTACCCGCACACGGTGGGTTTCGAGGAGACCAACATCGTCGGCAACGTCTACTACGTCAACTACCTGCGCTGGCAGGGACGGTGCCGGGAGATGTTCCTCAAGCAGCACGCCCCGGACGTGCTGGCCGACCTCCAGGACGACCTGAAGCTGTTCACCCTGAAGGTCGACTGCGAGTTCTTCGCCGAGATCACCGCCTTCGACGAGTTGTCGATCCGGATGCGCCTGGTCGACCTGGTGCAGACCCAGCTGGAGTTCAGCTTCGACTACGTACGCCTCGACCCGGGCGGCGGCGAGACGCTGGTCGCCCGGGGGCGGCAGCGGGTGGCCTGTATGCGCGGGCCCAACAACCGGACCGCGCCGACCCGGGTGCCGGAGGCGCTGACCCGGGCGTTGGCGCCCTACACGGCCACCGTCCGGGCCCAGTGACGGCGAGGAGACCACCATGGACAAGCCCCTTGGCGACGACGAGCCGGCGGTCGACCCGGCGGCGCTGCGGCGGGCCTTCGCCGCCTTCGCCACCGGCGTCACCGTGGTCACCGTCGGGGGTCGATCCCCGCACGGGATGACCGCGAACGCCTTCACCTCGGTGTCGCTGGACCCGCCGCTGCTGCTGGTCTGCGTGGACCGGGAGGCGGTCATGCACCGGCACCTGGTGGCCGCCGGCAGCTTCGCCGTGTCGGTGCTCGCCGCCGACCAGGAGCACGTGGCGCGGCACTTCGCCGACCGCCGCCGGCCGCTCGGTGCCGCCCAGTTCGACGTCGTCGACTGGCAGCCCGGCCGGTTGACCGGAGCGCCGCTGATCACCGGGGCGCTGGCCTCCTTCGAGTGCGCCCTGTGGCGCGACTACGAGGGCGGCGACCACACCATCTTCGTCGGCCGGCTGCTGTCGGCCGAGAAACGTCACGAGGAGGACGCGGTGCTGTTCCTGCACGGTCGGTTCCGGCAGATCACCCCGATGCCCAGCGGAGTGGTCCGATGACCACCGTCGCGCCCCGGGTCGTCCCCCGGGGGCCGACCGGGGTGGCGATGCTGGGCACCCTGTGGAAGCTCGGCCGGGACCGGCTCGGGCTGATGCGCTCCGCCGCCGAGACCTACGGCGACGCGGTGCGCCTCGGCCCGGGGCGGGGGCTGCACTTCTTCAACCACCCCGACCACGCCAAGCACGTGCTGGCCGACAACAGCCAGAACTACCACAAGGGCATCGGGCTGATGCACGCCCGCCGGGCGCTCGGCGACGGGCTGCTGACCAGCGAGGGTGAGCTGTGGCGGGAGCAGCGCCGGGTGATCCAGCCGGTGTTCCAGGCCCGCCGCATCGCCCAGCAGGCCGGGATCGTCGCCGAGGAGGCCGCGCGGCTGGTCGACCGGCTGGAGACGTACGACGGCGGCGAGCCGGTCGACATCCTGCGGGAGATGACCGGGCTCACCCTGGGGGTGCTCGGGCGGACCCTGCTCGACGCCGACCTGAGCGGCTTCCGGTCCCTCGGGGCGGCCTTCGAGTCCATGCAGGACCAGGCGATGTTCGAGATGGCGTCGATGAACCTGGTGCCGATGTGGGTGCCGCTGCCGCAGCAGATGCGGTTCCGGCGGGCCCGTCGGGAACTGGCGGGGATCGTCGACGAGTTGGCCGTGCGGCGGCGGTCCCGGCCGGGCCACGAGGACCAGGACGACGCGTTGTCGCGGTTGCTGGCCTCGACCCGGCGGGAGACCGACCCGGCGGTGGGCCGGCGGCGGCTGCGCGACGAGCTGACCACCCTGCTGCTGGCCGGGCACGAGACCACCGCCAGCACCCTCGGCTGGACCTTCCACCTGCTCGACCGGCACCCGCAGGTCTGGGACCGGGTGCGGGCCGAGGCGCTGGAGGTGCTGGGTGACCGGTCGCCGACCTACGAGGATCTGCCCCGGTTGACGTACACCTCGATGGTGCTCAGTGAGGCGATGCGCCTCTACCCTCCGGTGTGGATGCTGTCCCGCCGGGCGCAGGAGGCCGACGAGGTCGGCGGCTACGCGGTGCCCGCCGGCACCGACGTGCTGATCTGCCCGTACACCCTGCACCGGCACCGGGCCTACTGGGACGACCCGGACCGGTTCGACCCGGAGCGGTTCTCGCCGTCGGCGTCGGCCGACCGGCCGCGCTACGCGTACGTGCCGTTCGGCGCGGGGCCGCGGTTCTGCGTCGGCAACCACCTCGGGTTGATGGAGGCGGTCTTCGTGGTGGCGATGGTGAGCCGCCGGCTGCGGCTGCACACCCCGGCCGGGCACCGGGTGGTGCCCGAGCCCATGCTGTCGCTGCGGATCCGCGGCGGCCTGCCGATGACGGTACGGGCCCTGACGTGACCCCCGGACCCCAGGCACGAAGCGGGGTTCAGCAACATCGAATAACCTGCGAGCAGGCCGCACTGGTTACTATTGCGCTGAGCAACTCTCAGGTTGCTCATCGTGCTGGGGGAGGTGCGATGAGTCCCGGATGCGCGGCGACCACCCCGGCCGGTACGGCCCGAGGTGCCCGCCCTGCCCATGGAGCCGCCGTCGTGCCGACGGGTGGTTCCGCAGCCGTCATCGCGGATGCGCCGACGGCCTTCACCCGCCGTGCTGCCCGGCGTCCGCTGTCCACGGCGGTGCCACCGCCGTTACGTTCGGGCCGACCGCAGCCGGGCGGCGGAGCCCCGCCGCAGACGGCGTCCGGCGGTGGCCACCGGGACCCTGGGGGGACGGATGCGCATCTCAGATCTGGCCAGGATCAGTGGTGTTCCACTTCCGACGATCAAGTTCTACATCCGGGAGCGCCTGCTGCCACCGGGTCGGCCCACCGCACGTAACCAGGCGGAGTACGGCGAGGAGCACCTCGCCCGGCTCCAGCTGATCCGGGTGCTGGCCGGCATCGGGCGACTGAGCCTGTCCTCGGTACGCCGGGTGCTGGCCGCCCTCGACGACAAGGGACTGGCGTTGGGCGCGCAGTGCCGGGCCACCATCTGGGCGCTCTTTCCCGACCAGCCCGAGGAGGACGACGCGCCCGACGTCGGCCCGGCCCGGGTCCAGGTCGATGCGTTCATCGACCGGCTCGGCTGGGAGGTCGACGTCGCCTCGCCGGGCCGCGACACCCTGGCCCACGTGCTGACCGCGTTGCAGCGGTTGGACGCCGACTGCGACATCGACGTGTTCAGCGAGCACGCCGAGAGCGCGCAGCGGATCGTGACGCACGAGTTCCAGCACGAGTCGGCGCACTCCGCCACCGCGATGGCGGTCTGGAACGTGCTGTCCGAGGTGGCCTTCGAGGCGATGCGCCGGATGGCCCAGGAGAGTCACCTGGCGCGCTGCTGCGCCACGTCGGCGGAGCGGCCGGCCGGCGCCTGAGCACCCGCCCGGGGCAGATCCGGCACGTTCGAAGACGACAACCACCGCTGCGGGTTCCAGCCTGGAGGGACGGCGTGCTGCCGTCCCCCGGCCCGCTGCGGTGCCGGTGTCCGTCGACCGATGGGGGAGACCACCCGACATGTCGAACCAAGCCGTATCCCACCAGCCCCGATCGGGCCCGCTCGGCCTGCTCAACGGCCCCTATCACCGGATGGCGCTGAACCTGTACATGCTCGTGGTGCTGGCACACTGGGCCGAGCACCTCGCCCAGGCGTTCCAGATCTGGGTGCTGGGCTGGCCGGTCCCGCAGTCGCGCGGGGTGCTGGGGATGGCCGTGCCGTGGCTGGTCACCTCCGAGTGGCTGCACTACGGGTACGCCATCGTGATGCTGATCGGGCTGGCCCTGCTGCGTCCCGGCTTCGTCGGCCGGGCCCGCACCTGGTGGACGGTCGCCCTGGTGATCCAGTTCTGGCACCACATCGAGCACCTGCTGCTGCTGCTCCAGGCGCAGACGGGCAACTTCCTGTTCGACCGTCCGGCACCGACCAGCATTCTCCAACTGGTCGTGCCCCGGGTCGAGCTGCACCTGTTCTACAACACGGTCGTCTTCCTGCCGATGGTGGTCGCGATGTACCTGCACCTGCGACCGAACGCCGCCGAGCGGGCCACGATGGCCTGCACCTGCGCTCCCCGTTCGGTCAGGGCGCTCACGCCGGCATGACCACCGCCGGACAGGACGGCCGCCGTCGTGGCTTCTTCGGGCCGCGTACGGCGGCCGTCGCCGTGGTGCTGGTGACCGTGGCCACCGCGCTGTGGCTGCGTTCGCCGTCCACCCCCGGGCCGGCCGAGACGGTCGACGCCGTGGTGGTGCCGGCGGACGGCAGCCGACTGGCCACCGGGCCGACCGAGGTACGGCTGCGGCTGCCCGGTCCTCCGGACCCGGACGAGGCACACGTGTCGTTGACCCCGGCGCAGGGCCCGCAGGTGGCCACCGGCGCGTCCCGGCGCGACGGGACCGAGCTGGTGGTGTCGGTGCCCGCCCTGCCGCAGGGCAGCTACACGGTCGCCTACCACGTGTGGCTCGCCGACGGGCGGCAGAGCACCGGGCGTAGCGTGTTCGCCGTCGGCGCCGCGCCGTTGCTGCCGCCGGCGGACGTCGCGCCCGCCACCGGACACCAGCATGTCGGCACCGACCCCCTGGACGGTCTGCTGCTGGTGCTGGACCTGGGGCTGCTGGTCGCCCTGTCGGTGATCCTGCTGCGTCGGCCGAAGGTCGCCTCCGATCCGGAGGACCCGCCGGAGCACTGACCCGTCCGGACGCGTTGCGGGGCACGGACCCGTCCCGCCGCCGGCCCCGCCCGATCCCCGGGCGGGGCCGGCCCGTCCGGAGGGCATCCTTCCCGTGGCCCGTGGCCCGTGGCCCGTGGTCCGTGGTCCGTGGTCCGTGGTCCGTGGTCCGTGGTCCGTGGCCCGTGGTCCGTGGTCCGTGGCCCGTGGTCCGTGGTCCGTGGCCCGTGGTCCGTGGCCTGCCGGCTGCCCGTCGCCGCCGCCTGTCGCCCGGTGGTTCGGGCCGGTGGGACCTGGCGGTCGCCCGGGGGACACCGGCCGACCCGGCCGGGCGGCGGACACGACGGGGCGGCGTACCCCACCCGCTGGTGGGGTACACCGCCGTCCGTGTGGGGTGGGCCGGGTCAGGCCGCCTCGACCCGGTAGCCGACCTGGTCGAGCGCCATCCGGCGGATGTCGAGCAGGGCGAGCAGCACCGGCGGGTCGATGGAGCGGGCCGGCTTGAGGTGCATGTCGATCGGGGGGACCACCTGGTCGCGGCGGACGACGATCGGCCCGTGCGAGCCGACGAAGATGTGGTCGGGGTCCAGGTCGTGGGCGTCGGTCAGGGAGCCGTCGGGGCGTACCGACTGCACGAGCAGGTACCAGTGGCCCTCCGGGACCGTCTCCAACTCGAACGCGCCGGCGCCGTTGAGCACCGCGCACCGGACGGGCCGCCCCTCGGGCAGCGGGTCGGGGAAGAGCCCGACGAAGACGAAACCGAGATCCTCCTGGTCGGGGCCGGCCACGGTGCCCCGGATGGTCGAGGTGCGTCCCCCCGAGGCACCCCTGGTCTCGTCCTGCGGAATGCGCGTGCTGAAGCCCCGGTAGCGCCGGTAGGCGGTGGGGGACATGCCGACGCTGCGGGTGAACCGTGAGCTGAACGTGCCGACGCTGTTGTAGCCGACGCGCAGGCTGATGTCGGCGACGTTCAGGGTGGTGGAGACCAGCAGGTGCTTGGCCTCCTGGAGGCGGATGGCGGAGAGGAAGCGACCGGGCGAGACGCCGGTGACCCGGCGGAAGATCCTTGAGAAGTGGAACTTGCTGAACATCGCGGCACGGGCCATGTCGTCGATGGTGATCGGCTCGGCGATGTTGTCCCGCATCGTGACGATGGCTCGCTCCACCGCCCGTTCAATGACGTCTTCCACGGTCTCCCCCAGGGTGCTCGATTCGTCGGCCGCTGGCATCCTCCGGGCACGGCTGTGGCGACTGCGTGCGTACGGTGTCTATGCCGGCTGATTGATGGAGCCTTTAGTCTCGATCAATGCATAAACGCGGATGCGGCCGTCGAAATTGCCTCTGGCCGTTGTGGCCGAGTTGATGCTAGCGCGACCAAAGATAGGCGGCAATGAGCGGCGGGGCCGGCAACATGGATAGTCGTGCTATCGATCCCTCCCCTATTTGCCAGTGGAGATCCTCGCTATCCGTCGGGTGGTCCTCGGCCTCATCGGCGCAGCGTGCGGCCTTTTTTCGGGGGAGGTGACGGTTGGTGACCGGGGTGTTGCGCGGTGATTCGTCCGATCTGGCAGGTGGGCCGGGCGTGCCCGGCTCTGCGGGGAAGAAAGACGGCAAAGACCATTAAGCGGTAGCTATCACCACGGCTGAGGCCAGGTCAGGTGAGGGTTCAGGAGAGCAAAGTCAGAGAACTTTGACGCATCGCGACCGCTGCCGGACGCGCTGTGACGGTGTGATCGATGTGCCGACGGCTGCCCCGCAGTGGGTGGAGAGCAAGCCATGAGAAGACTCCATTCGGCTTCTGGCTGACGATGTTCGTGGCCCCTGAAAGGGCGAGAGTCATCTGATCGGTGGCTTAAGAGTTGGTTATTCACCCCGCCGCGGAGGGTGGTAATCATCAGTATCTCCAGCCGTTCGGTGGCGCTTCCGAGTGACCAGTCAACGGGCGAACGACGCGCCCACGAAATCGTAGGGGGACTGTTGCCGTCTCAATCTGCCGGCTTCCTTCGCCGCGCAACTCCCGCAGCCTTTGTGCTCGTTCTGCTGAGCATTCTCTTCGTCGTGGCACAGCGCCCGGAGGCGTCCGCAGCCGAGCGGTCGGAGCTGGCCGCACGGTTCCAGTTCGCCGAACTGCCCATCGCGCTGCCACCCGCACCCACCGCCCGCGCGGTCCGCGAGGTGAACCCGGAGTACGAGCACATCAAGTCCTGGGTCTCCTCGGTCGGGGCGGCGATCGCCCTCAACGACCTGGACGGCAACGGCGTGGCCGACGACCTGTGCCTGGTCGACACCCGCAGCGACACCGCCGTGGTGACCCCGGCGCCTGACAGCGGGGACCGTTACCAGCCCTTCGTCCTCGACCCCCGCCCGCTGCCCACCGACACCACGATGGCGCCGATGGGGTGCGTGCCCGGCGACTACAACCTCGACGGCCGCACCGACCTGCTGGTCTACTACTGGGGCCGGACCCCGGTGCTGTTCCTGCACCGGGCCAGCGCCACCGACCTGCGGCTGGGCAGCTACGCGCCGACCGAGCTCATCCCCACCCAGCCCGGTCCGGGCAACCGCTACCAGGGCGCGCTGTGGAACACCAACGCGGTGGCGGTCGCCGACTTCGACGGCGACGGCCGCCCGGACATCGGCGTGTTCAACTACTTCCCCGACACCCAGGTGCTCGACCCGGACGGGCAGCCGAACGTCCAGATGAACGCCTCCATGTCGCACGCGCGCAACGCCGGCGGGGCGCACATGCTGCGGTGGGACGCGGCCACCGGCGGTGACCAGCCGTCGATCCGGTACGTCGAGCAGAAGGCGGTCCCCGGGCCGGCCTCCACCGGCTGGACCCTCGGGGCGGGCTCCGCCGACATCGACGGCGACCTGCTGCCCGAGCTGTACCTGGCCAACGATTTCGGCCACGACCACCTGCTGCACAATGTCTCGACCCCGGGCCGGATCAGGTTCGCCGAGGTCCACGGCCGCCGGGGCGCGTTCACCCCGAAGTCGATGGTGCTCGGTCAGGACTCCTTCAAGGGCATGTCGATCGACTTCGGTGACCTCGACAACCGGGGCAGGTTCGACATGTTCGTCAGCAACATCACCAGCTCCTGGGGCCTGGAGGAGAGCAACTTCGTCTGGATGAACAACGCCGGCAGCCCGCAGGACGCACGGGACAAGCTCACCCGCGGGGTGGCCCCGTACGACAACAAGGCGTCCAAGCTGAACATGGCCTGGACCGGCTGGGGCTGGGACGCCAAGATGGCCGACTTCGACAACAACGGCTCCCTGGAGGTGGTGCAGGCCGACGGGTTCGTCAAGGGCACCACCAGCCGGTGGGCCTGGCTCCAGGAGTTGGCGATGTCCAACGACCTGATGCTGCGCAACCCGGCGATGTGGCCGAAGGCGGAGCCGGGCGACGACATCGCCGGCAACGACAAGCTGGCGTTCTGGGTGCGGCAGGGCAAGACGTTCGTCAACCTCAACGCCGAACTCGGCCTCGACGTGCCCATCCCGACCCGGGGCGTCGCGGTGGCCGACACCAACGCCGACGGTGTGCAGGACTTCGCGGTCGCCCGCCAGTGGGGACCGCCGGCCTTCTACCGCAACACCGCCTCGTCCCCCGGCGGCTTCCTCGGGCTGCGCCTGCACCGGCCGACGGTCGGCGGCGCGGCCGACGCCCGGACGCCCGCCTACGGCGCCCAGGTCAAGATCCGTACCGCCGACGGGCTCACCCAGATCGCCCAGCTCGACGGCGGCGGTGGTCACTCGGGCAAGCGCAGCTTCGACGTCTTCTTCGGGCTGGGCTCCGCCGGGGACCGTCCGGTGTCGGCCGAGGTGTGCTGGCGTGACCTGACCGGTGCGACCCACAAGCAGACCCTCTCGCTCACCTCCGGTTGGCACGACCTGATGCTGACCGCCGACGCCCAGGAGATCACCCGATGACTGACGTCAGACAGGAAGACGTGACCGACGCCGCGGTGCGTACGGTCCCGGGCGGGGTCCGGCCCGTCGACCCGGCGGCCCCGCCCACGGCCCGACCGGCGGTGCCCCGGGTGGACGCGAAGGACCCGCGCTACCTGGCGCTGCGCAACTTCGCCATGTCGATGTCGATCTTCAACATCATCGGCTACACCCTGCTCGGTTTCGAACAGCCGTGGACCTGGCCGTTCTTCGCCCTGCTGGTCGGCTACACCGCCGAGATCGGAATCGAGATGGTGTCGGCGTGGGCCGGCAAGCGGCGGCCCGCGTTCAGTGGCAACGGGGTCTGGGGGATGTACACCTTCCTGCTGCCCACCCACATCACCGCGCTGGCGGCGAACATGCTGCTCTACGCCAACGACCGGTTCTGGCCGGTGGCGTTCGCCGTGGTCGTCGCGATCGGGGCCAAGACCGCCCTGCGGGCACCGGTCAACGGCCGGATGCGGCACTTCATGAACCCGTCGAACTTCGGGATCACGGTGACGCTGCTGGCCTTCTCCTGGGTCAACATCGCGCCGCCCTACCAGTTCACCGAGAACGTGCCGGACGCGATCAGCATCATGGTCCCGCTGGTCATCATCACCGCCGGCACGGTGCTCAACGCCATGCTGACCCGCAAGGTGCTGCTGATCGTCGGCTGGCTCGGCGGGTTCGTCATCCAGGCGGTGGTCCGCGCGCTGGTGCTGGACGTGGCGATCTGGGCGGCGCTGGTGCCGATGACCGGGGTGGCCTTCGTCCTGTTCACCAACTACATGATCACCGACCCGGGCACGACGCCGTCGCGGGGCCGCAACCAGTTCATGTTCGGTTCGGCGGTGGCCGGGGTCTACGGGGTGCTGGTCGCGTTCAACGTGGTCTACACGCTGTTCTTCGCCGTGACCATCGTCTGTGCCGTCCGGGGCCTGATGTGGTGGGGCATCTGGTGGCGCGACCGCGGTCGCGAGCGTCGTCGGGAGTCGGTGCCGGTCAGTCCGGCGGCACCGGCGCTTGCCCGCTGACCTGGTCCACGACCACGTGGGGTCGTCCCGTCGGGGCGGCCCCACGCCCGTGTCCGGTGTCGCGGGTGCGCCGCGCCGGTCTCCGGTACGCCGTCGGTCGGTGCGCCGGTCAGCCGGTGCGCAGCAGTGCCGGCAGCCCGGCGGCGTGTACCACGGGCGGATCGAAGGTGCGCATGGGGCGCAGGGTGAGGTCGGCCCGGACCGACCGGGAGTGCCCGCCGACCGTCACCGGGCCGTGGTGCCCGACCAGCAGCGGGCGGGTGCCGGTGGCCAACCGGCGGCGGTACACCGCGTGGGCCAGGACGAACCAGGTGCCCGGGGGCACCGGCCCCAGCAGGTACGGTCCGGGGCCGGGCAGCACCGTGGAGCTGACCGGCCTGCCCTGCTGGATGCGTTCCGGGAACAGCCCCACGAAGATCCAGTCGGGCGCCTCCCCGGGCAGCGCCCGGACCTGCCCGCGTACCGTCGGCCCGGTGGTGTCGGCCGGGTCGGGGCGGATCGGGCACAGCGCCCGGTACGGGTCCTCCCGTCCCGGGCTGCGGCCGAGGCGGCGGTAGGTGGAGGGGGAGAGGCCGACGCTGGAGCTGAACCGGGCGCTGAACGTGCCGACACTGGTATAGCCGACGTGGTGACTGATGTCGGTGACGCTCCACGAGGTGGCCAGCAACAGGTGCTTGGCGCGCTGGAATCGGATCGCCGAGAGAAAGCGTCCCGGTGACACTCCGGTCACCCTGTGGAACACCCGGCAGAAGTGGTACTTGCTCAGCAGGGCGGTCCGCGCCATCTCGTCCACGCTGAATTGCTTACCTAGATTCTGGTGCATTTCGGCGATGACCCGCCGGACCGCCCTGCTGCTGTGGTCTTCCATCGTGCCCCCGGCGAGCGTAATGGTGGGTGCTGGTCTCCTACGACGTGAATCGCCTGTCTGGGCTGCGACGATGCAGCGTCGTTCCGGCTCCGCGACGTCCCCCGGGGCGGCACCGGCAACTGGTGGATTGATGGCAGGAAAAGTGCTTTGTCGGTTTTGTCGAATCAGCTGACCTCAATGCTAGGGCACCCTCAATGCATGGTCAACGGCGCGCAATCCGAATGGCGCTAACAGCTGCCTTTTCCGGATGCGTACCCCTCGTCTAGCCGGTGATGATTGCGGCCATGGCCCGATGCGCCCGGGTCGGGGAATGATGTCGGAAAAGCGATACCCACGGTTCACCCGTCGCCGGACGTCGATTCGACCGTTGACCTGGGCAACGACGAAGATGCGCCCGGCCCGTCGCCGGGGTCACGATGGGAGGCGTCCCGGAATGGGGAACACGATGGCCGACAACGCCGACGACGACGAGGCCCGCCCCGGGCCCGGACGCCCCCGTACCACCCGGCCGGCCGGCGTGGCCGCGACGCCCTCCGCCCTGGATGCCTGGGGACGGGCGAACCGGCGTGGGCAGTGCGACTGGTCGGAGCCGGACACCGAGCCGCACCTCATCCGCGGACTCGACTGAACCGGCCCGACCGCCGCGGCGGCGTCGACGGCCGGAGGAGGGAAGGACCCGTGAAGGGGATCGTCCTGGCGGGAGGGTCGGGCACCCGGCTGTACCCGATGACCGTGCCGGTGTCCAAACAGCTCCTGCCCGTCGGCGACAAGCCCATGATCTACTACCCGTTGTCGGTGCTGATGCTGGCCGGCATCCGGGACATCCTGGTCATCGCCAAGCCGGCCGACCTGCCGCAGTTCCGGCTGCTGCTCGGCGACGGCTCCCGGCTCGGCCTGGCCATCTCCTACGCCGCGCAACCCGAGCCACGCGGCATCGCCGAGGCGTTCCTGATCGGCGCGGACCACGTCGCCGGCCACCCCAGCGCGCTGATCCTGGGCGACAACATCTTCCACGGCACCGCGTTCTCCCGGCTGCTGCGCGAGGAGACCGCCGCGGTCAGCGGCTGCACCCTGTTCGGCTACCCGGTCCACGACCCGCAGCGCTACGGCGTCGGCGTCACCGGCCCCGACGGCACCCTGCGCGACATCCAGGAGAAACCGTCCCAACCGCACTCCAACCGCGCCATCACCGGCCTGTACCTCTACGACCACGAGGTCGTCGACATCGCCAAGAACATCAGGCCGTCCCGCCGGGGAGAACTGGAGATCACCGACGTCAACCGGGTCTACGTCGACCGGGGTCGGGCCCGCCTGGTCGACCTCGGGCGCGGCTTCGCCTGGCTGGACACCGGCACCCCGGAGTCACTGCTACAGGCCAGCGTCTACGTGCAGACCATGCAGGAACGCCAGGGCGTCCGGATCGCCTGCCTGGAGGAGACGGCGCTGCGGATGGGCTACATCGACGCGGCGGCCTGCCACCGGCTCGGCGCCGCCATGGCCGGCTCCGACTACGGCCGCTACGTGATGGACATCGCCGAGGAGTTCGGCGCCTGACCCGTGCGGTCCGCCGTCGCGCCGCAGGCCCGCCGCGCGCCGCCGTCAGCCGGTCGCCAACGGCAGCCGGACGACGAACCGGCAGCCCTCGGCGACGTTGTGCACGTCCACCCGGCCGCCGTGCGCCTCGACCAGCCCGCGCACGATGGCCAGCCCCAACCCGCCGGACCCGGCCAGCGGCCCGCTGCCCGCGTGCGGGGTGCGCGCCGGCTCGCCCCGGAACGCCACGTCGAACAGCCGGGGCAGGTCGGCCTCCGGGATGCCGCCGCAGGTGTCGGCGACGGCCAGCCAGGCGACGTCACCGTCGCGCCCGGCGTTGACCCGTACCGTGCCGTCGGCCGGCGTGTACCGCACCGCGTTGAGCAGCAGGTTGCCCACCACCCGGCTCAACTCGCGCTCACTGGCGGCCACCGTCGGCCAGCCCGAGGCGGCGGACACCAGCCGGATGCGGCGGGCGGCGGCCAGCGGCGCGGTGCCGGCCAGTGCGTCGGAGACCACGTCACCCAGCGGCACCGCCGACAGCGACAGCCGCAGCGCCCCGGCGTTGATCCGGGACAGTTCGAACAGGTCGTCGACCAGCCGGGTCATCCGGTCGGTCTCCACCCGGATGCGGCGGTGGTACTCGTCGACCGTGTCCGGGTCGGCGACCACCCGGTCCTCCAGCGCCTCCGCCATCGCCCGCAGCCCGGCCAGCGGGGTCCGCAGGTCGTGCGAGACCCAGGCGACCAGGTCCCGCCGCCCCTTCTCGATCCGCCGTTCCCGGGCCCGCGCCTGGTCGGCCCAGACCGCCGCCGAGGCGAGCCGCCTGGCGAACAGCCAGCCGACCGCGAGGCTGACCAGGGCCGCCGCCGAGACGGTGATCAACACCACCTCCAGGTCGTGCGGGGAGAGGAACATCGCCTCGGCGATCACCGCCACCCCGGCCACCACCGCGCCCACCGTCATCGCCAGCAGCACCGTGACGTGCACGGTGATGGACCGGCCGCGCAGCAGCCGCAGCACCCCGGCACCGAGCAGCCCCACCCCGCCCGCCGCGACCAGCGCCGCCCCGAAGATCAGCGCCAGGTCAGTCATCGACCGGCTCGTACCGGTAGCCGACACCCCAGACCGTGACGATGCGGCGCGGGTTGGCCGGATCGTCCTCGATCTTCTCCCGCAGCCGGCGTACGTGCACGGTCACCGTGGACTGGTCGCCGAACCGCCACCCCCAGACCCGTTCCAGCAGCTCGGCCCGGGACAGCGCCCGGGTGGGATGCTGCATGAGGTGGGCGAGCAGGTCGAACTCGCGCAGGGTCAGGGCCAGCTCCCGCCCGTGCAGCCGGGCCACCCGGGGGCCGGTCGCCACGGTCAACCCGCCGTCGTCGAGCACCCGCGCCGCCGCCGTGACCGGTTCACCGCCGGCCCGGCGCAGCACCGATCGGACCCGCAGCACCAGCTCCCGGGGGGAGAACGGCTTGCTCAGGTAGTCGTCCGCGCCCAGTTGCAGGCCGAGGATCCGGTCCGCCTCGTCGCCCCGGGCGGTCAACATCACGATGGGTACGCCGTCCGGCCGCTGCCGCAGCCGCCGGCACACCTCCAACCCGTCGAGCACCGGCAGCATCACGTCCAGGACCACCAGCTGCGGCGGCGCGGCGGCCACGGCGGCCAGCGCGGCGGCCCCGTCCCCGACGTGGTCCACCTGGTAGCCGGCGTGCTCCAGATAGCGGCACACCACGTCGCTGACCGTCCGGTCGTCGTCGACCACCAGCACCCGCTGCGCCACCGGCACCTCCCTGTCGTGCCGGTCAGCGTAGCCCCGCGCACCCCGGCCCGGCCCGCCGCAAACCTTGCCAGAGGCTTACGGTCGGCGCGGCTCAGGCCGCCCGGCGGTCCCGGGCCTGCGCACCGTACGGCTGCGCCGCGACCGGGCGGGCCTCGTCGAGGTCGTCGAGCCGCAACCGCCACCGGGACCGCCCGGTGCGCCGCCCCTGCGGCGGGCCGGCCGGACGCGGACCCAGCCGGTACAACAGCACCGTGATCAGGTAGCCACCGACCAGGAACCCGTGACTGACCAGCCGGGGCACCGCCACCTGCGCGGTGACCAGATCGTTGATCGACAGCAGGACCAGGGTGGCGACGAAGGCGCTGAGCATCGGCAACAACCCGGCCGGCGGGGTACGCCGCAGCGCGACGAACAGGAAACCGGCGCCCACCGCCACGTTCCACGCCGCCGACTCGTGCCACAGGTGCTGCCCCGCCGGGTGCAGGTGCTCGGCGTTGACACCCTGACCCACCTGGGCCAACCCGAGGGCGAGCTGGACCGCGCCGAGCAGGCCCAGCGCCGTCCGCAACCCGGTGACCAGCCCACCGCGCCACCGCACGACGCGCCGGGGCGTCGGTGGCGGCACGGCGGCGAGGATCGCCCCGGTCAGGTCCGGTGCCGTCGTCACCACCCGGGTCCGGGCCCGCCGGGTCACCATCGCGGCGACCCCGTGCCAGGCACGGCAGTCCGCGCAGCCGTCGAGGTGCGCCTGCACCGCCACCCGCTCCTCGGCGGTCTCCTCCCCGTCGAGCTGGGCCGACAGGATCTCCCGCCACGATGCGCACCCCATCGGGCGATTGTCGCTCATCCCGGCACCCCGCCGGCGCAGCGCTCCGACAGGGCGTACCGCGTCAGCACCACGTCGCCGATCTGGCGTACCTCGGCGACCCGGGCCCGCCGGCCCGGATGCCACGGGAACGCGCCGTCACCGACGAACCGGGGGGCCCGTCGGTCGCCGACGAAGAACGGGGCGACCACGAGGTGCAGCTCGTCGGCGAGGCCGGCGGTCAGGAACTGGGCGTGCACCGCCGCGCCGCCCTCCACCATCAGCCGCCCCACCCCCCGGCCGGCCAGGTCGGCCAGCACCCGGGCCGGGTCCAACGGGTCACCGGCGTCGACCACCGTGGCCAGCCCGGCCAGCAGCTCGGTGGTCGTGTCCACCGCCGGTGAGGCGCAGTAGACGACCTTCTCGGCGTCCCCGACGGTGAAGAAGCGGGCCTGCGGGTCCAGCAGCCCCCGGGCGGTCATCGTCACCTTCACCGGCGACGGCGGCAACCCGGCGGCCTGCCGGGCGGCCCGCAGCCGCGCCGAGCGGACCACCAGCCGGGGATCGTCGGCCCGGATCGTGCCCGCCCCGACCAGGATCGCGTCACACCCGGCCCGGACGGCGTCGATGCGCTCCATGTCCTCGGCATTGGACAGCAGCAGCCGCTCCTGCGTGGCGTCGTCGATGTAGCCGTCGATCGACGTGGCGCAGCTCAACAGCACGTACGGCCGCCCGGTCGACGCCGGCACGGCGGTGGCTGTTGTCGCCGGCACGGCGGTGGCCGCCGTCCCGGCCGGTACGACACCCATCTCAGTTCAACGACGGCAGGTCGACGGCCCGGGCGGCGGCCCGGCTGGCCTTCGCCGCCAGGTAGTCGGCGTTGGCGGGGGAGAGGAACACCCCGGTCGGCACCACCTCGGCGACCGTCACCCCCAGCCGGGTCAACTGCTCGGCCTTGTCCGGGTTGCTGCTCAGCAGCACCAGCTCCGGCACCTCCAGCACCGCCAGCATCTGTGCGGCGGCCCGGTAGTCCCGTTCGTCCTCGTCGTGCCCGAGCGCCACGTTCGCCTCGTAGGTGTCCAACCCGGCGTCCTGCAGGGCGTACGCGTCCAGCTTCGGGTAGAGGCCGATGCCGCGCCCCTCCTGCCGCAGGTAGAGCAGGAAACCCCCGGCGTCGGAGATCCGCTGGACCGCCTCGCGCAGTTGCGGGCCGCAGTCGCAGCGCTGGCTGCCGAAGACGTCCCCGGTCAGGCACTCGCTGTGCGGGCGGACCAGCGGCGCCGCCCCGCCCGCCGCGTGCCGGCGCAGCGCGCCCGCCCAGTCGCCCAGCCCGAACGCCAGGTGCTCCCGCCCGTCCACCAGCCCGTCGAAGGAGAAGACCCGGGCCGTGGTGGCGTACCCGTCGGGGAACCGCAGCGGGACGGTGACCTGTGTCCGGACCGTCGCGGCCGGCAGTGCGTCGTACATGTGTCTCCTCTGTCAGGCGCTGCCGGCGAGCCCGGCAGCGGGTACCGGTGAGGAACCACCCTGGCTTCCCACCGTACGGTCACCCGGTCGTCCACGCAGCGCGGACGGGCGACCCCGCAGCACCAGCACGGCGGCGCCCGGCAGGGCCGCCACCAGCACCAGTGCTCCGTACACCAGGGCGGTCGCCACCCCCTCGGCGGCACCGAGGCCGGCGGCCCCGAACGCCCAGGCGGCGACGCCCTCGCGCGGGCCGAAACCCGCCATGTTGGCGGGCAGGCCCATCGCCAACAATGCCAGCAGGGTCAGCGGCACCAGCACCGACAACGGCGCGGTGACCCCCGCCACCCGGGCCGCGAGCACGAACGTGCCCAGGTGGCAGCCCACCACCACGGTCGAGGTCAGCAGCACCCCCGGCCCGGTCCGCCGGCCCAGCAGCCCGGCCCGCACGTCGGCGACGGCGGCGCGCACCGCGCGGGCCCGCCGCGACGGCCCCGACCGGGGCAGCGCCCGCACCAGCACCACCAGCACCAGGCCCACCGCCACCGCCACCGCCGTCACCGTCGGCAGGTACGGCCGCACCGGCGACGGCAACGCCAGCAGCAGCGCCACCGCCAGCACCACCTGGACCAGCTGCCCGGCGGTCCGTTCCCAGACCACCGCCCGCACCGCCCGGCCCAGGTCACCGGCCTCCCGGCCGTGCCGTACCGCCCGGTGCACGTCGCCGAGCACCCCGCCGGGCAGCGTCGCGTTGAGGAAGACCGCCCGGTAGCAGTCGGCCACCGCCGTGCCCAGCGGCAGCCGGACGCCGAGCGCCTCGGCGACCAGCCGCCACCGCCACGCGCAACCGACCGCGGCCAGCGCGCCCAGGGCCAGCGCGGCCAGCACCGCCGGGGCGTCGATCCGGCGCAACCCGGCCAGGGCCGGGCCGGTGCCCAGCCACCACAGCAGCGCGCCGACCAGGGCCACCCCGCCCAGATTGCTCACCCAGGCCCAGGCCGTACGGGCACGGGCGGGTGACGTGCCGGTGGCATCGGATGACACGCGGTTCCTCCTCCGGAGATCCTGTCCCTTCTCACGTACCGGCCGGCGAACCGGTTCATTCCACCCCGGCGAGCAGGTCCTCGTGGCCGACGGTGACGGTGAGCCGACCGGCCGCCGCCTCGGCCCGCCGCCACCTGGCGTACCCGGCGGTCCGGTCGGCCAGGTCGGGGCGCTGCTCGACGGCCGCCTCCAGCCAGCCGTCGAACCACTCCACGATCAGCTCCGCCTGCTGCGGCCCGAGCCGCCACGGGGTCTCCCGCACGGTCACCGGCATCCCGTGCCCGGCGAACTCGGCGACGGTCGCCCCGGCGGCGTCCGGGCCGAGCAGCACCCGGCCGTCGACCGTACGCCGCTGGTGGGCGTCGAAGGCGGCGGCGATCTCGGCGTCCAGCGGGTCGGCGGGGTCGAACCGGACCCGACCGACCACCGAGAGCACGAACAGGCTCGGGCAGCCGACCCCGACGCAGGCGGCCACGATCCGGGCGATCTCGTCGGGGGTGAGCATGTCCAGTAGCGCCGACGCGGTGACCAGGTCCGCGTCGGCCAGGTCGGCGGCGGTCAGCCGGGTGATGTCGCCCCGCCGGGTGGTCACCTCCACCGGGCTGCCGTCGGCGGCCACCGGCACCACCGCGCCGGCCCGCTCCAGCAGCCCCGGGTCCCGGTCGTGCAGCACCCAACGCTGCGGGCCGGGCAGCAGCGGGGCCAGCCAGCGCAGCATCGACCCGGTGCCGCTGCCCAGGTCGTGCACCACCCACGGCCGGTCCCCACGCAGCGACGTGACGGACCCGACGCCGGCCACCAGCATCCCGGGCCCGCCCTCACCGGCCGGCGACAGGTCCGACGCCCCGGCACCGGCGGCCGGTCCGGTGCCGGTGAGCCGGGCGCGGAGCAGGTCGACCAGCTCCCCGCTGCGGGCGTCGGCGTCGGCGGGTTCCCGCAGCCGCAGCCAGTCGGCGAACGGTTCGGTGGCGTACGCGGTCATGTCCTCACTCCGTCCAGCACCTGGCAGATCGTCGTCACGGTGCCCGGCCACCCGGGCAGGTCGGCCCGCCGGCCCCGGGCCGCGTGGCGCAGCCGGTCCCGCAGGTCGGCCGAGTGCAGCCAGCGGCGCAGGGCGCCGGCCAGGGCCACCGGGTCGCCCGGCGGCACCAGCACGCCGGGCGCGGCGCCGTCACCGGCCCGGCCCAGCGCCTCCGGCACCCCGCCGACCGTGCTGCCCAGCACCGGAATCCCCCGGGCCACGGCCTCGACCACCACCATCCCGTAGGTCTCTGCCCGCGACGGCAGGACCAGCAGATCCGCCCCGGCGTACGCCGCGTTCAACGCCGGCCCGGTCAGCGGGCCGTGCCAGCGCACCCGTCCGGTGAGCCCCTCCCGGTCCACCCGCTGCCGCAACCCGGCCACGAAGGCCGGGTCACGGTCCAGCGCGCCGACGCAGTCCAGCGTCCACGGCCGGTCGACCAGCCCGGTCAGCGCGTCGAGCAGCACGTCGTGCCCCTTGACCGGGGTGACCGCCGCGACGCAGAGCAGCGCCGTGCCGGCGGCCGTGCCGGGGGCGACGTCGGCCGGGTCGACCCCGGGGACCGCCACCGTCACCCGGTCCGGCGAAACCGGATGCCTGGCCAGCAGCAACTCCCGGGTCCAGCCGCTGGTGGTGACGAGCGCATCGGCCAGCGGCAGGGCGCGGGCCTCGGCGTCGTCGCCGAGCGGCATGTGCACCAGCACCACCTGACGCAGCCGGCCCGCCTGCGCCGCCAGCAGCTCCGGCACGGTCGAGGCGACCAGCCCGTCGTAGAGCACCGCAGCCCCGTCGGGCAGGGCCGCGAGCAGCCCGGCCAGCCGCGCCCGCGCCGCCTCGTCGGGGTGCGGCCAGTTCCCGGGTACGCCGTGCTCGCGCACCGTCCAGCCGGCCGCCGCCAGCCCGGCGCAGACCCGCCTGTCGTACGCGTTGCCGCCGCTGGGGGTGGCCGGGTCGTCGATGTCGCCGGGCAGGACGACGTGCACCGCCCGCACGGGCTACAACGACCGCTCGTAGCTGGCCCAGGCGATGTGCGACTCGTGCAGGGTGACCGTGAGCCCGGCCAGCTCCCGGGCACCCGCGCCGAGCCCACCGGCGTGCACCCGGTCGGCGAGCCGGTCGGCGATGGCCCGGCACAGCACCTCGGTGGTGGTGTTCTGCCCGGCGAACGCCGGCTCGTCGTCGAGGTTGCGGTACGTCAGGTCGGCCAGCACCGCCTTCAGCTCGTCGGTCGCCCGGCCGATGTCCACCACGATGCCGTCGTCGTCGAGTTCGGTGCGGCGGAAGGTGGCGTCGACGACGAAGGTCGCCCCGTGCAGCTTCTGCGCCGGCCCGAACACCTCCCCCCGGAAGCTGTGGGCGATCATGATGTGGTCCCGTACGGTCACGCTGAACACGGCGTCTCCTCGTCGTAGGTGATCAGGTGGCACAGCGCGGGCAGGTCGCCCGAGGCCAGCCGGTCGAGCACGGCGGGCAGCTCCGCGAAGCGGGACCGCCCGGTCAGCAACGCGTCGAACACCGGGTCGGCGAGCAACTCCAGGGCGAGCGTCAGCCGGTCGGCGAAGCTCCGCCGGGACGCCCGCGCGGGGGACACCGTGCCGACCTGGCTGCTGCGGACCGTCAACCGGCCGGCGTGGAACGCCCCACCGAGTGACAGCTCCACCGGCCGGTCGCCGTACCAGCTCAGCTCGACCACGGTGCCCTCCGGGGCGAGCAGGTCCAGGCTGCGTTGCAACCCGGCGGCGGTGGCGCTGGCGTGCACCACCAGGTCCCGGCCCCCGGTCGCCGCCGCAGGCAGGGCGAAGTCGACGCCCAGCGCCGCGGCGACCGCCGCCCGCGCCGGATCGGCGTCGACCAGTTCCACCCGTACCCCGGGGAACCGGGCCAGCAGGGCCGCCACGCTGCACCCCACCATCCCGCCGCCGACCACGCTGACCCGGTCGCCGACCAGCGGGGCGGCGTCCCACAGCGCGTTGACCGCCGTCTCCACCGTGCCGGCGAGCACCGCGCGGGCCGCCGGCACGTCGTCCGGCACCGGGATCACCGCCGAGGCCGGCACCACGTACGCGCTCTGGTGCGGATGCAGGCAGAACACCGTCCGCCCGCGCAGTGCCGCCGGGCCGGCCTCGACCACCCCCACGCTGAGGTAGCCGTACTTGACCGGGGCGGGGAAGTCGCCCTCCTGGAACGGGGCGCGCATCGCCGTGTACTGGCCCGGTGGCACACTGCCGGTGAACACCAGCGTCTCGGTGCCGCGGCTCACCCCGGAGTAGCGGCTGCGGACCAGCACCTCGTCGGGGCCGGGCGTGGGCAGGGTCACCGGCCGCAGCTCACCGACGCCGGGGGAGCGGAGCCAGAAGGCCCGGGCATCGTGGATCACGCGGGTTTTCTCCTCTTCTGCCGGCGGAACCGAACGAAACGGCCGCGTCCTGCGTACCCACTGCCGAGGTCGTCGATCATAAACACGGAGGCAGGGTGTCCAGGGTTCGAACCGGTCCGGTGCTCGGCCTGACCGCACAGACCGTCCTGCTGGCCGGGCTGGCCGCGACCGTCGGGCTCGACGTCGCCGGCTGGCTGGCCGGCCTCGGGTACGGCGTGGTCACCTGCGTCGCGTTGCAGCGCGGCCTGCGCCACCGGGGCGTCGACCGGCTCGGGCCGGCCGACCGGGTGACGCTCACCCGGGGGGTGCTGGTCGGCGGGGTGACCGCCCTGGTCGTCACCGGGTTCTCCGGTCCGACCCCGCTGTCGGTGCTGGTGCCGATGACGGCGGTGGCGCTGGCCCTGGACGCGGTGGACGGCTGGGTGGCCCGGCGCACCGGCACGGCCAGCGCGCTCGGCGCGCGCTTCGACATGGAGGTCGACGCGTTCCTGATCCTGGTGCTCAGCGTCCAGGTGACGCCGGTGGTGGGGCCGTGGGTGCTCGCCATCGGCGGGTTGCGCTACGCCTTCGTCGTCGCCGGCTGGCTGCTGCCCTGGATGCGGGGGACGCTGCCGCCCCGTTTCTGGCGCAAGGTGGTCGCCGCCACCCAGGGGGTGCTGCTGCTCGTCGTCGCCGCCGACGTGCTGGCCCGGCCGGTGACCGCCGTGCTGGCGGCGGTGGCGTTGGCGCTGCTGGTCGAGTCGTTCGGCCACGACGTCGGCTGGCTGTGGTGGCACAGGTCGACCCGGCCCGCCCGGGTCGCCGCGCCGACGCCGGTCGCGGCACTGCCGGGCGTGGCGCCGCTGCCGGCTGTCGCGGCGCTGCCGTCCGTACCATCGGTGCGGCCCCGGGTCGATTCGATCACCGACCGGTCGTTCGTCGCCCACCAGCCGGTCTGAGCCGGCCCGCCGACCCGGCCGCGCGCCGGGACCCTCCCCAGGAAGGACCATCCGGAGTGTCGTTGTTGTCACGCCTGCGTCGCCCGAGCACGGCAGCCGAGCCCACCGGCCCTTCCGGGTCCGACGCGCCTGCCGGGCCCGCCGACGGGGCCGACGCCGCCGGTCCGCCGCCGCCGGCCGGGGCGGGCCGGGGACGGTGGCGTACGGTCGCCGGGCGGGTGACCACCGTGCTGGCCGGGCTGCTGGTCCTGGCGGTGCTGACCGCGCCGGGCCGGTTCGACCAGCTCACCCCGATGGCGTTCCTGCGGGTGCCGGTCGAGGCGCTGGTCGCCGCCGCCCTGCTGCTGGCGCTGCCCGGCCGGGCCCGGCGACCGGTCGCGGTGGCGGTCGGGGTGGCGCTGGGGCTGGTGGCCGTCGTCAAGGTGCTCGACCTGGGCATGTCGGCCAGCTTCGCCCGCCCGTTCGACCTGGTCCTCGACTGGGTGCTGCTCGACGACGGCTACGCCTTCGTCACCGACTCGGTGGGCTCCGGCGGCGCGGTCGCCGCCGCCGTCGGTCTGGTCGCCCTGGTGGTGGCCCTGCTGGTGCTCACCACCCGGTCGGTGCTGCGGCTGACCCGGCTGACGACCGGGCACCGCCGGACCGCCGTACGGGTGGTGGCCGGGCTGACCGCCGTCTGGGTGGCCGCCGCGACGCTCGGGGTGCCGGTCGCCGACTCGGGCACGGCGACCCTGGTCGGGCAGCACGTCGGCCAGGCCGGTGCGGGCCTGCGCGACCGGCGGGAGTTCGCCGACCAGGTGGCCCGGGACGCCTACCGGGACACCCCGGGTGACCAGCTGCTCACCGCGCTGCGCGGCAAGGACGTGCTGCTGGCCTTCGTGGAGAGCTACGGCCGGGACGCCGTCGAGGACCCGGAGTTCGCCGGTGGGGTCGGCGCGGTGCTCGACGGGGGCACGAAGCGGCTGGCCAAAGCCGGGTTCACCGCCCGCAGCGGCTTCCTCACCTCGCCCACCTTCGGCGGGGGGAGCTGGCTGGCCCACGACACGCTGCTGTCCGGGCTGTGGATCGACAACCAGCAGCGCCACGACAGCCTGCTGGCCAGCGACCGGCTGACCCTCAACAAGGCGTTCCGGCGGGCCGGCTGGCAGACCGTCGGGGTGATGCCGGCGGCCACCTCACCCTGGCCGGAGGGGGCGTTCTTCGGCTACGACCGCTACCACGACGCGGCGGGGCTGGACTACCGGGGCCCGCAGTTCAGCTACGCCCCGATGCCCGACCAGTACACCCTGGCGACGTTCCAGCGCCGGGAGCGGACCCCGGGCCACGCCCCGATCATGGCGCAGATCCCGCTGGTCTCCAGCCACTCCCCGTGGGGGGCGATCCCCCGGATGCTCGACTGGGAGCACGTCGGTGACGGCTCGATCTACCGCCGGCCGACGTCGGTGGCGTTCAACCCGAAGGACGTGGTGGGGCGCAGCACCACCGAGGTGCGCACCGGCTACCGGCGGGCCGTCGAGTACTCGCTGAACAGCCTGATCTCCTACGTCGAGACGTACGGCGACGACGACACGGTGCTGGTCTTCCTCGGTGACCACCAGCCGTCCCCGCTGGTCACCGGCCCGAACGCGAGCCGGGACGTGCCGATCACCGTGCTCGCCCGCGACCCGGCGGTGCTGGCCCGGGTGTCCGGCTGGGGCTGGCAGGAGGGACTGCGTCCCGGCCCGGACGCCCCGGTGTGGCCGATGGACACCTTCCGCGACCGGTTCCTCGCCGCCTTCGGCCCGCAGCCGCCCGCCCACGTCGCCGCGCCGCGCTGAGGTCCCGCGCTGACCGTCCGGTGCCGCCGGACGGTCAGCGCTGCGCGGTCAACCTGACCGCGTTGCACACGTCGACCACGCCGGGCACCTCCCAGGCGACCCGGCCGGCGAGCTGCCGGGCGTCGACATCGGGGACGACCCCGCCGAGGATCGCCACCCGGTTCTGCACGGTGACGGTGATCCGCCGGGCCCGCAGGCCGACCCCGCTGACGATCCGGTACGCCACCTCGGCGGCCAGCCGGACGTCCTCGCCGGGCGGGCCGGGCGGGTCGGGCTGCGGACGGAACCAGCTCTCGTCGGGCAGCGGCCACGGCATCACCACGCCGTGCTCCTCTCCCGGGGCCGTTCGGTCGCGTCGGACCGGGACCAGTCCACCGCCGCCCGGCGGGTGTCGAAGACCGGGAACACCCGGTCCAGCCGCATGGTGTGCAGCACGGTGCGGACGAACCGGGACGGCCCGGCGAGGCTGAGTTGCCGGTCCCGCTGCCGGGCGTCCTGCCGGGCCCGGACCAGTTCCCCGAGCGCGGTGGAGTCGATCAGGTGCACCCGGGCCAGGTCCACCACCACGTGCCGGTCGGCCCCGACGGCCTCGGTCAGCGCGCCGTGCAGGGCATCGCCGGTGGCGAGGTCCAGGTCACCGGCGGCGGTGACGACCGCGACCTCGTCGAGGTGCTCGACGCCCAGCACGCCGAGCGGGTCGCCGCGGCGCGGGGCACGCGTGGGTGCCGGGCCCGGTTCGGGGGCCAGGTCGCAGCGGGGGCAGCGGTGCGGCCCGGTGGCGAACGGCGAACCCGTCCAGCCCTGCTCGGCCACGAACGTCCAGACCACCTCGGCGTCGGGCAGGACGCAGGCCGGGCCGCTCGCCACCGCCCCGCAGCTGTCACAGATCAGCGTCATCAGCGGTTCGTCAGGTACGACGGTCATCGGATCTCCTCCTCGAGGATGGCCGTGGCTCTCCGGTGGTCGTGGCCCGGTGCGCGGTGGTCGACCGGAGACCCCGCGCGCCGGACCACGACCGGTTCCGGTGGGTCAGGGCTCGGTCCGGCCGCCGGCGGTGCCGACGACCAGCGCCACGGCGACCCCGGCCAGGCCGACCTGCACGATCAGCTGTCGGAGCGTGAAACCGTCGCTGTCGATGCCCACCAGCCGGCTGACGATGGTGCCGAGCAGCGCGGCGACCAGGCCGACGGCGAGGGTGAGCCAGAGCGGGACCTGCGTACGGCCACCGGCGACGAGCCGGCCCAGCGCGCCGATGACGAGCCCGACGACGACGGCGGCGACGATCCCGGGCACGCTCACCGACTGTGCTCCCGGACCCGGCGTGGGGCGGGCTGCCGGTGGGCGGCGGACGGGACCGGCCCGCCGTCCACCCGCGGGGCCCGTGGGGTGGTGACCATCGGCAGCACCCGGGACACCCGGGCGGCGCTGAGCACGCGCAACGCCCGGGCGCTCGGGTCGCGCAGGGTCAGCACGCCGCCGTGGCGGGCCAGTTCCCGGTGCACGTCGAGCAGTAGCCCGATCGCGGCGGCGTCGAGATGCCGGCACTCGGACAGGTCCACCACCACGTGGGCCGGGCGCAACGCGACGAGCCGGTCGAAGACCTGCCGGGACCGGGCCAGCGCGGCCAGGTCCAGGTCGTCGGTGACGCACACCTCCACCAGCGGTACGGTGCATTCCGGGCGGGACGCTCCCACGACTCGTCCTCCTTCCACGCTCGCTGTCCGGCCCCAGCCTCCGGGGCGAGGTTGGCGACCGCCGCGCGGACGTATGTCAGTTGCGTGACAAATCCCGCGTTGGCCGTGCCCGGTTCGTCATCGTCGCCGCCCACCGGGCACGATTTCCCGATGGCGGGCGTACTGGTGATCGAGGACGACGACCGGATCCGTCTGGCGCTGCTGCTGGCCCTGGAGGACGAGGGCTACCTGGCGCGCGGGGCGGCCACGGCCGAGGAGGGGTTGCGGGCGCAGCGGCAGGACACCGCCGACTACGTGCTGGTCGACCTGATGTTGCCCGGCCTGGACGGGTTCGAGTGCATCAGGCAGTTGCGCCGCGACGACGACGTGCCGATCGTGGTGGTCAGCGCCCGCGACGACACCCACGACATCGTCGCCGCGTTGGAGGCGGGTGCGGACGACTACCTGGTCAAGCCGGTGGCCATCAAGGAACTCTCGGCCCGGTTGCGGGCGCTGCGCCGCCGGGGCCGGACCGCCGTCGTGCCGTCGGCGGCGGTGCCGGTGCTGGTCTTCGGCGCGTTGGAGATCAGCCCGGAGGCCGGCGAGGTGCGCCGGTCGGGACGGCCGGTGCCGGTGACCCGCACCGAGTTCCGGTTGCTCTGCGAGCTGGCCGAGCACGCCGGCCGGGTGCTGTCCCGCCAGCAGCTGCTCAGCCGGGTGTGGGGCTACGAGACCGGCGACGAGCGGCTGGTCGACGTGCACGTGGGCCGGCTGCGGCAGAAGATCGAGGCCGATCCGGCGAACCCCCGGCACCTGGTCACCCTGCGGGGCCTCGGCTACAAGCTGCAACGATGAGGCGGCTCGGCCTGCGGGCCCGGGTCACCGCCGCGTTCGCGATCGGGGCGTTGCTGCTGTCGGCGCTGATGGCGCTGATCTCGTACGAGCTGGTGCGCCGCTCGCTGCTCGACGAGCGGGAGCGTACGGCGCTGCGGGCGGCGTACTTCGACGCGGCGGTGGTCCGCGCCGGCCTGGACACCGACACCCCGGACGTCTACGAGGTGCTGCGCACCCTGGATACCGGGGGCAGCCGCCGGGCCCTGGTGCACCGCGACGGCCGCTGGTATGCCCGCACCGCCGACGAGGGGCCCTCCGGTGCGGTGCCGGCCGGGCTGATGGCGATGGTCGCCGACGGTGAACCGGCGGTGCAGCGGGTCCGCGTCGACGGGCAGCCGGCGCTGCTGGTCGGGGTGCCGCTGGCCGACGCGACCGGCTACTACGAGATCACCTCGCTGCGGGAGCTGGAGCAGACCTTCCAGGTGCTGGCGTTGGCGCTGACCGTGGTGGCGGTCACCGTCGCCGGCTCCGGCGCGGCGCTGGGCTGGTACGCCACCCGGCACGGGCTGCGGCCGTTGACGGCGGTGGCCGACGCCGCCGAGAAGATCGCGGCGGGGGACGTGACCGCCCGGCTCGCCCCCGGCACCGACCCGGACCTGGCCCGGCTGTCCACCTCGTTCAACCGGATGGTCGACCAGGTGGCGGTCCGCATCGAACGGGACCGGCGGTTCGCCGCCGACGTCGCCCACGAGCTGCGGTCGCCGTTGCAGACGCTGGCGGCGGCGGCGAGCGTGCTGTCCCGGCGGCGCGAGGGCCTGGACGACCGGACGGCCACCGCCGCCGGCCTGGTCAGCGAGGAGATCACCCGGTTCCAGCAGTTGGTCAACGACCTGATCGAGCTGGCCCGCAGTGACCGGCCGGCGCAGCGCGAGGAGGTCGACGTGGTGGCGCTGGCCCGGGACGTGTGCCGGGGGCGGGGCCTGCCCGGTTCCCTGGTGGAGGCCGGGCCGCCCGCCCCGGGACACTGGTCGGTCGACCCCCGCCGGCTGGAGCAGTTGCTGGTCAACCTGCTGGACAACGCGGTCCGTTACGGCGGCGGCCCGGTCGCGGTGCGGCTGTGGCTCTCCGACGGCACCGGGGTGGTCGAGGTCGACGACGCCGGCCCGGGGGTGCCGGTGGCCGACCGGGAGGTGGTCTTCGACCGGTTCGTCCGGGGGCGGGCCGCGCACGACCGGGCCGGCGGCGACGGGACCGGCCTGGGCCTGGCACTGGTCGCCCAGCACGCCGCCGCCCACGGCGGCCGGGCCAGCGTGTCCGACCGGCCGGGCGGCGGCGCCCGGTTCCGGGTGGAGCTGCCGGGGAGCCGACCGTGACCCGCCGGCCGGTGGCGGTGCTGGTGGCGGCGCTGCTGCTCGCCGGCTGCGGGGTGCCGGCCGACAAACAGCCCCGGTCAGTCGAACCGCCGTTCGGTCCGCCCGCCGCCCCGGCCGCGAGCAGCGCCCCCGGCCGGGTGGAGCAGGCGTTCTGCCTGGTCCGTGGTGGTCAGCTGGTGCGTACGGTCCGGCAGGTCGACGCGGCCGGCGGGGTGGACGGGCACCTGCGCCGCCTGCTGGAAGGCCCCACCCGGGCCGAACGGGCGGTCGGCCTGGGCACCGCCCTGCCCGGCGCGGTGCACGTGCTCGGCGTCCGGGTGGTCGACGGGCGGGCCCAGGTGGAGGTGGAGCCACCGGGGGAGGAATCCGGTCGCAGCGACGAGGTGCTCGCCTACGGGCAGATCGTCTGCACCCTGGACAGCCGTTCCGACGTCGCCGGGGTGTCGTTCCTACTGCGCGGCCGGCCGCTGGAGGTGCCCCGCGCCGACGGCTCGCTGTCGGCCGGGCCGCTGACCGCCGCCGACTACCCGGCGCTCACCGGCCCGGACTGACGCCCACGCCGGGCCCGGGGCACGACCAGCGGGGTGCCCGTCTCCGGGTCCTCGACGATCCGGCAGGGCAGCCCGAACACCTCCTCGACGAGGGCGGCGGTGACCACCTCACGCGGGTCGCCCTGGGCCACCACCCGGCCGTCGCGCATGGCGATCAGGTGGGTGGCCCAGCGGGCGGCGTGGTGCAGGTCGTGCAGCACCGCGACCAGGGTCCGGCCCTGTTCCTCGTGCAGCCGGGCGCACAGGTCGAGCACCTCGATCTGGTGCGCGACGTCCAGGTAGGTGGTGGGTTCGTCGAGCAGCAGCAGGGAGGTCTGCTGGGCCAGCGCCATCGCGATCCAGACCCGCTGCCGCTGCCCGCCGGAGAGTTCGTCGACGGGCCGCGCGGCCAGCTCGGTGACGCCGGTGGCGGCCATCGACTCGGCCACCACCCGCTCGTCCTCGGTCGACCACTGCCGCAGCAGCCCCTGGTGCGGGTAGCGGCCCCGGGCGACCAGGTCGGCCACGGTGATGCCCTCCGGCGCGACCGACGTCTGCGGCAGCAGGCCGAGGGTGCGGGCCACCTCCCGGGACCGCATCGTGTGGATGTCCCGGCCGTCGAGCAGCACCGTGCCGGCGGTCGGCCGCAGCGTCCGTGCCAGGGCCCGCAGCAGGGTGGACTTGCCGCAGGCGTTGGGGCCGATCACCACCGTGAACGACCGGTCCGGCACGGCCACCGTCAGGTCCCGGGCCACCACCCGCCGCTCGTAGGCCAGGGTCATCCCGACCCCGCCGAGTCGACTCGTCACCGTGTCCTCCTCAGATCCGTGCCGCGCGACGGCGCGCGGCGAGCAGCCACACCAGGTAGGCCCCGCCGATCAACCCGGTGACCACCCCGACGGGCAGTTGGTGGCCCTCGATGGTCCGCTGGGCGGCCAGGTCGGCGGCGAGCAGCAGCACCGCCCCGGTGCCGGCGGCGGCTGCCAGGTTCGGTCCGGGCGTCCGGGTGAGCCGGCGGGCCAGGTGCGGCGCGACCAGGGCCACGAAGGACACCGGTCCGGCGGCGGCCGCCGCCCCGGCGGCGAGCAGCACCGCCGCGCCGAGCAGCAGTTGCCGTACCAGCGACACCGGCACGCCGAGCGCGGTGGCGGTGTCGTCGCCCAGCTCGATCAGGTTCAGCGCCCGGGCGGTGCCGGCCACCACCGGCGTGAGTAGCGCCAGCAGGCCGAGCAGCGGGACGGCCTGCGCCCAGTCCCGCCCGTCGAGGCTGCCGGTGAGCCAGAGCACGGCGCGGGCCGCGTCCATCAGCGGGGCCCGGGTGAGCAGCCACCCGTTGACGCCGGTGAGGATCGCCGTGGTGCCGATGCCGACCAGCACCAGCCGGTAGCCGTGCACGCCGTGCCGGCCGGCCACCGTCCACAGCAGCAGGCCGGTGGCGAGGCCGCCGAGCAGCGCCGCGCCGGACAGCAGCAGGGTGCCGCCCCCGGTCACCACCACGATCAGCGCGCCGGTCGACGCGCCCTGGGTGACACCGAGCACGTCGGGGCTGCCCAGCGGGTTGCGGACCAGTGACTGGAGGATCGCGCCGGACAGCGCCAGCGCCGCGCCGACGCCGAGCGCGGTCACCAGCCGGGGCAGCCGCAGCTCGCCGACGATGAAGTTCTCGGCGACGGTGCCGCCGCCGGTCAGGGTACGCAGCACATCGGCGGTGCTCATCGGGTAGTCGCCGCCGCCGATCGCGAGCACCCCGAGGACGACGGTCAGGGCGGCGGTGCCCAGCCCGACGGCCACGCTGCGGCCGCGCCAGCGTACCGAGCGGGTGCCGATCCGCACCGCCCGGGCCAGTGGCCGGGCCGGTGCGGCGGCGGGGCGGGTGCGGCTCACCTGCGGGCCACCAGACGCAGGAACAGCGGCCCGCCGAGCACGGCGGTGACCAGGCCGACCTGGAGTTCCCCGGGTCGGCCGAGGACCCGGCCGAGCACGTCGGCGCCGAGTAGCAGCACCGGGGCGAGCACCGCCGCGTAGGGCAGCAGCCAGCGCAGGTCGGGGCCGGTCAGCGCGCGGACCAGGTGGGGGACGAGCAGCCCGACGAAGACGATCGGTCCGCAGGCGGCGGTGGCCGCGCCGCAGAGCAGGGTGACCGCGGTGACCGTGCCGGCCCTGATCAGTGCGGGGCTGGCACCCAGCGCGCGGGCCGCGTCGTCGCCGAGGGCCAGGGCGTTGAGCGGGCGGGCCCCGGCCAGCCCGACCAGCAGGCCGGCCAGGATGAACGGGGCCACCGTGGCGACGGTGGTGAAGTCGGCGGTGGCCAGCGAGCCGACCGTCCAGAACCGCAGCCGGTCCAGCGAGGCCGCGTCGAGCAGCATGACGGCGCTGACGAACGAGTAGAGCACCGCGTTGAGGGCGGCCCCGGCCAGCGCGAGCCGTTCCGGGGTGGCCTGTCGGCCGCCGCCGACGGCGTGCACCGCCACCGTGACGATCACCGCGCCGAGCAGGGCGAACCAGATCCAGCCGCGGACGGAGGCGATGCCGAGCAGGGCGGTGGCGGTGGCCACGGCGGCGGACGCGCCGGCGTTGATGCCGAGCAGGCCGGGGTCGGCGAGCGGGTTGCGGGTGAGCGCCTGCATCAGCGCGCCGGCCACCCCGAGGGCGGCCCCGGCGAGCAGCCCGAGCAGGGTACGCGGCAGCCGCATCTGCTGCACCACCGCGTGTTCGGGGGCGTCGGGGGAGAACAGGCCGTGCCACACCTCGACGAGGGTGAGCTGTTTCGCGCCGACGGCGATGCTGAGCACCGTCACGGCGACGAGCAGCAGCAGGCCGGTGCCGAGTCCGGCGGCCCGGACGCCGATGCGCCGGCGGGTCGGTGTCCGGGCCGCCGCGGCGGTGGGTGAGGATAGGGTGGCGGACAGTGTCGGCTCCAGGGGCGAAGAGCGGCGTGCACCGGGTTGACAGTGATTTAGGTTAGGTTAGCCTAACTGTGCTGTCGCGGATCGTCACGGTCCGCACCGGATCGAAAGACATCGCATGTTGCCTTCCTCGTCCTCACCCCGTCTCTCCCGCCGGGGGCTGCTCGCCGCCGGTGGGGGTGCAGCCCTGACCGCGCTCCTCGCCGCCTGCGGCGGGGGCGACGGCCCGGCGGAGCCCGCCGGCAACGGCCCGGCCGGCCCGTGGAGTTTCACCGACGACCGCCAGCGCAAGGTCGAGACGGCCAGCATGCCGACCCGGGTGGTCGCCTTCACCGGGGTGGCCGCCGCGCTGGTCGACTTCGGACTCGACTCCGCGCTCGTCGGGGTGTTCGGCGAGACCACCCGCACCGACGGCTCCCGCGAGCCGCAGGCCGGTGACCTCGACGTCGACAAGGTCACCGTGCTGGGCAACGTCTGGGGTGAGTTCAACGTGGAGAAGTACGCCGCGCTGCGCCCCGAACTGCTGGTCACCCACATGTACGACCCGGACGCCCTGTGGTATGTCCCCGACGAGAGCCGCGACAAGATCCTCCAGCTCGCGCCCAGCGTGGCGATCGCCACCGCGCGTACCCCGATGACCCGCCCGATCGAGCGGTACGCCGAACTGGCCCGCTCGCTCGGCGCGGACCTGTCCGCTGCGAAGGTCACCACGGCCAAGGCCCGCTTCGAGGCTGCTGCCGAGCAGGTGCGGGCGGCGGTCAAGGCCAACCCGGGCATCCGGGTGATGGCCTCCTCGGGCAGCCCCGACCTGTTCTACGTCTCCAACCCGAAGGTCAGCACCGACCTGATGTACTTCGCCGAGCTGGGCGTGGACATCGTGGTGCCCACCAAGCTGGAGGCCGGCGACTACTTCGAGGCGCTGAGCTGGGAGAACGCCGGCAAGTTCCCGGCCGACCTGATCCTGCTGGACAACCGTTCCACCGCGTTGCAGCCCAAGGACCTCGCGGCCAAGCCCACCTGGGCGCAGCTGCCGGCGGTCCGGGCCAACCAGGTGACCCCGTGGGACGCGGTGCCCCGGTTCTCGTACGCGGGGGCGGCCCCGCTGCTGGAGAACCTGGCCGCCGCGATCCGTTCCGCCAAGCGCCTCGGCTGACTGCCGGCCGGCGGCCGTCCAGGTCGGACGGGAGTCCGGCGGGCCGCAGCCGGCAGGACACGCCGCGTCCCCCTCACCGGTCCGGTGCGCCAGCCGCCGGGGGCGAGGGGGACGGCGATCGACGGTTCAGGCCGCCTCGACGGTACGCGCGCGGCGCGTGGGTCGGCCGGGCTGCTCCCGTACGGTGCGCCTGTCGTCGACGACGCCTGTCGTCACGTCGCCGGCCATGGTCAGCGCCCGGTGGGCGTTGCGGGCGGCGTCGCAGGGCCACTCCTGGTGTTCGCAGAGCAGGTTGTCGCACCGCCCGGACTGGTCGGGGTGGTGCGCGTCGATCACGTCGAGGGCCATCCGCCACAGGAGCGGATCGGTGACCCCGGCGGGAACGGCGGCTCGGGTATGTCGCTGCGGGCGGTCGGTGTCGGGCACGGTCTCCCCCTTTGTCGGTACCGAAGAAGAGTCTCCACCCCGCGCGCAAGCGAAACCAACCGCCCCGGGTGGGGATGACCACCGCCACGCTGCGGATCTGTCCGACAGCGTGACCGTTCGTGCCCCCATTCCGGGTAAGTCCGTGCGTTGCGTTCGCGGGAAAAAGACGGTGGTTGCGGGCGGGCCGGCCGGGGGAGGATGCCGGCATGCTGTTGATCGTCCCGGCCGACCCGCTGCGCCCCCGTCGACCGGACCCGCACTTCGCGGCGGAGGCGCAGGCGGCCCGGGAGGCCGGGCACCCGGTCGCCGTCGTCGACCACGACGCCCTCGCGGCGGGGCGGGACGTCACCCGGGCGGTCGCCGGGGTGCCCGCCGCCGACGACGCGGTCTACCGGGGCTGGATGTTCTCCGCCACCCGGTACGCCGGCTTCGCCGAGGCGCTGCGCGCCCGGCAGGTCACCCTGCGCACCGACCCCGACCGGTACCGCCGCGCCCACGAGCTGCCCGGGTGGTACGCCACGGCGGCGGCGCTCACCCCGGAGTCCCGCTGGACGGTCGGCGTCGACCGGGCCGACTTCGACCGGGTCCGCACGGCGCTGGGCAGCGGCCCGGCGGTGCTGCGGGACTGGACCAAATCCGCCAAGCACCACTGGCACGAGGCGTGTTTCGTGCCGGAGCTGACCGACGGTGACGCCGCCTGGCGGGTCGCGACCCGGCTGCGCGAACTGCGCGACGACGACGTCGCCGGTGGTTTCGTGCTGCGCCGCTTCGAACCCCTGGCCGGCGTCGAGATCCGCACCTGGTGGGTCGACGGCCGCTGCGTGCTCACCGGGCCGCACCCGGACACCCCGACGGAGCTGCCCGACGTGCCGGCGGACCTCGGGCCGCTGGCTGCCGTGGTGGCGGCGCTCGACCTGCCCTTCGTCACCGCCGACCTGGCATGGCGGGCCGACGGCCGGTGGCGGCTGGTGGAGATCGGCGACGGTCAGGTCAGCGACCGCCCGTCCACGATGGCCCCACAGGCACTGATCGCCGCCCTCGGCTGAGCCGGGGCGGCCCGACCCGGCGGCCCGCCCAGCCAGTGGTGATCAACAGCAGGGCCGCGAGGTAGGTGGTCATCACCCACAGCCCGTGGCCGGGCAGCCGGACGCCCGTCGCCTCGACCCCGATCAGCAGGTCGGACAGGAGGAACAGCGCGCCCCCGGCGGCCACCCGCCGGGACACCCCCCACCCGGCGGCGGCCATCAGGGTCAACGCCAGGCTGTAGCCGAGCACCGGTAGCCGCAGGTCGCCCAGCCGGCCCCAGAGCAGCGCGTTCGCCGCCGCCCACAGGGCCAGGTAGCCGGCGACGGCCGACGCGGGTGGCCGCCGGTGCCGCAGGAACGCGGTCAGGAACGCCAGCTGGGTGCCGAGGAAGCACCCCATCCCGAGCAGGAACGCGGTGCTGCCGGGTACCAGCAGCGCCACGTCACCGGCGGTCGCGCAGACCAGCCCGGTCGCCACCGGGTCCCACCGCCGGCTGACGGCGAGCAGCCAGCCGAGCAGCAGCGGGGCGAGCAGCGGCTTGGCCGCCCACTGCACGGCCGGCGCGTCGAGGGCGACCCCCATCAGCTCGACGGCGGCGGCCAGCCCGAACGACCCGAGCCACCACCGGCCGACCACGCCGGACGCCGGCCGGCCCAGGCCGGCGCGGGTGCTGTTCATCGGGTGGGCTGCCAGCCGGGGCGGCCGAGAACGTGCCCGAGCCGGTGCCGCCACGAACCGGCCCGCCGGACGTCGGCCCAGATCGCGGCGTACTCGTGGGTGGCCACCCGCAGCGGGTTGTAGGTGCCGATGTTCGTCGTCAGCCCGTACCGGACGGCGGTGTCCTCCGGGGCGAAGCTGCCGAAGAGGCGGTCCCAGACGATCAGGATGCCGCCGTAGTTGCGGTCCAGGTACTCGCGGTTCGCGCCGTGGTGCACCCGGTGGTGCGACGGGGTGTTGAAGAACCACTCCACCGGCCGGGGCAGCCGGTCGACCCGCTCGGTGTGCAGGAAGAACTGGTAGAGCAGGCTGACCGACTGCTGGAGGAAGATCATCCAGGGTGGGATGCCGAGCAGCGCCAGCGGCAGCCAGAACGGCAGCGAGGTCATCGGCGTCCAGCTCTGCCGCAGCGCGGTGGAGAGGTTGAAGTGGGTGCTGGAGTGGTGCACCACGTGACTGGCCCAGAACAGGCGTACCTCGTGGTGGGTGCGGTGGAACCAGTAGTAGGCCAGGTCGTCGGCGACGAACAGCAGCACCCAGGTCCCGACGCTGGTGGGGGAGAGCTGCACCGGCGCGACCGTCCACAGCGCGACGTAGAGGCCGACGGTGAGCAGTTTCCACGGGAAGCCGATCAGTTGGCTGCCGGCGCCCATGGTGAGGCTGGTGGTGGTGTCCCGCCGCTCGTAGCCGCGTTCGTCGTCGTCCGGCGCGAACCGGTACGACCACGCCTCGACGGCGATGAGCAGCAGGAACGCCGGTACGGCGTAGAGCACGGCGGGGATCATGTGCGACGTTCCCTTCCGGGGGACGGGCGACGGGGGTGGACGCCCGGGACGGGTCGGCGGGTGGGGTGGTGCGGGTCGACCGGTGGGGGATGCCCGCCGGTCAGCCGGTCGGGCTGGTGAGGGACGCGGTGAGCAGGGTGTGCGCCTCGGTGGCGGCGTCGTCGCCCCGGCCCTCGGCGATCGCGGCGGCCAGCCGGCGGTGCCCGGCGACGTCCAGCAGTTCGGCCGCGCGTCGGGCCGGCGGCACCTCGCCGACGGCCAGCGCCCCGGCCACCAGGCTGTTGAACGAGAGCAGGTAGGCGGTGTTGCCGCTGCCGGTGACGATGTGCCGCCACAGCGCGATGTTCGCCTCGGCCATCGCGGACAGGTCGGGGGCGAGCGCGGCGAACCCCTCGACGGTGTCGACCACGACCCGGCGTACCGCTGCGGGGGCCCGCACCGCGCAGCGTCGGGCCGCGTCGACCCCGACGCAGGCGCGCATCTCGAGCATGTCCCGGACCAGGTGCTCCACCGGCAGCACGTCGCCGGACTGGGCGAGGGACAGGGCCAGGTCGAGGCCGGCGTGCACCCGCCAGTCCAGCACCCGGGTGACGCCGCCCTGGCTGACCCGCAGCAGCCCGAGCTGCTGGAGCCGACGCAACGCCTCCCGGACGGCGTGCCGGTTGACCGCGAACGCGGTGGCGAGTTCGCGTTCCCCCGGCAGCGGGTCACCCGGGGCGTGCCGCCCGCTGACGATGGCGTCGCGGAGCTGGCCGAAGACGTGGTCGGAGACGGAGCTGCGGGGTGCGGGGACGAAGGTCACGGCAGCAGTCTGGCGGCGTACCGGTCAACCCGTCAACTGGTTGGACCAGTTGCGTCGAAAAAGACGGCGGCCGGGTCGGGTGACCCGGCCGCCGTCCGACGGACCCACCGGTGACCCCCGCCGGAGTGCGCCCGGCAGCGGCCGTCCGGACCTCAGCCCCGGCCGCGCTCCCGGCGGTAGCGGCGGATCAGCGCGGCGGTGGAGGAGTCCACGTCGGCCAGGTCCGGCGCGTCACCGGTCAGCTTCGGGGCGAGCTGGTTGGCCATCACCTTGCCCAGCTCCACCCCCCACTGGTCGAACGGGTTGATGTCCCACACCACGCCGCAGGTGAACACGATGTGCTCGTAGAGCGCGATGAGCTGGCCCAGCGTCGACGGGGTGAGCTTCGGCGCGATGATCGAGGTGGTCGGGTGGTTGCCCGGCATCACCCGGTGCGGCACCACGTCGGCGGCCGTC
Organism: Micromonospora humidisoli; assembly: GCF_016900955.1. Taxonomy (NCBI): domain Bacteria; kingdom Bacillati; phylum Actinomycetota; class Actinomycetes; order Micromonosporales; family Micromonosporaceae; genus Micromonospora; species Micromonospora humidisoli. The sequence continues at coordinate 244,624 of NZ_JAFEUO010000006.1, forward strand.
CCCTCCGCCTCGACCTGCTCCTTGGTCCGGCCGAAGGCCAGCGCGGCGGTCTGCGCGAAGAAGTTCGACATGAACAGGTCGTGCATCTCGCCCAGGTCGTGGTTGGGCTGGCTGAACGCGATGAAGTCCGCCGGGATCAGCACGGTGCCCTGGTGGATGAGCTGGTAGAAGGCGTGCTGGCCGTTGGTGCCCGGCTCGCCCCAGAAGATCTCCCCGGTCGGGTGGTCCACCGGAGTGCCGTCCAGGGTCACCGACTTGCCGTTGCTCTCCATGGTGAGCTGTTGCAGGTACGCCGGGAACCGGTGCAGGTACTGCGAGTAGGGCAGCACGGCGTGGGTCTGCGCGCCGAGGAAGTCGACGTACCAGACGTTGAGCAGGCCCAGCAGCGCCGGTAGGTTCCGCTCCACCGGCGTGGTGCGGAAGTGCTCGTCGACGGCGTGGTAGCCGGCCAGCAGCTCGCGGAACCGGTCCGGCCCGACCGACAGCATCACCGACAGCCCGACCGCCGACGGCAGCGAGTACCGGCCACCCACCCAGTCCCAGAAGCCGAACATGTTCTCCGGGTCGATGCCGAAGTCGGCCACCCGGCCCGCGTTGGTGCTCACCGCCACGAAGTGCTTCGCGATCGCCGCGTCGTCGTCGGCGTCCAAGCCCGACAGCAGCCACGTCTTGGCCTGCTCGGCGTTGGCCAGCGTCTCCTGCGTGGAGAAGGTCTTCGACACCACCACGAACAGGGTGCTCGCCGGGTCCAGGTCGTGGGTCTTGTCGTGGATGTCGGTCGGGTCGATGTTGGAGACGAACCGGCAGGCGATCCCGCCGTCCCGGTACGCCTTGAGCGCCTCGTACGCCATCACCGGCCCGAGGTCGGAACCGCCGATGCCGATGTTGACCACCGTGCTGATCCGCTCGCCGGTGTGCCCGCGCCACTGCCCGGAGCGGACCCGGTCGCTGAACGCGGCCATCCGGTCCAGCACCCGGTGCACGTCGGCGACCACGTCCTGACCGTCGACGGTCAACGCGGCGTCGCGCGGCAGCCGCAGCGCGGTGTGCAGCACGGCCCGGTCCTCGGTGGAGTTGATGTGTTCCCCGGCGAACATGGCGGCGATCCGGTCGGTCAGCCCGACCCGCCCGGCCAGCGCGGTGAGCAGCCCGAACGTCTCGTCGGTGACGAGGTTCTTGCTGTAGTCGACGTGCAGGTCGGCGACCTCGCCGGTGAGCCGCTCACCCCGTTGCCGGTCGGCCGCGAACAGCTCCCGCAGGTGGGTGCCGCGCATCGTCTCGGCGTGCTTGCGCAGCGCCTGCCATTCGTCGGTGGTGGTCACACTCGCAGCCATCGGGTCGATCTTCTCCTTCACGACGGTCGTCGGCGCGTGGTGCCGCCGACGGTTCGCGTCCCAGCCTGCCACCCGGGGCGCGGTCACGCGACGCGACCCGGCGCGGCGGGCGGCGCGGCGTGCCCCGCGACACGCCAATGCGACAGGTGTACGACACGCCGCCACGGCGAGACAGCCCGCCGTCGCCGACAGTAGGCTCGCCCCTGCCCCGCCCCCTTCGGTCCGGGAGGAACCATGGCGACGGTGACCGGTCCCCGCCGGGCGGCCGGCGCGGACGAGCCCGCCGAGCATGACGCCGCCGACGCCGGGCTCGACCTGCCGGAGCTGGCCGACGGCGCCTGGATGCACCACGCCACCACGTTCGCGCACACCAGCTTCCGCGCGGTGGCCCGCCGGCTGCCCCGGCTGGTGCGCGAGGCCGTCGCCCTGGGCTGGGCCACCAGCCGGCGCGACACCCTCGCCGCGATCGGGCTGAACCTGGCCGCCGGGGTGATGACCACCCTCGGCCTGCTCGCCACCACCGGCGTCCTGCGGGAGTTGTTCGCCGCCGGCCCGACGCCGGACCGGGTCCGGGCCGCGCTGCCCGCGCTGGCGCTGGCCGCGGCGGCGGTGGCCGCCAAGGGCACCCTGACCGTCACCGCCGGCTGGGCGCAGGCCCGGCTGATCCCGCAGATCACCTACGCGGTGGAGCTGCGGCTGTTCGAGACCACCACGGCGGTCGAGCTGGCCGCCTTCGACGACGCCGGCTTCGCCGAGGAGATGGACCGGGTCCGCGACCGGGGCACGGCCGAGGCGGCGTCCATCGTCGACCATACGGTCAACCTGCTCACCGGGGTGGTGGGCGTGCTGGCCACCGCCGCCGCGGTGACCGTGATCCAGCCGTTGCTGCTGCCGTGCCTGATGCTCGCCGCGGTGCCCGAGGCGGTCACCGCGGTCCGGATGGCCCGCCGGCAGTACCTGGACATGCTGGCCCGGATCAACCGGCGTCGCCGGATGTGGATGCTGGCCAACCTGATGGCCAACCGGCACACCGCCGCCGAGGTGCGGGCCTACCAGATGCGCGACTTCCTGCTCACCGAGTTCCGCCGGATGATGAGCGCCGAGACGGCCGCGCTGCTGCGGTTGGCCCGCGCGCAGAGCCGGACCCGGGCCGTCGGGATGTCCGTCGGCGGGGTCGCCGCCTTCGCGGTCTACGCCGTGCTCGGTGGGTTGCTGCTCGCCGGCCTGGTCGCGTTGGCCGCGGCGGCGACCGCGCTGCTCGCCCTCCAGTCGGCCCGCAGCAGCCTCGCCCTCGCCGTCTTCGCCACCAACAACCTCTACGAGGACGCCCTCTACTACCAGGACTACCGGGACTTCCTCGACCGGGCCGAGGGCCGGACCGCCACCGGGCCGCAGCGACCCGCCACCGGCTTCGACACCATCGAGCTGGACCGGGTGAGCCTGCGCTACCCGGACACCGACTCCCCGGCCGTCGACGAGGTCAGTCTCACCGTCCGGCGGGGCGAGGTGGTCGCGCTGGTCGGGGAGAACGGCTCCGGCAAGACCACCCTGGCCAAGTTGATCGCCGGCCTCTACCGGCCCACCGGCGGGGCGATCCGCTGGGACGGCGTCGACGTGGCCGAGCTGGACCCGGCGTCGACCGCCGCCCAGGTGGCGGTGATGACCCAGGAGTGGTGGAAGTTCCCGTTCACCGCCGCGCAGAACATCCGCATCGGCCGGTACGACCGGGCCCCGGACGAGGCCGGGCCCACCGTCGAGGACGCCGCCCGGTCGGCCGCCGCGCACGACATGATCGCCGGCCTGCCGTTCGGCTACGACACCCTGCTGGCGCGGGAGTTCAAGAACGGCCACGACCTCTCCGGCGGGCAGTGGCAGCGGCTGGTGGCCGCGCGTGGCCTCTACCGGAACGCCCGCCTGCTGATCTGCGACGAACCGTCGGCCGCCCTCGACGCCCGCGCCGAACACGCGCTCTTCGAGCAGCTGCGGCGGCGGCCCGACCGCACGGTCGTGCTGATCACCCACCGGCTGGCCAACGTCCGGCACGCCGACCAGATCTTCGTGATGGACCGTGGCCGGCTGGTGCAGCAGGGCGACCACGACACGTTGATGGCCGCCGACGGGCCCTACCGGGAGCTGTTCGCGTTGCAGGCCAGCGGCTACCTCGCCGCCACCGACTAGCGGCGGCTCCGGCGAGGACGCGACCAAGGCATCGACGTTCGTTGAACTCTTGGAGATGTTTCGATAGCGTCACCCGGGTAACCGCTCGACCTCGGCGGTGGCGGCTGGGCGACGACGCGGGCGGGTGTGGCCTCCGGGCGACCACACCGCCTCCCCGGGCCGGCCACCGCACTCGGGCGAAAGGTCGGACGGTGCACCCCCACCGTCGTGAAAGGCTTCTGCCATGACACGTGTGTCCGCCCGCGGCAGCGGGCGTCGGACGACACCACCGCGGCTGCGTGCCGCACTGCTCTCGATCGCCACCGGCGTGGTCGCCGTCGGCACCACCGTCGCCCTCGCCGCCAGTGCCAGCGCCGGCACCACCCTCGGTGCCGCCGCCGCCGAGACGGGCCGCTACTTCGGCGCCGCGGTGGCGGTGAACAGGCTCTCCGACGCCGTCTACGTCGGCATCCTGAACCGTGAGTTCACCTCGGTGACCGCCGAGAACGAGATGAAGTGGGACGCCACCGAGCCCAGCCCGAACCAGTTCACCTACACCGGCGGCGACAAGCTGGTCAGCCACGCCGAGGCCAACGGGATGCGGGTCCGTGGCCACACGCTGGCCTGGCACCAGCAGCAACCACGCTGGACGGCGGTCCTGTCCGGCACCGCGCTGCGCAACGCCATGCTCAACCACGTCACCCAGGTCGCCACCCACTACCGGGGCAGGATCGACGCGTGGAACGTGGTGAACGAGGCGTTCGCCGACGGTGGCAGCGGTGGGCGTCGTGACTCCAACCTGCAGCGCACCGGCAACGACTGGATCGAGGCGGCGTTCCGGGCCGCCCGCGCCGCCGACCCGGGCGCGACGCTCTGCTACAACGACTACAACACCGACGGGCAGAACCCGAAGAGCAACGCCGTGTACGCCATGGTCCAGGACTTCAGGGCCCGGGGCGTGCCGATCGACTGCGTCGGCTTCCAGTCCCACGTCACCGCCCAGTCGCCGGTGCCGTCGGACTACCAGGCCAACCTCCAGCGTTTCGTCGACCTCGGCGTCGAGGTGCAGATCACCGAGCTGGACGTCGAGGGCTCCGGCAGTGCCCAGGCCGACAGCTACTCCCGCGTGGTCAGGGCCTGCCTGGCGATCTCCCGCTGCACCGGCATCACCGTCTCCGGCATCCGGGACACCGACTCGTGGCGGGCCAGCGTCACCCCGCTGCTCTTCGACGGCAACGGCAACAGGAAGGCCGCGTACACCTCCACGCTGGACGCGCTCAACGCGGGCGGCACCACCGTCCCGCCGACCACCCCGCCGCCGACCACGACCCCGCCGCCCACCACGCCCCCGCCGCCTCCTACCACGAGCCCGCCGCCCGGTGGTGACTGCGCCGCGTCGGTGTCGGTGAACGCCTGGTCCGGCGGCTTCGTGGCCACCGTCACGGTCACCGCCGGCCCGGCCGGGCTCGACGGGTGGGTGGTCGACCTGACCCTGCCGTCGGGCGTCACCGTCACCAACGCGTGGAGCGCGCAGAACACCGGCACCTCCGGTGCCGTCAGCTTCCGCAACGTCAGCTACAACAGCGCCGTCGGCGCGGGGGCCGGCACCGAGTTCGGTTTCCAGGGGACCGGCAACGGTCCCATCGGCACGGCGACCTGCGCCCGCGCCTGAGCGGACCCCACCCCGGCGCGACGGCGACGACCGTCGCGCCGGGGTGGTCCGGCCGCCCGTCGCACCCGGGCGGCCGAGGTCGCGTGGCCGCTTCGCGGGTGGAGAAGTTGGGGTCGGGCGTCCGGCGGGTGATCGGGATCTCCGGTGGTCAGACGGCGGGTACGCCGAGGCGGTCGAGCAGCCGGCGACGCAACGCGCCGAAGGCGGGCTGTTCGGGGGAGCGGGCGGGGCGGTCGGCGGCGTGCCCGGCGGGGCCGAGGTCGACGACGATCTCCTCGGCGATGACGCCCCCGTCGAGCAGCAGGATGCGGTCGGCGAGCAGCAGCGCCTCCTCGACGTCGTGGGTGACCAGCAGTGCGGCGAAGCCGTGCTCGGCGCGCAGCCGCCGCAGCAGGGACTGCATCCGCAGCCGGGTCAGCGCGTCGAGCGCCCCGAACGGCTCGTCGAGCAGCAGCAGGTCCGGCTCGCGGACGAGCGCGCGGGCCACCGCGACCCGCTGCGCCTGACCGCCGGACAGTTCCGCCGGCCAGGCCCGGCGGCGGTCGGCCAGCCCCACCTCGGTCAGCGCCCGGTCCACCCGGGCGCGCACGTCGGGGCCGGTCAGCCCCAGCGCGACGTTGTCGCCGACCCGCTTCCAGGGCAGCAGCCGGTGTTCCTGGAAGACCACGGCGGCGGTGCCCCGCACCCGGGTCTCGCCGGTGGCGTCGGCGTCCAGGCCGGCGAGGATCCGCAGCAGGGTGCTCTTGCCGGAGCCGCTGCCGCCGAGCAGCGCCACCACCTCACCGGCGGCGATGGCCAGGTCGATCCCGGCGAGCACCGGCCGGCCGTCGAAGGCCCGCCGCACCGCGCGGGCGGTGAGCACCGCCGCCGCGCCGGCCGGGCCGGTCGTCCCGCCGGTCACCGCGTCGTGCGGGCCGGTCACCGCGCGTGCGGCGTCGTCCGCCCCGCCGGTCAGGTCGCGCGCAGGCCGCGTCGCCATGTCAGGGTCCTCCTCTCCAGGATCCGCAGGGCGAGGTCGGACAGCAGCCCGAGCAGCGCATAGATGACCAGACCGAGCACCACCACGTCGGTCTGGCTGAACTCCCGGGCCTCCATCATCAGGAAACCGACGCCGGTCTGGGCGTTGACCTGCTCGCCGACGACGAGGCTGAGCCAGGCCGCCCCGATCGCCAGCCGCAGCCCGAGGAACAGCGACGGCAACGCCCCGGGCAGCACCACGTGCCGCAGCCGCGCGGCCGGTCCCAGGCCGCAGGTGCGGGCCGCCTCGACGAGCCGTTCGTCGATGTCCCGGATGCCGGCGTAGGTGTTGAAGTAGATCGGGAAGAACACCCCGAGCGCGACCAGGGTGATCTTCAACGACTCGCCGATCCCCACCCAGATGATCAGCAGTGGGACGAGCCCCAGGTGGGGCAGCATCCGGGCCATCTGCACCGGCGGGTCGACCAGGTCGTCACCGAGCCGGAGCAGGCCGGCGGCGGCACCGAGCACCAGCGCCAGCACCCCGCCGAGCAGCAGCCCGATGCCGGCCCGGGTGAGCGAGTCGAGCAGGTGGACGCCGAGGGTCCCGTCGCCGGCCAGCCGTACGCCGGTGGTGAGCACCCGGCTCGGTGCGGGCAGCTTGTCCTCGGCGAGCAGCCCGGCGCGGGCGGCGGCCTCCCACCCGGCGACGAGCAGGACCGGGCTGACCAGTCGCCACCAGCGCCGCCCGGCCCGACGGCGCGGGCCGGCGTCGGGTGGGGCCGGGACGGCGGCCGGTGGCGCGGTGACCACCACGGTGGTGCTCACTGGAACACCGCGCTGAACCGGTCGTCCACCCGACCGGCGATGTCGACCGGGCCGGGGACGAGGTCGAGGGTCGTGAAGCCGTCCGCGATGGCCTGGAGTTCGACGCCGACGGCGGGGGTGACCGGGGCCAGCGGGCGGGCGCTGCGGGCCAGCGCCCGGGTGGTGACGTCCAGCGGGATCTTCAGCTCGGGGGCGAGCACCGTGGCGCGTTCGGCCGGGTTGGCGATGCCCCAGTCGGTGACCTTCCGGTACGCGGTGAGGAAGGCGCGGACGTCGTCGGTGCGGTCCCGGACCACCTCGGGGGAGGCCAGCACGTACTCCCGGTTGCTGGCCAGGCCGGTGGCGTCGGCGAGGACCTTCACCCCGGGCTGTTCGGCGAGGGCGAAGTACGGATCCCAGATGATCCAGGCGTCGACCTGGCCGTTGTCGAAAGCGGGTCGTCCCTCAGCCGGCTTGAGGTACTTGACGTTGATGTCCTTCAGCGTCATGTTGTTCGCCGCCAGTAGCCGGACCAGCAGCCAGTGCACGTTGCTGCCCTTGTTCAGCGCCACGGTCCGGCCGCGCAGGTCGGCGAAGGTCCTCAGGCCGCTGTTCTGCTTGACCAGCACCGCCTCGCCCTGCGGGATCGGGGCCGAGGTGCCGATCACCGAGAAGGGGATCTTCGCGGCGGCGGCGAAGACCGGGGGTGCCTCGCCGACCTGTCCGATGTCGATCGCGCCGGCCTTGAGCGCCTCGGTCAGGGCCGGGCCGCTCTCGAACAGCGACCACTGCGCGTCGGGTGCGGCGTTGCGGGCCTTGACCAGGCTCAGGCCGCCGAAGCGTTGGTAGCCGATGCGCAGCGGGCCCTTGCCGGCCTGCGCGTCGGCGGCGTCGTCGGCGCAGCCGGTGACCCCGCCGACGGCGACCAGGGACAGGGCGGTGAACAGGGTGGTGGCCAGCCGGCGCAGGCTCCTCGGCGGGGTGGGCATGTCGGCTCCTCGGGAGTGGACGGTGTGCTCGCGACGCCGCAGGTCGGCGGCGCGCAGTAACCTACCAAGCCGATAGGTTTTATGGGTAGCCTGTCGTGGTCGTCGTCCCATCCCTCAGGAGGACCCCCGATGTCGCTGACCTTCCACTGGTTCCTGCCCACCTACGGCGACAGCCGCGACATCGTCGGCGGCGGCCACGGCGTCGCGGTCGGCACCGCCGGTGGGGCCCGCCCCGCCACCGTCGCCTACCTCGGGCAGATCGCCCGCAGCGCCGAGCAGCTCGGCTTCGTCGGCGCGCTCACCCCGACCGGGGCGTGGTGCGAGGACGCCTGGCTGGCCACCGCCATGCTGGCCGAGGTCACCGAACGGCTGAAGTTCCTGGTCGCGTTCCGCCCCGGGCTGCTCTCACCCACCCTCGCCGCCCAGATGGCCGCCACCTTCCAGCGCCTGTCCGGCGGCCGGCTGCTGCTCAACGTGGTCACCGGTGGGGAATCCACCGAGCAGCGCGCCTACGGCGACTTCCTCGACAAGGACGCCCGATACGCCCGCACCGACGAGTTCCTGCACGTCGTGCGGTCACTGTGGCGGGGCGAGACCGTCGACCACGCCGGGGAACACCTGCGGGTCGAGGGCGCCCGGCTGGCCCGGCTGCCCGACCCGGTGCCCCCGGTCTACTTCGGTGGCTCGTCCACCGCCGCCGGCCCGGTGGCTGTCCGGCACAGCGACGTCTACCTGACCTGGGGCGAGCCGCCCGCCCAGGTGGCCGGCAAACTCGACCGGATCCGCGCCCTCGCCGCCGACGCCGGCCGGTCACCGCGCTTCGGTATCCGCCTGCACGTCATCGCGAGGGACACCGCCGAGGCGGCGTGGGCGCAGGCCGGGCGGCTGCTCGACGGTATCGACGAGGCTGACATCCGGGCCGCCCAGGAGGGGCTGCGGCGCAGCGAGTCCGAGGGGCAGCGCCGGATGCTCGCCCTGCACGGCGGCAGCCGCGACGGGCTGCAGGTCGCCCCGAACCTCTGGGCCGGGGTGGGGCTGGTCCGGGGCGGGGCCGGCACCGCCCTGGTGGGCAGCCACACCGAGGTCGCCGACCGGATCGCCGAGTACCACGCGCTCGGCATCGACGAGTTCATCCTCTCCGGCCACCCGCACCTGGAGGAGGCGTACTGGTTCGGCGAGGGGGTGCTGCCGATCCTGCGGGCCCGGGGCCTGTGGCGGCATCCGGCGGGCGACCCGGTGACCGAGGCGACGGTGAGCGTCCCGTTCGCCCCCCAGCCGGCCCGCGTCTGACCCGACCCGCCGTCTGACCCGACCCGCCGGCCGGCCGGGCGCGTCGGGTCGGTGCCGGCCGGCGAGGAGGGGGCGTTCCGCCCGCGTGGCGGTCAGGACCCGGTCGTCGCGGCGCGCTCGCGGTTGGCGCGGATCTCGTCGTGGTGGTCGGCGGCCCAGCCGATCAGCGAGGTGACGATCTCGTGCAGGCCGCGGCCCAGCGGGGCGAGGGCGTACTCGACGCGCGGCGGGACCTCGGCGTAGGCCGTGCGGGTGATCAGGCCGTCCTGCCCGAGCTGGCGAAGGGTGAGGCTGAGCATGCGCTGTGAAATGCCGGGGACCTGCCGTTGCAGGTCGGTGTAGCGCAGCGGTCCGGACTCCAGGACCGCGATGATCAGCAGGCTCCACTTGTCGCCGACGCGGTCGAGGGTCTGGCGGATGAAGTCCATGTGCTCGGCAGGGATGGCCGCGCAGGGCCCGATCGCCGCCGCCCCCGCCGTCGCCTCTGTTCCGTCGGCCAACTCCATGACGCACATTCCTCTCCGGCACGCACACCGGTGTGCCTTTTGTACCGCCTCCCATGCTGGCCTACCGTTGCGCTACGCACAACTCGTAGGAAAAGGAGGTACGCGATGAAAGTGGATATTTGGTCCGAGGTGACCTGCCCCTGGTGCGGCCTCGGGAACCACCGGGTGACCAAGGCCGTCGAGCGGTTCGAGCATGCGGACGAGGTGGAACTGGTCCACCACTCGTTCCCGCTCAGCGGCAGCTTCCCCGAGGGGGACACCTTCCCCGTCCGCGAGGCCCTGCTCCGCCGGCACGGTGTCGGCGGCAGCCAGGCCGAGACCTCGACCCGGCGGATCGAGAAGCTCGCCGCGAGCGAGGGGCTGACCCCGTACCAGGTGCTGGACAACACGGTGGGCAACACCGACCTGGCGCACGAGTTCCTCGCCCACGCCAGCGCCCAGGGCAGGAACCGCGGGGCCTGGGACGCGGTCTTCACCGCCTACTTCGGCCGGGCCGAGCCGGTCTTCTCCTCCGACGACCTACTGGGGTTGGCCGACGAACTCGGCCTGGACCGCGAGCAGACCCGCCAGGCCCTCACCGACCGCCGCTACCGCCGGCAGGTCCGCGACGACGCAGCCCGCGCCCGACGCCTGGGGGCGACCGGCGCGCCGTTCATCGTCGTCGACGACCGCTACGGCGTGTCTGGTGCCCAGGACAGCGACAGCCTCCTTGAACTGCTGCGCACGGTCTGGAACGACAGTCACCCCCGCACCGGTCGCGCCGGTGACGATCCGGTCTGCGGATCGGACGGCTGCGCCGTCCCCCAGCGCGCCTGATCCCGGCTGCCCCACCGCGCGGGCTCTGCCCTGACCGGTCGACCGACCGCCTGACCCACCCGGAACCGAGCGAAAGGCATCTGATCACCATGAGCACGAACCTCCTGGTCCTCGGCGGCAGCGGCCGCACCGGCGCTCACGTGCTGGCGTACGCGGCTGGGCGCGGCCACCGCGTCCGCGCGCTCGTCCGCGACCCCGACCGGGTGCAGGCACCGGCCGGCGTCGAGCTGATCCGGGGCACCCCGGCGGCCATCGACGACATCCGCCGGGCCGCCGAGGGCGTCGAGGGGGTGATCAGCGTGCTGAACAACGCCCGCGCCTCCGACAACCCGTGGGCCAGGCCGGTCAGCCCGCCGATGTTCATGACCACCGCCGCCCGCCACACCCTCACCGTCATGGGCGAGCAGGGCATCCGCCGGATCGTGTTGACGTCCACGCAGGGCGCGGGCGACGACTGGGCCCGGCTCAACCCGCTGGTCAGGGCGTTCATCAGGCTGTCGAACATCAGGACGGGCTTCGAGGACCACACCGGTGTCGAGCGGGTCGTCCGCGCCGCGTCCGGCATCGACTGGACCCTGGCCCGCGCCGTGACCCTGACCGACAAGCCTGCCGGTGGTCCCGTACGGGCCGCCGAGGCCGGCACCGAGAAGCCCGGCGCGCGGATCAACCGCGCCGACCTCGCCCGGTTCCTCGTCCGGACGATCGAGGACGACGCGTGGATCCGCGCAGCGCCCCTGGTCTGGAACACCCCCGGCTGACCCGTCCCGTCAGGATGCGGGTGGTCCCGCCATCAGCCGGGGCGCTCCGCCTCAGGTGCTGGCCAGGAAGTCGGCCAGCACCCGGGTGTGGGTCGAGAAGGCCAGCTCGACCGGCTCGGTGAGGACCAGCCACTCGGTGGCCTCCTCGGTCGGGGTCGACGGGGGGAGCTGCGCGGCCGGCCGCTCCGGCAGCACCCCGAAGATCATCATGGTGCCGCCGTGCGGGGCGCCGTGCACCGCGAACAGCCGGGCCCGCTGCGCCTCGTCGACCAGCCCCGTCTCCTCACGCAGCTCCCGGACCAGCGCCTCGGACCACTCCTCGCCGTACTCGACGAAGCCGCCGGGCAGGGCGAGTTGCCCCCGGGCCGGTTCGATGTCCCGGCGTACCACCACCAGGCCGAGCCCGGCGTCGGTGCGGACCGGCAGCAGCGCCACCGCGACCGGGGTGGGGTTGCGCCACACCGTCTGCCCGCAGGCCACGCAGAGCCGGGGCCAGCCGGCGTCCGGCGGGTAGGCCGCCCCGCAGTAGTGACAGTGCGCGTACGGCAGGACGGTCATGCCGCCGCACGTTACCGCCCCCGGGCCGCCCGGCTCAGGGCAGGTCCGCTGTCGACCCGGCGGGCCGCCCGGGGCCGGACGGCCGCTCGTCGCGCAGCATCTCCCGGGCCTCCATCAGGGCGAACCCGAGCAGGTTGAGCCCACGCCAGCGGGCCGGGTCCTCGGCGCGCGGGTCGTCGGGAGCCAGCCCGACCCCCCACACCCGGTCGACCGGGCTGGCCTCCACCAGCACCCGGTCCCCGGTGCCCAGCAGGTACGCCCGCAGGTCGGCGTGCTGGCCGAACTTGGCCAGGCTGCCGGCCAGCACGACGGCGTACCGCTCGGCCTCCCACACCGCCTGGTCGAACCCGCGCACCTGGCGGCCGACCGCCTTGGCCTGCTGCGGGTGGCCGGCGGCGAGCACCCGCTCGCCGGCCTCGGCGTCGTCGAACAGCAGCACCTTGCGCCACATCATCCAGTGCTCGGCGGTGGCGAAGCGCCGCCCGTCGACGGTGAACGACGCCGGCCACCACTGGCTCAGGCAGCTGCGGCCCACGCTGCCGTCCCGCTGCGGCCGGTGCCCCCAGAAGCAGAGGTAGCGCACCCGCTGCCCGGCGCGGTGCAGGGCGAGGACGTCTTCGGCACGGCGCATCGACATACCGCCCAGTCTGACCGCCGGCACCGGCAGCACGCACCTGGGTTACGCCGGGCCGGGCGACCCGGCGCGACCCGTACCGTCAGGCCGGCGGCGCGCCGGTGTACGCGGCGATGGTGCGGGCGGCGGCGGCCCGGGCGGCCTGCGGGTCGGTGCCGCCGGCGATGTCGGCCTCGGCCCACGCCTCGCCGCTGAGCGTCATGAAGCGTCGCCCGTCCTCGGAGCCGATCCACTCGGCGGCCTGGTCGGGGGTGACGCCGCCACCGTCGGCGTCGAGGTGGCTGGCCAGACCGAGCAGGCCGGAGTCCCAGCCGACGCCGACCGCGCCGGGGCCGTACTCGGTCCACCGGACGTCGTCGACGTGGGCGACGTGTTCCAGGGTGAACCGGGTCCGCTCGTCGGCCTCCGGGGTGAGGTGGACCTCGATCCAGCTGATCTCGTCGCCCATCTCCCAGGTGGCGGCGAAGCTCTTCGGCGGGTCGCAGCGCTGCACCACGCCACCGGCGTTGCCCTCGAACTGGTAACGGCCGTGCAGCCGCAGGTCGCCCGAGATCGGTAGGAACCAGCGCGGGATGCGGTCGGCGTTGGTGCAGGCGTCCCAGAGGTCGTCCAGCGTCGTCGGGTACGTCTGGCTGATGGTCAGCACCCGCGCCTCACCCGCTTCGAGGCTGCGGCTGCCCACGGTGCGTCGTACGGCGCTGATCTGGTGGCTGGTCTCGATCATGAAGTGCTCCGGTGCTCGGTCGGGTCGTCGGTCGTGGTGTGCGCCCGCCGTTCGCGCCGACCCCGGGCGATCTCGGTGGCCAGGGCGTCCAGGGCCGGCGTCCAGAACCGGCGGAACCCCTCCAGCCACCTGTCGACCTCCCGCAGCGGGGCGGGATCGACCGCGTAGAGCCGACGGGCGCCCTGCGGGCGGACCGTGGCGAACCCGTTGTCCCGCAACACCTTGAGGTGCTGCGAGACGGCGGGCTGGGTGATCCCGAACTCCTCCTGGATGACCGCGCAGACCCCACCGGCGCTCCGCTCGCCCTGCGCGAGCAGTTCGAGGATGCGCCGGCGCACCGGGTCGCCGAGGACGTCGAAGGCGTGCACGGTCCCCTTTGTATCAGGCATCACTTATATAAGCAATCAGCCAAGTCGAGCGGCGACCGCGGAGCGTAGCTCGGGCAGCCGGTCGTGCAGCAGCCCCGGGCACTGGGTGCTGGCGAAGTCCTTGTGGCCGTAGATCTGGCTGGCCGGGATGCCGTACTGCTGGCAGGTGAACGCGCAGAACACCACCAGGCTGTCCCACAGCGCCTGCGGCGGCTGCACGTCGACGTAGATCCCGTCGTTCTCGATCCCGATGGCCTGGCTGTTCTGCCCCACGCAGTGCGCGCCCTGCACCATGGTCTGCCCGTGCAGCAGCGCGTACAGGCTGCCGTGCCGGCCCTCGGTGAGGTGGCCGCCCCGGCTGTTGGTGAAGTGCTGCCCGGAGTCCAACCAGCCGTTGCCGTCCATGTGCAGGTCCTGGATCTCCCGCGAGTTGGCGTACGCGTGGGCCAGGCTGTAGTCGGTCGAGTTCGGGAACGCGGTGTGGTGCACGATGATCTTGTTGGGTCGGCTGCCGACCACGCTCACCGGCGACGACGGCGGCCGGGCCCCCCAGGTCGCGCAGTTGGCGATCACCGGCTGGTCCACCCGACCGAGGGTGACCCGGCCGCCGGCCGACGTGCCGCCGGTGGTCAGGGTCGGGTCGACGGGGGAGCGGCCCACCGTGGCGGCGCTTGCGGCGGATCCGCCGAACGGGGTCGGCGCGAACGCCCCGGCGGTGCCGAGCAGGACCGCGCCGCGCAGCACGCTGCGCCGGGACACGGGTACGGACATGGCAGGCTCCTCGGGTGCTCCGGGGGTGGGCGGGGTCAGCAGGGGCCGTTGCAGGCCAGCACCCGGAGCCGGTCGAGGGTGCCGTTCCAGACGTTCTGGTCGCCCGGGAAGACGCCCGACGACGCCCACTGCCAGAAGGAGTACGTGGCCCAGCCGGCCGGCAGCGTGCCCACCGTGCCGGCGTACCGGGCGAGCCAGAGCGGGTTGGTGGCGGCGAACCCGCTGTAGTTGCCGGTGCAGGTGGTCCACCAGTCGGTGGTGGTGTAGATCGTCGCCCAGCGCCCGGTGCGGGCGTAGTACTGGTTGACGAAGGAGGTGATCCAGCTGCGCATCGCGCTCTGGCTCAGCCCGTAGCAGGTCGCGCCGTAGGGGTTGTACTCGATGTCGAGCGCGCCGGGCAGTGTCCGGCCGTCCTTCGACCAGCCGCCGCCGTGGTCGACGAAGTAGTTGGCCTGGGCGGCGCCGGTCGAGGTGTCCGGCCGGGCGAAGTGGTACGAACCCCGGATCATCCCGACGGTGTACGACCCGTTGTACTGCTGGGCGAAGTACGGGTTGGTGTAGTACGTGCCCTCGGTGGCCTTCACGTAGGCGAACCGGGCGCCGTTGTTCCAGGCGGCGGACCAGTTGACGTTGCCCTGATAGCTGGAGACGTCCATGCCGGGCAGGCCGGCCGGGGCGGCGGCGGCCGGGGTGGCGACGCCGAGGGTGGCGGCGGCGACCATGGTGGCGGTCGCCAGCAGCGTGCCCGTGACCGTGCGGAGACGGTTCATCCTTCCTCCCTGGGGGATGCCGCATGGTTACGGCGGGAGCGACGAAAGGAACTGTCAGGTATTAGGTCACGACCGGAGATAGTTTTCAATAGATTGAATCAAGATTATCTATTCCTGCACGTGCCGTTGCCGGCTGCGCTCCCGACAATCCGGTTCGGGCGGGCCGACCGGTCCCCGGGTCAGGCGGCATGGTGGGCGAGGACCTCGGCCGCCGCCCGTTCGCCGGCCAGCACCGCGCCCTCCAGGTAACCGGCCCAGCGGGTCGCCGTCTCGGTGCCCGCCCAGTACACCCGCCCCACCGGCCGGCGCAGCTCGGGACCGTGGTCCCGCCACGAGCCGGGGGTCAACGCCCCGCAGAAGCAGCCCCGGGTCCACTCGTCGGCCGACCAGTCGTACTCGACGAGGTCGTCAGCCCCCGCGGCGGCCGGGCCGACCAGCTCCACCAGCGCGGCCAGCACCGCCGCCCGTCGCCGGCCCGCCGACAGCCGGCGCAGCTCCCGGGCCTGCCGGCCGTAGCTGAACGCGGTCAGCACCCCACGTGTCGAACCCGGCGTCGAGTTGTCCACCGTCTCGGTCAGCGGCCCGTCGGTCGACGTGGTCACCCCGGAACACCCGTCGGCCCGCCAGAACGGCGTCGGGTAGACCGCGTGCAGCTTCAGCGCCGACCCCATCGGCATCCGCTGGGTCAACGCGTCGCGCAGGGCCGGCAGCGCCGGTGCGTACGCGATCCGGCCCGCCAGCGCCGGGGCCACCGCCACCACCGCGGCCTGCGCCCGGTACGCCCCCTCGTCGGTGTACGCCACCACCCCGTGACCGTCCTGGTGGACCGCCCGCACCGGCGCTGCGGACCGTACCGTCCCCGCCGGCAGCGCCGCCGCCATCCGCTCCGCCAGCAGGGCCGGCCCGCCCACCAGCCGATCCTGCTGTGCGCCCCCGGCCATCCCCAGCAGCAACCCGCTCCCGCCGCCGCTGCGCAGATAGAACAGCACCTGCAACAGCGACACCTCGTCCGGGTCCACCGCCAGCAACCCGCCGGCGATCAGTCGACCCACGTACCGGGCGGTCACCGGATCGGGCGCGGCGGCGCCCAACCAGCCGCCGAGGGTGAGCCGGTCCCACTCGTCCGCCCGCGCCGCCCGCCACGGGGCCGCCGGGTCCACCTCGGCGGAGAGGTCGTCCAGCAGGCTGACCGTCTGCCGGACCGACGCCGGCGGCGTCTCCCGCGACCGGCCGTCCCAGCGCACCACCGGCCGGCCCTGCGCGGCCGACGGGAACGTGGTCAGCCCGTGCTCGGCCACCAGGGCGGCCATCCGTTCCTGGGTCGGGCCGATCCACTGCGCGCCCAGGTCCAGCGCCGTGCCGTCGTCCAGCCGTCGGGTCGCCACCCGCCCCCCGACCCGGTCCCGCGCCTCCAGCACCACCACCCGCGCCCCACCCCGGCACAACGCCGCCGCCGCGGCGAGCCCCGAGAACCCCGCACCGACCACCACCACCCGCACGACCGGGCATACCCCGCCGCCGACCCGCTATGCCCAGCCCAGCCCAGCCCAGCCCAGCCCAGCCCAGCCCAGCCCAGCCCAGCCCAGCCCAGCCCAGCCCAGCCCAGCCCAGCCCAGCCCAGCCCAGCCCAGCCCAGCCCATGATCAAATTGCCGAAATGCAGACGACACGCCGGGGAGAGTGCAACAAATCGCAATACGATCTTGAGGCTCCATAGCAGGGTTCCGGTGGACCTGGGGGGTTGTCCACAAGGGGGGTCCGCGTCCACAGGGAGAGGGCGGAAGGTGGAGGTGGTGCGGGTCGGGAGGGCAGCCTCGGGACATGAACCCGGTCCTGCGATCCCTCGTCGAGCAGGGCGGTGACGTGCTGACCCGACGAGCGGCGGTGCAGGTGGTTCCACCCTGGGTGCTCGCCCACGCTGATCGCGTCGGCCAACTCCGACAGGTCCTGCCCGGCGTCTACGTCGACGCCGCCGTCGTTCCCGCCGCTGCCCACCCGGCTGGTGGTTCGACCTTTCCACTGCTCGACGTGGCCCATCGCATCCGTGCGGCGCTCGCCTGGGCGCAGGGGCGCGCGGCGCTGGGTAGCCTCACCGCGCTGGCCGCGTGGGGTGTGCGCGGCCAGCCGGCCGGGGAACCGGTGTGCCTGAACGTGGTCGCCGGCTCCGGGCTCCGCACCCGGGCGCACCTGAAGATCCACCATCGAGAGGGTTTCGCCCAGGTCCCACCCCAGGTGCTGATTCGGGGTGGTCGTCCGGTGGTGCGGTTGGAGCGGGCGTTGGTCGACGCCTGGCCGCTGCTGCCCGTGCCGGATCGCCCCGCCCCGGTGATCAGGGCCGTCAACGACCGGCTCACCACCCCGGCACGGATCGCGTCGGCGCTCGCCGCCGTGCCGAGGCTGACCGGCCGTGCGCAGCTGCGTACCCTGCTCGACCGACTCGCCGCCGGATGCCGCAGTCCGCTGGAGATCTGGGGACACGACCACGTCTTCACCGGCCCCGGGCCTGCCCGCGTTCCGCAGGCAGGCCCGGATCGTCGTCGGCCGCCGCACCATGTACCTCGACGTGTACGCCGAGCGGGAGCGGGTGGACATCGAACTCGACGGCGCGACGACCCACGGCGATCCCCGCCAAGGCGAGATCGACCTGCGCCGGGACGCCCTGCTGGCCACCGTCGGCATCCTGGTGGTGCGCTTCGCCCGCCACCGCCTGATCCACGAGCCCGACGCGGTCCGCCACGAGGTACGCGCCATCCTCGCCACCCGCCGCGATGCGGCTGCTAGGTGACCGGCGCGCCGGCCGATGACTCACGCGTCGCCGGGCCAGCCCGCGCCGCCGCTGGTCGGCGCACCGGCCCCGACTCCCTGGCCCGCGGGCTCCCGGATCGCGGGCCCTCCTCCAGGATCCGACATGCGGGGAACCCGGTCGAGCTGCCGGCCGAGTAGCGGCCGAAGCGCGAGTCGGGCAGGGCTGGGCCAGGCAGGGCGGGGTCGGCCGCTACTCGGGCTGGGCTGGGTCGGCCGGGCTGGGTCGGCAGGGCTGGGCCGGGTGGGGCTGGGTCGGCCGCCACTTGGTCGGGCAGGGGTCGGTGGGCCGGGTCGAGCTGGGCAGGGCGTGTCGGGGTCGGGTGGAGCGGGTGACGCGGGGCGCAGTCAGTCGCGCAGGGTGCGCAGGATGCGGGTGAGGTCGGCGTGGTCGGTGGGGGAGAGGTGACCGAAGAAGCGTTCCGCTTCGGCGCTGCGGGCCGTCCGGATGGCCGCGCCGACCCGGGTTCCCTCGTCGGTCGGCGCGACCAGGGTCGCCCGCCGGTCGGCCGGGTCGGGGTGGCGCGCGACGAGCCCGCGTTCCTCCAGGCCGTCGACGACCTCGGTGGTGGAGCGGGGCGCGATGTGCAGGTGCTCGGCGAGCGCGCTGAGCCGCATCGCGCCGTGCCGGGTCAGCACCGCGAGGGCGCGGGCGTGGCCGGGGTTGACGTCCCAGGGTTCGAGGGTACGTCGGGACTGGTGACGCAGCCGACGGGCCACCGCCCAGAACAGCTCGGCCAGGCTCTCCTCGGCCGGGTCGGTCGGTGGCCCGGCGCAGCGTGCGGCCGGATCGGTTGGCGGGTCGGATGTCGCGCCGGTCACCGGAATACGGTAGCAGGAGTCGCTGTTGTTCCCTCATGATGAGGTAACCTCAGTAAACATCCCCGGACGGAAGAAGGACCCCCTTGGACACCACGCCAACCCACCGGGAGGGCCGCGGCGGCGCCCCCCGGACCGTCAGTGCCGCCGAGAAGTCCCAGGCCCGCAACGTCTCGCTGCGCCGCATCGGCCGGCTGTTCACCGCGTACCGTGGTCAGTTGGCCGTGGTCACCGCGATCATCGTGGTGTCGTCGGTGGTCGCGATGGCCTCGCCGTTCCTGCTGCGGGCGGTGATCGACCGGGCCCTGCCGGAGCGCGACCTGACCCTGCTGGTCTGGCTGGTCGCCGGCATGATCGCCATGGCCGCGGTGACCGCCGTGCTCGGCGTAGCGCAAACCTGGATCTCCACCCGGGTCGGGCAGCTGGTGATGCACCGGCTGCGCACCGACGTCTTCGCCCACCTGCACCGGCAGTCGATCGCGTTCTTCACCCGCACCCGCACCGGTGAGGTGCAGTCGCGGATCACCAACGACATCGGCGGCATGCAGACCGTGGTCACCTCCACCGCCACCTCGATCGCGTCCAACCTGACCACGGTGGTCGCCACGCTGGTCGCCATGGTGGCGCTGTCCTGGCGGCTCACCCTCGTCTCGCTGGTGGTGCTGCCGCCGGCCATCTGGCTCACCCGCCGGGTCGCCGCGATGCGCCGCGAGATCACCGCCCAGCGCCAGCGGGAGTTGGCCGACCTCAACGTCACCATCGAGGAGGGGCTGTCGATCAGCGGCGTGCAGCTCAGCAAGACCCTCGGCGCGGGCGGCGCGCTGATCGACCGGTTCACCGCCAGCTCGGCCCGGCTGGTCGACCTGGAGCTGCGCTCGGAGCTGGCCGGCCGGTGGCGGATGGCCACCATGACGATCATCTTCGCCGCCATCCCGGCGGTCATCTATCTCGGCGCGGGGCTGCCCGGTACCGCCGGCACGCTCAGCATAGGCACCCTGGTCGCCTTCACCGCCCTGCAGGGCGGGCTGTTCCGGCCGCTGATGGGGCTGCTCAACGTGGGCGTCACGCTGACCGCCTCGCTGGCGCTGTTCGCCCGGATCTTCGAATACCTCGACCTGCCGGTGGAGGTGGACGATCCGGCCCGGCCGGTGCCCATCGACCCGGCCCGGGTGCGCGGTCACCTGCGCGTCGAGGACGTCACCTTCAGCTACCCGGGCAGCGACACCGCCGCCGTCGCCGGGATCAGCCTCGACGTCCCGGCCGGCACCAGCCTCGCCCTGGTCGGCGAGACCGGCTCCGGCAAGAGCACCCTCGCCGCCCTGGTCAGCCGGCTGCACGACCCCGACGCCGGCCGGATCACCATCGACGGCGTCGACCTGCGCGACCTGCGGCTGACCGACCTGGCCGCCGTCGTGGGCGTGGTCAGCCAGGAGACCTACCTGCTGCACACCACGATCCGGGAAAACCTGCGGTACGCGCGCCCCGACGCCACCGACGCCCAGCTGGAAGAGGCCGCCCGCGCCGCGCAGATCCACGACCTGATCGCCGCCCTGCCCGACGGGTACGACACGGTCGTCGGCTCCCGGGGCCACCGCTTCTCCGGCGGCGAGAAACAGCGCCTGGCGATCGCTCGTACGCTGCTGCGCGACCCCCGGGTGCTGGTGCTCGACGAGGCGACCAGCGCGCTGGACACCGAGACCGAACGGGCCGTGCAACGGGCCTTCGACACCCTCGCCGAGGGTCGTACGGTGATCACCATCGCGCACCGGCTCTCCACGGTGCGCCACGCCGACCAGATCGCGGTGCTCGACCACGGCCGGATCGTCGAGTCCGGCACCCACGAGACGCTGCTGGCCCGCGCCGGCCGGTACGCCACCCTGGCCGGCTGACCCGGGCGGGCAGGGCCGTGACCAGGAGCGACCCGGTGGGGTAGAGAAACCCGATCTGCAAGACGCGAGTCGCCGATCATCGGTGACTAGAGTGACGCCGTGCAAAATGGTGTGCGGGCCCAGGTGCCGGTGCTGTACGTGGCGGACGCCGACGCGGCCCGACAGTTCTACGAGAACTTCGGCTACACCGAGATCCGGGCCGGCGGCGACGGTGGATCGCGCTGGTCGTACCTGCGGTGCGGGGAGTTGACGCTGCTCCTGGCGGCGGTCACCCCGCGCCTGGTCACCGTGGAGTTGCCGCTGCTGGTCTACCTGTACGTCGACGACCTGACGGCGACCGCCGAACGGCTCACCGCCGCCGGGCACCAGGTCGAGAAGGCCGGCTACCCGCAGCACGCGCCGGGCGGCGAGTGCCGGGTCACCGACCCCGACGGCAACGTGGTCGCCTTCGGGCAGCGGCAGGCCGTACCGCAGCAGGAGCGTGACCCGCAGGCGGGCGGCGAGGCGCGGTTCTCGCTGATCCGGGAGGCCGCCGAGGCGGTCGGCCGACGGGGTGGCGCACCCGCCCGCTGCCAGATCGGCGGCCCGCGCGGTGAGCCCTGTACCGAGCCGGCCGAGGTCAAGCTCGCCGACTCGTGGGGCGACACGGCGTGGAGCTGCATGGCGCACGCCGACGAGACGCTGCTGACCGCGCGCGGCGCGTTCCTGGCCACCGAGGACGGCACGGGCCTGGGCCCGTTCCTGCGGGCCCGTCAACCCCAGCCCG
The DNA here is from genome assembly GCF_016900955.1 of Micromonospora humidisoli. NCBI lineage: Bacteria > Bacillati > Actinomycetota > Actinomycetes > Micromonosporales > Micromonosporaceae > Micromonospora > Micromonospora humidisoli. The sequence goes on from NZ_JAFEUO010000006.1 coordinate 266,010, forward strand.
ACCGTCAACCCCAGCCCGACCGTCAACCTCAGCCGGATCGGCAGGTTCCCGAACCCGCGCCGGGAGCCTGACCCGGCCCGCCGCCGTGCCGAGCCCGACCCGACCGGAGGCGCGGCGGGAGCGACCCCGGGGGTGCCGAGCCGCCTGTGCCGGGGCGGAGGCGGGACGCAGGCCGGCGAGTCGGACGAGGATCTCCCCGATGACATCCGCATCGCCGACGATCCCATGTCCGGGGTCCGGGGCGAGAGGCTCAAGCCAGACGACACGCTGCCCTCCAGCGCGAAGATGGCTGCCGATGACAAGGTCGGCACGTCCACCATCCAGCTGGTCCACGTGCGGCTGGAGGCGTTGCGTGTCATTCGCCGGCACCGGGGCAAGGGCATCGTCATCGCCGACCCGAAGCTCTGCAGACGCGAACCCTGACCAGGCGCCCCACCCCCACCCGCCCCTGCACGCCCTGCCCTCGTCGCCGATCCCTCGCCCCCCCGGGCCCTGCCCGGTGATCAAGAGCTTTGCGTCAAGTGATCAAGAGGTTAGCGTCAACTTCGATCTTTGACGTGACGCGAACCTCTTGATCACCAACAGCAGGGGCGTTCTGGGGGCTGTTGCGGTCCGGCTCTGCCTGCAGGGGGCGTTCGCGTCGATCGGCTCCGTTGATCAAGAGGTTTACGTCACGTTGAAGATCAAAGTTGACGTAAACCTCTTGATCAACGGGGCGTGGCGGGGCGGGTGGGGCGGGTGGGGGTGGGGTGTGGGGGGTTTGGGGAAAGTGGGGGGAGCCGTGGGGGGTCGGGGGGCGTCCAAGGGGTATGACGAGATTTCGAGGTGTGTGGGTGGCGGTCGTGCCGGTGGTTCTGCTCACGGCTGCCTGCGCGGGACAGGACGGGGCGGGCGTGGCACCCGATGCGGCCCCTCTCACTCTTCCCGCCGACGTGGCGGTCCTGCGGATCGACCAGACGGGCGGCTTCGTGCGACCCGAGACGAACGTGACCCGGCTGCCGTCCGTCAGCGTCTACAGCGACGGACGGGTGATCACGCAGGGGCCGACCATCCTGAGCTATCCCGGCCCGGCGCTGCCCAACCTCCAGGTCCGCACGGTCAGCGCGGCCGAGGTGACCAGGCTGGTCGAGCAGGCCCGCGCGGCCGGGGTGGGCAGCCCCGTCGACGTGGGTACCCCGACGATCACCGACGTGACCACCACCCGGTTCACCATCCGGGAAACGGTCGGCAGCGAGCAGTTGGAGGTCTACGCCCTGGGCGAGGCCACCGGTCCCGAGGCCGGCCTGACCCCCGCCCAGCAGGCAGCCCGGGAGAAACTGCGGACCTTCGCCGACAAGCTGACCGACCCGGGGAACGCGGCGACGCAGTCGTACCAGCCGACGGCGATCGCAGCGGTGGCCGCGCCCTGGGTGGCCACGCCGGAGACCGCGAAGCAGCCCAGGGTGGCCTGGCCCGGTCCGGCGCTGCCCGGTGCCAGCCTCGGCGCGGGGCTCGACCTGGGGTGTGTGACGGTCACCGGTGACGCCGTGAAGCAGCTGATCGACGCGGCCGGCAGGGCCAACGCGGCGACGGCGTGGACCTCCGGCGGGAAGCCCTGGGCGGTCACCCTGCGCCCGCTGCTGCCCGACGAGACCGACTGCGCCAGCCTCTCCGCCGGCCGCTGACGCCGGTGGGGAACCCCGGGCCGCCGATGCGCCGGCGCTGGCCGCCGCCGGGCCGGCCAGCGCGGTCGACGCCGTGGGCAACGCCCGGCCGCCATGGTGTCTGCGGTCTCGCGGCACGGCCGCAGGCACCTTCCTCGTCGGCTGCTCAGGGCATCGGCCCGGCAGACGGGTAGGGGCGGCTCAGGAGCCGAGCCGGTCGCTGAATGCTTTGCACCGTGCCTTCCAGTCCGACTCGTCGGTGCCGCCGAGGCACCGGATGAGCAGGGCACGGACCTCCGCCGTGAGCCGGAGCCGACGAATGTCGGCCTCGTGCTGTTCCAGCGCCGTGGCCAGCCGCCGTCGCGAGCCGACCTCGGACAGGTCCAGCTCGGCCAACGCCTGGACCGCCCCCGCCAGGTCCAACGACAGGAGCGACGGGATGAGCCGACGGGCGAGGCCGACATCATCGGAGCTGTTGGCGACCCGGACGCACTGTTCGAGGAAGTCCGGCTCGGCCGGACGCGGCGTGTAGAGGTCGGGCAGCAGTTGCAGAGTCAACCGCTGGACGCCCTGTTCGGTACTTCCCAACAGGCTCAACACCGTCTCCTCGTCGGCTGCCCGACGTTCGGCGAGTGCGCGTACCGCCTGCTTGCGCAGGCCCTTCTCCTCGACCTCGTCGATCGCGATCGTCGCCGCCACGGCCAGGTCGGCAGAGGTGAGGCGAGCCGGATCGCCGAACATCCGCGCGGCGAGGCTGCGCAGGTTCCGCTCTTCGAGACGGTTCAGCGAGAGTCCGAACAACGTGGCCAGTTGTCGTCGCAACTCCTCGCCGAACAGGTCGTAGGAGAATGGGATCACCGTGAACTGCCTGTCGCCCTCCAACTCTCGGATGATCTCCACGAGGCGCTTCTCGTTGGGGTTCGTCAGGGTCGAGAGGTCGGCGACGCTCTTCCTGAGCGTCAGATACGCCTTGTAGGTGTCCTCCAGACAGAAGACCAGGAACGGCTTGCCGGCCAGCAGCGCGGTGCGCAGTTCCGTCTCCCAGGTGATGGAGCCGTACTTCTCGACGATGACGAAGACGCACAGGTCCGCGTTCTGCACGGTGGAACGGGAGTTGCCCGCCCAGCTCGCCCCGGCCATGTTCAGATGGAGGACACGGCCGGACTGGTAGTGCCAGGGCTCTGCGCCGTAGTCGCTGACGATCCTGACGAACTGGCCTTTGATCCGGTCGGTGTCGGATGCACCGCAGAGCATTATTTGCAGCACGGCAGTCCTCTTGTCGGATCTCTCGGGAACCGGCGGGTTCCTACGCTCGGGCGGCCGGCTCGGGCACCGCCGGACCGCCGAGGCACCGCAAATCTTCAAAAAATCTATACGGGTGTGTCAATGACAGGAACTCGACAGTGTGCTGGCGGGGTGGCGGCGGTTTCCCGCGCCGGGCTGCGACCGGTGGCCCGCGGCTGATCACCGGGACTTGTTTCCATAGGCAACCATCACTACATTGGGTTCGGGTGCCGCTGGGTTGCCGGGCGGCTGTTTGGCCTGAGCCGGGCTGTTGTCCACGCGCCGACACGGCGCGTCGACGCGCGAGCGACGTCACTGCTCCCGCGCCGTCGGTCCACACCGACGGCCAGCCGGAAGGACCCCTGTGAGGATCTCCCGTACCCGTATCACCGCCGTCGTGGCCGCCACCGCCACGGTGGCCGCGGCCGTCACCACCGTGCTCGCCGGCACCGCCTCGGCGGCCCAGGGCTGCCGGATCGACTACCAGCCCAACGAGTGGAGCGGCGGCTTCACCGCCAACGTCCGGGTCTCCCCGGGCGACACCGCCCTGAGCGGTTGGACCGTCACCTGGTCCTACCCGGGCGGGCAGCGGATCACCGGTGGCTGGAACGCCACGGTCAGCCAGGCCGGCACGACGGTCACCGCCCGCAACGCCGCCTGGAACGGCAGCGTCCCGGCCGGTGGTTCCACCGAGTTCGGCGTCCAGGGCACCAGCACCTCGGGCTCCGCCGCGCCGACCGGGTTCACGCTCAACGGCGTACCGTGCAACGGCGCTCCGCCGCCGACCACCACGCCTCCGCCCACCACGCCGCCGCCCACGACCCCGCCGCCCACGACGCCTCCGCCCACGACCCCGCCGCCGACCACGCCTCCGCCGACCACGCCTCCGCCCACCACCCCGCCCCCCACGACCCCGCCGCCGACCACGCCGCCGCCGGCCGGGTGTGCCGGTGCGGTGCTCTGTGACGGCTTCGAGAACCAGACCGGCTCGACGCCGTCCGGCGACTGGAGCGTGGTCAACCCGGACTGCTCCGGGACGGGACGGGCCTCGGTGGACACGGCGACCACGCACAGCGGCAGCCGCTCGCTGCGCATCGACGGCGCGCAGGGCTACTGCAACCACGTCTTCGTGCGCTCCACCAAGGATCTCAGCGCGGTCGGCACCGTCCGGTACGGCCGGATCTGGCTGCGCCACACCACCGCCCTGCCGACCCAGCACGTCACCATGATGGCGATGACCGACGCCGCCGACGGCAACAAGGACCTGCGGATGGGCGGCCAGAACGCCGCGTTGCAGTGGAACCGGGCCTCCGACGACGCGACCCTGCCCGAGCAGAGCCCGTCCGGGGTGGCGCTGAGCGTGCCGCTGCCCACCGGCCGGTGGACGTGCCTGGAATTCATGGTCGACGGCAACCAGGGGCAGTTGCGCACCTGGCTGGACGGGGTCGCCGTCACCGGGCTGACCGCCGACGGGACGCCCACCCACGACATCGACAGCCAGTGGTACAACCGCACCTGGCGTCCCCGGCTGACCGACCTGAAGCTGGGTTGGGAAAGCTACGGCGAGGGCGCGGACACCCTCTGGTACGACGACGTCGCCCTGGGGGCCAGCCGGATCGGCTGCTGACCCGACCGGGACCGGGTGGCCGACCGGGCCGCCCGGTCCCGCGTGCACCGGGCATTTCAGCCGGCGGTGGCGTGCCGATCATGGTGCGTTCATCCACGGTTGCCAGGCTGACCTCTGGTCGGCGGGGCTCGCCTCCCGCCAGAATGTGGCTGATCGGGACAACCATTTCGATCGATGCATTCCTGTCGGCCCCCGCGACCCGGAGGACCCGTTGAGCACTCCCGCGAACCCCGTCACCCCCGCCACCGCTCCGACCCCGCGCCCCCGGGCCCGCCGCGTCCCGGGCATCCTCGCGCTGCTGACCGCCCTGGTCGCCACGCTGCTCGTCGGACCGTCCGTGGTGACTCCGAGGCTGACCGACTCCGCGTCGGCGGCGGTCTACGGCTCCTGCACGATGTCCCGCTGCGCGGACGCCCGTACCGCCCGCTCCGGGTGGTCGGCCAAGGGATTCCCGACCAGCCGGGGCTGGTACAGCTGGAGCGGTGGCCTGTCGAACTTCGCCGGCGGCCAGTTCTACAACTACGAGGGGCAGCTGCCCGCCGGTGCCACCTACTACGAGTACGACGTCTACCCGCGGGTCTCCGGCGCGGCGCGCGACGCGTACCGCATCGTGGTGAACAAGAGCAGCGGGGCGACCTGGTTCTCTCCCGACCACTACGCGAACTTCTACCGGATCTGACCGAGGACCACCCGGGGCGGGCCGGTCCGCCGGCCCGCCCCGTCGAGCAGGAGGATGCACCATGACCGGACAGCGCCAGCCGGGCTGGCTACGGGTGACCGACGAGGCCCGGCCGTCGGGGCATCCGACGCCGTCGGTCACCGTGGCCGGGGCGGCGGCCCGTACCCGCCCCGCGCTGTTCGACGCGCTCGCCGACGTGCTCGACCTGCCCGGCTACTTCGGTCGTACCTGGGATGCGCTCGCCGACGTGCTGGCCGACCGGCTCGACGCCGGACCGCTCACCCTGGAGGTGACCGACGCCGGCCTGCTGCTGGCCGACGAGCCGCCCGGTCAGCTCGGGACGCTGCTCGACGTGGTCGGCGGGGTGTCGGCCGGTGCCCGGGAGCCGGTCTGTCTGCTGCTGCGTGACACCCCGCAGCGACTGCCCGAGCTGCGGCACCGGCTGCACGCCGTCCTCGGTGGCGGCGGGGTGGCCGTCCCACCCGGCGGCGCGGTGCGCTGAGCGTCCGTGCCGCCACCCGGCCCGCCGTCGCGTCCACCCGTCGTCGCGGCCCCGCCCCCGGCCCGGCGTCACCGGTCCACCGTCGCGACGGGGCGGGGTCAGTTGGGCTGGTCGAGGATTGCGCTGAACCGCTCCTCGGCCAGGTCGAGCTGGGCGAAGATGTGCCGTTTCACCGGTGCCGACAGCGGGGTGTCCGGCCTGGCGATCAGCTCCCGGTAGACCGGCACCAGCGGCCGGTACTTCGCCGCCGAGCGGGCCACCTTCGGTCCGACGGCGTAGACCACGCCCACCCCGTTGTCGGTGAAGTCGGAGATCTTGATGACCCGGGCCCAGGGTTCCCGGTCCAGGCTGGCCGCCACGTGCTCGCGGTACTGCACGTGCGGGTCCCGCTCCGGGTCGTACACCGGGTTGGTGACCGCGGCGACCAGCCGGGCCACCCGGTCGCCGAACCGGCCGGCCAGCGCGGCCAGCGCCGCCGCCGTCGGGTCGGCCGCGCCCGCGCCGGCCAGTTCGCCCGGGTGGTCCTCCACCGCGTCGTGCAGCAGTCCGGCGACGATCACGTCAGGGTCGCGCACCTGGTAGTGGTGCATCATCCGGATCGCCACCCGCAGCAGGTGGTTGAGGTACGGCTCGCGGGACCGCCGGTCGTCGCGGTGCAGCTCGGCGGCCAGGTCGAGGGCTTCGACCAGCCGCTCCCGGTCGGCCGTGGCGAAGGCCGGCAACTCCAGCCGGAACCGGGCCAGCAGGCCCGGTTCGCCGTGCAGCTCGGTGATCGCGTGCATCGGCATGGTGGCGAGGTACGGCGGGAACTCCATCGCCTACTTATAGCCGATCTTCACTGTCGGTCCGACCCCGTCGTCGGGCATGTGACGGCCTCATTGCCGGCCGGAAAGGTGCTTGACCAGGCGAACTGTCGTCCCGTCAGGGCCGCCGTCGAGCTGTGCCTCGTCCATCAAGCGGGTCATGATCAGTCGTCCCCGGCCCCGATCGCGTCCCTGCGACGGGCCCGCGCGCCAGCCGCCGGCGTCGTGGATCTCGACCTCCAGCCGCCCGGCGCGCAGCCGGGCCGACACCGTGACGCTCGTCCCGGGCGCGAACCGGCAGCCGTGCTCGATGGCGTTGGCGCACGCCTCCCCGACGGCGATCAGCACCACCTCCACGTCGGCCTCGTCGACCCCGGCCCCGGTGAGCCACGCCCGCAGCGCCTCGCGGGCGGGGGAGAGCTGGGCCGGATCGGCGGCCAGTGTCGTCCGGAACGCCGACGGCGCGCCGTCGGCGGTGATACCGGCCGACGCTGCCGGGTCGACATGCGGTGCCGGGCCGGCCGCCGGATCGGGCCGGTCCGCCCCGACGTCGCGTCCACCGGCCACCCGGGTCCACCTCCCGCTGATCATCGTCGCCCGGGGTCGGCAGCCCGACCGTACCCGGCCATTCTCCCTGTCCCGGCCCGCCGCCGGGCACCGCCCCTGGGCGCAACGCCCGGCGGCGGGGCTAGGAGGCCAGCCGCTCGCCGGGGCCGGGCACGACGAGCCCGGTGTCGGACTGGTTGATCTCCGACCAGACGGCGTCGAGGGAGAGGCCGAGGACGTCGGCGAGCACCGCGATGGTCGGGAACGCGGGGGTGGCCACCCGGCCGGACTCGATCTTCCGCAGGGTCTCCGGTGACAGCCCGGCGGCCAGCGCGGTGCCGAGCATCGACCGTTGTCCCCGGGCGCGACGCAGCAGGGCGCCGAGGCGTCGCCCGCGGGCGACCTCTGCGGGGGTGAGCGGCAGCCTGACCATGGCTGCGATTCTAGTACCGGGATAACATGGCCGGGATAATTATTGGTGGTCCACGGAAGGCGCCGCATGATCGAGATCCTGAGCCCCACCGACGTGCGGCGCGCACGGGACACCGGCGCGCTGGTCGCCGAGATCCTCCAGACACTCAGGAGCCGCAGCGTGGTCGGCACCAACCTGCTGGAGATCGACGCCTGGGCGCAGCGCATGATCGTCGACGCCGGGGCGACGTCCTGCTACGTCGACTATGCGCCGTCCTTCGGCCGCGGACCCTTCGGCCACTACATCTGCACCTCGGTCAACGACGCGGTGTTGCACGGGCTGCCGTACGACTACCAGCTCGCCGACGGCGACCTGCTCTCCCTCGACCTCGCCGTCTCCCTCGGCGGGGTGGTCGCCGACTCGGCGATCAGCTTCCTGGTGGGCGACATCCGCCCCCCGGAGAGCGTCGCGCTGATCGACGCCACCGAGCGGGCGCTGCGCGCCGGGATCGCCGCCGCCGGCCCCGGCGCACGCGTCGGTGACCTCTCGCACGCCATCGGCACGGTCCTGCACGCGGCGGGATACCCGGTCAACACCGAGTTCGGCGGGCACGGCGTCGGGTCGACCATGCACCAGGACCCGCACGTGTCGAACTCCGGCCGGCCCGGTCGCGGCTACCGGCTGCGTCCCGGGCTGCTGCTGGCCCTGGAACCCTGGATCATGGCCGACACCGCCACCCTCGTCACCGACGCCGACGGCTGGACGCTGCGCAGCGCCACCGGCTGCCGCACGGCACACAGCGAACACACCATCGCCATCACCCCCGAGGGCGCGGAGGTGCTCACCCTGCCGAGGTGACCCCGGTCGGACCGCGCCGACGGACGGCGCGGCCCGACGCAGGCTGCTCACAACGGCAGTCGGCCGGCCCCGACGAACGGCCCCACCACCAGCGGCACCAGCGGCGCGGGCACCGGCTGCGCCGCGCGCAGGGTCGGCGTCCACCCGGCGTCGCCGCCCAGGTCCGGGTCGTGGGTCGCGTTGTACGCGGCCACCAGGTCGACCGGACGGGGCAGCGCGCCGTGTGCGTCCACCCAGTTGCCCCGGGTGGTGACGGCGGTGCCACCCCAGTCGTAGAGCAGGCCGTCGGGGGCGATGCCGGCACCGAGGGTGAAGAAGTTGTTCTCCACGTACGCGGCGGACTGCACGCCCACCCCGATCGCGTACACGAAGTCGTCGCCGGCCAGCCGGTACCAGTTGTTGTAGACGTCGACCTGACCGAAGCGGACCCGGGGCAGCCGCTGGAGCACCCGGTCGAACAGGTTGTGGTGCAGCGTCACCTTCAACCTGCCGACGTCCGGCCCGACGGTGTTGGACGAGCCGATCAGCATCAGCTTGTCCCGCCCGGAGAACCGGTTGTACGAGGCGGTCACCAGGCTGGCCGTGTGGGTGACGTCCAACGACCCGTCGTGCACCTGGTAGGGCCGGCCGAAGTACACCGGCTGGGCGCTGTCCGGGTTGTCGCCGTCGGTGAAGGTGTTGTGGTCGACCCAGACGTGCTCGCTGCGGCGTACCGAGATCTGGTCGTACTGGGAGTTCCAGTTGCCGGTCGCGCCGTCGGTGGGGGACCAGGCCGGGAAGCAGTCCCGGGCGTCGTCGAAGGTCAGGTTGCGGACGATCACGTTGCTCGCCCCGTCGATCATCAGGGTCAGCCCGGTGAGGACCGCCCCGCGCCGCCCCACGATGGTGGTGTTGGGGCCGACGTTGATCTGCGTCTGCCGGGTCTGGTTGGCCACCGACCGCACCCGGGCCGCCTCCAACGCCCCGGTCGGCGGCACCATCCCCCACACCGCCGGGTCGTACGCGGCCAGGTAGGCGGGCAGGCTGTACTCCGGGTCGGCCAGGTCGGCGCAGCCGAGCAGGTGACCGTCGTCGGCGGCGAACCCGTCGACGGTGCCGTCGACGACGATCACCTTCGGGGTGGCGTTGCTCTTGTTGGTGGCGTTGTCGCCGCCCAGCGCCCGGACCAGGTCGGCCCGGCTGCGCACCAGGTGGACCTGATCCGGGGCGGCCGTCGCGCCGCCGGTGGTGCCGGGGCCCTCGGCCGCCCAGCCGTCGCCGGCCGGCAGGGTCTGCCTGGCGATCCGTTCGACCGCCCGGGGTGGCCCGTCGGGTGGCGCGGCGGACGCGGCGGTCCCCGAACTCAGCAGGAGGGTGAGGGCGACCAGGGCCGCCCCGGTGGTGCGTGGACGCATGGGACTCTCCCGAAGGGTGGTGGTGGGTGGCGGGTCAGTCGTCCTGGGCCGCCAGGGGGATACGCGCCGGCGGCACCGCCCACGGCACCGCCAGTTCCGACAGCAGCGCCCCCTGCCCGGCGGCCCGGCGCAGCGCCGCGTTGATCCCGGGCACCGTCACCACCCGTTCCGGCCCGCTGCCGGTGACCGTGACCAGGTCACCGTCGAGCAGGGTCGGCTCGGGGGCGCGTTGCACCTGTTCCAGCACGGCGGTGAACGGCGCGGTGCGGGCCAGCGGGGCGATCAGCGGGGTGCCGGTCGGGTCGGCGCGGTGGGCGAGCAGGTTCTCCAGCAGCCCCCGCCGCCCCGGCACCTGCCGGGGGTGCGGGTCGCCGGGCAGCAGCAGCCGGTCGGTGGGGTACTCCAGCACCGCCCGCCCGGCGGTGCCGGTCACGATCACCTCACCGGCGACGAAGTCCTCCCCGGCCAGGGTCACCGCCGCCACGATCGGCGGCCCGTCCGGGGTGACGATGCGCAGGGTGGCCGTGTCGTCCACCTCGATCGGCCGGACCCGGTAGCGCTCCAGCTCGATGCGGGACGGCCGGACCGGCCTGCCGGTCACCGTCTGGGCGACCGCCAGGCACTGCATCACCGCGTGCGCCAGCGGATTGGCCAGCGCCCCGTCGAGCACCGGCCGGCCGTGCAGGCTGCGCCGGCCGGCCCACGGCGAGCGGGCGTAGTAGCCGTCGGGGCGTTGCCAGCAGGCGACCGTGCCGATGCCGGTGACGGTGCCCAGCCGGCCCTGCCCGAGGGCGGCCGACAGCTGCGCCAGCGCCATCGAGCCGAGCGCCTGGAAGCCGACCTGGCAGGCCCGGCCGGTCGCGGCCAGCTCCCCGGCCAGCGTGCGGTGTTCGGCGGTGGACAGCACCGGCGGCTTCTCCAGCAGCAGGTCCGCGTCGGCGGCGAGCACGTCCAGGGCGATCGGCAGGTGGGTGTGCGGCGGGGTGCAGACGATCACCACGTCGGGGCGGGCGGCGGTGAGCATCTCCCGGTGGTCGGTGTGCACCGTGGTTCCGGGCGGCACCGGCGCGGCCGGCTCGTCCTCGATCGGCCGCACGTCCACCAGCGCCACCAGCCGCAGCCGTCCCGCCGCGTGCAGCGGGGCGACACTGCGCCGGTGCCAGCGGCCGTGGCCGTTCGCGCCGACGATCGCCACCCGGGGCACGGCCGTCGCGTCGGGCCCGGCCGGGCTGGCCGACGGGGCCCCGGTCGGGGTGGCCGGCATGCCCTGGGCGGCGGGCCCGTCGACGGCGGCCGGCGGCACCGGGGCGGTCACGCCGCACCGGCCAGGACCGCCGCCACCGGGTGGGTACGCAACGCGCCCAACCAACCGGCGACGTCGGCGCGGAACCCGTCGTCGTCGGCGAGCACGGCCGGGAAGACCTCGGACAGGGCGAAGACCGCCCCGACCGTGCCGGCGGGGGTGCCGTCGGCGGCGGCGAGCGCGGCGGTGATCCGCCCGGCCAGCGGGTCGTCCAGCGGCAGCACCGTGCCGTCGTCGGCCCGCCCGTCGAGGAACCGCAGCCAGGCTGCCACGACCAGCGCCGACCAGTACGCCGGCCGGCCCTGGGCGCGCAGGTCGGCGGCGGTGTGCAGGACCCGCTGCGGCAGCTTCTGCGAGCCGTCCATGGCCACCTGGAGGGTGCGGTGCCGGATCGCCGGGTTGGCGAACCGGGCCAGCACCTCGTCGCCGTAGTCGGTGACCCGTACCCCCTCGGGTGGGGTGAAGCTTTCGGCCACGTCGTCGGCGACGAACCGGCGCAGCACGTCGGTCAGGCCGGGCAGCGCCAGCGCGTCCGCGATCGTCTCGTGGCCGGCCACCGCCCCCAGGTAGGCCACCGCCGAGTGGACGCCGTTGAGGCCGCGCAGCTTCAGCCGCTCCCACGGGCCGGCGTCGGTGGTGAGCACCGCGCCGGCCTGCTCCCACCGGGGCCGGCCGCCGGGGAAGTCGTCCTCGACGACCCACTTCAGGTACGGCTCGGCGGCCACCGCCGCCAGGTCGGTGACCCCCAGCGCGGCGCGGGCCACCGCCAGCGTCGCGTCGGTGCTGGCCGGAACGATCCGGTCCACCATCGTGCCGGGGAAGCTGACCTGCCCGGCGAGGGCGTCCTGGACGGCGTCCGGGACCCCGGCCAGGGCGAGTGACTGCTGCACCAGGCCGCGCAGCCGACGCCCGTTGGACGGCAGGTTGTCGCAGCTGACCAGCGCGATCGGCCCCGCCTGGGCGGTGGCGCGGGCGAGCAGACCACGGACCAGCAGACCGGGCACGGTGACCGGGGGCCGGTCGGTGGTCAGGTCGAGGGTCAGCTCGTCGTCGGCGCGCAACGCGCCGGAGACCGGGTCGAGCCGGTACGCCTTCTCGGTCACCGTCAGCGTCACCACCCGGATCGCCGGGTCGGCGAGCAACGCGACCACCGCCGCCGGGTCGCTGGCGGCGTGCCGGACCCCGGCCAGCGCGCCGACCACCCGGGTGGCCGACCGGTCGGCGGCCAGCGTGGTGACGCTGAACAGGGCGTCCTGCGCGGCGAGCGCCTCGACCAGCGTGGTGCTGCGCGGGGCGACGCCGACGATGCCCCAGTCACCGCCGGCCGCGTCGATCGCCGCCTCGGTGCAGACCGCCTGGTGGGCCCGGTGGAACGCGCCGAGTCCCAGGTGGACGATGCCGGCCGGCACGGTGCCCGGCCGGACCAGCGGTCGGCTCTGCTCGGGCAGCCGGTGCAGGGTGGCCAGGCCCAGCCGGTCGGTGTCCACGGTCACCGCCACACCGGGCCGTCCGGGAAGCGGAACCGCGCGACCGACTCGGGGCGCATGGTGGCGCTGTAGCCGGGGGCGGTGGGCAGCAGGTACCGGCCGCCCCGGGTGCGGACCGGGTCGACGAAGTGCTCGTGCAGGTGGTCGACGTACTCGACCATCCGTCCGTCCAGGCTGGTGCCGACCCGCAGGTAGTCGAAGATCGCCAGGTGCTGTACGTACTCGCAGAGGCCGACACCGCCGGCGTGCGGGCAGACCGGCACCCCGAACTTCGCCGCCAGCAGGATCTCGGCCAGCACCTCGTTGACCCCGGCGACCCGGCAGGCGTCGATCTGCATCACGCCGATCGCCTCGGCCTGGAGCAGCTGCTTGAAGATCACCCGGTTGGCGGCCACCTCGCCGGTGGCGACCCGGCACCGGCCGTCGGTCAGCCCGGTCACCGCGCGGGCGATCCGGGCGTGGCCGAGGATGTCGTCGGCGTGCGTCGGCTCCTCGATCCAGTACGGGTCGACCTCGGCCAGCGCGGTCATGTTGGTGATCGCCTCGTCGACGTCCCAGACCTGGTTGGCGTCCATCATCAGCAGCGCGTCCGGGCCGATCTCGGCCCGGATGATCCTTGCCCGGCGCAGGTCGTCGGCGGGCGGGCCGCCGACCTTCATCTTCATCGCCCGCCACCCCTGGGCGTACGCCTCGCGGGTCAGCGCCCGCACCTTGTCGTCCGGATACCCCAGCCACCCCACCGACGTGGTGTACGACGGGAAACCGTCCTGCTCCAGCACGGCGAGCCGCTCCGCCGCCCCGACCAGCCCCTTGTCGAGCAGGGTGGCCGCCTCGTCGGGGGTGAGCGCGTCGGTGATGTGGTGGAAGTCGATGTTGGCGACCAGCTCGTCGGTGGACAGCTCGGCGAGGTAGCGCCACATCGGCTTGCCGGCGAGCTTGGCCCGTAGGTCCCAGACCGCGTTGACCAGCGCGCCGGCGGCCATGTGGATGACCCCCTTCTCCGGCCCCAGCCAGCGCAGCTGCACGTCGGCGGTGAGCGACCGCCAGAACGCCACCGGTTCGGCGGCGATCTCGGCGACGGTGCGTCCCCGGACGTGGTGGGCGAGGGCCTCGATCGCCGCGCAGGTGATCTCGTTGCCCCGGCCGTTGGTGAAGGTGAACCCGGCGCCCGTCGGCCCGTCGTCGGTGCGCAGCTCGACGTAGCTGGCCGAGTAGTCACCCCGGTTGATCGCGTCGGAGCCGTCGCCGGCCGCCGCCGTCGGGAACCGGACGTCGTGCACGTCGACGTCGGTGATCCTGGTGCTCATGCGGACTCCCCGAACTTGAAGACCTTCTTGGGCAACCGGTACGCCAGGTCGACGACCGTCTCGGCGGCCTCGTCCTCGCTCAGCCGGTGCTCGGCGACGAGGCGGGCCAGGAAACCGGCGTCGATCCGGCGGGCCACGTCGTGGCGGACCGGGATGGAGCAGAACGCGCGGGTGTCGTCGACGAACCCGGCGGTGTTGTAGAACCCGGCGGACTCGGTGACCGCCTCCCGGAACCGGCGCAGCACCTCCGGGGAGTCCAGGAACCACCAGGGTGCGCCGAGGTAGAGGGCGGCGTAGCCGCCGGCCAGCGGGGCCAGCTCCCGGGTGAACGTGTACTCGTCGAGGGTGTAGAGCACCACCCGCAGGCGCGGGTCGTTGCCGTACGCGTCGAGCAGCGGGGCCAGCGCGTGCACGTACTCGGTGGCGTGCGGGACGTCCCCGCCGACGTCGCGGCCGTGGGTGGCGTACAGCTTGCGGTTGTGGTTGCGCACGGCGCCGGGGTGCAGTTGCAGCACCAGCCCGTCGTCGAGCGACATCCGGGCGAACTCCACCAGCATGTGCGCCCGGAACGCCTCGGCGTCGGCGGCGTCGGCCAGGCCGCGCCGGCCCCGGTCGTAGAGCCGCGCGGCCTCGTCGGCGTCGAGCATGAGCGTCCGGGCGGTGGGGTGGCCGTGGTCGGAGGAGGTCGCGCCGGCCGCGACGAACGCCGCCCGACGGGCCCGCAGCGCGTCCAGGTAGCCGGCGTACGTGCCGGTGTCCACGCCGGCCACCTCGCCGAGCCGGGCCACGTTGTCGGCCCAGCCGTCGAACTCCATGTCCACGACGTTGTCGGGGCGGAACGTGGTGACCACCCGGCCGCCCGGACCGCCCCAGCCGTCGGCGGCGAGCTTGGCGTGCGCGGCGAGGTCGTCCAGCGGGGACTCGGTGGTGGCGAGCACCTCGATGCGGAACCGGGTGAACAGCGCCCGGGGCCGGAACTGCGGCTCGGCGAGCCGGGCGGCCAGCGCGTCGTAGACGGTGTCGGCGGTGGCCGGGCTGAGCGCGGTGTCCACCCCGAACACGTCGGTGAAGGTGCGTTCCAGCCACAGCCGCGACGGGGTGCCCCGGAACAGGTGCCAGTGGTCGGCGAAGCGCCGCCAGATGGTCCGGCCGTCGGTCTCCACCGGGCTGCCGTCGACGCTGGGCACCCCCAGCTCGGCCGGCGGCACCCCCTGGCTGAGCAGCATCCGGGTGAGGTAGTGGTCGGGCACGATCAGCAGCCGGGCCGGGTCCGGGAAGGGGCGGTCCTCGGCCAGCAGCGCCGGGTCGACGTGCCCGTGCGGCGAGATGATCGGCTGCGGGCCGGCGAGGGCGTACAGCTCGCGGGCGATGGCCCGGATGCCCGGGTCGGTCGGCAGGAGCAGGTCGGGAGAGGTCGGCACGTCGGGGGACTCCTCGGGTGCGGGCGGAGGGTCGGCGGTTCGGGGGGCGGGGCCGGCCCGGTCAGGGCAGGGTGAGCAGGTCGGCGACGCGGACCGGTGCGCCGGTGTCGAAGGAGCGGTTGGCGGCCAGCCCGGTGAGCAGGGCCAGTGCGCCGTCGCGGGCGGTGGCGGCCCGGCCCAGCGGGTCCGCCTCGCCGCCGAAGATCACCCGGGTCATCCGGACGTCCGCGCCGCCGTGGCCCTGCCGGGTGTAGCCCTCGACCGGGATCCGGCGGGGCGGGGCCCAGAACGGGCGCAGGGTGAGGGTGGCCGCGCCGTTCTCGGCGGCGGCCTCGTCGCCGTGCAGGGCGGCGCCCTTGAGCGCCCCGGCGGCGGCCGGGCTGACGAAGTCGCTCTCGGTGACCTCCAGTTCGAGCCGGCCCCGGCTGCCGTTGACCATCACCCGGTAGCCCTCCCAGGGGGCGTACGCGGTGAGGTGGTAGGTCATCGTCGCGCCGGTGGAGTAGCGGGCCAGCACCGCCATGTCGTCCTCGATGCTCACCCCGGGGGCGAAGACGTTCTGGTCGCGGTGGTAGCCGTCCTCGGCCTCGGCGTCGAGGTACAGCTCCCGCAGCCGGGGGTGGTCGGCCATCCGTAGGGCGAACGGGTCGTCGTCGGCGGCGGGGGAGTCGTGCGCCCGGTCGTAGTCGCGGGCGTAGCCGTGCCGGCGGCCCGCGTCGCCGTAGAAGAACAGCCGGCCGGCGGCGTACACCTCGACGGGGGTGGCGTCGAGCCACCAGTTGACCAGGTCGAAGTGGTGGCTGGCCTTGTGCACCATCAGCCCGCCGGAGCTGGCCTTGTCCCGGTGCCAGCGGCGGAAGTAGTCCGCGCCGTGCCGTACGTCGAGCAGCCACTCGAAGTGCACCGAGCCGATCTCGCCGACCGCGCCGTCGGCGAGCAGCCTTCTGACCTGCTCGTGCAGCGGGTTGTAGCGGTAGTTGAAGGCGACGGTGACCTGCCGGCCGGTCTCGGCGACCGCGTCGAGGATGCGCCGGCAGCGGGCCGCGTCGACGGTCATCGGTTTCTCGGTGACCACGTCGCAACCGGCGCGCAGGGCCGCCACGATGTACTCGTCGTGGGTGACGTCCACGCTGGTCACCAGCACCACGTCGACGCGTTCCTTGGCGAGCATGGCGGTGAAGTCGGCGGCCGGGTACGTCGGCACGGCCGGCTGGCCCAGCTCGGTCAGCCACCGGTTGTGGGCGTCCATCCGGGTCTGGTTGACGTCGGCGAAGGCGACCAGCTCGGCGGTGTCGGCGTGCGCGGTGACCAGGGCCCGGACGAACATCTCCGCCCGCGCCCCGGTGCCGACGAGGGCGTGCCGTCGACGCGGCGTGGCTGGTGGTGACATCCGTGGACCTCCCGTTTGCTGCAAAGGTTTGCAGTGAAGAAACCACGCGGATGAAGAGCACGTCAACGATCGATGCCAATCCCGTGGCATAGATACCGTTTCATGCGCTTAAGGGGGCATGGCAGGAGCCCTCCTGCAATCGACCTGTAACAAACTCCCGTTGACAGTGGAGCAACCGTTTGCATTAATTGGCGACACCCACGTGACCCCGACCACACCATCGACGAGAGGGCCGCCCGTGCCAGCCACCATCCGCGACGTCGCGCGGGCCTCGGGCGTGCACATCTCCACGGTGTCCCGCACCTTCTCGGCGCCGCACCTGGTCAACCCGGAGACCCGGGGCCGGGTGCTGGCCTGCGCCGAGGACCTCGGCTACCGGCCCAACCGGGCCGCCCGCGCCCTGATCACCGGCCGCACCCACAACATCGGTCTGATCATCGCGGACATCGCCAACCCGTTCTTCCCGCCGCTGATCAAGGCGGCCGAGGGGCAGGCCCGGCACCGCGACTACCACGTCTTCGTGGCCGACACCAACGAGGACCCGGCCGCCGAGGAGGAGTTGGTCCACGCGCTGGCCAAGCAGGTCGACGGGGTGCTGCTGTGCAGCCCCCGGATGAGCAACGGCCTGATCGAGCAGGTCAGCCGGGAGGTGCCGGTGGTGGTGATAAACCGGCAGGTCACCGGCCTGCCCTGCGTGATGATGGACGTCGGCCAGGGGGCGCGCACGGCGATCGAGCACCTGCTCGGCCTCGGCCACCGGCGGCTCGCCCTGCTCGGCGGGCCGCGCGGCTCCTGGACCAACCAGCAGATGCGCCGGGCGGCCGGTGCCGCCGCCCGCTCCGGCGGGGCCGAGCTGACCGTGCTCGGGCCCAACCCGCCCACCGAGACCGGCGGCGGCGCACTGGCCGCCCAGGTACGCGACAGCGGCGTCACCGCCGTGCTCGCCTACAACGACCTGATGGCGATCGGGTTGATCGAGGGGCTCGACCACCTCGGCATCCGGGTGCCGCAGGACGTCAGCGTGGTCGGCGTCGACGACATCACGCTGAGCCGACTCACCCGCCCCAAGTTGACGACGGTGGCCACGCCAACCGCGGCCGCCGGCCGGACGGCCGTCGACATGCTGCTGCAACACGACTCCGACCCGCGCCCGCGCGGCGCGGGTCGGGCAGCGGCCGTCGGCGACCGTCGTACCACCGCACAGGTAATGCTCCAGACCGAACTGGTCATTCGCGACTCGACCGGACCCGTACCCGGTCGATCCCGTCCCGGATCCGTTCCGGATGGCCCGGGCCCGCATCGCCTTGCGGACCCGGGCGGCCCGACCGTGACCACCGGTGGCGTCGTCGCCTCCTAGCCCGAGGAGTGAGCGCATGCACCCCGCAACGTCCCCCACCGCCGGCACGCCGGCCGAACCGCACCACCGTACCCCCGTGCCCCGTCGTCGATTCCTGCGCGGCCTGGTCGCCACCGCCGTCGCCGTACCGCTGATGTTCGGCGCGGCGGCCTGCGGCGACGACGACGCCGGCGCCGACGGCCAGGTCAAGCTCTCCGTCTTCTGGTGGGGCGGTGAGGCGCGGGCCAAGCTCACCGAGGACGCCCTCGCCCTCTACACCAAGAAGCACCCGAACGTGACGTTCGAGAAGACCTGGCAGGCCAACCAGGGCTACTTCGACAAGCTGGCCACCCTCACCGCCGGCGGCAACCCGCCCGACCTGTTCCAGATCGACGACAACTACCTGGCCGAGTACGCCGGCCGCAGCACCGTGCTCGACCTCAAGAGCTACCAGGACTCCGGCAAGCTCGACGTGTCGAAGTTCCCCAAGAGCCTGCTGGAGTACGGCGTCGTCGACGGCAAGCTGGCCGGGGTGGCCGCCGGCGAGAACACCCAGGGCCTGGTCTACAACAAGACCCTGCTGGCCAAGAACGCCCTGCCCGAGCCGACCACCGGCCAGAGCTGGGAGGAGCACATCGCCTGGGCCGAGCAGGTGGCCAAGAAGGCCAAGGTCCCCGGCACCCAGGACCCGAGCGCCGACTACAAGGCGTTCTGGGTGTGGCTGCGCCAGCAGGGCAAGGACCTCTACAACGGCAACGACCTCGGCTTCACCGCCGAGGACGTGACGACGTGGTTCGAGCTGTGGAAGGGTGCCCGGGACCGGGGTGCCACCCCCACCCCCGACGTGATCCATGAGGGCAACGCCAGCGACGTGACCAAGCAACTGGTGGTCACCGGCAAGGCCGCGACCTCCTGGGTCTGGGTCAACCAGATGCCTGACCTGAAGAAGAACACCAAGGACGAACTGGGTGTGGTGGCGTACCCGGGTGACCCGAGCGCCCAGTGGGCCCGCGCCTCGATGTACTGGTCGGTGTTCAAGGGCAGCAAGCACCGGGACACCGCCGTCGACGTGATCAACTTCCTGGCCAACGACCCGGAGGCGGCGGCGCTGCTCGGCACCGACCGGGGGCTGCCGTCGAACATGGACCTGCGGGCCACGGTCAGCGAGACGGTGACCGACCCGGCGATGAAGCAGTCCATCCAGGTCGAGACCGAGCTGGCGCAGAAGTTCGGCCAGTCGCCGCAGGTGCCCATCAAGGGACACAGCAAGGTCAAGTCCGAGCTGGTCAAGGCCGCCGAGAACGTCCAGTACCAGCGGGCCAGCCCGGCGCAGGCGGCGGAGCAGTTCATCGCCGCCTGCAAGTCCGCGATCGCCTGACCGACCCGTCGCGGACGACGAAAGGAGCCGGCCCGTGGCCCTCACCACGGCGCCCGGCCGGACCGGACGCACCGGTTCCGCCCGCCCCCGCGCCAACCGGCGTCGGGGCGGGCGGGACCGGCACGCCGAAGGACTGGCGGGCTACGTATTCCTCTCGCCCTGGCTCATCGGACTGATGGGCGTCACGGCGATCCCCATGCTGCTCTCGCTCTGGCTGAGCTTCACCAACTACGACATCCTCACCCCGCTGTCCGAGGTGCAGTGGGTGGGGCTGGCCAACTACGAGCGGATGTTCACCGCCGACCCGTCGTACTGGCACGCCGTCCGGGTCACGGTGACCTTCGCCCTGGTGGCCGTCCCGCTGAAGCTGGCCACAGCCCTCGGGGTGGCGCTGCTGCTCAACAAGGCGTGGCGCGGGGTGGGCCTGTTCCGGGCGCTGTTCTACCTGCCGTCGCTGCTCGGTGGCAGCGTCGCGCTGGCCATCGTCTGGGTCAACATGTTCAACCGGGACGGCGCGTTCAACTCCTTCCTCGCGCTGTTCGGCATCGAGGGACTGCCCTGGGTCAGTGACCCGGACTGGGCGTTGCAGACCCTGATAGTGCTGGCCATCTGGCAGTTCGGCGCGCCCATGGTGATCTTCCTGGCCGGGCTCAAGCAGGTGCCCACCGAACTGTACGAGGCCGCCTCCGTCGACGGCGCCGGCCGGTGGTCGCAGTTCTGGCACGTCACCCTGCCGATGCTCTCCCCGGTCATCTTCTTCAACCTGGTGCTGGAGACCATCAACGGATTCCAGGGGTTCACCGCCGCCTTCGTGCTCAGCAACGGCACCGGCGGGCCGGTCGACTCCACCCTGATGTACACCCTGAAGCTCTACATCTCGGGCTTCACCGACCTGGAGATGGGCTACGCCTCCGCGATGGCCTGGGTGTTCCTGCTCGCGATCGGCCTGATCACCGTGGTCTTCTTCAGCACCGGGCGGTTCTGGGTGCACTACTCCGACGGGGAGAAGTGATGGCGGCGGTGACCTCGACGGCGCGGCGGCCCGGCCGTCGCCGGCAGGGCGGCCGGCAGGCCGTACGGCTGCTGGTGCTGATCGTGATCGTGGCGGTGGTGCTCTACCCGCTGCTGTGGATGCTGGGCACCTCGGTCAAGTCGCAGGAAGAGATCGTCAACAACATCGGCCTGCTGCCCGAGCGGTTCACCCCCGGCAACTACACCACCGGCTGGGGCAACTTCGACCTCAGCTTCGGCACGTTCTTCCTCAACAGCGCCATGGTCAGCCTGTTGACCGTGGTCGGCAACGCGGTCTCCTGCCTGCTCGCCGCGTACGCCCTGGCCCGGTTGCGGTTCCGGCTGCGGGGGGTCTGGTTCGCCGTCATGATCGGCACCCTGCTGCTCCCCGGCCACGTGCTGATCGTGCCGCAGTACATCCTGTTCCGCAGCCTCGGCCTGGTCGGCGGGGAATGGCCCTACCTGCCGCTGCTCATCCCGCAGTTCCTGGCCACCGAGGCGTTCTTCGTGTTCCTGATGGTGCAGTTCATGCGGGGCATCCCGCGCGAACTCGACGAGGCCGCCAAGATCGACGGGGCCAGCCCGTACGGCATCTTCCGGCACGTCATCCTGCCGCTGAGCCGCCCCGCGCTGGTCACCACCGCGATCTTCTCGTTCATCTGGACCTGGAACGACTTCTTCCGGCAACTGGTCTTCCTGTCCAGCCTGGACGACTACACCGTGCCCGTCGCGCTGACCCTGTTCATCGACTCCACCAGCCAGAGCGCGGTCGGCCCGATGTTCGCCATGTCGGTGCTGTCGCTGCTGCCGGTCTTCCTGTTCTTCCTGGCCTTCCAGCGGATGCTGGTCGAGGGCATCAACACCAGCGGACTGAAGGGATGACCGCCGCCCCGCTGGCACAGCAGGACGCCGTACCGGCCCGCCGGGACTGGCGCGACACCCTGCGCGACGCCACCGACCTGGCGCTGCTCGGGTTCGCCGTGACGCTGGCCGCGCTGCCGGTGCTCACCCTCGCGCCGGCCCTGGCCACCGCCAGCGCCGCCGTGCACGACCGGTTGACCCTCGGCGGCTGGCCGGACCTGCGTACCACGCTGTCCCGGTTCGGTCGGGCCCTGCCCGCCGGGCTGGCCGCCAGCGCCGCCGGGCTGGCCGTCGCCGCCGCGCTCGGCGTCGACCTGGTCGCGCTGGCCACCGGTCGGGTGCCCGGGGGCGGCGTCGCGCTGGCCGGCACCGCCGTGGTCACCGCCGCCCTGGCCGGGTACGCCGGGCTGACCGTGGTGGCGGTCGGTCGTACCGGCGGGCGGGGCTGGCGGGTCGCCGCCCGGGTCGCCGCCCGGACCGGCCTGGCGCGGCCGGGGACCTGGGCGGCGGCCGGCGGGGTCTGCGCGGTGGCCGCTCTGTTGGGGATACTGGTCACCCCGGTGGCGGTGCCGATCCTGGCCGGCTACGCGCTGGCCGCCCTGCACGCGGTCGCCGCCCGCCGGCCCACCGCCCGGATGGAGGCACCGTGACCGGTCACCCCCACCCCGCCCCGACCGGTCCCGGCCCGGCCCCGACCCGCGCCGCCCCGGACCCGGCCGGCGGCGATCCCCGGTCGCACGTCGACGGCGATCCCCGGCTGCACGTCGGCGACGTCGAGGTGGCCCGGTACGTGCTGCGTCCCGACCTGGACCCCCGGCACGGCCCCCGGCCCTACCTGCACCCGGTACGGACACTGGCCGGCACCCCGGTCACCGACGCCCTGCCCGCCGACCACGTCTGGCACCTCGGGGCGTCGCTCGCCGTGCAGGACGTCGACGGCACCAACCTGTGGGGCGGCCGGACGTACGTCCGGGACGCCGGCTACACCTGGCGCGACGACCACGGCGTCATCGCGCACACGCACTGGCGGGAGCGCGCACCGGACCGGCTGGCACACGCGTTGCAGTGGCGCGACCGCGACGGCGGGGTGCTGCTCACCGAGCACCGCCGGCTCGCCGCGACCCCGGTGACCGCGGACGCCTGGGCGCTCGACGTCGACTACACCCTCACCGCCCCGGCCGGGCGTGACGTCCACCTGGGCAGCCCCGCCACCAACGGTCGGCCCGGCGGGGCCGGCTACGGCGGCTTCTTCTGGCGGGCCGTCGCCGACGGCGAGCCGGTCACGTTCACCGCCGACGCCGACGGCGAGCAGGCCGCCAACGGCAGCGCCGCCCGCTGGGTCGCGCTCACCGGCGTCGCGCCGGGCGGTGGGGCGTACACCCTGGTCTTCACCGGGCTGGGGCTCGGCGACAGGTGGTTCGTGCGGACGGCGATGTACCCGGGTGTCTGCGTGGCCTTCGCCTTCGACCGGCCGGCGGTGGTGCCCGGCGACGGCCGGCGGACCGGCCGGCACCGGGTGCTGGTCGCCGACGGGGTACGCGACCGGGCCGGCGTCACCGCCCTGCTCGCCGCCGCGGAGCCGGGGTGACCGGCGCGACGCCGCCCGGCCCGGAGGTGGCCACCGTCGGCGAGTCGATGGTGGTGCTCGGCCCCGACCCGACGGGGCCGCTGGACCGGGCCGACCGGCTGGGTGTCTCGGTCGGCGGCGCGGAGTCCAACGTGGCCTGCGCGCTCGCCGCGCTCGGCCACCGGACGGCCTGGGTCAGCCGGGTCGGCGACGACCCGTTCGGCCGGCGGGTCCGGCGGCACGTCGCCGCCACCGGGGTGGACACCAGCCTGGTCACCGTCGACCCGGCCGCCCCGACCGGCGTCTACCTCAAGGACCCGACGCCCGACGGCACCGCCGTGCACTACTACCGCTCCGGGTCGGCGGCCTCCCGCCTGCACCCGGGGGTGCTGGACGAGCCGGCGCTGGCCGGGGTCCGGCTGCTGCACCTGTCCGGGGTGACCGCCGCCCTCTCGCCGTCCTGCGCGGCCCTGGTCCGCCGGGCGGTCACCGACCGGCCGCTGCCTGCCGCCCAGGTCACCTTCGACGTCAACCACCGGGCCCGGCTCTGGTCGGCGGCGACCGCCGCACCGGTGCTGCGCGGGCTCGCCGACGCCGCCGACGTGGTCCTGGTCGGCCTCGACGAGGCGCACACCCTGTGGGGTGTCACCGAGCCGGCCGCCGTGCGCGACCTGCTGCCCGGCCCGGAGTTGGTGGTGGTCAAGGACGCCGCCGTCGGGGCCACCGCGTTGCCCCGCGGCGCGGCGGCCGTCTTCGTACCGGCACTGCGGGTGCCGGTGCACGAGCCGGTCGGGGCCGGCGACGCCTTCGCCGCCGGCCTGCTGTCGGGGCTGCTGCGTGGCCTCGACCTGGACCGCTGCCTGCGGCTCGGGCATCTCTGCGCGGCCCCCGCCCTGACCGTCGCCGGGGACACCGCCCCGCCGCCGCGGCGGGCGGTGGCCGATCGGCTCCTCGCGCTGCCGGCGTCGGACTGGGCGAGCCTGGACCTGGTCGCCGCCGGCCTGCTCCCCACCCCCGCCACCGGAAGGAACGGTCGATGACCGCGCACGACTTCGCACCCCTGTTCGGCACCGCACGGGTGATGGTGATCCTGCGGGACCTGCCGCCGACGGAGACCGTCCGGCTCGCCGAACGGGCCTGGAACCTCGGCATCGACGTGGTCGAGGTGCCGATCCGCACCCCGGACGCCATCCTGTCCCTGCGGGCTGCGGTGGAGGCCGGCAAGGACCGGGGCCGCCGGGTCGGGGCCGGCACGGTGCGCACCCCGGCCCAGGTACGGCAGGCCGCCAGCGCCGGCGCGGCGTTCACCGTCGCCCCCGGGCTGGACCTGGCGGTGGCCGACGCGGCGGTCAGCTACGGCATCCCGCACCTGCCCGGGGTGGCCACCCCCACCGAGGCGCAGCTCGCGCTCGACCACGGGCTGATCTGGCTCAAGGCGTTCCCGGCGGTCAGTCTCGGTCCCCGGTGGTTCACGGCGATGGCCGGCCCGCTGCCGGAACTACGGTTCGTGGCGACCGGGGGGATCGACGCGGGCAACGCCGCCGACTTCCTCGCCGCCGGGGTGCGGGTGGTGGCGGTGGGGTCGGCGCTGTCCGACCCCCGGCAGATCGACCGGCTCGCCGAGCTGGCCGCCACGCCGGCCTGAGCTGCGGCGTGCCGGCCCTCGACCCGCGACGGGCCGCAGGGGCGACGAGGGCGCGACGTCGTGCCGGGGGCCGCCGGTCAGGCCGGGGCGGGGCCGAGGCTGTCCCGGACGACCAGGGTGGCCGGCAGCACCTCGACCCGGGACCGGTCGGCAGGCGGCCCCAGGGCCAGGGTCATCGCCCGCGCGCCCAGCTCCACCAGCGGCAGCCGGACGGTGGTCAGCGCGGGGGTGACGTCGGCGGCGACCGGCATGTCGTCGAAGCCCACCACCGAGACCTGGCCGGGGACCGACACGTCGCGGGCGCGCAGCAGGGTCAGCGCGCCGACGGCCATCGAGTCGTTCAACGCCACCAGGGCGGTCAGTCCGGGGACGGCGTCGAGCAGTTCACCGGCCGCGCGGGCACCCCCGTCACGGTCGAAGTCGGCGTAGCGGATCCGATCCTCGGGCAGCGGGTGGCCGCCCTCGGCGAGCGCGGCACGCAGCCCGTCGAGCCGGTCGGTGATCGTGGTCAGCACCTGCGGGCCGGCGACCACGCCGATCCGGGTGTGCCCCCGGCGCAGCAGTTCCGCGCCGAGCAGCCGGCCGCCCTCGGTGTTGGCCGGCATCACCGCGTCTCCGGGGTGCTCGTGCCGGCCGACGACCGCCACCCGGCCGCCGGTGGCCTCGTAGGCGGCCAGCTTCTCGGCGAGCCGGGCGGTGAAGGTGGCGTCGTGGTAGCCGGAGCCGGCCAGCACGATCGCGGCGACCTGCTGGGCGCGCAGCAGCTCCACGTACTCCAGCTCGCGTTCCGGGTCGCGGTAGCTGTTGCAGATGATGACCAGCCGGCCGTGGTCGGTGGCGACCCGTTGCAGCCCCCGGGTCAGCTCGGCGAAGTACGGGTCGGACACGTCGTGTACCACCACGCCGACGACGCTGCGCTGCGGCCGGGCCAGCAGTTGGGCGTGTGCGTTGGGCACGTAGCGCAGGTCGGCGACGGCCCGCAGCACCCGTTCGCGCAGCTCGTCGGCGACCGGCTTGCTGCTGCCGTTGATCACCCGGGAGGCGGTGGCGGGGGAGACCCCGGCGCGGCGGGCGACATCGGCCAGCGTCGCCATGGGCACCCCCGAAAGTGTCCGGGCCCGGTCGGGGCCGCGCGGTAGCGGACAGGTTACCGCAACGGGCGACGGCGGCCTCTTGCCCGTGGTGGAGCGGCCACCTAGGCTGCTAGGAAAGCGCTTACCTATGTGATGTGCAAAGGGGAAGGACGACCATGACCCGAAGGTCGATCGGCATCATCGTCAACGGCGTCACCGGTCGGATGGGCTACCGCCAGCACCTGGTCCGCTCCCTGCTCGCCCTGCGCGAACAGGGCGGCCTGGCGCTGGGCGACGGCACCCGGATCTGGCCCGAGCCGATCCTGGTCGGCCGGGACGAGACCCGGCTCCGGGCGGTCGCGGAACGGCACGGCCTCACCGACTGGACCACCGACCTCGCCGCCGCCCTCGCCCGCGAGGACGTGGAGATCTACTTCGACGCCCAGGTGACCCAGCAGCGGGAGAAGGCCATCCGCCAGGCCATCGACGCCGGCAAGCACATCTACACCGAGAAGCCGCTCGCCGAGTCCAGCGCCGCCGCGTGGGAACTGGTCCGCGCCGCCGACGCCGCAGGCATCCGCACCGGCGTCGTCCAGGACAAACTCTTCCTCCCCGGGCTGCGCAAACTCAAGCGGCTGATCGACGGCGGGTTCTTCGGCCGCATCCTGTCCGTGCGCGGCGAGTTCGGCTACTGGGTCTTCGAGGGGGACTGGCAGCCCGCCCAACGCCCCTCCTGGAACTACCGCGCCGAGGACGGCGGCGGCATCGTGATGGACATGTTCCCGCACTGGCAGTACGTGCTGGAGGAACTGTTCGCCCCGGTCCGGGCGGTCACCTGCGTGGCCGCCACGCACGTCCCGCAGCGCGTCGACGAGGCCGGCCGGCCCTACCCCGCCACCGCCGACGACGCCGCGTACGGGATCTTCGAACTCGACGGCGGGATCATCGCCGCGCTCAACTCGTCGTGGACCACCCGGGTGCACCGCGACGAACTGGTCGAGTTCCACGTCGACGGCACCGAGGGCAGCGCCGTCGCCGGCCTGCGCCGCTGCCGGATCCAACACCGGGCGGTCACCCCCAAACCGGTGTGGAACCCCGACCTGCCCGCCACCGAGGACTTCCGGGCCCAGTGGACCGAGGTGCCCGACAACGAGGAGTTCGACAACGGCTTCAAGGTGCAGTGGGAGGCGTTCCTGCGGCACGTCGTCACCGGCTCCCCGTTCAGCTGGGACTTCCTGGCCGGCGCACGCGGCGTGCAACTGGCCGAGCTGGGGCTGCGCTCGGCCCGGGAGGGCCGCCGGGTCGAGGTGCCGGAGTTGTCCCGGTGACCGCCGTCGTCCGGCTGCCCGACGGCGGCACCCACCGGCTGCGCGGGGGCGCGGGCCACGAGCGCCCCGCCGGCCCATCGACCACCCGGATGGCGTACGCCGCCGCGCACGTCGTCGCCGACCCGCGTGCGGAGAACGTCCCGGGCGCCCCGGCCGCCGTCGACTGGGACACCACCCTCGCCTTCCGCCGGCACCTCTGGTCGTATGGGCTGGGGGTGGCCGAGGCGATGGACACCGCCCAGCGCGGCGCGGGCCTGGACTACCCGGCCACCCGGGAGCTGATCCGGCGCAGCGCCGCCGAGGCCGGTGCGGTCGGCGGCCGGATCGTCGCCGGGGTCGCCACCGACCAGCTCCCACCCGGCCCGGCCACCGTGGACCAGGTGACCCGGGCGTACGCCGAACAGCTCGCCGACGTCACCGCCGCCGACGCCCGCCCGGTGCTGATGTGCAGCCGTCACCTGGCCGCCGCCGCCACCGGCCCCGACGACTACCTGCGGGTGTACGACGACCTGCTCACCGCCGCCGACCAGCCGGTGGTGCTGCACTGGCTCGGCGACATGTTCGACCCGGCGCTGGCCGGCTACTGGGGCTCGACCGACCTCGACGAGGCCACCGAGACGGTGCTGCACCTGATCAAACAGCACCAGCGCAGGGTCGACGGGATCAAGGTGTCCCTGCTCGACGCCGACCGGGAGGTCGCGCTGCGCCGCCGCCTGCCCGCCGGGGTACGCCTCTACACCGGCGACGACTTCCACTACCCGGAGCTGATCCGGGGCGACGGGCAGGGCCACTCCGACGCCCTGCTCGGGGTCTTCGCCGCCATCGCGCCGGCCGCCGCCGCCGCGCTCGCCGCCCTCGACGCCGGTGACCTGGACCGTTACGACGCGGCGTTCGCCCCGACCCTGCCGCTGGCCCGGCACCTGTTCGCCGCGCCGACCTGGTTCTACAAGACCGGCATCGTGTTCCTGGCCTGGCTGGCCGGGCACCAGGAGCACTTCACCATGCTGGCCGGGCAGCAGTCCGGCCGGTCCCCGGCCCACCTGGCCCGGCTGCTCGTCCTCGCCGACGCCGCCGGGCTGCTGCCCGACGCCGACCTGGCCGCCGCGCGGGCCCGGGCCTATTTCACCGTGGCCGGGGTGGCCCAGTGACCGCCGCCCGCACGCCGTCCGACGACCCGGCCCGGGTGGTGGTGACGCCGGGGTTGGAACGGTTCTCGTTCAACCAGGCCACCGCCCAGCACTGGCCGCTGCGGGAGGCCGTCGCCGGCTGCGTGGCGGCCGGGGTGCCCGGCATCGGCCTGTGGCGGGAACCCGTCCAGGAGTACGGGGTCGACCGGGCCGCCCGGCTGGTCCGCGCCGCCGGGCTGACCGTCACCTCACTGTGCCGGGGCGGGTTCTTCACCGCACCCGACTGGTGGGACGAGAACCGGCGGGCGATCGAGGAGGCGGCCACCCTCGGCACCCGCGAGCTGGTGCTGGTCTCCGGTGGGCTGCCGTCGGGCAGTCGTGACGTCGACGGGGCCCGCCGGCAGGTCGCCGACGCCGTCGCTGCGCTCGCCGACGAGGCCGCGGCGGCCGGGGTACGGCTCGCCATCGAACCGCTGCACCCGATGTTCAGCGCCGACAGGTGCGTCATCGCCACCCTCGGCCAGGCGCTCGACATCGCCGAACGGTTCGACCCCGCCGTGGTCGGCGTGGTGGTGGACACCTACCACGTCTGGTGGGACGACACGGTCTACGCACAGATCGCCCGCGCCGGCAAAAGGATCGCCGCGTTCCAGGCGGCGGACTGGGTGACCCCGCTGCCGGAGGGGGTGCTGCTCGGCCGGGCGCTGCCCGGGGCGGGCTGTGTGGAGCTGCGCCGGCTGCGCGAGGCGGTCGACGCCGCCGGGTACGCCGGGCCGGTCGAGGTCGAGGTGTTCCAGGCGGCGCTCTGGTCCCGCCCCGGCCCGGACATCCTCGCCGCCACCATCGACGCCTACCGGGGGCACGTGTCCTGAGCGGGCCCCCGGTGGACCCTGAGCGGGCCCGCCGTGGGGTCCCGTCGGCCTGCCGGACGGAGGGAAGGCGATACCGCGGTGGACTGATATGCCTGTCCGTCATGAATATGACGGACAGGCATATCAGTCGGTGGCACATCATGTCCCACCCCGCCGCAGCCCAGCGGCGCGACCAGCCGGCGGCCGGGCCGAGTCACCGGGCGGTGGCGGTGGCGCGGACGGCCTTGACGACGGAGGGGATGGAGCCGACCAGCAGGACCAGGCCCCAGACGAGGGCCACGACGGCGAAGACCAGCGCGCCGACGTCGTCGAGGATGCTGACCAGGATCACCGGGACCAGCCGGTGCAGGAACTCCAGCAGCACCGTGCAGACCAGGGTGGTCAGCGCCAGCAGGACGAGTCCCTTGTTCTGCAGGAACCGGGGCTGGGCGAGCAGCAGCAGCCCGGCCCAGACCAGCTTCAACGCCAGCACCAGGCCGAGCAGCAGGCTGGCCTCGCCGACCGGGAAGAATCCCCACAGCGCCAGGTAGGCCAGCGTGCCGAAGGGCACGGCCAGCAACAGCGACACCATCACCGTCAGCTCGACGAAGACGGTCACCAGCAGCACCAGCGACGCCAGGATCAGCAGGACGGCGAAGACCAGGGTGGCCACCCCCTGCACCCGGCCCTGCACCCGGTCGGAGAGCAGCAGGCTCAGGCAGAACAGGCCGGTCGTCCAGAGCGCCACCACGTCGACCAGCGCCAGATAGCCGGTGCCCCGGCCGGAGGGCTCACTGATCCGCCCCACCTCGCCGACGTCCACACCCAGGTCCGGGGCACCGCTGAGCAGCGCCCCGCCCGCGTCGCCGCCGCCGGTGAGCAGCGACGAACCCCACTCCAGTCCCACCACCAGCGTTATCGCCAGCAGCGCCAACAGCAGGAACGGTTTACGCAGCTCACCCATGCCGGGTCACCTCCCGGCCCGGCGTCACCGCGACCCGGGGCACCGACCGGCGTCGGGTCACGAGGTGGCGATGGTGACGGTGCACGAGACACCTCCCGGGCAGCCCAGGCCGACCTCGGTGGCCCGGTCGACGGCGATCGTCGCGACGGCGTCGCCCCCGTCGGCCGGCGTGACGTCGTCGCGGATGGTCAGGTCGGCGTCGCCCGGCGCGGGGGCGGTGACCGCGAAGGCCGCCCCGCTGCGCAGCACCAGGGTGCGCAGCCCGCCGGGGTCGTCCACCCGCAGCGCGCAGCCGCCGACGAAGGAGAGCACGTCGCCGGTACGGTCGCAGTCGGCCCGTACCGTCGCCGGGTCCACGGTGGCGCCGTTCCCACCGAGCCGGCCCAGCCAGCCCGGCGCACCGGGGTCGGCCGGATCACCGCGACCGGCGTGACCCAGCCCGAGCGCGCCGACGAACCCGGCGACCAGCAGTACGGCGACCATCACCAGCAGCAGTTTCTGCCGGCCGGTCACGGCCGGCCCGTCGGCTCGGGCAGCTCGGTGAACCGGACCCGGTCCACCCCGGCGAAGTACCGCTCGGTGCCCTGGGTCCGGCCGACCGCGATCAGGGTCAGGGTGTGCGTGCCCCGGCCGAGCCGTACCGTGCCGACCTCCTCGACGTCGCGCAGCGCGGGCTGCTTCGAGAAGCCGAGGAAGGTACCGCCCACCTGTATGCCGTCGATCTGCCAGATGGTGTTGGCGTAGTCCGCCGAGGTGGTCCGGGACGCGGCGAACGACCAGGTGGCGTCCACCGGCAGGGTGACGGTGAGACTGACCCGGTCACCCGCCGCCAGCCCCTGGAGGAACAGTTGCCGGCCACCGGAGAAGGCCAGCCCGCAGCAGTCGGGCTGCTCCACCACCTTCACCGCGGCGCCCGCCGGTGACTCCGTCTTCGCCCCGGCCAACAGGGTCTCCGCCTCCACCGTCACCACCCGGGCGGCGGCCGGTGGTGGGGCGGCGTCCGGCCGGCTGAGCAGGTAACCGACCACCGCGCCGACCAGCACCACCAGCGCCACCGCCGCCGCGATCCACGGCCACGGGGCCCGCCGGGGCGGGGCGACCGCCCTGACCTCGTACGTCACCCGGCCGCTGGCGCGGGAGCTCTCCTCCGGCGCGGTGTTCGCCGAGTAGGCGAAGCCGGTCATGTCGTACCGGCGGGGTGCGGTGCCGGCCGGGACCGCCAGGCGGACCAGGAACGACACCGAGTTCTGCCCCGGCACCACCCGTTGCGGTTCGGCCACCGTGAACCAGCCCCGTTGGCTGCCCTCGCCCGGCGCGACGTCGAAGACCACGGTGTCCGGCGCGCCGCCGGGATTGGAGACGGTGAAGGTCAGCTCGCCCCGGTTGGCCGGGTCGAGGGTGAACTGCTCGGCGGCGGCGACGACGGCCCATTCGGTGGTCATGACGGCTCCTCAGACGACGGTCCGGGCGGGGGAGGGGAACCCGGGGCGGAGCCGTCGGCGAGGACGACCTCGGCGGTCACCGCCGCCGGTTTCTCCGCCGCGACGATCCGGGTCACCACGGTCAGCAGCCCGGCCGCCGCCTGCGGCACCCGGACGACCAGGTGGAACGGCCGGTCGGCCGGCTCGTCCAGGACGAACCCGGTGACCCCGGTGGCCAGTTCCAGCGCGGTCCGCATCCCGTACGGGGTGCCCCGCCAGCGGGCCAGCAGCGCGCCGTGCGCGACCAGGTCGCGTAGCCGGCCCACGGGCAGCGGCGGCGGGGCGTCCGGCCGGGGCGGGCCGAGCACGTGGTCCATCGCCACCCAGCGGGTCAGGTAGCCGGCGAACCCGGCCGGCGTGCGGTACGGGTCGAACAGCACGTCCACGTCGGCGAGCAGCGCCTCGTCCGGGGCGTGCAGCGTCTCCATCACGTCCAGCAGGGCGGCCAGGACGCTGCCCGGCCCGGCGGCCCGCTGGTAGGCCGCCGGCAGCAGCCGTTCAATCGCGGCCCGGCGCATCGTGCCCCACCACCTCGATGTCGTGCCCGCCGGAGCAGAGCAGCCAGGTGTCGGGGACGGTCACCACGTCGGCGGTGGCCTGGTTGGCGCTGGGTGTCCAGTCGACGGCGTCGCCGCTGCGGTACACCCCGCGTTCGCCGCCGGCCAGGATCAACCGGGCGCCGCCGGTACCGGTGGCGCTGCCGGCGATCGCGTCCACCGGCACGAACCGGGTCCGGTCGCGCAGCGGCAGGCCGCAGTTGACCACCACCGGCTGCCACTGCGGCTGCGCGGCCAGGGTGTCGAGGCGGACCACCCCGCCGCTCTGCGTGGCCGCCACCGCCAGGGTGCCGACGAAGGCGAGGTCCCGGCAGGTGCCGCCGACCCAGCCGGCCTGCACCTGCTGCCACTTCACGTCGGACTCGAACAGCCGGGTACGGTGGCAGCCCTGCCCCGGTTTCTTCGGGTCCGGTTCGCCCGCGCCCGCCCACAGCAGGGTGGCCGGGCCGTCGTACTGCACGGCGAGCACCCGGTTGTCCACGTTGGCCAGGCCGACGTGGGTGAAGCTGCCGGGGCGGCCACCGGCGGTGGACAGGTAGACGCCGAAACCCGCCTGCGCCGCGACCGCCACCCCCGGCGCGCCCCGCTCCGAGACGAACGCGCGGACGGCGTAGAAGCCCCGGTCGGCGTCGGCCGGGTCGACCAGGATCTGCAACGGCACCGCCCCGGGCAGCAGCGACACCTCGTACAGGCCGGTGTCGGTGGCCAGCAGCAGCGCGCCCGCACCGTCCCGGTCGATCCAGGCCAGGTCGGTGATCCGGGAGTCCAGGCCGGTCAACGCCGACCAGGTCTCGCCGAGGTCGGTGCTCAGGTGCACCCGGGAGCCGCCTGCGGCCCGGGTGGTCACCACCGCCACCGCGCCGGGTCGGGCCAGCACCCCGGGACGCACCGGAGCCGGGGCGGGGGCGACCCGCAGCACCGTCTCGTCGTCGTCGAACCGGCCCGCCGGCTCCCAGCCCACCCCCGCGTTGGACGAGCGGAACAGCACCGGGCCCCGGCCGGCGTACCAGGTGCCGGGCTGGTACTGGTCGACGGCGACGGCGCGGACCTGCGCGTCGGGTGCCTCGTCCACCACGAACCGGACCGACTCGACGTAGCGCACCCCCGGCTCGGCGTGCTCCAGCATCCGGTACACGTTGGACGCGCGGAGCGGCTCACCGAACGCCCAGCCGGTCGGGTTCAGCGCGGTGGGCAGCGGGCTGAGCGTCTGGTGCAGCCGGTCGTGGATGCGCCGGCGGACCGCCTCGACGTCCTCCTCCGGCCGGACCACCACCCGGGCCCGGATCGACACCGCCTTGTAGCGGGCCCAGCCGGCCCGGCAGCTGGTGCCCAACGCCCGCCGTCGGTCCAGGTCCGCCTCCACCCGACGGCGGGACTCCTCCACCTCGTGCGCGCGCAGCACCGTCACCGGCAGCCGGCCACCCGGCCGGGCCTCGTCCGGCACGTACGGCACCAGCACCACCTCGACCTCACCGGGGCGGGCGAAGCTGTACACCGCCGACCGGGTGAACGCCCGCGCCCGGGACACCCCGCCGGAGCCGGCGGCGAGGATCTCGAAGTCCCGGGCGGTGACCGCGCGTTGCTGGGCGAAGAACTCGTACGGGCCCCGGACCAGCGCCGATTCGAGGCTCTCCAGCTCCCGTCCGCCACCTGCCGGTGCCGGGTTCTCCGCCCGTACCCCGGGCAGCGGGTCCCGCAGGGTGGTCAGGGTGCCGGCGGCGACGTTGCCGGTCCGGCCACCGCCGGCCCGGTACCACAGCCGTATCCGTGCGCCGGCCGGCGGCACCGCCGCGACGGTGACCGGCCCACCGCCCGCCCGTGTGCCGGCGGGCCCCGGGACGCCCGGTCCCACGTCGGCCGGTGCCGGGCCGGGCGGGTCGGCGGCGGGTGGGCGCAGGTCCAGCGCCGGGGCGAAGGTGACCAGCCCCGAGCAGCGGTCCACCAGGTAGACCTTGGCCTGCGGGCCGACCCCGGCGAAGCTGTCCACCGGCCGCCACACCTCGTACGTGGCCCCCTCGTGTTCCCGGGCCACCGCGCCCAGCTCCACCGAGCCGGCCGGCACCTCCACCCCGAGCAGCAGGTCCCGCGGTTCGGCGGTACGCGCCAGCGGCGACCGGGCGGCCCGCAGCGCCTGCCCCGGCTGGCCGGTGCCGACGCCCAGCAGTTCCGCCTCGACCGGTTCACAGTGGTGCATCCGGACGGTCACCTCGTCGGCGTCCGCCGGCAGCAGCGCCGGCTCGGTGGTGACGAAGACGACGGGCCTGGGGTCGACGCCCCGGGCCGCGGCGACCCGGGTGCCCGCCGGGATCCGCACCGCCGCCCGGTCACCGCCGGTCCGGACGAACCGGACGTCGGCCCAGGCCGCCGTCGGGGCGTGCCGGGTGACCCCGAGCAGGTTCAGGAACTGCACGTACGCCTTCTCCGGCAACTGGTTCAGCCGGAAGATCATCACCTCGGTGAGGTGCGCGAACGCCTCCACCAGGGCGATGCCCGGATCGTGTGCGGACAGGTCGGTCCAACCGGGGCAGGACTGCCGGATGCGGTCCCGGGCCTCGGTGACCAGATCGAGGAAGGTGCGGTCGTCGAGGTGCGGCACGGGCAGCGTCATGACCCGTCCCCCTCGGTCGGCCGACCGGCGGCCCGGTGCGCGGGCGGGTCGGCGTCGGCGGGGAGCAGGTCGACGGAGAGGACCAGCTGACCGGGGGAGAGGCTGGCCCGCACCCGGTAGTCCAACCTGATCACCAGCCGCCACGGGTCGTCCGGGTCGGGGCCGGCGTCCACGTCGATCACCTCGATCCGGGGCTCCCACCGGCGGATCGCCTGCCGTACGTAGTGGATGGCCAGCCCGGCGGTGGTCTCGTCGTTCGGCGCGAACACCAGCCGGTGCAGCCGGGAGCCGTACCCGGGGCGCATCAGCCGCTCGCCCGGCGTGGTGGACAGCAGCAGGTACAACGCCTGGCGTACCGTCTCGTCGCCGTCGGTCACGGCGAGCCCGCCGGTCGCGGTCAGTGCCAGGCCCCCGGCGCGGCCGGCGTCGAAGCCGGCCCCGACGAACCGCAACGCCCTCATCGGTCGGCCTCCACCAGGCGCTGCCGGGCGTCGTGCACGGTGTGCCGGACCAGGTTCGGCGGGGTGCCGTCGGTGAACCCGGCCAGGTGCGACAGCACGATCCGCCGCCCGTCGACCCGCAGCCAGCCGCTGTAGCCGACCCGCACCGCGAGGGTCTTCGCGCACGGTTTGACCGTCGGCCCGTAGTTGGGGCAGGCCACGATGTCCCGCCCCACCGGGTCGTCGTCGACCAGCACCGGCGTCCCGGCGACGGTCAGCCAGCCCTGCGACGCCCGGTTGGTGACCCGGCCGTCGTGGTCGCAGGCGATCAGCGAGTCAAGGGTGATCCAGCGCATCAGGCACCTCCGGAGTGGGCGCGGGCGAGCGTGCCGGCCTGTTGCCTGGCGGTCGCCGCGTCCTCGGTCGCGTCGGCGTGCAGGAAGTCGACGCTGCGGGCCCGCACCACCAGCGCCCGGCCCGGCGCGGAGAGCACCAGGTCGGTCGCGGCGTGCAGGGTGGTCAACTCGGGGGTCAGCTCCAGGAAACTGCCGACGTCGGTGGCCAGCCGCAGCGTGCGCGCCGCGTCGTCGACCACGATGGTCTGACCGCTGCCGGTCCGCACCGACCAGCGGCCCGCCCGTCCGTCGGCCACCCCCGCGTCGTACGGGGTGACGGTGCCGAACAGCGAGCCCAGCACCACCCCGGCGACCGGGTCACCACCCGGCAGGGCCAGCAGCACCGTGTCGTCCGGGTCGGGCAGTGCCACGATGCCCTTGTCCCGTCCGGCCCCCGGGCAGAGCACGGCCAGCCAGCCGGCGTCCAGGTCGCCGTACCCGGGCAGCCGCACCCGGACCCGGCCGAGCCGCTGCGGGTCGTCGACGGCGGTGACCACCCCGAGGGTGACCACCGCCCCGCCGGCCGTGACGTGCGGCGGGGAGGGCGGCGGGGCGGTGGCGAACCGGGTGAGGTGGCCGCTGCCGTCGACGGTGTGCACCACCTCGGTGAGGACGTACACCCCGGCCAGGTCGTCGGCCACCCCGCCCAGCGTGACCCGCCGGCCGGGACGCAACGCCGGGTCACCCGCGGCGACGCCCTCGGCGGTGACCAGCGCGGCCACCCGGTCGTCCAGGCCGGCCTGGGCGAGCGCGGCCAACTCGTCGTCGCTGCGGCCGGGCTGGTCCAGCAGGGTCCGTACGCCGTCCGCGCCGACCGCCGCCGGATCCGGGCGCAACGGCACCCGCCGGCCGCTGCGCGCGGCGTCGACCCGGTGGCCGAGCGGCTCGGCCCGCTGCGGATGCCAGCCCAGCGCGGCGCTGCCCCCGGCGGCCCGGTCCAGGTTGGCGGCCAACCGCACCGAGTGCAGCGTCCGGCCCAGGGTCAGCGGCACCGGCTCCCCGTGACCGTCCAACGTGACCAGCCGCATCCGGTCACCGTCGACGGCCAGGTGCAGACCGGCCCGGCCGGCCACCTCCCGCAGCAGCTCCAGGTCGCTGTGCCGGTGCTGGAGCAGCCGGTCCAGCACCGGCCCGTCGGCCTCGGCGTCGACGGCGAGGCCCACCGCGCCACACAGCTCCCGGGCCAGGTCGGCGGCGGTGACCGCCTCGAAGACCCGTAACTGCTGCCGCTTGCGCAGCCGGTGCAGCAGGTCGTAGCCGCGCCAACGGGACAGGGCGGTGCCGTCGGCGGCGTACTCCACCTCGACGCAGGTGACCTCCCCGGTGAACAGCAGGTCGTCGCCGAGCCGGACGGTGAGCGTCGCGCCGGTCGGCACCGCCGGCCCGGGACCGGGACCCCGCGCCCCCGGGCCCGGGTCGGCGGCGTACACCACCTCGCACTGGGTGGGCTGGTCGAGGCGGGCGGCCACCCGCACCGACCGGATCCGGCGGTCCGCCGCGCCGCCCAGCGGCACGCCGTCGAGGGACACCGACGGGCGGGCGCTCACCGCAGACCCCCGTCGGCCGGCGCCGGGCCGGTCCCGCCCGCGCCTGCCACCGCCGGTGCCGGGGCGGGCTGCGGCGCGGTGGGCGGGGGCACCGCGAGGGCGGTCCCGGCCGGCACACCGAACGGGTCGGTGATCCGGTTGTGCTCGGCGAGCAGCCGCCAGCGCAGCGGCGAGCCGAGCGCGTCGTGGGCGAGCAGGTCGAAGCGCACCCCGGAGTAGCCGGGCGTGGCCGTACCGTCCCCGGCCGCCACCACCGCCTGCCCGGGGGGTGTCCCGGGCGGGGTGGCGGCGGCCAACTCCTCGGCGAAGCCCTGCTGCGCCTCGTCGGCCGACTCGGCCACCCGCAGCAGCTTCATCCGCAGCCACGAGCGGCGGGGCGAACCGGTACGGGTGAACACGTCGAACCGTTCGGCGACGGCCACCACCACCCCGGGCACGTTCCACGTCTTGCCCCAGACCAGCCGGACCAGCGGCGGGCGCTGCCAGCCGTGTGCCACGGCGGAGTTCTCGGCCAGCATCCACAGTGGCCGGGTGAGGGTCCGCACGTCCCCGGGCCGGGTCGGCCCCTCCACCAGGTCGGTGTCGAAGAGCAGGTCCAGCACCAGTTCGGTACGACCGCCGCCGGTGAAGGCCAGTGGGTCGTCGGCCAGCCCGACCCCGGTGAGCCGCCCCTCGGCGCTGCCCTGCGGCCGTACCCCGGCGATCCGGGTGACCTGAACGGTCTGCGGGTTGAGCAGGCAGTCGATCCGTACACCTGAGTCGTCGACCAGGAAGGCGACCCGTTCCATCAGCACCCCCGCTGTTCGGCGTCGAGCCTGGCGTCCCGGGCGTCGTCCCGGGCGGTCCCCGTCGGCCGTCGCCACGGCCCGTCGTCGGGCAGGGCCGGCCACGGGTCACCGGCCGGGACCGGCACGTCCTGCGGCCACCGGGTCGCGGTGGTCCGCCGGGTCACGGTGCCGCGCCCGGTTGCGCCGCCGGCGGGGCCCGGGTGGGTCCCGCCACCGCGCCAGCCGCCGGTGACCGGGTCACCCGTCCGGCCGGGGTCCGGGCGGCCCCAGCCGGCCGGGCGGCCGAGTGCCGCGTCGCCGGCCGCCGCCACCGCGTCGGTCCGTCGACCGTCGACCGGCCGTCGCCCGGTGCTGGTTGCGGCCTCCGCCGCACGACCGGGTTCGGGGCGGTCCGGCCACCCCCGACCGGGGGCCGGCGACGGTACGTCCGGGGTCCGGTACCGCCCGCCGCCCGGTAGGGGCGTACCCCGGTCGACGTCGGAAGGCGGACGGTGCCCCGCCCACCCGCGTGGATCAGACGCCTGCGCCCCGGGTGCGGCGGCCCACCCCGGGTCGCGTCCCGTCCCCGACCTCGGGCCGATCTCCGTCACCGGCTGCGGACCGGCCCCCGTCGCCAGTTCCGCACCGGCCCCCGTCGTCGGCTCCGGGCGGGGTCGTGTCGTCGGGGGGCGGGGCGGGGTGGTCCGTCGCCGGCCGGGTCGGCGCAGCCACCCGAGCCCGGCACGTGCCGTCCACTCCGGACCGGGTGGCGTCGCCACCCCGGTGGGCCGCGCTTGCGGGCTTGGCCGGGCCGTCGCCGCCGGATCCGGGTCGTGCGCCGTCGCCGGGTCCGGGTCGTGCCCGGGAGGCTGATGCACAGGGTGCGCCGTCGTCGGATGCGCTGTCGCCGGATCCGGGTCGTGCACCATCGGCGGGTGCACGCGGTGGCCCGCCGATCCGGTGGTCGGGGTGGCCGCCGTCGGGCCGCCGGATCGGGGGAGGTGGGTGCCGGTCACCGGGCTCGGCACCGGCGACGACCCCCACGGCGCGGTGGGCGGGGCGGGAGCGGGCGGCGGCACCGCGACGGGCGGGTGTGCGGGGTGCCGGTCGGCGGTGGGGGCACCGGCGTCGGGCGGGGGCTCGGCGGACGCCGGGGTGGACTGTCCGCGTACCCCCGGATGGGACGCGGGCCACGGGCCGGCGGCCGACGGCGGGCCCGGCGGGTCGTCGGCGGCCGGCCCGACCAGGTCGTGCAGCAGGCCGGGGGCGTGCGCGGCGACCGTCCGCAGCCAGTGGTCCGGCGGCTGCCCCGGCCCGCGCGGCAACCAGTGGTCCGGTGGCCGGGCCGGCCCGCCCGGCACCGGGGCCGGCCCGGCCCACCGGGCGGCGGGGTCGGTGCCGGTGAACGGCGTGGCCGGGGCGGTCGGCTGGGCGGCCGGTGCGGGGGCCACCGCGTCGGCGGCGGCCCGCAGCCGGGTGGCCAGCCAGTCACGCGGTCGTGGACGCCGCGGCACTGCCGTCCTCCAACTCCAGCCCCTCGTACGCCAGGGTCAGCGCCACGATCGCGATCTCCTGGGACAGGGTGTGCAGGTGGGCACCCCGCCACCGCATCGGCCACGCGTTGATCAGGTTCCAGCGCAGCACCTCGGCGGTGCCGGCGGCGTCCAGCAGCACCACGGACACGTTGCGGCGGCTCACCGTCCCGGTCGCCGCGCCGTGCACCCAGTCCCACAGCTCACGCGAGGGGGTGAGGCCGAAGTGCAGGGTCACCGGCGCGTAGTCGACCTGCCCCGGGACCGACCGGACCCGGTCGTTGCCGGCCTCCCGGTAGGACAGCCGGCCGATCGTCATCTCCAGGCCGCTGACCTCGGTGAAGTGCCCGTTGGTGATGCCGTTGATGAGCAGTTTGAAGTGGTACGCCCGGTACGGGTCGACCGGGGCGCCGGGTTGCGGGGTGGCCGGGGTCGGCATGTCAGCCTCCGATCGTCTCGGTGTCGGTGCCGCCGGCCCACTGGCTCAGCTTGAACACCACGAACTCCGCCGGCTTGACCACCGCGATGCCGATGTGCGCGACCACCATCCCGGCGTCGCGGACGTCGACCGGGTTGGTCTCCTCGTCGCACTTGACGAAGAACGCCTCCTCGGGGGTACGCCCGAGCAGCGCCCCGTCGCGCCACACCCGGGTCAGGAACGCGCCGATGTCGCGGCGGATGGACCGCCACAGCGAGTAGTCGTTGGGCTCGAACACCATCCACCTGGTGCCGTTGGCGATCGCCTGCTCGATGGAGATCGACAACCTGCGGACGTTGAGGTAGCGCCACTCGCTGGCCTCGGCGGCCAGGGTCCGGGCCCCCCACACCCGGATGCCCTCCCCGGCGAAGTACCTGATCACGTTGACCCCCCTGGGATTGAGCACGTCGTGCTCCGCACGGGTGACCAGGTACTCCAGGTCGACCGCGCCGCGGACCGGCTCGTTGGCGGGGGCCTTGTGCACGCCGCGCAGCGCGTCGGTACGGGCCCAGATGCCGGCCATGTGACCGCTCGGCGGGGTGAGCACCAGCTCGCCGGTGAGCGGGTCACGCACCCGCAGCCAGGGGAAGTAGTAGGTGCCGTAGTCGGACTGCCGGGCCCGGTGGGCGGTGCCGGTGTCGGCGTCGGCCGGCTCGCCGGCCTTGCCGTCGGCCGGTTTTCCGTCGCCGGGCTTGCCGGCGCGCGCGGGGGTGGCCACCCGGGTCAGCGTCGAGATGTCCTCGATGCCGGGCGGCGGGTCGCAGATCGCCACCATGGTGCGCAACCGCTCGGCCATGCTCAGCAGCGCCTCGTGCGACACCGGGTCGTGGAAGCCGGGCGCGGCGAGGATGGCCACCTCGTCGATGGCCTCCACCAGTTGCAGCCCGGTGCGCCGCTGCCCGGTGCCGGTGAGTCGGCCGTCGACGCCGACGTTGACCACCCAGCAGCGGCTGCCGCCGTTGTCGAGGAAACCGAAGACCGCCCGGGCCAGCGGGGTGCTCTCCAGGTCGTCACCGGCGGCGTACAGCCGCACGAACTCCGACCAGCTGGTGACGGCCAGTGCCCGGTCGACGTGCGCGCCCCGGTCGGGAGCGACCCCGACGAACGCGGCGACGGCCATCCCGACCGGCCCGATCGGCCGGGCGGCGCTGGGCACCTCCTCGACGTAGATGCCGGGGGAGAAGTAGTGGGGCATCGGTCCTCCTGTACGCCGGGCCGGCTCAGCGGGCCGGGGGTTCGCAGACGATGACGATGTCCGCGTCGGCCGGGTCGACCTCGGCGGTGAGGGTGCGGCCCCGGCCGACCAGGCGCAGCCGGACCGGCTGGTCGGGGTGCTCCGGGTCGTGCGGGACCCCGGCGAGCCGGAACCGTCCGCCGGAGTCGGTGTGGGTGGCGTACGGGGTGCCGGCCAGTTCCACCCGCAGCGCCGCCAGGGGCTGCCGCTGCGGGCCGACCACCCGGCCGACGAGGTCACGCAGGGCCAGCCGGTGCAGCCGCAGCGGGTGCAGCACCGGTGGCGCGACCGGCGGCGTGGCGGTCACCTGGGCCGGCACGTCGACCAGCAGCGCCGGCCGGGGGGCGACGCCCAGCGTCACCCACAGCGCCGGGTCGCCGGCCTCCAGCACCAGTTCCGGTTCGCCGGCCGTGGCGGCGGCGGTCAGCACCCGGTCCAGCCCGGCCAGCGCGGCCGGGCCGGCGGCGGCGACCAGGTAGCGGATCGTGAACCGGTACGGCGCGGGCGTGCCGGTGCCCCGGGTCTGCCGGGCCGGCCGCAGGGCCAGCGGCCACAGGGTCAGCCCGACGCCCCCGTCGGCGGGCGGGCCGACCGGGACGTCCTGCCCGGCGGCCCCGGCCAGCCAGGCGGCCAGCTCGGCGGTGGCCGTCTCGACCGGCCCCGGCCCGTCGCCGGTCATCGCGGCGGCGTCCCCTGGACGCGGTACGCGATGGCCTCGTTCCACACGTGCGGGTAGACGCCGATCTCGAAGTACCTGGTGAACCGGTTGATCGGGGCGTTGGCGTGGTCGTGCCAGAGCAGCCACACCGGGGCGATGGTGAACAGCACGTAGTTGAGCGCGACCAGCGGCAGGTAGAGCGGGCCGAGCAGCCGGGCCTGCAGGATGTGCACGTCCTCGTGGCGTTGGATGCCGGGGCCGGAACCGGCGCAGACCGTGCCGATGGTGGTGGCGTACCGGGGGGACACTCCCTCGACCAGGTTGACCCGGCAGCTGTGCTGCGAGGTGGGCCGGTCCAACGAATGGCCGACGACCAGGTGCAGGGCGAGGTAGAGCGCCCCGGCGGCGGTGTTCGGCAGGCTCCAGGTGTGGTCGACGACGAACAGCGCCACCCCCCGGGCGTCCGGGCCGTACACCCGGGCGGCGGCGACCGACCAGCCGAACGGGACGCCGACCAGCAGGCCGACGACCGCGCCGACCAGCAGCCCCACCGGGCCACCGACGGCCAGCCCGAGCGCCGCCCCGCCCAGGACGTGGACGGCGGCGCTGACGATTCCGTAGACCATGACGCGCCTCCTCAGACCCAGGAACGGACGAAGCGGGGCTGCCGGCCCTGGGCGAGCTGGCCGCCGGTGGCCTGGGTGGGCTGCCGGTTGCCGGGCGGTAGCTGGTTGACGCCCAGCGCGGCGGAGAAGATGACCAGGCCGTTGAAGAACGCGATCAGCCACTTCTCGCCGCCCGCGTCGGTGGCGAACGCCGCGGTGGCGTACGACAGGAGCAGCGCCACGCCCAGGGCGATCCACTTGCGGGCCTTGTCGCTGTTCGGGCCGAGCAGGCCGCCGATGACGTTGGCGGTGAGCAGGGTGGCGGCGCTGGCACCGGCCACGGTGCCGAGGGCGGCCCAGCTGAAGAGATCGTTCACGGCGATCCCCCTTCGGGTGGTGCGGGACGGGTGGGGGCGGGCGGGGTGGCGGCGGTGCCGCCCCGACGGCGCAGCAGGACGGCGGTGACCCCGCCGGCCAGCAGGAGCAGGACCAGGACCCCCACGGACACCGGCAGCCACGGGAAGCCACCCGGGTCGTCCGTGCCGCCCGCGGCGGCCGGGCTGGCCGACGGGGTGGGGCGCGGCGGGGCCTCGGCGATCGCCCTCAGTTCGGCCGGTTTGGGCTCGTTGGCGACGACCTTCCAGGTGACCGAGCGCCCGGTGAGCGTGCCGTTGGAATCGATCACCCGACCGGGAAAGGTCACCGAGATCTCGAACGACATGAGATCCAGGAACCGCTGCTGGTTCTGGGGATCCTGTTCGGCCACCTTCCCGCCGTATTTCTTGGGGTCGAGTGGCAGGCTGAACCGGTAGAGATCGCCGTCGCGGCCGAGCTTCACGCTCTCGCTCGTGAAGCTTTTCAGCGGGGTGCGCCGATAAGTGATCTGGGCGCCGTAGAAACGATCGTCCTCGTAGACGGTCTCTTCGCCGGCGGGCAGGGCGGGGATGTTCTCCCGCAGTTCGGCGTAGGCGACCGCGAGGTTCTTGTTGCGGCTGCTGAGCACCGACTTTTCGGCGGTGAGCAGCAGCTGCCCGTCGACGGTGTCGTCGGCGTTGACGGTCAGCCCCAGGTTGAGCTGCATACATCCGGCGAGCAGGGTCAGCAGGGCCAGGCACACCGTGAGCCGTACCGCCCTGCCGTGTCCGCGTCCGGTTCTCATGGGCACATTGTGTGTGATCCACTTCACACCGGGCAGTCGGCGATCGGTCAGATGGCTGTCTCCGATCTTACCGATCCGCTTATCGGTCCGGCCGGTACGGAATGCGTCGACACTCGATATTCTGGACGGTCGGCGTCCATTGTCGACCATTGTTGACGTCTGTCACGTCCCATTTCCGGGCCCGCTAGATCTGCGTTAAATCTCGGCGGCGACGGAAAACGAACACGCCGGCGGCAGCCTGGGGACATGCATGCCGACGCCGAACAGGCAAGCCCGACCGAACGCAGCCGCCATGACCCACGATGGCCCGCTGCCACTCCCGCCCGACCCCGAGCCGCCGCCGACCGCACCCCCACCCCGGGTGCGACGCCGGGCATCCTCGCCACCGGTGCCTGCCTGCCCGAGCAGGTGGTGACCAACGCGTCGCTGGCCGCGGCGCTCGGCGTCACGGCCGACTGGATCGTCGACCGGACCGGGGTCCACGAACGGCGGGCCGCCGCGCCCGGGGAGGCCACCTCCGACCTGGCCACCCACGCCGCCCGGCAGGCCCTCGACCGGGCCGGCGTCGACGCCGCCGAGGTCGGCCTGATCATCCTGGGCACCTCCACCCCGGACCTGCCGCTGCCCGCCACCGCCTGCCGGGTGCAGGCCAACCTCGGCGCGTGGGGCGCGTACGCGATGGACCTGGACGCCGTCTGCACCGGCTTCGTCTACGCCCTGGACGTCGCCCACAAGATCATGCGGTGCGACCCGACCATCAGGTACGCCGTGGTGATCGGCGCGGA
Organism: Micromonospora humidisoli; assembly: GCF_016900955.1. Classification (NCBI taxonomy): domain Bacteria; kingdom Bacillati; phylum Actinomycetota; class Actinomycetes; order Micromonosporales; family Micromonosporaceae; genus Micromonospora; species Micromonospora humidisoli. The sequence continues at coordinate 310,053 of NZ_JAFEUO010000006.1, forward strand.
CACCTACTCGCGCATCCTCGACTACACCGACCGGCGCACCTCGGTGCTCTTCGGCGACGGCGCGGGCGCGGTGGTGCTGGGCCGCTCGGCCGACGCCGCCGGCATCGCGTACACCCGGCTGGGCAGCGACGGCCGGCAGCACGACCTGGTCCGGATCCCCGCCGGTGGCAGCCGCGCCCCGGCCAGCACCGCCACCGTCGCCCACGGCGGGCACCACTTCACGATGGACGGCCGGGCGGTGCGCGCGTTCGCCGAACGCAAGCTGCCGGAACTCGTCGCCGACGCCACCGCCGCCTGCGGGCTGACCGTCGCCGACCTCGACCTGCTCGTCCCGCACCAGGCCAACGTGCGGCTGCTGCGCGAGGTGACCAAGGAACTCGGCTTCGTCGCCGACCAGGTGGCGATCAGCGGCACCCACTACGGCAACACCGGTGCCGCGTCCGTGCCGGTCACCCTCGACGCGGCGATCGACGCCGGCCGGGTCCGCCCCGGGGCCCGGGTCCTGCTCGCCGCCTTCGGCGGGGGGATGACCTGGGGCAGCGCCCTGATCACCTGGCCCGGCGGTACGGCCGGCCAGCCGACCCACGAGGAGCCACCGGCATGAGCATCCTGTCCGACTACGCCAAGCGCACCCCCGGCTCGAAGGAACACTTCGCCCGGGCCGGCGCGATGATCCCGGCCGGGGCGACCCGCAGCCTCAACTCCTGGCCGCCGTACCCGGTCTACCTGGACCGGGGGGTCGGCGGCACGGTCTGGGACGTCGACGGCAACGTCTACCGCGACTTCCTGGCCAACTACACCGGCCTGCCGCTGGGCTACGCCGACCCGGACGTCACCGCCGCCATCCGGGAGCAGCTGCCGCACGGCACCTCGCACTCGTTCTCCCGCACCCTGGAGGCCGAGCTGGCGGCGCTGCTGGTGGCGCGGGTGCCGAGCCTGGAGCGGGTCCGGTTCACCGGCTCCGGCACCGAGGCGGTGATGTTCGCGCTGCGCCTGGCGCGGGCGTTCACCGGCCGCCCGCTGGTCGCCAAGGCCGAGGGCGGCTACCACGGCACCACCGACGACGTGATGATCAGCGTACGGCCACCGGCCGACCTCGCCGGTGACGTCAGGTCACCCGCCTCCGTGCCGGAGATGCGCGGCATCCCCGCCTCCCGCACCCGGGAGACCCTGGTGGTGCCGTTCAACGACGTCACCGCGTCGCAGCAGGTCCTGCGCGCCCACGCCGACCGGGTGGCGGCGCTGGTGCTGGAACCGGTGCTCGGCGTCGGCGGGATGATCCCGGCCACCGCCGAGTACCTGACCGCGATGCGGGCCACCTGCGACGAACTGGGCATCCTGCTGGTCTTCGACGAGGTGATCACGCTGCGGCTGGCGTACGGCGGCGCGCAGCAGGCGTACGGCGTCACCCCCGACCTGACCACCATGGGCAAGATCATCGGCGGTGGTCTGCCGATCGGCGCGTACGGCGGCCGGGCCGACATCATGGGGCTGCTCGAACCCCAGGGCGGCACCGACGTGTACGACTCCCGCTCCGGCGGCCCGGCGCTCTACCAGGGCGGCACGTTCACCGGCAACGCGCTCAGCGTCGCCGCCGGCATCGTCACCCTCGGCAAGCTCGACGCGGCCACCATCGACGCGCTCAACCGCACCGGCGACCTGCTGCGCCGCGAACTGACCGGGGTGTTCGCCGATGCGTCGGTCGACGCCGTCGTCACCGGCGTCGGGTCCCTGTTCAACATCCACGTCGGCCCGCGCCGGGTCGAGGTGTTCCGGGACGTCCGCGCCGTCGACGCCGCCCGCCAGCAGGCCTTCTTCCTGGGCCTGCTCAACCACGGCGTGATCATCGCCCCCCGGGGCATGGGCTGCGTCACCACCTGCACCACCGGAGACGATGTCGCGGCCTTCACCGCCGCCGTCCGGCTCACCCTGCACGACATCACCGAGGCCGGCTGAGAGGGCACGACGATGCAGATCACCTGGACGCAGGAGCAACACGCCCGCCGGGAACGGTTCCGCCGCTTCGCCGCGACGACCGTCGCCCCCGGCACCGCCGAGCGCGACCGCGCCGGGGTCTTCGACACCAAGTCCTGGCAGGCGCTGGCCGACGAGGGATTCTGGACCGCCCACCTGCCCCGCGAGCACGGCGGCGACGGGGGCACCCTGTGGGACTTCCTGGCCGGCCTGGAAGGGCTCGCCCAGGGCGCCGACGACTCCGGTTTCGTACTGTCCGCCGTCGCCCACGCCGGCCTGCTGCACGTACTGTGCGAACACGGCACCCCCGAACAGCGCCGCCGGCTGCTCCCGGCGCTGGCCGGCGGCGCGGTGGGCGCCACCGCCGCCACCGAACCGGCCGGCGGCTCCCACGTCGCCGCCGTCGGCACCCGGGCCAGCGTGCACGGCGTCGACGACTGGCGGCTCACCGGGCACAAGGCACACATCACCAACGCGCCCGTCGCCGACCACCTGCTGATCGTCGGCCGGCTCGACGGCATCGGCAGCCGGGACATCACCCTGTTCGTGCTGGACCGCGACCGGCCCGGTGTCGACACCGGAGCAGCCGAGGACCTGCTCGGCCAGCGGACGAGCCCCACCGGGCCGATCATCCTGGACGGGGTGCCGGTCGGCCCGGCCGACGTCGTCGGGCCACCCGGCGACGGGCTCGCCACCCTCTACTCGTTCCTGGCCTTCGACCGTCTCATGTACGGCGTCGTGGTCGCCGCCCAACTGGAGGCGCTGCTCCCCGTGGTGCTGCGCCGCTGTGCCGAACGCCGGGCGTTCGGCGTCCCCATCGGCGAGCACGAGTTCATCCAGGACAAGGTCGTCGGCATCCGGACCACCATCGAGTCGGCCCGGCACCTCGCCTACGCCGCCGCCGACGCGCTGGTCCGCGGCGACGACTCCTACAGCGCGCTCGCCTCCTGCGCCAAGCTGGCCGCCTCCGAGGGCGCGGTCCGGTCCACCGTGGAACTGGTGCAGATCTTCGGGCACGCCGGCTACGACCGTACCGGCGGCATCGAGCGGCACCTGCGCGACGCCGTGGCCATCCGGATCGCCGGCGGCACCACCGAGATGCAGAAGAAGAACATCTACAAGGACGTGGTACGCCGCTACGCCGCCCCGCTCGACGTACCGGTGGTGCCGGCGTGACCGCCCCGACGGGCCCCGGCCGGGTGACCGGGCCCGACGCCGCTGGCGCGACGGGCGCTGCCGGTGCGGGGGAGGGGCGTCGGGTCGAGGGGGAGCGGACCCGGGTGGTCCGCGAGGAGGACTGCGCCACCCGGTGGGGCAACGAGGGCCTGCTGGTCCTGTCCACCCCGGCCATGCTGGGCCTGATGGAACAGACCTGCGTGGAGGTGCTCGCACCGGTGCTGGCGGCCGGCGAGATGACCGTGGGCGTCGGCGTGACCCTGACCCACGCGGCGGCGGCCGGCTGTGGCGAGCCGGTCACCTACCGGGTCGCCCTCACCGTCGCGGGCCGTGACGTCGACGTCGACTTCACCGTGGTCGGCCCGACCGGGACGGTCCTCGGTCACGGCTCCCACCGACGTCGGGTCGTCGACCGGGACGCCTTCCTCCGCCGACTGGCACCCCCCAACAGCTAGCCCCCGAGACCCAGGCGCGTCCCCACCGACCCCGCGCCCGTCCCCGCCCCCTTGCTCGCGTGATCAAGAGGTTTGCGTCACCGCCACGGCATTTCCTGACGTAAACCTCTTGATCACGCGGGCGGTTCGATCATGCGGGCGCGGGGGGGATGGTGGGGTAACGGAGGTGGTGGTGGTGACTACTGTTCGTCTCTGGTGGGCGGCGCTGTGGAAGGGCGGGTCGGTGGCGACGTCGCAGGTGGACCTCTCGGGTCGGGCCGGCACACCCCTGCGGGCGATCCTGCGTTCGCCGGGTTGGGTGGGCTGGGCGGTCGCCACCTTCGGGGCCCGGCTGCCGGTGGCGATGGCCCCGCTGGCGCTGGTCTTCGCCGGCCGGGCGCTCAGCGACGGCTACCTGCTCAGCGGCCTGCTGGTCGGCGCGCACACCATCGGTGAGGCGGTCGCGGCACCGGCTGCCGGGGCATTGATCGACAGGTGGGACCCGCGTCGCATCCTGGCCGGGTGCCTGGCCGCCGAGGCGCTGCTCTTCCTGGCCGCCGCCGTGGTGGTCGGCACCGGTGGCGGCACGGCGCTGCTGGTCGTCCTCGTCGCGTTGGCCGGTGCGGTGCCGGCCGGCGCCCCGGGCGGCCTGCGGTCGATGCTCACCCACCTGGTCGACGCGGCCGTGCTGCCCCGGGCGCTGTCCCTGGACACGGTGCTCAACCAGGTCTGCTGGGGACTCGGGCCGGTGCTGGTCGGGGTGACCGTCGCCGCCGTCTCGCCCGCCGCCGGTGTGGGCCTGACCGCGTTGCCCGCCGCGATCGCCGCCGGGGCGACCCTGCGCCTGCCCGACCCGACGTCGGCCCGGCCCGCCACCGGGCGCAGCCGGGTCCTGCCGGTGCTGCGCCTGCTGGCCCGCACCCTGGCGTTGACCGCCGCGCTGCGGGTCCTGCTCGGGGTGCTGACGGTCGCGGCAGTACCGCTGTTCAGCGGTAGCGGGCAGGCGTCGCTCGCCGGGCTGGCCCTCGCCGCGTACGCGATCGGGACCGGCCTCGGCAGCGTCCTCTACAGCCTGCGCGGCTGGCCGGGCGGGTACCAGCGGCAGGCCGACGTCGCCCTGCTGGTGCTGGGCCTGGTGGTCGCGCTCGCGGTGGTCGCGCGACCGCACGCCGTCGCGCTGCTGGCCCTGTACGCCGTCGCCGGGTTCTTCGAGGGGCCGACCGTGCTGGCCCGGTCGCTGCACCTGGAACGGGTCCTGCCGGCGGACCGCCGGGCCACCGGTTTCTCCCTCCAGTACGCGGCGATCGGTTGGGGTTTCGCCGTGGGCAGCATGCTGCTGGCGCCCCTGTTGACCCGCTGGGGTGCGGCGACGGTGGTCACCGGGGCAGGGTTGGCGGTGGCGGCGCTCGCCCTCGCGGCGACGCTGCTGCCGTCGCGCCCCGACCGGGGCCGGTGACCCCTTCACCGGTACGTCGACCCTTCACCGGTACGCCGACCCGGACCATCCGGCCACGGCGGACCGGCGGACCGGCGGCTCGCTGAGCGCCGGGTCGCCGTCGAGCACCTGCCGGTGCAGCCGCTGCAACTCCGGCCCCGGCTCGATGCCCACGCCGTCGGCCAGGGTCTGGCGCAGGTCGCGGTACACCGCGAGGGCGTCGGCCCGGCGGCCGACCTGGCACAGCGCCCGCATCTGCATGTCGCGCAGGCGTTCCCGCTCGGGGTGGAGGGTGACCAGCGCGGCCAACTCCTCGACGGCCTCGTCGTACCAGCCGAGACGCAGGTAGGCGTCGGCCCGCATCTCGATGGCGAGCAGCCGCCGCTCACCCAGCCGCCGGGTCTCGGCCAGGATCGAGGGGGACGGGTCGACGTCGGCGAGCGGGTCCCCCCGCCAGGCGGCCAACGCCTCCGACAGGGCCCGTACCGCCTCGTCGAGCCGGCCCGCCGCGAAGGCGGCACGACCCCGTACCACGTTGGCATCGAAGAGATGACTGTCGACGTCGCCGCGCGCCAACCGTAGTTTGTAGCCACCCGGGCCGGTGACGATGGCCCGCCCCACCGACGGGGGCAGACTGCGCCGGAGGCGGAAGACGTACTGCCGGATCAGATTGCTGGCCGAGGCGGGTGGTTCGTCGGGCCACACCTCCCGGGCCAGGCGTTCCACCGGGATGAGCACATTTCCGTTGACTGTCAGAACCGCCATCAGATTGCGTTGCTTGGGAGCATTTATGCAGTAGTTCTGCCCGGGAAGTATCACATATGTTCCGAGTATGCCGAACTTCACGAATCCCCCACGATGCGCATGCCCCCGTACCGTCATTCCCCGTTGGTAATTGAAGCTAGTCGATCAATAATGACGGTGCCGCGCCATCTCCGTTCGGCTGCGCCGCCGGGGTAAGGAGCACATCGCGCTTGTGGCCGTGACGAAAGCGGTGTGAGATCAGCGGTGGGACGTCCGGCCCGGACGGGACACACCGGGCCCGGGAAAACGGCCACACCAGGAAAGCGACCCCAGGGGAAGAGGACCACGCGCCGTGAACGCCGCCACCGAGAACCGAACCGTCGCACCCCGGGTGGTACGGGCCGCCCGTACCGGGGTCGCGGTGGTCTTCGCCCTCAACGGCCTCGCCGTGGCGACCTGGTTCTCCCGGGTCCCGGCGGTCCGCGACGCGCTCGGCCTCAGCGCCGGCCGGCTCGGCCTGCTGCTGCTGGCCATGTCCGGCGGCGCGGTGCTGGCGCTGACCAGCGCCGGCCTGGTGACCCAGCGGCTCGGCCCGGCCCGCACCGTCGTCGCCTCGACCGTGCTGGTGGCGGTGGGGCTGGCCGGGGTGGGGGTCGCCGCCCCGCTCGGCTCGCTGCCCGGCGTCGCGGTCGGCCTGTTCGCCCTCGGCTACGGCTCCGGCACCTGCGACGTGGGGATGAACGTCGAGGGCGCGGCGGTGGAGAAACGGCTCGGCCGCACCATCCTGCCCCGCTTCCACGCCGCCTGGAGCCTCGGTTCGGTGGCCGGTGCCGGGCTGGGCGCGGGCGCGGCCCGGCTCGGTGTGCCGATCACCGTACATCTGACGGTGCTGGCGGTGGTGGTGTTCGGCGGCACCGTGCTCGGTGCGCGCAACTTCCTGCCCACCCCGGCCGCCTCGACCGCCGACGGTGCCGCGTCGACCCGCCGGAGTGGCCTGCTCGCGGCCTGGCGGGAGCCGCGCACCCTGCTCATCGGCGCGCTGGTGCTGGTGATGGCATTCACCGAGGGCAGCGCCAACGACTGGCTGGCGGTCGCCTTCGTCGACGGTTACGGGGTCAGCGAGGCCGCCGGGGCCGCCGTCTTCGGGGTCTTCGTCGCCGGCATGACCATCGGCCGGACCGTCGGCACCGTGGCCATCGACCGCTGGGGCCGGGTGCCGGTGCTGATCGGCACGATCCTGCTGGCCGCCGCCGGCTCCCTGCTGGCGGTGCTGGCCGGCTCCGGTCCGCTCGCCGTCGTCGGGGTGGTCCTCTGGGGACTCGGCGCGTCGCTCGGCTTCCCGGTCGGGATGAGCGCCGCCGCCGACGACGAGGAACACGCCCCCGCCCGGGTCAGCGTCGTCGCGGTGCTCGGCTACACGTCGTTCCTGGCCAGCCCGCCGCTGCTCGGCCTGCTCGGCGACCACGTCGGCATCCTGCACGCGCTGCTGGTGGTGCCGCTGCTGCTGATCCCGACGCTAGCCCTGGTGCCGGCGACCCGTCCACCGGCCGGTGTCGGACCGTCGGCACCCACCGGTCCAGTACAGAAAAACTAACAGTCCCCGACCCGTTCCGGTATCGGGTGCGCGGCCGTTACGCCGGGCCGCCGCCGCTGGCTAGGGTCGCCGGATGCCAACCGAGATCACCGCCGCAGCGGCGGGCCGCTGGACCCTGGGCGACCGCACCGTGCACCGGATGGGCTTCGGCTCGATGCGGCTCACCGCCCACCCCGACCGGGAGCGGGCGCTGCGGGTGCTGCGCCGGGCCGTCGAGCTGGGGATCGACCACATCGACACCGCCGCCTTCTACGTCTCGCCGGGCGGCACCCTCAAGGTCGGCACCGGCCCCGCCCGGTACGCCACCGAGCTGATCCGCGCCGCCCTCGCCCCGTACCCGCAGGGGTTGGTCATCGCCACCAAGGTCGGCTTCCGGGACGACCCGACGACCGGGACACACGAGGAGGCCGGCCCGGCGCAGTTGCGCGCCCAGGTGGAGGAGAACCTGCGCCGGCTGGGTCGCGACCACCTCGACCTGGTCAACCTGCGGATCGTCAAACGACCCGCGCCGGACTCCGTGGCCGAACGCTTCGGCGCGCTGGCCGAGTTGCGCGACGCCGGCCTGATCCGGCACCTGGGTCTGTCCAACGTCCGCCTCGACCACCTCGACGAGGCGCAGACCATCGCCCCGGTGGTCTGCGTGCAGAACAACTACGCCCTGGACAACCGCGGCGACCAGGACGCCATGGTCCGCGAGTGCGCTGCCCGGGGGATCGCCTACGTGCCGTTCTTCTCCCTGACCGGTGGCAACCGCGAGGGCGGGGCCCGCACCGACCACGGTGCGGCGGTACGCGCCGTCGCCCGTGCCCACGACGCCACCCCGCAACAGGTACGCCTCGCCTGGACGCTGCACCAGGGCCCGCACGTGCTGGCCATCCCCGGCACCGGCGACCCGGCCCACCTGGCCGAGAACGTCGCCGCCGGGGCGCTGCGGCTCACCCCCGACGAGCTGGCCGCCCTCGACCGGGCGTGAACGGGCCGCTCAGCCGGCTGTCACCGGGTTCGCAGCGCCCTTCCAGGTGGGGGTGGTCCACTGGAGGGACGCCGAGGAGAGGAACGGGCAGATGGGCTGGTTCAGCCGACGGACCCGGGCTGACGAGGGCATCCCGACCAAGCTCGACCGGGAGGCCACCCGGGACGACCTGACCGCGTTGGCGGACTTCGTGGCCGCCCACCGGGGGGTGGAGTTCTATCTCGAACCCGAGACGACCGCCACCGACACCACCGTGGTGGCGATCGCGCACGACGGGGAGTGGATCCGCCGCCGCACCGGCTCCCCGCGGACGGCGGCGAAGCTGGCCCACCGGCACGCGGTGCCCCTGTACGAGGCGGCCAAGACCGGGTACCCGGAGCGGATGCGGGCCTGGAACCGGGCCCACCCCGAGCGCCGCCTGCGCTGACTGTCCACCAGCCGTGCGTGGGGTGCGGCGGGGTCGTGGGGGTGCTGCGGGTCCGTGGGGTGCGGCCAGGGTGGCGAAGGCGTGCGCTGGCCGCGTGCGCCGGCCTGCGGTCCGCCGGCCACTCGGTGTGGGTATGTCGATGCGGGTCCTTTCGAGCTGATGACGATGACGGATCGGGGCCTGCCGGGTGTGCCGACCCGCACCGCCGCGACGGGCTGGCCGGCGGTGTCGGGGCAGGGTGACCGGTGGCGTCGGGAAGGGATGACCGGCGCTGTCGGTGCGGGATGGTCGCAGGGACGGGAGGGAGTGACCGCAGGGTCGGGGCGGTGTCGGTGCGGGGTGCCGGAGGGCCGGGACGGGGGGGCGATCGCAGCGTCGGGACGGGGTGACCGGTGGCGTCGGAACGGCGCGGCCCGAGGCATCGGGCCGGGGCCGCGCTGCGGCGGCGGTGGGGTGGCCGGGGCTATCCGCCCGACCACCGTCCGGTCGGACCCGACCATGCCGGTCCGAGTCGTTGACGTCATCAGCTCGACAGCGTGTGAAAGAGGTATCCCGACCGCCAGGGGCCGACCAGCCACCGGGGACGATCCACCGGGGACGGGCCGTCTGGGTGCGGGCCGTCCGGGTGCGGGCCGCGCCCCGTTGGACGAGCGCGAACCATCGCCGTCGGCCTCACCATGGGGGCCGACCGGTGCCGTCGTGGGGCCGGTGGCCGCCGTTGACCTCGGGGTGAGGAGTGTGGCAGCATTCGCGGCCTGACGGCAGTGAAGGAAGTCGGTGCGATTCCGACGCGGTCCCGCCACTGTCACCGGGGAGCGATCCCCCCTCGTGGGTCACGACCGTGCGTGCACGGTTGGAAGGCCGGGGGTGAGCGTCGATCCGGGAGCCAGGATACTTCGGCCGTCGGAGAACCCCAGGGCGTGGACACCCGAGGAGGACCCGATGACGCGCAGCGTCACTGCCGACCCGATCACGGTCGGTGATTCCCGCATCACTGTCGAGCCCGCGCCGCCGCGTGCTCCCACCACTCCCACCGTCGCCGGCCGTCGCCGGGGCGGTCGGCCTGCCACGTACCGCTGACGGCCGGTCCGGGTGCCCCGCCGTCGGCGGGGTCGTCGACCTCCGCCGCCGCTGACCGGCGTCCCTCCCGCCCCGCTCGGCCCGGCCCCGTGGTCGAGCCGGACGTCACTCTCCGGAGCTGCACGTGCGCATCCTGCTGCTGTCCACCGCCGACACCGATCTGCTCGCCGCCCGCGCCAGTGCCGCCGACTACCGCCTCGCCAACCCCACCCGGGTCGACGTGGCCGCCGTACCGGCCCTGCTCGACGGGGTCGACCTGGCCGTCGTACGGCTGCTCGGCGGGCGGCAGGCGTGGCCGGACGGCCTCGCGGCGGTGCTCGGCTCAGGGGTCCCCACGATCGTGCTCGGCGGCGAGGCGGTGCCTGACGCGGAGCTGATGGCGGCGTCCACGGTGGCCTCCGGGGTGGCCACCGAAGCGCTGTCCTACCTGGTGGAGGGAGGCGCGGAGAACCTCGCCCAGCTGGCGCGGTTCCTGTCCGACACGGTCCTGCTCACCGGGGAGGGCTTCGACCCGCCCACCCCCACCCCGCCGTACGGCATCCTCGACCGGCGCCGCCCGACCGCCCACGCAGACCCGACCGCCCAGTCAGACCCGACCGACCAGGCGGATCAGGCGGCCGGACCGGACGGGCGGCAGGGCGGCGGTGGGCGGCCCACGGTGGGGATCGTGTTCTACCGGGCGCACGCGTTGGCCGGCAACACCGGTTTCGTGCAGACCCTGGCCGACGCGGTCGACACGGCCGGCGGCGAACCGCTGCCGATCTTCTGCGGCTCGCTGCGCGGGCTCACCCCGGGCGACGGGCCGCTGGACCTCTTCGCCCGCTGCGACGCGCTCGTCGTCACCGTCCTCGCCGCCGGCGGGACGGTCGCCGCCGACGCCTCCGGCGGGGGCGACGAGGACGCCTGGGACGTCGGCGCGCTCGCCGCCCTCGACGTGCCGGTGATCCAGGCGCTCTGCCTGACCAGCACCCGGGAGCAGTGGGCGGCCAGCGACGCCGGGCTGTCCCCGCTGGACGCGGCCATGCAGGTGGCCATCCCCGAGTTCGACGGCCGGATCGTCACCGTGCCGTTCTCGTTCAAACGCATCGACGCCGACGGGCTGTCGGTCTACGCCGCCGACGCCGAGCGGGCCGCCCGGGTCGCCGGGATCGCCGTCCGGCAGGCCCGGCTGCGCCACCTGCCCATCGCCGACAAGCGGGTGGCGATCGTGCTCAGCTCCTACCCGACGAAGCACTCCCGGGTCGGTAACGCCGTCGGCCTGGACACCCCCGCCTCGGCGGTCCGCCTGCTCGCCGCCCTCGCCGCCGAGGGGTACCACCTCGGCGACGCGCCACCACCCACCGACGGGGACGCGCTGATCCACGCGCTGATCGCCGCCGGGGGCCACGACGTCGAGTGGCTCACCCCGGAACAGTTGTCCGCGGCCGAGGCCCGGGTGCCGGGGGAGACCTACCGGCGCTGGTTCGACCAGGTGCCGGCCGACCTGCGGGACCGGATGCGGGAACACTGGGGTGAGCCACCCGGTCAGCTCTACACCGACGACGGGGACATCGTCCTGGCCGGGCTGCGGTTCGGCAACGTCACCCTGCTGATCCAGCCGCCGCGCGGCTTCGGCGAGAACCCGATCGCCATCTACCACGACCCCGACCTGCCGCCCAGCCACCACTATCTCGCCGCGTACCGGTGGCTGGCCGCGCCGGTCGACGACGGCGGCTTCGGCGCGGACGCGGTGGTGCACCTCGGCAAGCACGGCACCCTGGAGTGGCTGCCCGGCAAGGGCCTCGGCCTGGCTGCCGACTGCGCCCCCGACGCCGTCCTCGGTGACCTGCCGCTGGTCTACCCGTTCATCGTCAACGACCCCGGCGAGGGCACCCAGGCCAAGCGGCGGGCGCACGCCGTCGTCGTCGACCACCTGGTGCCCCCGATGGCCCGCGCCGAGACCTACGGCGAGCTGGCGAAACTCGAACAACTGCTGGACGAGTACGCCACCGTGCAGGCGCTCGACCCGGCGAAGGTGCCGGTGGTCCGGGGGCAGATCTGGGAGCTGGTGCGCGCCGCCGAACTCCACCACGACCTGCACACCGAGGCGATGCCGGCCGCCGACGACTTCGACGACTTCGTGCTGCACCTCGACGGCTACCTGTGCGAGGTCAAGGACGTGCAGATCCGCGACGGGCTGCACGTCCTGGCCGGGGTGCCCACCGGTGAGGCCCGGGTCAACCTCGTCCTGGCCGTGCTGCGCGCCCCGCAGGTGTGGGGCGGCAGCCGGGCCCTGCCCGGCCTGCGGCAGGCCCTCGCCGCCGGCTACGGCCTCGACGAGCAGGCGTTGCTCGCCGAGCCCGGGGCCCGGGTGGCGGTGCCGGCGGCGCTGACCGACGTCGTCGACGGGCCGGCGGTCACCGCCGCCGACGCGGTGGACCTGATCGAGGCGCTGGCCCGGCGGCTCGTCCTGGGCATGGAGACCCTCGGCTGGGACGCCGACCGGGCCGACGCGGTGGTCACCGAGGTGACCGGTGACGGCTGCCCCGACGCCGTCGAGGTGCTCCGGTTCGCCGCCCGCGAGGTGGTGCCCCGGCTGGACCGCACCACCGACGAGATCACCCACACCCTCGGCGCGCTCGCCGGCCGGTTCGTGCCGCCCGGACCGTCCGGGTCGCCCACCCGGGGCCTGGTCAACGTGCTGCCCACCGGCCGAAACTTCTACTCCGTCGACCCGAAGGCGATCCCCAGCCGCAACGCCTGGGACGTCGGGGTGGCGCTGGCCGACTCGCTGCTCGCCCGCTACCTCGCCGACACCGGCGAGTACCCGCGGTCGGTCGGGCTGACCGTGTGGGGCACCAGCGCCATGCGTACCCAGGGCGACGACATCGCCGAGGTGCTGGCTCTGCTCGGCTGCCGGCCGGTGTGGGACGACAGGTCGCGGCGGGTCACCGGCGTCGAGGTCGTGCCGGTGGCGGAACTGGGCCGGCCCCGGGTCGACGTCACGGTCCGCATCTCCGGCTTCTTCCGCGACGCGTTCCCGCACGTCGTCGCCCTCCTCGACGACGCGGTACGGCTGGTCGCCGCCCTCGACGAGCCGGCCGGGGACAACTATCTGCGCGCGCACGTGGCCGCCGACCTCGCCACCCACGGCGACGAGCGGCGGGCCACCGCCCGGATCTTCGGCTCCAAGCCCGGGGCGTACGGGGCGGGGCTGCTGCCACTGATCGACGCCCGCAACTGGCGCACCGACGCCGACCTCGCCGAGGTGTACGCCGTCTGGGGCGGCTACGCCTACGGCCGGGGCCTGGACGGGCGGGAGGCGCGGGCCGACATGGAACGCTCCTTCGCCCGGATCGCGGTGGCGGCGAAGAACCAGGACACCCGCGAGCACGACATCGTCGACTCCGACGACTACTTCCAGTACCACGGTGGGATGGTGGCGATGGTGCGGCACCTCACCGGGGCCGCTCCGGCCGCGTACGTGGGCGACTCGGCGATGCCGCACGACGTGCGTACCCGCACCCTCGGTGAGGAGACCCGGCGGGTGTTCCGGGCCCGGGTGGTCAACCCGAAGTGGATCGCGGCGATGCGCCGGCACGGCTACAAGGGCGCGTTCGAGCTGGCCGCCACCGTGGACTACCTGTTCGGCTACGACGCCACCGCCGGGGTCGTCGACGACTGGATGTACGAGCGCCTCGCCGAGGCGTACCTGTTCGACGGGCAGACCCGCGAGTTCCTGGAGCGGTCCAACCCGTGGGCGCTGCGCGGCATCACCGAACGGCTCCTGGAGGCCGCCGACCGGGGCCTGTGGGCGGCTCCCGAGCCCGCCACCCTGGACCGGCTGCGGGAGACGTACCTGGCCACCGAGGGCGACCTGGAGGAGCGACAGTGAGCGCGAGGAGTGAGCCGGGTCTGCGAGCCCCGCAGTCGCGAACCGAGGCCAGCTCAGTGAGCGGGTTTCCCTTCTCGGCCGTGCTCGGCATGGACGACATGCGGCTGGCGCTGCTGCTCAACGCGGTCAGCCCGGCGATCGGCGGGGTGCTGGTGCGGGGCGAGAAGGGCACCGCCAAGTCGACCGCCGTGCGGGCGTTGGCCGCGTTGCTCCCGCCGGTGGACCGGGTCGCCGGGTGCCGGTTCGGCTGCGACCCGGCCGCCCCCGACCCGACCTGCCCGGACGGCCCGCACCCGGGTGCGGGCGGGCACGAGGATCCGGCCGCCGGGCCGGTCGAGCGCCGCCCGGCCCGGCTGGTGGAACTGCCGGTCGGCGCCGCCGAGGACCGGGTGGTCGGCTCGCTCGACCTGGAGAAGGCCCTCGCCGAGGGGGTACGTGCCTTCGAGCCGGGCCTGCTCGCCGCCGCCCACCGGGGGGTGCTCTACGTCGACGAGGTGAACCTGCTCCACGACCACCTGGTCGACCTGCTCCTGGACGCCGCCGCGATGGGCCGCTGCCACGTCGAACGGGAGGGCGTCTCGGTCAGTCACGCCGCCCGCTTCCTCCTGGTGGGCACGATGAACCCGGAGGAGGGTGAGCTGCGTCCGCAGCTGCTCGACCGGTTCGGGCTGACCGTCGAGGTGGCGGCCAGCCGGGACCCGGCCGTCCGGGTGGAGGTGGTGCGCCGCCGGCTCGCCGCCGACGCCGACCCGGTCGGGTTCGCCGCCCGGTGGGCCGCCGCCGACGCCGAGGTCGCCGCCCGGGTGGCCGCCGCCCGGGGCCGGCTCGACGGGGTGCTGCTGCCCGACGCCGCGTTGCGGCAGATCGCCGAGGTCTGCGCCGCGTTCGACGTGGACGGGATGCGCGCCGACATCGTCACCGCCCGGACCGCCGTCGCGCACGCCGCCTGGCAGGGCCGGGACCGGGTGACCGCCGACGACGTCCGGGTCGCCGCCCGGCTCGCTCTGCCGCACCGCCGTCGCCGTGACCCGTTCGACACCCCGGGCCTGGACGAGAAGCGCCTCGATGAGGCGTTGCAGCGGGCCCGCGACGAGCATCCCGACGACGATCCGCCGGACACCGGGCCGGCCGGTCCGGGTGACCCGACCGGCGGGCCGGACGGTGCCGGCCCCGGTGGGTCGGGCGGCCCCTCGGCGGGCGGCCCCGGCGACGGGTCGGGCCCGCAGTCACCCGACGACGCCGGTGGGCCGCAGGATGACACCGGCGGGCCGCAGGACGCCGATGGTCCGCCGGGCCACGACGAGCATTCGCGCGCCCGGACCGGTCCGGCCTTCCCACAGTCCGGGGACGACCGGTGGCCGGACCGCATCGACGACGGCGGGCCGGACGACGACGGCGGGCCCCGCGCCGACGGCCGGTCGGGACGCCCCGACGACGGGTCGGCCGAGCACGCCGGCACCCGTCCCGGGCGACCCGACCAGGGCGGCACCACCAACCCGGGTGACCCGGCGGGCGTCGGCTCGGTGGCCGTACCGCAGCGGGGGTTGACGGCCCGGTTGTTCACCGCGCCGGGGGTGGGTGACGGGGTGCCCGGCCGGCGTTCCCGGGCCCGGACCGGGCGCGGGCGGACCACCGGGACCCGGGTGCCCACCGGTCGGCCGGCGGCGGTGCACCTGCCGGCGACCCTGCGCGCCGCCGCCCCGCACCAGGCCGGGCGGGGCCGGTGCGGCGGCCGGCTGCTGCTGCGCCCCGACGACCTGCGGGAGGCGGTCCGGGAGGGCCGCGAGGGCAACCTGGTGCTGTTCGTCGTCGACGCCAGCGGCTCGATGGGCGCGCGGCAGCGGATGTCGGCGGTCAAGGGTGCGGTGCTGGCCCTGCTCACCGACGCCTACCAGCGGCGGGACACGGTGGCGGTGGTCGCCTTCCGGGGTACCGGGGCGCAGGTGCTGCTGCCGGCGACCTCGTCGGTGCTGGCCGCGTCGGCCCGGCTGGCCGAGTTGCCCACCGGCGGGCGTACCCCGCTGGCGGAGGGGCTGCTCGCCGCCGCCGACCTGCTGCGGGTGCAGCGGCTGCGGGACCCGCGACGGCGTCCGCTGGTGCTGGTCGTCACCGACGGCCGGGCCACCGCCGGGCACCGGCCGCTGGACCGGTCGGCACGCGCGGCGGCCGTGCTCGCGGCCACCGGCGCGCCCTGCGTCGTGGTGGACTGTGAGTCCGGCCCGGTCCGGCTGCACCTGGCCCACCGGCTGGCCGGTCAGCTGGGCGCGGCCCACCACCGCCTGGACACGGTCACCGCCGACCCGTTGGCCGGGCTCGCCACCGTCGGAGCGAATCGGAGCGTGCGCTGATGCCGCAGGGAAAGCCGGAACACGTCCCCGCCGACGGGTTGACCACCCGGCAGCGACGGCACCGCCCGTTGACCATCGTGCACACCGGGCAGATGAAGGGGAAGTCGACGGCTGCGTTCGGGTTGGCGCTGCGGGCCTGGACGGCCGGGCTGCCGATCGGGGTGTTCCAGTTCGTCAAGAGCGCCAAGTGGCGGGTCGGCGAGGAGAACGCCTTCCGGGCCCTGGGCCAGGTGCACGCCGACACCGGGCAGGGTGCGCCGGTGGCCTGGCACAAGATGGGCGAGGGCTGGTCGTGGATCCAGCGCGGCGGCGACGCCGACCACGCCGCCGACGCCCTGGAGGGCTGGCGGCAGATCCAGCGCGACCTGGCCACCCAGCGCTACGGCTTGTACGTCCTGGACGAGTTCACCTACCCGATGAAGTGGGGCTGGGTGGACGTCGACGAGGTGGTCGACACCCTCACCCACCGGCCCGGCTTCCAACACGTGGTGATCACCGGCCGGGACGCCGACCCGCGGCTGGTCGAGGCGGCCGACCTGGTCGCCGAGCTGACCAAGGTCAAGCACCCGATGGACGCCGGCCAGAAGGGCCAGAAGGGCATCGAGTGGTGACCGGACCGAGCCGCCGCACCGACCAGCGCCGCCCGCCGGGCAACGCGCCGGCCGGTCATCCGGGTGGCACCGCGCCGGGCGTGCCGCCGTCGGCCCCACCGACCGGCCCGTGGGTGCTGCCCCGGCTGGTGGTCGCCGCCCCGGCCAGCGGGCACGGCAAGACCACGGTCGCCACCGGGCTGCTCGCCGCGCTGCGCCGTCGGGGTCTCACGGTCAGCCCGCACAAGGTCGGCCCCGACTACATCGACCCCGGCTACCATGCGCTCGCCGCCGGCCGTCCCGGCCGCAACCTCGACCCGTGGCTGGTCGGGGAAGAGCTGATCGCCCCGCTGCTGCGGCACGGCGCGAGCGTCCCCACCCCCGCCGACGTCGCCGTGGTGGAGGGGGTGATGGGGCTGCACGACGGGGCGGTCGGCCGGGGCGGCTACGCCTCCACGGCGCACGTCGCCACGCTGATCGACGCGCCGGTGCTGCTGGTCCTGGACACCACCGCGCAGGGCCGCTCGGCCGCCGCGCTGGTGCTCGGCATGCGCGCCTTCGACCCGGCGGTACGCGTCGGCGGGGTGATCCTCAACCGGGTCGGCTCGCCCCGGCACGAGTCCCTGTTGCGCGACGCGCTCGCCGAGGTGGGCGTACCGGTGCTGGGGGCGGTGACCCGGGCCGTCGAGGTGGCCGCGCCGGCCCGGCACCTGGGGCTGGTGCCGGTCGCCGAACGGGCACCGGAGTCACTGGCCGTCGTCGACGCGCTCGCCGGGCTCGTCGCGTCCACCGTCGACCTCGACGCGGTGGTCGACCTGGCCCGCAGCGCCCCACCGTTGACCGTGGACGCCTGGGACCCGGGCACCGCCGTCGGCGGCCCGGCCGGCGGGGGCCGTCCGGTCGTCGCGGTCGCCGCCGGAGCGGCCTTCACCTTCTCGTACGCCGAGACGGCCGAACTGCTCACCGCCGCCGGCGCGACCGTGGCCCCGTTCGACCCGCTGCGTGACCCGGCCCTGCCCGCCGGCACCCGGGCGGTGGTCATCGGTGGCGGCTTCCCCGAGGTGCACGTCGAGGCGTTGAGCGCCAACACCGGGCTCCGTGCCGAGCTGGCCGGCTTCACCGGGCCGGTGGTCGCCGAGTGCGCCGGGCTGCTCTACCTCGGCCGATCCCTGGACGGGGTGCCGATGTGCGGGCGGCTCGACCACCACGCCCGGATGTCCGGCCGGCTCACCCTCGGCTACCGCGACGCGGTCGCCGCCACCGACTCCCCGGTCCACGCCGCCGGCGACCGGGTACGCGGCCACGAGTTCCACCGCACCGTCACCGACCCCGGGCACGGCGACCGGCCCGCCTGGCACTGGGACGACACCGCCCACGGTTTCGTCACCGGGCAGGTGCACGCCTCCTACCTGCACACCCACTGGGCGGGTCACCCCCGGGCGGCCCGCCGGCTGGTCGAGGCGGCGGCCCGGTGACCGGCCTCGGTGCGGACCACCCGCCCGTCGCCGCCACGCTGACCGGGGTGGGGGTCGGACCGGGGGACCCGGAACTGCTCACCCTCAAGGCGGTGCGGGTGCTGGCCGAGGCCGACCTGGTGGTCGTACCGGTGCTGGACCGGCTGGCGGCGGACCCGGCGACGCCCCCCGGCCGGGCCGAGACGACGGTCCGCGCGCACGTGCCGGCGGACCGGCTGCGCCGACTGCCGTTCGCCCTGGAGGACCGGGGCGGGGTGACCGCGCGCCGGGAGGCCGCCTGGGACGCCGCCGCCCGCGCCGTCGTCGACGCGTTCGACGCCGGGGCCCGCTCGGTCGCGTTCGCCACCATCGGCGACCCCAACGTCTACTCCACCTTCACCTACCTGGCCGACGGGGTCCGGGCGCTGCGGCCGGCGGTGCGGCTGCGCACGGTGCCCGGGGTGACCGCCATGCAGGAGCTGGCCGCGCGCAGCGGCGTCCCGCTGTGCCAGGGGCGGGAGCCGCTGACCCTGCTGCCGGCCACCGCCGGCGCGGCACCGGTCGCCGACGCCCTCGCCGGGCCCGGCACCGTGGTGGTCTACAAGGGCTGGCGACGGCACCGGGAACTCGTCGACGAGCTGCGCCGGTACGACCGGCTCGACGACGCGGTGCTCGGCTGCGGCCTCGGCCTGCCCGACGAGCGGATCGGGCCGGTCGACCCGGACGACGAGCTGCCCTACCTGTCGACGCTGCTGGTCCCGGCCCGCCGGGACCGGCGGGGAGGAAAACTGTGACGTCCACCGGAAAGGTGTGGTTCGTGGGGGCCGGGCCCGGCGCCGCCGACCTGCTCACCCTGCGCGCCGCCCGGGTGATCGCCGACGCCGACGTGGTGATCTGGGCGGCCAGCCTGGTGCACGCCGACGTGCTGGCCCACGCCCGCCCCGACGCCGAGATCGTCGACTCGTCGCAGCTGCCCATCGAGGGGGTATTGCCGCTGTACCGGCGGGCCGCCGCCGACGGGCTCACCGTGGCCCGGATCCATTCGGGCGACCCGGCGCTGTGGGGTGCGGTGCAGGAGCAGCTCGACCTGTGCCGGGCCCTCGACCTGGCGGTGGAGATCGTCCCCGGGGTGTCCTCGTTCACCGCCGTCGCCGCCATCGTCGGCCGGGAACTGACCATCCCCGAGGTGGCCCAGTCGGTGATCCTCACCCGGCTGGAGGGCGGCAAGACGCCGATGCCGGCGGGGGAGCGGGTGCGCGACTTCGCCCGGCACGGCACCACCATGGCGCTGTTCCTGTCCGCCGCCCGCGCCGGGCAGGCCCAGACCGAACTGCTCGCCGGCGGCTACCCGGCCGACACTCCGGTCGTGGTGGCCTACCAGGCGACCTGGCCTGACGAACTGGTGGTGCGGTGCGCCCTCGGCGACCTGGCGGCCACCGTCAAGGAACACCGGTTGTGGAAGCACACCCTGTTCCTGGTCGGGCCGGCGCTGGCCGCCACCGGCACCCGGTCGCACCTCTACCACCCCGGGCACTTCCACACCTTCCGCCGGGCCGAGCCGGCCGCCCGCGCCGAGCTGCGCCGGTCCCGCGCCGCCGTGGAGGACGCCACCCCGTGACGTACGCCGAGCCGCCGCTGCGCGAGCCGGACCTGCCGCGTACCGCGAAGGTCCGGCCGGTGGCGTTGCGTACCGGCTGGACCACCGGCGCGTGCGCGACGGCGGCGGCGAAGGCGGCGGTGACCGCCCTGGTCACCGGCGTGCCCCCGACGGAGGTGGAGATCGGGCTGCCCGCCGGCCGGCGGGTGACCTTCGCGGTGGCCCGCTGCGACCTGACCGCCCGGCCCGAACCAGCGGCGGAGGCGGTGGTGGTCAAGGACGCCGGGGACGACCCGGACGTCACCCACGGCGCGCACCTCACCGCGACCGTCGGTTGGCGGCCCCGGCCCGGCCTGGAACTCGCCGGTGGGGACGGCGTCGGCACCGTCACCCGCCCCGGGCTCGGCCTCGCCGTCGGCGGGCCGGCCATCAACGACACCCCCCGCCGGATGATCGGCCAGGCCGTCGCCGAGGTGGTCGACCTGGCGGAGGTGGGTGTCCGGGTGGTGATCAGCGTGCCGGGCGGTGAGGTGATGGCCCGCAAGACCACCAACCGGCGGCTCGGCATCGTCGGCGGCATCTCGATCCTCGGCACCACCGGCGTCGTCAGGCCGTTCTCCACCGCCTCCTGGCGGGCCAGCGTGGTGCAGGCGGTGCACGTGATGGCCGCCCAGGGGCAGCGGACGGTGGTGCTGTGCACCGGCGGGCGCACCGAGCGGGCCGCCCGCGCGTTGCTGCCGGAGCTGCCCGAGGTGTGTTTCGTCGAGGTCGGCGACTTCACCGGCGCGGCCGTCACCGCCGCCGTGGGCGACGCGATGACCGGGGTGGTCTTCGTCGGGATGGCCGGCAAGCTGGCCAAACTCGCCGCCGGCATCCTGATGACCCACTACACCCGGTCGAAGGTGGACCTGTCGCTGCTCGGCGCGGTCACCGCCGAGGCCGGTGGCGACGCCGACCTGGTGGCGGCGGTGCTGGCGGCGAACACCGGCCGGCACGCCTACGAGCTGTGGGAGGCCGCCGGGCTGCTGCGTCCCGCCGGTGACCTGCTCTGCGCCCGGGTCCGCCAGGTGCTGCGCCGCTTCGCCGGGCCGACGCTCACCGTCGACGTGGCGATGGTCGACTTCACCGGCGAGCGCCTGGTCGCCTCCTCCGGCCGGTGGCCGGCGTGACGCGCCCGCAGCCGCTCCCCGGCCCGGCCCCGGTCGTCGGGGTGCCGGAGCCGGTCGTGGTGCTGGGGATGGACGCGGCCGGCCGGCCACTGCCGCCACCGGCGCTCGCCGCCCTGGCCGGGGCCGGGCTGGTCGTCGGGGCGGCCCGGCACCTGGCCGCCGTGCCGGTGCCGGCCGGCGTCGACACCGTCACCCTCGGCCCGCTCGCCCCGGCGCTGGCGCGACTCGCCGCCGCGCAGGCCGCCGGGGTTGCGGCCGTGGTGCTGGCCAGCGGCGACCCCGGCCTGTTCGGCGTGGTACGCCGGCTGCGCGCCGCCGGGCTGCCGGTCCGGGTGCTGCCGGCGGTGTCCAGCGTGGCCGCCGCGTTCGCCCGCGCCGGGCTCGACTGGGACGGCGCGGTGGTGGTGACCGCCCACGGCCGGGAGTTGGGCCCCGCGCTCAATGCCTGCCGGGCACTGCCCGCCGTCGCCGTGCTGACCGCGCCGGACGCCGGGGCCGCCGAGCTCGGGGCCGGGCTGGCCGGCTGG
The DNA here is from genome assembly GCF_016900955.1 of Micromonospora humidisoli. Lineage (NCBI taxonomy): Bacteria > Bacillati > Actinomycetota > Actinomycetes > Micromonosporales > Micromonosporaceae > Micromonospora > Micromonospora humidisoli. The sequence continues at coordinate 331,449 of NZ_JAFEUO010000006.1, forward strand.
TCCCGCCACCTGCTGGTGGCCGAGCACCTCGGTACCCCCGCCGAGCGGGTCACCCGGGTCACCCCGGAGCAGGCCGCCGGCCGCCGCTGGGCCGACCCGCACGTCGTGCTCAGCCTCGCCGCTGCGGCCGACGACGCCGGTACGACGCCTGCCGGTGCGGCCGACGATCCCGGTGCGACGCCCGCCGGTGCGGGTGGTGCGGCCGGGTGCGGTGGCACTGTCGGGCCGGTGCGCCGCGACAACCAGCCGGCCGCCGCGCCCGCCGGGGGCTGGGCGCTGCCCGAGTCCGCGTACCGGCACCGGGACTCGATGATCACGAAGGCCGAGGTGCGGGCGCTGGCCGTCGCCCGGTTGCGGCCCCGGCTCGGTCGACTGGTCTGGGACGTCGGCGCGGGCAGCGGCTCGGTCGGCATCGAGTGCGCGCTGCTCGGCGCGGCGGTGATCGCCGTGGAGCGGGATCCCACCGCGCCGGTCGCCGGCAACGCCGCCCGGCACGGCGTCGACGTCCGGGTGGTGACCGGTGACGCGCCGGCCGTCCTGGCCGGGTTGCCCGATCCGGATGCCGTCTTCGTCGGCGGTGGCGGGACCGACGTGCTGACCGCCGTCACCGACCGCCACCCCGACCGGGTGGTGGTCACCCTGGCCGCCCTGGACCGGGTGGCCCCGGCCGTGCACCTGCTGCGCGCCGCCGGCTACACGGTGACCGGCAGCCAGCTCGCCGCCGCCCGCCTCGCCGACCTGCCCGGCGGGTCCGTCCGACTCGCGGCCACCAACCCGGTGGTCGTCCTCACCGGGGAGCGCCCGTGACCACCACCGCACCACACCGGCACCGGGACACCCCCGGCACCGGCCCGCACCGGGTCGGGCTCGTCGCGGCCACCGCCGCCGGCCGCCGGCACGCCCGTACCCTGGCCGCCGCCTGGCCGCACGCCCGGCTGGTCGAGGCCGACGGGGTCGCCGACGCGCTGCGGACCGCCTGGACGACGTGCGACGCGGTGGTGGCGTTCCTGGCCACCGGCGCGGTGGTCCGGGTGCTGGCGCCGCTGCTCGGCGACAAGCGCACCGATCCGGCGGTGGTGGTGGTCGACGAGGCCGCCCGGCACGCCGTCGCCCTGCTCGGCGGGCACGCCGGGGGCGCGAACCCGCTCGCCGCCGAGGTGGCCGCGCTGCTCGACGCCCGGCCGGTGGTCACCACCGCCACCGACGCGGTCGACCTGCCCGGCCTGGACGCCCTCGGCTGGCCGGTCGAGGGTGCGGTGGCCGCGGTGTCCCGGGCGATCCTCGACGGCGAGCCGGTCCGGCTGGTCGCCGACGCGGTGTGGCCGTTGCCCGCCCTGCCGCCCAACGTCCACCCCGGACCGCCCACCGGGGAACACCCGCAGGACGGGTACCGGGTGCTGGTGACCGACCGCATCGTGCCGGTCGACGACCGCACCGTCGTGCTGCGACCCCCGTCCCTGGTCGCCGGGGTCGGCTCCAGCCGGGGGGTGGCCGCCGCCGAGGTCGACGCGCTGCTGCACCGGGCGCTCGCCGACGCCGGGTTGAGCCCGGCCAGCCTGCGCTGCCTGGCCAGCGTCGACGTGAAGGCCGACGAGGAGGGCATCCGGGCCACCGCCGACGCGCTCGGCGTACCGCTGCGGACCTGGCCGGCGGCGGAGCTTTCGGCGGTGGACGTGCCGCACCCCAGCGAGGTGGTCCGGGCCGCCGTCGGCACGCCCAGCGTCGCCGAGGCGGCGGCGTTGCGCGACGGCGGCACCCTGCTGGTGCCCAAGACCGCCTCGGCGATGGCCACCGTCGCGGTCGCCCGGCACACCCCGCGCGGCCGGCTGGCGATCGTCGGCCTGGGCCCCGGGGCGGCCGACCTGCGCACCCCGCGCGCGGTGGCCGAGTTGCGCCGGGCCGCCGTGGTCGTCGGTCTCGACCAGTACGTCGACCAGGTCCGTGACCTGCTGCGGCCGGGCACCCGGGTGCTCGCCAGCGGGCTCGGCGCGGAGGAGGAACGGGCCCGTAGCGCCGTCGCCGAGGCCACCGCCGGGCACGCCGTCGCGCTGGTCGGTTCCGGCGACGCCGGGGTGTACGCGATGGCCAGCCCCGCCCTGGAGTACGCCGACGAGCGGATCGACGTGGTCGGGGTGCCCGGGGTGACCGCCGCGCTGGCCGCCGCCGCCCTGCTCGGTGCGCCGATCGGCCACGACCACGTCTACCTGAGCCTGTCCGACCTGCACACCCCGTGGGCGGTGATCGAACGGCGGGTCGCCGCCGCCGCCGAGGCGGACCTGGTGGCGCTGCTGTACAACCCGCGTAGCCGGGCCCGGGACTGGCAGCTCGGCGCGGTGCTGGCGACGTTCGCCGCGCACCGCCCGCCGCAGACCCCGGTCGGGGTGGTCCGCAACGCCAGCCGCCCCGACGAGCAGGTCCACCTGGCCACCCTGGCCACCTTCGACCCGACCGTGGTCGACATGTACGGGCTGGTGGTGGTGGGCAGCTCGCAGACCCGGCTGGTCGGTGGCCGGATGGTCACCCCCCGGGGCTACCGGTGGCGCGGATGACGCCCGCCGTGCCGGTGCCCGCCCCGGTCGGGGTGCCGCCGCCGGTGGTGATCGACGCCTGCCAGGGCTGCGGGGCCTGCCTGCTGACCTGCCCCACCCACGCGATCCGCCCGGTGCCCGGGGGCCTGACCGTCCGGTCCGACCGCTGCACCGGCTGCCTGGAGTGCCTGGAGATCTGCCCGGTGGACGCGATCCGGGTCACCACCGACCGTCGAGGAGCACCATGACCAGCATCCACCCGGCCCGCCGCCGGCCCACCCCGGGAGGTGCGCGGTGAGCCGGGTCGTCCACCCCATCGAGCGGGAGTCGTACCGGATCCTGCGGGAACGGGTCGACCTGGGCGGCCTGCCGCCGCTGACCCGGGCGGTCGTCGAGCGGGTGGTGCACGCCAGCGCCGACCTCGACTACGTCACCGACCTGGTCTGCGACGAGGCGGCGTTGGCCGGCGGGCTGGCCGCGCTGCGGGCCGGGGTGCCGATCGTCACCGACGTGGCGATGGTGGCCGCCGGGATCACCGGCGCCGGGCGGGAGATCGTCTGCCCGGTCGCCGAACCGGCCGCCGTCGCGCTGGCCCGGCAGACCGGTCTGACCCGGTCGGCGGCGGCGGTGCGGATCGCGCTGGACCGGGTCGGCCCGGGTGCGGTCTGGGTGGTCGGCTGCGCGCCGACGGCACTGGTCGAACTGATCGGCGTGGCCGCCGACCCGGCGCTGGTGGTCGGATTGCCGGTGGGCTTCGTCGGGGCCGCCGAGTCCAAGGCGGCGTTGCGGGCCAGTGGCCTGCCCGCCGTGTCCAACATCGGCGAGAAGGGTGGCTCGGCGGTCGCCGCCGCCGCCCTCAACGCCCTGCTCTACCTGGAGGAAACATGACCGCACTGGTCATCGTCGGGCACGGCACGCGCAGCGCGGCCGGGGTCGACCAGTTCGCCGCGCTCGTCGACCGGGTGCGGGACCGGGCGGGGGTCGCCGTCGGCGACGTCGAGGGCGGGTTCATCGAGCTGTCCCGCCCGCCGCTGACCGACGCGGTGACCGCGCTGGTCGCGAAGGGTCACCGGGCGCTTGTCGCGTTGCCGCTGGTGCTCACGGCCGCCGGTCACGGCAAGGGGGACATCCCGGCCGCGATGGCCCGCGAGCAGGAGCGCCACGCCGGCCTGACCTACCGGTACGGGCGACCGCTCGGCCCGCATCCGCTGCTGCACAGCGTGCTGGAGGAACGGATCGACGCGGCGTTGGCCGGGGCCGACCGGGCCGGCACCTGGGTGGCGCTGATCGGGCGGGGCGCGACCGACCCGGACGCCAACGCCGAGGTGGCGAAGGTGGCCCGGCTGCTGTGGGAGGGGCGCGGCTACGCCGGCGTGGAACCGGGGTTCATCTCGCTGGCCGAGCCCTCCGTGCCGGCGGTGCTCGACCGGTTGCGCCGGCTCGGCGCCCGCCGGATCGTGGTCGCCCCGTACTTCCTGTTCGCCGGGGTGCTGCCGGACCGGATCGTGGCCCAGTCGCAGGCGTACGCGGCCGACCATCCCGACCTCGACGTCCGGGTCGCCGACCTGATCGGCGACTGCGACGCCCTGGCCGACCTGGTGCTGGAGCGGCACGCCGAGGCGGTGCGGGGGGACATCCGGATGAACTGCGACACCTGCGCCTACCGGGTGCTGATGCCGGGCTTCGCCGACAAGGTGGGCCGCCCGCAGACCCCGCACGACCACCCCGACGACCCGGTCGACGGCCACGGCCACCACCATCACGGCCACCACGGCCACGGCCACCACGGCCACGGCGGCCACGGCCACGGCGGGCACGGCGGCCACGGCCACGGCGGGCACGGCGGCCACGGCCACGACGGCCACGACCACGACCACGTGCCCGGTCCGGGGCGGGCCGCGACCCCGGTCCGCTGAGGGGGCCGCCGGTCAGCCGGCCAGCGCGCGGGCCAGGGCGAAGCCGAGCGCCGCCGCGCCCAGCCCGGCGAGCACGCTGACCAGGACGTTGGCCAGCGCGTACCGGCGGTCGCCGGCCCGGGCCAGGCGTACCGTCTCGTAGCCGAAGGTGGACCAGGTGGTCAGCGCGCCGCAGAAGCCGGTGCCGACCAGCGCGGTCACCGTCGGTCCGGCGGGCACCCCGGCCACCGCGCCGAGCAGCAGCGACCCGGCGACGTTGACGGTCAGCGTCCCCCACGGGAACCGGGAGTCGTGCCGGGCCTGCACGGCCCGGTCGGTGAGGTAGCGCAGCGGCGCGCCCAGCGCCGCGCCGAGCGCGATCAGCAGCACGGTCACCGGGCCTCCCGCCGGCCGGTCCGCCCCGCCGCCGGGCCGCCCGGCCCGCCGCCGGGGCGGCGTCGGTCGGCGCGGTCCAGCAGCCGGCCCGCCAGGGCGTCACCGGCGGCGACGGCCGTGAGCCCACCGACCAGGGTGGCGGCCAGGTAGGCCAGCGCCGTCGTGGCGGCCCCGGCGGCCAGCGCCAGGTGCACGTCCATGGCGTACGCGGAGAAGGTGGTGAACCCGCCGAGCACGCCCACCCCGAGCAGCGGCCGGACCAGCGGGCCGGCCCGCCGTCGGCCGAGCACCGCCATCAGCGCCCCGATCAGCAGGCACCCGGTGACGTTGACGGTGAAGGTGGACCAGGGGAAACCGGTCGGGGAGTGCGGCAGGGCGGCCTGCACCCCGGCGCGGGCGAGCGCCCCGAGCGCCCCACCTGCGGCGACCACGCCCAGCACGGCGGCCGGGTGCGCGGCCAGCTCGCCCCGGTCGGCCGGGACCCGCAGGTCGACGTCGGGATCGACGCGCCGCGACGACGGTGACGTCACCGGGACCTCCCACCAGTTCGGGAGCACTGGCAGGGACCGTTGGCGCGTCCGCGCGGTTCTCCCGGTCGGGCCGGGACGGCGGGCCCCACCGCCGACTCGTCCGTGAGCATAGCCCGGCCGGCCCGGGTGCCGTGGCGGGTGCCCGCCGACGGCGTACGGTCGGCGGGGCGGCCGGTGGTCGTCGTGCCCCGACCGTCAGCGGCACGACGGTCGGCGTGCCCCGATCGTCAGCGTGCCCCGACCGTCTCAGGAGGAGCAGTGCCGGAGCGTAGCCCGTACCCCCGTGAAGCGGACCTCGCCGGGGGGACCGACGGCGCTGCGGTGCCGCCGGCCCGGACCGCGGCCCACGACATGTTCGACGCCGACGTGGCGTCCCGGGGGCTCGGCATCGAGTTGGTCCATGCCGCCGACGGCACGGCGGTGGCCCGGATGCGGGTGACCGCCGGGATGCTCAACGGTCACCGCATCGGCCACGGCGGGTTCGTCTTCCTGCTCGCCGACACCGCCTTCGCGCTGGCCTGCAACACGCACGGCCCGGCCACCGTCGCGGCCGGCGGCGAGATCAGCTTCCTGCGCCCGGTCCGCGAGGGCGATCTGCTGACCGCGTCCGCCACCGAACGCGTCAGCTACGGCCGCAGCGGCATCTACGACGTCACCGTCACCCGTGACGGCGAGGTGGTGGCCGAGTTCCGGGGGCGCAGCCGCACCCTCGCCCGCCCCGCGACGACTGACGGGGTTTGCCGGACGTCCGACGGGAAACAGGGTCGGTAGGGGACGGTCCGCTGTGCACCGTCCACGCACGACGGCCGACGATCGCAGTGATTTCCGGTATTTCGCCCTGCTTTGGCTGGGTTTTATTGACATCGCCCTGCCCGGCGGAGAAGACTCGCCCTTCTGATCTGCCAGGCGACGAAGGGTGACCGAGTCCATGACCAGATCGACGATCGTCGCGGCGGTGCTCGCCGTCGCCCTGACCGCGCTGGCCGGCTGCGACGCCGGTGAGAGCGTCGACGTCGACGGCGGGTCCACCGCCGGAGGATCGACGGGCGGCACGCTCACCGCCGCCATCGGCGGGGAACCCGACCAGCTCGACCCGCACAAGACGTCGGCCTACCACAGCTTCCAGGTGCTGGAGAACGTCTACGACACCCTGGTCGAGCCGGACGCCGACCTGAAGATGGGGCCCGCGCTGGCCACGAAGTGGACCACCAGCAGCGACCAGCTCACCTGGACGTTCACCCTCCGCGAGGGGGCCCGCTTCTCCGACGGCTCGCCGCTGACCGCACAGGACGTCGTCTACTCCTACCGGCGGATCATCGACGAGAAGCTGAACGCGGCGTACAAGTTCGCCACCGTCAAGACGGTGACCGCGCCCGACCCGGCCACGGTGGTGGTCACGCTGACCGCGCCCACCCCCAACCTGCTGGCCAACCTCGGCGGTTTCAAGGGCGTCGCGATAGTTCAGAAGGCCAACGTGGAGTCGGGCGCGATCACGACCCGGCCGGTGGGCAGCGGCCCGTTCGCCGTCGCCGCCTACACCTCCGGCGACACCATCAAACTGACCCGCAACGACGCCTACTGGGGGCCGAAACCGAAGCTCGACGGGGTCACCTTCACCTTCGTCAAGGACCCGACGGTGGCCCTGCAGAACCTGCGCGGCGGCGAGGCGCAGTGGACCGACAACCTGCCACCCCAGCAGGTGCCGACCCTCAAGGAGGACGGCTCGGTGACCGTCGCCACCACCCCCTCCACCGACTACTGGTACCTCGCCCTCAACGAGGCACGCAAGCCGTACGACGACGTGAACGTGCGCCGCGCCGTCGCGTTCGCCCTGGACCGGGAGGCGATCACCAAGGCCGCCAAGTTCGGCCAGGCCACCGCCAACCAGACCGCCATCCCCAAGGGCAGCTCCTGGTACTACGACTACGCGCCGTACCGGCACGACCCGCAGCAGGCCCGGCAACTGCTCGGCGGGGCCGGCGTCACCGGCCGCACCATGGACCTGATGGTCACCAGCGAGTACCCGGAGACGGTCACCGCCGCCCAGGTGATCGCCGCCCAGCTCGCCGAGGTCGGGATCAACGTCAAGATCCGTACCCTGGACTTCGCCCAGTGGCTCGACGAGCAGGGCAAGGGCAACTTCGACGCCTTCCTGCTCGGCTGGCTGGGCAACCTCGACCCGGACGAGTTCTACTACGCCCAGCACCGCACCGGCGGCACGTTCAACTTCCACAAATACAGCAACCCCGCCGTCGACACCCTGCTCGACCAGGGCCGCACCCAGACCGACGAGGCCGCCCGCAAGCAGACGTACGAGCGGGCCGCCAAGCAGATCGTCGACGACGCCAGCTACATCTACCTCTACAACCCGGACGTGGTGCAGGGCTGGTCCCCCAGGGTCACCGGCTACCAGGTCCGCTCCGACCGGGCGATCCGGTTCCGCGACGTCGCCCTGAACCGCTGAGGGGGCGAGGTGGGACGCTTCGTCCTGCGGCGGCTGCTCCAGTCGGTCGTCGTCCTGCTCGGGGTGACCCTGGTGGTCTTCCTGCTGCTGCAACTGGTCCCCGGCGACCCGGTCCGGGTCTCCCTGGGCACCCGCTTCGACCAGCAGACCTACGACGCGCTGCGGGAACGCTCCGGGCTGGACCGCCCGCTGGTCGTGCAGTACCTCAGCTACGTCGGCAACGCCCTCACCGGTGACCTCGGGGTGAGTTTCCGCAGTGGTCGGCCGGTCACCACGATCGTGCTGGAACGGCTGCCGGCCACCGGATCCCTGGCGGTGACCGCCGTGCTGCTCGCCCTGCTCGTCGCCTTCCCGCTCGGGGTGCTCTCCGCGGTGCGCAGCGGATCGTTCGTCGACCACGCCGCCCGGGTGTTCAGCCAGTTCGGCGTCTCCGTCCCCGACTTCTGGACGGGCATCATGGGCATCCTGCTCTTCGCCGGGGTGCTCGGCTGGCTGCCCCCGTCGGGGTACGTGCCGCTCACCGACGACCCGGTGGGCTGGGCCTCGCACGTGGCGTTGCCCGCCGCCGCCGTCGGCCTGGTCACCGCCTCCATCCTCACCCGGTTCATCCGGTCCTCGGTGCTGGAGGTGCTCGCCGAGGACTACGTCCGCACCGCCGAGGCCAAGGGGCTGCGCCCCCGGGTGGTGGTCGTGCGGCACGTGCTGCGCAACGCGCTGATCCCGGTGGTCACCGTGGTCGGGGTGCAGGTGGCCAGCCTGATCGGCGGGGTGATCGTGATCGAGGTGCTGTTCGCCTGGCCGGGCGTCGGCCGGCTCACCTACGACGCCGTCCAGGCCCGCGACTATCCGGTGCTGCAGGGCGCGGTGCTCTTCGTGGCCACCCTGTTCCTGCTGGTGAACCTGCTGGTGGATGTCCTCTACGCCCGCCTCGACCCGAGGATCACGCTGCGATGAGCGCCGGGGACCGGGCGTCGACCCCCGCCGCCCTGCCGCCTGTCGACCAGGTCGACGACCGCCCGTCGGCAGCGGCCGTCGAGGCGGGTGCGCTGCGCCGTGCGCTGGCCGCGCTGCGGCACGACCCGCCGGCCGTCGCCGGCACGGTGGTGCTGCTGGTCCTGCTGGTCGTCGGGCTGGCCGGGCAGTGGCTCGCGCCGGCCGGGATCAACGACGTGGACGTCGAGGAGATGCTGCGTCCACCCAGCGGCGCGCACCCGTTCGGCACCGACGAACTGGGTCGCGACGTGCTCAGCCGGGTGCTGGTGGCGGCCCGGGTGTCGTTGCAGGTGGGCCTGGTCAGCGTCGGCATCGCCCTGGCCGTCGGGGTCACCGTCGGCCTGCTCGCCGGCTGGTACGGCGGCTGGGCGGACAACGTCCTCATGCGCGCCATGGACGTGCTGTTCGCCTTCCCGGTGCTGCTGCTCGCCGTGGCGATCGTCGCGGTCCTCGGCCCGGGGCTGGTCACCGCGATGACCGCCATCGGGGTGGTCTACACCCCGATCTTCGCCCGGGTGACCCGGGGGAGCGTGCTGGCCGTACGGGAGCAGGTCTTCGTCCGGGCCGCCGTCTCCATCGGCACCTCCGACCTGCGCATCCTGCGCCGGCACGTGCTGCCCAACATCGCCGCCCCGCTGATCGTGCAGACCTCGCTGTCGTTGGCGTTCGCGATCCTGTCCGAGGCGGCGCTGTCCTTCCTCGGATTGGGCGTCCAGCCTCCCGCGCCGGCCTGGGGCCGGATGCTCTACGACGGGCGCGGGTTCGTCACCGACGCCTGGTGGCTGGGGTTCTTCCCCGGCGCGGCGATCTTCCTGACCGTGTTGGCGTTCAACCTGGTCGGGGACGCCCTGCGTGACGTGCTCGACCCCCGCCAGCTCACCGTCGGCGAAGCCCGCAGGAGCACCCGATGAGCGGAGGCGCCGTACCGTCGCCCCGGGTCGCCGGGGACACGCCGGTGCTGGAGATCAGCGACCTGACGGTCACCCTCGGCACCCGCAACGGCCCGGCCCGCGCGGTCGCGGGAGTCGACTGGTCGGTGGCCCCCGGCGAGACCCTCGCCCTGGTCGGGGAGTCCGGCAGCGGCAAGAGCATGACCGTGCTCGCCGCCACCGGGCTGGCCCCGCGTTCCGCCACCGTCACCGGCCGGGTCCGGCTGCTGGGCCGGGACCTGACCGACATGTCCGGGTCGGACCGTCGCCGGTGGCGGGGCCGGCACGTCGGTTTCGTCTTCCAGGACCCGATGACCACACTCAACCCGGTGCTGACCGTCGGCCGGCAGGTCGCCGAGGCGTGCGAGGAACACCTCGGGATGAGCCGGCGGCAGGCCCGTTCCCGCGCCGTCGAGCTGCTCGACCTGGTCGGTATCCCGGCACCCGGGCGGAGGGTGGACGCCCACCCGCACGAGTTCTCCGGCGGGATGCGGCAACGGGTCGTCATCGCGATGGCGCTGGCCTGCGAACCGGCCCTGCTCATCGCCGACGAGCCGACCACCGCGTTGGACGTCACCACCCAGGCGCAGATCGTGGAACTCGTCGCCGACCTGCGCCGCCGGCTCGGCACGGCGGTCGTCTGGATCACCCACGACCTCGGGGTCGTGGCGGGGATCGCCGACACGGTAGCGGTGATGTACGGGGGCCGGATCGTCGAGCAGGGCCCGGTCGACGCGGTCCTCGTCGCGCCGGGGCACCCGTACACCCGGGCCCTGCTGGCGGCCCGGCCCCGGCCCGGCGCGGCGGGGGAGGAACTGGCGGCGATCCCGGGTGCGCCGCCCAGCCCACTCGACCTGCCGCCCGGGTGCGCGTTCTGGCCCCGCTGCCCGGTACGCGGGGACGCCCGCTGCGCCCACGAGCTGCCCCCGCTGGTCCCGATCACCCCCGCCCACCTGGTGCGCACCTTCTGTCCCACAGTCGCCGGGGACGACCCGGACCAGGCCGTCCCGGAGGACCGATGAGCACGGGAACCATCGCCGAACTCGACGACCTCACCGTCTGGTTCCCCAATCCCGGTGGCCCGCCGGTGCGGGCGGTGGACGGGGTGTCGCTGACCGTACGGGCGGGCGAGACCCTGGGCCTGGTGGGGGAGTCCGGCAGCGGCAAGTCGACAACCGGCCTGGCGTTGCTGCGGCTGGTGGCCCCGACCGGCGGCCGGATCGTCGTCGGCGGCCAGGACGTCACCGACTGGTCGCGTCGCCGGCTGCGCGGGCTGCGTCGCCGGGTGGCCATGGTCTTCCAGGACCCGCAGGCGTCGCTGGACCCGCGCCGCACGGTCGGCGCGAGCATCGCCGAACCGTTGGTGGTGCACCGGCTGGCCCCCTCGGCGCAGGCCCGCCGGGACCGGGTCGCCGAACTGCTCGACCTGGTGGGCCTGCGACCGGAGACGGCCGGCCGGCACCCGCACGAGCTGTCCGGCGGGCAACGCCAGCGGGTCGGCATCGCCCGCGCGTTGGCCGGGGAACCCGACCTGATCGTCCTCGACGAACCGATCGCGTCGCTCGACCTGAGCGTGCAGGCGCAGATCATGAACCTGCTCCGGCGGTTGCAACGGGACCTCGGGCTCACCTACCTGTTCATCGCGCACGACCTGGCCGCCGTGGAACACCTCAGTGACCGGATCGCGGTGATGTACCTGGGCCGGATCGTGGAGACCGGCACCCCGGCGCAGCTGTGGCGGGAGCCGGCCCACCCCTACACGGCGGCGCTGCTGTCGGCGGTCCCGGTGGCCGACCCCCGGGTGGAACGGAACCGGCGGCGGATCATCCTCACCGGTGACCTGCCCAGCCCGACCGACCCGCCGAGCGGTTGCCGGTTCCGCACCCGCTGCCCGCAGACCCGTCCCGCCTGCGCCGACACCGACCCGCCCCCGGTCGAGGTGACCCCCGGCCACCGGGCCGCGTGCCTGTTCGCCGGGGAGGCGGTACGCGCCATGCGCGCCGACCCACCCGCCGACGGACCCCGGTAGCGGCGGGTCAGGCGGCGCGCGCCGGTAACGGCACGGCGGGCGGCGGCAATCCCTTCCCCCGTCGTCGCCGCCCGGTCGGCGGCCCCTGGACAGCGCGGACGCCTGCCGGTCGGGTCGGCAGCGGCACGACGACGGCCAGCCGTCGGGCGGCCCGCCCCGGCAGCGCCGTCGGTCGTCCGGCCCCGGCCGGCGTCCACGCCGGCCGCCCACCCTCGGCGTGCCCGGACCACAGGCGTGGCCCGTGACGCCTGGCGGTCCCGGCCCCGGCCGCTCGCGGCCGGGATTCCCGGTCGGGTCCGCCGCCAGCCGTGGCATGACCCGTGCCGACCCCCGTGGCCAGGCTGCGCGGGAGGTGCCCGGCCACCCCGGCCGCGGCCGCCGCCCGGCCCGCCCCGGGCCGCTGACCGGCGGACCCCGCGCGGTGGGCCCGGCCGGCGGACCCGGCCCGGCGGCCCGGTGCCGCCGCCCGGGTGGCCCCGGTCTGCTGGCCCGGTGCGGCCCGGTGCGCGGGCGTCACCCGCCCCGAGACCCCGACCCGCCAGGTCACTGCGACCCGTCCGGCGACGGTGCCGACCGGTCCGGCGGTCCCGGCCCGTGCGGTACCGGTGCCGGCCTGCCCGGCGGACGCGGCCCGGCGGGTGAAGTCGGCGCGGACCGAGCGGGGCAACCGGTCGGACGCGCAGCGCCGCAGGACCGGGTCGGCCACCACCAGCCCGCCCCGGGCCGAAGGCGTCAGGAGGCCGGCGTCGGTGAGCCGGCGCAGCGCCCCGGCGACCCGCTCCGGTGCCCAGCCGAGCAGCACGGCCACGGCCGGGGCGGTGACCGGCACGTCGAGCGTCGCGGCGGCCATCAGCACCGCCCGGTGGACGCCGTCGCACCGGTCCAACCGGGCGGCGGCGCGCCGACGCAGCGACTCGGGCAGCGCCGGCTCCACCACCGGGCCGGCCGGCGGACCACCGTCCGGGTGCGGGCGGGGCACCGCCTCGACGTAGGCGGCGGCGTGGCCGGGCCGGCCGGCGACCAGCGGCAGCAGGCGGGCGGCGGCCGCAGCCGGCCGGCCGGAGCCGACGAGCAGCCGGCGCAGCAACCGGCCGGTGTGCAGGGCGCCCAGCGGGGCCAGCGCGACCCGGTGCCGGCCGGCCGGCGCGGGCAGCGGGTCGGTGCGGTCCGGCCGGTGGGTGGCCAGCACCGCCAGCGGCAGGCCGCGGTCGGTCGCGGCGGCGAACAGCGCGTGCAGGAAATGTCCCAGCTGCGGGGCCGCCCGGTCCAGGTCGTCCACGCCGACCACCACCGGCCGGCGGGCAGCCAGGGCGAGCAGGATCCGGCGTACCGCCGCCGCCCCGGCGACCGCCGACCGGTCCGGTGCGTCCAACAGCGCGGCGAGCGCCGCCACGGTCGGCCCGACCTGGCCCGCCGGGACCAGCCCGTCGACCAGGGCGGCCAGCCGGGGGCGGACCGCGACCGGCGGGTCGCCGGCGGGCAGCCCCGCCAGGTCCCGCAGCAGCTGTGCGACCGGTCCGAACACCTGCTCCGGGTACGGCGGGCAGTGCGCCACCGCCCAGCGCACCGCCCGGCCGTCGACCTCGGGCAGCCGGTGGCGCAGCTCGGCCAGCAACCGGCTGCGGCCGATCCCGTCCGGGCCGGTGAGGGCCACCCACCGTGGACGATGCTCACGGACCGCCCGGGTGAGCTGGTCCAGGACGGTGGCGACCTCCCGGCGTCGACCGATCAGCGGGCCGTCGTGCCGGACCGGCAGGTGGCGGGTCGGCCGGGTGACCCGCCAGACGTCCACCGGCAGCGCCTTGCCGGTGAGGCTGGCCGGGGCGAGGGCGTGCTGGTCGACCAGGCCGGCGGTGGCCCGGTGGGTGGCCGCGCAGACGACGACACCGCCCGCCGGGGCGTACTCCTGGATGCGGGCGGCGGTGGTGAGGACCGCGCCGGAGGCCATGCCGTGCCCGCCGTCGCGGGCGGCGGCCAGGTCGACCACCGCCTCGCCGGTGGCGACCCCGACCCGGACCCGCAGCGTCACCCCGCCGGGCAGCGTCCGCCGGTCCAGCGCGGCCTGGATCTCCAGGGCCGCCCGCACCGCCCGGTAGCCGTCCAACCCGTCGGAGGTACGCGCACCGAACAATGCCATCACCGCGTCGCCCACGTACTTCTCCACCGTGCCCTGCCAGCGGCGCAGCACCCCGGCGACGGTGTCGAAATAGGCGAACTGCACCGCCCGGACGTCCTCCGGGTCGAGCCGTTCGGTCAACCCGGTCGACCCGACGATGTCGGCGAAGAGGACGGTCAGGGTACGCCGCTCCTGCGGCACCGGCCAGGGCGTCGCGGTGGCGTCTTCCCGACCGGTGCCGACCGTGGACAGTGGCATCACACCCACCCCTTTCCTGCGCGGTGCTGCTGATGACGACGATCGGAGACTGTCACCACCGGGCTGACGGGGGATCTGCCGAACGACGTATGTCTGCCGCTCGCCGCCTTTAGTCGCAATGTCGACGCGAGAGGTACCAATGCCGGATCAATCCCGTAGAACGGTGCGGGAACCTGTGACTAGGCTGCGGACATGGCCAGCGATGTGGACAGCGCACCGCTCGTCGGCCGCGCCGACCAGCTGGCGGTGCTGCGCGCCGCGCTCCACGACGAGATCGGCCCCGGGCAGACCGCCGCCGTCTTCGTCACCGGTGAGAGCGGGGTGGGCAAGACCCGGTTGCTCACCGAGGCTGCGGCGCGGCTGCGGGACGCGGGAGCGGTGGTGCTCACCGGCTCCTGCCTGGACATCGGCGACGCCTCCCCGCTGCACCCGGTGCTCCAGGCGTTACGCCGCTTCGACGCCGACCTCACCGCCGGCCAGGCCCGCACCTCGTCGGCGGTGCGGGGTCTGCTGCGGACGTTCGCCGCGGACAGCGGCGGCGCGGACAGCGCCGGGGCGCTGCTGGAACGGGTCTCCCGGGGGCTGAGCCTGATCGCCGAGGGCCGTCCGCTGGTGCTCGTCCTCGACGACCTGCAGTGGGTGGACCGGACCACCCGGCAACTCCTGCTCTATCTGCTCGCCGGCCTGGGCGAACTGCAACTGTCGGTGCTGGCGGCGGTCCGGGCCGAGTCGTTGCAGGGGGCCCACCCGCTGCGCCGGGTGCTCACCGAGCTACGTCGGTTGCGGTCGGTGCGGGTGCTCGACCTGGCCCCCCTCGACCGGACCGGCACCGACCTGCTGGCCGCCCGGATCGTCGGCGCGCCGCTCGCCCCGGAGGCCGCCGACCAGGTCTGGCAGCGCAGCGGCGGCAATCCGTTCGTGGTCGAGGAACTGGCCCGTGACCTGCGCGACGGCCGCGACGGGCTGTCCGACACGCTGCGCGAGATCTTCCTGTCCCGGGTGGACGCGCTGCCCCGGCACGCGCACGCCGCGGTGCACGCGGTGGCGGCGGGCGTCGAACCGGTCGAACACTGGCTGCTGGCCGAGGTGCTCGGCCTGCCCGAGGCCGAACTCATCGAGGCGCTGCGTGAGGCGGTCGCCCACCGGCTGCTCGTCGGCGCGGACGACGGCTACCGGCTGCGGCACCGGCTGGTCGCCGAGGTGCTCGCCCACGAGCTGCTCCCGGCGGAACGCGCCGGCCTGCACCGCCGTTACGCCGAGGCGCTCACCCGGGCTCCGGCGGAGCTGCACCAGGCCCGGCTGGCCCACCACTGGCGGCTGGCCGGTGAACCCGGTCGGGCCCTGCCGGCGGCGATGGCCGCCGCCCGGGAGGCCGAACGGCTGCACGGTTTCGCCGAGGCGCACCGACACTGGACGGCGGCGTTGCAGTTGGCCGCCACACCGGTCACCGGGCCGGCGGACGCCCCACCCGAGGTGGACCGGACGGCGCTGCTGGAGCGGGCCGCCGAGGCCGCCCACAAGAGCGGCGAGCACGCCCGCGCGCTGTCCCTGCTGGCTGAGCTGACCGGGGGTGAGCCGCTCGACCCGTCCTGCGCGGTACGTATCCAACGGGCCCGCTACCTGGCCGCCGCCGGCCGGTCCGCCCCCGCCGAGGCGGAGTACCGCAGCGTGCTGGAGTCCGTCGACTGCACCGCCCGGGAACGGGCTGCCGCCGCCGCCCAACTGGCCCACCTGCTGGTCCTGCAGGGCCGGTACGCCGATGCCGGACAGCGCGCCCGTACGGCGTTGGAGCTGGCCGCGTCCGTCGAGGGCAGCACCACGGAGGTGGTGCTGGCCAGCTCCGCGCTGGGCTTCAGCGAGGCGTTCCTGGAGGACCCGGACGCCGGCCTGGCCGTGGTGCGTCGGGCCCTGGAGACCGCCGAACGCTCCGGCGGCCCGGAGGACGTGGCCTGCGCGTACCTGCACCTGGCGGAGCTGCTGACCGGGCCGCTGAACATCCTCGAGGAGGGTGTGGTGGTGGCCCGCCGGGGTGCCGAGCGGGTCGCCGAGTTGGGCCTGGGCCGCACCTACGAGACCCGGCTGCTGGCCATCGCCACCAACGGGCTGTTCCGGGTCGGCCAGTGGGCGGAGGCGGAGAAGGTGGTCGCGGCGGCGCTGCGGCACCGCCCGTCCGGCGCCGACGCGGTCGAGCTGCTGCTGGCCCGCTGCCGGCTCTCCGTCGGGTACGGCGACGTCGCCGCGTCCGACCGGGACCTGGAGGCGGTGGCGACGATGCTGGCCGGCGGTGGCGCGCCCCGGCACGTCCTGCCGATGCTGATCCTGCGGGCCGGGTTGGCGATGTGGCAGGGCCGGCACGACGTGGCCCGGCAGGCCGTGCAGCGGGGCCTGACCGAGAGCCGCTCCGACGACGTGGTGCTGCTGGGCACGCTGGCCTGGCACGGGCTGCGCGCGGAGGCGGAGGCACACGCGAGCCGTACCGTGGCGGTCGACGAGACTGCCCTCCGCCGGCTGCGTGACGCGGTCGACCGGGTGGCGGCCAAGAGCGCGACGGCCGCCGGGCCGGTACGGGTCATCGCCGACGGCTTCCTGGCGTTGTGCATGGCCGAGCTGAGCCGCCTCGACGGCCGGGGCGACCCGGACGCCTGGGCCCGGTCGGCGGCCGAGTGGGACAGGCGCAACCACCCCTACCCGGCGGCCTACTCCCGGCTGCGGCAGGCCGAGGCGTTGCTGGCCCGGCGCAGCCGCAGCGGTGCGGCGAGCACCCTGCTGCGGCAGGCCCACGAGATGGCGTCGAGCCTGGGTGCGGTGCCGCTGACCAGCGAGATCCGGACGCTGGCCGGCCGGGCGCGGGTGGAACTGACCGGGCGGGTCCAGCCTGCGGGGCGGGTCCCGACGCCCCGCACGGGCGGCTCCCGGTCGCCGGGCGCGGGCCGCAGCCGTGCCGTCGCAGCGGGGGAGGCCGCCGTCCCGCCCGGGCCCGACGAGCTGGCCCTGCTGACCGCGCGGGAACGGGAGGTGCTTGCCGCGGTGGCCGAAGGGTTGACCAACAGGGAGATCGGCCAGCGGCTGTTCATCAGCGAACGCACCATCGGCGTGCACGTGTCGCACATCTTCGACAAGCTCCAGGTGCGGACCAGGGTCCAGGCCAGCGCCATCCACCTGCGTAACCGGGGCGAGTGAGCGTACGTCCGACGCGGGCGAATACGTCGTTCTACTGATCCCCGCTGCGGCCGGGGCTGACAGGCTGTCTCTCGGAAACGACGGCGCGGCGCTGCCCCGACCACTGTGGAGGAGACATGACGGAACCGGTCTGGGGGCCCGTCCACGCGGACATCGTCGATCTCCTCGCCGACCACCCGGAGGACGTCCCGGCGGTGGTCGACCACCTCACCAAGCTCCAGGACCTGCTGGTGCGGCTGCCGCCGCTGGAGCGCAGCTGCCCGCTCGCCGACTTCAACCGGCTGTACCTGACCATCACCAGCCGGGTGCTGGAGGGGCTCTACGACGACTACTTCGCCGACCCGGTGTTCCTGTCCCGGCTGGACGTGGAGTTCGCCGCCCGCTACTTCGACGCGATGCGGCTGTGGACCGAGTCCAGCCCGACCACCCCGCGCGCCTGGGCGTGCCTGTTCAAGCGGATGCGTGGCCCGGACGCCCGGCCGTTGCCGTCGGCGGCGGCGGGGGTGAACGCGCACATCAACTTCGACCTGCCGTTCGCCCTGGTGACCACGTTCGACCACCTGGAGTCCGAGCCGGTGGACGGCACCGAACAGCACCGCGACTACCTCAAGATCAACGACATTTTCGCCGACAAGATCCCGTCGCTGCGGCGGGGTTACCTGGAGCGGTGGCAACTGCTCCTGGACATGCTCAACGGCGACATCGACGACTGGTACCAGGGCGAACTGGTCGAATACACCAGGGACGTGGCCTGGCGCAACGCGCAGAAGATCTGGCGTTGCCGGCACGATCCGCAGGCCCGAGACGGCGAGCGCACCCGGCTGGACGACAATGCCGCTGCGCTCGGCCGGCTGCTGCTGTCACCGCTGGGGGCGTTCCTGCAGTAGCAGCCGGGACGGGGGGTCCCCGCGCCCCGGGAAACCGGGGCGCGGGGACGCGTCCGTTACGCCAGGATGACCGGATGCGCCCGACCGAGGAACCGCTGCCCGGCAACGTCACCACCGGCGTGGTGCGGGTCGGCGACACCGTCCGCCGGCCGGTCGGCCCGTGGACCGACGCCGTCGATGCCCTGCTGACCCACCTGCGCGCCGTCGGCTTCGACGGCGCGCCCCGGCCGCTGGGCCGCGACGAGCAGGGCCGGCAGGTGCTGGAGTACGTGCCGGGGGAGCCGGGCCACCCCTCGGGGCTCTACCCGACGGCGGACCTGCCCTCGATCGGCCGGCTGCTGGCCGACCTGCACCGTGCCACCGCCGGGTTCGTGCCCCCCGAACCGGCCCGCTGGCAGGTGCCGATCCGCCCCGACGGCACGGACCTGATCTGCCACCACGACCCCGCCCCCTGGAACCTGGTCCGCGCCCCCCGGGGCTGGGTGCTGATCGACTGGGACGGTGCCGGCCCCGGCACCCGCCGCTGGGAGTTGGCGTACGCCGCGCAGGCCATGGCGGGGATGCGCCCCGACCGGCCGGTGCCCGACTCGGCCCGCCGGCTGCGCGCCCTGATCGACGGGTACGACCTGCCGGCGGCGCACCGGCCCGCGCTCGCCGCGACCCTCGGCCCCCGGGCGCGGGCCATGTACGACCTGCTGTGCGACGGTGCCCGGCGTGGTGTGCAGCCCTGGGCCCGGATCCACGCCGAGGACGGCCCCTACTGGCGGGCCGTCGCCGAGCACCTGTCGGCCCACGTGGACGACTGGACCCGCGCCCTGACGTGACCCGGCCGGCCGGCGTGCGCCACCCCGGCCGGTCACGTCACCCGTGGGCGCGCGCCTCGGTCGCACGGCACCCGTGGGCCCGCCCCCGTCGCAGGGCACCCACGGGGCCGCCCCGGTCGCAGGGCAGCTGTGCGGTCGGCCCGAGGTCGCCGTGCCGGTTGGCGGCATCCGGGTGTCGGACGGCCCGCCCGGGGTACCCGTCGGTCATGCCCGCACACCGGTTCGCGTTCCGGTTCGATCCGCCGTTCCGGGTGCCGTTGGCGCTGCTCGGCATCCGGCCGCAGACCTGCGACGTGCTGCTCGACGATGCGGAACTGGTGATCCGGTTCGGCCGCTGGCGGCTGCGGACCGGCCGGGCGAACGTGGTCGACGCCCGGCGCGGCGGGCCGTACCGCTGGTGGCGGGCCGTCGGGCCGCACCTGTCCCTGGCCGACCGGGGGGTCACCTTCGGCACCGGCACCGCGGCCGGGGTGTGCCTGCGGTTCGGTACCCCGGTGCCGGCGCTGGCCCCCGGCCGGTGGCTGCGCCATCCGGCGGCCACCGTGACGGTGACCGACCCGGACGCCCTGCTGGCGGCCCTGCACGGCATCCCGGTCGACCGGCCCGGTCCCGCCTGACTGCCCGCCTTCCCCTGTTCCGGCCGGCCCGCCCGACCCCGGCTTCCCCTGTTCCGGCCGGCCGGACCGCCTCCAGCGCCTACCGTCGGGGAGAGGGGACACGAGGGCGGTCGGCGGATGGCGGACGGGCGGGACGGGACGCGGGGACGGCGGACCCGGGAACGACGGGGGAACGCGCCGCCACCGGGGCACGGGCGGGCGCTGCGCGAGGCCCGGGACGCCGGCCAGGGTGAGCGCACCCGACCCGGGCCGGTGGGCCTGCCGGAGTGCGTGAACAGTCACGCCCGGCCGGCCCGGCCCGGTGGCGCGCTGCGCCGGTGGCTGTTCGCGTACCGGGTGCAGCCGGTCGGCCCGGAGACCGAGGAGGGCAGCCAGCGCCGGCATCCCTGGTGGCAGGTGATGTGCCTGACCGGGGTCGACTACTTCTCGACCCTGTCCTACCTGCCGGGCATCGCGGCGCTGGCCGCCGGGGCGCTCTCCCCGCTGGCCACCCTGCTGATCGTGGCGCTGACCCTGCTCGGGATGCTGCCGATGTACCGGCGGGTCGCCCGGGAGAGCCCGCACGGGCAGGGCTCGGTGGCGATGCTGGAACGGCTGCTGCCGTTCTGGCGGGGCAAGATCTTCGTCCTGGTGCTGCTCGGGTTCGTCGCCACCTCATGGATCATCACGATCACCCTCTCCGCCGCCGACGCCACGGTGCACCTGCTGGAGAACCCGTACCTGCCGTCGTCGGCACCGCACGGCGAGGGGGTGGCCGTGCTGGTGACGGTGGCGCTGCTGCTCGTCCTCGGCGGGGTGTTCCTGCTCGGGTTCAGCGAGGCGGTGCTGGTGGCCGTACCCCTGGTGGTGGTCTTCCTCGGTCTCAACGCGGTGATCGTGGCCGACGGCCTGGCCGGGATCGCCGCCGACCCGGGCACCGTGCGGAACTGGACGGCCGCCCTGACCGCCGGGGGTTCCGGCGTGGGTGACCTGGTCGGCCCGGCGGTGCTGGCCTTCCCGCTGCTGGTCCTCGGCCTGTCCGGCTTCGAGACGGGGGTGAGCATGATGCCCCTGGTACGCGGGGCGGGCGAGGACCGTGGGCAGCGGCTGGCCGCGCGGATCCGCAACACCCGCCGGCTGCTCACCGCCGCCGCGCTGATCATGTCGGTGTACCTGCTGACCACCACGTTCGTCACCACCGTGCTGATCCCGCCCCGGGAGTTCCAGCCGGGCGGCGCGGCGAACGGCCGGGCGCTGGCCTGGCTGGCCCACGCCCGGCTCGGCGAGGGGTTCGGCACGCTCTACGACATCAGCAGCGTGCTGATCCTCTGGTTCGCCGGGGCGTCGGCGATGGCCGGCCTGATCAACATCGTGCCGCGCTACCTACCGTCGTACGGGATGGCGCCGGAGTGGGGGCGGGCGGTCCGGCCGGTGGTGCTGGTCTACACCCTGATCAGCATCGTCATCACCGTCGCCTTCCGGGCCGACGTCAACGCCCAGGCCGGCGCGTACGCCACCGGCATCCTGGCGATGATGGTCTCCGGCGCGGTGGCGGTGACCATCGCGACCGTCCGGGCCCGGCACCGGTTCGCCGCCGCCGGCTTCGCGCTGCTCACCGCCGTGCTGCTCTACGCGCTGACCGAGAACGTCATCGAGAAACCCGACGGGCTCGCCATCTCCGGCATGTTCATCGCCGGCATCGTGGTGGTGTCGCTGATCTCCCGGATCACCCGGACCACCGAGCTGCGCACCGAACGGATCGAGTTCGACGAGCCGGCCCGACGGTTCGTCGCCGAGTCGCTGGCCCACGACGGCCGGCTGCACCTGATCGCCCACAAACGCGACAGCGGCGCGCTCAAGGAGTACCGGGTCAAGGAGCGGGCACAGCGGGGGATGAACCCGGTGCCGGGCGCCTCCGACGTGCTCTTCCTGGAGATCGACGTGGTGGACCCGTCGGAGTTCAGCCAGGTGCTGTGGGTGCACGGGGTCGAGGTGGGCGGCTTCCGGGTGCTGCGGGCCAGCAGCCCGGCGGTGCCGAACGCGATCGCCGCCATCCTGCTGGCGCTGCGCGACGGCACGGGGGTCCGCCCGCACGCCCACTTCGAGTGGTCCGAGGGCAACCCCATCGCCCACCTGCTGCGCTACCTGATCCTCGGTCGGGGCGACACCCCACCCGTGGTCCGCGAGATCATCCGCAAGAGCGAACCCGACCCCTCCCGCCGCCCCGGCATCCACGTAGGCGCCTGACCCACACCCACCCCGTGCTCCCTCGCCCCGCCCGCCCCGCGCTGGCCCCGCCCCGCCCCGCCCCGCCCCCGCCCCGCCGCTGTGCCCCGCCCGCCCCCGGCTTTGCCCGGTGATCAAGAGGTTTGCGTCACCGGAGCACGCTTTTCTGACCGAAACCTCTTGATCACCGGTCCACAACCTCTTGATCACTGCATGACGGTTGTCGATGGAGGGGGGAGGGGCGGAGGGGTGGAGGGAGCTTGTGGGATGGGTTCCTAGGATGCTTAGGGGGTGTGGGGTGGCGGGCGTGGCTGGCGCGGGAGGGGGTGATCTGGAGCGGACATGACGCGGCCCGCGCCCCGAGGGGTGGGCGCGGGCCGGGAAGCTGCGGCTTACTTCGACGGCTCGGGGAGCTTGCAGTCGATCTTCGGGTTGGCGCCGATGTAGTTGAGCGGCCCGGCCACGATCGTCACCAGGATCGTGCCGGCCTCGGCACAGTTGGTGTCGTCGTTCCCGTAATAGCCCCGCTGACCAGCGGCGATAGCGCCGATGACCAGCCAGATGACGACGATGACTCCGAGGATCGACGTACCGCGCATGGGGGTGCCTCCCGGCTTGTGTGATGTTCGAGGTGACGCCCATGTACCCCATGGCCGGGACCGGGTAAACGGTATTCCGGAACGGTCAGCGCTATGGTGCACAATTCACCGACGGTGGCCACCGCGTACCGGACGACGGCGAGGGCTGGTGGACACGCCTCGCACGTGTCCACCAGCCCTCGCCGTCGGTTCGGCGGTCAGTCCTGGCTGTCGGTGCCGGTCGGCGTCGGCAGCACCCGCTCGGCCTCGGCACCCGCACCGGCCAGCACCTGTGCCTGCTGCGGCCAGGTGGCCAGGCTCGCGGTGGCGCGCAGCCCGGCGGCACGGATCGTCTCCCGCAGGCTCGTCTCGTCCAGCGCGGCGAGCTGCCGGTAGCTGCGGATGCCGGCAGCCTGGAGCGCTGCGGCCAGCTTCGGGCCGATCCCCTGGATACGCCGGAAGTCGTCCACCGGCTCGTCCTGCGCCGCCGCGACGTCGGCGACGGAGGCACCCGGTGAAACCGGGGCACCGTCCGAGGCGGGGGCACCGTCCGGAACCGGGGCTTGCTCCGGAACCGGGGTGCTGTCGGCGTCGGGGGTGCGTTGCGTCGGGATCACCGGCTCTGCGGCGACCGGGACGTCGTCCACGTCGGGCACTCGCGGGGAGGTGCGCTCGGACGCACCGGCCGGCTCGGCTTCCGCAACGCCGCCAGTCGGCTCGATCTCCGCAACGCCGGCCGGCTCCGCAACGCCGGCCGGCTCCGCAACGCCGGCCGGCTCCGCAACGCCGGCCGGGGTCGACGCGTCCACCGGCATCGGCTCACCGGCCGGGGTCGGCTCGTCAACCGGCGTCGGTTCATCAACCGGCGTCGACGCGACTGCCGGGGTCGGCTCACCGGCCGAGGCCGGCTCGTCAGCCGGGGCCGAGGTGTCATCCGGACCCGAGGTGTCATCCGGGCCCGAGGTGTCATCCGGGCCCGAAGCGTCATCCGGGCCCGAAGTGTCGGTCGGGGCCGAAGCGTCAGTCGGGGTGACGTCCGAGGCGGTGACCGGGGCCGCGGTGACCGGGGCCGTGGCGTCCGGCTCCGGGGCCACCGGGGCCGGCAGGTCGGCCGCCGCGCTGTCCGGGGTGTCCTCGACGGTGGTCCGGGGCGCGGGAACCGGCGCGGTGGTCTCATCGGTGACGCCGCTTCCGGGCGCGTCGTCACAGGTGGTGCGGCCGGTCAGGTCGATGGTGGTGGGTTCGTCCGCGAGGTCCGGCAGGGGGGCGGTCCGGTCGGTGGCGACCGTGCTGGAGGTGCCGTTGACGGCGGCGTCCTCGACGTCGGCGGTGGAGGGAGCGGCGGAGTCAGCGGCAGCGGAGGACTCGGCGGGGACGGCCGTGCCGGCAGCGGCGGCAGACCCGGTGGTGGTCGGGACGGGGTGGTCGGCGTCCGGCGCGACGCGCGGGGTGGGCTCGTCGACGACGGCGGCGGGTGCCGGGGAGGTGTCGAGGGTGGCGGCCGGGCGCGGGGCGTCGATCGTGGCGGCGGCCTTCTCCTCCGGGGAGAGCCCCACCACCGGGTCACCCTCCACGATGGGCGTGGCGGTGGTCGGCTTCTGCCGCCCCCACAGCGCCCAGCCTCCGGCCAGGCCCACCAGCAGAGCCAAGATCACGACGAGCCACTGCCCGACAGTTGACGGCACGGCTACCTCCCTATCGCGTATGTCGTTGAGATCGCGAGGAAAACGCGAAAACCCGCCGCAGCTTTGCATACGCGAATGTCGGACGACAGGGAGGACCACACCTCGTTGCGCAGGTGGAATGCCCGGTGTCGGGTGGTATCGACGTCACGACAGGGCGTCGACGTCGGGAGGGCTCCGCGCCCCGGCGGCGGTTCAGCGCAGCGGCTCCGGACTGGGCGCGTCGGAGACGTCCCAGCTGTAGAAGCAGCCGGCCGGCGCGTCCCGGGGCGACCGCCAGGTCGGCAGGTACGCCGACGTGTGGGCCGACAACCGTTCGTTGGTCCGCTGGTACAGCGGGTGCCGGCGGGCGGTGACCAGGGTGTCGACGTCCACCTCGGTGGTTTCCATCAGGTGTACGCACAGGTCGTGCAGGCGGTACAGGGAGCGGTGGCGCAGCCCGGTGAGTCCGGGTAGTTCGGTCGCGTCGGCTTCGGCGAAGATCTGGGCGACCCGCCCCTCCGCGCCGGGAATGATCCTGCTGACGATCACCAGACGGCTCATCGGACCCCTCTCGCCGGTGGCGCGCCCCGATCGGTCCAGGGCTCACGGTGGGTCCACCCTGGCGGTGGGGCTGTCACCTCGTCGTCACGCCGTCCGGCCGGATCGTGACGGCGGGCGGCCGGGGTGCGGCGGGTGGCCTGCCGGATCGGGGCGAGGGTCTCGTCGACCAGGGCGCACATCGCGGGGGACGGTTCCAGGCGCAGTTCCCGCATGAGCAGGTCCCGGTAGACGTAGAAGGCGTGCACCGCCTCGAACGCGTTGCCCTCGGCGAGGTGGATGCGCACCACCAGGCGGTGCGGGGTCTCGCGGAGCGGTTCGGCGGCCATCGCCTCCAGGGCGGCCTGTAACGCCTCGCCGTGCCGTCCGGCGTCGAGGTGGTCGACGGCGAGCTGTTCCAGCATGTGCAGCCGGAGCTGGCGCAGCCGTTCCCGGTCCAGCAGGACCCAGTCGTCGTACCAGCCGGGGAGCAGGTCGCGGCTGCCGGCGGCGAGCGCGTCGGCGGCGGCGCGCGGGTCACCCCCGTCGCGGACCCGGGCGGCGGTGGCGACCAGGTCGTCCACGTCGAGCCGGACGGCCGGATCGAGGCGGACGGTGTCCCCGCTGACCAGCAGCGGGCAGCAGGGGTCCTGGCGTAGCCGCCACAGGGCGGTGCGCAGGGACGACAACGCCCGTTCCTCGGGCACCTCGGGCCAGAGCAGCCCGGCGAGGTTGCTGCGGGTGGCGCCGGGGCGCAGCCCGATCAGGGCGATCACCCGTTGCAGCCCCCGGGGGACCACCACGGGGGTGTCGCCGTGCAGCAGCCGGAAACCGCCGAGCAGGTGCAGGCGTACCGGAGCGCCGTTGGTCGGCGTGCTGGCATGACCGGTCACGGGCGCACCCCCTGCACGGAAACCTGGGTCCAGATCGTCCGGTGTCCCGACGGGGTCCCCCGCGACGCCGTGGCCGGTTCCCTGCGCGGCCGGGCCGGGCCGGCCGGCACGAACACTACCAATATGATTACTCTCGGTCAACGAAAGTGTAGGCATGGTGACCGGGCCGCATTGCCCCTGATCTGCGAACCTCCATCACAATGGACAGCTCGCGCATAGCCGGTACACAGCATGCGTCAACGCACCGTCACCATCGTGCGGAGGTGTCGGGGGCCGCTGGGTGACGCCGGGGTGACGGGTCCGGCCGCAGGGTGGCGGCTACCGGGGTGAGTCGCCCGGTGGAGGAGGACCCGAGATGACCGTCACCCACGGCCGACCGCTGACCAGCGAGATCACCGAGATCCTGGTGACCCGCTGCGGTCTCGACGCCGATGCCGCTGCCCGCGCGCCCGCCGCCAGCCTGGAGGAGCTGGGCATGGACTCGCTGGCGTTGCTGGAACTGTCCGCCGTGGTCGCCGACCGCTGGCGGGTACGCATCCCCGAACAGGCCGGGCAGCTGAGCATCGCCGGCGTCGCCGACCTGGTGGCCGACGCCGGACCGGCCGGGCACACCGAGAACAGCATCCTCATCGCCGCCCCGTTGGCGCTGGTCTGGGAGATCACCAACGACGTGGCCCGCTGGACGGACCTGTTCACCGAGTACGCGGTGGTGGAGATCCTGCACCGGGAGGGGGACACGGTCCGGTTCCGGCTGACCATGCACCCCGACGAGAACGGCATCGCATGGAGCTGGGTCAGCGAACGTACCGCCGACCCGGCGACCTGGCAGGTGCGGGCCCGGCGGGTGGAGACCGGACCGTTCGAGTACATGCGCATCCACTGGTACTACGACACGGAACCGGCGGGCACCCGGATGACCTGGGTGCAGGACTTCGCGATGAAGCCGACCGCGCCGGTGGACGACGTGGCGATGACCGAGCGGATCAACACCAACAGCCGGGTGCAACTGGCCGTGATCAAGGAACGGATCGAGCGGGTGTACGCGGGAGGCGGCGATGAGTGAGGTCACCACCGGTCTGGTCGCTGCCCGGGACGTGCCGGCCGACCGGCGACGCGGCGGGGAGCTGCGGGTGCTGCTCGGCCCGCGTACCGTCGGCAGCACCTCGGGGTTCATGGGGGTGGTGACGGTGGCCCCCGGTGACCGGGTGGCCGAGCACTACCACCCGTACAGCGAGGAGTTCCTGTACCTGGTGCGCGGCGCGATCACCGTGGACCTGGACGACGAGCCGGTGCCGCTGGCCGCCGGAGAGGCGCTGTTCGTGCCGCGTAACGTGCGGCACCGGTTGCGCAACACCGGTGACGCCCCCGCCGAGGTGGTGTTCCACCTCGGCCCGCTCGCCCCCCGCCCGGAACTCGGCCACGTCGACACCGAACTGGTGGAGCAGCGGGGTCCGTCGTGACCGGGCGGCGTGCCGTGGTGACCGGGGTCGGGGTGGTCGCCCCGGGCGGGGTGACCCGGGACCGGTTCTGGAAGACCCTCACCGAGGGGCGGACGGCCACCAGGCGGATCAGCTTCTTCGACCCGTCGCCGTACCGGTCGCAGATCGCCGCCGAGTGTGACTTCGACCCGGACGCCGCCGGGTTGACCCCGGCGCAGCGGCAACGCTCCGACCGGTACGTGCAGTTCGCCCTGGCCTGCGCGGCGGAGGCGCTGGCCGACAGCGGCCTGGAGTTGACCGACGCCGAGCGGGACGTCGCCGGGGTGGTGCTGGGCACCGCCGTCGGCGGCACCACCGCGCTGGAGCAGGAGTACGTCCGGGTCAGCGACGCCGGCCGGCACTGGCTGGTCGACCACGCCCTCGGTGGGCCGTACCTCTACCAGGCGTTGGTGCCGAGCAGCCTCGCCGCCGACGTGGCCTGCCGGCACGGGCTGCACGGCCCGGCGCAGGTGGTCTCCACCGGCTGCACCT
This sequence comes from Micromonospora humidisoli, assembly GCF_016900955.1. Classification (NCBI taxonomy): domain Bacteria; kingdom Bacillati; phylum Actinomycetota; class Actinomycetes; order Micromonosporales; family Micromonosporaceae; genus Micromonospora; species Micromonospora humidisoli. Next base: position 358,942 of record NZ_JAFEUO010000006.1, read on the forward strand.
CGGGCATCGACGCCATCGGGTACGCCCACCAACTCGTCGTCGACGGGGAGGCGGACATCGTGCTGGCCGGCGCGGCGGACTCGCCGATCTCCCCGGTCACCGTGGCCTCGTTCGACGCGATCCGGGCGACCAGCCCGGACAACGACGACCCGGGGCACGCCAGCCGCCCGTTCGACGCCCACCGGCAGGGTTTCGTGCTCGCCGAGGGGGCCGCGGTGCTGGTGCTGGAGGAGTGGGAGCACGCCCGGCGGCGCGGCGCGCACGTCTACTGCGAGGTGGCCGGCTACGCCGGGCGCAGCAACGGTTTCCACATGACCGGGTTGCGGCCCGACGGGGTGGAGATGGGGCTGGCCATCGCGGCGGCGCTACGGGAGGCCCGGCTGGACCCGTCGGCGGTCTCCTACGTCAGCGCGCACGGCTCCGGCACCCGGCAGAACGACAGGCACGAGACGGCGGCGTTCAAGCGGGCGCTGGGCCCTACGGCGTACCAGGTGCCGGTGAGTTCGATCAAGTCGATGGTCGGGCACTCGCTGGGCGCGATCGGCGCCATCGAGATGGCCGCCTGCGCCCTGGCCATCGAGTACGGGGTGGTGCCGCCGACGGCCAACTGGACCACCCGGGACCCGGAGTGCGACCTGGACTACGTGCCGAACGTGGCCCGGGAGACCCCGGTCGACGTGGCCCTGTCGGTGGGCAGCGGGTTCGGGGGTTTCCAGTCCGCGATGCTGTTCCGCCGGCTGGCGGTGGCGCGGTGACGCTCCCCGCCCCCGCCGTCACCCCGGCCCCCGGGGAGCGGGCGCGGGCGGTGGTGACCGGGATCGGGGTGGTCGCGCCCAGCGGCATCGGCGTCGACGCGCACTGGCGGACGGTGACCTCGGGGGTCCGACGGACCGGGCCGATCACCCTGTTCGACCCGACCGGCTATCCCACCCGGGTCGGTGGCGAGGTGCCCGGCTTCCAGCCGGCCGCGTACGTCGACACCCGGCAGCTCGTGCAGACCGACAGGTGGACCCAGCTCGGCTTCGCCGCGACGGCGTTGGCGCTCGCCGACGCCGGGTTGCCCGCCCGCGCCCCGGACCCGTACGCCTGGGCGGTCACCCTGGCCAGTTCGTCGGGGGGGAACCTGTTCGGCCAGCGGGAGCTGCAACGGCTCTGGGGCGGGCCGAGCCGCACCGTCGGGGCGTACCAGTCGATCGCCTGGTTCTATGCGGCCAGCGTCGGGCAGTTGTCCATCCACCACCAGTTCAAGGGGCCGTCGGGGGTGCTGGTCGCCGAGACGGCCGGTGGGCTGGACAGCCTGGCGCACGCGGTGCGCACCATCCGGCGGGGCACGTCGGTGGTGGTCGCCGGGGCGACCGAGTGCCCGCTGAGCCCGTACGCGCTGGCCTGCCAGCTCCGTTCCGGGCTGCTCAGTGCCGTCGACGAGCCGGCGGCGGCGTACCTGCCGTTCGACCGGGCAGCCGGCGGGTACGTGCCCGCCGAGGGGGGTGCGGTCTTCGTGGTGGAGGAGCGGGGGCACGCGCTGGCCCGGGGCGCCCGGATCTACGGGGAGGTGACCGGTTGGGCGGCCACCCACGACGCGGTGCACACCGGCCCGGACACCGCAGGCGACCCGACGGCGTACGCGCGGGCGATGCGGCTGGCGCTGGACCGGGCCGGCTGCCCGCCCGACGAGGTGGACCTGGTCGTGCCCGACGCGCTCGGGGTGCCCCGCTACGACCGCAGCGAGGCGACGGCGCTGCGGACGGTCTTCGCTGACCGGCCGCCGCCGGTGAGCACGCACAAGTCGTTGACCGGCCGGGCCCACCAGGGTGGGTCGGCCCTGGACGTGGCGACCGCGCTGCTCGCCTTCCACCACGACATGCTGCCCGCCTCGGCCGGTCCGGTCGATCCGGCTCCGGGCTGCGAGTTGGGTTTCCTGCGTGCCCCGCGCCGGCCCGAGCGTCGGGTGGCGCTGGTCTGCGCGCGCGGCTTCGACGGCTTCAACAGCGCCCTGGTGCTCCGGGGCGTCGCGCCGACGCCGAGGAGCGCGACCGACTGATCACTGTGCGTGGCGCCTGAGGGTGTGCCCGGCCGGCGGAAGTCCGCCTGCCGGGCACACCCCTGTCCGGGTCCGGCGTGGACACTGCGCCGGGTCGTCGACGGTCCACGGTGACCGGTGCTGACCAGGGGGTGCCGTCGGATCGGCCGGATGCCGGCCGGAGCGTCGGGCACGGCGAGGCCGCCGGTGGTGTCGCGGGCCGGCGTACGCGCCCGATCCTGCCCGGCCGATCGAGCGGCGGCAATCCGGCCGGCCGCCTTTTATGATCTAGCCATTCGCACCTAGTAATGCTCTTCCGGGCTGTCGTAGGGTGCCGTGAGCACGACAAGAGGCATCATCTTTGGGCGCTTTCGCCCCATTCTATGCTGGACGGTGGCCGGCGGTGACCATGTATCGCCCGACGGAAGATCCTGCGGCGCTAGACCCCGGTTGGGTGGACGACGTGTTGTTCGCCGGCCCGCCGACCGACATTTGTCTCCGGCTGCCCGAGCCGGTGGACCGGGGCACTCTGCACCGCCTGGTCGTCGCGGCACAGGACCGGCTGCGCGAGGCGGGGCTGCGTCCCGGCGGGGCCGTCGCACTGCGCCTGCCACCGTCGGTGTCCTATGTGGTCAACCTGTTGGCGACCTGGCGCAGCGGCGGGCAGGCGGTGCTGCTCGACCACCGGCTCACCGACCACGAGGTCGACCGGGCGCTGCGCCGGCTCACCCCGCAGGTGGTCGTCGCGCCGGCCCGTACCGGTCCTGGCGCGCTGAAGGTCTTCCTCGACGTCACCGAGAGCGTCACCGGATACGCCGACCGTCAGGCGGTCAGCGGACACGCCGTGATCCAGCTCAGCTCCGGCTCGACCGGACCGTCCAAGGTGATCGGACGCACCGCCGCCGACCTGGTCGCCGAGGTGCACCGCTACACCCGCATCGACGGGGTCGCGCTGCCCGGCGAACGGATCATCCTGCTACCGTCCATGGTGCACGTACTCGGCCTGGTCGGTGGCCTGCTCTACGGCCTGCACGCCCACGTCGAGCTGGTCCCGCCGCAACGGCTCAGCGGCGACGCCGTGCTGGCCGCGATCGCCGCCCAGGACACCCCGGCCACCGTGCTCGGCGTGCCGTTCCACATCGGTCTGCTCGCCTTCACCCGCCCGGACGGGCCGCTGCCCCAGTTCAGGCGGATGACCACCGGTGGGGAACTGGTCCCGCCGGCCGTCGTGCAGGCGTTCACCGACCGGCACGGCGTGCCCCTGGGCAACATGTACGGGATGACCGAGGTCGGCGTCATCGGCACCGACCTGCACGGCAGCCACCGGCCCGCCATCGCCCCCGCCCCCGGCATCGAGGTCCGCGAGTCCGACGGTGAGCTGCTGATCAGCTGCCCCGCCTCGCCGTACGTCGGGCTCAGCGACCCGAGCCGCTGGGCGGACGGCTGGCTGCGCACCCGCGACGCCGGCACCGTCGACCCGGACACCGGCCTGGTCACCGTGCGGGGGCGGCTCGACTCGCAGGTCTCCGTGGGGGGTCTCAAGGTCGACCTCACCGAGGTCGAGGCCACCCTCACCGGCCTGCCCGGGGTGGCCGCCGCGGTGGTCGCCTACGACGACGGGATCACCGCGTACGTGCAGCCCGACGGCCCACTGTCCGAGGAGGAGCTGGACAAGCTCCTCGCGGAGCGGCTGGCCGGCTACAAGCGGCCCCGCACCCTGCACCTGGTGGCGCAGCTGCCGCGTACCACCACCGGCAAACTGGTCCGCTCACTGGACGTGCTGCGGACGGCGGTGCCGTGACCGGTCCGCTGCACCCCGCCCCCCGGACGGCCCCCGTGGACCGTCGCCGGGGCGTCCCCACCGCGTCCCCACCGGCCGACCGTCGGTGGCACGCCCGAACCACCCCCGCACGGTGCCCCGACCGGGCCCCGGCGACCCGCCCATCGAGAGAGGTAACCGTCATGCGAGACGAGGTCCGCACCTTCGTCATCGAGCAGCTCCAGGACATGAACTACGACGTCGACGGGATCGACGACGACACCACCCTCGGCCCGTCCGGGGTGGACCTGGAGTCGCTCGCCCTGTCCGACCTGTCCGTCCGGGTGGAGGACCGCTACGGGCTGCGGTTCGCCGACGACGACTCGGAGAAGCTGGCCCTGATGACGGTGGGGGAGTTCACCACCATGGTCGCCGACCGGGTCGCCCGGGCGACCACCGACAACCGCTGATGTCCGGTCAGCCCGACCTGGGGCGAGCTGACCTGGTGAGCATGCTCGCCGAACTGACCGGCAAACCCGTCGACCAGGTACCGCACCGGGTCGGCTCGATGGAACTGGCCTGGCTGGTGCACCTCGTCGAACAGCGCTACGACACCCGGATGGAGCTCACCGACGACCAGCTCGCCGGCATCCGCACCCTCGACGACGCCCTGGCCGTTTTCCACACCTGCCTGACCGCCTCCGCTGATGGTTGACCGGGGCACCGTCACGATCTCCGCCACCCACGCGGTCAGCGCCTTCGGCAGGGGCGTGGACGCCCTGCTGGCCGGGGTCCTGTCCGGGGTGCCGGCGTTCCGACCGGTCCGCCGGTTCGACACCACCGGCCGCCGGGTGGCCGTCGCGGCCACCCGCCCCGACGTGGCGACCCTGCCGCAGGAACTGGCCGACGCGGTCGACGCCGCCTGCCACGCGGCCGGGCTCGACCAGGCGCAGCGTCGGGCGTCCGCGCTGCTGCTGGCCACCCACGGCGGGCCGGCGACCCTGCCCGGCCCGTACGCCGACGACAGGCCGGTCGCCGACACCGACGACCCGTGGTGGGCCGGCGGCGAGCGCGACGGCGACGGCCCGGCCTGGCCGGAACTGCCCACCCTGGCCGGCCGGTTGGCCCGGCGCTGCGGGCTCGGCGGACCGACCCGGGTCTACACCACCGCCTGCGTCTCGGCCAGCAACGCGGTCGCCGACGCCGCCGCCATGATCCGCCGGGGGGACACCGACCGGGTCGTGGTGGCCGCCGGCTACCTGGTGGAACCGGACCAGTTCGCGCTCTTCGACGCCGGCCGGGCGCTCGCCGCCGACGGGGCGGTCCGCCCGTTCAGCATCGGACGGCAGGGCCTGCTGCTCGGCGACGGGGTGGCCGCGGTGGTGCTGGAGTCCGCGGCCACGCTGCACGACCGGGGCGCGACGCCGGTGGCGACGCTGGCCGGGTGGGGCCGGGCCGGCGACGCCCACCACCCCTGCCAACCCGATCCGCAGGGGGGCGGGCTGGCCCGGGCGATCGGCGCGGCGCTGGGCCGCGCCGGCCTGCCCGCCGGGGCGGTCGGCTACGTCAACGCCAACGCCACCGGCACCGGGTTCAGCGACGCCTCCGAGGCGGCGGCGCTGCGGCTGGCCCTGGGCGAGCGGGCCGGGCAGGTGCCGGTCAGCTCCACCAAAGCGCTGCACGGGCACGCGCTGGAGGCGTCCGGCCTGCTCGAACTGGTGGTCACCGTGGCGGCGCTGGGGCACGGGAAGCTGCCGGTCAACGCCGGCTGGCTCGGCCCCGACCCGGCCTGCCCGCTGGACGTGGTCACCGCCGCGCCCCGCCCGGTGACCAGCCGGTACGCGCTCAGCCTCAACGCCGCCTTCGGCGGCGCGAACACCGCCCTGCTGGTGGGTGCGCCGTGACCGGCACGCGCGGCCCGGGACCCGGGATCGTCCCGGGCCGTCCGGCCGGTCACGGCGCACCGCGGGTGCTGGCGCAGGCGCGCTGGCCGGAACCGGGCGACGGGCCGCCACCGCCGCTGCCCGGGTTCCTGCACTCGCCGTTCGCGCCGCTGGTCGCCGCGGTGGCCGGGCGCTGCCTGGACCGCCGGCCGGGTGGCCCGGCGGCGGCCGGCACCCGGTGCGCGGTGGTGCTGGTCAGCGCCGCCGGTGACCGGCCCAGCGCCACGCACGTCCGGTCGACCGTCGCCGCCGGGGGGCGGGTCGGTCCACTGTTCTTCTTCCAGTCGGTGCCCAACAGCGTCGCCGGGCAGGTCGCCGCCCGCTTCGGGCTGACCGGGCCGGTGGTGTGCCTGAGCCCGACCGGCGACCCACGGGCCGACGCCACCGCCGAGGGGGAACTGCTGCTGTACGACGGCGACGCCGACGAGGCGTTGCTGGTCCTGATCGACGAGGCACCCGACGCGACGCCCACCGGTGCGGTCGCGGTGCTGCTGGGGGGAGGAGACAGTCAATGAGGACGAAGGGACTGCGGGGGGTGCTCGCCGCCGATCCGCAGCTCGGCGCGGGGAACGTGCTGGCCCGGGTGCTGGCCCACGGCGCGGACCCGCAGGGGCCGGGGCTGACCTTCGACACCCCGGTCGACGGGCACCCCGCCGGGCAGCCGCTCACCCTGGGCCAGCTCGACGAGCGGGTCGCCGCGCGGGCGGCGTGGCTGCACGACCGGGGGGTGCGGCCCCGCGACCCGGTGGCCGTCTGGGCCACCGCCGCCGCCGACATGGTGCTGAGCTTCCTGGCGCTGGCCCGGCTCGGCGCGATCCCCGCGCTGATGAACGGCAAGCTGCGCCCCGAGATCGCCGCCGAGTACATCCGTCGGCTGCGCGGTGCCGGGGTGCTCGCCGACGCCGCGCACACCGAGTTGCTGGCCGGGCACGACCTGGGCGTGCCGCTGCTGGGCACCCCGCAGGGGGCCGGCACCGGCGACCCGGCGCAGGCCCCGGCCGACTACCGGCACCACCCCGACGACCCGATCGTCATCACCCACACGTCCGGCACCACCGGGGTGCCCAAGGCGGTGCTGCACTCGCACGCCAGCCTCTTCGCCGCCACCCGGCACCTGCTGTCCATGCCGCAGGCGCAGGGCACCCGCCGCATCCTCAACGCGCTGCCCGCCCCGCACACCGCGACCGTGCTGATGGTCAACCAGGCGCTGGGCAACCGGGCGGAGATGTTCCTGCTGTCCGAGCAGGGCGGCGAACGGGTCCTCGACGCCATCCAGCGGTGGCGGCCCGACGGGGTCTTCGGCTTCTCGATGACCTGGGCCGAGCTGGCCCGCTTCGACCTCAGCGGGTACGACCTGGACTCGGTGCGGCTGTGGTTCAACACCGGCGACTGCTCGCACGAGCCGCACGTCCGCCGACTCGTGGCGGTCGGCTCCCGCGACGTGGTCACCCGGCAGGGCGTCACCCGCGTCCCCGGTTCGATGTTCATCGACGGCCTCGGCTCCAGCGAGATGGGCCACTCGATGTTCCACATCACGCACACCACCGACACCGACCGGTACGGCCGCTGCGTGGGCCGGCCCTACCGGTTCGCGAAGGTGGCCGTCCTCGACGCCGAGGGCAACGAGCTGCCCCCCGGCCAGGTGGGTTTCCTCGGCATCGACTCGCCGTCGCTGTTCCGCGGCTACTGGAACGACTCGGTCACCAGCTACCGGTTCCGGCTGCGCGGCTGGTACCTCACCGGTGACCTGGTCCACGCCGACGCCGACGGCCGCTACTACCACCTGGACCGGGCGGTCGACTCGGTGACGCTGCCCGACGGGCGGCGCTACTTCACCGCGCTGTCCGAGGAGCGCGTCCTCGCCGCCTGCCCCGACGTCACCGACTGCACCGTGCTGATCGTCGCCGACGGTGACGCGGTCACCACCGACGTGCTGCTGGAACTGGCCGCCGGAGCCGACCCGACGGTCGACCGAACCGACACGATCCGGGCCGCCCTCGGGGCGGACGTGGGGGCGACCCTGCGCCGGGTGGTGCCGGTGAGCGCCGACGACATCCCGGTCACCGTCACCGGCAAGGTCCGCAAGGTGGCGCTGCGGGAACGCTTCCTCGCCGAGTCGTCGTCATGACCGTCGTCATCACCGGCATGGGCCTGTTCAGCCCGGTCGGGCGGGGGGTGGAGGACACCTTCGCCGCGTTGACCACCGGCCGGTCCGGGTTGAGCCGACCGCCCGAGGGACATCCGGCCCGGGAGTCGCTGGAGGTCGCCGGGGTGCTCCCGCCGATCGACCCGCGTACGGTCGCCACCGGCCCGGAGACCAAGGTGCTCGACCGGGTGGTGCTGTTCGCCCTGCTCACCGCCGCCGACGCGCTCGCCGACGCGGGCATCGAGGTGGGCCGGGACGTCGACCCGGCGCGGATCGGCGTCGTGGTCGGCGGGGTCGGTGGCATGTCCACCCTGGAACAGCAGGTGATCGCCCGCACCGAACGCGGCCGGGCGGCGGTCAGCCCGTACCTGCTGACCGGCATCCTGCCCAACATGGCCTCGGCGCGGATCGCCATCGCCCACGGCATCCGCGGCTACAGCTCCTCGGTCGGCACCGCCTGTGCCTCCGGAGCCCAGGCGGTCGCCGACGCGGCCCGGCTGATCCGGGCCGGCGAGGCCGACGTGGTGCTCTGCGGGGCCAGCGAGGCGCCGCTCTTCCCGACCTTCGCCGACACCTTCGGCAACGCCCGCGCGCTCGCCCGGGGCTTCGCCGACCCGACCGAGGCGAGCCGTCCGTTCGACAGGCGACGCAACGGGTTCGTGCTCGCCGAGGGGGCCGCCCTGCTGGTGCTGGAACGGGCCGCCCACGCCGCCGCCCGGGGCGCCCGCACCTACGCGGAGGTGGCCGGCTACGGCAGCACCACCGACGCGCACCACCCGACGATGCCCCGGCCCGACGGCGAGGGTGCGGCCGACTGCATGCGCGCCGCCCTGGCCCGGGCCGACGTCCCACCGGCCGAGGTCGGCTACGTCAACGCCCACGGCACCGGCACCAAGCTCGGGGACATCGCCGAGAGCACCGCGCTGGGCAAGGTCTTCGGCGTCGGCGGGGTGCCGGTCAGCTCCACCAAGGCGCTCACCGGGCACCTGCTGGGCGCGTCCGGGGTGGTGGAGACGGCGGCCTGCGCGCTGGCGCTGCGTGCCGGCCTGCTGCCGCCGACGTACCACCTGGACGACCCGGACCCGGACTGCCCGGCGGACCACGTCCGCGACGTGCCCCGGGCGAGCCGGGCCGAATTCGCGCTCACCAACTCCTTCGGATTCGGCGGGCAGAACGTGAGCCTGCTGCTGCGGCGTACCACCGGGGCTGGCGCCCGGCCTGCCGAGCCGGGGAGGTGATCGACGCTGCGACCCGGGCCGCACGTGCCCGGACGGCAGTCACGGGGGGACATGGGGAAGGGCTGGAGAGATGGACATTCGCGGAATAGATCACATCGAACTGTACGTGGGAGACGCCCGACAGGCGGCCTTCTACTTCGGTACCGCCGTCGGTTTCACCCTGCTCGGGCAGGGCGGGCCGGAGACCGGGCTGGTCGGGCAGCGGTCCCTGCTGCTGGGGCAGGCCGACATCCGGATGGTGCTGACCACCGGCCTGACCGCCGACCATCCCGCCTCGGGGTACGTCACCAGGCACGGTGACGGGATCGCGGTGGTGGCGGTGGAGGTCGGCGACGCCGCCGGGGCGTACGCGGAGCTGGTGGCCCGGGGTGCGACGCCGGTGACCCCGCCGCGCACCTGGACCGGCGCGGACGCCGAGGTGGTGACCGCCGAGGTGGGCGGCTTCGGTGACGTGTTGCACCGGCTGGTGGAACGCCGGGGCGACCGGGCCGACTTCCTGCCCGGCGCGATCGAGGCGACCCCGGCCGGCGGGACCGACGAGCGGCTGCTCGCCGAGATCGACCACCTGGCGGTGTGCGTGCCGCCCGGCCAGCTCGACGACACCGTCGCGCACTACGAGCGGGTCTTCGGGTTCGCGCAGATCTTCGAGGAGCACATCGAGGTCGCCGGTCAGGCGATGAACTCCAAGGTGGTGCAGGACGCCTCCGGGCGGGTCACCCTGGTGCTGCTGGAACCGGACGCCGGACGGCGTCCCGGCCAGATCGACGCGTTCCTCACCGAGCACCACGGGGCCGGGGTGCAGCACCTGGGGCTGCGCACCGACGACATCGTCGGCGCGGTCGGCGCGCTCGGGGCCCGCGGGGTGCGCTTCGCCGGCACCCCGGCGGCCTACTACGACACCCTGGAGCAGCGGGTCGGCAAGGTCGACGCGCCGCTGGACCGGCTGCGGGACCTCAGCATCCTGGTCGACGCCGACCACGGCGGACAGCTGTTGCAGATCTTCACCGAGTCGATGCACGTGCGGCGCACCCTCTTCCTCGAACTCATCGAGCGGCGCGGGGCGCGGACCTTCGGCAGCGGCAACATCCGGGCCCTCTACGAGGCCAAGGAACGGGAGCTGGCCGTGGCGGGGGCGACCCCCGCCGTCGCGGCCGGCACGGCACGAGGAGCAGGTGCATGACCACGACACATCCGACGTTGACCGCCGAGGAGGAGGCGCTGCTCCCGTCCGACGAGGACGTGCGCCACTACGCCGAGCACGGCTGGTACCTGTCCAAGAAGCTGCTCACCGACGACGAGGTGGACGCGCTGACCGCGGCCACCGACCGCTACTACGACGGCGAACGGGACCGCGCCCTGCCGGTGCGCCCGCCGAAGCTCGCCTACTGGGACCCGTCGAAGGGCCCGGTGCAGCGGCACAACGACTACGTCCACTACGAACACGACGGGATCGCCGCGATCCTGCGCAAGCCGCTGATCGGCGCGGTCGCCGCCCGGCTGGCCCAGGCCGACGAGATCCGGGTCTTCCAGTCCACGCTGATCTACAAGCCGCCGATCTCGGGTGAGCCGTCGAACATCGTGCCCTGGCACTTCGACAAGCACTACTGGTCGTCGTCGTCGTCGGAGAAGATGCTGACCGCGTTCATCCCGTTCCACGACTGCGGTGAGGAGATGGGCACGATCACCATGGTCGACGGTTCGCACCGGTGGTCGGAGACCGGCGCGGACGACACCGTCGTGCGGCACTTCGCCGAGCGGGACCGCGACCAGCTGGAGGAGATGCTGGCCGAGAACGCGGCGCACAACGGCGCGCAGATCCGCAAGATTCCGATGGTGATCCCCAAGGGGCACATGAGTTTCCACCACTGCCGCACCTACCACGGCAGCGGCGCCAACGTCAGCGGACGCCCGCGCCGGGCGATCTCGCTGCACCTTCAGGACGGCGACAACGCCTACCAGGAGTTCCCGCTCTCCGACGGCAGCCTCGCCGCGTACAACCACGACGTGCTGGTCCGCCGCACCCACTCCGGCCGGCCGGACTACGCGGACCCCGACTACTGCCCGGTCATCTGGCGCGAACGCGCCCAGCAGGGAGGCTGAACATGTCACGGTACGACTGGGGTAAGACACATCCGGGCATCGAGCGGTTGGAGAAGGCGGTGACCGACCGCCGCGACGTGGTGGTCAAGCACCCGCTCTACGCCAACCTGGACACCCACGAGTCGCTTGTCACCTTCATGGAGCACCACGTCTTCGCGGTCTGGGACTTCATGTCCCTGCTGAAGTCGTTGCAGCGGCAGCTCACCTGCGTGACCGTGCCGTGGATCCCCACCGGGCCCACCGGCAGCCGGCGGCTGATCAACGACATCGTCATGGTCGAGGAGAGCGACGAGCTCGGCGAGGGTTACATCAGCCACTTCGAGCTGTACGTGCGGGGGATGGGGGAGGCGGGCGCGGACACCACCGCCGTCGACCGGCTGGTCGACCTGCTGCGCGGCGGCACGTCGGTGACCGACGCGCTGGTCGAGGCCGGGGTGCCCGAGGCGTCGCGGGCCTTCGCCGCCACCACCTGGAAGATCATCGAGTCGACTCCGGTGCACTGCCAGGCCGCCGCGTTCGCGTTCGGCCGGGAGGACCTGATCCCCGACATGTTCACCCAGGTCGTCGCGGTCAACGAGCGCAGCAACCGGCTGCACACCTTCGTCGACTACCTGGAGCGGCACATCGAGGTCGACGGCGAGCAGCACACCCCGATGGCGATGCAGATGCTCGCCGACCTGTGCGGCGACGACGACGCCAAGTGGCAGGAGTGCGCCGACACGGTCAACCTGGCGCTGACCGCCCGTGCCCAGCTCTGGGACGACATCCTCGCCGCCGTCAAGGAGGGCCGCGACAGGTGACCGACGCCGACCCGGCCCGGCTCTACCGCACCGTACGGCTGATCCGCCGGTTCGAGGAGCGGGCCATCGCCCTGGTCCGCTCCGGGCACATCGTCGGCGGCATCCACCCCTACCTCGGTCAGGAGGGGATCGCCGCCGGCGTGTGCGCCGCGCTCGCCGCGGGGGACCTGGTCACCGGCACCCACCGTGGGCACGGTCACGTGCTCGCCAAGGGTGCCGACCCGGCCCGGATGATGGCCGAACTGTGCGGCCGGGAAACCGGACTGAACCGGGGCCGGGGCGGCTCGATGCACGCCGCGGACCTGTCCATCGGGGTGCTCGGCGCCAACGCGATCGTCGGGGCGTCCCCGGCGATCCTCACCGGCGCGGTGTGGGCGCACCGGCAGCGCGGCAACGCGGTGGTCGGGGCGAGCTTCTTCGGTGACGGCGCGGTCAACGAGGGGATGCTGCTGGAGGCGTTCAACCTGGCCGCGCTCTGGCGGGTGCCGGTCCTGCTGGTCTGCGAGAACAACGGATACGCCACCACCATGCCGGTGGCCGGCGCGGTCGCCGGCACCATCACCGGTCGGGCCGAGGCGTTCGGCATCCGGGCCACCGTCGTCGACGGTCAGGACCCGGAGGCGGTCCGGCAGGTCACCGCCGCCGCCGTCGCGCGGATGCGCGACGGCGGCGGGCCGGAACTGGTCGAGGCCCGTACCTACCGGTTCGACGCCCACCACACCTTCGAACACGCGGTACGCCTGCAGTACCGCACGCCGCAGGAGGTGGCCGACGGCCGTTCCCGGGACCCGGTGACGATCCAGGGGGAGCGGTTGTCGACGGCCGACCGGGAGGCGGTCGACGCCGAGGTGGAGGCGACCCTCGACGCGGCCGTCGCGTTCGCCCTGGCCGGCCCCGAACCGGACCCGGCGGGTGCGCTGGACCACCTCTACGCCAGTGGGCTGACCGCCCGGGGAGGCTCCTGAGATGCCACGGCTGTCGTACCGCAAGGCGCTGACCCGGGCGCTCACCGACGAGATGACCCGGGACGAGGCGGTGTTCCTGCTCGGCGAGGACATCCGGGTGGGCGCGGCCAACGTCACCCCGGGCCTGCTCAAACGGTTCGGGCCGGACCGGGTGCTGGACACCCCGCTGTCGGAGCAGGCGTTCACCAGTTTCGCCACCGGGGCGGCGCTGGCCGGGCTGCGGCCGGTGGTGGAGTTCCAGATCCCGTCGCTGCTGTTCCTGGTGTTCGAGCAGATCGTCAACCACGCGCACAAGTTCCCGATGATGACCGGCGGGCAGTGCGCGGTGCCGGTCACCTACCTGGTGCCCGGCTCCGGTTCCCGCACCGGCTGGGCGGGGCAGCACTCCGACCACCCGTACTCGCTGTTCGCCCACGTCGGGATCGTCACCGTGGTGCCGGCCACCCCGGCCGACGCGTACGGGCTGCTGGCGTCGGCGATCCGGCACGACGACCCGGTGGTGGTCTTCGCCCCGGCCGCCGCGATGGAGGTCCGCGACGACGTCGACTTCGCCACCCTCGCGCCGGTGCCGCTCGGGCGCGGGGTGGTCCGCCGGGCCGGCGACGACGTCACCGTGGTCGCCATCGGGCACCTGGTGCACGACGCGCTCGCCGTCGCCGAGGAACTCGCCGACCAGGTGTCGGTGGAGGTGTTCGACCCGCGCACGATCTACCCGTTCGACCTCGACGGCCTGCTCGACTCGGTGTCCCGCACCGGCCGGCTGGTGGTCGTCGACGACTCCAACCGGTCCTGCGGCATCGCTGCCGAGATCATCACCTCGGTGCTGGAACGGGTGCCGCTGGTCGCGCCGCCGCGCCGGGTCACCCGGCCGGACGGAGCGGTGCTGCCCTTCGCGCCGGTGCTCGACCGGGCCGTGCAGCCGGGCCGCGAGCAACTCACCGCCGCCATCCACATGACCATGAAGGACAGATGATGACCGATCCGAACTACCGCTGGCCCGAGCCCGGTCAGGCGTGGCGCGAGCTGCCGGAGCCGGCCCGTACGGCGATGGTGGCCAGCGGGGCCGCCGCCTGGCGGGAGATCTTCTACGGCTGTGCGACGTACAACAAGCAGTGGCGGTTGGCCCGACCCCCGGTCATGCCGGCGGACGCGTTCCGCGAGCTGAACGAGGTCTGCGACCGGATCGCCCAGCTCATCCTGGACGCCTGCCGGCGGCGGGCCCGCACCGCCGGGGAGTTGCAGCGGCTGCTCGGGGTGCCCGCAGGGGCGACCCGGCTGCTCGACGAGTCCGAGGAACTGTCCGAGGACCTGCTCGCCGCGTACCGGCCCGACGTGCTGATCTCCGGCGGCGTGCCGAGGATCGTCGAGTACAACATCGACAGCAGCCTGGGCGGCGGGTTCGACGCCGACACGGTGGTCCGCCGGTACGCGGCGCTCTACCAGGAGCAGGGCATCCTCGACGGGCTGCCGGTGCGGCCGGCACCGTCCCTGCTCGACCAGCGGTTCGTGGCGATCCGCGACGGACTGTCCCTGCCCGACGGGGCCCGGGTGGCGCTGCTGCTCGACTTCGACGCCGACTACCCCGGCCTGGAGACCCCTGACGACTTCATCAAGATCCTCTCTCCGCTGGTCGACCAGGCCCGCCGGTTCGGCATCGACCTGGTGATCGCCCCGGTCGGCACGGCCACCCTGGACGACGCGAAGCGGCTGGTCGTCGGCGGTGCACCTGTCGACGCGCTGTTCCGCCTCTTCGTGCCCAACCGGGTCACCCCGAGCGCCGGCCTGGATGCGGTGGCCGGCGCGCTCGATGCCGGCACCCTGCCGATGTTCGTCAGCACCGCCGCCTGGCTGCTCGGCAACAAAGTCAACTTCGCCTGGCTCTACGAGGACCTGGACCTGCTCTCCGCCGACGACCAGGCCCTGATCCGCCGGTACGTCCCGCACACCGTGGCGTTCACCGCCGCCGAACTGGAGCGGGCCCTGGCCGACCGGGAGAACCTGGTGGTCAAGCCGGCCGACGGCTCGGCCGGCCACGGGGTGCTCATCGGCCGGGAGTTGAGCGACGCGGACTGGGCCGAGGGCCTGCGCGTCGCCCTCGACCGGGGCGGCGACATCCTGCAGCGGTACTGGCCCGCCGACCGGGTGGAGATGGACTTCGTCCAGATCGAGACCGGCGAGACGGTCACCGCCGAGGTTCCCTACAGCATCGCCCCGTACCTGTTCGGGCGGACCGGCTCCGGTGCCCTGGCCCGGGTCGGCTTCCCCGGCTGCGACGAGGTCCTCAACCTGGCCCGGGGCGTCCTGCTCACCGGCATCCTGCTCACCGACTGACGACCCGCCCTGTCCCTACCGCTCCCACCCCGTCCAACATCCCACCCCGCTTCGTCCCCGCCTCCACGTGCCTCCACCCGGCCCGGCTCGGCCCCTGCTCCGCCTCCGCCCCTGCTCCCGCCGCGTCGATCAAGAGGTTTGCGTGTCGATCAAGAGGTTCGCGTCATCCGGGGCCGATGTCCTGACGTAAACCTCTTGATCGACACTGCCGGGCGGGGCAGGGCGGGCAGGGCGGGGCGGGTGGGGCGGGGCGGGTGGTGCAGGGTGGGGCGGGTGGTCAGGGGTGGGTGCCCAGGTGGGTGCCGAGGCGGCGGATGGTTTCGGCGGCGGCGATGGCGTCGCTGCGGGCGCTGCCGTGCCGGCCGTCGCTGCTGTACATCGACGGATCGGTGCCGGCCGGATGATCGGTCAGGTGCACGTGCAGCGCCCCCAACCGGTCGGCCAGCCGCCTGGTACGCGAGGAGAGCAGCCGCATCCGGGCGCCCAGGCCGGGCCGCAGCGCCGCCGGGACCGCCGGACTGTGCGACACGTCGAACATGCCCACCGTGATCACGTCCACCCCGGCGTCGCGCAGCGCCCCGACGATCGCGGTCAACTCGGTGTCCACCGCGTCCGGGTCGAACGCCGTCCGGAAGGCGTCGTTACCGCCGCAGACCACCAGCGCCAGGTCGGGGGAGAAGGCCAACGCCCGGTCCAGCTGACCCGCGCGCACCTGCTGCGCCCGCAGCCCGCGCCGACCCAGGTTCAGGTACGCCATCCCGGGGCGTACCGCCGACAGTTCGGCGGCGACCCGGTCGGCCCACTGCACGTCCGGGTACCCCTCGACCGGCTCGCACATGCCCTCGGCGACGCTGTCGCCGAGCACCACGAACCGGTGCCACGGATGGTCGCGCAGCAGCGCGGCGCTCTCCCCCTCGCGCAGGCAGTACGGATCGGTGGCCTCGGTCAACATCGATGACATGGCCGGGAATGTAGCCGACCGGACCGGTGCCGTCGATCACACCGACCGCCCGGATCGCCTGATGGTCGTCCCGGTGCGCCAACCAGCGCCGGCCCCGGCCCGGTCTCCCGACCCCGGCCCGCCTGGTCCCCGGCCCGTCCCGGCCGGTCCGGCGGTTGTGTCGGTCGTCGCGGGTAGGTTGTCGGCGTCGGGCGGTGCGGGCGGCCGGGTGGACCCGTCGGGCGTCAGCCCGGTTCGACGGCCGCCGGCGGGGGTGCCGGCCGGCCCATCCGCAGCGGCCCGGCGAACAGCGGCAGCACGGTCAGCACCGCGCACACCACCGCCATCACCAGCAGTGCCGGCCGCAGCCCGAGCACCGTCACCGACCAGCCGCCGAGCAGTGCTCCCACCGGCAGCCCGACGAACGCCAGCGAACCGGAGATCCCCAGCACCCGGGTCTGCAACGCGTCCGGCACCCGTTCGTAGAGGGCCGCGCCGAGCAGCGGGTTGACCGCCGCGATGCCGATCCCGGACAGGAACGTCACCACCAGCACCACCACCAGGTGGTCGGTCAGCGCCAGCGCCAGCAGGCGGGGCGCGCCGCTCAACGCCGCCCCGGCCGCGAAGACCAGGCTCCGGGGCAGCCGGGGGCCGAGCATGGTGAAGACCACGTTGCCGAGCAGCGCGCCACCGCCGAACACCCCGAGCACCAGCCCGAACCCGGCCGGGTCGCCGAGTTCGTCGCGGACCCACAGCGGCACCCAGACGGCCGTGTTGGCGGCGGCGAACATGTTCAGGGCGGAGACCACCACCAGCATGGTCAGCAGCACCCGGTCGGTGCGCAGATAGCCGAAGCCGGTGCGCAACGCCTGGAAGTAGCCCTCCCGGGGCGCGACGGGCGCGTCGCTTACGGGCGGGCGCACCAGCACCCCGACCAGTAGTGCGCAGACCGCGAAGGTGCCCGCGTCGATCCAGATCGCCCGGGTCACCCCGACCCAGTCGATGAGCAGACCGCCGATGACCGTGCCGAACAGCGCCACCCCGCGCGCCAGCCCGTCGTAGGCGGAGGTGAGCCGGATCAGCTCCACCCCGGCCCGCTGCGCGGCCGGCCGGAACATGACGTGCTTGACCCGGTCACCGATGCCGCGCAGGCCGCCGGCCACCGCGACGAGGGCGACGAGCGCCCCGAAACCGAGCCACGGGGCGAGCGCGACCACCGCGATCACGGCCGCGCTCGCCGCGTCCACCGTGATGGAGGTACGTCGTACCCCGAACCGGTCCGCCCACGGCGTCGCCAACGAGCTGGATAGCATGTACGGCAGGAACTCGGCCGCCGCGACGATGCCCATCTTGGCCGGGCTGCCGGTGGTGGTGAGCACCAGCCAGGGGATCGCGATCACCGAGATCCGGCTGCCCAGGTTGGAGATGAGATCGGCGGCGACCAGGGTGACCAGTTCCCGCCGGGCGGCCCGCCGCGCGGGACCCGGCGGTGCGGCGAGCGATCCGGCGTCGCCCGCCCCGGCCCTACCCGCCCCGACGCCGTCCGCTCCGGTGTCGTCCTGACCGGGGGTCGGTCCGGGACCGGTCGGGCCGTCGGCCGGTCGCAGGCCGGATGCCCCGCCGGGAGCCCCGGCGTCGGCCGGCCACGGGTCGCCGTCGGTGGTGGTACGCGGGCCGGTGTCGGCGTCGGCGGTCACGACGGGCTGCCGACCGCGGCGGGCACGCCGGCGGCGTACCGTCCGCGTAGCGCCCGCTTGTCCACCTTGGCCGACCGGTTCAGGGGCAGCGCGTCGACGAATTCCACCGCACCCGGCGCCCAGGTGTCACTCAGTTCGGTGGTGACCAGACCGATCAGTTCCGCTCCGGTCACCGTCGCCCCCGGCGCGCGCACCACGTACGCGTACGGCAGCTCCCCGGCGACCGGGTCGGGCACCCCGATCACCGCCGCCGCGCGCACCTCCGGATGCCCGGCCAGGACGTCCTCGATCGGTCGGGAGTAGATCGGCCAACTGCGCTGCCGGGTGAGGATGCGGTCCTGCAACCGGTCGACCAGGTAGAGGAACCCGTCGTCGTCGAGGTGGCCGATGTCGCGGGTGCGTACCCAGCCGTCGACGAGCGTCTCGGCGGTCAGCTCGGGCTGGCCGTGGTAGCCGTGGAAGCTGAGTTTCGTGCGCACCCACACCTCGCCGTCCGTGCCGGCCGGCAGCACCCGCCCGTCGGCGTCGCGGATCTCCACCGTGACGTCCCCGTACGGCCGGCCGCAGGAACCCAACCGCTCCGGGTGGGCCGGGTCCTCCGTCAGGCCGGGCTGGGCGCAGATCACCACCGCCTCGCTGAGGCCGTACACGATGCGCAGGCACGGGCCGAACCGGGCGATGGCCTGGCGCAGCCGGGCGGGCGCGGCCGGCCCGGCACCCACGTTGAACATGAACATGGCGGAGAAGTCCGCGTCGGGCAGGGCCGGATGGTCGAGCACCTCGTAGAGCATCGGCGGGGTGACGAAGGTGGAGGTGAGCCGTTCGGCGTCGACGGTGGCGATGAACGCGGCCGGATCCCACTGCTGGCGCAGGAAGAGCACGCCGCCGGTGAACAGGTTGAACAGGGTGGTGATCTGGCCGCTGGCGAGCCACATCGGGGAGTGCGACAGGTGCCGCAGCAGCGGGAAACCGGCGGCGCGGAAATCCGCCGCCAGGGCCAGCACCTGCCGGTAGAAGCTCTCCCGGTGGTGCACCAGCTTGGGGGTGCCGGTGGTGCCGCTGGTCTGTAGGAACGACTCCGGGGTCGGCACCCGCGCGGGCAGCTCGACCGGCGGGGCGTCGGCGGTCAACTCGACGCCCAGCCGCAGCACCGGCACCCCGGACAGCGAGGCGGCGATCTGGTCGCCCAGCCCGTCCGGGGCCTGCGCGTGGTGCACGAACACGTCGGGACGGGCCAGCCGGACGAACTCGTCGATCTCCCGCCGGGAGGTGACCGGGGCGATCCACATGCTGCGGCAGCCGAGCAGGTGCAGGGCGAGCTGGAGCAGCGGACCCTCTACCGCGTTGCCGAGCATCACCAGCACCGCCGCGCCGGGGCGTACCCCGTGGCCGGTCAGGGCGTACGCCAGACCGCGTACCTCGGCGGCGACCTGCGGGTAGGTCAGCCGCCTGCCGTCGCCGACCAGCGCCTCCCGGTCGCCGAAGCCGGCGAACAGCTCCAGCGCGTCGTGCACGTAGGTGGTGGATCGGTCGGCCCCGTCGGTCATCGCACAGCCCCCAGGTCGATGCGGCGGGTCGCCGGCGGCCCGGTGGGACCCGCCGTGGCGACCGGCCGGGTTGGCGGCCGGGCAGGTCCCCGCCCGGCCCGCGACGGGGGTGCGCGCCATGGGCGGGCGCACCGCCGCCGGTAGCGAGCCTAGGCCGGTGGCCTCGCCCGGTGACAGAGCCGAACGGCGATGAGCTGCCCACCATGGACAATTGATCATGTCTATCGGGTTGATTGACGCCTGTCAGACGTCACGGCTAGGTTTCTGGACCATCGTCCGGGCGGTGCCGTCAATGGACGCCGGCCCTGGGCGGCCCAACATGGAGGTTCAATGTCGACCCCGAAGAGATGGCAGGTCATAGCGTCCGCGGCCGCGTTGCTGGTCGTGAGCGCCCCGGCGGTGGTGGCCAGCGCCGGTCCGTCCGACTCGGACACCGCCGCGGCAGCCGCCCGGCCGCAGTGGGCGGGTACGTGGGCCGCGGCGGTCACCCGCGGCAACACCGTCGGGCTGACGAACACCGGCCTGAACAACCAGAGCATCCGGATGACCGTGCGCACCACCGTGGGTGGCGAGCGGCTGCGGGTCCGGCTGAGCAACCTCTACGGCGAGCAGGCCGTGCAGGTGGGACACGCCACCGTCGCCCGCCCGAACACCGCCACCCTGACCGACAGGTCGGACATCCTGCCCGGCACCGTGCGGGAGCTGAAGTTCGGCGGGTCCACCTCGGCGACCATGAACAAGGGTGCCGAACTGCTCAGCGACCCGTTGACCTACGCGGTCGGCGAGCAGGAGGACCTGGTGGTCACCCTGCACTTCCCGGTGCTCACCGGGCCGGTCACGTTCCACGGCCAGTCCAAGGTCACCACCTTCATCGGGGCGAACGACCTGACCACCGCCGCCGACGGCGCCGGCTTCACCATCCGCCCGGACTGCTGCTGGATGTTCCTGTCCGGCATCGACGTGCTGCGCCCGGCGAGCCCGGGTGCGGTGGTGGTGCTCAGCGACTCGATCGGGGACGCCAACGGCAGCACCGTGAATGCCAACAAGCGCTGGCCGGAACTGCTCGCCGGGCGGCTGGTCGCCGCACGGCCCGAGGTGCGCACCCCCGGGGTGCTCAACCTGAGCCTGGCCGGTAACCGGCTCAACCACGAGGGCACCGAGCCCGGCGCGGGCGGCTTCCCCGGCTACTACGAGCTGGGTCCGAACGCGCTGGCCCGGCTCAACGAGGACGTCTTCCCGCAGACCGGCGTGAAGACCCTGGTGACCCACCTCGGCATCAACGACATCTGGATGTCCGACGACTCCGCCGACCGGATCATCACCTCGCTGCGGCAGATCAACAAGCAGGCCAAGGCGCGCGGCCTGCGCAGCCTCGCGGTCACCCTCACCCCGTACGAGGGGCACGGCAACCCGGGGGTGTGGACGCCCGAGAAGGACGCCACCCGGCAGGCGGTGAACACCTGGCTGCGGGGGCCGGGAGCGGCGGAGTTCGACGGGCTGCTCGACTTCGATGCGGTGCTGCGTGACCCGGCCCAGCCGAGCCGGCTGCTGCCCGCGTACGACGCCGGTGACCACATCCACCCGAACGACGCCGGCAACCAGGCGTTGGCGGACGCCGTACCCCTTCGACTGCTCGGTCTGTGACACCGGTGGGGCGGCGGGGGTGACCCGTCGCCCCCCGGTCATTTCCTGGGGAGGAAGCACCATCGTGGACGTCGACGAGATCCTGTCCGGTCTGTACAGCGAGGCCGGCCGGCAGAACCCCTATCCGTGGTACGCGGCCCTGCACGAACACGGGCCGATCAGCGTCATCCCGAACCGTCCGGAGCACAGCACGGTCAGCGCCGTGGCCGTCGGCTACGACCTGGTCGACCAGGTGCTGCGTGATCCGGAGTGGTACAAGCAACCCCCGCCGGGCTGGGAGGAGCAGGAGATCCTGCGGACCTTCCAGTCGTCGATGATGTTCGTCAACCCGCCCGACCACGGCCGGATGCGGGGCGTGTTCTCCCGTACCTTCACCCCGCGCCGGCTCGGCGCGCTGGAACCGGTGATCGTCCGGGTGGTCGACACCCTGCTGGACCGGATGGCCGACACCGGCTCCGACGGCTCCGAGGTCGACTTCGTCGCGGACTTCGCCTATCCGGTGCCGGCGTTGGTGATGGCCGAGTTCATCGGCCTGCCCGAGAGCGAGCTGGCCTGGTACCGGCAGCGGGTCGACTGGATCGACGAGTTCCTCGACGTGGCCGGCAAGACCCCGCAGCGGCTGGCCCTGGCCAACCAGGCCGCCGAGGAGTTGCGGGCGCTCTACCGGGACCTGATCGGGCACCGTCGCCGCCAGCCGGGTGAGGACCTGATCTCCGGGCTGGTCGAGGCGCTGGACTCCGGCGAGGTCGACCTGACCGAGGAGGAGTTGATCAGCAACCTGATCGTGCTGTTCAACGCCAGCTTCGTCACCACCGTCTACATGTTCAGCAACGGCCTGCCGGTGCTGCTGGAGCACCCCGACACGGTGGCCGCGCTGCCCGGCGACGAGACGCTGGCCCAGGGCTGCGTCGACGAGGTGCTGCGGCTGCAGAGCCCGGTGCACTTCCTGGCCCGCGCCGCGCCCCGGGACACCGTGCTGGGTGGCGTGCCGGTCGCCCGGGACGAGAACGTCCTACTGATCATCGCCGGGGCCAACCGGGACCCGCACCGCTTCCCCGGGCCGGACCGGTTCGACCCGCGCCGCGACGGCCCCCCGTCGCTGGCCTTCGGCGTCGGCCCGCACTTCTGCCTCGGCGCGGCGGTGTCCCGCCTGGAGGGCCGGCTCGGCCTGCCCCGGCTCTTCGCGCGGTTCCCCCGGCTCGCGGTCAGCCAGCCGGCCGACTACAGCGGGAGCCTGTTCCTGCGCGGCATCGACAAGCTCTTCGTCACCACCGGCGGATAGGAGCCGATCCCATGTCCTTCGACCCCCAGGTGGTGGCGTACCGGGCCGCGCGGGCCGCCGCCGGCGTCGCGCCGCTGTACACCCAGACCCTCGCCGAGGCCCGCGCCGCCGACCTCGCCGCGATCCGGGCCGGCGGCGGCGATGTCGAGCCGGTCCACGAGGTACGCGACACGACCGTCCCCGGCCCCGACGGGGACCTGCGGGTCCGCGTGCACCGGCCGGCCGGTGACGGGCCGCTGCCCACCCTGGTCTACTTCTTCGGTGGCGGCTGGACGTTGGGCAGTGTGGAGACCGCCGACGGGATCTGCCGCCGGCTGGCCAACGCCACCGGCTGCCAGGTGGTGACGGTCGGTTACCGGCTTGCCCCGGAGCACCCGTTCCCGGCGGCCGTGCTGGACTGCCACGCCGCCACCCGGTGGCTGGCTGAGCACGCCGCCGAGCTGCGGGTGGACCCGGACCGGCTGGCGGTGGGCGGGGACAGCGCCGGGGGCAACCTGGCGGCGGCGGTGACCCTGCTGGCCCGCGCCGAGGGTGGCCCCCGGCTGGCCGGGCAACTGCTGGTCTATCCGAACACCGACCAGCGGGCCGACCGCCCGCGCCCCGCCACCGACCAGGATGACGCCGACGCCCGGGGCACCGGCGACGAGCAGGACCCGTTGCTGTTCAACAGGCACTCCGTCGACTGGTACCGGGGGCACTACCTGGCCGACCCGGCGGACGCGGCCGATCCGCTGGCCTCGCCGCTGCTCGCCGACGACCTGTCCGGCCTGCCGCCGGCCCTGGTGGTCACCGCCGAACACGACCCGCTGCGGGACGAGGGGGAGCGGTACGCGCAACGACTGCGGGAGGCCGGCGTGCCGGTGCGGGCCACCTGCTATCCCGGGATGATCCACGGGTTCTTCGCCATGCCCGGGGTCTTCGACGCCGGTCGGCGCGCCCAGGACGAGGCCGCCGCCTTCCTCCGGGAGGTCTTCGGGCTGCCCACCCCGCCGGCCGGCGGGGTGGCCACCGCCACGGCGGGGGACGGGCGGTGACCGTCGGGGAGGTCGACCGGCAGCCGGTCAGCCTGGCCGACTTCGCCGAGCTGGCCCGGCGGGCGCTCCCGGCCGGGGTCTGGGACTTCGTCGGCGGGGGCAGCGGGGTGGAGACCACGCTGGCCGCCAACCGGGCCGCCCTGGACCGGGTCGCCGTGCTGCCCCGGGTGCTGACCGGGGTGGAACGTCCGCGCACCGACGCAGTGCTGCTCGGCCGGGAGCAGGCGATGCCGGTGGCGGTCGCGCCGATGGCGTACCAGCGGTTGCTGCACCCGGACGGTGAGCCGGCGCTCGCGGCGGCGGCCGGTGCGGCCGGCGTGCCCTACGTGCTGAGCACGTTGAGCAGCACCCCGGTCGAGCAGGTCACCGCCGCCACCGAGGGACCGGTCTGGTTCCAGCTCTACTGGCTGCGCGACCGGGGGCTGGTCGCCGACCTGCTCGACCGGGCGCACGCCGCCGGCTGCGCCGCGTTGATGGTCACCGTCGACGTGCCGGTGCTCGGCCGGCGGCTGCGCGACGTGCGCAACGGCTTCGCGTTGCCGCCGGAGGTGACCGCCGCCAACCTGCCCGCCGGCCGCGACGACCTGGCCCACGCCGGCACCCCCGGCGTGTCGGCCATCGCCGCACACACCGAGGCCGCCTTCGCCCCCGCGCTGACCTGGGCGGATCTGGCCTGGCTGCGGGAACGCACCCGGTTGCCGCTGCTGGTCAAGGGGGTGCTCGACCCGCGCGACGCGGTCCGCGCCGCCGACGTCGGGGTGGACGCCGTGGTGGTCTCCAACCACGGCGGCCGGCAGCTCGACGGGGCGCCGGCCACCGCCACCATGCTGCCCGAGGTGGTCGCGGCCGTCGGCGGGCGGATCGAGGTGCTGCTGGACAGCGGGGTACGGTCCGGCACGGACGTGCTGCGCGCGCTCGCCCTCGGTGCGACCGGGGTGCTGTTGGGCCGCCCGATGCTGTGGGCGCTGGCGGCCGGCGGGCGCGCCGGGGCACGGGCCGCCCTCGACCTGCTCGCCGTGGAGTTGCGCGACGCGTTGACCCTGACCGGCTGTGCCGACCCGGCGCAGGCCCGGCGGCTGCGTACCCTGACCGGAGGCTGACCCGTTGGAGCATCTGGTGGACCTGGACCTGGCGACCCTGCACCCGGCGGTCGACGACCCGGTGCTGAACTCGATGAACTTCCTCAACGAGGTGTCCCAGCACTGGCCCGACGCGGTGTCGCTGGCGGCCGGGCGGCCGTACGAGGAGTTCTTCGACGACGACGCGCCGGGGCGCTGGCTGGACCGGTTCCGCCGGCACCTCGCCGACGACCTCGGGCAGAGCCCTGACCAGGTCCGCCGCACCCTGTTCCAGTACGGCCGGACAAAGGGGATCATCCATCACCTGATCGCCCGTAACCTCGCCGTCGACGAGGACGTCCACGTCGACGACGAGGCGGTGGTGGTGACCGTCGGCTGCCAGGAGGCGATGCTGCTGGTGCTGCGGGCGTTACGGGCCGGCCCGACCGACGTGCTGCTCGCCGTCGCCCCGACGTACGTGGGGTTGACCGGGGCGGCCCGGCTGGTGGACCTGCCGGTGCGGCCGGTGGCCGGTGGCCCGGCCGGGGTGGACCTGGCGGACCTGCGGGCGCAGGCGCACCGGGCCCGGGACGAGGGGCTGCGCCCCCGGGCCTGCTACGTGATGCCCGACTTCGCCAACCCCTCCGGCACCAGCATCGGGTTGGCCGACCGGCAGCGGCTGCTGGACCTGGCCGCCGAGGAGGACCTGCTGCTGATCGAGGACAATCCATACGGTCTGTTCCCGGCCGGGGACGCCGACCGGGTGCCGACGCTCAAGGCGCTCGACACCCGACGGCGGGTGGTCTATCTCGGCTCGTTCGCCAAGACGGTGCTGCCCGGGGCGCGGATCGGCTACCTGGTGGCCGACCAGCGGGTCGGTGGGGTCGGCGGCGGGGTGGGCTTGTTCGCCGACCAGCTCGCCAAGATCAAGAGTATGGTCTCGGTGAACACGTCGCCGCTGGCCCAGGCCGTGATCGGCGGGGCCCTGCTGGAACACGGCTGCTCGCTGGTCGCCGCGAACCGGCGGGAACGGGAGGCGTACACCCGCAACCGGGACCATCTCCTCGCCGGCCTGCGGCGGCGTTTCCCGGCCGGCTCGCCGGTGCGTTGGAACACCCCGGCCGGGGGCTTCTTCGTCGTGGTCACCGTCCCGTTCCCGGTGGACGACGCGCTGCTGCGCCGTTCCGCCGAGCGGTACGGGGTGCTCTGGACCCCGATGGCGCACTTCTACGACGACGGCCGTCCGGTCGACGCGTTGCGGCTGTCGGTCAGCGCCGTCACCCCGGCGCAGATCGACCTCGGCCTGGACCGGCTGGCCGCGCTGATCACCGACGAGCTGACCCGCGCCGCGATCCCGGCCGGCTGAGCCGACCCCCACCCGGTGTCGTCGAACCGCCACCCCCCGTGCTGTGCAGCGGGCGTGGCGGTGGCCATAATGGACGCATGATCGCTTGGGAGTACGCCCTGTTGGTCCGCCGCTACCAGGGACAGGGACGCCAGTTCCACGTCTCGTTCGTCTGGTACGGCCCGGACGGCTCACGCACCGACGTCACGGCGTACGGCGACACCGCGATCGCCCACCTCAACCGGGTCGGCCGGGAGGGCTGGGAGTTGGTCTCCGCCGCCGAGGACGTCAACAACATCCAGGGCAGCACCGAGGTCCACCGCTACCACCTCAAGCGCCCCCTCGGCTGACCCCCGCCGGCTGTCACCCAGCCACCCCGCCACCCGGTCGTTCGGGTGATCAAGAGGTTTCGGTCACCAGAACGACCTCCCCTGACCAGAACCTCTTGATCACCCCGCCAACCCGCCCCACCCGATGCCTCCGGCCGGGGTTCGGTCGGGTTGGCGGGGGAGGGGCGGGCAGGCGCGGGGGCGGGGCGTGGTCAGTCGAGGGCGACGGTGGGATAGAGGGGGAAGCCGGCGAGCAGGTCGGTGGCCTGCTTGCCGACCGAGTCGGCGACCGCCGGGTCGAGCACGTACTTGGCCTTCGACGGGGTGCCGTCGGCGTTGGCCCCCGGCGTGGTCTGGCTGAGCACGGTGTGGATCAGCTCGGCGGTGGCGTCCATCTCGGCGGTGCCGAGGCCCCGCGTGGTCAGCGCCGGGGTGCCGATCCGGATGCCGGAGGTGTACCAGGCGCCGTTGCGGTCCTGCGGGACGGCGTTGCGGTTGGTGACGATGCCCGAGTCGAGCAACGCCTGCTCGGCCTGCCGGCCGGTGAGGCCGTAGCCGGAGACGTCGAGCAGCACCAGGTGGTTGTCGGTGCCGCCGGTGACCAGGGTGGTGCCCCGGCGCAGCAACCCCTCGGCGAGCGCCTGCGCGTTGTCGACGATCCGCTGCGCGTAGTCGGCGAAGTCGGGCCGCCGGGCCTCGGCCAGCGCGACCGCCTTGGCCGCCATCACGTGCGGCAGCGGGCCGCCGAGCACCATCGGGCAGCCCCGGTCGACCTGGTCGGCGAGCTCCGGGCCGCAGAGCACCATGCCGCCGCGCGGGCCGCGCAGCGACTTGTGGGTGGTGGTGGTGACGATGTGCGCGTGCGGCACCGGGTCGAAGTCGCCGGTGAAGACCTTCCCGGCGACCAGGCCGGCGAAGTGCGCCATGTCGACCATGAAGGTCGCGCCGACCGAGTCGGCGATCTCCCGCATGATCCGGAAGTTCACCTTCCGGGGGTACGCCGAGTAGCCGGCGACCAGGATCAGCGGCTTGAAGTCCCGGGCGGCCTCGGCGACCCGGTCGTAGTCGATCAGGCCGGTGGCCGGGTCGGTGCCGTAGCTGCGCTGGTCGAACATCTTGCCGGAGATGTTCGGCCGGAAACCGTGGGTGAGGTGGCCGCCGGCGTCCAGCGACATGCCCAGCATCCGCTGGTTGCCCAGCTCGCGGCGCAGCGCGAACCAGTCCGCCTCGGTCAGGTCGTTGACCTGGCGTACCTGGGCCTTCTTCAGAGCCGGAGACTCGACCCGGTCGGCCAGGATCGCCCAGAACGCGACCAGGTTCGCGTCGATGCCCGAGTGCGGCTGCACGTACGCGTGGGCGGCCCCGAACAGCTCCTTGGCGTGCTCGGCGGCGAGCGCCTCGACGGTGTCGACGTTCTGGCAGCCGGCGTAGAAGCGGCGGCCGACGGTGCCCTCGGCGTACTTGTCGCTGAACCAGTTGCCCATGGTCAGCAGGGTCGCCGGGGAGGCGTAGTTCTCGCTGGCGATCAGCTTCAACGACTCACGCTGGTCGGCCAGCTCCGCGCCGATGGCGTCGGCCACCCGGGGCTCGACCGCCCGGATCACCTCGAGCGCGCTGCGGAAAGCGGTGGACTCGGCGTTGCGCGACATGCGACCTCCAGGTGACGTGCGGAAGGCCCAGGCGCTCGGCGTGCGTCCTCATGACGGGGCCGCTTCCCGATGGTGCTCCATCCCCACGCGCCAGTCACGGCCCGCCGACGATCCTACCGGGTGGCCGGTGGACCCTCCGGAGCACCTCCGGAGCACCTCGTCGGTCGCGGCCACGCTGCCCGGCCCGACCGGGACGCAGTTCTTCGATCGTGCCGAGATGGGCGACCGGATCGTCGGCGCGGAGGGCAGGGCCGACCCGGCGACCGTGGCCGCGCCGGGCTCCACAGCGACGATGAGGGGCGAGGACAGGGTGGCCGGGCCCGGCTCCGCCGACCGACCCCGGCCGAGGGGTGCTCCCGCGTGCCGCACGCCGGGGAGCCGTCTGCGTACGATCGGCGGATGCTGGGGGAGGACATCGAGGGCAGTCTGGTCGCGATCAGCGACCTGCACGTCGGGTACGCGGAGAATCGTGCCCTGGTCGAGGCGCTACGCCCCGCCTCGCCACGGGACTGGCTGATCGTCGCCGGTGACGTGGCGGAGACCGTCGCCGACATCGAGTGGACGCTCGGCACGCTCGCCGAACGCTTCGACACCGTCATCTGGGCGCCGGGCAACCACGAACTGTGGACCCCGCCGGCCGACCCGGTGACCCTGCGCGGGGTGGAGCGTTACGAGCTGCTGGTCCGGCGGTGCCGGGAACTGGGCGTGGTCACCCCCGAGGACGACTACCGGGTGTGGCGGGGGCCCGGCGGTCCGGCGCTGGTCGCCCCCCTGTTCCTGCTCTACGACTACAGCTGGCGGCCCCCGGGTTTCGACACCCGGGAGGCGGCGCTGGCCGAGGCGTACCGGACCGGGATCGTCTGCACCGACGAGTTCATGCTGCACCCCGACCCGTACCCGAGCCGGCAGGCGTGGTGTGAAGCCCGGCTGGCGCAGACCGCCAGTCGGTTGGAAGCCCGCGACCCGGATCTGCCCACCGTGCTGATCAACCACTGGCCGCTGGACCGCCACCCGACCGAGGTGCTGCGCTACCCGATCTTCGCCCAGTGGTGCGGCACGGAGGCCACCGCCGACTGGCACCGTCGGTTCGCCGCCACCACCGTGGTCTACGGGCACCTGCACATCCCCCGTACCACCTGGAAGGACGGGGTGCGGTTCGAGGAGGTCTCGGTGGGCTACCCCCGGGAGTGGCGACAGCGCAGCGTGCCCCCCGGCCGGGTACGGCAGATCCTGCCCGCGCCCACGGGCGCACCGGTGACCCTGTGGTGAGCCACCGGTTCAGCCGGGGTGCAGGCGGGTGAGCAGCGCGCCGGTCACCGCCCCGAGACGCCGGGCGGTGGCCGGATCGAGCGTCCCGGTCGACGGTGGCACGGGTCGGCCCCGGTCGTTGGCGGTCAGCGCCTCCGACGGCGGGTTCTCGATCCACTCCACGACAGGGCGGACCGACTTTCCGACCGGCCTGGCGAAGACCGACGCCGCCCGGATCACCCCACGGACCGCCGCCGGCATGGTCGACAGGTCGCCGCTGCGGGTGAAGCCGGGGTGGTAGAGCACGTACCGGGCCCGCGCGCCGGAGCGTGCCGCGAAGTCCACCCCGAGCAGGTCGTTCGCCCGGCCGGCCTGCAACTGGGCGTCCACCATGCCGTACCTGCGGGTGAGTTGGAGGTCGTCCCAGTGGATCGAACCCCTGGTGCTGCCGACGCCTGCCACGTTGATGATCACCGGCCGCTCGGCGGCGTCGAGCTGGTCGCGCAGGCCGTGGCTGAGCAGGTAACGGCTCAGGTAGTACAGCGCGAAGGTCTGCTCCAGGCCCTCGTCGGTGACCACCCGCCGGGGTGACTGCCGGTTGGCGCACAGCACCAGGGCGTCCACCGTCGGCCACCGGTCGCGGATGACGTCGATGACCCGGCGGGTCGCCGCCACCGAGCGCAGATCCGCCCGGAGGAAGTGCACCCGGTCGGAGAGCGCCTGTACGGACCGCCCCTTCGCGGGGTTGCTGCCGATGGCGACGACCTCGTCCCCGCGTCGGAGCCGGGCTTCGAGGGTGCCCCGACCCATGCCGTCGGTGCCGCCGCTGATGACGGTGACCCGCATACCACCCCTTCCCGTCGCCCGGTGGCCCCCGTTCGGCACCGGACGTCAACCTCGGCACAATCCTGTTCGGAGGCCGACGGCGGCGGAAGAAGGCAGTTTCATGTCCCCAGCGCACACGGATGTTCCTTCCCTGGTGGGCGCGGCGCTGCCGACGCCCGTTCCGGCCGACGAGTACGACGGCTGCCCGGTCACCGGCCTTTTGCGGCTGCTCAGCGACAAGTGGTCGATGCTGGTGCTGGTCCTGCTGGGCCGTCAGCCGTACCGCTTCAACGAGCTGCACCGGGCCATCGGCGGGATCAGCCAACGCATGTTGACCCGCACCCTGCGTGGTCTGGAGGCGGCCGGCCTGGTGCTGCGCGAGGTCCATCCCACCGTCCCGCCCAGCGTCGAATACCGGCTCACCCCGCTCGGGCAGAGCCTGCTCGGCCCGCTGTCCGCCCTCGCCGACTGGGCGGTCAGCAACGAGGCCGCCCTCGTCGCCGGCCGGCACCGGGCCGCCGCTGCGGCATCGAGCGGCCCATCCTGACCGGCCCCACGCGGGGTGTGGCCGTGGGCCTTCTTTCCGACCGCGCCCACCATGCCACGAGGGGCCCGACCGGACGGTCGGGCCCCTCGTGGCATGGTGCGGGTCGCACGTGGTTCAGGCGGTGGTGGCGTGCCGGGCGCTCCTGACCGCCTTCGGGTCGCTGGGGGAGCGGGGGGCGTCCGGCCGCAGCGCGATCATCCGCTCGCCGATCTCCTGGAGCTGGTTGCGGCCGAGCGCCTCCCGCACCTTCGGGAACCACTCCTGCTCCTCCTCCTCGACGTGGTGCTCGACGTTCTCGATCAGCACCGTGGTCTTGGCGACGAAGTGGTCGTCGGCGGCGTCCATCGCGGCCAGCTCGGCGCAGAGCACGTCCGCGACGTGGTGCTCCTCGTACGACTCCAGGATGTCGTCCTCCAGGTCCGGAAGGAGCTTGCGGACCTCCGGGTACATCACCTCGTTCTCCAGGTAGGTGTGCGTGGTGAGGGCGGCCACGATCTCGTCGACCAGCTTCCGGCGGCGGCTGGCCGGGCCCTCCTGCGCCTTCTCGAACTCGCGGAAGAGGCGGCGCATCTCCTTGTGGTCCTCTTTGAGCAGGACGATGGCATCGGTGGACACCGGCAGACCTCCTTGATCGGCGACGGCAATCCCGGTACCCCGGGACGAACTGCGGAAACGGATCGTGCCCGGCGAACGTCCGGCACCGGCGGACGGCGGCGATGGTGTCGCGGTCCCGGTGCGGCCGGAAACCGCCGTTTCGTCGACCTGGAGTCGATCACGCGGGCGGTCGGCGGTCCGGGGGGCGGGGCCGAGTGGTGAGTGGGTACCCTGCCGGCGTGGACGGTGGGGCGGACGGTGAACGGTTGGCGGCATCGCTCACCTGCTGGCTGGACCGGCTCGAATTCGTCGACCTGGGCACCGACGAGGTGACCGCACGGATCGTGGAGGCGGTGTCGGCCTGGGCCGCCGAGCAGGGCTGGCGGTCCTACCGTCGGGCGGCGAGCGTGCTGCCGTTGCCCCCGCCGATGACCGACCGGCACTCGGTGCTGGACGTGGCGTGTGCCCGCCGCGACGGGCCACCCGTGGTCGTCGAGGTCGACCACACCGACCGGCGGCGTACCTGGGAGAAGCTGACGGCCGAGGCGGCCGCCGGCCGGGTCGCCCTCTGGGTGCGCTGGGGTCCGGGGCGGTTCGCCGTGCCGCCGGCCCCGATCCACCTGGTCACCTGCGAGGTGTCCCGACACTCCGGGCCGCCGGGTGCGGGCCGCCGGCACAGCCGGACGACGGGTCCCGCCCGGCCGGCACCCGTGCACTCCGCCCGTGACGTCGATCCGGTCGTGGAGCCGCTGCCGCTTCCGCCGGCGGACCCCGGTGCGCCCTGACCGGAGGTGGCTACTCGAAGCGGGTCGGGTCGCCCGCGCCGTATCTGACGATCTCCGGTTCGTCCTGCGAGAAGTCGATCACGGTGGTGGGCAGGGTGCCGCACTCGCCGGAGTCGATGACCGCGTCGACGGCGTGGTCGAGCCGTTCCTTGATCTCCCAGCCCTGGGTCATCGGTTCGGTCTCCCCGGGCAGCAGCAGGGTGCTCGACACCAGCGGCTCGCCCAGTGCGGCGAGCAGCGCCTGGGCGACCGGGTGGTCGGGGATGCGTACCCCGACGGTCTTCTTCCTGGGGTGCAGCAGCCGGCGCGGCACCTCCTTGGTGGCGGGCAGGATGAAGGTGTAGCTGCCCGGGGTGGCCGCCTTCAGCGACCGGAACACCGCGTTGTTGATGTGCACGAACTGCCCGAGCTGCGCGAAGTCCCGGCACACCAGGGTGAAGTGGTGCCTGCTGTCCAGCTGCCGGATCTCCCGGATCCGGTCGAGACCGTCCCGGTTGCCCAGCTGGCAGCCGAGCGCGAAGCACGAGTCGGTCGGGTAGGCGACCAGGCCGTCGCCGCGCAGCAGGTCGACCACCCGGGCGACCGTCCGTGGCTGCGGGTTCTCCGGGTGTACGTCGAGATAGATCGCCATGGCGGGGAGCCTAGTGGGGGACCGGCGGCGGTCGCCGGTGAGCCCGCAGCACGTCGCGGGCCCAGGTCAGCATGTGGCAGCCGCCGTCGCGGCACTGGAAGCACCGGCGCAGGGGCGGCGGCCCGTCCGGTGCCTCGTGGTGCTGCGCCAGCACCCGCTGCGCGGTCCAGACGACCAGGGCGGGCGTGACCGGTCCGTCGTCCATCGGCATGGGACCCCTCCCGGGTACGGGCAGATCCGGGCACCGATCCCCGATCAGGTACCCGGACCGCTACCGGCAGCCCAGATGACTGATCGTCACGAGCTGCCACTTACGGTAGTGATGTACAAGCATGAACGTCTAGAGACGTAGCTAAAGAACCTGCCTCGTCTTGGCTCGATTAGTTTCTTGCCATGATCGATCCAGACGGCCCGGTGCCGGTCTACCGCCAGGTGGCAAACATCTTGGCTGGTCGGATCAGCAACGGTGACCTCGCGGCGCATCGACCGATTCCGAGCGAAGCGGCGATCGTTCAGGAGTTCGGGGTGGCCCGGGGGACCGCCCGGCGTGCCGTCGCGGAGCTTCGCGAGCGTGGGCTGGTCTACACCGTGCCGCAGCGCGGCACCTACGTCGGGCAACCCGAGGCGTAGCCCGCCGCGTATCGCTGCGATCCGGTGAGCCGGCTCCGGGTGTCGGGGGTGGCCGTTACCGTGTGAGCGTGGCGACGGCGGCCGAGGAGATCCAGGTGGGGGAGCGGCTGGTCCGTATCTCCAGCCCCGACAAGCCCTACTTTCCGGAGCGCGGGCTGACCAAGCGGGACGTGGTCGGCTACTTCCTGGCCGTCGGTGACGGCATCCTGCGCGCCCTGCGGGACCGGCCTACGATGCTGGAGCGCTGGCCGCGCGGCGTGTTCGCGGGGGCGAAGATCGGCACCCGGCAGGACAACCGGGGTGACGCCTTCTATCAGAAGCGGCTCCCGGCCGGCGCGCCCGACTGGGTGCGCACCGCACACCTCACGTTCCCCAGCGGCCGGACCGCCGACGAGGTCGCGCCGGGCGAACTGGCGGTGGTGATCTGGGCGGCCAACCTCGGCACCCTGCGGTTCCATCCCTGGCCGGTGACGGCGGCCGACGTGGAGCGCCCCGACCAGCTCCGGATCGACCTGGACCCGATGCCGGGGGTCGGCTTCGACCGGGTGGTGCCGGTGGCGCACGAGGTCCGGGCGTTCCTCGCCGAGCTGGGCATGGTCGGCTACCCCAAGACCACCGGCGGGCGTGGCCTGCACGTCTACCTGTCCATCGAGCCCCGGTGGAGCTTCGGGGAGTGCCGGCGCGCGGTGCTCGCCCTCGGTCACGAGCTGGCGCGGCGGCTGCCCGACCTGGTCACCACCACCTGGTGGCGGGAGCAGCGGGACCGGCCGGTCTTCATCGACTACAACCAGATGGCCCGCGACCACACGGTGACCTCGGCGTACTCGATCCGGCCCACCCCGGCGGCGCTGGTGTCGGCCCCGCTGGACTGGGCGGAGCTGGACGACGCCCGCCCGGAGGACTTCGACGTGCTGAGCATGCCGTCCCGGTTCGCCGAGCGCGGCGACCCGCACGCCGGCCTGGACGGCGACCGCTTCTCCCTGGAGCCGCTGCTGGCGCTGGCCGACCGCGCCGGCCTGGCCGCCCCACCGGAGCGCTGACCGGCCGCCCTACTGCCCCGCCGTAACGCTGACCGACCGGGTGCCGGCTCGTCGCCGGGCTGACCGGCCGGGCCGCCACTCAGGCCCAGGGGCTGGCGGCCCCGTCGAACTCGTCGAAGACCAGCCAGGTACGGGTGGACAGCACGCCGGCGATGCCCTGCACCCGGCTGAGCACCACGTCCCGCAGGGTGGCGTTGTCCGGCGCGCGGACCAGGGCCAACACGTCGTGCTCCCCGCTGAGCAGCGCCACGTGCTCGATGTAGCGCACCCGGGCCAACTCCGCTGACACCTCCCGCCAGGTGTTCTGCTGGATGGTCAGCGAGATGTACGCCGAGGTGCCCAGCCCGGCCGGCTCGGGTGCCACCCGGGCCCGGAACCCGGTGATCACCCCCTCGCGCAGCAGCCGCTCCACCCGGGCGTACGCGTTGGTGCGCGACACGTGCACCCGCTCGGCGAGCGTACGCATGGACAGCCGGCCGTCCCGGGTCAGCTCGTCGAGGACCCGTCGGTCCACCTCGTCCAGCGGCGTGACCGAACGTCCCGTTGCGCCCGGTGGGCCCGGCGGCGGGGTGGTCTGCTGGCTCATCAGATACTCCTCGGTAGGCCAATCGTCCCGCGTTCACCGGGAATGTTGAGTCAATCATCCAACGGCTGGAGCATAGGGCCACCACACGTCCAGGAGGTCCCCGCCGTGACGACCACACCCCAGGCGGTCCGCAGGGCATCCCCGCGTACCCGTCGACCGGCCACCCCGGTCGCCCCCGACCCGACGACCGGCCTGCTCCCGCAGGCCGAACCGGTCCGGCTGCTCGACCCCGACGGCACCCCGCTGCCACCCCGCGCCGACCTGCCCGCACCGCCTGTCGAGACGCTGCGCGAGATGTACCGCCGGATGGTCGTCGGCCGTCGCTTCGACGCGCAGTCCACCGCCCTGACCAAACAGGGCCGGCTCGCCGTCTACCCGTCCTCGCGCGGCCAGGAGGCCTGCCAGGTCGGCGCGGTGCTGGCGCTGCGCGACGACGACTGGGTCTTCCCCACCTACCGGGAGTCGATGGCGCTGACCGCCCGGGGCATCGACCCGGTCGAGGTGCTCACCCTGCTGCGCGGCGACTGGCACTGCGGGTACGACCCGACCGTGGTCCGCACCGCGCCGCAGTGCACCCCGCTGGCGACCCAGTGCGTGCACGCCGCCGGTCTTGCCTATGGGGAGTCCTACCAGGGGCGGGACACCGTCGCGCTGGCCTTCATCGGCGACGGCGCGACCAGCGAGGGCGACTTCCACGAGGGGCTGAACTTCGCGGCCGTGTTCAAGGCCCCGGTCGTCTACTTCGTGCAGAACAACAAGTACGCGATCAGTGTGCCGCTGTCCCGGCAGACGGCCGCGCCGAGCCTGGCCTACAAGGGCGTCGGCTACGGGGTGCCCAGCGAGCAGGTCGACGGCAACGACCCCGTCGCCGTCCTGGCGGTGCTCACCCGGGCGGTGGCGCACGCCCGCGCCGGGCACGGGCCGTACCTGGTCGAGGCGCACACCTACCGGATGGAGGCGCACACCAACGCCGACGACGCCAGCCGCTACCGGGACCCCGACGAGGTGGAGGCGTGGCGGGACCGCGACCCGGTGGCCCGGCTGGAGGCGTACCTGCGCAGCCGGGGCGAGTTGGACGACGCGGCGGTGGCGCAGGTCGCCGCCGAGGCCGAGGCGTACGCCGCCGACCTGCGGGAGCGGATGCACGCCCAGCCGGTCGTCGACCCGTTGAGCCTGTTCGAGCACGTCTACGCCGAGCCGACCCCGCAGCTGGTCGAGCAGCGCGAGATGGTCCGGGCCGAGCTGGCCGCCGACGCGGAGGGGGACGCCTGATGGCCACCATGACCATGGCGAAGGCGCTCAACGCCGCGCTCGCCGACGCGATGCTCGACGACGAGCGGGTGCTCGTCTTCGGCGAGGACGTCGGGCAGCTCGGCGGGGTCTTCCGGATCACCGACGGGTTGCAGGCCCGGTTCGGCGACAAGCGCTGCTTCGACACCCCGCTGGCCGAGGCCGGCATCGTCGGGTTCGCCGTCGGGCTGGCCATGTCCGGGCTGCGGCCGGTGGTGGAGATGCAGTTCGACGCGTTCGCCTACCCGGCGTTCGAGCAGATCGCCTCGCACGTGGCGAAGCTGCGCAACCGCACCCGGGGCGCGCTGAGCGTGCCGATGGTCATCCGGGTGCCGTACGCCGGTGGCATCGGCGGGGTGGAGCACCACTGCGACTCGTCGGAGGCGTACTACGCGCACACCCCCGGCCTGAAGGTGGTCACCCCGGCGACCGTCGAGGACGCGTACTCGCTGCTGCGGGAGGCGATCGCCGACCCGGACCCGGTGGTGTTCCTGGAGCCGAAGAAGCTCTACTTCGCCAGCGGCGAGGCCGCGCTGCCGGCCCGGACCGCCCCGTTCGGCCGGGCCGTGGTGCGCCGTCGCGGCACCGACGCCACCCTGGTCGCGTACGGCCCGGCGGTGCCGGTGGCGCTGGAGGCCGCCGAGGCCGCCCGGGAGGACGGCTGGGACCTGGAGGTCGTCGACGTGCGCACCATCGTGCCGTTCGACGACGCCACGGTCACCGCCTCGGTCCGCCGCACCGGCAGGTGCCTGGTGATCACCGAGGCGCAGGGCTTCGCCGGGGTCGGCGCGGAGATCGCCGCGCGGGTGCAGGAACGTTGCTTCCACGCCCTGCACGCCCCGGTGCTGCGGGTGTCCGGGCTGGACATCCCCTACCCGGCGCCGATGCTGGAGCACACCCACCTGCCCGGGGTGGACCGGGTCCTCGACACCGTGGCCCGCCTCCAGTGGGACGACCGGCCCGACCCGCGCTGGCTGGCCCAGGGGAGCGCGGCGTGAGCGCCCGCACCGCCACCGGCACCCGGGTGTTCCTCCTGCCCGACCTGGGTGAGGGGCTGAGCGAGGCCGAGATCGTCGAGTGGAAGGTCGCCGTCGGTGACCTGGTCACCGTGGACCAGAGCGTGGTGGAGGTGGAGACCGCCAAGGCCGTGGTCGACGTGCCCTGCCCGTACGCCGGGCGGGTCGTCGCGCTGCACGGCGCGGCCGGCGAGACGCGCCCGGTCGGCCAGCCGCTGATCACCGTCGCGCCGGCCGACGGCGGCGACGAGCCCGCCGGGCACGCCACCTACCGCGAGGAGGAGCGGGCCGGCTCCGGCAACGTCCTGATCGGGTACGGCACCGGCCACGGCGGCTCCGCCCGCCGCCGGCGTCGCCCCCGGCTGACACTGGCTCCGGAGCCGGTCGCCGGTGGTGCTGCCGCAGCCGTCGCGGAGCGTGCCCCCGAGCCCGCCACCGGCCCGCCGTCCGCGCCGAGGGGCCCGGCCGGCGCGGGTGTGGACGCTGCGGCCTCCGCCGGGGTGGCCGCCGGCGGTGCCGTCGGGCCGGTGGGGGGCGGCACCGCCCCGACCGGCGAGACGGCCGTCCTGGTCATCTCCCCGATCGTGCGTCGGCTCGCCCGCGACCACGGGGTGGACCTGGGCAGCCTGCGCGGCACCGGTCCGGGTGGTGTGATCCGTCGCTGTGACGTGGAGGCCGCCCTGGCCACCCCGCCGCAGCGGCCCGCCGGCCGCGCCGCCGCGCGTGACCAGCACAGCGCAGACCCGGCCCCGCCCGGCCCGGGGCGGCCCGCCGCCGTCGCGGAGCCGGCCCCGGCGCACGTCGGGCTCGCTCCGGCCGACGCGTCCGACGTCGTCATCCCGCTCACCGGCATCCGTCGGGTGATCGCCGACAAGCTCTCCCGCAGCCGTCGGGAGATCCCCGAGGTCACCATCTGGGTGGACGCGGACGCCACCGCGCTGCTGGCCACCCGGGCGGCGATCAACGCGGCCACCCCGGACGCGCCGGTCAGCGTGCTGGCCCTGCTGGCCCGGATCTGCCTCAGCGGCCTGCGCCGGTTCCCGCAGCTCAACGCCCACGTCGACACCGAGGGGCAGCGCATCGTCCAGTCGGCCGGGGTGCACCTGGGCATCGCCGCGCAGACCGACCGGGGCCTGCTCGTGCCGGTGCTGCGCGACGCCCAGCGGCTGACCACCAGGGAGTTGGCCGCCGCGTTGGCGCAGACCACCGCCGACGCCCGCGCCGGCACCCTGCCACCGGCCCGGCTCACCGGCGGCACCTTCACCCTCAACAACTACGGCGTGTTCGGGGTGGACGGTTCCACCCCGATCATCAACCACCCGGAGGCGGCGCTGCTCGGGGTGGGGCGGATCGTGGACAAGCCGTGGGTGGTCGACGGGCAGCTGGCCGTCCGCAAGGTGACCCAGCTCAGCCTCACCTTCGACCACCGGGTCTGCGACGGCGGGGTGGCCGGCGGGTTCCTGCGCCACGTCGCCGACTGCGTCGAACAACCGGCGCTGCTGGTGGCGAACGTCTGACCGGTACGCCCGGAGCCGGTCACCCTGGGCGGGGTGGCCGGCTCCGTCGTGCGGCCCGGCGTTCGTCCGGTTCGCCGGGCAGCACCGGTGGGCGGTCGGGTTTTCCGCCCGACGGGCCGGGAAACCGGCGCAGGTCGCGCGGATGCGCCGCACCGTCGGGTGGGCGTACGCCGGCGGCTGCCGCCCTGCGCGCGCCCGGTCGCGGCCCTGCCGTGTCGGTCGTGGACGTACCGCCGAGAGGAGCCACCCGTGCCGTACCAGGGTCTGCCCGTCGCCGTCCGGGACCGCCGTCCCCCCGTCGCCGGTGCGCCGCTGTGGTGCAACGCCCACGACTACGGGTTGACCGGCGACGGGGTGACCAACGACCAACCCGCGCTGGCGGCCCTGGTGGACCGGCTCGGTGACGGCTACGCGGCCGACGGGCGGGCCCGGGTGATCTGGTGCCCGCCGGGTATCTACTCCATCCGCGACGCCGGCACGGTGTGGCGCAGCGGGGTGTCGCTGATCGGCGCCGGCCCGGCCGCCACCCGGTTCCTGCTCAGCAACGAGGGCAACCGCAGTGACCCGACGCCGCTGGCGTTCTGGACGGTGCTCCAGCACGGCGCGGACCGGGACCGGCACATCGCCGACTGCACCTTCGCCGACTTCGAGATCGACGGCTCCGGGGTGGCCATGGCCGAGTACAACTACCTGGCCAAGGGCCTCGGGTTGCAGTACGTGGTGCGCGGGGTGTTCCGCAACCTCTACATCCACCACACGGCGGCCAGCGGCCTGGGCTGCGACTTCCTCCAGGACACCCTGGTCGACGGGGTGGTGGTGGTCGGCTGCGGCCGGCTGGACAACGGCGAGCAGATGGGCGGCGCGGGCATCGGCATCGGCATCGGCGGCTGGGGCGACATGGAGCGGCTCACCATCGCCAACTGCACCGCCCTGGCCAACGGCACCAACGGCATCTTCCTGGAACTCCAGAAGGACTACTGGACGCCGCCGCGCGGGTACCGGATCGTCGGCTGCCACAGCCAGGGCAACCGGTTCGGCATCTCCGACTGGGGGGCCGACGGGCTGATCGTCACCGGCTGCACGATGACCGGCAACCTGGAGGCCGGCTTCGACGTGTCGGGCAACGGCACCTCCGGGGTCGCCGGCCGCGGTGGTCTGCTCACCGACTGCGTCATCGACGGCAACGTGGGCGACGGGATCAGCGTGGGCAACACCCCGGGCCCGTACACGGTGCGGGGTAACCGGATCAGCGGCAACGGCGGCTACGGCTACCACCAGCACGACCTGGGGCGGGGCTATCCGCACCCGGCGCAGGACGTGGTGGTGGAGAGCAACGAGTTCTGGGGCAACGGCCTGGACGCGATCCGGGTGGACCGCCCGATGACCGACGCGATGGTGCTCGACAACCGGATCCGCAACAACGGCCGGCGGTGCGCCGACGCGTCCCACGGTGGCGGCGAGTCGGTCCGCTACAGCGAACGGTCCCTGGTCGACCGCTCGGCGACCTGGGCGCAGGACAGCCACCGGGGCACGGTGTTGCGGGTCGGCCGGCGGGTCGCCGTGGTCGCCACGAACACCGCCACCGAACTGCACCTCGCCCCGGTACGTCCCGACGCCTACAGCGGGTGGAGCGGGGACACCCCGCTGCCGGGCACCCCGTACGAGTTGCCGGCCGCGCCGCCGACCCGGGCCGGCATCGCGATCAACGCGGCGTTCGACTCGGCGACGGTGCGCGGCAACCGGATCTGGGACAACCACGACGACCGCACCCAGACCCACGGGATGTGGATCACCCCCCGGGGCAGTTGCGTCGACTGCCGGGTCGAGGACAACGACCTGGCCGGCAACGCGGTGGCGGCCCTGCGACTGGACACCCCGCCGGTCGGTGGGCGGTGGCACCGCAACCACGGCGACCAGGACTGGGACTGACCGGTCGGGGTGTCCCGGCACGGCCGATCCCGGACATCGGCGGCACCGTGGCCCCCGGTGGCCCGGCCGGGTCGATAAGCCCGGCCCCGCGCGTCCGGTTCCCCGGAAAGCCCGGCCCGGCCCGAGAAACGCTGTACAGAATGTGGCCAACGGGACTGGAAACGGGGGATGGAATATGGACGTGAGGCGGCGATTGACGCTCATGGCGGTGACCATCGCAGCCACACCGTTGGTCCTCGGCGGGTGTACCGCCGAGCGCAAGCCGTCGGCCGGGGCGGCACCTGGCGCGGCGGCGGCCCCCACGGTGACGGTGACCCCCGCCGACCGGGCGAAGGACGTCCCGGTCAGCGCGGAGGTCGGTGCCACCGTGAGCAACGGCCGGGTGACCAGCGTCAAGCTCACCGACGACAAGGGCCGGGTGGTGGCCGGGGAGCCGCGGGAGGACGGGTCGAGCTGGGTGCCGGCGGCCCCGCTGGGCAGCGGCCGGACCTACACCGCGGAGGTCACCGCGACCGGCGACGCCGGCCGGACGACCGTCGGGCGCACCACGTTCACGACGGCCGCGACGAATACGAACCGGTCGGCGCTGACCAGCGTGCTCTATTTCGCCGGGAACCAGACGTACGGCACGGCGATGCCGGTCACGGTGGCATTCGAACCGGCCGTTCCGAAAGAGGCCAGGGCGGCCGTGCAGCGACGATTGTTCGTGAGGACCGATCCGCCCCAGCCGGGCACCTGGTCATGGCTGGAGGACGGCAGCCAGGTCTACTACCGGGCCCCCGACTTCTGGCGTCCCGGGACGACGATCAGCGTCCGGTCGGCGCTTGCGGGGCTGCCCATCGGCAAGGAGTACGTCGGTGACGCCGACCGGCGGTCCACCTCGAAGATCGGCCGGCAGGTCGCCCTGGACATCGACAACGCCACCAAGCAGATGTCGGTCTTCCAGGACGGTCGGCTGGTCCGCCGGATCCCGGTCAGCCTCGGCAAGCCGAGCACCCCGAGTTCCAGCGGCAAAATGGTGATCATGGAGAAGCACCAGCAGACCCGCTTCGACACCCGGGGGGAGCCCGACGGCGGCTACGTGGTCGACGTCGAGGACGCCCAGCGCCTCACCTGGGGCGGCGAGTTCATCCACGCCGCCCCCTGGTCGGAGGGGGACCAGGGCTACACCAACGTCTCGCACGGCTGCGCCAACGTCTCCTCGGCCGCCGCCGACTGGCTGATGGGCATCACCCAGGTCGGTGACCTGGTCACCGTGAAGGGCACCGAGGTGCCGCTGCGGCCCGGCAACGGCTGGACCGCCTGGAACACGAGCTGGGCCGAGTTCGCCCGGGGCAGCGCGCTGCCCGTACCGCCGGGGTTGAAGCCGGCGCCCGCCACCGCCGCGCCGCACCCGGGGGCGGTCGCCGGTGGCTCGTCGCCGGCCCCCGCGCCGTCGGCCAGCGGCGGCTGACGCAGAAGACCGCACCTGCGACGACCGGCCGTCGGAACGGCCGGTCGTCGCAGGTGCGACTCCACCCTGAGAAGGACTCGGGGTCGGCTCCGGGGCGACCCTGGGACTACCCCGAAACCCGCCCTGGGCAGGGCGGAAACGTCAGAGGTGGGGGCTAGATTCGGGGCATGACGCAGGATGAGGAGCGGTTCCACGTGCGGCTGCGGGTGGCCGACGACGTGGTCGAGGTGCGCGCGGCCGGTGAGATCGACATCGCCACCGTCGGCGCGTTCCGGGCCGCCCTCTGGGCCGCGCCGGCCCGCCCGCTGCTCCGGCTGGATCTCTCCGGGGTCCGGTTGCTGTCCGCCGCCGGGGTGCGGGCGCTGGTCGCCGCCCACCTGCGGGTCCGGGCCCGGGGCGGTGAGCTGGTGGTGGTCGACCCCGATCCGGTGGTCGCCCGGGTGCTGCGGGTCGGCGGCCTGCACCGCGTCATCGCCGTCCGGCACGGCGACGTCCCGGTCGCGACCGGGTCCCGCCCGCTGGCCGCCTGCGCCTGACCGCAGGCCCGGCGACACCCGGCGGTGCCTGGAGCGGCAGGCGACCGGGGCAGCACCGGAGCCCGGCCGGGGCCGCGCCACCGGGTGCGGCGATCAGGCCGTGCGGCGGGGTGCGGCGATCAGGCCGTGCGGCGGCGGGGCCGCCGGGCGGTGCCGGCGGCCCCGACCGGCGTCAGCGCACGCCGAGCAGGTCGACCACGAAGACCAGGGTCTCGTTCGGCTTGATCACGCCGCCCGCGCCCCGGCTGCCGTAGCCCAGGTGCGGCGGGATGGTGAGCCGACGGCGACCGCCGACCTTCATCCCCACCACGCCCTGGTCCCAGCCGGCGATGACCTGACCGCCGCCGAGCGGGAACTCGAACGCCTCGCCCCGGTTCCAGGACGCGTCGAACTCGCGGCCGGTGGAGTGGGCCACCCCCACGTAGTGCACGTTGGCGAGCTGGCCGGGACGCGCCTCCGGGCCCTCCCCGACGGTGATGTCCTCGATCACCAGGTCGGCCGGGGCCGCCCCCTCGATCGGGCCGATCTCCGGCTTGCCTGCCTGGGGCGTGTTCATCTGCTGTTCTCCTCTGTCGTCACCCGGTCGTCCGGACGGTGTCGATCCTGCCCGATCGGGGCACCCCGGCTGCCGTGGGCCCCGCCGACCGGGCCCGCGCGTCGCAGGACCGACGCGCGTCGCGGGCCGCGCGCGACGTGGGACCCGGCACGCGCGCAAGACCCCGCACGTGCGGGGTCCTACGCGCACACGGCAGGGGCGTCACCGTGGCGGTGACGCCCCTGCCGGTCGGTCGACCACCCGGGCTGGGTGGGACCGGTCACCTGAGCCAGCCGAACCGGCGGACCAGCGGGAGGGTGGCCCAGATCCGGCCGAGGCCGAGGGTGTTCCCCGCGCCGACCAGGGCGAGGCCGGCCAGCACCGCGGCGTAGATCAGGTGGTCGTCCATGAAGGGGTTGTTCTCCGGAGGAAGGACGGCGGTCCACATCAGCACCATGAGCAGACCCCCGGCGACGGCGGCGATCCGCATCCCGATGCCGAGCAGCAGGGCCACCCCGATCCCGGCCAGACCGATCATGAACAGCCAGTCGGCCCAGGCCGCCCCGGCGATGTCCTGGTAGAGCCCCTGGAACGGGCCCTTCGCGCCGAAGGCGAGGAAACCCTTGGTCGGGCTGCCGCCGTTGATCCAGGCGTTCTTCGCGGCGGTCTCGTGGCCGAGGCCGAACAGCTTGTCCAGGAACGCCCAGACGAAGATCCAGCCGAGGGCCAGCCGGGTTCCGGCCCAGACGTACCGGGCGGCCCGCTGGCGGGTGGTCTCGGTTCCGGCCACCGGTGCGATGGTCCTGGCGGTGGTGTTCCGCTCGATCGTCGCGGTCATGGTCTCCACGTCCCTTCTCTGCCTGGCACCGCACTTCCCGGTGGCAGTTACATTCCACGCCGCTCGGCGCGGTCCCGGCAGGGCCGACCGGTCCGTGCCGGGCCGGGACCTAAGTCCCCTGGTACGGGCGTCCGGACGGGACCTTCGACCTCGGTGTCACCGGTCCACCCGCCCCTGTACCGGCCGGTCGGCGCGGCCCTAGCGTCGGACGGGAGAACCGGGCGAGGAGGTCGTGATGAGGACGTGGCAGGTGGACGACGTGATGACCCGGGAGGTCGCCACGGTGGGGGAGGAGACCCCGTACCGGGTGATCGTCGACATGCTGATCCGCCGGGGCGTCAGCGCGGTGCCCGTGGTGGACGACTTCCGTCGGGTGCTGGGGGTGGTGTCCGAGGCGGACCTGCTGCACAAGGTGGAGCACTCCGGGGCGCAGGAGGAACGTCGGGTGTTCACCGGGCGGCGGCGTCGGGCGTCCCGGGAGAAGGCCGGGGCGCTGCTGGCGAAGGAGCTGATGACCGCGCCGGCCGTCACCACCTTCCCGGGGGCGTCGCTGCCGGCAGCGGCCCGGCTGATGGACCGGGAGGCGGTCAAGCGGCTGCC
Organism: Micromonospora humidisoli; assembly: GCF_016900955.1. Classification (NCBI taxonomy): domain Bacteria; kingdom Bacillati; phylum Actinomycetota; class Actinomycetes; order Micromonosporales; family Micromonosporaceae; genus Micromonospora; species Micromonospora humidisoli. The sequence continues at coordinate 403,369 of NZ_JAFEUO010000006.1, forward strand.
CGTCCTGGACGACCTGGGCCGGCTGGTCGGCATCGTCACCCGCAGCGACCTGCTGCGGGTGCACCTACGCACCGACGCCGAGATCCGTGAGGACGTGGTGCAGGAGGTGCTGCGCCGGGTGCTGGCCGTGCGGGACGGGCTGGTCACCGTGCAGGTCCGCGACGGCGCGGTGCGGTTGGACGGCCGGCTCGACCGGCGGACCGCCGCCGAGCTGGCGGAGAAACTCGCCGGCCAGGTCAGCGGCGTGGTCCAGGTCACCAGCACCATCGGGTACGACGTGGACGACGCCGGCCTGGTGGAGCGGGGCATCACCCCGGTGGCCTGACCCGCCTCCCGGCCGCCGGGGTCAGACCGGGGTGGCGAGTTGGGCGGCGAGCAGGGCCGGCGCCTCGGCCAGCGACGGGCCGTACCAGGTGAGGTGGCGGCCGGAGACCAGCGCGCAGCGGACACCGGGGAAGGCGTCCGGCCCGTCGTCGGCGGTGAACGCGTAGGGCTCGTCGGGGAGGACCACCAGGTCGGGCCGGCGGGCCCGCAGCGCGTCGAGGTCGGGACGCGGATACCGGTCCGGGTCGTCGTCGTACACGTTGACCACGCCGAGGCGGCGCAGCACGTCCCCGGCGAAGGTGTCCCCGCCGAGCACCACCCACGGCCGCCGCCACACCGGGACCACCGCCCGCCGGGGGCGGTCGGGGACGGCGGGCGCGGCCCACGCCCGGCGGGCGTCGAGCAGCCAGCCGGGCTCCCCGGTCACCCCCAGCGCGGCGAGCACCCCGGCCAGCTCGTCGAGGGCCTGCGGCACGGTCCGGGGATAGGTGACCAGCACCGGCACCCCGGCCGCGGTGAGGGTGTCCGCGTCGACGCGGCGGTTCTCCTCCACGTTGAGCAGCACCAGGTCAGGCCGCAGCGCCCGGACCCGGTCCAGGTCGGGGTACTTGCTGCCGCCGACCCGGGCGACGTCCAGCCCCGCCGGGTGCACGCACCAGTCGGTCGCGCCGACCAGCAGCTCCGGCGCGGTCACCGCCACCGCCTCGGTCAGCGACGGCACCAGCGAGACCACCCGCACGTCGTCCCCCCGTCCTCAGTGGGCGGCGCTGGCGACGGTCTCCCGGGCCACCGTGGCCACCGGCACGCCCTCCCGGGCCGCCCACTGCACGGCGTGCCGCACCTCGGCCACCGGCAACGGCCGCCGGTCGGTCACGGTGACCGCCGTGTGCACCGCGAAGGACACGAACGGGTACGACCTGGCCAGCCCGGCCACGCAGTCGTGCACCTGACCGGCCACCGCCAGCGCCTCCTCGCGGGTCAACGCCGGCAGCACCAGCAGGTACTCGTCGGGGGTGAGGCGGACGGCCCGGTCGACCGGGCGCAGCGGGGCGGTCAGCGCGGCGATCAGGGCCTGCGCCTCGCGTGCCGCGCTGCGGCGTCCGAACCGTTCCGGGGCGCCGGCCGGCTCACCGACGCGCACCCCGATCAGGGCCACCGGCAGGGTGCCGGTGGCGGTGATCCCGTCCATCCCGGTCCAGCGGCGCAGCGTCGGCTCGTCCACCAGCCCCGACGGGCCGTCCTCCGGCTCGGCGTGCCGGCCCGGCCCGTTGTGGTGGGCCCGCTCGGCGCGGTCGGCCATCAGCCGCAACGCCGCCTCGGCCCGGCTCTCCCCGGGGGTCGCCGGCAGGTCCCGGACCCGGTGCAGCACCTGGTCGACGGCGGTCAAGGCGGCCGGGGGGAGCCGGTCGCCGAGCTGCGCGCGCAGCCGGATCACCTCGTGCAACGCCTCGTCGCGGCGGAACCCCCAGCGGCCGGCGAAGAGCCGCCCCTGCTCCAGGGTGTCGGCCGGCACCACCTCCCGGCGGTCCCGGGCCACCAGGCTCGCCCCGAACCGGGGGGTCAGCGCCACCACGCTCCACTCCCGGGCCAGCTCCTCGGTGTCGTCGATCGTCACCGGGTACGCCCCGGCGGGCAGCTCCGGCGGTGTCTGCCCGACCAGCCCGACCACGGTGACCGCCGCGCCGGCCGCGATCCGGGCGTAGCGTTCCCGCTCCCGCTGGAAGTACGGCATCCGCTGGAACAGGGCGATCACCACCAGCGGGCCGTCCTCGGCGGTGGCCAGCGCCGACCGCTCGATGGCGTGGGAGACCGTGACGAGACTCCGCTTGGTCATCAGTTCCGGGGCCGGTCCGTCGTGCAGCACCCCGTGAGCGTAGAGATCGCGCCCGGGGCGCACCAACCGCCTGGTGCCGGGTCCGTCGTCCGAACCGGCGGGGTGGTGATCGCCCTCGACGTCCTAGACTCGGCCGGTCACCCTCGCCTGCCACGGACGGACCGACCGCACGATGACGCGTACCGCCACCGACGACGACGCCCGGCTACGGCCGGTGCCGACCGGTGCCGCGCCGCTGTTCGTCCGGGCCGGTCAGGCCGTGTACGCCGCCCGCCGGCTCGGCGACCTGGTGACGCGCCGGCCGGCCGGGGTCACCGGGCACCAGTGGAGTTCCGCCCTGCGCGAGGAGTTCGACCACGTCGTCTGCGCGGCCGACACCGGTGTGCCGCTGTTCGCCCTGACCGTCGGACCGACCGCGCCCCCCGGGTCGGCCGGGCAGCGGGCCGGGCGGATGGCCGCCGCGGTGTGCGCCGCCGTGGGCCTGCCGGTGCTGCGGATCGGCTCGCCGACGCTGCGGGCCGCCGGGCACGGCCGGCGCATCGTCACGTACGTCATCGACGCGCGCGCCTACGCCGCCGGGGCTGCCCCGGACGGGTCGGACGACGCCCCGGTGGACTTCCGGGACATCGTCGGGCGGCTGCCGGACGGACGTACCGGGCCGGTCAACGACCTCGGCGCGTTGTCCCGGGCGGCGGCCGTCGAGGCGTACGTGTCGCGGCGGCTCAGCGACCCGATCGTGCGCGGGTTGCACGTGCGCTGGGGCGACGGGACGGCCGAGGGGTGGAGCTGGGTCGAGGTGCGTCCCGGCCGGTGCCTGGTGGAGCGGGTCACGGTGCACGAGGCGCGGCTGCGCTGCGGGGTGGACCCGGGCCGGCTGGCCGAGGATCTCGCCGCGGTGGCGGTGGGCGACCGGCTGGCCGGGGCGCAGGACGAGGAACCGGCCCTGCTCGACCGGGACGACCTGCGTCGGCAGATCCGCGCGTTGCGGGACCAGCGCGACGAGTTGGCCGCCCCGTTCGCGTTCGATCACCTCTGCGTGGACTGACCGCCGTCGAAACGCCCCGCCGCCGAACGACCGGCCGTCATTTTCCGGCGACGGTTGGTGACATTGCGGCCGGCCCGGAAAACGGTCCGGGATTCCTCGATCCGCGTTGAACCTTCGCCGATGCCGGCCCGTACCTAAGCGGGAATGGACAGGATCTTCCCAGCCGCGCCACCCGACGCGGCGGACGGTGCGGAAAGGCATCGTCGGCCATCGACGTGCGACCGGAACGTCGCAGCGTCTCCGGCGGGGGTGACCGACCCGGAAAGGGTCTCCTCGTCGGGGGCGCGAGTCAGGTACCGGATCGAGAAGGAGAGCAATTCGATGCGCAGGTCCACAGGGGCACGCCGGTCATCCGGTAACGCGCGGAGCAAGCGGCTGCTGGCGGCGGTCGGTGCGCTCGTCGTCTTCGGCGGTATCGCCGCCGTCACCCAGATCTCCTCGGCCGGGGACAAGCCGAGGCAGCAGACCCGCAACGTCTCGTCGGCCTGCGTCGCACCGAGCCCCGGTGCCACCTCGCCGAGCGGGCGCGGCAGCACCACCCAGACGTGGCAGAACGGCAGGTGGGTCCGTAACCACTGGGGTGACGGCCAGATGTCCGTCGCCGAGTGCCAGGCGGTCAAGGCCGGCAACGCGCCGGTGACCACGCTGGCCTCGACGGTGGCCTGCCCGGAGGTGACCCCCCGGCTGCCGCAGATCCCGGCCCAGGCCAAGGCCGAGGTGGACAAGGAACTCGCCCTGCTCAAGACCCAGATCGACGACGCCAACAAGCGGTTGGCGGCCGAGGGGCGCAACGGTAAGGCGTTCATCGACAACGCCATCCTCGGCCCGCTGGCCGACAAGCGCCGGTCGGCGCTGAACCGGATCGCCACCGCGATCGGCCGCTTCGCCCAGCGTCCGCAGGGTCTGGAGCAGCTCGCCGGCTGCCAGGTGGCCGCCGCGGCCAACAACGGCGGCAACAACAACGGCCAGAACGGCAACAACGGCGGCCAGAACAACAACGGCGGCAACAACGGCGGCCAGAACGGCAACAACAACGGCCAGAACGGCAACAACGGCAACAACGGCAACAACGGCAACGCCCTGGGCGTGCTGGCCAAGGACTGCGCCAACAGCCGGTTGCAGCCGCACGACGGCTTCCAGAACGGCAACCGGTGCGTCAGCACCGCGTTCGGCGAGGTGGGCGCGGCGGCCAACAACCCGTCGCTGCTGATCACCCAGTTCCCCAACCAGGTGCAGCGCAACCAGGCCTTCACCCTGAAGGTCTCCACCCGCAACCTGGTCCGTGACCGGTTCCTGGCGGCCGGCCAGGGTGGCTACTACCTGGAGAGTTCGGTGCTCAACGGTCAGGGCCTGACCCGCGGTCACTTCCACACCGCCTGCCGGATGCTCCAGAACACCAACCAGGCCCCCTCGAACCCGCAGGACGTGCCGGCGTTCTTCGTGGCCACCGAGGACGGCAAGGGCGGCAACCAGGCCGACGACGTGACCATCCAGATCCCGGGCCTGCCGCAGTCGGGTACGGCGCAGTGCGCGGTCTGGGCCGGTGACGGCTCGCACCGGGTGCCGATGATGGAGCGGGCCAACCAGACCCCCGCCTTCGACGTGGTGCGTATCCGGGTCAACTGACCCGACGGGCGACGACTGCGGGCCATCCCGGAAACCTCCGGGATGGCCCGCAGTTCCGTTCCCGCCGGGTGCGCCGGCGGGCCGGGCAGCCTACCGGCAGATGTTTTCGGTGTGGGGTCGCCGGGTGGAAAATGTGGACACGGCAAAAACGCCGGGGTCACGCTGATATCCCAGCGTGACCCCGGCGTGTCCGTTCGTGGTCCGGCTCGTCGTCAGCGGCTCTTCCACGCCTCCACGACCGAGACCGGGATGCGCCCGCGCTCGGAGATTTCGTGTCCGTTCTTGGTGGCCCATTCCCGGATGGCACGGTTCTGCTCGCGATCCATTCCCGAGACGCCGGGGCGGGCCGGGCGGCGGGCCGGGCGACCGGCCTCGACGGCGCCCCGGCCCATTCGACGGCCAGCGGTGATGTAGGCGTCGAGGGCCTTGCGCAGCACCCCCGCGTTCTCGTCGGAGAGGTCGATGGTGTACGCCGCCCCATCCAGGCTGAACTCGACGGTCCGATCGGCCTTTCCGCCGTCGAGGTCGTCGGTCAGAACGGTGATTACTTTCCTTGCCATCGCCATTACTCCCTGTGGTGATCGGGGTGTGCTAAGAGTTTGACGTATCTGGCGGCAAATCCGCAACAATATGCCTTGCTTTCATTTGGCGGGTCGCGTCAATCCTGGGAAATCCGGGTGCGGCCAATGCTGGCCGGCGGTGGCGGTACGGCTGGGATGTGTCCTGGGTCACAGGTCGGAACACGGGGCACGGTTTGTGACTTGAGTGAGACACGCTCAACCTCAAGTGATGGCAGGTGTCCGATGGCAACCCTTCCGGTACTTCCCCTGACCGACGTCGTCCTGCTGCCCGGCATGGTCATCCCGGTGACCCTCGACCCGACCACCCAGGCCGCCGTCGACGCCGCCCGGGCCAGTGGCGACAAGACCCTGCTCGCCGTACCCCGCATCGACGGCGAGTACGGCCCCGTCGGCACGATCGCCACCATCGAGAAGGTGGGCCGCCTGCCCGACGGTGAGCCCGCCGCCGTGGTGCGCGGCCTCGCCCGCGCCCGGATCGGCTCCGGCGTCCCCGGACCCGGCGCGGCCCTCTGGGTGGAGGCCACCCGGCTCGACGAACCCGCCCCCGCCGGCCGCGCCCGCGACCTGGCCCGCGAGTACCGCGCCCTGATGACCTCGGTGCTCCAGCAGCGGGGCGCCTGGCAGGTCATCGACGCGATGGAGCGGATGACCGACCTGTCCGAACTGGCCGACGCGGCCGGCTACGCGCCGTGGCTCAGCCTGGCGCAGAAGACCGAACTGCTCGCCGCGCCGGACGTCACCGCCCGGCTGGAACTGCTCGTCGGCTGGGTGAAGGACCACCTGGCCGAGCAGGAGGTCACCGAACAGATCAACAGCGACGTCCGGGAGGGGCTGGAGAAGTCCCAGCGGGAGTTCCTGCTCCGCCAGCAACTCGCCGCGATCCGCAAGGAACTCGGCGAGGACGAGCCGGACGGCTCCGCCGACTACCGCTCCCGGGTCGAGTCGGCCGACCTGCCGGACAGGGTCCGCGAGGCGGCGCTGCGCGAGGTCGGCAAGCTGGAGCGGGCCAGCGACGCCTCACCCGAGGCGGGCTGGATCCGCACCTGGCTGGACACGGTGCTGGAGATGCCGTGGAACACGCGCACCGAGGACAACACCGACCTGACGGCGGCGCGGGCGGTGCTCGACGCCGACCACGCCGGCCTGGCCGACGTCAAGGACCGCATCCTGGAGTACCTCGCGGTGCGTAACCGTCGCGCCGAGCGCAACCTCGGCGTGGTCGGCGGACGCGGCTCCGGCGCGGTGCTCGCCCTCGCCGGCCCGCCCGGTGTCGGCAAGACCAGCCTCGGCGAGTCGGTGGCCCGCGCGCTGGGCCGCAACTTCGTCCGGGTCTCCCTGGGCGGCGTCCGCGACGAGGCCGAGATCCGTGGGCACCGGCGCACCTACGTCGGCGCGCTGCCCGGCCGGATCGTCAGGGCGCTGCGGGAGGCTGGCTCGATGAACCCGGTGGTGCTCCTCGACGAGGTCGACAAGCTGGCCGTCGGATACGCCGGTGACCCGGCCGCCGCGTTGCTGGAGGTGCTCGACCCGGCCCAGAACCACACCTTCCGCGACCACTACCTCGAGGTCGACCTCGACCTGTCCGACGTGCTCTTCCTGGCCACCGCCAACGTGGTGGAGACCATCCCCGGCCCACTGCTGGACCGGATGGAACTGGTCACCCTGGACGGGTACACCGAGGACGAGAAGGTCGCCATCGCCCGCGACCACCTGCTGCCCCGGCAGCTCCAGCGGGCCGGCCTGACCGCCGACGAGGTGACCGTCACCGACGAGGTGCTGGCGCTGATCGCGGGGGAGTACACCCGGGAGGCGGGCGTCCGGCAGCTCGAACGGGCCCTGGCGAAGATCCTGCGCAAGGTCGCCGTGGCCCTGGCCACCGACCCGGCCCCGGTCCGGGTCGACACCGACACCCTGGCCCGCTACCTGGGCCGGCCGAAGTTCACCCCGGAGTCGGCCGAACGGACGGCGGTGCCCGGCGTGGCCACCGGCCTGGCCGTCACCGGTGCCGGCGGCGACGTGCTCTTCATCGAGGCCACCGGCATGGACGGTGAGCCCGGGTTGACCCTCACCGGGCAGCTCGGCGACGTGATGAAGGAGTCCGCCCACATCGCGCTGTCCTACCTGCGCGCCAACGGGCGGCGCTACGGCCTCGACCCGAACGTCCTGGCCGGACGCCGGATCCACCTGCACGTGCCGGCGGGCGCGGTGCCCAAGGACGGCCCGAGCGCCGGCATCACCATGGTCACCGCGCTGGCCTCCCTGGTGACCGGCCGACCGGTACGGCCCGAGTTCGGGATGACCGGCGAGGTGACGCTGTCCGGGCGGGTACTGCCCATCGGCGGGGTGAAGCAGAAGCTGCTCGCCGCGCACCGGGCCGGCCTGACCGAGGTGATCATCCCGGCCCGCAACGAGCCGGACCTCGACGACCTGCCCACCGAGGTGCGCGCGGCGCTGACCGTGCACACCCTGGCCGACGTGGCCGACGTGCTCGCCCTGGCGTTGCGCCCGGCCGAGATCGACGCGGACACGCTCGGCGGTCGACCGGTCGGCGCCGCCTGACCGGAACCCACCGCACGGCCCCCGACGTCGCGCCCGGCGTCGGGGGCCGCTGCGGGCCCGTAGCCTGGACCTCTCCCGTTTCCCGCATCCGCCACCGTCCGGTGGCACCCCCCGGAGGCGACCACCCGTGAACGTGTTCCTGTGGATCGTGCAGATCCTGCTCGCCGCGCTCTTCGCCGGCGCAGGCTTGACCAAGCTCACCCAGCCCAGGGAGAAGCTGCTCGACCGGATGGGGTGGGTGCGGAACACCCCGCCGCTTCAGGTCAAGGCGCTCGGCGCGGCCGAGCTGCTGGCCGCGCTGGGGCTGGTCCTGCCCGGCCTCACCGGCATCGCCACGGTGCTCACCCCGCTGGCCGCCGTCGGACTGGTCATCGTGATGGCCGGCGCGATCGTGGTGCACGCCCGCGCCAAGGAACTCCCCGGCACCGTGGTGACCGTGGCGCTGCTGGTCCTGGCGGCACTCGTCGCCTGGGGCCGGTTCGGGCCGTACCCGCTCTGAGCCGCCGCGACCGGCCCGCATCCCGCGTGGGGAGGCGGGCCGGTGTCGCGTCCGGGTCAGCGCCCGTCGACGCCGCGGTCGCGCCGTACGGTCGCCTTGCGGCCCTTGATGGTGCTGTTGCGCAGCCCGGCGATCACCTCGTCGGCGACGCCCTGCGGCACCTCCACCAGCGAGAACCGGTCGGCGATCTCGATCGAGCCGATGTCCCGGCCGCTCACCCGGGTCTCACCGGTGATCGCGCCGACCAGGTCCTGCGGGCGTACCCCGGCCCGGCGGCCCAGGCCGATGAAGACCTGCGCGGTGCCGCCCGTGCGGGGCCGGCCGCCGCCGCGCCGGTCCCCACCCCGGCTGTCGAACCCGGGGCGGGGCTCCCGAGCCGGGCGGACCGGCACCTGCGGGATCTCCTCCTCGTCGTCGGAGCCCGGCAGGGCCGCCTCGTGGGCCAGCTTGACCGCGGCCAGCGCCACCTCCATCAGGTCGAACTCGTCCGACAGCGACTCGACGATCACCCGGAACGGGTCCAGGTCGTCCTCCAGCAGGCTCTCCCGCAGCGCCGCCTGGGTCAGCGCCAGCCGCCGGGTGCGCAGGTCGGCCACCGTCGGGATCTTGTCGATGGTGATCCGCTGGCCGGTGACCCGCTCGATGGTCTTGAGCATCCGGTGCTCCCGGGGCTCGGCCAGGGTGATCGCCACCCCCTCCCGGCCGGCCCGGCCCACCCGGCCGATCCGGTGCACGTACGACTCCGGTGCGGACGGCACGTCGTAGTTGACCACGTGGGTGAGCTGCTCGACGTCCAGCCCCCGGGCCGCCACGTCGGTGGCCACCAGCAGGTCGGCGGTGCCGGCGCGCAGCCGACCCATCACCCGGTCCCGCTGCTCCTGGCTCATCCCGCCGTGCAGCGCCTCGGCCCGGTAGCCGCGTCCGTTCATCGTCTCGGTGAGCCGGTCGACCTCCTCCCGGCTGCGGCAGAAGACGATCGCCGCCGTCGGGGACTCCACGTCCAGCACCCGGCCCAGCAGCGCCGGCTTGTGCGCCCGGGAGACGATGTAGGCGCTCTGCCGGACCCGGGGGGCCTCACCGGCCACCGGCTGCTCCCGCCCGATCTGGATGCGCTCCGGGTCGGTCAGGTGCTGGCGGGCGAGCCCGTCGATCCGGGCCGGCATGGTGGCCGAGAAGAGCACCGTCTGCCGCTGCGCGGGCGCGTGCTCCAGGATCGCCTCGATGTCCTCGGCGAAGCCCATGTCGAGCATCTCGTCGGCCTCGTCCAGCACGACCGTGGCCAGCGAACCCAACCGCAGGGTGCCCCGGGCGATGTGGTCCAGCGCCCGGCCCGGGGTCGCCACCACCACGTCCACGCCCAGGTCCAGGGCACGTAGCTGGCGGCCGATCGGCTGGCCGCCGTAGATCGGCAGCACCCGGGCGCCCAGGTCCTTGCCGTAGCGGTGGAACGCCTCGGAGACCTGCACGGCCAACTCCCGGGTGGGCACCAGCACCAGCGACACCGGGTCGCCGCCCTGGCGGTTCTGCGGCATCCGCTGCAACAGCGGCAGGGCGAACGCGGCGGTCTTGCCCGTACCGGTGGCCGCCTGCCCGAGCAGGTCCCGTCCCGACAGCAGCAGGGGGATCGCCTCCCGCTGGATGGGGGTCGGCTCCTCGTAGCCGAGCGCGGCGAGGGCGCCCAGCAACTCGGCGCGCAGCCCGAGATCCACGAAGGCGGGCCCGCCGTCGGAGTCGCCGGGAGCGGAGAGGTCGGTCGGTGTGGGTGCGGAACTCATGGGCAAAGTTTTCCATCACCCCGGTCGGGCCGTGCCGCCGACCGGCCCCACCGTGCCGACCGGCACAGCCGAGCCCGCCCGCCGGTTAGCCTGACGGGCGTGCGTACGGTGGAACTGCTCTGCTGCCCGGCGCTGGAGCGGACGGTGCGGACCGCCTGGGACCGGCTGGCCGAGGCGGGGCTGCCCAGCCTCGCCCGGCACGGCCATCCGACGAACCGGCCGCACCTGACACTGGCCGCCGTCGAGGCGTTCCCGCCCGGTGTCGCCGACCGGCTCGCCGTCCTGTTCGCCACCGCGTTGCCGCTGCCGGTCGCCCTGGAGCGGGTGACGGTGCTCGACGGCAGCGCCCCGCTGGTGTGGCTGGTCCGGCCCGACCCGGCGCTGACCGCCCTGCACGAGGCCGTCTGGGAGGCGCTGCACGGCGTTCCCGGGCAGCGGCCCTGGCACGCCCCGGGGACCTGGGTGCCGCACCTGAGCCTCGCGCTGCGCTTCCGCGACCGGGATCGGCGGCTGGCCCGCGCCGTGGTCGGCGGCGGGCGGCCGGCGGGCGCGCTCGTGGCGGCGCGCAGCTACGACGGCGACACCCGGACCGTCCAGCCGTTGGGCGGTGACTTTCCGGCGGACTGACGGTGGTCTATGGTGGGCGGAGCGCTCCCGTCGACGGTCCATCCGACCGCCCGGCGGGTCAATGCTGCGTCGGTCCGGTCGGATGGTCACTGCCATCCCCACCGGAAGAGGCCCCATGCCCCAGCATTCCCGACGGCGTCCGGTCGCGCTCGCGGCTGCCGCCTTGCTCGCCCTCGGCGGGCTCGCGGCCGTGCCGCAGCTCGCCTCAGCCGCCCCCGACCCCGGCTCACCGGTCAAGGTCAACCAGGTCGCCTACGTGCCAGGGCTGCCCAAGCAGGCGACCGTCGTGAACTCCGCGAACTCCCCGCTCGGCTGGACGCTGCGCAACGCCGGCGGCGCCACGGTCGCCTCCGGGCAGACCACGGTACGGGGCACCGACGCGCTCTCCGGCGACCCGGTGCACATCGCGGACTTCTCGGCCTACGACACCCCCGGCACCGGCTACGTGCTGTCGGTCGGCGGGAGCAACAGCTACCCGTTCGACATCTCTGCCGACGCGGTACGCCGGCTGCGCGGGGACTCGCTGGCGTTCTTCTACCACCAGCGCAGCGGCACCCCGATCGACGCCCAGTACGTCGGTTCCCGCTACGCCCGCCCGGCCGGGCACGTCAACGTCGCCCCCAACCGGGGGGACAACAACGTGCCCTGCCGCACCTCCTGCGGTTACACCCTGGACGTGCGCGGTGGCTGGTACGACGCCGGTGACCAGGGCAAGTACGTGGTGAACGGTGGCCTGGCCACCTGGCAGCTGCAGAACATCTACGAGCGGACCCTGCACGTCGCCGGGGCCGACAAGTCGGCCGTCGCCGACGGCACGCTGGCCATCCCCGAGCGGTCCAACGGGGTGCCGGACGTGCTCGACGAGGCCCGCTGGGAGCTGGAGTTCCTGCTCAAGATGCAGGTGCCGGACGGCCGGACCAACGCCGGCATGGTGCACCACAAGATCCACGACCAGAACTGGACCGCTCTGCCCACCCGCCCCGAGCTGGACAGCGAGGCGCGGCTGCTCTCCCCGGTGAGCACCGCCGCCACGCTCAACATGGCCGCCGTGGCCGCCCAGGCGTCCCGGCTGTGGCGCCCGTTCGACGCCGCGTTCGCCTCCCGGGCCCTGGCCGCCGCCGAGAAGGCGTACGCCGCGGCGAAGGCCAACCCGAACCGGCTCGCCCCCGCCACCGACAACACCGGCGGCGGCGCGTACGAGGACAACACCGTCACCGACGAGTTCTACTGGGCGGCGGCGGAGCTGTACGCCACCACCGGCACCACCGGCTACCGCAACGACCTCAGCAGCTCCCCGCACGCCCGGGGCACGAGCTTCACCCGGGGCGCGTACGACTGGAGCTGGACGGCCGGGCTGGGTGACACCACCCTGGCGCTGGTGCCGACCGGCCTGGCCAGCGGCGACGTGAGCGCGATCCGGGCGGCGATCGTCTCCTTCGCCGACCGGATGCTCGCCCAGATCGCCAACCAGGGCTATCCGGCGCCGGGCAGCGGCAACGGCACGTACTACTGGGGTTCCAACGGCGCGGTCGCCAACAACGCCAACGCGCTCGCCGTGGCCTACGACCTGACCCGCACCACGAAGTACCGCAACGGTGCCTTCGCCGCCTACGACTACCTGCTCGGCCGTAACCCGCTCAACCAGTCCTACGTGGCCGGCTACGGGGACAAGCCGGTGCGCAACGTGCACCACCGGTTCTGGGCCAACCAGAACGACGGCTCGCTGCCCACCGCGCCGCCCGGCTCGCTCTCCGGCGGACCGAACAGCGAGTTGCAGGACCCGGTCGTGCAGGCCCAGCTCGGTGGCTGCAAGCCGCAGAAGTGCTACGTCGACGACATCGGGGCGTACTCGGTCAACGAGGTGGCGATCAACTGGAACTCGGCGCTGGCGTGGCTGGTGCACTGGGCGGCCGAACAGGCCGGCACCGGCACCGGTCCGGACCCGACGCCGACCCCCACGGTGACGCCGCCGCCGACCACCACGCCGCCCCCGCCGACCACCACGCCCCCGCCCACCACCACGCCCCCGCCGACCACCACCCCGCCCGCGGGTGGCGGGTGCGCGGTGACCTACTCGGCGAACAGTTGGAGCACCGGCTTCACCGGCAGCGTCACGCTGACCAACACCGGCGCGGCGGCCTGGTCGTCGTGGCGGTTGACCTTCCGGTTCACCGGTAACCAGCAGATCAGCCAGGGCTGGTCGGGCCGGTTCAGCCAGAGCGGCAGCGAGGTCACGGTGACCAACGAGAGCTACAACGGCGCGGTCGCGCCGAACGGCTCGGTCAACCTCGGCTTCAACGCCTCCTACACCGGCACGAACGCGACCCCGACCGGGTTCGCCGTGAACGGGACGGCCTGCACGCTGCGCTGACCCGTCCGCCCCGGGCCGTCCGTCGCGCGTCGGCGGGCGGCCCGGTCGCGGTCGGCCACCGGCCCCGGCCGGTGTGGGACCTGGCGACACCGCCGGCACGTGTCGCCCTTTGGGGGTCATGGGAGGAATGCTCGGTCTCCACCGGTTCACCACGGTTACGGTGCCCTCAGGTTCATCCGCACCGTGTCGCACCGGGAGAGGACCGACCATGCGCGTGCCCAGCCGAAGCCCCGGCCCCCAACCCGGCGTCACCCCGCCCGCCCCGGCCCGGCGGACGCCCACCCCGACCCGGTGCGTGCGGCCGGCCGCCCCCGACCTCGACGCGTACCGGCAGGCGGTCGCCGAACTGCTGGTCGAGGTCGGCGCGCTCGCCGGCACCGCCGGCACCGCCGCCCGTCAGGTGCTGCTCGACGAGCGGCTGCGCGAGCCAGCCATCGCCGACGTGCTCGACGCCACCGGGCAGGGGGTGCTGGGCGCCCGGGAGACCCTCCTGCTGGAACTGGCCCGGCACCAGCCCGACCGGCCCGACGCCGGCCCCGACCTGACCGCGCTGGTCCGGATCTACCTGCTCTCCCGCATCGACCTGATGTGGTGGCGGGACACCACCGTCCTGGCGACCGACGAGCAGGTCGACACGCACCCCGACCTGATCGACCTGGAATGGCTGCGCCGCCGGGGTCTGCTCGGCTTCCGCTACCGGGAACAGCCGGCCGGCGTCCTGGGTCGGGGCGTGCGCGCCCTCCGGGGCCGGCTGCGGCCGGAGGCCGCCCCGCCGACCGTCGGAGTGGCGTTCCGCCGGACCCGCCGGGAGGTCGTCGCGCTCCTCAACGACCTGTCCCGGGAGTTTGCCCGGTCCGCCCCGGCGCAGACCCCACCGCTGTGGGTGACCAGCCTGGCCCACAGCACCGAACACCAGTACCGGCTGCGCCGGCTCGGCCGGCCGGCCATGCTGCCCAGCGGTCACTGCCTCGGTTGGGCGGTGGACGTGGAACTGGCCTGGTACGACCGGTTCGGCGCGCGGGACGTGCTGGCCGAGATCCTGCTGGCCCGGCAGGCCGCCGGTGAACTGAACGTCATCGACGAGGGACCCGCCTGGCACGTCTGCCTGGCCCCGTCCGCCCGCGCCCGGCTGCGCTCGGCGTACGAGGCCGAGATGGGGATCTGACGACCCCGCCAGCGGGTCAGCCGGCGACCAGCAGGGCGAGCACCGCGGCGAGGGTACCGAGGACCGCGACCACCGCGCTGGTCGCCACGAACCGGCCCAGCGGCACGGCCACCCCGGCGGCCCGGCACCGCTCGAACCACAGCAGGGTCGCCAGCGACGCCCACGGCACCGCCAGCGGGCCCACGTTGGTGCCGATCAGCAACGCCAACAGCCGGGTCTCGTCACCGGTCGGGAGCACCGCCTCCCCGGCCAGGTAGGCGGGCAGGTTGTTGACCAGGTTGGCCAGCAACGCCCCGGTGCCCCCGGCGCGCAGCGCCCCCGCCGTGCCCCCGGCGTCCCCGAGCAGCACGGACACCAGGTCGTCCAGCCCGTGCCGGCCGAGGGTCTGCACCACCAGGAACAGGCCGGTCACGAAGACCAGCAGCCGCCAGGGCAGCAGCGCCGGGCGCAGGGTCCGCCGGGACCGGACCGCGAAGCCGGCCACCACCAGCCCGGCGGCGACGGCGGCGGCCACGCCGATCTCCACCCCGACCAGGATGCCGGCGACGAGCAGCAGACAGCCGGCGACCGCCGTGCCGAACAGCAGCCGGTCGGCCACCCGGTGCGGCGGGGGAGGGGTGAACCGGTCGACGTCGCGCCGCCCCCGCCGCCAGTACCACAGCCACAACCCGGCCATGGTCACTCCGATCGCCGCGACCTGCGGCAACGCCATCCGGGCCGCGTACGCCGCCGGGGCCAGCGCGATCCGGTCGGCGGCGAGCAGGTTGGTCAGGTTCGACACGGGCAGCAGCAGGCTGGCGGTGTTGGCCAGCCAGACGGTGGTCATCGCCAGCGGACCCGGGGCGACGTCCAACCTCCGGGCCAGCGCGATCATCACCGGGGTGAGCAGCACCGCGGTGGTGTCCAGGTTGAGGGCGATGGTGGTGAGCGAGGCGAACCCGACGCAGAGCAGGAACAGGGCGGCGAAGCTGCCCCGGGCGGTGATCGCCAGCCGGCTGGCCAGCACGTCGAACACCCCGGCGACGGCGGTCAGTTCGGCGAGCACCACCACCGCGCCGAGGAAGAGCAGCAGCGGCAGGATGCGGTGCAGGGTGGCCTCGGCGTCGGCCCGGGGGAGCAGGCCGGTGACCACCGCGCCGAGCCCCAGCAGGGCCAGCCCGATCGCCACCTGGTCCAGCGGGTGCAGCCGCAACCTGCGGGGCCGCTCGGTCGGTACGGGCGGTGTCCCGCCGGCAGGTGTCACGGCGCACGATCCTCGCACAGCCGGCCCGGCGGCGCGGCCGGTTGGCCGCAACTGCCCGCCGGGACCCCCGTACCGACCGGCCCGGCATCGACGTCCGCGGTTACCGCCACGGTGGACATCCCGGCACCGCTGCCCTAGCGTTCAGGAGATATGCGCAGGATGCTGCTGGGGGCCGGACTGGCCCTGTCGCTCGTCGCCGCCGGCTGTGCCTCGGCCACCCCGACGGATCGGGCCACCCCGACCGGCCCGGCGTCGGCGAGCCCGCCGCTCGCCTCCCGGCAGGACCCGGAGCAGGCCCGCCGGACGCTGGACAGCCTGCGCAAGGTCGACGACCTGCCGCTCTACGAGATGACCTACGTCGGCGGCTACGACCCGACGGTGGGCACCGACGCCCGGCCGGACACCGGCCCGTTCGGCTGCTCCCTGTTCGCCGCCTCCGGTGACCCGGCCCGGCCGTTGTTCGCCCGCAACTTCGACTGGGACGCCAACCCGGCGATGGTGCTGCGCACCGATCCCCCCGAGGGGTACGCCTCGGTCTCCCTGGTCGACCTGTCCTACCTGGGGGTGGGCCCGGACCCGACCGGCGACCGCCGGCTGCTCGACGCGCCGCTGCTGCCCTTCGACGGGATGAACGAGCGGGGGCTGGCCGTCGGCCTGGCCGCCGACGACACCGCGACGGCGAAGCCGGTGCCCGGCCGGCCCACCGTCGGGTCGGTGCGCATCCTGCGGCTGGTGCTGGACCGGGCGGCCACGGTGGACGAGGCGGTGGCGCTGTTCGGCCGGCACAACCTCGACTTCGACGGCGGGCCGCCGCTGCACTACCTGCTCGCCGACGCGGGCGGCCGGTCGGCGGTGGTCGAGTTCGTCGACGGGACGATGCGGGTGCAGCGGGGGCAGGGGCGGTGGCAGGCGCTGACCAACGTGCCGGTGGTCGACGTACCCGAGCAGCAGCGTCGCCGTGACCACCGCTACGGCGTCCTCGCGGCGGCGCTGGACGCGGCCGACGGCCGGGTCGACCCGGCGGCGGCGCTGCGGCTGCTGGACCAGGTCCGGCAGGGCCACACCCGCTGGTCGGTGACGTACGGGCTGCGTGACGGTGAGGTCCGGCTGGTCACCGTGGCCGGTGGGGGGCAGGAACGCCGCTACCGGTTGCCGATCAGCTGACCCCTCGCAGGACGGACGGTCCGGCCCCCCGACGCGCGGGGGCCGGGCCGTCCGTCGTTGTGGTGCCGGCTACCAGCTCAGGTAGCCGGCCTGGGTCTGCACGTTCAGCTCGGGCACCCGGACCAGGTCGGCCGTCCAGGTCCGCCAGTCGCTGAGCTTGAGCACGTCCAGGCCCTTCTGGATGTCGCTGGAGTAGATGTACCCGTTGTAGTAGTACGTCGACCAGGCGCCACCTGTACTGAGCTGGGTGTCCGACAGCGGCCCGCGCTCCCAGAAGCCGATCTCCTTCGGCCGGGTCGAGTCGGTGAAGTCCCAGACCGAGACCCCGCCCTGGTACCAGGCCTGCACCATGACGTCCTTGCCGAGCACGGGGATCAGCGAGCCGTTGTGGGCCACGCAGTTCTCGGTGTCGGCGTTGGTCCGGGGGATCTTGTAGTAGCTGCGGAAGACCATCGTGCGGGCGTCGCCCCGGCCGGTGATGTCGTAGACGGCGTCCGCGCCCCGGTTCGGGCCGACGATCTCGTTGCAGGTAGCCGCGCCGCCGCCGCCGAGTTCGTCGGTGAACACCACCTTGGTCCCGGCGTTGTTGAACGTCGCCGAGTGCCAGAACGCGAAGTTGACGGTGTCCCGGACCCGGTTGATCACCCGGGGCGCCTCGCGGTCGCGGATGTCCAGCAGGACGCCGTCACCCATGCAGGCGCCGGCGGCCAGGTCCTTGGTCGGGTAGGCGGTGATGTCGTGGCAGCCGGTGGTGGCCGAGGTCTGCCCGGGGATGCCCTCGTAGCCGCCGTCGGGGAAGAGGTTCGGGGTGGCGACCACGGCCGCGTCGGTGGGCTTGTGCACCGGGACCTTGACGATCGAGATGGAGTCGTGCGGTGGCTGGCAGTCGGGGAAGTCCGCCCGGGGGCTGTACGACGACACGTACAGGTAGACGGTCCTGCGGTCCTTGCCGGGGACGAGGGTGTGGGTGTGCGAGCCGCAGGCGGTCTCCACCGACTTGATGTAGCGCGGGTTGGCCTTGTCGCTGATGTCGAAGACCTTGATGCCCTCCCAGGACTCCTTCACCGTCGCCGGTTGGCTCGCGCTGGCGCACGAGTCGTCGGTGCGGGACGAGTCGGTGGACACGAAGAGCAGGTCACCGTAGACGGAAATGTCGTTCTGCGAGCCGGGGCAGAGCACCTGCGACACGATCTTCGGGGCGTCGGGCCGGGCGATGTCGTAGACGACGAAGCCGTTGTAGTTGCCGACGAAGGCGTACCGGCCCTGGAAGGCCATGTCGGTGCCGAACGCGCTGGTGGTGTCGAACGGCGCCTGTTTGGGCAGGTTGGCGACCTGGCGCAGGTTGGGGCTGCTGGAGATCTCGTCGACGGCGAGGCCCGGGGCTGTCGGCGTCCCGCCCGGCGTCGCGGTGGCGGGTGCGGCGTTGCCCGCCGGGCTGGTGGCGACGCTCGCCACCAGCAGGCCGGCGGCGACCACGCTGACGATCTTCAGGTGCCGTGGCCGGGGCAGGGAGAACCTGATCATCGGCGGAACCCTTCGAAAGGGGGAGATACGTATCAGGCACCTTACCGGCCAGTGATGAGAGTTGATGTGAACTGCGTCACATCAATCAGCCGCAGTGAATGGATACGATCGCGACGACCTCGACCGGAGAGGGAGGCGCATGACCGGCCGACGTGGACGCATCCTGCTCGCCGTCACAGTCGCCGCCGCCGTCGCGGTGCCGGTCGGGCTGGCGCTGCGCCCCGACGGCCCGCCGACCCCGACGGCGGCCACCCCCACGACGACGTCGACCACGGCCGGGCCGACCGACGCCCCCGCGGTGATCGTGCCCGGCCGGCCGGGGGAACCCGCCGCGACCCGGCCCGCCCAGGAGGTCCGCGCCCCCGGCACACCCCGGTACAACACCCCCGACGTCTGGTTCGTGCGGATGATGATCCCGCATCACCAACAGGCCCTCCAGATGGCCGAGCTGGCCCCCGACCGGGCCGCCAGTGCCCAGGTCAAGGCGATCGCCGCCCGGATCCGGGGCACCCAGGCGCCCGAGATCGGGCTGCTGCGCGGCTGGCTCGACGCCCGGGGCCTGGCCGCCGGGGAGCCCGGCCACGACCACGGCCTGATGCCGGGCATGCAGACCCCCGAGGCGATCCGGCAGCTCACCGACGCCCGCGGCGCCACCTTCGACCGGCTCTTCGTACGCCTGATGACCGCCCACCACACCGGCGCGGTGGAAATGGCCACCCAGCTGCTCTCCGCCGGCGTCGACCAGCAGCTCAACGAGTTCGCCAACGCGGTGGCGACCGAACAGACCGTCGAGATCGCCCGGCTGCGCGAGCTGGTCTGAGCCCCGGTCGACCCACGGGCCCGCATCGACCCCGAACGGGGCACTACGCTCGGTCACCGTGAGCCGTACCCTCTTCGGTCGCCCGCTGCGCAGCGTCGCCTTCGACGTCTGCGTCAGCGCGCTGGTGGTGCTCTTCACACTGGTCACGGCGGCGGCCCAGCCCGGCCTGTCGGCCCAACCAGGGGGCTGGCCGTCCGCGCTGGTCGGCCTGGGCATGGCGGTGGCCCTGCTGTTCCGGCGCGGCCACCCGTCGCTGGTCGCGACGGTCGTCGCCGGGCTGGCGTTGATCCAGGTGGTCGCGGGCTGGGGGCCGCTGGCCTACGACGTCGCCGTGCTCATCGCCCTCTACAGCGTGGTCAAGTACGCCGACCGGCTGCGCGACGGCATGCTGGCCGGGGTCGTCGCCGCCGTCGGGGTGCTGCTGGCCGCCTCGCAGGCCCGGACCGCCGTCGCCTGGTGGGGCCCGGCGATCTACTTCGGCCTGATCACCGGCGGGGTGTGGCTGGCCGCGCTGAACGTCCGCACCCGCCGCCTCTACGTGCTCAGCCTGGAGGAGCGGGCGGCCACCCTGGAACGGGAACGCGAGGCCGAGGCCCGCGCGGCGGTGGTCGGGGAACGCGCCCGGATCGCCCGCGAGCTGCATGACGTGGTGGCGCACAGCATGGCGGTGATGATCGTGCAGGCCGACGGGGCCCGGCTGATGTTCGACCGGGACCCGGACACCGCCAGGAACGCGGTCAAGGTGGTGGCCGACACCGGCCGACAGGCCCTGGAGGAGATGCGCCGGCTCGTCGACGTGCTGCGCGAGCCCGACCCGCCGGAGTCGACGACCGGCCCCGGCGCGGACACCCCCGGCACCGAACCGGAACGCCGCCGCGCCACCGTCGCCGAACTGCCCGCGTTGGTGGGCCGGTTCCGCGACGCCGGCCTCAGCGTCGGCTACCGGGCCGAGGAGGTGCCGGCCGCCCTGCCACCCGGGCTCGACCTGACCGTCTACCGGGTGGTGCAGGAGGCCCTGACCAACACCCTCAAGCACGCCGGGGTCGGCGCGCACGCCACGGTCCTGCTCGGCGTCGACGACGGGCTGGTGGTCCGGGTGACCGACGACGGGCGTGGCCGGCCACCGGCCCGGCCGGCCCCCTCCGGCGGGCACGGCCTGGTCGGCATGCGCGAGCGGGTCGGCGTGTACGACGGCCGCCTCACCGCCGGCCCCCGAACCGGTGGCGGGTGGCAGGTCGAGGTACGGCTGCCGCTACCGTCGACCCCGGAGGCGGAGGTGATCGCGGCATGACCGTACGAGTGGTGATCGTGGACGACCAGGCGCTGGTCCGGGCCGGCTTCCGGATGGTGCTCGACTCCCAACCCGACCTGGCCGTGGTCGGCGAGGCGATCGACGGGGCGGACGCGCTGCGGGTGCTGGGCCGGGTCGAGGCCGACGTGGTGGTGATGGACCTGCGGATGCCGACCATGGACGGGGTGGAGGCGACCCGCCGGATCTGTGCCGCCTCCACCGACGGCCGGCCCCGGGTGCTGGTTCTCACCACGTTCGACACCGAGGCGGACGCGTTCGCCGCGCTGCGCGCCGGGGCCAGCGGGTTCCTGCTCAAGAACGTGCCGCCGGAGGAACTGCTGGCGGCCATCCGGGTGGTCGCCGAGGGCGACTCGGTGGTCGCCCCGTCGATCACCCGTCGGCTGCTCGACCGGTTCGCCGACCGGCTCGGCCCGGCACCCGCGCAGGACCCGCGACTGGCCCAGCTCACCGACCGGGAACGGGAGATCCTGCTGCTGGTCGCGCAGGGGCTGGCCAACGCCGAGATCGCCGCCCGGGTGCACGTCGCCGAGGCGACCGTGAAGACCCACGTCGGGCGGATCCTGGCCAAGCTCCAGCTCCGTGACCGGGTCCAGGTGGTGGTGCTGGCGTACGAGAGCGGCCTGGTCACCCCGGGCGGCTGAGGCCGGGTACGACCTGGGTCGTACGGGTCACCCCGGTCGGGGTCGACCTGTGGCGCAGCCGGGTCGCGCGTGCGGGTGGACGCGGGCCGCCGGGGCGCTGCCTAGCGTCGGAGGAGACCCGTACCACGCCGACCGGGAGTCCCCATGTCCGTCCTTGCCGCGCCCCGCCCACCCCGCCGTCCCGCAGCTTCCCGGGCCGGCCGCCGCCGGTGGGGGCGGTGACCGGCATGTGGCGGCTGACCCTGCGTACGCTGCGCGCCGACGCGCTGCGCCTGCTGCTCTCCTCGGTGGCGATCGTGCTCGGCGTCGCCTTCGTCGCCGGCACGCTCATGCTCACCGACGGCATGCAGGCCGGGGCGTACGCGCGGGCCGGCGCCTTCGACAGGCACACCGACCTGGGCGTCTACCCCGACCGGGCCACCCTGCCGCCGTCCCTGGTCGACCGGGTGCGCACGGTCGACGGGGTGGCCGAGGCCGCCGGGGAACTGACCGCCCTGGTCGGGGTGGTCGGCGTCGACGGCCGGCCGGTGCTCGGCGTCGGGTTGCTCGCCGCGATCCCCACCGGACCCGCGTTGCGCTCCTACGACGTGGTCGCCGGCCGGCTGCCCGACCGCCCCGGCGAGGTGGTCCTCGACGCGCCCACGGTCGCCGCGCAGGGGTTCACCCTCGGTAGCCCGGTCGGCGTCGGCGGCGCGACCGGCGCGGCCCGCCCGTACACCCTGGTCGGCACGGTCGACGTGGCCGACAGCACGCGTGACGTCGGCGGCCCGTTCGTCGGGCTGGTCGGCGCGGACGCGCTGGCCGTCGGCGGGAGACCGGGCTACGACCGGATCATGGTGGCCGCCGCCCCGGGGACCGCCGGGCCGGCCCTGGCCGACCGGGTGGCCGCCGTGGTCGGCGGGGACGCCACGGTCAAGTCGCGGCAGCGCATCCTCGACGAGGCCGTCGAGGACGGGGTGCGCGACCTCGACCAGTTCCGCCTGGTACTGCTCATCTTCGCCGGGGTGGCGGTGGTGGTGGCCGGGTTCGTCATCGCCAACACCTTCGCCATCGTGCTCGCCCAGCGGACCCGGCGGACCGCGCTGCTGCGGCTGGTGGGGGCCCGGCGGGGGCAGGTCTTCGGGGCCGCCGTGCTGGAGGCGGCGGTGCTCGGACTGGCCGGCTCGGCCCTCGGGATCGGGCTCGGGGCCGGGCTCGCCGCCGGGGCGGCGGTCCTGGTCCCCCGGCTCGACCTGCCGCTGACCGTCGCCGGCCTGACGGTGACCGGCCGGACGGTCGGGCTCAGCCTGCTGCTCGGCACCCTGGTCACCGTCGGGTCCGCGCTGCTGCCCGCCTGGCAGGGCACCCGGGTGCCGCCGGTGGCCGCCCTCACCGCCGCCGCCGGGCAGCCGGCCCGGGGCGTCGGGCGGGTCCGGCTGACCCTCGGCGCGCTGGTCGGCCTGGCCGGCATCGCCGCGCTGGCCGGGGCCGCCGCCGTCGGGCAGATCGTCCTGGTCGCCGTGGGCGGGGTGCTGTCCTTCTTCGGGATCGTCCTGTTCGGTCCGCTGCTGGTGCCGGTGCTGGTCCGGCTGTTCGGCAGGCCGTTGCGGCAGGTGTTCGGGGCCACCGCGGCGCTCGCCGTGGCCAACGCGGGCCGCAACCCGCGCCGGGTGTCGGCGACCGCCACCGCCCTGGTGATCGGCATCGGGCTGGTCTCGGCGTTCGTGGTCGGCGCGGGCAGCGTCAAGGTGGGCATCGAGCGGGCGGTCGACGCCCGCGTCGGCGTCGACTTCGTGGTCACCGGCGTCGGTGTCGAGCTGCCCGCCCCGCTCGCCGCTGAGCTGGCCGCCCGACCCGAGGTGGGAGTGGTGCACGAGCACCGCAACCGGGTCGTCGACGGTGTCGAGCTGCGCTCGGCCCACCCGGCGCTGGCCCGGCGTACCCTCGACGCGGTCGACGCCGGGGACGTCGCGGACCTGGGGCCGGGGTCGGTGCTGGTGCACCGCGAGCTGGCCGCCGCCCGGGGCTGGCGGGTGGGGTCGACGGTCACCTTCGCCGGGCGTCCGTTCCGGGTGGCCGCCGTGGTCGCCGCCGACGGCCCGACGTCGCAGGGGGTGCCCGCCGGGCACGTGGTCGACCTGGCCGACAGCGACTTCACCGCGCTCTACCCGAACGAACGCGGCCAACTGGCCGAGGTCGAACCGGCCGACGGGGTGCCCGCCGAACGGGCCCGCGCCGCCATCGAGGCGGTGGCCGCCCGGTACCCGACGGTGAACCTGATGGACCAGGCGGCCTACAAGAGGATGCTCACCGGCACGGTGGACATGCTGCTCGCCTTCGTCACCGCGCTGCTCGGCCTGGCCGTGGTGATCGCCCTGGTCGGCGTCGCGAACACGCTCAGCCTCTCGGTGGTGGAACGCACCCGGGAACACGCCGTGCTGCGCGCCGTGGGGCTGTCCCGAAGGCGGATGCGGCTGCTGCTGGCCCTGGAGGCGGTGCTGACCGCCCTGGTCGGGGCGGTGCTCGGCACCGCGCTGGGGGTCGCGGTCAGCGCCGGCGCGGTGGCCTTCGTGGCCCGCCTCGGTGGCGGCTTCACGCTGGTGCTGCCCTGGGGCCGGCTCGGGCTGATCCTCGCCGTGGCGGTGCTCGCCGCGCTGGCCGCCTCGGTGCTGCCGGCCCGGCGTGCCCTGGCCCGCCCGGTGGTCGAGGCACTCGGCGGGCAGTGACCGCCGGCCGTCGCCCCGTCGGTCGGCGGGGCGACGGTCAGAGCCGTTCCACCATCGCGCCCCGGCACCGGTCCCGGGTGTCGAAGACGTACCGGGCGTGCCGGGTGACCAGGTCGTAGTCGAAGCTGTCGTGGTCGGTCACCAGGACCACCGCGTCGGCCGCCGCGACCTCCCGCGCGGTCAGGTCGACCACCACCACCCCGCCCGGGATGTGCTGCGGCTCGGCGTACGGCTCCACCGCGTGCACGTCCGCGCCGAGCGCCTGCAACCGGCGGGCCACGTCGACCGCCGGCGAGTCGCGCATGTCACCCGTGTTCTTCTTGTACGCCAGCCCGAGCAGCAGCAGCCGGGCGCCGTTGACCGGCCGGCCGATCCGGTTCAACCCGGCCATCACCCGCTGGGCCACGTGCTCGGGCATCTGGTGGTTGATGTCGTCGGCCAGCTCGATGAACCGGAAGGGCCGGCCCAGGGTGCGCTTGACCTGCCAGGACAGGTAGCACGGGTCGATCGGCAGGCAGTGCCCACCGACCCCCGGGCCGGGCCGGAACGGCATGAACCCGAACGGCTTGGACGAGGCGGCCTCGATGGCCTGCCAGGCGTCGATGCCCAGCTGGTGGGAGGCCATCGCCAGCTCGTTGATCAACGCGATGTTGACCTGGCGGAAGGTGTTCTCGATCAGCTTGGTCAGCTCGGCCACCCGGGTGGAGTCCACCGGCACGGTCCGCTCGACCAGCCGCCGGTAGAAGCCGTCCACCCGCTCCAGCGACGCCGCGTCCACCCCGGACACCACCTTCGGGGTGTTCTCCAGCCGCCACGTCGGGTTGCCCGGGTCGATCCGCTCCGGGCTGTAACCGAGGTGGAAGTCACCAGGGCTACGCAGCCCGCTCGCCGCCTCCAGCAGCGGCCGGAGCAGGTCCTCGGTGGTCCCCGGGTAGGTGGTCGACTCCAGCACCACCGTGCAGCCGGGCCGGACGTACGGGCCGACGGCGGTGCCGGCCTGCTCGACGAAGCTCAGATCGGGGACCCCGTCGCGTAGCGGGGTGGGTACGGTGATCACGCAGATGTCGAAGCCCTCGGCGTCCGGGTACTCGGTGCTCGGCCGGTACCGCCCACTGGCCAGGGCCCGGCCCAGCCGGTCGGCCGGAATGTCCTCGACGAAGGACTCGCCGGAGGCGAGCCGCTTGACCCGGTCGGCGTCCACGTCCAACCCGACCACGTCCAGCCCGGCCTCGACGGCGCGCATGGCCAACGGCAGTCCGACGTATCCCTGACCGATGACGACCAGCTTCTGTGCGTTCACCCGGTGCTCCCTGCAAGCGTGTCCTTGCAGGGAGCCTAGATGGGGATATGGCGATCTACGTCCGTTTTGGTGTTCCTGGGTCCTGGGTGTTCCGGGTGTCCCGCGACGACCGGTCAGACACCGGGGGGCACCTGGTTGGTGCCGCCCCCGCCGCCCGCCTCGGTCGGGGTCGCCGTCGGGTCGCTTCCGGGCGGCCCGGTGGTGGGCGGGTCCGACGGGGCGGGCTCGCTGGTGACCGGGTCCGTCGGGGCGGGTGTCGCGGACTTCGTCGGCAGCGGCGGGGACGAGCCGTCCGGCAGCGGCGTCGGGCTGACCGAGACCGACGGGGACGGCTTCTCGTACTGGTTGGTCGGCCGGGGCGGACGCGGTGACTCGTCGGAGCCGGTCTCCTCGACCAGCGCCGGGACCTCCGTCCGTTCGGTGGGCGCCACGGCCGGCCCGGTGCTGCGGATGTTCGGCACCCCGTTGTCGAGCGACTTCGCGGCACCCAACGCCGCGCCGAGCGCCGTCAACGCCACCAGCACCGCGGCCAGCGCGCCGACCAGTGAGCCCCGCCGGCCCCGCCGCGGCCCCGAGCCGACCACGGTCCGCTGGTCGGCCACCGCACCGACGCGGACGTCGTCGGCCCCCGACGGGTCGCGCAACGGCGGCGTCACCAGCGCGGTCGTGCCGGCGGTGTCGTCACCGGCGGCGACGCGGGCGGCGGTGGCCATTGCGGCGCCGGTGGCGAAGCGGTCCGCCGGGTCCTTCTCCAGGGCCCGTGCCACCAGGGCCCGGACCGCCGCCGGGATGTCCGCGGGCAGCTCCGGCGGCTCGTCGTCGAGGTGCCGCACGGCCACCTGGAGGGGGTTGTCCCCGGTGAACGGCGGTTGCCCGGTCAGGCAGCAGTAGGCCACCGCGCCGAGGGCGTAGATGTCGGTCGCGGCCGAGACGGGCCGGCCGGACGCCTGCTCGGGCGCCATGTAGAGGGCGGTGCCCGGCACCGCGTTCGTGCTGGTGATGCTCGTCACATTGGTGGAGCGGGCGACGCCGAAGTCGACGAGCACCACCGTGCCGTCCTCCTGCACCAGCAGGTTGCTCGGCTTGACGTCGCGGTGGACGATGCCGCCGGCGTGCGCGGCGTGCAGGGCCTGGGCGGCCTGGGCGACGACCGACATCGTCTCGGCCACGTCCAGGTGGCCGGCGGACTCGATCCGCCGCGACAGCGGTTCGCCCTCGACGAACTCCATGACCAGGTAGTCGGCCCGGCTGCCGTCGGCGAGCCGGTCCTCACCGCAGTCGAAGACCTGCACGATGCCGGGGTGGCGCAGCGCCGCCATGATCCGCGCCTCGGCGCGGAACCGGGCGATGAAGTCGGGGTCCGAGACGAGCGCCGGCAGCAGCACCTTCACCGCGACCTGGCGACCGAGAACCAGGTCGGTGGCCCGCCACACATCGCCCATGCCGCCGGTGGCGACACGTTCGTCCAGGCGGTAGCGACCGCTGAGCACGACCTCGGATGACAACACCCCCATACCGTACCCAGGGTGCTCCCGTCCGGCAGACGCCGATATCCCTTCCGGTTTTTCGGGGGACGACCCGTCCAGGTTCCGGCGGGGACCGATCTGACGGGCGGTCACCGGCAACTGACGGGTGGTCACCGGCAGCGCGTCGTGACCTCGCGGCCGGTCCGACCGACGTCACGGGTGGGCGTCCGGACGGTGATCGGTGTTACTCCGACGCGCCGCCAGCGAGATTGATCTATCTCACCCTTTCCGCCCCGTTGACCGCTTGCCTGCGCCCCGCTCCGCCTCCTAGTGTTGCCCCCTCTGGCGCGTCCCGGTGCCGGTACCGCGCCCAGACCCGACGCCGTACTCTCCCGGCGGCGTGCCCGACGGGTCACCCGACCTCCGGTGTCGGGTGCGAGCGGGGCAGCGGGGGGCTGAAGGTGCGCGAAGGGGTCCGCTGGTCGGGCCGGGGTGGCGGCATGTCCGCCGACCGCCGGCCCGGGTCGGTCGGCGGGGCGGCCCGGCCGTGACCGACGACCTGTCCGGGGCGGTCGCGGCGGCGCAGGCCGGCGACGAGGAGTCGTTCCGGGTCCTCTACCGCAGCATCCAGCCGGGCCTGCTGCGCTACCTCACCGCGCTCGTCGGCCCGGACGCCGAGGACGTGGCCTCCGAGACCTGGTTGCAGATCGCCCGGGACCTGTCCCGGTTCACCGGCGGGGAGTTCCGCGCCTGGGCGGTGACCATTGCCCGGAACCGGGCCATGGACCACCTGCGCCGGCAGCGTCGTCGCCCGTCCCTGCCGGTGCCCGTCCAGGACCTCAGCGACCTGGCCGGCGACGCCGACACCGCCGAGCGGGCCGGCGAGACGATCGGCACCGAGTCCGCGCTGGCGTTGATCGCCACCCTGCCGCCCCGGGAGGCGGAGGCGGTGCTGCTGCGGGCGGTGATCGGGCTGGACGCCGAGAGCGCCGGCCGGGTGCTCGGCCGGCGGGCGGGCGCGGTCCGCACCGCCGCCCACCGGGGGCTGCGCCGGCTGGCCGCGATGCTGGAACGCGGCGACGCCCCCCGGTCGTCCGACGACGAGCGGGTCACCCCGCCCCGCCCCCGGCCGACGCCGCACGCGTCGCGGGCCGAGCCGGCGGACGGCTGACATGAGGGGAGACTGGATGAACATCCGCCGGTCGGCCCGCTCCGGCCGGCGGGTGAGCCGGGCCGAGGCCGAGCGGCTGCTCGGCCCGACCGCGCCCGGGGTCGCGCCGTCCACCGACGATCCGCTCACCCGGTTGCTGGCCGCAGCCGCCGCACCGGCGCGACCCGACGAGTTCGCCGGTGAGCAGGCGGCGCTGGCGGCGTTCCGGGCCGCGCGGGGCGCGCCGGCACCCGGGCCCGACCCGGCCGGCCGGCGGCGTCCCCGGCTGACCACCGGCGTGGTGGCCTGGATCGCCGGCCTGGCCGCCACCGCCACCGCCGGGGTGGCCTTCGCCACCGTGGCCCTCGACCGTCCCGCCGAGCGGACACCCGGACCCGTCCCGTCCGTCACCGGGACCGGATCGGTCCGGCCGTCCCCGTTCCTGTCCGAGCCGTCCCGGCAGACCCCGTCGCGGCGGCCCGGCGGCACCGCGCCCGGCGGCGGCCCCTCGGCCCCACCCGCGCCACCCGGCCCGCCCGCTCCGGGCGGGCCGGCGAACGCCGGCAGGCTGGTCGGGCAGTGCCGGGCGTACCTGGCCAAGCCGCCCGCGCAGCGGGCGAAGGCGTTGACCAGGCCCGGCTTTGCCGACCTGGTGGCCGCCGCAGGTGGGCCCGACCGGGTGGAGGCGTACTGCCGCGCCCTCGTCCCGCAGCGCCCAACGTCCGCTGCGCCCGGCGGTGCGGGCGGCCCGCACGCCACCACCGGTCCACCCGCCACCAGCGGCGGTCCGGCCGGCACCGGCGGCGGGCCCGGCCCCAAGAACTAGTCGAAAAGGCTTCACAATTATTTCTTCCCGTCAGGTCTGCGGGATCGGCCCCCGAGACAGAAGATGGAGGACGGGAGGGCCCACGGCGGCCGTGCCCACCGGCCGGCACGGCCGGACCCTGCGTCGGGAGGAAACCGTCTCGTGGTGACGTCGCCGGGGCTGGACCGGTCGACCGTGCTCGGCGAGGTTGCCGGGGCGGCCGGGCATCTGGCCCGCATCTGCTTCAAGACCGGGCCACCCACCCTCACCGGCGTCGAACTGGAATGGACCGTCCACGACGCCGCCGACCCCGCCCGACCACTGGACCGGGCGCGGCTGCGAGCGGCACTCGGGCCACACAGCCCACCCACCCTGGACGACACCGGCCCGGCCCGCCCCCTGCGGCACGGCAGCACCGTGACCGTCGAGCCGGGCGGCCAGGTGGAGGTGTCCACCCCGCCGCGATCCTCGGTCGCCGCGCTGGTCTCGGCCACCCAGGCCGACATCGACGAACTTGACGCCCTGCTCGCCCGTGCCGGACTGGTGCGCGGGCAGACCGGCATCGACCCGTGGCGGGCCCCCCGCCCGGTGGTCGACACCCCGCGCTACCGCGCGATGCGCTGCGTCTTCGACCGGCGTGGCCCGGCCGGGCAGACCATGATGTACAGCACCGCCGGCCTCCAGGTCTGCCTCGACGTCGGCCCGGCCGCCGGCCTGGCCGAGCGCTGGGCGGCGGTGCACGCGATCGGGCCACCACTGGTGGCCGCCTTCGCCACCGCCGACCGGCACGCCGGCCGGCCCACCGGATGGGCGTCCGCCCGGATGGCCGCCTGGCTGGACATCGACCCGGCCCGCACCGGGCCGGTCTGGTCGGTACACCAGCCGGACCGGGACCCGGTCGCCGCCTGGACGGAGTACGTCCTCGCGGCGCCACTGCTCTGCCTGCGCCACGCCGGCCCGGACTGGACACCCCCGCCCGGGGTCACGTTCGCCGACTGGATCGCCGGGGCGCTGCCCGACCCGCCCACCACCGACGACCTGGACTACCACGTCAGCACCCTTTTCCCACCGGTGCGTCCGCGCGGCTACCTGGAGGTCCGCTACCTCGACGCCCAACCCGGCCGGGACTGGACGCTTCCGCTGGCCGTGCTGACCGCGCTGCTGCGCGACGACCGGACGGTGCGGGCGGCCCGCACGATCGCCGCGCCGGTGGCCGACCGCTGGCGCACCGCCGCCCGGCAGGGGCTGGCCGACCCGGCCCTGGCCAGAGCCGCCGCGGCCCTGCTCGACCTGGCCCGGGAGACGCTGTCGACGTCGGACCTGCCGACCGAGACCCACGACGAGATCGACCGCGGGATCCGCCGACGGATCGCCGCTGCGGAGAGGGGAGAGCGGTGACCACCACCGAACGACCGGACGCGCAGGCCGAGCCGCTGCGCAGCCGGATCGTCGCCGAACTGGCCCGGACCCGGGCCCGTACCGACGCCCTGACCGGCGCGGTCGACGACGACGACCTGGTCCGGCAGCACTCGACGCTGATGTCCCCCCTGGTCTGGGACCTCGCTCACGTGGGCAACCAGGAGGAACTGTGGCTGGTCCGCGATGTCGGCGGGCGGGAGCCGGTACGCCGCGACATCGACGACCTGTACGACGCGTTCAAACAGCCCCGCAAGGACCGCCCCGCCCTGCCGCTGCTGCCCCCGGCCGAGGCGCGGGCCTACGTGGCGACCGTGCGGGACAAGGTGCACGACCTGCTCGACGGGATCCGGTTCACCGACCGGCCGCTGGTCGCCGACGGTTTCGTCTTCGGCATGATCGTGCAGCACGAGCAGCAGCACGACGAGACCATGCTCGCCACCCACCAACTGCGCTCCGGGCCACCGGTGCTCGACGCGCCCCCACCTCCCGAGCCCCGGGCCCGGGTCGCCGCCGAGGTGCTGGTGCCGGCGGGGCCGTTCACCATGGGCACCTCGACCGACCCGTGGGCGTTGGACAACGAACGTCCGGCGCACACCGTCGACCTGCCCGCGTACGTCATCGACGCCGCGCCGGTCACCAACGGGGCGTACCGGCAGTTCCTCGCCGACGGCGGGTACGACGACCCGCGCTGGTGGAGCGCGGCCGGCTGGCGGCACCGCACCGAGGCCGGGCTGACCGCGCCGATGCACTGGCGGCGCGACGGCGACGGCTGGGCGTACCAGCGGTTCGGCCGGTGGGCCCCGGTACGCGACGACGAGCCGGTGGTGCACGTCTGCTGGCACGAGGCGCAGGCGTACGCGCGGTGGGCGGGCAAACGGCTGCCCACCGAGGCGGAGTGGGAGAAGGCGGCCCGCTGGGACCCGGCGACCGGCCGGTCCCGGCGCTGGCCGTGGGGTGACGACGAGCCGACCGCCGAGCACGCCAACCTGGGGCAGCGGCACCTGTGGCCGGCGCCGGTCGGAGCCTACCCGGCGGGTGCCTCGCCGCTCGGCGTACACCAGCTGATCGGCGATGTCTGGGAGTGGACGGCGAGCCCCTTCCACGGCCATCCCGGCTTCGCCGTCTTCCCCTACCGGGAGTACTCCGAGGTGTTCTTCGGCGGCGACTACCGGGTGCTGCGCGGCGGCTCGTTCGGCACCGACCGGGCGGCCTGCCGGGGCACCTTCCGCAACTGGGACCACCCGATCCGGCGGCAGATCTTCAGCGGTTTCCGCTGCGCCCGTGACGCCCACCCCGAGGAGGCCCACGGGTGAGAGGCGGTGTCGCCTGATGTGCCGGCACCTGGCGTACCTCGGCCCCCCGGTGACCCTGCGGTCACTGCTGTACGAGCCGCCGCACTCGCTGGTCCGGCAGTCCTGGGCCCCCCGGGACATGCGTGGTGGTGGGACGGTCAACGCCGACGGCTTCGGCGTCGGCTGGTATCCCGACGGGACGGCCGCTGGCGACGCCGGCGGCACCCGGAACCCGGTGCGGTACCGCCGGGCCGGCCCGATCTGGTCCGACCCGACGCTGCCCGAGCTGGCCGCGGTGACCCGCTCCGGCGCGGTGCTGGCGGCGGTGCGTTCCGGCACCGTCGGTATGCCGGTGCAGGAGAGCGCCGCCGCGCCCTTCGCCGAGGGACGGTGGCTGTTCAGCCACAACGGGGTGGTGCGCGGCTGGCCGGACGCGGTGCTCGGGCCGGCCGGCGGCTTGCCGGTGCGGGACCTGCTCACCCTCGACGCGCCGACCGATTCGGCGCTGCTGTGGGCGCTGGTGCGGCACCGGCTGCGGGCCGGCGCGTCGCCGACCGAGGCGGTCACCGCGACCGTCCGGGAGGTGGCCGCCGCGGCCCCGGGATCACGGCTGAACCTGCTGCTCACCGACGGCGTGTCGGTGGTGGCGAGCGTGTGGGGGCACGCGTTGTCGGTGCGCGCCGACGACCGCACGGCGCTGCTGGCCTCCGAACCGGTGGACGACACGCCCGGCTGGCGGGAGGTGCCCGACCGGCGGTGGGTCCGGGCGGGACCGGACGGCGTGCACGTCGGCGAGCTGGATTGACCCGACCCAACAGCACCTTCGCGATGCAGGGAGAGGACGACATGAGCGCGGAACCGCTGGAGATCTACCTTCAGGAACGGGACCTCGACCGGGCGCTGCGGTCCGACGTGCGGACCGGGCTGGCCGCCGACCCCAAGTGGCTGCCCCCGAAGTGGTTCTACGACGCCCGGGGCAGCGAGTTGTTCGAGGAGATCACCCGGCTGCCGGAGTACTACCCGACAAGGGCGGAACGGACGGTGCTGGCCGTCCGGGCACCCGACATCGCGGCGTCGACCGGGGCGAAGACCCTGATCGAGCTGGGCTCCGGTTCGTCGGAGAAGACCCGGCTGCTGCTCGACGCGTTCACCAGGCACGGTGGGCTGGGCACCTTCGTGCCGCTGGACGTGTCGGTGAGCGCGCTGCGGCAGTCCACCGCGCAGATCGCCACCGACTATCCGCAGCTGCGGGTACGCGGCATCGTCGGCGACTTCACCAGGCACCTCGACCGGCTGCCGACCGGTGGCCGCCGGTTGGTGGTCTTCCTGGGCGGCACCATCGGCAACCTGGTGCCGGCCGAGCGGGCCGACTTCCTGGCGGCCATGCGCGCCGCCCTGGAGCCGGGCGACCATCTGCTCATCGGCACCGACCTGGTCAAGGACCCGGCGGTGATCGTCCCGGCGTACGACGACGCGGCCGGGGTCACCGCCGAGTTCAACCGCAACGTGCTGCGGGTGATCAACCGGGAGTTGGCCGCCGACTTCGACCCGGACGCGTTCGCCCACGTCGCCCACTGGGACCCGACGCAGGAGTGGATCGAGATGCGGCTACGGGCCCGACGCCCGATGCGGGTCCGCGTCGACGCGCTCGACCTGACCGTCGACTTCGCCGCCGACGAGGAGCTGCGCACGGAGGTGTCGGCGAAGTTCCGGCCGGCGGGGATCGGCGCGGAGCTGACGGCGGCCGGGTTCCTGCCGACGGAGTTCTGGACCGATCCGGCCGGCCTGTTCGGGGTGACCCTGGCCCGCGCCGCCTGACCGTCGGCGGTCAGGCCGGCCGGTCCGCCGCCGACCGGGCCCGACCGTCGGTGACGACACCGCCGGCCCGGTGCGTCGGGGCGTCGATGGGCACCCTCCGGGGTGACGTGACGCACCCGGCACACCGGCCGGTCGGGGCGGTCGGTTAGGCTGACCGCGCGAAGGGGAGTAGCCCCCAATGTCGTGGTCGACACACTGGTGCGTTCCGCACCCGGCCACGCGGCCCCACCAACGGTGGGGCGGGCGAGACCTTCGACTCGGGCTGTCAACACAGCCGGGTCGAGGTCGCCCCGTCACCTCCTCCCGGCCTGATCGGGAAGGTTACTCATGGACGGTTTCCTCGTCGCGCTGGTCGTCAGCTTCGGCGTCATCTTCGTCGCCGAACTGGGGGACAAGTCCCAGCTCATGGCGCTCACGTTCGCCACCCGCTTCAAGACGGTCCCGGTGCTGATCGGCATCACCGTCGCCACCGCGATCGTGCACCTGGCCTCGGTGGCGATCGGGGTCGGCCTGAACGCGGCCCTGCCCACCGGGTGGATCTCGCTGGTCGCCGGCCTGGCGTTCCTCGGCTTCGGCGTCTGGACGCTGCGCGGGGACAAGCTCACCGAGGAGGAGAAGCGCAAGGCGGAGAAGACCGGCAAGTCCGCCATCGTCGCCGTCGGTGTCGCGTTCTTCCTGGCCGAGCTGGGCGACAAGACGATGCTCGCCACCATCACCCTGGCCACCAAGTACGGCTGGTTCGGCACCTGGCTCGGCTCGACGCTGGGCATGGTGGCTGCCGACGCGCTGGCCATCCTGGTCGGCCGGCTGCTCGGCCGGCACCTGCCGGAGCGGACCATCCGGTACGGCGCGGCGGTGCTCTTCGCCATCTGCGGCCTGTGGCTGATCCTGGAGGCGGTACGGGAGCTGTCCTGACTAGCCGCGGTGCGGGCGGGTAACGCCACCCGGTGGGGGTCGACGAACTGCTGCGCCACGGCGACGCGGTCGTGGTGGGGGTCGTGGAGACCATCGGCGCGGCCGTCATCGTCGTCGGCGCGCTCTGGGCGGCGCTGCGGATCGTGGTCGAGGGGCTGCGGCACCGCAGCGCCGCCGTGTTCACCCCGATCCGGCTCTCCCTCGGCCGCTTCCTCACCCTCGGCCTGGAGTTCCAGCTCGCGGCGGACATCCTGCGGACCGCGGTCTCACCGACCTTCGCCCAGCTCGGTCAGCTGGCGGCGATCGCCACCATCCGGACCGCGCTGAACGTGGTGCTGCGCCGGGAGATCGCCCAGGAGAAACGGCAGGTGGAAGCCGGTGACGGGCCGCGCCCCGACCCACAGCCGGCGTCGGGCGGCAGTGGCGGGACCCCCGGATGACCGACCTCGCGGTGCTGCTCGCCACGGTGGTGAGCACGCTCGCCCTCGGCGTCGGCGGTGTGGTGCTGCTGACCGTCGGATCCTGGCGGACCGCCCTGCGGGTCCTGCTGGACCTGCTGGTCGCGGCGGGCCTGCTACGGCTGGCCGGCGGGCCGGGCTGGACGGCGCTGGCGTCGGCGGTCGCGGTCGTCGTGCTGCGCCGGATGCTCTGGTCCGGCCTCGCCCCGGCGTCGCCGGCCGCGCCGCCGACTACCGACCCCCCGCCGTGGGTAAGCCGAGCACATCCCCACCGGGGGCAGCAGGGCACGAACCGGATGTGACGGAAGGATTCCGCTATGAGCCGGCACGACGAGCCGAACGAGTACGGCTTCGCGGGCGGGGCGACCGCTCCGCAACCCCCGCCGGGTGGACGCCCCGACGAGCAGGACCGGGCCGAGGCGGTCGCGGTGCCGGGTGACGACCTGACCGGGTCGGCCACCGAGGCGCTGGAGGCGACCGAACCGGACGAGCGGGACGACGCGGCCCGGCGACGCCGCTGACCGGCCGGCCACCGTCCGCCCGGCGGCACACACCGGGCGGACGGTGGGTTCAGCGTGGTGAGGGCAGGGTGGACAACCGGGGGGTGTCGTCGACCCGGGCGAGCTGCCCGTCGCAGCATGCCGCGAGTCGTTTGACCAGTTCGTCCGGGTCGCCGTACGGGTCGAGCCCGGCCAGTCCGGCCGGGTCGAGCGCGGGGACCCGGACGTGGGAGATGAGCGGGTGCAGCGGCCGGCTGTCGATCTCGTCGACGCCGAACAGGTCCTCGTGCAGCTTCTCCCCGGGCCGCAGACCGGTGTAGACGATCTCGGGGGGCTGGGCCGCCTCGGCCGCCAGCCGCTGGGCCACCTCGGCGATGCGTACCGGCTCGCCCATGTCGAGCACCAGCGCCTCCCCGCCCCGGCCGACGACGGCTGCCTGGAGCACCAGGTGCACCGCTTCCTGCACGGTCATGAAGTAGCGGGTCACGTCCGGGTGGGTGACGGTGATCGGCAGCCCGGCCCGGACCTGGGCCTGGAAGGCGGTGAGCACCGAACCCCGGCTGCTGAGCACGTTGCCGAACCGGACGCTGAGGAACGCCGCGCCGTACCGCTCGGCGTAGTGTGCGGTCAGCCGCTCGGTGATCCGCTTGGAGTAGCCCAGGACGCTGATCGGGTTGGCGGCCTTGTCGGTGGAGATGTTCACGAACTCGGCGACGTCGCGGCACGCCTCCAGCACGTTCAGCGTGCCCTGGACGTTGGTCTTGACCGCCTCGCCCGGGTGCCGCTGCAACAGGGTGAGGTGTTTGAGGGCGGCGGCGTGGAAGACGATGTCGGGCCGCCGTTCGGCGATGATCCGGGCGATCCGGTCGGCGTCGCGCAGGTCGGCGAGGATCAGTTCCGGCCCGTCCAGCAGCGCCCGGCCGTGCAGCGACATCTGTAGCGCGTGCAGCGCCGACTCGTCGCGGTCGAGCATCATCAGCTCGCCGGGGTCGCAGCGGGCGATCTGCCGGCACAGCTCGGAGCCGATCGAGCCGCCCGCGCCGGTGACCAGGACCCGGCGTCCGGCGAGCCCGTTGCGCTCCACCGGCAGGTCGGCCACCCGCTGGGCGCGTCCGAGCAGGTCGGTGAGTTGCAGGTCGCGCACGGCGTGCGCGGTGACCGGGCGGTCCAGCAGTTCGCGTACGGGCGGCAGCACCTTGAACGCGGCACCGGCCTGCAGGGTGCGGCTGCGGACGTCGCGCATCAGCTCGGCGTCCGAGCCGTTGATCGAGAAGATCACCGTGCCGGCCCGGGTGCTGCGGACGGCCTGGATCAGTTGCTCCCGGCCGCCGAGTACCCGTAGCCCGGCCACCCGCAGTCCCTGCCGTTCGGGGTCGTCGTCGAGCAGTCCCACCGGCAGGTATCCGCTGGTCGGGTCGCCGAGCAGCACCCGGACGAGGCGTTCGCTGGCCGCGTCGACCCCGTAGATCAGGGTCCGGTCGGCCGAGCGGGCGGGTCGGGCGTCGCGGTCGCGCCGCCACCGGTAGGTGACCCGGCCGGCCCCCATCAGCAGCAACGCCACGGCGGCGCCGAGGATCGGCACGCTGGCCGGGATGGGCCGTTCGGCCATCGGCAGCAGCGCGGCCAGCGCCACGGCGGCGGCCAGCACGACGGTCCCGCCCAGGTCGCGGGCCTCGCCGACGCTGCCGACCGGGTGCCGGCCCCGGGCGGTGAACCGGACCTGTTCGAGCGCCGCGTGGATCACCGCGCACACGCCGGCGGCGCCGAGGGCCAGGGCGCACTGCCGGGGGGTGATGCCGAACTCGTACCGGGCCCAGGAGGCGACCAGGAAACCCGCGCACCAGGAAGCGGTGTCGAGCGTTAGCAAGGACAGGGCCTTCGCGCGTCGCGTGACCCAGTCGCGCCGCTGGCTGGGGTCGTCGTCGGGCCGGGGGTCTACGTGGTTCATTGGCGTCCTCTGCGTTTTGTTCCGTGATTGCGAGGATTCGGCACTGACAAGCGGTTTGTATCGTATACGTTGTTTTTGCAACTTAAGGGACTACTCGCTGCGTTTAGATACTCTCACGCCGTTATAGGAACCTAGGGAGACTTCGTGCTTTTTCACCAGCTGGCCGTTCCGCCGGAACGGAGGGCGTGATGGACGTCCGCACCTGCCTGCGCCTGGTCCGCCGACACTGGTGGATCGTCCTGGTCACGCTGATGCTGACGGTCGGCTCGGCGGCGCTGGTCACGGTCCGCACGGCGCCCCGGTACGTGGCTTCGGTGACCTTCTTCGTCACCGCCCCCAACCAGGGCGTGAGCAACGCCTACCAGGGCGAACTCTTCCTCCAGCAGCGGGTCAAGTCGTATGCCGACCTGCTGCGCAGCGACCGTCTGGCGCAGGCCGTGGTCGCCGACTCCGGCCTCGGCCTCACCGCCGACGACATCCAACGCCGG
This sequence comes from Micromonospora humidisoli, assembly GCF_016900955.1. NCBI lineage: Bacteria > Bacillati > Actinomycetota > Actinomycetes > Micromonosporales > Micromonosporaceae > Micromonospora > Micromonospora humidisoli. The sequence continues at coordinate 440,743 of NZ_JAFEUO010000006.1, forward strand.
GTCGCCACCTCGACCGAGCCGGGCACCGTGCTGCTGCGGGCCAGCGTCACCGACACCGACCAGACCCGGGCCATGAAGGTCACCGAGGCGCTGTCGGCCAAGTTCGTCGAGCTGGTCTCGAAGATCGAGACCACCTCGGACGGCAAGGCCGGACCGACCCGGATCGAGGTGGTGGGCGGCCCCCGGGTCAGCGCCAGCCCGGTCTCCCCGCAGCCCAACCGCAACCTCGCCCTCGGCGTCCTGGTCGGGCTCCTGCTCGGCGTGGCGCTCGCCGTGCTGCGCGGCATGGTCGACGTCCGGCTGCGTGACGCCGCCGGCCTGCAACGCGCGACCGGCAGTCCGCTGCTCGGCGACATCCCGTTCGACCAGGGGGCCAAGGCGGCGCCACTGATCGTCGGCGAGGCGGCGACCTCGGCCCGGGCGGAGGCGGTCCGCAAGCTGCGGACCAACCTGCGCTTCGTGGACGTGCACGAGCCGGCCCGGGTGATCGCGGTGACCAGCGCGTTGCAGGGGGAGGGGAAGACCACCCTGTCGTGCAACCTGGCGATCGCGCTGGCCGAGGCGGGCTGGCGGGTGCTGCTGGTCGACGCCGACCTGCGTCGTCCCAAGGTCGCCGACTACCTCGGCGTCGACGGCGGCGTCGGGCTCACCGACGTGCTCGTCGGCGACGTCCAGGTCGGTGACGTGGTGCAGCGCTGGGGCGACAAGTCCCTGCTGGTGCTGCCCAGCGGCTCGACCCCGCCGAACCCGAGCGAGCTGTTGGGGTCCAAGTCGATGGCCGACCTGCTCCTGTCGTTGCGTGAGTCCGCCGACATCGTGGTGATCGACACCGCGCCTCTGCTGGCCGTCACCGACGGCGTGGTGGTGGCCGTGCAGGCCGACGGCGCGTTGCTCGTCACCCAGCAGGGGCGTACCTCGCGCGCCCAGGCCGCCGCGGCGGCCCGGTCCCTGCACTCGGTGTCGGTGCGACTGCTCGGGTGTGTGCTCAACATGGCCAAGGTGGCCCGTGCGGACGCCTACCAGTACGAGGCGTACCGGATCGCCACCGCGTCGTCGGCGTCGGTGCCTGCCGACCGGGCCACCGCTGCCCACCGCGACGACCAGGGGCTGCACCCGGCCGCAGACCGGACGCAGGAACTCACCCGGCTGCCGCGATGAGTGCCGCCGCCGGGCCGGCCGGGTCGCCTGCGGGTGGGGCGACGCGCGGACCCCGCGGGTCGGGGGCGACGGTCCGCCGTCGCCCCCCGGCCCGGGGCCGCGCCGGCCGGCCGGCCGGTCACCACCGCCTCGCTGGTACGCAGGGGGGAGCGCGGCGATGAGGGTCGGAATCCTGTCGTACCACTTCCCGCCGGAACCGGCCTTCATCCCCGGCAGTCTCGCCGAGGAGCTGGCCCGGCGCGGACACGAGGTGCGGGTGCTGACCGGCTTCCCGGACTATCCCGGCGGCCACGTCTATCCCGGGTGGCGGCAGCGTTGGCGGCATCTGACCCACAGTGAGCGGCTGACGGTGCGGCGGGTGCCCCGCTATGCCGGCGGCGACGCCTCGCCCACCGCCCGGATGGCCGGCTACCTCTCGTTCGCCGGCAGCGCGGCGCTCGCCGGACGGCGTTACCTGGCCGGCGTCGACGTGCTCTACGTCTTCCAGTTCCCCGCGACCAGCTTCGCCGTGGCCGGGCTGCTGCGGCTGCTCGGCCGGGTGCCCACCGTGCTGCACGTGCAGGATCTCTGGACCGGGGAGGCCGCGGCCGAACCGCAGCGACCCGGGCGGATCACCACCACCATGCGCCGGGTGCTGCGGGCGGCCGACGCGGTGGCGGTCACCGCCCCCTCGATGCGGGACCTGGTGCTCGCCGACGGGGTCGCCGAAGACCGGGTGCGTACCGTGCCCAACTGGACCGACGAGCGGATCTTCCAACCGGTGCGTGCCGGCCGGGCCGCCCAGGCGCTGGTCCGTGGGGACGCGCGCTGCGTCGTCATGCACGCCGGCACGATCGGTGAACGGCAGGGCCTGGAGACGGCGGTCCGGGCGGCCGCGGCGCTGCCCGACCGGATGGATCTGGTGCTGGTCGGCTCCGGGACGCAGGAGCGGCGGGTCCGGGGGCTGGCCGGCGACCTCGGGGCCGGCAACGTGCGGTTCCTCGACCGGCGGTCGCCGTGGGAGATGCCCGAGTTGTACGCCGCCGCCGACTACCAGCTGGTGACTCTGCGGGATATGCCGGAACTGAACGGGACGGTGCCGAGCAAGGTGCAGTCCGCACTGGCCTGTGCCGCCCCGCTGGTCGCCTCGGCCGGGGGTGACACCGCGGCGCTGGTGGAGCGGGCCCGGGCCGGGCTGTCCTGCCCGCCCGAGGACTGGGCCGCGCTGGCCGACCGGTTCTGGCTGGCCAGCACGATCCCACCGCCCGCGCGGGCGGAGATGGGGCGGCGGGGGCGGGAGACCTACCTGCGGGAGATGTCGCTGCGGGCCGGGGTGGACCGGATCGAGTCGTTGCTGCGGGACGTGGCGTCCCCCCGGGTGCCTGCCGGGAAAACCCTGGCGTAGTGACCCAAGTACGAAAATTCGGTAACAGCATGACAGCGGTATTTTTCGTGCTACAAAGCTCATGAATGGTCATATCGCCCGAAAGTGAGAGCGGGGCAACGGGTGGCGGAGAGCGGTAGGCCGCGCAGCGGCCGACGGAGACTACGGCGGCGGACCCGGCGACGGGTCCGCCGGGCCCTGCTGGTCTGCCTGGTCGTCGGGTCGGTGCTGCTCGGTGCCGCCGGTTGGGTGGGGTTCCGCGGCTGGCAGGCACGCGCCCACCTGGTCAACGCGGCCGGGCTCGCCCGGGAGCTGAGCACCCAGGTGGTCGGTGGTGACCTCGACCGGGCCCGGCGTACGTTGGCGGCGTTGCAGGAGCAGGCCGGGGCGGCCCGGACCGCCACCGGGGACCCCGGCTGGCAGCTCGCCCGGCACACCCCGTACGCCGGGGACGACGTGGCGGCCGTCCGGACCATCGCGGTGGCCATCGACGACCTGGCCCGGGAGGCGTTTCCGGCGCTGCTGCGCACCGACCTGACCACGTTGGTGCCGACCGAGGGACGGCTGGACCTGGCCCGGCTGCGGGCCGCCTCGGCGGACCTGACCGCCGCCGACGCCGCCGTGCGCCGGTCCCGGGCCGGCCTCGACGCGGTACCCGCCGAGGACCTGGTCAGTCAGCTCGGCACGGCGCTGACCGAGCTGCGGGCGGAGATCGACAGACTGGCCGGGCTGACCGGCGCGGCGGACCGGGGCGCCCGGGTGCTGCCCGCCCTGCTCGGCGCGGACGGTCCCCGCAGCTACCTGCTGCTCTCGCAGAACCTCGCCGAGCTGCGCGCCACCGGCGGGATGTTCGGCGCGTACGCGGTGATCCACGCCGACGACGGGCGGATCCGGATGCGCGAGCAGGGCACCAGCGCCCAGTTCGGGCGGTTCACCCCCGCGCTGCGGGTGGACGACGAGGTGCGCCGGCTCTACACCGACCTGCCGGGCATCTATCCGGCCGACGTCAACCTGAGTCCGAACTTCCCGGCCGCCGCGAAGCTCTACCGCGAGATGTACCGACGGCACAGCGGGGTGACCGTCGACGGGGTGCTGACCGTCGACCCGGTGATGCTGTCCTACCTGCTCCAGGCCACCGGCCCGGTGCAGGTGCCCGGCGACGCCACCCTGGTCAGCACCCAGGTGGTGCGCACCCTGCTCAGCGATGCCTACCAGGGCCGCGACGACACCGGGCAGGACGCCTTCTTCGCCGCCTCGGCCTCTGCGGTGTTCGATGCCTTCCTCACGAAGAAGGTCAACCCAAGAGTGCTTTTGTCGGCTTTAGACCGCTCCATCACGGAAAGACGGATACTGTTCTGGAGTGCCCGATCCACGGAACAGCGGACGTTCGCCGACACCCGGCTCGCCGGTGCGCTTCCCGAACAGGAGAGCACCCCGACCGTCGGGGTCTTCCTCAACGACGGCAGCGGCGCGAAGCTCGGCTACTACCTGCGGCCGACGGCGATCCTCACCGCCGGTGACTGTGCCGACGAGGGGCGGCGGCAGCTCAAGCTGCGCTTCACCCTGCACTCCTCGGCCCCCGACTCGGGTCTGGCCAAGTCCGTGCTCGGCCTCGGCATGGCCGGTGACCCGTACACGGCCCGGACCCTGATCTCCATCTACAGCCCGGCGGGCGGCACGGTGCTCAGCGCCCGGGTCGACGGAAAACCGACCTCGCTGGGCAGTGGGATCGAGCGTCGGCGGCAGGTGGTCATCGCCACCGTCGACGTCGCCCCCGGCGCCACCCGGACCCTCGACGTGGACCTGCTCACCGGCAGGAACACCACCGGCACCCCCGAACTGTGGCACACACCGACCGCCACCCCATGGACCACCCAAGTAGTTCCCGCACCTAGCTGCAAACAGTAGGAGGAGACCATCATGCGGCTATCCCGCATTCTCATGGCGCTGACGGTCGGTCTGGCCATCGTGGCCGTGCCGACCGCCGCGGGGGCTGCTCAGCCGCAGCCACCCGCCGACAGCACGCCGCAGCCGCCACCGTATCCGCCCGTCACGCCCTCGCTGACGGCCAACCCGACGACCATCTTCCTCGGTGAGACGGTGGTGCTCACCGGCACCGGCTTCGGGCCGAACGAGATCGTCGACATCGACGTCACCGTGGCGCCCCTCGCCGCGGCCGTTCCGGGGCAGGCCCCGGCCCGACGCAGCGACGGCACCACCGTCGCGATGGTGAAGGTCGACTATTCGCAGCCGCAGCCCGCGCCGCGGCACTTCACGGCGCAGACCGACGCGAACGGCAACTTCACCGTGAGCTACCGGCCGAGCGACGTCGGGCGGATCACCTTCACGGCGACGGGGCGCACCTCGGGCCGTACGGCCAGCACGACGATCACCGTGCTGCCGAAGAAGAAGCCGCACCCGCACCTGCCGGTGACCGGTGACAACCTGAGCACACCGCTGAAGGTCGGCGGCGGGCTGGTCGGCGCCGGTGTGGTGCTGATGCTCACCGCGTTCGGCTGGCGGCGTCGCCAACGGTTCGGCATGACCCGCTGACCCGGAACCGCTGCGGTACCCGGTGCCCGTCGGACCATCCGGTCCGGCGGGCACCGTCCGTCCCGGGTGTGCCGTGACCGCCCCCACGCATGGACCGTCACCCCCGTCCGGTTCACTGGACGGGTGGACGAGGTGATCTGGAACGCGGCCCGTGCCGCCCGCGCCTGGCTGGACGCCGCGAACGGCACCGACCAGACGGAGCTGACCTGCCGCATCCTCAAGCTCGGCGAGGAGGTCGGGGAGGCGGCCGGCGCGTGGATCGGCGCGCTCGGCCAGAACCCCCGCAAGGGGGTCACCCACAGCCACGAGGAGGTGGCCGCCGAGTTGGCCGACGTGGTCTTCACCGCTCTGGTCGCCATCGAGAGCCTGGGCCTGGACGCCCGGTCGGTGGTGGCCGCCTGCGCCGCGAAGGTCGAGTCCCGGATCACCCCGTGACGACCCGCCCGTCCCGGGTGGGCGGTACGCCCCCGGGTGCCGGTGCGACCGTTGTCCGGTATCAACCGGTCCGGCCCCGGTCGCCGTGACCGGCGGCGCCCCCGGGCCGGAATCCCGACCGGGCCCCCGGCGTTACACCATCCGTACGACCGCAGCAGCACCCCCGGGCCGCCCGACGCCCCGGCCGCCGGCGGAATGACCCGGCACCGACGGTCGTTACACCTCGGTACGACCGCAGCAGCACCCCGGCCCACCCCGCACCAGCTGCGGGAATGACCCCGGAACCCCGGTCGTTACCACTGACCCCGGCACGAGCGGCAACCACCCCGGCCGGGAACCCCTGAACCTCCCTTCCCCCGCACGAGCGGCCCCCGACGTGGTGCCCACGCCCCAACACCGCCCGTCCCCCACGGGCACACCCGGCCTCCACCGGCCGGACGGGGCGTCTACCCCCGAAGGAGCTTCCCCCATGAACACCACCATCCTGCGTAAGAGTGTTCTCGGTATCGCCGGTCTCGCCGTCGCCGGTGGCCTGGCCGCCGGCCCGCTCAACCACGACACCCCCACCATCGACACCCGCCCCGTCGCCGCCGTCCAAACCGACAAGCCCGCCGTCGACACCGCCAAGCTGATCCCGCACGGTGTGCAGGGCGACCAGTCCCGCATCGACCTCAACGACGAGCAGACCGGCAACGCCAAGGCCATCATCGCCGCGACGAAGAAGGCCGGCATGGACGAGCGTGCCGCGGTCGTGTCGATCGCCACCGCCCTGCAGGAGTCGAAGCTGGAGAACCTCGGCCACCTCGGCGACCGCAACGACCACGACTCCCAGGGCCTGTTCCAACAGCGCCCCTCCTCCGGCTGGGGCACGGTGGAGCAGATCACCGACCCCGAGTACGCCACCCTGGCCTTCCTCAAGGGCCTCAAGCAGGTCGACGGCTGGCAGGACATGCCCCTGACCAAGGCCGCCCAGACGGTGCAGGTGTCGGCGTACCCGGACCACTACGCCCAGTGGGAACAGCAGGCCGCCGACCTCGTCGCCGAGCACTGGAACAGCTGACCCCACGTACGACACGATGGCCGGCACCCCGCCCGGGGTGCCGGCCATCGGCACGTTCACCGCGGCGGTTCGGCGGGCCGCCGGTGACGGGGGTCACTGGAGGGTGGGGAAGGAGTAGGTGGGGTGCCGCGTTGTGCAGGGCGTCGGTGTGTTCGGTGTCCCCGGGCCTCACCTGAAATAGCCGTCGCGGAGTTCCGTTCGGCTGGAGCCGCGTCGCGCCACGCGCCGAGAGGCGACCCGCACACCGACCACGCGCCGCCCCCGACCGAACCGGCCGGGGGCGGCGCGCTGTGTGCGTAACGGGCAGAATCACGGGGGTGGACTGGTCCAGTTCGGTCGGTGTGATCACCCTGCCCAGCGGCGCGACGGTACGCGGCCGGCGGGTGGCCGACGCCGTGTCCCCGGCCGACTTCGCCCTGATCCTGGCCCCGGGCCCGACCCCGCTCTGGGCGCACCGGCGCATCCGGTGGCCCGACTTCTGGGTGCCGACCGACCGCGCCGACGCCCTGGACGCGTTCCGTGAGGCGCTGCGCCGCGCCCACGCCGGCGACCGGGTCGAGGCGGCCTGCCGGGGTGGGATCGGCCGGACCGGCACCACCCTCGCCGCGCTGGCGATCCTCGACGGGGTGCCGGCCCACGACGCCGTCCGGTGGGTCCGCGAGCGTTACCACCCGAAGGCCGTCGAGACCCCCTGGCAGCGCGCCTGGCTGCGGCGGCTCCCCAGCCACTGACCGCACGCCACGGCGGCTGACCCACCGCCCCGCTCAGCGCGGGGCGACGTACTCGCGCAGGTGTCGGGCGGTACGGGTGTCACCGCGGGCGACCAGGTCGGCGGGGGTGCCGGTGAAGACGATCCGGCCGCCGTCGTGGCCGGCGCCGGGGCCCAGGTCGACGATCCAGTCCGCGTGCGCCATCACCGCCTGGTGGTGCTCGATGACGATCACCGTGTTGCCGGCGTCGACCAGCCGGTCCAGCAGGGCCAGCAGTTGGTCCACGTCGGCCAGGTGCAGGCCGGTGGTCGGCTCGTCCAGCACGTAGGTGGCCGCCTTCTCCGCCATGTGCACGGCCAGTTTGAGCCGTTGGCGTTCCCCGCCGGACAGGGTGGTCAGTGGCTGCCCGAGGGTCAGGTAGCCGAGGCCCACCTCGCTCAGCCGGTCCAGCACCACCCGGGCCGGGCCGGACGGGAAGAACTCCCGCGCCTCGGTCACCGACATGCCGAGCACCTCGCTGATGTTCCTACCGCGCAACGTGTAGGCCAGCACCTCGGGGGTGTACCGCCGTCCCTCGCACGCCTCGCAGACACTGGCGACGGCCGCCATCGTCGCCAGGTCGGTGTAGACCAGCCCGATCCCCTTGCAGGTCGGGCAGGCGCCCTCGGAGTTGGCGCTGAACAGCGCGGCCTTCACCCCGTTGGCGCGGGCGAACGCGGTGCGGATCGGGTCGAGCAGGCCCGTCCAGGTCGCCGGGTTGCTGCGCCGGGAGCCCCGGATGGGGGACTGGTCGACGACCACGACGCCGTCGCGGCGGGGCAGCGAACCGTGGATCAGTGAACTCTTGCCCGAGCCGGCCACGCCGGTGACCACGGTGAGCACCCCCAGCGGCAGGTCGACGTCGACGTCGCGCAGGTTGTGCAGGTCGGCTCCCCGGATCGCCAGGTGGCCGGTGGGCCGGCGGAACGTCGTACGCAGGGTGGCCCGGTGGTCGAGGTGCCGGCCGGTCAGGGTGTCGGAACGGCGCAGCCCGGCGACGTCGCCGGTGTAGCAGATCCGCCCGCCGGCCGAGCCCGCGCCCGGACCCAGGTCGACGACGTGGTCGGCGATGGCGATCGTCTCCGGCTTGTGCTCGACGACCAGCACCGTGTTGCCCTTGTCGCGCAGCCGCAGCAGCAGGCCGTTCATCCGGGCGATGTCGTGCGGGTGCAGCCCCACCGTCGGCTCGTCGAAGACGTATGTCACGTCGGAGAGGCTGGACCCGAGGTGACGGACCATCTTGACCCGCTGCGCCTCGCCGCCGGACAGGGTGCCGGACTCGCGGTCCAGGCTGAGGTAGCCCAGGCCGATCTCCACCATCGAGTCCAGGGTGTCGCGCAGGTCGGCCACCAGTGGGGCCACCGACGGCGCGTCGATCCCGCCGACGAACTCGGCCAGGTCGCTGACCTGCATGGCCGCGCACTCGGCGATGTTCCGGCCGGCGATCGTCGAGGACAGTGCCGCCGGGTTGAGCCGGGCCCCGCCGCAGGCGGCGCAGGTGGCGAAGGCGACCGCCCGGTCCACGAAGGCGCGGATGTGCGCCTGCATGGAATCGCGGTCCTTGGCCAGGTAGAGCCGGCGGACCTTCACCGCCAGCCCCTCGTACGTCCAGCTGTTGGCCCCGATCTTGATCTTCGTGGCGGGTTTGTGCAGGAAGTCCGCCCACTGCTGCGGGGTGAAGTCCTGGAGTTTGACGTCCGGGTCGAACAGGCCGGACCCGACGATCGTCTGCCAGTACCAGGAATCCACGGCGAAGTTCGGCACCAGGATCGCCCCGTCGTTGAGCGAGCGTTCCACGTCCACCATGGCCGACACGTCGAGGTCGGAGACACGGCCCAGCCCCTCGCAGGTCGGGCACATGCCCTCGGCGAGGTTGAAGCTGAACGCCCCGGCCCCGCCGACGTGCGGCTCGCCGAGCCGGCTGAACAGGATCCGCAGCAGCGCGTACGCGTCGGTCGCGGTGCCGACGGTGGAGCGGGAGTTCGCGCCCATCCGTTCCTGGTCGACCACGATCGCCGGGGTCAGGTTCCGCAGCGAGTCGACGTCGGGGCGGGACAGGTTCGGCATGAACGACTGGAGGAAGGCACTGTAGGTCTCGTTGATCAGGCGGCGGGACTCGGCGGCGACGGTGCCGAACACCAGGGAGGACTTCCCCGACCCGGAGACGCCGGTGAAGACGGTGAGCCGTCGCTTGGGTATGTCGACGGAGACTCCGGTGAGGTTGTTCTCCCGGGCCCCCCGTACCTCGATCACGTCGTGCTGGTCGGCGGCGGACTGCGCTGGTTGCTCCATACCTTCGATTTTCTCATTCGTGCTCCTGTAGCGACTTTTTCCGCATCTGGGGCGTCGATGACATGGTTATCGGGCGAGAAGTCTCAAACCACGTGACAACCACTAGGGTGGGCGGGAGCGCGAGCGGTGGGGAGGGCCGGGTGACGGGGCAGCGACGGTGGCGGTTGGTCGACGTCGCGGCCAGTGCCGGCATCTCCGCCCAGCAGGTGCGCAACTATCTGGCCGACGGGCTGCTACCGCCGACCGACCGCACCCCGAGCGGCTACCGGATCTTCACCGACCGCCACGTCCGGGCCCTGTCGGTGGCCCGCCGGATGGCCGAGGGGCACGGCTGGGCGCGTACCCGGGAGGTGCTGGCGGCGGTGCACCGGGGCGAGCTGCCGGCGGCGCTCGCCGCGCTCGACGCCGGGCACGCCGAGCTGGACCGCGAGCGGGCCGAGATCGCCCGGGTGCTGGGTGCCTTCGAGACGGTGCTGGCCGGTCGGCCGGCCGGCGTGCCGCGTCGGGACGCCCGGATCGGCGAGGTGGCGGCCCAGGTGGGCGTGCGGACCTCACAGCTGCGCCTGTGGGAGCAGCGTGGCCTGCTCCGCCCGCACCGGCAGCGGGGCACCGGCTACCGGGTGTACGACGCGGCCGAGGGGCGGGCGGCGCAGGTGGTGGCGCTGTTGCGCCGGGGCGGCTATCCGTTCGAGATCATCACTGCGGTGCTCGACGAGCTGCGCAGCACCGGCCGGCCGGACCGGGTCCGGGCCGAACTCGCCAGGCGGGAGCAGGAGCTGAACCGGCGTAGCCTGCGCCGGCTGCGGGCCTCCGCAGCCCTGCACGACTACCTGGACGCCACCGGCAGCTGAACCGGCCGGCGGCGTCAACCCCGCTGCGCAGGCCGTGCACAGCCGGACGGCCCGGCGGAATCATCCGCCGGGCCGTCGGTGCGCGAAGGGTCAGTTCAGGCCGCAGGCGGCGAAGCTGTCGAGGTTGGGGCGCTGTGCGCCGACGCGGTTGAAGGCGATCTCGATGCGGTCGAGGGCGGCCTGGCGCTTGTCCTTCAGTGGGCCGAGGATGGCGTTGTTGATGAAGTTCGCGCCGCCCTGGGGGTTGGCGGCCTGCTGGGCGAGGCGGGCGTTGGCCTCGTTGATCTGCTTGTCGAGGTTGGCCAGTTCGGCCTGGACGTTCGCGGCGGCCTGGGCCGGCACGGCGGGGATCTGCGGCGTCGGACAGTTCACCGTCCGGGCGGCACCGGCGTTGCCGTTGCCCGCATTGCCGTTGCCCGCATTCCCGTTCCCGGCGTTGCCGTTGCCCGCGTTGCCGTTCCCGGCACCGGCGTTGCCGTTGCCGGCGTTGCCCGCACCCGCGCCGTTGAGCCCGCAGGCGGCGAAGCTGTCGAGGTTGGGGCGCTGTGCGCCGACGCGGTTGAAGGCGATCTCGATGCGGTCGAGGGCGGCCTGGCGCTTGTCCTTCAGCGGGCCGAGGATGGCGTTGTTGATGAAGTTCGCGCCGCCCTGGGGGTTGGCGGCCTGCTGGGCGAGGCGGGCGTTGGCCTCGTTGATCTGCTTGTCGAGGTTGGCCAGTTCGGCCTGGACGTTCGCGGCGGCCTGGGCCGGCACGGCGGGGATCTGCGGCGTCGGGCAGTTCACCGTCTGGGCGGCGGCAGTGGTGTTGTTCCCGCCGGTGGCGGCGTTGCCGGCCTTGACCGAGCTGTTCAGCGCGCTGGCCACACCCGGAGCGTTCAGGCCGCAGGTGGCCAGGGCGTCCAGGTTGGGCCGCTGGGCGCCGGCCCGGTTGAAGTTGATCTCGATGCGGTCCAGCACCGCGACCCGCTTGCTCTTCAACGGGCCGAGGATCGCGTTGTTGATGAAGTTCGCGCCGCCCTGCGGGTTGGCCGCCTGCTGCGCCAACCGCTCGTTCTGCCTGGCGATCTCCTCGTCCAGGTTGGCCAGTTCCCGCTCCACCCCGGCCGCGGCCGACGCGGGGATCGCCGGCAGCTTGTCCCGTACCGTCGGGCAGTTGACGGTCTGCGCGGCGGTGCTGCCGGTGTTCTCGCCGGCGGAGGCGAGTTGCAGACCGCCACCCAGGAGCAGCACCGCCAGGGCGCCCACTCCGCCGAGCTTGAGGACGGCATTCTTCCGCATTGGCCTGGCCATGTACCTCTCCTCTGATCTCCGGCGGGTCGTCGACGGCATCGCGTCCGTTGGCCCGACGGTGGCTGGGGTCAAGGCGGACCGGATGTCCGACGCCCGGCACTGGCGTCCACCCCGATCCGTCCTTGCGGCGATGGATACGGGGACCGGTCGAAGATCGTTCAAGAATTCCGGTGAGCTTCTGATAGCTCTGCGTAGCTGATGAAGAAATCCCAGCTCAAGGGGGCTGGGAGCGGTTCCGGGGCGACCCCGGGAAGCCGATTCCGGCTACCTGGGGTGATCGCATGGTCATCGAAGGTCAGGTCCGGGCGGCCCGCGCCCCCTGGGGAACCCGGTTCCCGCCTCGGTAGGGTGCCTCACCATGAGAGCCCGGGTCCTGGCCGCCGGTGTCGCGGCCGTACTCCTCACCGGTGTGCCGGCCGTCCCCGCCGCCGCGGGGGCCACGGCCCGCGCCGGGTCGGCCGCCGCCGTCGTGCCGTGCCCGAAAACGCCGACGCCGAAGGTGACCCGACCGCCCCGGCCCACCCCGCCCCCGGCGGTGCCCGAGCAGCAGCGGGTGGGCGGCGAGGCGCTGGCCACCCCCGGGCTGACCGTGCCGCCGGGGGTGCCCGCGCCGCCGCCGGTCACCGCGACGTCCTGGCTCGTCGCCGACCTGGACACCGGGGCGGTGCTCGGCGGCTGCGGCCCGCACGAGTACGGCACCCCGGCCAGCGTGCAGAAGCTGCTGCTGGCCGCCACCATGCTGCCGAAGCTGAACCCGAAGCAGGTGGCCACGGTCACCCGTGCCGACCTGGACATCGAGCCGGGCAGTTCCGCCGTCGGCCTGCTCGACGGCGGTCGCTACCCGGTCGAGACCGCCTGGCTCGGCCTGCTGCTCCAGTCCGGCAACGACGCGGCGAACCTGCTGGCCCGCCTCGGCGCGGGCAGCGCCGCCGCCGGGGTGCGCGAGATGAACGCCGAGGCACGCCGGCTCGGGGCGTGGCAGACCCACGCGGTGACCCCGTCCGGGCTGGACGGGCCCGGCCAGTTCACCAGCGCCTACGACCTGGCGCTGATCGCCCGGGTCTGCTTCGCCGACCCCACCTTCCGCCGGTACGCCCTGACCGAACGGACCCAGATCCCGGCCCAGCCGGCGCTGCGCAAACCCGGCTTCCAGATCCAGAACGAGAACCAGCTGATCTACCGGTACCCGGGGGCGCTGGGCGGGAAGACCGGCTACACCGACCTCGCCCGGCACACCTACGTCGGGGCCGCCGAGCGCGGTGGTCGACGACTCGTGGTGACCCTGCTCGGTGCGGAGGCCCGCCCGGTACGCGGCTGGGAACAGGGGGCGCGGCTGCTCGACTGGGGCTTCGGCCTGCCCCGGGACACCTCGGTGGGGCGGCTGGTCGAACCCGGCGAGCCGATCGCCACCAGCCCGTCGGCGACGCCGTCCGCCCGGGTGGCCGCCGTACCGGCCGCCTCCCGGCCGACGCCCGGCGCGCCGCAGTGGCTCGGCGGGGCGGTGGTCGGTGGGGCGGCCGGGCTGGTCGGCCTGCTGGCCGTCCTGCTCGCGGTCGGCCGTCGGCGGCGCTCCCGCCGCCGGGTCCGGCGGCGGGTCGCCTGGGACTGACGGGGACCGCCTGCGCCGGGGGTACCTCCGGTCACGCCGCGCCGGGACCGGCCGGCGTCGACAACCGGTGGCAGCCTCCATAGACTCCGGTCGTTCCGGTACCCGCCGTCTCTCCGGTATCACGAGTCCCAGGAGGACCATCAGTGTCGAGTGAACCCCGACCGTCCGCCGCCGGGTCGCGCCCCCACGGCCGGCTGGCCCGCCTCGTCGGGGCGGCCCTGGCCTCGGCCGCGCTGGTCGTCGCCGGTGGCACCGCCGCCGTCGCCGCGCCCGCCGACGGGCCGGCCGCCGCCCGGACCACGAAGGGGCCGTGCGCGTACACGTCCACGCCCGACGAGCCGCCGGCCCGGCCGGTGCCGCTGCCGCCGGACCCGCGCCGGACGCCCGACCAGGGCACGGTCCGGGTCACCCTGCGCACCAGCCAGGGACCGATCGGGCTGACCCTGGACCGCGAGCAGGCCCCGTGCACCGTGCAGAGCTTCCTGCACCTGGCGAAGCACCGGTTCTACGACTGGACGCCCTGCCACCGGCTGACCGCCTACCCGACGTTGCAGGTGCTCCAGTGCGGCGACCCGTCCGGCACCGGTGAGGGCGGGCCGGGCTACCGCTACCGCGACGAGCTGCCCACCGACCTGCCGCCCGCGCCGACCGACCCCACCGGGGTGCGCCGGCTCTACGCCCGGGGCACGCTCGCCATGGCCAACGCCGGCCCGGACACCAACGGCAGCCAGTTCTTCCTGGTCCAGTCGGACTCGGCGCTGCGCCCCAACTACACCGTGTTCGGCAGCATCGACGCGGCCGGGCTGAAGACCCTGGACAAGATCGCCGCCGGTGGCATCGCGCCCACGCCTGAGGACCCGGCGCCGGTGGACGGTGCCCCGGCCCTGCCGGTGCAGATCCACCGCGCGATCCGGGGCCACTGAGCCGCGCGATCCGGCCGCGGGTCGCTGAGCCCCGCGACCCGAGGCCGTCGGGCAAGGCCGGCCGGCCCGTCGACGGGCCGGCCGGGTAGTACCCCGCCGGGCGGGGGCGGTCACCCGCCCCCGCCCGATGGTCAGCTCTGTTCGCCTGCCGCCCGGGCCCGGTCGGCGTCCGCGCCGACCGGCACGCCGTCGCCGTCGCGGGTGGCGTCGGACAGGTCCACGTCCGCGCCGGCCCGGGCGGCGTCGGCGCGGGCGTCGTCCGCACCCACCACGGGACGGGTGTCGACGTCGTCGACGTCGACCAGGTCACCACCGGCCGCGAGGCCGATCGGGGCGTAACGGGGGTCGGTCATGGTCTCCTCCTTCACCGGGGTCTACCCTCCGCTACCCCCATCCACCCCCGTCGACACCTCCCGTCGGCCGGCGGCATGCTAGCGGCCGGTCCGCACCCACCGGGTGGGATTCGCCGGATCGCCGGACCGGCGGGGCGGGCGTCACTACCTTCGTCAGCGTGAGAGTTCGGGGACGTACCGCCGCCGTCATCGCCGCCCTGCTGCTGTCGCCGGTCGTCGCGCCCGCCGGTGCGGCGGACGCCGCCGGGGCGGTCACCACCGGCCCGTGCGCGCCGGTGCCGGCGGTGTCCCGGCCACCCCGACCGGTCCCACCCCACACCGACCCCGCCACCCGCGCGGTCGGCGGCCCCGCCCTGGCCACCACGGGGCAGGTCCGACCGGCCGGGACATCCCGGCCGCCCGCCGTGCCGGCCACCTCCTGGCTGGTCGCCGACCTGGACAGCGGCGACGTGCTCGGCGGCTGCGGCCCGCACGAGTACGGCACCCCGGCCAGTGTGCAGAAGCTGCTGCTCGCCGCGACCGTGCTGCCGAAGCTCGACCCCCGCCAGACGGTCACCCTTACCCCCGGCGACCTCGACATCGAGCCGGGCAGTTCCGCCGTGGGCTTCGCCGAGGGCGGCCGGTACCGGATCGAGACCCTCTGGTTGGGTCTGCTGCTCAAATCCGGCAACGAGGCGGCCAACGCGCTGGCCCGCCTCGGCGGCGGCCCCGACGGGCTGCCCGGTGGGCTACGGGCGATGAACGAGCACGCCCGGCAGCTCGGCGCGTTGCAGACCCACGCGGTGACCGCGTCCGGGCTGGACGGGCCGGGCCAGTTCACCAGCGCCTACGACCTGGCGCTGATCGCCCGCGCCTGCTTCGCCGACGCCACCTTCCGCCGCTACGACACCACCCGGGAAACGATGATCCCCGCCCAGCCGGCGCTCGGCGAGAAGGCGTTCCCGATCGAGAACGACAACCAGCTGCTCTACCGCTACCCGGGAGCACTGGGTGGCAAGACCGGCTACACCGACCTGGCCCGGCACACCTACGTCGGGGCCGCCGAGCGCAACGGCCGGCGGCTGGTGGTCACCCTGCTCGGCGCGGAGGTGCTCGACAAACGGGGCTGGGAACAGGGCGCGGCCCTGCTCGACTGGGGGTTCGGGGTGCCCCGGGGCGCGGCGGTCGGCCGGCTGGTCAACCCGGGCGAGCTGACCGCCGGCCCGTCCGCGTCCGCCACCGCCACCCCGCCCGCACTGGCCGCCGCCGGGGGACCGGGCCGGCTCGCCCCGGGCGGTCACCCCTGGTCGCGTCCGCTGCTCGCGGTCTCCCTGGCCGCCGTGGTGGCCGGGCTCGCCGGGCTGTTGCTCGCCCTGCGCCACCGACCCCACCACGGACGCCGACAGCGGTGAGAGCCGGCGCGGACCACGCCCGGTGGCTGCCGCTGCGGTTGCTGCTCGCGGTGGTGGTGCTGGCGACGGCGGGCTGTGGCCGGCCGCCGCAGCCCGCGCCGGTGCCGGGCCTCGCCGTGCCCACCCCGAGCGGGCCGCGCGCCCCCGTCGACGTGGTGCTGCTGTCCGAGGTCGACCCGAGCATCGTCGTCGACATCCGCTACGCCGGTCCGCACAACTTCGTCGGCCGCCCGGTGGACGGCTACGACGAGCCGCTGTGCCTGCTCACCCGGCCCGCCGCCGAGGCGCTGCGCCGGGTGCAGGACGCCGCCCGCGCCCAACGGCTGAGCCTGCGGGTGTACGACTGCTACCGGCCGCAGCGCGCCGCCGACGAGTTCGTCCGCTGGGCGAAGGACCCCGCCGCGCAGCAGACGAAGGCGGAGTTCTATCCCCGGGTGGCCAAGTCGAGGCTGTTCGCCGACGGCTACCTGGGCGCGCCCACCGCGCACAGCCGGGGCAGCACCCTCGACCTGACCCTGGAGCCCCGCCCGGCCCCGCCCCGCGCCTCGTACGCCCCGGGTCAGCCGCTGGTGGCCTGCACCGACCCGGCCGACCGGCGGTTCGCCGACGGCAGCCTCGACATGGGCACCGGATTCGACTGCTTCGACCCGCTGGCGCACACCGCCGACACCCGGGTCACCGGTGCTGCCCGGACCAACCGGCAGCTGCTGGAACGCCTGATGACGCAGGAGGGTTTCGTCAACTACGACCGGGAGTGGTGGCACTACCGGTACGCCGACGAGCCCTACCCCGACACCTACTTCGACTTCCCGGTGGCCCGCGCGTCCCTGCCCCGCTGACCGGCCCGGTCGCCGCCTCCGGGGCGGTCCACCGCCGGCCGGTGAAACTCCGGTGGGTCGGCGGCAGCGGACCGCTAGGCTGCCCGACGGCTCCCGGCCGGCCCACCCCGGGCGGCCCCGTCCCCGGAGGACCTTCGACATGACCACCGAACGGATCGGCCCGCCGCTGCGCGCGGGGGAACGGGAGACGCTGCGTGCCTTCCTCGACTTCCACCGGGCCACCCTCGCGATGAAGTGCGAGGGGCTGACCGACGACGAGTTGCGCCAGCGGGCGGTGCCGACGTCCGACCTGACCCTGCTCGGCCTGCTGCGGCACCTCGCCGAGGTGGAGCGTGCCTGGTTCCGGCGGGTGATCGACGCGCAGGACGTCCCGCTGCTCTGGTCGGCGGACGGCGACTACCAGCAGGCGTACGACCCGAGCGGGTCGACCGGGGCGGAGGCGTTCGCGGCGTGGCAGCGGGAGGTGGAGCACTCCCGGCGGATCGAGCGGGCGGCGGCCTCGCTCGACGTCACCGGCCACCAGGCGCGTTGGGGCGAGGACGTGTCGCTGCGCCTGGTGATGCTGCACATGATGCACGAGTACGCCCGGCACAACGGCCACGCCGACCTGCTGCGGGAGGCCGTCGACGGCAGCGTGGGCGTCTGACCCGCCGACCCGGCCGTGCCCGCCCCGGCCGCTCAGCCGGCGGCCGGCCGGGTACGCAGCGGCAGCCAGGCCAGCACGTCGCGGATCGTGGCGTCCCAGTACGGCCAGTCGTGGTCGCCGGGGGAGAAGTCCACGGTCACCGGCACGCCCCGGTCCCGGGCGGCGGCGACGAAGCGCACGTTGTCGTCGTAGAGGAAGTCCTCGGTGCCGCAGGCGACGTAGAGCGGGGGAGTGTCGGGCCCGGCCCGGCCGACCAGCGCCACGGTGTCGTCGTCGGGGCCGGCGGTCGGGGCGTCGCCCCAGACGGTGTGCCAGACGTCCGGGTCGAGCGGACGGTCCGGGGCGTGCCGGCGGTGGGCGACGTTGAGCGCCCCGGACAGGCTGGCCGCGGCGGCGAACCGTTCCGGCTGCCGCAGCGCCCACTTCACCGCGCCGTAGCCGCCCATCGACAGCCCGGCGACGAAGGTGTCCTCCCGGCGGTCGGAGAGCCGGAAGAACGACCGGCAGACCCGGGGCAGTTCGTCGGTGAGGAACGTCCAGTACCGGTTGCCGTGCTTCTCGTCGGCATAGAAGCTGCGTCCCGCCTGGGGCATCACCACGGCCAGACCCAGGGCCGACACGTAGCGTTCGATGGAGGTCTGACGGGTCCAGGCGGTGTCGTCGTCGCTGAGCCCGTGCAGCAGGTAGAGCACCGGCGGGTCGGCGTCAACCGGCTCGGCCGGGTCGGGTTGCGGCAGGATCACCGTCATCGACGTGCTCATGCCCAGCGCCTCGGAGTCGAAGTCGCACCGCATCAATGCCATGTCCATGGACCGTACCGTGTGACGGCCGGAGCGGACACGCCTGCGCCGCCGGGGGAAACCCTAGGCTGTCGCCATGTCCGCCGACGATGCCGTGATCGACCTGGACGCGCACCGGCACGAATCCGCCGGGCCGACCACCGGCCCCGCCCGGCACACCGTCCGACCCCGGATCATCCTCGGTCTGGTGGCCGCCTTCGCGGCCGGTGCCGTGCTGGGCGGTTGGGGCGTCGACCGGGCACAGGAGGCACGCGCCCGACAGGAGCGGGACGCGGCGGTCGCGCTGGTGGCCATTCCCGCCGGAACGGAGGGCGGCGGCACGAACTCCGACGGCCGGGCCCGGATCGAGGGGTCGCTGGCCGTGGTCAACGCCGGGCCGGCCCTGGTCACGGTCCGGTCGGTCCGGGCGGAGAGTCCCACCGTGCTCGTCCGGGATCTCGGCCGGACCTGGCTGATCCGGCCCGGCGGCACCGGCTGGATCGGCGTGGTGGTGCTGTTCCAGTGCGGGGAGGCACCCGCAGCGGAGCCGCTGCCGGTCCGGTTCTCCGTGCAGACCGCCGACGGGCAGGTCAGGGAGGCCCGCTACCCGGTCGCCATCGTGGGCAGCACCTGGCTCGACGTGCTGTCCACCATGTGCGAGCCCCGATAGCCGGACCGTCAGGGGCCGGATATCCGTTTGCGGCGGTGCGGGCATCCGCCTAGGTTCGACGTCGACGCCAACACCGACCAACCGGGGAGCACACCGTGTCGCCGTACCTCAGCACATTGACCACGCGGTTCACGCCGCGCGGCGGCGTGCTGTTGCCAGCCGGCGAACAGGCCCGGGGGTGTCGGTGGCGATCGGGGTGGCGGCGCGGATAGCGCCAGCGCGACGTGCGCAGCCGCCCACCCCACCAGGGGACCGGGCGGCTTTTTCGATCCCCGACACCCGCCGAGGGGTGTAGCTCAACGGGTAGAGCACCGGATTCCAAACCCGACGGTCGCAGGTTCGAATCCTGTCACCCCTGCTCCCACGAACGAGGAGAACGACCATGGCATTCACCCCGCTGCCGGGCACCAAGGCGCCGGTACGGGTCTGGACCGACCCGTACGGCATCGAGCCGCAGGCCGCGCAGCAGTTGCGCAACATCGGCGCGCTGCCCTGGGTGCAGGGCGTCGCCGTGATGCCGGACGTGCACTTCGGCAAGGGCGCCACGGTCGGCTCGGTGATCGCGATGCGGCAGGCCGTCTCGCCGGCCGCCGTCGGGGTGGACATCGGCTGCGGGATGAGCGCGGTACGGACCTCGCTCACCGCCGCCGACCTGCCCGACGACCTCGCGCCGCTGCGGTCGGCGATCGAGGCGGTGGTGCCGGTCGGCTTCGCCAAGCGGGACGACCCGGTCGACCCGCGTCGGGTCCGGGGTCTGGAGCAGCGCGGCTGGGACGACTTCTGGGCCCGGTTCGCCACCCTGGACCGCCGGGTGGCGCAGCTGGAGAGCCGGGCCCGGCACCAGCTCGGCACCCTCGGCGGTGGCAACCACTTCATCGAGGTCTGCGTCGAGCAGGACGGCCCGGACGCCGGTCAGGTCTGGTTGATGCTGCACTCCGGTTCCCGCAACATCGGCAAGGAGCTGGCCGAGCGGCACATCGGGGTGGCCCGTGCCCTGCCGCACAACGCCGACCTGCCCGACCGGGACCTGGCGGTGTTCCTCGCCGGCACCCCGGAGATGGACGCCTACCGGCGGGACCTGTGGTGGGCGCAGGAGTACGCGCGGCGCAACCGGGCGGTCATGCTGGCCCTGCTCTGCGGCGTGGTGCGGGACGCCTTCCCGCAGGTCAGCTACGGGGAGCC
The DNA here is from genome assembly GCF_016900955.1 of Micromonospora humidisoli. Lineage (NCBI taxonomy): Bacteria > Bacillati > Actinomycetota > Actinomycetes > Micromonosporales > Micromonosporaceae > Micromonospora > Micromonospora humidisoli. The sequence continues at coordinate 460,886 of NZ_JAFEUO010000006.1, forward strand.
GATCTCCTGCCACCACAACTACGTGGCCGAGGAGCAGTACGACGGGGTGGACGTGCTGGTGACCCGCAAGGGGGCGATCCGGGCCGGCCGGGGGGACCTGGGCATCATCCCGGGGTCGATGGGCACCGGGTCGTACATCGTGCGGGGCCGGGGGAACCCGGACGCGTACTGCTCGGCGTCGCACGGGGCCGGCCGGCGGATGTCGCGGGCGCAGGCGAAGCGGACGTACGACACGGCCGACCTGGTGCGGCAGACCGCCGGGGTGGAGTGCCGCAAGGACGCCGGGGTGGTCGACGAGATCCCCGGCGCGTACAAGGACATCACCGCGGTGATGGCGCAGCAGGACGACCTGGTCGAGGTGGTGGCCCACCTCAAGCAGGTGGTCTGTGTGAAGGGTTAGACCGGTCGACGCCCCCGGGTCATTTGCGTCGTCGGGTTTATGCTGGTCACTGCGGCGATGAGGTCGTGTCAAGGTGTTGTGCAGGGTGGCGAGGACAGCAGGTCCGGTGCCGGTACGGGCTTGATGAAGGTTCTCACGAAAAGTGACGCCCCGACACGCCGCGGGCCTTCTCCAATGGCGACAAGTCGCTCGGTCATCTGCCATTGGAGAAGGCCCGCTCGGGTCAAGGGTGTAATACCGGAACAAGATATCTGTCGACGGACACCGGTCAGTGAGTGGCGGTGAAGTTGTACAGATCCGACGCGGTGTCGTCGAAATAGGGCGACCACCACAAGGTCGGTGCCGCGTACGAGTTGAGTGTGCTGTTGACCCCGTTGAGGTAGCCCCAGTTCCCATCCCAGTTGATCAACCACGGGCCGCCGCTGGCACCTGCGGTCAGGTCGCAGTTGATGCGGATCCGCGCCCCGGACTGGGTCGAGTTGCCGCTGCACCTCAACAGGTTGCCGCCGTCGAACGGCGCGTCGCTCGGGTAGCCGAAGTTGTTGATGCCGACCGCGAAGCCCTGCTGCGTACGGAAGCCGTGGCCCCCGAACTGGTTGACGATGTGGACGCCGTTCCGGGTGTTCATGATGGCCACGGCCATGTCGGCCTCCCAGTTGGAGCTGTCGATCCAACTGCTCCAGGTCCACAGCTCGCGGGCCGTCCAGGTGCCGTGCGGCCGGGGGTCGGCTAGGTCATCGTCGTACGCCGGGACGAACGACCAGTTGGTGGCGAGACTGCTGCCGGGGCCGCCGTGGATGCAGTGGCCAGCCGTCCACACGGTATTGAAGCCAACCGAGTTGATGACCGCGCCGGAGCAGACCCACGATCCGCCGTCCATGTTGAAGAAGACCTTGCCGTTGGACCGGGCGGTCGGGTGGTTGGAGCCGAGGTTCGGGTTGATGACCTGCGTGGACATGCCCGGGGTACCCATCAGGCCCGCCACCGGAGGCACATCCACCGGTGCGGACCGGTTCGTCGGCGCGGCGGACGAGGTCCCTCCACTCTGGGCAAAACGCCGTGCGGCGGCCTTGTACGAGGGAGACTCCTCGACGGGCCTGGCATTGCGCATCCGCTCGGGCGTCCAGTACGCCTCGATCGCCGCGTCGGCAGTCACCTGCGCGCCGTACCGCTGCCTGCCGGCCGCCCACGCCTCGGCGCTGACGGTCGTGCCCACCTGACGGATGCTGTCACCGTCGGCGTGCGGAGCCGCCTGCGCCGGCTGGCCGACGGTCAGCAGCGGCAGGGCCAGAGCCAGAGCCAGGGCGGGGTGCCTTCGGCGCCGACCAACGAATGTTCCTGCTCTCATCGAAAATCCCTCTTCTCGGGCCGCATGACATACCGGGGATTTCCCCGGTCGATTTCGATATTCGGTCCTCTGCGGCTGGTCATGCGGCCATTCTGGACCGGGTCAAACATCGTTGGAGTGCCGCTGTCGAGAAAAAGACAGACGTATGTCGATCAGTGCGATCCAAAATTGCCGATCAGTCGTCGTTGTCGTGGCTCCGCCCGGCGGGCCCGATGCCAACGAGCCCAGGTTCGAATCCTGGTCGGGGCACTCCCCGCCTCCTGTCACCGCGCGGGCGCGATGGCAGGGGGCGGAATAGCCTTCATGCCATGAGTGGTACGCATCAGGGCTCCCGGGACCAGGCGAATCCCCTGCGCCAGCTTCGGCTGGACCAGCTGCGGCGACGGACGAGCGTCAAGTGGCGGGAGTACCCGGAGGACGTGCTGCCGCTCTGGGTGGCGGAGATGGACGTGCCGCTCGCCGAGCCGGTCGCGCGGGCGATCACCGACGCCGTCGCGCTCGGCGACACCGGCTACACCGCCGGCACGGCGTACCCGGAGGCACTGGCGGAGTTCGCCCGGCGTCGCTGGGGCTGGGACGGGCTGGCCGTGGAGCGGACCGCGCTGGTGCCCGACGTGATGCACGGCGTGGTCGAGGCGTTGCGGCTGCTGACCGGGCCCGGTGACGCGGTGGTCGTCAACTGCCCGGTCTACCCACCGTTCTACGGTTTCGTCGGGTACGCCGGCCGCCGGATCGTGGAGGCACCGCTCGGCGACGACCTGCGGATCGACCTCGGCACCCTGGACGAGGCGTTCCGGGTGGCCCGCTCCGGCGGGCGGCCGGCGGCGTACCTGCTCTGCAACCCGCACAACCCGACCGGCGTCCTGCACACCGCCGACGAGTTGACCGCCGTCGCCGCGCTGGCCGGGCGGTACGGCGTGCGGGTGGTCGCCGACGAGATCCACGCCCCGCTGGTCGGCGCGGGAGCACGCTTCGTGCCGTACCTCTCGGTGCCCGGCGCGGAGCACGGCCTGTCGCTGATGTCCGCCTCCAAGGGGTGGAACCTGGCCGGTCTGCGGGGTGGGCTGCTCGTCGCCGGTCCGGCCGCCGCCGGGGACCTCGCCCGGGTTCCCTTCGAGGTCAGCGTCGGCACCAGCCACCTCGGGGTGATCGCCCACACCGCCGCGTTCCGGGACGGGGGTGACTGGCTCGACGCCCTGCTGACCGGCCTGGACGACAACCGTCGGTTCCTCGCCGCGCTGCTCGCCGAGCACCTGCCGGCCGTCCGGTACCGACCCGGCCAGGCCACCTACCTCGCCTGGCTCGACTGTCGGGGGCTGGGCCTCGGCGACGATCCCGCCGCCGTCTTCCTCGACCGGGGCCGGGTGGCGCTCAACTCCGGCCTGGACTTCGGCACCGGCGGCGCCGGTCACGTCCGGCTGAACCTGGCCACCTCCCCGGAGCTGCTCACCGAGGCGGTACGCCGGATGGCCACCGCCGTCACCTGAGCGCGGCGGGTCACGCCGCGTCGAGTTTGTAGCCGACCCCGCGTACGGTGCGGACCAGCCGGGACGCGGTCGGGTCGTGGTCGACCTTGGCGCGCAACCGTTGCACCGCCACGTCGACCAGGCGGGAGTCGCCGAGGTGGGAGTGCCGCCACACCCGGTCCAGCAGCACCTCCCGGGTGAACACCTGACCGGGCCGGCGGGCCAACTCGGTCAGCAGCCGGAACTCGGTGGCGGTGAGCGTCAGTTCCCGCCCGTCGCGGCGGGCCACGAAGCGGGCCGGGTCGACCTCCAGCGGCCCGACGGTCAGCACGGGTTCGGTGGGCACGGCGTGGCCCCGGCGCAGCGCCGCCCGGACCCGGGCCACCAGTTCCGACAGGTCGAACGGCTTGCGCAGGCAGTCGTCCGCGCCGCACTCCAGGCCGACCACCACGTCGACGGTGTCGGTGCTCGCGGTCAACAGCAGGATCGGCACCTGGCTGCTGCGCCGGATCTCCCGGCAGACCTCGAGGCCGTCCAGACCGGGCAGCAGCGTGTCCAGAATGATCAGGTCGGTCAGCCCGGCCCGCCAGGCGGCGAGCGCGGCCCGCCCGTCGGCGGCGGTGCTGACCCGGAACCCGGCCCGGCGCAGACCGAGGGCGGTGACCTCCCGAATGGAGGCATCGTCCTCGACCAGCAGCACCCGGCCGTCCATGGTGTTCCCAGGGTAGTCCCGGGGTGGCCCGTCCCGACCCGGCGCAACGGCCGGTGCCGGGAGCCGATCGACGTCGGTCCCCGGCCCGCCGGGCGGTCACCGCCGCCGTCACTCCTGCCACTGGTGCGCCACGTCGAGCACGATCCGACTGTGCGTGCCGGGGCCGGCGAGCAGCAGCACCCGGAACGGCAACTGCGCCCGGACGCCGACGGCGAAGGTGCTGTAGCCCTCGAAGGTGCCGCCGTAGACGACGTCACGCAGGGTGCGGTAGCCGAGCACGGTCGCCACGTGGTCGCCGGCCCGGTACGGGTAGCCGACCGCCGGCTCCCGCAACTGCACCCGCAGCACCGCCCCGCCCGCCGTGTACGGCGACATCGCCAACCCCTGCCCCTCGGTGAACACCTCGCCGTAGCCGACCGAGTAGCCGTCGGCGGACCCGTCGAACTCGAAGACCAGTCGGTCGTAGCATTCCTGCTGGCCGGTGCGGGTGGTCAGCAGCGGGGCCGGGTTCAGGTCGCCCCCGGTCTTCCCGGCGCTGCCCCAGGTGATCCCGCAGTAGGGTGTGGCGGCGGTGCGGAGCCGGCCGGCGGCGGTCGCCGTACCGACGGTGGTGAGCAGCACGGCCAGCACGGCCGTGACCGCCGTCAGGGTCCTGGTGGAACGCATGGTGACCTCCCGCTCGACGGTGTCCGGCCACGGTGGCCGGTCGAGTCGACGGTGCGCCACCCGTGCCACGGTGCCCGCACCATGACGTAACAGCGGGGCAACAACCGCGCCAGGCTCCCTGTCGCGATTTCTAGCCGAGGTCGTGTACCTCCAGCCCTCGCATGATCAGCATCTGCATCGAGCCGAACCCGTGGAGATCCGCGTCGGATGACAGGTTCGCCACCTCGCGCAGCACCGGTTCGACGTCGATGGCGCACTCGCGGGCTCGGTTGCACAGCGACCAGATCGTCATCAGCTCGTCGCGCGGATCGGCACCCTGATCCATCGCGGAGACATGGACGAGTCGTCGGCGGAACTCCCCGACCGAATCCCACACCACCGGTAGGTGGGCGGCCCAGCGGAAGGACGGGTAAGCCCGAAAGATGTCTCGGACCTCCGCACGGGCCGGCGCTGCGCCGGTCTCGTACGCATCCAACAACGCATCGAGCGCGGCGGACGCCTCGGCCACCACCCCGGCTTCTTCCAGCGGCGGCGGCGCTTGCCGGAGCCCGGCCATCCAGTTCGGATCGTTGAGGTCGATCGGGCGCTCGGCGATGTACCGCAACAGATCGTCGATCACGGCGACATCCGCACGGACCGCGGCAAGATTCATGCCGTCATTGTGCTGCCCTACAGGAGATCCATGGCTGGTCCGGCCACCGGGTGCACAGGTCAGGGGCGGGTCAAGCCGATGGTGGCGGCGAGGCGGGTGACGTCGGCCGGGGTGGGGCCGGCGCGGAGCACGGCGGTCAGGGCGACCCGGGCGGCGGGGCGGGCGCGGACTTCGGCGGGGGCGATGTGGTCGGCGGTGACCAGGGCCCGCCCGGCGGCGTCGTGGTCACCGAGGTCGAGGTGGGCCCGGGTGATGTCGATGAGGTGGGCGGCGCGGTGTTCGGCGGGGAGCCGCCGCCAACCCTCCTGGTCGGTGGCCCGGCGGTGCAGGGCGACGGCCCGATGGTGGTCGCCGAGGCGGGTCGCGGTCAGGGCACGGGCGAGGTCGACGCTGGTGGGGCCGAACGTCGCGCCGTCCTGGTCGTACCGTTCGTGGTCGGCGGCGAGGTGGGCGGCGCGTTCGGTCAGGTCGTGGGCGGTGACGGCGTCGCCGCTACCGGCGGCGGCGAGGGCGGCTTCGACGAGTAGCGTCCCGGTCAGGGCCCGTGCCGGCGGGTGGCCGTCCGCCGCCGCCGGATCGAGTTGGCGTACGGCGGTGAGCGCGGCGGTCGTGGCCAGCCGACCCCGCCGCAGCGCGCGGAGCACCTGCGCGAGCGAGACCGCCGCGAGCCCGATCCGCATCGGGTCACCGCGGGTGGCGGCCATCATGGCCCGGTCGGCGGCCAGCCAGGCCAGGTGCGCGTCGCCGAGCTTGACCAGGGTCTGGGCGGTGAGCCGGTAGACCCGCACCAGCAGAGCGAGCACGGGCGGGTCCACCAGGCTGACGTGGCAGGCGTGGCGGCTGTCGGCGAGCAGGTCGGGCAGCATCCGCAATACCTGGGGGTGCTGCCCGTTGCGGTACGCCGTCCACGCGTAGCCCGCCTGGTCGTCGAGCTGCCGCACCGCCGTCCCGACCGGGGCGGACGCCGGAGCGTCGTGCCGGGCCAGGGCGGCCCGGACCCGTTCCACGGCAGCACCGACGTCGGTGGCCGGTGCCGGTGGGTGCCGACCGGTGAGCAGGAGCTGCGGCGCGACGCCGAGCGCACCGGCCACCGTCTCGATGACGGAGAGCCGATCGAGGGTACGCACCCCCCGCTCGACCTTGTCGACCCAGCTCTTCGACTTGCCGATCCGGTCGGCGAAGACCTGTTGGCTCATGCCCCGGCGAGCCCGTAACTCGGCCATCCGCCGTCCGATCGGCGGCTCACTGCCGGTGCGCTGCCGGCCGGGGCCGGTCACCTGTCGTGCCCCGGCACCGGCACGGTGTGGGTGGACCCACCGCAGCGGGGACACCACCGGGACTTGACCCGGAAGGCGAGCAACCCGAGCAGGAAGCCCGGCACCAACCCCCCGAACACCATCGACAGGACGTTGGAGATCACGAGCGCCCCCGCTCTCCGGCCCCGGCGGCGGGACTGCCTGCCTGGGTGTGGTGATGGGACCAGGGGGTTACGACAGACTCCTGCTGCATCGGGCTGTTCCTCCGTGGGGTCGATCCCGGGTGTGAACTGTCGGCAGGCCGGTCGGGTCGGGTGTCGTCCGAGGTCGTGCGGCCCGGTGGTGCTACTACCGGTCGCCTTCAGCTGGCACGGTTGCGGCACGTCGCTGCTGTACTTCTCGCGGCTGTCTGGTCCAGCCGATGAAGCGGCGGTGCAGGGGGCCGGCAGGTGCCCAGGGCATGTCCTCGGCCGCTTGGACGAAGGAGGCCCCGAGGTAGAGGGCCAGCGACACCGGCGCGTCGGCGTACTCGGCGCGCAGTTCCTGCCGGCGGGTCTGACACGGCCAGGGCCGGTCGCATCTGACGCAGCTCCAGATCGGCAGTACCGGGCCGTGGCTGGTCACTGCACACCGCCAGGGAACAGAGCGACGCGCACCCGGCCCTGCCGGCTGGTCACCCAGTCCGCCTGCCAACACGGGTACACCGACAGCCGCGCCAACCACACTCGACAACCGACACACAAACCGTCGAGTCCGCGAAGCTGGACCGCGAGGATCGTCTGCTCCGCGCCGCTGGTCACCGTCATGTGGCTGCCCCCCGTCCTCAGAGCACGGGGGGCACCTGCTGACGTGCCTCGTTCCGCGCCCGGCTTCACTGAGGTCCAGCGTCACGCCAGGCAGGCCACCGATCCAGAGGGTGAACGTCCGCTAACCGAGTGTCCTGTCCGCTGCTGGCTACCACCCAGGTGCGTACTCCATGCACGCGTCACGCAGTGTCGCTGCCTCTGGTGCTCCCGACTGCTCCACCTTCGCCAGCAACTCAGCAGCCCGCCACCAGTTCGAGGGCACCACCCGGCCGGACGTCACCGCCTGCGCCCCCAGCGCAACCGCCTCGTCCGGCTGACCGGCGGCGACCAGGGCGAGACCGAGGTCGAGGCGGGCCGACGCGGACCGGCGGGGCCGTGCTCCACCGTCGCCGTCCGGGTCCAACTCGGTCAGCACCGCCCGTGCCACCTGCTCGGCACCGGGGTCACCCGCCCACGCCAAAGTCGTGGCTGCATAGGCAACGGCCTTGGTGGGGTCGTAGCGATAGTGGTGCTCGGCCCGTTCCGGAACGGGCAGATTCGCCGTCAGCTGCTCCACCCGGTCCAACGCCCGCCGGGTCGCACCGACGTCCCCGATCCGCGCCCACGCGCGGGCCTCCTGAGCAGTCGCCTGAATGCGGGCGGAACTCCCCTTCGGAGCGACCCGCTGCGCTTGTCGGGAGAGATCGAGTGCTGCCCGGTAATCACCTTGGGTCAACACGTCCCAGGCCCGGGTTTCGAGACACCACGCCTGGATCTCGCCATGCTCGGCATGTTCGGCAAGATCACGAGCAGCTCGCAGGTGAGCGACCGCAGCAGTCCGCTGCCGCAGATCGATGTGAACCGTCGCTCGTAGCACCGCCAGCCAGCCACCGGCAACCAGCAACCGCCGCTGCTGCGTGAGCGTCACCCGTCCGTCCAGCAGCCGCCCCACGTACGAAAGATGCCTCCGCACCAACGGCAAGAGATCCGCCGGGGCCATTGTCGGATAGGAACTGGCCAGATCGTCGACGCCCTGCTCTATCCGATCGAGCACGTCCCCGCTGACATCGCTGGCGGCAACTCTCGCTCGCAGCTCACCGGCCTCGGCCGCGTGGTCGACTGGCGCATCCGCCAACCGAGCAAGCGCACCTCCCGCTTCGAGAACCCGGTCGAGGTGACGCGCAGTGTCGACCGTCGGAGCCTTGAGCGCCGCCTCCAACTCGTGCAGATGGCTCTTGCTCCGATGAGCAAGCTGTCCCAGGAGGCGAAGTGACAACCCTCGCCGCTGCCGAAACTCACGGAGAGCTGCGCCGAAACGCGGATCGACGGACGAGGCCATAGCGCCACTCCAAGATCACGAGATCCAGGCAACCGAACCGGCCGCCACCTCGTCGGACGGTACCCCGACATGCCGCGCGCCGAGTCCCCCCTCGCCTGTAACTTCCGGATGTTCCGTTGGGGTCCGTCCACGGACATCACTTGAAGTCGAGATGATCTACTCGGCCCGTCGAGTGCGCCGCACCCGATCGGCGTTGACCGCTGCATGGGGCACGCTGCGAGCACGGCTGGCTGAGTGCTTACGCTGATGCCCATGGAGGGCATCGGGGCTGTGGCCATGTTGCTGTGTGGCGCGGTGAGTTGCCTGTTCGTCTGCCTCATGCTTTGCGCCGCCGCTGCGGCTTGGGCCACTCGGCCCGAACGTGGGCGCTGACCCCACGGATCGACCTTCGCATCCCGAACGAATGATCCGGATCGATCAAGAGGAACTGTGCAAGCAGCTGAAGAACCAACCTCTATCGTCTACAGCCTGCGGGCAGACGGAGTCACCGGCACAGGGACGGGCAGATGAACGACGACCACGACGCCGCCGGAGTCATGCGCTTCGTCTTCGAGGCCGGCGTTCTCAAGCGCGCTGCCCGCACCGGTTGGTGGTTCGCCGGCGTCAAGGACCCCGAATCCATCGCCGACCACTCGTTCCGGACCGCGCTGATCGGGATGATGCTCGCCGCCATGGAGGGTGCCGACCCGGCCCGGGTGTCGATGCTGTGCGTCCTGCACGACACCCAGGAAACCCGGATCACCGATATCCCGCACATCGCCAGGCGCTATCTCACCGTCGCGCCCAACACCACGGTCACCGCCGACCAGGTCGCCGCCTGCCCGCCGGCCGTCGCCGACCTGATCAACGCCGCCGTCGCCGAGTACGAAGCGGGCGAGACGCCGGAGGCCATCGTCGCCCGCGACGCCGACAAGCTGGAATGCCTCGTCCAGGCGGTCGAATACCGCCACCAGGGCATCGGCGACGTCCAACGCTGGATCGACAGCTCACGTGCGGCACTGAAGACCGCCGGCGCGCACCGCCTGGCGGAAGCCGCCCTCAGCGGAGAACCCCTCGGCTGGCTCACCCCGCCCCCGGTGTAGCCCACCAGGCGTCAGCTACGGGACGTGGTCGCGCAGCACGTGCTTTCGTCGTCGGTTGCGGGCGGGGTCGGCGCGGAGGTGCCGTACTGGTCGGAGTCGCCCTTGACCACGTACACCTCCCAGCGTTCGTCGCCGGGGCCACGGACCCAGACCTTGTCCTGGACGGCGTAGCAGCAGGAGGTGTCGTTCTCGGTCAAGGTGATCAGCCCGGCCTCGGTGAGCCGGTCGGTGGCGGCGGTGACCTGTGCGCCGTCGAACACCTCGACTCCGAGGTGGTCGAGCGCGGTGGCCTGGTCCGGGTCGCCTTCGAGCAGGACCAGCTTGAGCGGGGGCTGCTCGATGGCGAAGTTGGCGTAGCCGGGTCGCCGCTTGGCCGGCTCGGTGCCGAACAGCTTCGAGTAGAACGCGATCGACCCTTCCAGGTCGGCGACGCGCAGGGCGAGCTGGACGCGGGACATCCCACACCTCCTGTTGTTTAGATAACTGTCTAGGCAGAGAATTGCACTCTGGTTCGATGCTTGTCAAACTAGACGGGTGTCGAGACAAGAGCTGCCAGTCCTCGCCGACCCGTCGGCCTGCTGCACGCCGATGGTCACCGAGGCCCTGACGGAGGACGCCGCCGCCGGTCTGGCGCGCGGCTTCAAGGCCCTCGGTGATCCGGTACGGCTGCGGCTGCTGTCCCTGATCGCCGCGCGGGCCGGCGGCGAGGTGTGCGTGTGCGAGCTGACCGACGCGTTCACCCTGACCGGCCCGACGATCTCCCACCACCTGAAGGTGCTGCGTGAGGCCGGGTTGATCGACTGCCAGCGCCGGGGCACCTGGGTCTACTACTGGATCGTCCCGGCCCGTCTCGCCGTCCTGTCCCAGCTCCTGGACGTGTCGGCCGCCGCCGCGTCGACCGGGCCGACCCGGTGACGCCCGACCCGCCGCACGCCGTGCTGCGTCGGGCGTCGGCGGAACTGGTCGGCACCGGCCTGCTCGTCACCGCCGTGGTCGGCTCCGGGATCGCCGCCACCCGCCTGTCGCCGGGCGACGTGGGGCTGCAACTGCTGGAGAACAGCATCGCCACCGCATTCGCCCTCGGCGCGTTGATCCTCATCTTCGGCCCGGTGTCCGGTGCCCACCTCAACCCCGTCGTGTCGCTCGCCGACTGGTGGCAGGCCCGCCGTACGGGAGCCGGTCTGTCGACCCGTGACCTCGGCGCGTACGTCGTGGCGCAGGCGCTCGGTGCGGTCGGCGGCACGGTCCTCGCGCACCTGATGTTCGGGTTGCCCGCCGTCACGGTCTCCACCCACCGGCGGGACGGGAGCGGACTGTGGTTGGCCGAGGTCGTCGCGACCGCCGGGCTCCTGCTGCTGATCGCCGCCCTCACCCGTTCCCGCCGGACCGCGGTCGCCCCGGCGGCGGTCGGGGCGTGGATCGGCGGCGCGTACTGGTTCACCGCCTCCACCTCGTTCGCCAACCCGGCCGTCACGATCGGCCGCATGTTCACCGACACGTTCGCCGGCATCGCCCCCACCTCGGCGGCCGGGTTCGTCGCCGCGCAGCTCGCCGCCGTCGGGGTCGCGCTCGCCGCGACCACCTGGTGGTATCCGACCGTCCGACAGCGGGACGGGGCGGCGGTCGAGCTGGCACCGGCGCAGCCGGAACGGGCCGCCTCATGACCGGCGTCCGGTCGCCCCGACCCGATCTCGTGCCGATGACCGACGAGCACGCCCCGGCGGTGCTCGACATCTACCGGCACGGGATCGCCACCGGCGACGCCACCTTCGAGACCGAACCACCCACCTGGGCCCGGTTCACCGCCACCCGCCTGCCCGGACACCGCTGGGTCGCCGTCGACCACACGGCTGCCGGCCGCGTGCTCGGCTGGGTCGCGTGCACCCCGGTGTCCGACCGGTGCGTGTACGCCGGGGTCGTGGAGCACTCCGTCTACGTCCACCCCGACGCCCGGGGCCGAGGCGTCGGCCGGCTCCTGCTGCACCGGCTGATCGACTCCACCGAGCAGGCGGGCATCTGGACCATCCAGTCCGGGGTCTTTCCCGAGAACACCGCCAGCCTCGCCCTGCACCATTCCTGCGGCTTCCGCACCATCGGCGTCCGCGAACGCCTCGGCCGCCACCACGACCGGTGGCGCGACGTCGTCCTCATCGAACGCCGCAGCCCCACCGTCACCTGACCGCCGCAGCACCGAAAAGAGGCCCACCACCCATGAGCACCCCCACCCGGGACACCACGCCGTCGGTGCTGTTCGTCTGCGTCCACAACGCCGGCCGTTCCCAGATGGCCGCCGGCTGGCTGCGCCACCTCGCCGGGAACACCGTCGAGGTCCGCTCCGCCGGCTCCGCACCCGCCGAACACGTCAACCCCGTCGCGGTCGAAGCCATGCGCGAGGTCGGCATCGACATCGCGGGTGAACAGCCGAAGATCCTCGACTGGGACACCGCCGAGGCCAGCGACGTGATCGTCACCATGGGCTGCGGCGACACCTGCCCCGTCTTCCCCGGCACACGCTACGAGGACTGGAAGCTCACCGACCCCGCCGGCCAGCCGCTGTCCGTCGTCCGCGAGGTCCGCGACGAGATCCGCCAGCACGTCGCCCGGCTCCTCGACGACCTGACCTGAGTGTTCAACCTGATCGATCTCGTTCACCGGCCCTAAATGGTTTGCCGGTGGTCGGCCGGCGTTGGGATGCTGCGGCCGACCGGGAGCGGGGGAGGGGCCAGCATGCCGTCGGAGTCCGAGCCGGAAGTCCGTACCGTGTCAGGTGTCCTGCGCGGCTGCCGGGAGGCGGGCCGGGCGGTGTTCCGGGGCATCCGGTACGCCGAACCGCCCGTCGGTGCCCTCCGGTTCGCCGCGCCGCATCCGGTACGCGGCTGGGACGGCGTACGTCAGGCGTTCGCCTTCGGTCCGCCGCCCCCGCAGCCCGGCGCGTTCGGGACCGCCCCGCAGGCCGCCGGCGACGACTGGCTGACGCTCAACGTCTGGACGCCGGAGCCGGACCCGGCGGCCGGGTTGCCGGTCCTGGTGTGGATTCCCGGCGGCGGCTACCTCGTCGGCTGTTCCGGCCTCCCGGAGTACGACGGCGGGCACCTCGCCGCCGGCGGCACCGTCGTGGTGACGCTCAACTACCGCCTCGGCTTCGAGGGTTTCGGGCAGCTCGACGGCGCGCCGGCCAACCGGGGGCTGCTCGACCAGGTCGCGGCCCTGGAGTGGGTGCGGGACAACATCCGCGCCTTCGGCGGCGACCCGGACCGGGTGACGGTCGTCGGGCAGTCGGCCGGCGGCGGCTCGGTCGCCGCGCTGCTGGCGATGCCGCGCGCCGCCGGGCTGTTCCGGCGGGCGGTCGCGCAGAGCGTCCCGGGGACGTTCTTCTCACCCGACCTGGCCGCCGACGTCACCGCCGCCTGCGCCGCCGAGCTGGGGGTACGACCGACCCTGGCCGACCTGTCGGCGGTGCCGCCGGATCGGCTGCCGGCCGTGGGCCAGGCGATCTCGGCCAAGATTCTCCAGTGGCGGGAGCGGTGGGGTCAGATCACCCACCGGCCGATCCCGTTCGCGCCGGTCGTCGACGGCGACGTGCTGCCGGCGACCCCGTGGCGGGCGCTGGCCGACGGTGCCGCGCGGGACGTCGACCTGCTCGTCGGGCACACCCGCGACGAGCACCGGCTGTTCAGCCTGCTCGACGGCGTGCTCGGCCAGGTCACGCCGGAGCAGACCGGGACGGCGCTGCGGATGCTGGCCCCCGGCCCGGACGGTGCCCGCCGCTACCGGGAGGCGTTCCCGGCCGCCACCGACGAGCAGCTCTACGAGCTGGTCAACGCCGACTGGCTGTTCCGGATGCCGAGCCTGCACCTGGCCGATGCACACCTGGCCGGGGGCGGCCGGGCGTACCTCTACGAGCTGACCTGGCCGGCCCCGGGCCTGGGCGGTGACCTCGGTGCCTGTCACGGTCTCGACGTGCCGCTGGTCTTCGGCAACCTGACCAGCGGGCAGCCCGCCATGCTGATCGGTGATCCGCCTCCGCCGGCGGCGCACGAGCTGTCCGGGCAGCTCCGCGAAGCGTGGACGACGTTCGCCGCGACCGGCGACCCCGGCTGGCCGTCGTACGACGCGGGTCGCCGTACCCGGATCTTCGACGGGCGGTCGACGGTGGCCGCGTATCCGGAGGACGCCTCCCGGCTGCTGTGGCGGGACCACACCTTCGGCGCGCTCCCGCTGCTCGCCTGACCGCGCCGGGGCGTCCGCGGAACCCGGCCGCGTCACCGCGCGGCACCACCACCGGTGGCGGTGCGGGTGAACCGGTCGGCGAGCAGCGCGAACGCCTCGGTGAGGGCCGGCGGGCCGACGACGGTGATGCCGGTGTCGTACCGGGCGACGGCGGCGGCCAGGCTCACCCAGGACCACGACCCGAGGGTGAGCCGGCACCGGTCGGGGGCGATCTCCTCGACGAGGCCGTCGCGGGTGTGCCGGGCCACGGTCGTCGCAGGCAGGTCGAGGAGCACCGTGCCCCGGCAGGGCCAGTCCGCCGACCCGCCGCCCGAGCCCCGGAAGACCCCGGTGAGGTACGTCGCGACGTCCCCGCCGGGCAGCGGCCTCGGGGTGAAGCGTGGCCCGTGCGGCGGGCGCAGGGTGATCCGGTCGACGCGGAAGGTCCGCCAGTCGGCCCGCTCGAGGTCCCAGGCGACGAGGTACCACCGGCCGTCCCAGGTGACGACGTGGTGCGGCTCGGCGTGCCGGGCCGGCCCGGCGGTCCGGTCGGTGCCGTAGTCGAAGCGCAGGATCTCGCGGGCGTGCACGGCGGTGCCGAGCGCCAGCAGCACCTCGACGTCGACCGGTTCGGCCGCCGTGGTGGCGGGTCGCGCGACGGCGGTCACGCTGAGCGTCCCGACCCGCTGCCGCAGCCGGGCAGGCAGCACCTGTCGTACGGTGTGCAGCGCCCGCGCGGCGGCGTCCGCGAGTGCCCCGTCGGCGCCGGTCGCCGCGACCTGGAGCGCGACGGTCAGGGCGACGGCCTGTTCGTCGTCGAACAGCAGCGGGGGCAGCTCGGTGCCGGCGTCGAGCCGGTAACCACCGTCGGGGCCCTTGACGGCGGCGACGGGGTAGCCGAGTTCCCGCAGCCGGTCGACGTCGCGGCGCACCGTACGCAGGCTGATGCCCAGCCGTTCGGCCAGCACCCCGCCGGGCCAGTCCCGCCGGCTCTGCAACAGCGACAGCAGGGCGAGCAGGCGGGCGGACGTGGTCGGCATGAGGGGAGATTCTGCCAGCAGTAGGTGCCACAACCTGTCACCTACTGCTGCGAATCTTCCTCCTGACCAGCCCACTTACGGGCGTCGAGCACCATCAGCAAGGAGTCGACCATGGCCATCTCCGCCACCACGCACCTCAACTTCCGGGGTGACGCCCGCGCGGCGCTGGAGTTCTACCGGTCCGTGTTCGGTGGCCGCAGCACCGTCGTCAGCTACGGCGACCTGGGCATGCCGAAGGACCTGCCGGACGCCGACCGGGTCGTCTTCGGCCAGGTCACCGCCGACAACGGCTTCGCCGTCATGGCCTACGACGTGCCCGCCGGGGCACCCGCCGCAGCCGCGCCGACCGCCACCACCCGTGAGAACGGGACGACGCTGACCGGCGAGCGGTTCTTCGTCTCCGTCCGGGGTGACAGCGCCGAGGAGGTCGGCGTGCTCTGGCACCGGCTCGCCGAGGACGCCCAGGTGATCGAGGAGTACGGCCCGTCGCCGTGGGCCCCGGGGTTCGGCATGCTCACCGACCGGTTCGGCGTGACGTGGGTCCTCGACGTCGTCACCCCGTACGCTGGCTGACCGCCCGGTCCGGGTCGGCACCCGCCGCCGACCCGGACCGGCGGGTCATTCGGTACGCAGCCCGTCGGCGCGGGTGAGCCGCCACAGCAGGGGCAGGCTCAGCCCGGTGATCGCCAGGACGGTCAGCGCGCCGAGCCCGACGGAGAAGCCGACCACCGGCCAGGCGACCGTGACCGGGGCCTGCACCATCCGCAGCAGGGCCGCGCCGAGGCCGAGCCCGAAGCCGGCGGCCAGCACCAGCCCGACCCCGACCGGCAGGGCGGTCTGCCACAGCACCGACCAGCCGAGGGTGCTGCGTCGGGTGCCCACCGCCACCAGCATCGCCAGCAGGCGGCGGCGTTCCCGCAGCTGCTCCAGCGTGCCGACCAGCATGCTGGTGGCGATCAGCAGCAGCGTGACGACCGTGCCGATGGCCAGGCCACGCTGGATGTCGGCGAACCGGGGCGACACGATCGTCGAGGACAGCACGGACACGGGGGTGGTCAGGTCGATCGCGGCGGCGGCGTTGCGCACGTGTTCGACCGCGTCGGGGGCGGCCGGGTCGAGCTGGAGGTAGACGGTCGAGCGCAACGGACCGAGGGTCCGCGAGCCGACCGCGCCGGGGGTGACCAGCACCGCGTTCTGCATCCAGCCGGCCGGGTCGGGCCGGGCCTGTGCGGGCCGCGCCGTCGCCGGCACCCGCCACCGTGACCCGTCCTCGACGGTCAGCGTCGTGCCGGCGGGGACGACCGCCGGGTCGCGCGGATCGGACACCAGGAACGTGTCCCCGTCCACGCACCTGTCGAGATGGGCGAACTCGGCCAGTGCGGCGCAGTCGCCGATCCGGACGTCCACCGGCAGGCCGTCCGGCGCGCCGGCGTTGGCCCCGACGCTGAGGGTGCCGGTGGCGGCGCTCACCCCAGCCGCCCCGCCGAGCTGGCGCAGCACCCGGGCCAGGTCCGGCTGGTCGCGGAACTGCACCTGCACCTGCGCCCGGGAGGTGTCCTGCCCGCTGGCGGTGGTGAAGTCCCCGGCGATCCCGGCGAAGAGCATCTGCAGGCCGATGGTGCCGGCGACGGCGACCGCGATGCCGTTGACCAGCCGGACGGAGGTGGCGCTGTCCAGCTGCACCCGACGGACCGCGAGCTGCCAGGACACCGGGCCGCCGCGCAGCCGCCGGACCAGCAGGTCGGTCAGCCAGGGCAGCAGGGTGACCGTGCCGATCAGCAGCAGCACCGCCCCGGCCGGCACCACCCACCTGGTGATCCCGCCGTCGCCGTCGCGCAGACCGGCCACGGGCAGCAGCAGGGCCAGGCCGGCGGCGGGCAGCACCAGCCGCCACCAGAGCCGACGACGCGCCGGGGTGCCGCGCCGGGCCACTCCGAGTGGCTCGACCACGACCGCGCGCAGCGCCAGCATCGCCACCAGCACGGCCAGCGCCGGCACGGCCAGCACGACGGCCAGCAGCAACGCGGTGGGCGGCCGGATGTCGGCGGCGTACACGCTGATGTCGTAGAGGGTGACCAGCGGGACGAGCTGGCGACCGGCGAGCAGGAGTCCGATGCCGACGGCGACCCCGAGCAGGGCGCCGGCGGCGGCCTCTCCGGCGGCGATCCGCCGGACCATGGTGGTGTCCGCGCCGACCAGGCGCAGCGCGGCGAGCCGCCGGTCGCGTCGTTCCCCGCCGTAGCGCACGGCGGAGCCGAGGAACACCGCGATGGGCAGCAGCAGCACCACGAAGATGACCGCCACCAGCAGCATCAGCACCGGGCCGAGCCCCTCGCCGGGCAGCCCGCCGCCGAAGCGGTCCAGCCGGGTCGCCCCGGACGTGTCGGTCAACCGGTCGTCGCCCTGGTAATAGGCCAGTTCGTTGGGGCCGGCGAGGCCCTCGTCGGCGATCGTCCCGGTGACCCGCGCGCCGCCCAGCCGGGGGGCGAACAGCGGGCCGTCGGGGGAGTCGAGCAACCGGCGCAGGGCGGGGGAGACGACCACCTCGCCGGGGGCGGGCAGGGCGGTCAACCCCGGCGGGACGGGCGCGGCCGGTCCCTCCGGCCGCAGCAGCCGCCCCCGCACCGGCCGGCCCCGGAACTCGGTGTCCAGCGCGTGGACCAGCAGGGTGCCGGGACCGGCCGCGACCTGTTCGCCGAACCGCAGGTCGTCGCGGGCGTCGCCGCGCGCCTGCCGGGCGTCGAGCGCCCCGGGCACGGCGGTGGCCAGCAGCAGCATGGCCACCCCGATCCCGACACCGACGGCGGTGAGCAGGGCCCGGATCCAGCCCTCCCGGCCGCCCGTGACGGCCATCCGGGCACCCATCGCCAGGTCCGCGAGCGCGCCCCGATCGGTCACGCCGCCACCTCCAGATTCCGGGTACGCCCGTCGCGCACCACGACCTCCCGGTCGGAGTACGCGGCCACCCGTGCCTCGTGGGTGACCAGGACCACCGCCGCCCCGGTGTCCCGGGCGGCCTCGGTGAGCAGCCGCATGACCCGTTCGCCGTTGAGCGAGTCCAGGGCGCCGGTGGGCTCGTCGGCGAAGATCACCCGGGGGCGGGTGACCAGTGCACGGGCCACCGCGACGCGCTGCCCCTGACCGCCGGAGACCTCGCCGGGGCGCTTGCCGGCCACCTCGGTGACCTCCAGCCGTTCCAGCCACTGCCCGGCCCGCTGCTCGGCCTCGCGGCGGGGGACGCGGGCCAGCCGCAGCGGCAGCGCGACGTTCTCCAGGCAGGTCAGTTCGGGCACCAGCTGCCCGAACTGGAAGACGAAGCCGAACTGCTCCCGGCGCAGGGCGCTGCGCTGGGCGTCGCTCATCGTCACCAGGTCCCGGCCGTCGAAGACGACCCGGCCCCGGTCGGGGCGGACGATCCCGGCCAGACAGTGCAGCAGGGTGGACTTGCCGGAGCCGGACGAGCCGAGCACCGCGACCACCTCGCCCTCGTCGATGCGTAGCCCGGCGTCGACCAGCGCGACGGTCTCGCCGAAGCTGCGGTGCAGACCCTCGGCGACCAGCAGCGGGGCGCTCATGCGCGCACCCGCGCGGCCAACTCGTCGAGCCGGGCGGTGGTCAGTTCCAGCCAGCGCAGATCGGCCTCCAGGTGGAACAGGGCGTGGTCGCAGATCAACTGCTCGGCGAGGTCGCCACCGCGCTTGCGTCGGGTCAGCTCCCGCATGAGCCGCAGGTGCTCGGCGCGCTGCACGTCGAGCAGTTCGGCCGCCTCGCGGCCGGTGAGCAGGGCGAGCACGACCTTGGTGTAGAGGACGCTCTGCAGGTAGGGCTCTGGTTGTTCCGGGCGGGCCAGCCACTGCGCCACGTCGGCGACGCCGGCCTCGGTGATGGCGTACCGCTTGCGGTCGGGGCCCTCGCCGGGCTCCACCGCCTCCACCTCGACCAGGCCGCCGCGCAGCAGCCGGGACAGGGTCGCGTAGACCTGGCCGTAGGCGACCGGGCGGGAGTGGCCGAAGTGTTCGTCGTAGCGCCGTTTGATGTCGTAGCCGTGCCGGGGGGTCGCCTCCAGCAGGCCGAGAAAGGTCTGGCCGATGGACATGCGGGCGACTATACACATCGCGTATACGCGCGTTGTCTACACCCAGCGCTGAGATCATCGTGGCCGGGTCCCGGGCCCCCTCCCGGCGTCGTCCGGGAATGTGACACCGTCCGACGGATTGACCCGCAGATTGATACATGTCAGTGTTTGCTTCCCCGGCGTCTCCCCCGCGACCCCACCCCCGGGTCGCGGGTTCCCGTGCACCCCCATGCCGACCCCGGCACACGGGACGGTGACGCCCGCGCGGACCCCCGCCGACCCCCGTGAGGAGCTCGCATGAAGCGCAGAACCCTGGCGATCGCCGCCGTCACCGCGGTGACGCTCGCCCTGGCCGCGCCACCGGCCTCGGCCACCCCGACCGCCCGCCCGGCCACCGCCGCGCCGGCCGTCGCCGCGCTCGCCGCACCGGACGTTTCGGTCAGCAACGTCCAGGCGCACCTGGCCCAGTTCCAGAGCATCGCCACCAGCAACGGCGGCAACCGGCGGGCCGGCTCGGCCGGCTACACCGCCTCGGTCGCCTACGTGAAGTCGAAGCTCCAGGCCGCCGGCTACACGGTCACCGAGCAGACCTGCACCACCTGCACCTACCGGGGCAACAACGTGATCGCCGAGTGGCCGCAGGGCCCCGCCGACGACGTGGTCATGTTCGGCGCGCACCTCGACGGCGTCGCCGCCGGACCGGGCATCAACGACAACGGCTCCGGCTCGTCGGTGCTGCTGGAGAACGCCCTGGTGCTGGCCCAGCAGAGCCCGGCCATGAGCAAGCGGGTCCGGTTCGCCTGGTGGAACGGCGAGGAGCAGGGCCTACAGGGCTCCAAGTTCTACGTCAACTCGCTGACCACCGCCCAGAAGGGCTACATCAAGGGCTACTACAACTTCGACATGGTCGCCTCGACCAACGGCGGCTACTTCATCAACCGGGTCACCTCCAGCACCGCCGCGCCGCTCAAGGCGTACTGGGACTCGCTCGGGCTGTCGCCGGAGGAGAACACCGAGGGTCAGGGCCGCTCCGACGACTACTCGTTCCAGCAGGCCGGCATCCCCACCTCCGGTTACGCCATGGGGGCCAGCGCCCGCAAGACCAGCTCCCAGGCCAGCAAGTGGGGCGGCACCGCGAACGCCGCGTACGACCCGTGCTACCACTCCTCCTGCGACACCACCAGCAACATCAACGCCACCGGCCTCAACCGCAGCGCCGACGGCGTCGCGTACGCCATCTGGGACCTCGCGGTCGGCGGCGGCACCCCGACCAACGACTTCTCCGTCGCGGTCAGCCCGACCGCCGGCGGCGTGGTCCGGGGCGGCTCCACCACAGCCACGGTCAGCACCGCCACCACCAGCGGCAGCGCCCAGACCGTCGCCCTGTCCGCCTCCGGTGCGCCCAGCGGCGTGAGCGTCTCGTTCAGCCCGTCGTCGGTCACCTCCGGCGGCTCGTCCACCATGACCGTCAGCGCGTCGTCGAGCGCCGCCCTCGGCACCTTCACGCTGACCGTGACCGGCACCGGCTCGGCCACCCGGACGGCCAGCTACACCGTCACCGTCGCCGGCACCGGCAGCTGCACCGGCGGCCAGGTCGTCGGCAACGGCGGCTTCGAGTCGGGCACCAGCCCGTGGACGGCCACCACCGGCGTCATCACCAACTCGTCCAGCCAGCCGGCCCGCACCGGCTCCTACAAGGCGTGGCTCAACGGCAACGGCAGCACCAGCACCGACACGCTGTCCCAGTCGGTGACCGTGCCGGCCGGCTGCTCCTCCTACACCCTCGCCTTCTACCTGCACATCGACACCACCGAGCGGACCACCACCGTCGCGTACGACAAACTGGTGGTCCAGGTCGGCAGCACCACGCTGGCGACGTACTCGAACCTCAACAAGGCCACCGGCTACACGCTGCGCTCGTTCGACGTCGGCGCGTACGCCGGGCAGACGGTGACCCTGAAGTTCACCGGCACCGAGGACGCCTCGTTGCAGACCAGCTTCGTCATCGACGACGTGACGTTGCAGGCGAGCTGACCGACCCGGGTGGGGTGGACGCCTGGTCCACCCCACCCGGACCGTCATGGCGCCTCCACCGGGACGGTCATGGCGTCCCCACCCGGACCGTCATGGCGATAAATGTCATACCCCGGTCGGACCATGGGGACATGGCTGCCCCCGCGCTGTCCCACCACAGTGGTCAACCCCGATCCGTGCCGCTGCGCGAGCTGCGTACCCGGCTGACCCAGCTGATCGCGATGGCCGAGCTGACCGACACGGTCACCCTGGTCACCCGCGACGGCGACACCCGGCCGGTCGCCGCGATCGTGCCGGCCCCCGCCGCCCGCAGCGCCGCCCAGGCCCGCGCCGACGGTGACCGCCTCGCCACGGTGACCGCCGGCTGGGCCCGTCGGCTGGAGGAGTCGCACCGGCAGGGCGCCCTGCGGCACGCCGCCGAGCTGCGGGCCGTGACCGACGCCCTCGCCGAGGTCTGGGCCGAGCTGGACCGGCACGTCCCACCCGGCACCGACCCGGCCGTCGACCGTCTCCGCGCCGCCCACACCGACCTGCGCCGCGACTGACCTCTGGCGTGGCCTGCCTCCGGCCCGACGCCCGGGTCGGCCCCCACCCGCATCGCGCCGGCACGCCCGCCGCCAGACGCACCGTGCCCTGCCACCTCACCGTGCCTTGGCCCCATCCCACCCCCGCCCCATCCCATCCTTGCCCTGCCCCGGTCCACCTCGCCCCGGTGATCAAGAAGTTTGCGTCAATTGATCAAGAGGTTTGCGTCAACTTCGATCTTCAAGTTGACGCAAACCTCTTGATCACCGGGAACCGGGAACGCGAACGGGGCGGGGGGCCGGGGCGGGGCGGGGGTTGGTTAGCTGACCGGTGTGGGGGTTTGTGCCTGGTGGTTGGGGGTGTTCGGGCGGTCGAGTGTGCGCCATGGGCCGCCGAGTAGCGGGGTGAGCACCACCAGCAGGTAGCAGCCGCCCACGGTGACCAGGACGGGTGTGCTGCCGAAGCCGTCGACGGCCACCCCGGCGGCGAACGCGCCCAGCGGCATGCCGGCCCAGCAGCCCGCCCCGATCACCCCGAACACCCGGGCCCGCAGGTGGGCCGGCACCCGTTCCAGCTCCACCGCGCCGAGCAGCGGGTTGATCGCGCCGGCGGCGAAGCCGGACAGGGTGAAGACCGCGATGATCCAGGGCAGCGGCGGCGCGGCGGCCAGCGCCCAGAAGGGCGGCGTACCGGCCAGGGCGAACGCGGTGACGAGGGTGGCCCGGCGGGGCAGCCGGTGGCCGACCGCGCTGAACAGCAGCGACCCGGCCAGCGCGCCGCCACCCATCGCGCCGACCAGCAGGCCGAACGCCGTCGCTCCGCCGAGTTCCCGGTCGGCCACCACCGGCAGCAGCACGCTGCTCTTGGTCGCGTCGAGGAAGTTGGTCACCAGCACCAGCAGCACCACCGCGCGCAGCAGCGGCTCCCGGGTCAGGAACCGCACCCCGGCCGCGAATTCCCGCCAGTAGCCGCCGCCGGTCGGGTCAGCCGGCATGGCCGGGCGCAGCGATCGGGGCACCAGCACCGTCACGACCAGCGCGGAGACCGCGAAGGTGACGGCGTCCAGGGCCAGCACGGGGAGCGCGCCGAGGCCGGCGACGAGCAGACCGGCAATCGGGGCGCCGATCAGCCGGGCGCCCCGCTCGCTGGCCTCGTACCAGCCGACGGCCCGTTCCAGCGGCACCCTGGCGGCGGTGGCCGCCTCCGGCAGCAGGGCGTTGCGGGCGGTCTGCCCGGGGGTGTCGAGCAGGCCGCTGGCGAAGACCAGCCCGAGCAGCGCCCAGAACGGCAGGCCGACCGTGGCGTCGAGCAGTGGCACCGCGGCGACCGTCAGCGCCGACACCACGTCGGCCAGGACGCTGGCCCGGCGGTAGCCGATCCGGTCCACCAGCACCCCGCCGAGCGCGCCGCCGAGCACCATCGGTACGGCGGCGACCGCGCCGGTGAGGCCGGTGGCGGCGGGCGAGCCGGTCTCGGCGAGCACATAGAGCGGCAGCGCGATCAGGGTGAGCATGTTGCCGGTGAGCGAGACCGTGTGACCGACCAGCAGGCCGACCAGCGGGCCACGGCGAGGCGGCGTCACCGCTGGTCCCGGAAGGCGTGGTACATCAGCGACACCGTCTCGGCCCCCGGCCGGGCGGGATCGCTTCGGGCCTGCCAGCGGGCGGCCAGCGCCTCCAGCTCGGCCCGCAGTTCGATCAGCTCGTCGCTGGTCAGGTGCAGCCAGGAGTCGGCGCTGGCGGTGCCGCGCACCCACTGCGGGTCGAGGGTCGCCTCGACGTCGAGGTAGTGGCCGAGGCGTTCCGCGTACCGGTCGAGCACGGCGCGGCGCAGCAGGTCGGAGGCGGCCCGGCGTTCTGGGTCGGCGAGCACCTCGACCGGTTCCCAGGACGTTCGGGCGTGGGTCGCCCGCCACCAGCGTTCCCGACGGTCCCGGGCGTGCTCGGGGGCCTCCTCGACGAAGCCGTGCTCGGCCAGCTTGCCCAGGTGGTAGCTGACCGAGCCGACCGCCTCGTCGATGGCGTCGCTGAGCATGCCGACGCTCTGCGGGCCCCGGACCCGCAGCTCGCCGAGCAGTCTCAACCGGGTCGGGTGGGCCAGCGCGCGCATCGCCCGGGGATCGGTCAGGTGCCGGGTGGGTTCCTCGGTCATGCACCCACCATAGAAGTACAAGACATGAAGTACAAGAAGTCTCGTGGAATGGCGGTGCGCGTCGGGTCGGCGACGCGCTGCGGGGCGCGGACGCGCCGGGGACAATGCGACGGAGCGACGGCTGACGCGGACCGGCCGGGATCAGAAACCGGGAACACCGGGACCAGGAACAGAGGCGGTGCCGATGACCGAGCCGGCGGTGACCACAGCAGCCGGGCCGCTGGCATCCACCGGCCCGGAAACAGGAGCCGCAGACTGGCCAGAAGCCGGGGCCGGGGCCGGGCCGGGAGCCGTAGCCGCAGCCAGGCCGGGAGTCGGGGGCGGGCCGTGACGGCCGGCCTGGCGCTGACCTTCGCGCTCGGCGCGGCGTTCGGCTACGGCGTCGGCTCGGTCCTGCAGGCCGTCGGGGCCCGGCGCGGCGCGAGCACCCTGCGTGCCCTCGGGCACCCGCTCTACCTCGCCGGTCTGGCCTGCGACACGCTGGCCTGGCTCGCCTCCCTGGTCGCCCTCCAGAAGCTGCCCGTGTACGCGGTCCAGTCGGTCACCGCCGGCTCCCTCGCCGTCACCGTGGTCGTCGCCCGGATCGTGCTCGGCGCGCGGCTGCGCCGCCGGGACACCGGGGCGATCCTGCTCACCGTCGCCGCCCTCACCGTCATCTCGCTGGCCGCCGGCCCCGAACCACCGGTCACCGCGTCGACGGCGCTACGGGTCGGCCTGGCCGGCGCGGCGGTGCTGACCGCGATCGCCGGCCTCGCCGCGCTGCGGGTCGCCCGGCCGGTCGTCGCCGCCACCCTGGCCGGGCTGGCCTGGGGGATCACCGCGCTGTGCGCGCGGGCGCTCACCCCGCCACCCGACCCGCTGGGCCACCCCGGCACGGCGGCCTGGGACCTGCTGCGGGAGCCGGTCAGCTGGGGACTGGTCATCTCCGGGGTGACCGGGACGATCCTCTACGCGCACGCGCTGCGGCACGGGCCGGTCGGGCCGGTCACCGCCGTGCTCTGGGCGGTCGAGATCGTCGTCCCCTCGGTCGCCGGGGTGCTGCTGCTCGGTGACGGGGTACGCCCCGGCTGGTTGCCGTGGGCGGTCCTGGCCACCCTGACCACCGTGGCTGCGGCGATCGTGCTGGCCAGCGCGCCGGGCACCGCGGACACCGCCGGGGCGGACGACCGCGCCCCCGGCTGAGCCCGCAGGGCACTCCGGGAGAAGGTCAGCCCGGCCGATGGCCCTCGCCGGCCGGTCGCCGACCCTTGAGCCGGCGGCCCAACTCCCTGGCGATCTCCCGGTTCGCGTCGCGTTCGGCGAGCACCTGCCGCTTGTCGTACGAGCGGCGGCCCCGGGCCAGCCCGATCTCCACCTTGGCCCAGCCGTTGCTGAAGTACATCGACAGCGGCACCAGGGTCACCCCGGGGTCACGTAGCTTCTCCAGGATCCGGGCGATCTCCACCCGGTGCAGCAGCAGCTTGCGGGTCCGCCGGGGCTGGTGGTTGGTCCAGGTGCCGTAGCCGTACTCGGCGATGTGCAGGCCGTACAGCATGATCTCGCCGTCGCGTTCCTGGGCGAACGCGTCGACCAACGACACCCGCCCCTCGCGCAGCGACTTGACCTCGGTGCCGGCCAGCACGATGCCCGCCTCGTAGGTCTTCAGCACGGTGTAGTCGTGCCGGGCCTTCTTGTTGACGGCGACGGGCCGGCGCTCCGCGTCCCGCGACACCACGACCACCCCCACCCGGATCTGCCAGCGGCGTACACCCTACCGCCGACGCCGGCCCGGCACCCGCGTGGCAGGATCGCCGCATGTCGGAGTGGGCGGCGATCACGCCGGAGGACCGGGACTGGACCTTCGTCATCGACGACGGGTGCGCCGAGTGCGGCTTCGTGCCGCAGCGGGCCGACGCCACCGGGGACCGGCTGCGCGCCACCGTCCCGGTCTGGCGGGAGGCGCTGTCCCGGCCCGACGCGACCCGGCGGCCCGCGCCGACCGTCTGGTCGCCGACGGAGTACGCCTGCCACGTGCGGGACACCTGCCGGATCTTCCGGGGCCGGCTGGCGCTGATGCTCGACGAGGACGACCCGGTCTTCCCCAACTGGGACCAGGACGCCACCGCCGTCGAGGACGACTACTTCCACCAGTCCCCGGCCCGGGTGGCCGGGGAACTCGCCGCCCAGGCCAAGGCGACCGCCGCCGCGTTCGACGCCATCACGCCCGCGCAGTGGGACCGGCCGGGCCGGCGCAGCAACGGTTCGGTGTTCACCGTCGGTCGCTTCGCCGTCTACCTTCTGCACGACGTGGATCACCACGTGTACGACGTCACCCGCCCGGCGACCCCCAGCTGACCCGGAGGCGACGTCGCCGGCGGGCCGGCGTCGGGGTGGGTCCGGGCGGTGTGGCGCAGCCCCGGGAAAGGCCGCCCGGCCGGTAGGGTCCGCGGCCGTGACCGACGCCGACTTCCTCGCCGAGACCCGCGCCTCCTACGACACCATGGCCGCCGGGTACGCCACCCGGTTCCGGGCTGAGCTCGCCGCCCGCCCGGTCGACCGGGGCATGCTCGCCGCGTTCGCCGAGACCGTCCTGGCCGGTGGCGGTGGCCCGGTGCTCGACGTCGGCTGCGGCCCCGGCCGGATCACCGGCCATCTGCGCGCCCTCGATCTGACCGTCACCGGGCTCGACCTGTCCCCCGGGATGCTGGCGCAGGGCCGGCTCGCCCACCCCGACCTGCGCCTCGTCGAGGGGTCCATGCTGGACCTGCCGGTGGCCGACGGCGTGCTGGCCGGGCTGGTCGCCTGGTACAGCGTCATCCACGTGCCCGACGAGTGGCTGCCCCGGGTGTTCGCCGAGTTCCGCCGGGTCCTCGCCCCCGGCGGGCACGCCCTGCTCGCCTTCCAGGTCGGTGACGAGACGGTCCGCTACACCGAGGCGTGGGGCGAGCCGGTCTCGCTGGCGTTCCGTCGCCGCCACCCGGACCAGGTGGCCGCGTTGCTGCACGCCGCCGGGTTGGCGGAGCAGGCCCGGATGTGCCGGGCGCCGCAGGAGTTCGCCGGGGCGATGGAGCGTACCCCGCAGGCCTGCCTGCTGGTCCGTCGGGACGACGACCGGGCGTGACCGGGCCGCCACGGCACCTCGTATCCTGTTGCGCGGATCTGGCCCGCCCGTACGAGGAGGTTGGTGTGAGCAGTCGGACCGAGACGCTGGAGTTCCAGGCGGAGACACGCCAGCTGCTGCAACTGATGGTGCATTCCATCTATTCGCACAAGGACGTCTTCCTACGTGAGCTGATCTCCAACGCTTCCGACGCGTTGGACAAGCTGCGGTTGGAGTCGCTGGTCGACTCCGACCTCGACGTCGACACCTCCGACCTGCACATCGAGCTGGTGACCGACCCGCAGGCCCGGACCCTCACCGTGCGGGACAACGGCATCGGCATGTCCCGCGAGGACGTCGTGTCGCTGATCGGCACGATCGCCCGCTCCGGCACCGCCGAGCTGCTGCGTAAGCTCAAGGAGTCCAAGGAGACGGCCGGTGGTGAGCTGATCGGCCAGTTCGGTGTCGGGTTCTACTCGACGTTCATGGTCGCCGACCGGGTCACCCTGCTCACCCGGCGGGCCGGGCAGACCGAGGGCACCCGCTGGGAGTCCACCGGCGAGGGCACGTACGTGGTGGAGACCGTGGACGACGCCCCGCAGGGCACCTCGGTCACCGTGCACCTCAAGCCCGCCGACGACGAGGACAACCTGCACGACTACGCCGACCTCGCCACGGTCCGGCAGATCGTGAAGCGGTACTCGGACTTCATCGCCTGGCCGATCCGCACCACCGTGCCGGGCGTCGACGGCGGCGAACCCACCGAGGAGACCCTCAACTCCCGCAAGGCGCTCTGGGCGCGCTCGCGCGACGAGGTCGCCGAGGAGGAGTACCGGGACTTCTACCGGCACGTCAGCCACGACTGGACCGACCCGCTGGAGACCATCCACATGCGCGGGGAGGGCACCTTCGAGTACGAGGCGCTGCTGTTCCTGCCCGCGCACGCGCCGTACGACCTCTACCAGGCCGACGGCCGGCGCGGGGTGCAGCTGTACGTCAAGCGGGTCTTCGTGATGGACGACTGCGCCGCGCTGATGCCGAACTACCTGCGCTTCGTCAAGGGTGTGGTGGACGCGCACGACCTGTCGCTGAACATCTCCCGGGAGATCCTCCAGCAGGACCGGCAGATCCAGATCGTGCGCCGCCGGCTGGTCCGCAAGGTGCTCGCCACGGTCAAGGAGATGCGCACCGCCGACCCGGAGAAGTTCACCACCTTCTGGGGCGAGTTCGGCCGGGTGGTCAAGGAGGGTCTGCTGGAGGACCCGGACAACACCGAGACCCTCCTCGACCTGCTGTCGGTGGCCTCCACCCACCACGACACCGAGCCCACCACCCTGGGCGGGTACGTGGAGCGGATGAAGGACGGCCAGACCGAGATCTACTACGCCACCGGCGAGAACCGCACCATGCTGGAGAACTCGCCGCACCTGGAGGCGTTCCGGGCCAGGGGCTACGAGGTGCTGCTGCTCACCGACCCGGTCGACGAGGTGTGGGTGGAGCGGGTCGGCCAGTTCGACGGCAAGCCGCTGCGGTCCATCGCCAAGGGCCAGGTCGACCTGGAGACCGAGCAGGAACGCAAGGACACCGAGGTCGCCCGGGAGCAGCAGAACAAGGAGTACGCCGAGCTGCTCACCTTCCTCGGCGGGGCGCTCGCCGACACGGTCAAGGAGGTCCGGCTCTCCTCCCGGCTGACCACCTCGCCCGCGTGCATCGTCGGCGATGCGCACGACATCACCCCGACGCTGGAGAAGATGTACCGGGCGATGGGGCAGGAACTGCCCCCGGTCAAGCGGATCCTCGAACTCAACCCGACCCACCCGCTGGTCACCGGCCTGCGCGTCGCCCACCAGCGGGGCGACGACAGCGCGGCGCTGACCGAGACCGCCGAGTTGCTCTACGGCACGGCGTTGCTCGCCGAGGGCGGCGACCTGGCCGACCCGGCCCGGTTCGCCCGGCTGCTCGCCGACCGGCTGGCCCGTACCCTCTGATCCGCCTCCCCTCCCGGCCGGGCAACGGCCCGGCCGGGAGCACCAGGGTTCGGCGGCCGGGGTGCCGGGTACACCGGCCGGCGTCGCAGCGGCGGCGGGTCGCCGCAGCGGATAGGGTTGGTCCAGGTGTGCCGGGAAGTCTGGTCGGCGGTGGATGACGCGACCCCTGCCGACGAGGAGTTCCTGTGACCAACGCCACCCGGCGACGCTCCAGCCTGTTCGCCCGCCGCTCCTGGGGCGAGACCAGTCGGATCTCGGCCATCCTGCGCCGGGAGACCGTCGGCGGGGCGCTCCTGCTCGGCGGGGCGCTCGTCGCGTTGGTCTGGTCCAATTCCCCCTGGTCGGGGTCGTACCAGGCGCTGCGGGACGTCACCGTCGGCCCGGCCGCGCTGCACCTGGATCTCAGCGTGGCGACCTGGGCCGCCGACGGTCTGCTGGCGGTGTTCTTCTTCGTCGCCGGCCTGGAGCTCAAACGTGAGTTCGTGGCCGGTGACCTGCGCGACCCCCGGCGGGCGGCGGTGCCGGTGGCGGCGGCCGTCGGCGGGGTGGTCGTGCCCGCCGTGCTGTACGCCCTGATCGCCGCCGGGGCGGGTGACGGCGCGGGCCGGGGCTGGGCCATCCCGACCGCCACCGACATCGCGTTCGCCCTGGCGGTGCTCGCCGTGGTGGGTCGTTTCCTGCCGTCGGCGCTGCGGACCTTCCTGCTCACCCTGGCGGTGGTCGACGACCTGCTCGCCATCATGATCATCGCGGTTTTCTACACCGCCGATCTGTCCGTCGTCCCGCTGGTGGGCGCGCTGTTGCCGCTCGCCGCGTTCGGGGTGCTGGTGCAGCGCCGGGTCCGGTCGTGGTGGCTGCTGCTGCCGTTCGCCGTCCTCACCTGGGTGCTGGTGCACGAGTCGGGGGTGCACGCCACCGTGGCCGGCGTTCTGCTCGCCTTCACCGTGCCGGTGCTGCGCAGCGCGGCGGCCGGCGGCCCGGACGCCGGGCCGGGCCTGGCCGAGCACTTCGAGCACCGGGTCCGGCCGGTTTCCGCCGGCATCGCCGTCCCGGTGTTCGCCTTCCTCTCCGCCGGGGTCACCGTGGGAGGGCTCGCCGGGCTGGCCACCGCGTTGACCGACCGGGTCGCGGTGGGCATCGCCGTCGGCCTGATCGTCGGCAAGCCGATCGGCATCCTGGCCGCGACCTGGTTGGTGTCCCGGTTCACCCGGGCCGACCTTGACGAGGGCCTCAACTGGCTCGACGTGCTCGGGCTGGCGCTGCTCGGCGGGATCGGCTTCACCGTCTCGCTGCTGATCGGGGAGTTGGCCTTCGGGCTGGGCAGCGCCCGCGACGACCACGCCAAGGTGGCGGTGCTCGCCGGTTCGCTGGTGTCGGCCCTGCTGGCCAGCGTCATCCTGCGTGCCCGCAGCCGGGTCTACCGGCGGGTGCACGAGGCCGAGCAGGTCGATCTGGACCGCGACGGGGTGCCGGACGTGTTCCAGCCGACGCCATCTGTCCCCGCCCCCGCCCCCGCCGCCGACGACGGCCCGCCCGGCCCGGGGTGACCGCCGCCCCCGGGCGTCAGGGCCCGACCGGGTACGCCCGGGTGTCGCCGGCCGCCACGCTCGCCCAGACCTGCTGCCCGGGCAGCAGCCGCAGTCCGGCGGCGACGGCGGGGGTGACGTCGGCGACGGTGCTGACCGGCCCGGCGAGCTGCACCCGCAGGTGGTCGCCGTGCCGGTGCACCCCGGCGACGGTGGCCGGCCAGGTGTGCGGAGCGTCGCTGCCGGGTCGGTCCGGGTGCAGGGTGACGGCGGTCGGTGGGAAGACCACGAAGGCGTCGCCGTCGAGCCGGTCGGCGGTCGGCACGGCGAACCCGTCGGCGAGGTGGACGAGATGCCCGTCGGCCCGACCTCGGAGCAGGTTCAGGCCGACCAGTCGGGCCACGTAGTCGGTGCGCGGCCGGGCGGTGACCGTGGCCGGGTCGCCCTCCTGGACCACCCGGCCGTCCTCGACGATGACCAGCCGGTCGGCCAACGCCAGGGCGTCGAGCGGGTCGTGGGTGACCAGCACGGCCGCCCCGGCGTGGTCGGTGAGGTGGCGGTGCAGTTCGGCGCGGGTGTCCAGCCGGGTCCGGGCGTCGAGCGCGGCCAACGGCTCGTCGAGCAGCAGCAGGGTCGGGTGGACGGCGAGCGCGCGGGCCAGCGCGACCCGCTGGGCCTGCCCGCCGGAGAGTTCCCGGGGCCGCCGTCCGGCGTATCCGGCCAGCCCCACCCGGTCCAGCCAGCGGTCGGCCCGCGCCCGGGCGGCCCGCCGGGGCAGGCCCTGCCGGCGCGGGCCGAACGCGACGTTGTCCCGGGCGGTCAGGTGTGGGAAGAGCAGGTAGTCCTGGAACACCACGCCGACCGGTCGCCGCTCCGGCCGGACGAACCGCCGCGCGTCCGGCTGGTCCAGCACCGTCGAGTCGAGGCGCAGCCGGCCGGCGTCGAGCGGATGCAGCCCGGCGAGGGCACGCAGCGCGGTGGTCTTGCCGGCGCCGTTGGGCCCGAGCAGTGCGACCACCTCTCCGGCGGCGACGTGCAGCCGGACATCCAGCCGGAACCCGGCCCGGTCGACGACCAGGTGCCCGTCGAGCAGCGGCGGTGTCACGGGCCGCCGATCCACCTGTCGCGGAGCCCGGCGAGGATCACCACCGAGACGGTGAGCAGCACCAGGCTGAGCACCACGGCGGCCTCCAGGTCGGTCTCCAGGGCCAGGTAGACCGCGAGCGGCATGGTCTGGGTCCGGCCCGGGTAGTTGCCGGCGAAGGTGATGGTCGCGCCGAACTCGCCGAGCGCGCGGGCCCAGCACAGTACCGCCCCGGCGGCGACGCCGGGGGCGACCAGCGGCAGGGTGACCCGGGTGAAGGTGGTCCACCGGCGGGCGCCCAGGGTGGCGGCGGCCTCCTCGTAGCGGTGGTCGACGCCGCGCAGCGCCCCCTCCACCGCGATGATCAGGAACGGCATCGCCACGAACGCCTCGGCGAGCACCACGCCGGTGGTGGTGAACGGCAGCGTGACGCCGAAGGTGGCGTCCAGCCAGCCGCCGACCGGCCCGCGTCGGCCGAAGACCAGCAGCAGCGCCACCCCGCCGACCACCGGCGGCAGCACCAGCGGCACGGTGACCAGCGCCCGGACCAGCCGCCGGCCGGGGAACTCCACCCGGGCCAACAGCCACGCCAGGGGTACGCCCAGCGCCAGGCAGAGCAGCGTGGCCAGGGTGGCGCACTGCACCGACAGCCGCAGCGCGGTGAGCACCCCGGGTGCGGTGAGGCGCGGTCCCAGCGACGTCCACGGGGTGCGCAGCAGCAGCCCGCCCAGTGGCAGCAGCAGGAACAGCAACCCCAGGGCGGCCGGTACGAGCAGCGCGACCGGCACCCGTTGACCGGTGCCGCGACGGCGGGTGGACGCGGTCACGGGCCTGCCGGTGGCTGGAATCCGGCGTCGGTGAGGACGGCCTGCCCGGCTGTGGACCGGACCAGCGCGACGAAGGCGCGGGCGGCGGTGGGGTTCGGCGCGTCGGCCAGCACCACGATCGGGTAGTCGTTGCCGGCACGGGCGGACTCCGCGAACTCGATGCCGTCGACCTCCCGGTCGGCTGCGCGGGCGTCGGTGCGGTAGACCAGCGCCGCGTCGACCTCGCCGAGTTTCACCTTGGCCAGCGCGCCCTTGACGTCCTGTTCGAGGGTGACCGGGGTGACCCGTACGCCGGCCGCGTCCAGCGCGGTGGTCGCCGCCGCCCCGCACGGCACCTGGGCGGCGCACAGCGCGACCTTCAACCCCGGCCGGGTCAGGTCGGCCAGCCCGGCGAGGCGCTGCGGGTTGCCCTGCGGCACGGCGATGACGAGCTGGTTGCGGGCGAAGACGGTGGGGGTGCCGGCGGCGTGACCGGCGTCGGTGACGGTGGTCATGTTCGTCGGGGCGGCCGAGGCGAACACGTCGGCGGGGGCGCCCTGGGTGATCTGGGTGGCCAGGGCGGAGCTGCCGGCGAAGTTGAAGGTGACGGTGGTGCCCGGGTATTCGGCCTCGAACCGCCGGCCGAGGGTAGTGAACGACTCGGTCAGCGACGCGGCGGCGAAGACGGTGAGGGTGCCGCGCGGCCCGCCGTCGGCGGCCGGCGCGGTGGTGCCGCCCCCGCATCCGGCCAGGGCGGGGACGGCCACCACGAGGGCGGCGACGACGACCCGGATCCGCTGGCGCACCGGACGGCTGCCGCCGCGCTGTCGGGCGGCCGTGGTGGTGCCGGTCACGGGTCGGTCCTTGCCCTGGCCTGCCCGGTGGGCGCGGGCCGCTCCACCACGACGGTAGTCGACTTGATCACGGCGACGGCCACCGAGCCGACCCGCAGGTCCAGCTCGTCGACGGCCTCGCGGCTCATCAGCGAGACGATCCGGAACGGCCCGGCCTGGATGTCGACCTGGGCCATCACGGTGTCCCGGACGACGGCGGTGACGATCCCGCGCAGCCGGTTGCGGGCCGAGGAGAACTCGGCCCCCTCGTCGGGGGCGGCGGACTGGGCGCGGACGAAGCCGGCCAGGTCCACGCCGTCGACGATGCGGTGGCCGTGGGTGTCCCGCCGGGCGGGCAGCCGGCCGGCGTCCACCCAGCGCCGCACGGTGTCGGCGCTGACCCCGAGCAGCTCGGCGGCCTCACTGATCCGGAACACGCTCACCCGGTCACCCTACCGGCCTGCATCTGCCCACCGGAAGCGGGATTCCACCTCGCGGACGCGATCCTCTATGCCTCTTTCAGCTCGCAGGCACCGGTTGGCGGGAGACTGGCCGGCGGAGGGACGTGGCCGGGAGCAGGCGGGGGCGGGGGAGCGGGTGGGGCGGACACGCCGACGGCCGGCCGTCGCGGGTGCGACGACCGGCCGCTGCCGGCGGTGGGCGGGTCAGCTCAGGGTGAGCGCGGTGTCGTCCACCACGAAGGACGTCTGGAGGCTGCTGTCCTCCACCCCGCTGAACGAGATGGTGACGGTGCTGCCCGCCAGCGCGGACACGTCGAAGCTGCGCTGCACGTAGCCGCTGGCGGCGTTGACGTTGGAGTACGTCGCCAGCGTGGTGCTGCCGGCCTTGACGGTCAGCTTGTCGTACGCCGTGCTGCCCGACTCGGCCGTGTCGATGTGCAGCCAGAAGGACAGCGTGGCCCGGCAACCGGCCGGGATGCTCACCGACTGGGTGAGGGTGTCGGTGTGGGTCGAGCCGTACCCGTTGAGCCACGCCTTGTACGAGCCGCCGTGCGCGGCCTGGCTGGCCGACGCGGTGATCACGCCCGAGGTGGCGGTCCAGCCGGTGGCGCCGGACTCGAAGCCCGGGTTGGTCAGCTTCTGGCCCGAGCAGCCGCCCGAGGTCGGGGTGGGCGTCGGGGTGGAGGTCGCGGTCGGGGTGGGCGTCGGGGTGCCGCCGGTGCAGGTCGGGTCAGCGGACTGGGCGGGCACGCTCACCGCGTCCCAGGCGGCCTTGACCGTGTTGAACTCGGTGCAGCTGCCCGGGTAGAGGGTCTTGGCGGCCTGCAACGTCCAGGTGCGGTACTTCAGGTACGACGAGGTGGTCGTCTTGAGCAGCATCGCGTTGTACATGATCTTGATGGCCTTCTGGATGCCGAGGCCGGTCACGGTGCTGCTGTTGCAGGTCGGGCTGGTCGGCTGCCCGTTGGTCGGGTTGCTGCCCATGGCCAGCAGGTAGAACCAGTGGTTGCCCGGACCGGCCGCCGCGTGCACCTCCTGGCTCGGGATGCTGCTGGAGTAGCAGTTCGCGTCACCGAGCGCGGAGGGGTTGTACATGTTGCGGATCGGGCCGCTGCCGACCAGGTTGATCTTCTCGCCGACGAGGAAGTCCGGCGCGTCGTAGGTGGACGGCTCGTTGGCGAACCACTCGGTGGCCGCGCCGAACGTGTCGGCGACGAACTCCTGGGTGTTGCCCCGGGAGATGCCACCGGGGGTGGTGTCGTCGATGCCGTGGCCGATCTCGTGGGCCACCACGTCGAGCGAGCCGATCCACTGCCCGGCGGTGTTCTTGCCGATCTGCACCTGGCTGCCGTCGTAGTAGGCGTTCTGGTCGTTGAGGCCGACCCGGATGGGCCACGCGCCACCACTGCCGTTCGCGCCGTTGCGGCCCAGCCACTGCGACAGCATCTTGTGCTCGGTCTGCGCCGAGAACAGCGCGTCGACGCAGCCGGTCTCCTTGTTGGTGCCGGTGCCGTTGCCCCAGACGTCGTCCGAGCCGGAGAAGGTGGTGTTGTTCGCGGCGTCCTGGCAGCTCAGGTTGGTGGTGCTCGGGTCCTTCAGCGAGTAGGTGCTGCCCGACTGGGTGGTGCTCAGGGTGACCGGCCCGTTCCACGCGCCGGTGCCGGTGCCCCGTACGACGTGCTCCTGGGTGTCCAGCACCGCGCCGGTTGCGGCGTCCACGGCGACGGTCAACCGGCTGGGGCCGTCCGCGCCGGTGCCGGTGACGGTGGTCTCCCAGGCCAGCGTGGGCCGCGCGCCGAGGGTGTGCACGACCAGCGCGGTGCCCTCGACGCCGGCGACCGTGCGCAGTTGGGCGCGGGCGGTCCGCTCGGCCGCGGCGGCGGTGAGCTTCGGGGTGGTGGACAGGTTTCCGATGCTCTGCTGCTGGGCGACGGAGGCGTAGGTGACCTCGCCGGTGGCGGTGGTCGCCAGGACGAAGTCACCGCCGACCACACGCAGGCCCCGGTAGGTGCGTTCGTAGGGCACGTACTGGATGCCCTCGGAGGAGATGACCGGCCGTTGTACGAACGCTTCGTCGGCGCTGGCGTGCAGGTAGGCGGGGCGGCTGGCGACCAGCGAGCTGGCCGCGTCGACGGCGGCGGCCCGGGCCTGGGCCGGGTCGGGTACGGGGTGGGACGGCGCGGCCTGGACCGCTGCGGCGGTGCCCGCGGCGATCAGGCCGGCCGCGACCGCGCCGGAGAGCGCGACGAGGCGGGGTGAGAGCGTCAAGGGGGGTGCTCCTGTTCTCGGGCGGCGTCGCGGTGCCCGGTGGGGTCGCGCGCCGGTGCTGCGTGAGGCATGGCCGCGACGGGCGGTCTCCGGGCTGCCGGCGGGCCCGGTGGGGGTGACTGTCCGTCGCGAGTCGCCGGGGGTTGGCGACTGCTGGAGGCACGATCACACGGGCAGGCACCCATATCAATGGGTTGACCCGGGCAACCATGCCCCCCGCCTGCCGAAACCCCTGTTGCCAGGTGATGAACGGCAGTCGTTCGCCCTGGTCTGAACAGGTGATCCCGGTGGATCTCGGCTGGCCGGCCGCCCCAGTTGCGGGTTTTCGCCGGAACGCGCGCCGGATGCGCATACACCCGGTCGACCAGCAGTACGACAACGTCGTCATGTCCGTCGTGCTCGTCCCGGCGGGCACGAGTCGGATGGGCGTCGGTCGCCTACCATGCGGCTGTGCCGGACATCGACGCGTCCCTCGCCGCCGGGCAGGTCTGGCGGGGGCAGGGAGACTGGTCGCGGGCCGCCCGACGGGCCAAGCGACGGATCACCACCGGGCGACGGGCGGTCGCCGCGCTGACCGCCACCGCTGCGGTCGCCGGCACCGCGGCGGCCCGGCTGGCCGCGCCAGCGCCCGCCGCCGGCCGGGTACTGGCGCTCGTCGCCGCCGTGTCGCTGCTGCTGGTGCCGGTGCTCGGCCGGCGCGCGTCCCGGGAGGCGGTGGCCGCCTGGACCCGGCTGCGGGCGGTCTCCGAGGCGTCGAAGGCGGAGCTGTACCGCTACCTCGCCCACGTCGCCCCCTACGCCGGCGTCGACGCCGACGCCGTCCTGCTGCACCGCTACGGGCAGCTCGTGGACGGCGTCGGCGACCTGGTCGGGCACACCCTCGACGGCACCCCCGTCGACCGTCCACTGCCGCCGGTCACCGACCTGCCGAGCTACCTCGCCGGACGGGTGCAGCGGCAGGTCGACAGCTACTACCTGCCGGCGGCCCGGCAGGCCGGCCGCGCGGCCACCCGGATCGGCCGGGCGGCGACCGCGTTGACCGTCCTGGCCGCCGTGCTCTCCGCCGTCGCCGGGGTGTTCGGCGACGTGCTCGGCCTGACCGCGTGGGTGGGGGTGGTCGCGACGGTCACCACCGCGCTGGTCGGCTACGGCGCGGCCGAACGCTACGAGCAACAGCACCTGGAGTACGCCCGCACGGCCGACCAGTTGACCCGGCTGCGGCTGACCCGGGAGGCCGGCCTGGGCTGGACCGACGACGAGGCGTTCGTCGCCGAGGCCGAGCGGATCATCGCCCAGTCCAACACGGCCTGGATGGCCCGGATGATCGAGGACGATGGCGCTATGCAGCAGTGACATCACGGGCCGTGGCAGCTAGCATCGTCGATATCCGTGATTGTCGTCGACGTGGACGGACGCCCGTCCACCTCCGACACAGATGGGGGCCCGACGTGGACCGCACCCAACGCCCGTCCGATCCGTTCCCGACGCCGATGAGCGACGTACGCCGGACGCCACTCGGCCAGATCCCGGTCGAGCGCGCCCTCGCCGTGGCGCGCATCGACGACCGCCGGGCCACCCACCCGACCCGGGTCGATGTCGCATCCTTCGGCTCGCACGTCTGACCCGGCCACCGCGCCCCGCGCCCCGGTCGCCCCGCTCAGCCAGTACGTCCTCAAGCTGACCAGCCGGTGCGACCTGGCGTGCGACCACTGCTACGTCTACGAACACCCCGACCAGTCGTGGCGTCGTCAACCCCGGCTGATGACGCCCGACACGGTCGAGGCCACCGCCCGGCGGATCGCCGAACACGCCGCCACCCACCGGCTCGGCGTGGTGCGGGTCGTCCTGCACGGCGGGGAACCGCTGCTGGCCGGCGCGGCCCGGCTCGCCACCACCGCCGCCACCCTGCGCCGGGTGATCGCCCCGGTGACCCGGCTCGACCTGCGGATGCAGACCAACGGCGTGCTGCTCACCCCCGAGATCGCCGACGTCCTCGTCGCCCACGACGTGGCGGTGGGCGTCTCCCTGGACGGTGACCGGTCGGCCAACGACCGGCACCGCCGGTACGCCAACGGCGCGAGCAGCCACGACCAGGTGCGCCGGGCGCTGGCCCTGCTGCGCCGCCCGGCGTACCGCAGCTCCTACGCCGGGCTGCTGTGCACCGTCGACCTGGCCAACGACCCGCTGCGGGTCTACCAGGCGCTGCTCGCCGAGCAACCGCCCCGGATCGACTTCCTGCTGCCGCACGCCAACTGGGACCGGCCACCCGCCCGCCCCGACGGGGCCACCACCCCGTACGCGGACTGGCTGCTGACCATCCACCGGCGCTGGCTGGCCGACGGCCGGCCGGTGCCGATCCGGCTGCTGGAGTCCCTGCTGGCCACAGCCACCGGCGGCAGCACCGGCACCGAGGCGGTCGGGCTCGCCCCGGCGGATCTCGTGGTGGTGGAGACCGACGGCAGCTTCGAGCAGGTCGACTCGCTCAAGTCCGCCTTCCACGGCGCCGCCGCCACCGGCCTGGATGTGTTCCGGCACACCGTCGACGAGGCGGCGGC
Organism: Micromonospora humidisoli; assembly: GCF_016900955.1. Classification (NCBI taxonomy): domain Bacteria; kingdom Bacillati; phylum Actinomycetota; class Actinomycetes; order Micromonosporales; family Micromonosporaceae; genus Micromonospora; species Micromonospora humidisoli. The sequence goes on from NZ_JAFEUO010000006.1 coordinate 499,226, forward strand.
CCACCCCGGCATCGCCGTCCGCCAGTCCGGACTGGCCGGCCTCTGCGCCACCTGCCGTTCCTGCCCGCTGGTACGCCGCTGCGGCGGTGGCCTGTTCGCCCACCGGTACCGCTCGGGCACCGGTTTCGCCAACCCGTCGGCCTACTGCACGGACCTGGCCGCGTTGATCCGGGCCACCGCCGTCCCCGCCGGGTCGCCGTCACAGCAGCCGGCCGACACGTTGCCCCCCGCTGTCCTGACCGACCTCGGCTCCGGGCGGGGCGGCCCCGGACCGGTGGGTCAGCTCGCCGCCGTCCACCACGGCATCGCCCGGGCGCTGACGGTCGCGCTCAGCCCCGCCGCCACCGCCGACCCGGTCGCGGCGGCCGGCTGGCACCTCCTGGTCGCACTGGACGTGTCCGCACCCGACGCCGTCGACCACGTGCTCACCCACCCGTTCGTCAGGCGGTGGGCGCAGCGCTGCCGGGCCGGCGCGGCAGGCGACCTGTCGCACCTCGCCGCCGTCGCCGCCGCGGCAGCGGTCCGGGCCGGCGTCGACGCCGAACTCGCGCTGCCGGTGCGGGCCGGCGCGGTGCACCTGCCGACGCTCGGCGCGATCATGGTGGACACCGACGCCGCCACGGTGCCCGTCACCATCTCCACCGGCGGTGTCACGCTGCGGGCCGGCCGGCGACGGGTCCGGGTCCGGCCGGCCGGACCCGGACCCCACCCGGACCGGTGGCGACCCACCCGGGCGGCCCACACCGGCGACGGGACCGTCCTGCTGGAGGACACCGACCCGTACCGGGACTGCTTCGACCTGCCGGTGGCGGCCCGGCTCGCCCCGGCGGTCGCCGACCGCTGGACGCGGCAGGTGCGCCGGGCGGTCGACCGCCTCGACGGCGAGGCCGCCGGCTACGCCGTCGGCGTCCGTGCCCTGCTGCGCGCCGTGGTGCCGCTGCGCCCCGACCCGTCAGGCCGTTCCCGCAGCGCCGCCGCCCGGTCCGCGTTCGGCGCGGTCGCCGTCACCCCGGTCGCCGACGACGCCGCGCTGGCGGTGCTGCTCGTGCACGAGGTGCAACATCTCAAGCTGGACGCGGTGCTCGACGTCTGCGAGCTGTTCGACCCCGCCGACGCCAGGCGGCTGCGGGTGCCCTGGCGCGACGACCCCCGCCCGGTGGAGGGCGCGCTGCACGGGGTCTACGCCCACCTCGCCGTCGCCGACGTGTGGCGGCACCGCCCGGGAGCCGAGGCCGCGGCGCACCACCGACGCTACCGGGAGTGGACCGACACGACGGTCGACGCGCTGCTCGACCTCGGCAGCCTCACCGCCGACGGTGAGCGTTTCGTCGGACGGATGCGCGCCACTCTGGACGGCTGGCGGTGAACGACCGGGCCGGCCTCGCCGCCGACCTGCGGGCGATCGGACTACCAGCCGGCGCGACCGTGCTGGTGCACTGCGCGCTGTCCCGGGTGCGACCCGACCCGGCCGGGCCGGGCACCCTCCTGGCGGCGTTGCGCGACACCCTCGGCGACGACGGCACGGTGGTCGTGCCGACGCAGACCGCCGGCAACTCGGTGACCTCACCGGCGTTCCGGGCCGCCACGGCGGGGATGACCCCGGCCCAGGCCGCCGCCGTCGAGGCGACCATCGCGCCGTTCGATCCGGTGCACAGCCCGGCGCAGGGGATGGGGGCGTTCGCCGAACACGTCCGCCGGCAGGTCGATGCCCGACGCAGCGCCCACCCGCAGACCTCCTTCGCCGCTCTCGGCCCGGCCGCCGCCGCCCTGACCGCCCGGCACGACCTGGACTGCCACCTCGGCGACCGGTCCCCGCTGGGCGCGCTGTACGCCGCCGACGCGCTGGTGCTGCTGCTCGGCGTCGACTGGTCGGTGTGCACCGCGTTCCACCTCGCCGAGTACCGGTGCGCCCGGCCCGCCCCGCACCGGGCGTACCGCTGCTACCTGCGCGACCCGCAGGGCCGCCGGGTCCGCCGGGACTTCCGTGCCCCGCACCTGGACGACGGTGACTTCCCACGGATCGGGGCGGCCGTGGAGGCCGACGGGGCGGTCCGCTCCGGCCCGGTGGGCGCCGCCGACGGTCACTGCGTACGGCTGCGCCCCGCCGTCGATCTCGCCGTCAGGTGGATTGATGAGCACCGGCTGGCGTGAAGCGGACAGCGCGGGGTTGGCCACTGTCGATACTGTGGTCGGCCGGGAGCGGCGACGCCGGGCGGGAGCGTTAGGTGGCGGAGGAACAGTTCAGGGAGGACGAGCGAGCCCCCGTGTTCTTCCTCAGCTATGCCCGCACCCGCACCCGGGTGGCGGCGCCCCCACGGGACACCAACCAGAAGGTCTTCCAGCTCTTCGTCGACCTCTCCGACCATGTCGTCGAGCTGCTCGGCCTCGGCCCGGGCCGGACGGCCGGGTTCATGGACCGGATGCTCGACGGAGGGCAGCTGTGGACCGACGAGCTCGCCTCCGCCGTCGGCCACTGCCAGGTCTTCATCCCGCTCATCTCCCCGCACTACCTGCGCAGCCAGTGGTGCGCCAGGGAGTGGGACGCGTTCACCAGGCGGCAGGTCGTACCCCGCCCGGACGCCGAGCTGTCGGCGGGGGAGACGCCGGTGATCCCGGTCAACTGGTCGGTGGTGGAGCGCCGACGGATGCCCGAGGCCGTGTCGCGGTGGCAGATGTTCTCCCCCACCCGGTTACCCTCGGACATCGCCCCGCAGTACCACGAGGAGGGCATCTACGGCCTGCTCAGCCTCGGCAGCAACGGCAAGGACGCCTACGACGCGGTGGTCTGGCGGCTGGCCCAGCGGATCGCCCGCGCGTACCGCACGCACTGGGTCGAGCCGGCGGTGCCGACCGACCTGCGGCAGCTGCGCGACCGGTTCGAGGAGGACGGGCATGACCTGGTCTGACACCTCCCCGGTCGGGCTCCCCGGGCAGGAGACCTACTTCTACCTCAGCTACGCGCACTCCGTCCCGCTGTCCGACGCCGCCCGGCCGGACACCGACTACTGGGTCGGCAAGTTCTTCCAGGATCTCGCCACGGCCGTCCGGGACCATCCCCGACGCACCGTCGAGATCGGGGCGGGCTTCTTCGACGGCCAGGTCAGTCCCGGCGTCGACCTGCGTCGTACGCTCACCGACGCGCTCAGCGTCGCGCACGTGTTCGTGCCGCTGTACTCGCCGAACTACTTCCGCAACGGCTGGGCGCTCGGTGAACGGGACTCGTTCCGCAGCCGGCTGACCCGGCTGCCGGCGGGACAGGCCGACCGGCACCTGCTGCCGGTGCTCTGGATGCCGTTACCGTCCTGGGAGGACCGTCCCGAGATCGTCCAGGCGCTGACGTTGACCGACGACCCCGACGACCGCGCCGTCTACGCCGAGAACGGGCTGCGCGCGCTGTGCAAGCTCAGCGCCTACGGCCGGCAGTACCGGCGGCTGCGCGACGCGCTGGCCGACCGGATCGTCCGGGTGACCGAGCAGCAACCCCTCGCCCGGTCCCGGGCGACGACCGTGACCAGCCGGCCGGTCCCCGACGGTCCGGGCGCCACGCTGGTGGTCACCACCCTCGCCGCCGACCGGGCCCGCTGGCGGCCCTACGGCGACCAGCACCAGCTGGCGGTGGCCGACTACGTGGCGGCGACCGCCGAGCGGCTCGGTCTGCCCACCCGGGTGGTCGGGTTGGCCGAGGCCCGCGACCAGGCCCCGCACAGTCCGGCGGTGGTGCTGGTGGACGCCGGGGTCGGGGCCGACGCCGCCCGGGTCGCACTCGACGGGCTGCCGCAGTGGGTGGTCCCGCTCGTCATCGCCGCCGACCATGCGCGTGGCGAGCCGACACCCGAGGAGATCGCCGGTACCTTGCAGGACGCCCGGTTTCCCCGGGTGCTGCCGGTGCGCACCATCGACGAGTTCGAGCGCTGCGCGCCGCTGCTGGTCACCGAGGCGCGCAAACAGTTCCTCCGGCACGGGCCGGTCGATCCGCCGGAGGGCCCGCACGATCCGAAGCCGAGCCTGGGGCCGGTCGGACCGTTCGACGTACGGCGAGGGAAGGCAGAACGATGACTCCACCCCGCGACGGCCAGGTCGTCACCTTCTACTCGTACAAGGGTGGCACCGGTCGCACGATGGCGCTGGCGAACACCGCCTGGATCCTCGCCGCGAACGGCCACCGGGTGCTCGCCGCCGACTGGGACCTGGAATCCCCCGGCCTGCACCGGTTCTTCGCCCCGTTCCTCGACCCGGAGCAGGTCGCCTCCACCGGCGGCGTGATGGACCTGATCCTCGACTACGAGTGGGAGAACGCCCGCCGTCGGCGCGAGGGCGAGGACACCCGCCCCGGCGACTGGCACCGCCAGTACGCCCGGGTCCACAAGCACGCCTTCTCGGTCAGCTGGGAGTTCCCCGGCGGCGGCATCCTGGACCTGCTGCTCGCCGGCCGGCACAACCCCGACTACGCCACCAGCGTCACCGGGCTCAACTGGGACAACTTCTACAACCGGCTCGGCGGGGCGCAGTTCTTCGACGCGTTGCGGGCCGACATGAAGCGGCACTACGACTACACCCTGATCGACAGCCGCACCGGCATCAGCGACGTCGCCGAGATCTGCACCATCCACCTGCCCGACGTGCTGGTCGACTGCTTCACCCTCAGCGACCAGGGCATCGAGGGCGCCGCCTCGGTCGCCACCCGGGTCCGCGACTACGAGGGCCGCCGCGCCCGCCGGGTGCTGCCGGTGCCGATGCGGGTCGACGAGGGGGAGAAGACCAAAACCGACGCCGGTCGGGCGCTGGCCATGCAGCGGTTCACCGGCCTGCCCAGCGGCATGACCGAGCTGGAACGGCAGGACTACTGGCTCTCCGTCGAGGTCCCCTACCGGGCCTACTACGCCTACGAGGAGACCCTGGCCACGTTCGGCGACGTGCCGGGCAGCCGGGGGTTGTTGTCGGCGTACGAGGCGCTGACCCGGCACATCACCAACGGCATGGTCGCCGGGCTGCCCCGGATGGACGAAGGGCTGCGCCGGCAGACCTTCCAACGCTTCGAACGCAAGCCGGTGATCGTCGACGAGCTGATCGTGCTGCGCTACGTGCCGGAGGACCAGGCATGGGCGGAGTGGGTGCAGTCCGCGCTGCACGCCGCCGACCTGCGGGTGCTGGCCACCCCGCTGGGCGTCCAGACGACGGTGCCGGCCGGCACGGCCTCCCGCGAGCTGCACCTGGTCTCCCGCTCCTACCTCGCCGCCCGCCGGGCCCTCGGCAGCGCCGCCGGGCCCCCGCTGCTCGCGCTGCACCTCGACGACACCACCCCGTCGGTGGACACCCCGCCCGGCAGTTGGGCGACCGTCCACGAGCGCAGCGCCGCGGCCGCCGCCGAGCAGGTGTGGGAACTGGTCGGCCGGCCCGGCGACGGCCGGGACCGCCCGACGCCGGCCACCCGCTACCCGGGCATCGAACCGCTGGTCTTCTACGCCCCGGCGCGCAACGTACGGTTCACCGGGCGGGACCGGTTGCTGCTGAACCTGCGCGAGGAGCTGAAGGCGGCGGCCCGGGAACGGGTGCCGGTGGCGCTGCGCGGCGGGGCCGGCATCGGCAAGACCCAGCTCGCCGCCGAGTACGCCTACCGCTTCCACGGCGCGTACGACGTGGTCTGGTGGGTGGACGCCGACCCGGTGCAGTTCATCGACGTCCGTTTCGCCGACCTGGGCCGCCGGCTCGGCCTGCCCGACCTGCAGAACGTGCCGGACAACACCCGGGCGGTGCGGGACTGGCTCAGCCACGGCGGCGGCCGGGGGGTCGACGGGCCACCGCTGCGCTGGCTGATCGTCTTCGACAACGTCGACCAGTACGAGCACGTCCGGGAGTTCCTTCCCCAGGGTGAGGGGCACGTGCTGGTGACCACCCGCAACCCGGACTGGGCCGACCTGGCCCGCGCGGTCGACGTGGACGCCTTCCAGCGCGGCGAGAGCGTCAGTCACCTGATCAGCCGGACCAGCCGCCGGGGCATGACGGTGGCCGAGGCGCAGCAGGTCGCCGAGGCGGTGGAGGACGTGCCGATCCTGGTGGCGCTGGCCGGCGCGTGGCTGGCGGAGAGCCCCGACTCGGTCGCCACCTACCTGGCCGGGCTGGCCCGCACCGGCCCCGACAGCGACGTGTGGGGCCGTTCGCTGGCCGGCCTGCGGGAGCAGTCCCCGGGCGCCTACCGGCTGCTCCAGCTCGGTTCGGTGCTCGCCCCCGACATCGCCCTCGACCTGCTCTACGGCGACCAGGTGGCGAAGGTCATCGCCCCGCACGACCCGCTGGTCGCCGCGCAGGTCACCGACCGGGTCTCCGAACGGGACATCGCCGCGGCGCTGGTCCAGCGGATCAACCGGCTCGCCCTGATCAAGGTGGACCTGCTCGCCCAGCGGGTACAGATCCACCGGCTGCTCCAGGCGGCGCTGCGCTCCCGGATGTCCGAGCGGGAACTGGCCGAGGTCAAGCACGACGTGCACCGCATCCTCGCCGGTTCCCGCCCCTCCGGCGAGGTGGACGACCCGGCCTTCCAGTCCGGTTACCGGCACCTGTGGCCCCACCTGGATGGTTCCGAGGCGGTGTCCTGCCACGACGACACGGTCCGGCAGTTGGTCATCGACCGGGTCCGGTACATCTTCCTCAACGGCGGTTTCGAGCAGGGCGCGCAGTACGCCCGGGAGGCCGACAAGACCTGGACGACCATGCTGGAGGGGTTGTCCCCGGACACCGGCGCCCACCGTTCGCTGCGGGTGCAACTGCTCAACCTGCGCTTCAACCTGGCCAACCTGCTGCGCAGCCTCGGCCGGTTCGAGCAGGCCCGGACCCTCGACGAGGAGACCCTGCGCCAGCAGCAGGACCTGATCGGCGAGAGCCACCCGTACACCCTGATGACCGCCGGGGGGTACGCGGCGGACCTGCGGGCCCTGGGCCGCTACCAGGACGCGCTGGAGCAGGACCTGCTGACCCACGGGGCGTCCGTGGAGGTGTTCGGGGAGGACCACCGGCGCACCCTGAACGCGGCCAACAACCTCGCCGCCTCCTTCCGGCTCTCCGGGGACTTCACCCGGGCGCTCGACACCGACCAGACCACCCACCGCCGGCTGCGCGTCGTGCTCGGCCCCGACCACCCGCGGACCCTGCTGTCGGCCAGCAACCTCGCCCGCGACCTACGGGAGACCGGCGACTACCAGGGCTCGGTGGCGTTGCTGGAGGAGGTGATCGAGGGTTACCGCCGGCTCTTCGGCGACCAGTTCCGCGAGTTGCTGATCAACCAGGCCAACCTGGCCGCGTCACTGCGCAGCACCGGCCGGATCGCCGAGGCGGGCCGGCTGCTCGACGACGCCTACCTCCAGCTGCGCGCCACGGTGGGGCCGACCAACCCGGACACCCTGCTGTGCCGGTTGAGCCGGACGGCCAACCTGATGCTCCAGGACCAGGCGGCGCAGGCCCGGTCGGAGCTGGAGGAAATGCAGCGGACGCTCACCCAGGTGTTCGGGGCACGGCATCCCTACACGCTGGTGTGTGAACTCAACCAGGGGGTGGCGCTGTGGGACACCGGGACGCAGGATGAGTCGTACGCGATCACCATGGCCGCGGCCGACGGGCTGCGCGAGGTGCTCGGACCGGAGCATCCGTTCAGCATGGGCGCTGACAACAACGCCGCCGTCTTCACCCTCCTCAGCGGGCAGCCCGAGGAGGGCTTGACCCGGTTGCAGGCCGTGGTGGCCCGGCTGACCGCGGTGCTCGGGGCCGACCATCCGGACACGTTGCGTAGCCTCGGTAACGTGGAGACGGCGCGGCAGGCGGCCAGCGGGGGGAAGGTCAGCATCGGGCGGATACGGCTGGCGGACCGGCTCGCCGACCGGATCGGGCAGGAACACCCGAGTGTGGTGGTGCTGCGCGACGGGCGGTACGTGCGGCGGGTCCTCGACCCGCACCCCTACTGACCGGGCCGGGCACCGATGAGCACGTCGGTGCCCGTCGGCACCTGCCCTTCGCCGAGCCACCGCAGGATGCGGGGGAGTTGCCCCATGGCGTCGAAGTGGGCCGCGCCGGGCTGCACCTCGATCTCCGCCCCGGGAATCCGGGCGGCCAGCCAGCGGCCGTGGCTGGCCGGGGCGAAGGTGTCATCCGCACCGTGCCACAGCCGTACCGGGGTGGCCACGGTGTCGATCGCGTCGAGGTCGAACTTCCAGTCGCGGCGCAACGCCAGCACGTCGTCGATCCAGCCGTACGGGCCGGCCCGTAGCGCCTCCTGGTAGGTGTCGAAGATGATCCCGCGCAGCGCCGCGTCGTTGATCGCCCGACGGTCGGGGGGACCCATCTGCGCCATCAGGTCCCGCAGCAGGAACCGGGGGTCCTCGGCGGCCCGGGCGGCCCGCTGCCGGATCTCCTCGACGACGATCTCGGTGTCCGGGCGGCCGTTGCCGAAGCCGCGCTGGTTGTCGCCGTTCATCCCCTCGAACCAGTCCAGCCCGATGGCCTCCGAGGGGGCGAAGCTCACCAGCACCGCGACCCGGCTCACCCGGCCGCGCAGGCGTTCGTCGGCGGCGCAGGCCAGCGCGTGCGGCCCGCCACCGGAGCGGCCGGCGACCGCGAACCGGTCCAGTCGGAGCTGGTCGGCGATGGCTTCCACGTCGCGCGCGGCGTCGGCCACGTCCCGGCCCTCGAACCGGTCGGAGTCGCCGTAACCGGGGCGGTCGTAGGCGATCAACCGGATGCCCATCCGGTAGAGCACGATGCCCCGGGGTTTCGGCCCCCGGCGGCTGCCGGGTGTGCCGTGCATCAGGAAGACGGGGAACCCGTCGGGAGCACCGGTCTCCTCGTACGCCACCCGCTTGTTGTCCGCGCGGTGGGCGTATCGCGGCCCAGGCTCACCTTCTCGGGTCACTGTAGCCTGCCTTCCAGTGCCACTACCAGCCAATACTCGCAACCCGCATCGAGCGAAAACGATGTTTTCGTCGGCCCCGTTCAGCCTTTGAGCCTAACGGTCGGGCCCGGCACACCGCTATGCCGAGCCCGAACAACCGGCCGGATCTGTCGGAAACGACACCTGTCGGCCCGTCCGGTGGGAACGTCCGGCCGAACCGTCAACGGCGTTCAGCAGGCAAGGGGTCGGATATCCGATGGCGCGTCGACCAGGGCGGCGCGTGGATCGGCGTAGCGCCACTCCACCCGGTACTGCGCCCGCAACCGGGGCCGCGGCACCACCCACTCGTACGCGATCCGCCCCTGCCGCTCCCGACCGTCCGGGCGCACCTCGGCGCTGCTCTCGGCGGTGAACGAGGTCTCGTTGCCCCAGACCGTCGGACCCGTCTCGGCCGGGAAGTCGAGCCGGATCACCAGATTGCGGGTGGGCAGCCGGATGTCCCGCTGCAACCAGTCGCCGAACTTCCACGCCGGCACCCGGTAGGCGTAGTCCACCACGGTGCGCTGGCCGGGATAGAGCGGCATCGGGGTGCCCCCACCGTCGAGCAACAGCACGATCTTGAGGAAGGCGTCCCGGCTGCGCCCGACCCGCCACCGCATCGGCTCCGGCTGGTCGACGCCGATGCTCGCCCGGAAGTCGACCTCGTCGATGGTGAGCGGATGGCGACCGTGGAAGACCGTCGACCGGGCCGGATCGTCGGGGAACCGGTCGATGTCGATCTGCACCGTGTGCCTGGTGATCGGCTCGGTTCCCACGCTGTGCAGCACCCGCCGGAACCGGCACTCGTACACCCCGTCGACGAGGGAGAGGCTGGCCTGCTCGTCCTCGATCACCAGATGCGACCCGGCCGGGGGCGGAACCGCGGTCGGGCCGAGCGGGGAACGGCGTCCCCCCGGGCCCCGCCGGTCGGCGAAGGCCACGTACTGCTGCCAGATCCGGTTACCGCTGTCCAGCACCAGCTCCACCCGCCTGGCGAACTCCTCGGTGGGCTGGTGCCGGCCGTTCTCGATGTGGCTGACGTACGACGGGTCGAAACCGGTGCGTTCGGCCAGTTCCTTCTTGGACATGCCCCGCTGGTGACGCCAGTGGGTCAGTTCCCGAACGAATTCCGCCGCCGCATCGTCCTGTGTGGAGCCTGCCATGCCCCCGTCCTCGCTGTCGGGCCTCAAGTCTGTCCCACCCGTGGCGTCCGCGCCAGGGGTGCCCCCACCCGACTCCACCCGACGGGCCGGAGCCCGGGCCGCCGGACCCGCTCCACGACAGCCACCGGCGCTGCCGGCAGGATGGCCGGCATGGACCCCGCCGTACGCCGCTACCTCGCCGACCTGCTCGGCGTCGCCCGCGACCTGCTCGGGTCGGAACTGGTGGGCGGCTACGCCGCCGGGTCGGTGGCGCTGCACGCGTACCAGCCCGGCCGCAGCGACGTGGACGTGGCGCTGGTCTGCCGGGACGCGCTACCCCGACCGACCCGGCAGGAACTGGTCACCCGACTGCGACACGAGGCGCTGCCCTGCCCGGCACGCGGCCTCGAACTGGTCGTCTACACCCGTTCGGTCGCCGGCTCGGGCACCTGCGAACCGGGTTTCGAGGTGGAACTGAACACCGGAGCGGCGATGCCGACGCGGGTCACCCTCGACCCGGCCGAGCGGCCCGCCGCCGACGGCCGCTTCTGGTACGCCCTGGACCGCAGCATCCTGCACCAACGGGGCCACCCGTTGACCGGCCCACCGGCCGCAGCGGTCTTCGCCGACCCGTCCCCGGACGACCTGCGCACGCTGATGGTGGCGGCGCTGCGCTGGTGGCTGGCCCGCCCCGCCCCGCCCGGAGACGCCCCGGCCCCCGGCGCGGAGGACGCCGTGCTGAACGCCTGCCGCGCTCTGGTCCGGCTCCGCGACGGCGACTGGCTGTCCAAGACCGCCGCCGGCCACCGGGTGATCACCCTCGGCCGCGACCCCGGGCTGGTGCGCCGCTGCGTCGACGCCCGCACCGGCGGCCCGCCCCCGTCCGCCGCCGCGGCCCGCGCCTTCCAACAGCGGGTGCTGGACGAGATCACCGCCGACTGACCACGCGACCCCCCGGCGTCGCCGTGACCGGCCCGCACGGGGCGGCCCGAGGCCGGGCCGCACCGTGCCGGCTCAGCGTCGGAGCAGGGCGAACGCACCCCAGCCCAGGTATTCCCGCCGGTACCTGACGTGCCGCAACGGGTCCTCGGTCAGCTCCTGCCGCAGCGACCCGGCGAGAGTATCGTCGGGATGGGCGTCCAACCAGCGGCGCAGGGTCAGCCAGTGCGCAGCGGCGTACCGGTCCCAACTGTCCTGGTCGGCGAGGACCATCTCGACCACGTCCCAGCCGTGCCCCTGCATCCGGCCGATCAGCCCGGGAAGGTCGTCGAAGTCGTCCCGCACGGTGGCGTGGCAACCGGCGACGGTTTCCCGGTCCGGCGGCTCCCGCCGCCAGTAGGGCTCCCCGACCAGCAGCATCCCGCCCGGACGCAGCGCCCGCGCCAGCAGGTCGATGGTGCCGGTGACACCCCCGCCGATCCAGGTCGCACCGAGACAGACAGCCACGTCGACCGGCCCGGGGTGGACGTACCCGGCGGCGTCGTCGTGGACGAAACGGACCCGGTCGGCCACCCCGAGGGCGGCCGCGCGATGTCGGGCGGCGGTGGTGAACGCGGTGCTGATGTCGACACCGGTGCCCCGGACCCCGTGCGCGCGGGCCCAGGTGCAGAGCAGCTCACCCTTGCCGCTGCACAGGTCGAGCAGGGCGTCGTCGGGGCGCAGCCGGATCACCCGCCCCAGGGTGGCCAGCTTGTCGGCGTCGAACGGGTTGAGGATGCGAAGGTCGCCTTCGCGGATGACGAAACTACGGTCGAGATCCATGTCGATGACTCCGGAGGTGCGTGGACGGACGCGGAAAGCGGACGGTCGGCACACGGAGCACGGGCACGGGACACACCTCGTTCGCTGGTCGTGGTGACGGGGCCGTCAGGCTACGTCCCACCGGCCCGGGGCGACAGCGAATTCGCCCCGGGCCGTACCCGTTCGTCAGGCGTTGGTCGGCACCTTGCCGGCGGGCGGTTCGGTGGACGCCCCGACCGGCGGCTCGGCGGGCTGTCGGGCCGCCACCGTCGGGTACTCGGCGGTCTCCCCACCCCCGGCGGCGGCCGCCATCACGGCGGCGGCGGCCAGGTCGGCGACCCGCTTCGCCTCCCGCTGCACCCGGGCCCGCACGTCCTTGGCGTGCCGCTCCACGCTCTCGGCGGCCTGCCGGGCCTCCTCCAACCGTCGGTTCTCGGCGGTCAGGTCGCGACGCACCTCCTCCAGCAGCTGCCGGGAACGCGCCAACTCCCGCTCGGTGGTGTCACCCTCCTGCTGGATCTCGGCCAGCTGCGCGCGGGCCGTCTCCAGCTCGCCCTGCACCTCGGCGAGGGTCTTCTGCCGGTCGGCGATCTCCCGCTGCACCGTGGTCAGCTGCTCCTGGTGGCTGCTGGTCTGCTCGTCGGCCCGCTGACGGACCTCGGTGGCGTACTGCTGCGCCTCGGCGATCAACGCGGCGATCTGCTGCTCGGCGGCGCTGTGCTGGTTGGTCAGCTCCCGCTCCGCCGCCGCCCGCTGCTCGGCCAGCTCCTGCTCGGCCGCGGCCCGCCGCTCGCCGACCTCCCGCTCCACCGTGGCCTGCCACTGGGCCAGCTCCTGCTGGCTCTGCGTCCGGGCCGCCTGGATCTCCTGCTGGATCTGGGTCCGGGCCGCCTTGGTCAACGCCTCGGCGGCGGCCCTGGTCTGGGTGATCTGCTTCGCTGTCTGCTCGCTGATCCGCTTGGCCTCCTGCTGGGCCCGCTCGTGGGCGGCCTCCCCCTCGGCCCGCAGCTTCTCCGCCCGCTCCCGGATCTCGGCCAGCTCGGCGTCGGCCGTCGCCCGGCGTTCCTCGTACGCCTTCTCCTGTTCCTCGCGGCGGGTGGCGAGTTCCTCGTCCAGGTCCCGCAGCGCCTGCGCGGTCCGGTCCCGCGCCTCGACAAGCGTCTTCTCCGCCTCACCCTGGAGCTGGTTGGCCCGCTGGGTGGCCGAGTCGGTGATCAGCGCGGCCTGCTTCTCGGCCAGGGCGAGAATCTGGTCCACCATCGGGCCGAGGTCGCGGAAGGACGCCCGGTCCACCTGGGCGGGGCGCTGGCGCAACTCGGTCAGCTCCGCCTGCAACCGCTGGATGTGCGCGGTCAGGCCCTGGATCTGACCGGTCGCCTGGGCCCGTTCGGCGGTCAACGTCGACAGCGCGCCGTCCATGTGTTCGACGTACCGGTCCACCTGCCGCTTGTCGTAGCCCCGCAGTGCGAGCTCGAAGCTCGGCCGTGCCGACCCGTCGTCACGCGACGCGTACGAATCCTCCCCGGTGGACATATGGCGCCAGCCTCCGTACTCCTCGGTGATCCAGGTCCGCACGGGCGCCCCCACGGCCCGCGATGGGGCGAAACACTACCGGCGACCGATGTTCCGGGTGACCGGGCCCCGGTGGGGTCCACCCACCGATCCGGGCCGGCCAGCGGGTCCGCCGCACCCGGTCCGGATCGGCGCGCGTCAGTGCGGTCGTCGGTCCCGCCTCTGCGGCGCCTGGCGGTACTTCGTCCGGTCAGCCCGGCGGCGGGCCCGGGCTGACAGCAGCGTGCGACGGCGAGCCCTTCCCGGCGGTGACGGACCGGAGCTGAGGTCCGCTGTGCCGCAGTGCAGCCGGGGCGTCGAGGAGGGGACGTGGTCGCCGACCGTGGTCGCAGGTTCTGACCGTTCGGCCACCCGGCCCTCACCCCAGTGGTCTTTGCGCAGTTCAGCGACGGTCGCCGCCCGGGGGGCGTCAGCCGGTCCGGGGCTACCGGCACGGTGTGTGACCGGGGACGCCCGCTGCCGATTTGACGATCAACTCGGCGGGCGCGTAACTTTCTCTCTGCCAGCGCGGAACGGACGAAACAGGGCGAAAGACCTGGAGGCCGGAGCGCGGTATCTGATCTCGGGTGGTGCTTCCGGATCGGCCAGGGGTCGATGCGACGGGGCGAAACCGACCGGGTAGTGTGTGACGTCGGCAGGGAACCGGGCGAGCGTGTGGGAGACCGCACCGGCCGGCCTGGCGCAAATCATGAGGGCTTCCGGTGTGAGCCGGGTGTGTTCGTGGTGTGTGGGAAATGTGGTGGAAGTGGTGCGGATCGCTACAGAGCGGTTTGACACGGCGGATACCACCGGGTAACGTAGTAAAAGTGCCCAGCGTGGGAGCGCGGGGCGCAGTGAACGAAATGCCCCGGTCGGGTGGCTGCTGATGCGGTTGTCTGGTTGGTGTGTGGTTGTTCTTTGAGAACTCAACAGGGTGCTTGTAAAGCCAGTGCCAATTGTTTTATACCCCGGGTCGGCTGAATCTTCGGGTTTGGTTGGCTGGGATTCCTTTGGCAACATTTGTTTGTTGTCGGGATTGCTGTTCAACACAGTTTTTGTTGGAGAGTTTGATCCTGGCTCAGGACGAACGCTGGCGGCGTGCTTAACACATGCAAGTCGAGCGG